>JAWAKK010000009.1:0-6625 GCA_038887515.1 Candidatus Nezhaarchaeales archaeon | reverse complement strand
TAAATCTGCTTAAACTTAGGTTTATCCAAATGTTGAACCTAGTATGGTAGTAGTCTTAATAAAGAGTAGTAAACCTTATAAATTGTTTTAGCATAAATACATTTCTTTAGCATGGAGAACCTGACAAAGGGGTGGAGTATAGCCTTGTCCATGGAGGTTAGGCTTCTTCTAGAGTACCTATTGGTAACCTTCTTAGCTGCGGTGATAACATTGGCAGCAATATGGATAACAAAGCCTCGAAGTAAAACAACCTAAAAAGGAGGTATTATCAGATGTCGTCCATAATTTCGATTGATTGGCTGTTGGGCTGGGAAGGCTTTTGCCTAATACTCTACGTGGTGCTTGCAATAATAGGTGGGCTAGCATATAAGAGATACAAGAAGAAAGGAGCCGCTGTGTAGTCGAAGTTGATGGCAAGGTGAATGAGGAATGAGGCTGGATTTGCTCCTTGTTCCCTTGGCATACTTTTTCGTAGTTTGTATTGGTGTTGGAGCTTATCTTATGAAGAAATATGGTTCTACGATCCACGGTTACATAGCTGCTGGTGGCGCATTTGGGTGGTTACTCTTGATGTCTGAGTCTGTGCTTTTGCCTTTCGGTGTGGGAGATACAATCAATGTATCTCAGGGGACGTGGTTCCTTGGAGCCAACATTGCATGGTTCAAGCCCTTCGTACCTATCTTCTCGCTTACTTTGCTCTACTTTGCTATAGGTCCTTGGATAGCAACCGTGAATCGACGATTAGGAGCGAGAACTTCATCTGAGCTGCTAGGAAAAGCATATGATCCCCTTGTTAGATTTTTGCATGCTTCCATTAGCTCAGCATATTTGATAGCTCTATGTGCTATAGAGATGATAGGAACCTCCCTGATCATAATGGCTGCGACTGGCTTACCACGTTCAGAATCTCTCCTTTTGGCCGCAGTGCTCTTCCTCATATACGCAATCTTCGCCGGTGTAGCGCAAGTTGGCTTCCTCAACTTAATCAACATAGTGGTGTATTACATCGGTGTGATACTAGGCTTCATTGTTCTAACTAATTTCATTGCGCCAGGGGGTGGCTGGAGCATGGTTGAAAGTGCTGCAACGGAAATAGCAAAATACACGAGCTTCTTTAACCCTCAAACAGGGGACTTCCTCCTAACGCTAGGAATCCCTCTTATACTAGGTACTTGTGGATGGGCCGCTGTTTCGCATTTTCTACAGTTCGCCTTTACGGCGAAAGACCCTAAAGAGTTTAAGAAGGCGCACCCAGTAGCTATGATCATTAACGGTTTGGGCTCATGGATATGGCTGCTCCTAGGTTTTGTAACACTTGTAGCCCCAGCCGCGTGCTTTGGAGAATACGCCTCAAGCATCGAGGTCGCTAGGCAGACAGGTGACGCGCTGGGCGCACTAGCAGTAACCTTCCAAGCCTTGCCCTCTTACGCTATGGTTCTCCTACTTATCAACGTTCTCGTAGCAAGCCTTTCAACAGGAGGGTACGGTTTATGGGCTGGCGCCATGTCCTTTGTACACGACATAGTGGTTCCAATGTTTCCTAAGATGTCGGAGAAGCGTGCTATTAACCTTATCAGAGTGTTCTTCGTTATCTTTGTCATTATAGCAGCATGGGCTGGGAACCTGCCATCAGTGCTAGTCTACTCCTTTGTATTTGCCTGGAGCCTCTGCATCCCATTGTTTATAATTCTGATTGCAGCACTAAGATGGAAGAGGAATAGTAAAGCAGCCTTGTGGACCATAATAAGTTCGTGGATAGTTACAGTAATATGGCTCCTTTTCAGTCCGATCATAAGTCAATCAATGCCTTCGTGGTTACACGCGCCTGTCGGAGCAGTTTATCCATCAACAATAATTGGAATCATAGTGTATGCAGCTATAACCCTTGCAAGTAGGGAAAGAAAACCATCGCTGCTAGCAGAGACACATTAAACACAAATATTTTTTTAAAATCAAAGGCACCAAGCCTCTGACAACCATCCAAACAGTATTACCCTTCTTTAAAACTGTCTTCTCCAGACTGGTTAATTGACCGGTCAAAACGGTTAAAGCCCGGTCAACATTAACCAGGCGGTTAATGGTGTGGTTAATGAGCGAAGCCCTGTACATGCTAGTGGGGCTGTGCGCTGGAGCTGGCATCACGGGCACGATTCTTACCATATGGCACTTCAAGACATTGGAGAAGCTGCTCAAACCTGTTGACGCGGTTAATGTTGACCAGTCAATTAACCAGTCCGCTGTGCGGTCAAAACGGTTAAACGAACCGGTCAAAACGGTTAAACCTGATGGTGTGGTTGATGGTGAAGCGGTTAACATTAACCATGCTCAACCCCAGAGGGAAAGGGACCCTGAGGTGTTGAGGGCTGAGGTCGTCAAGCTCAGGGCTCAAGGCCTAAGCATGAGAGACATAGCGAGGCAGCTCGGCTGCTCTCACAGCCTTGTACTATACTACCTTAGAAAGATGAAGTAAACGTAATTTTAAGGTGTCTGTAGACCTCATTAAATCTAATTTTGTTGGTCCTCAGGTGTTGCCCCTGATCTGCTTGGCCCTCTCGTGCAGGCATATGAACGAGGCTGCGCACAGCGCCGCGAAGGCCATCAACGCGGCCCTGTAGCTTGGAGGGGGCTCCCAATCCCTCTCAACGTAGACCTCGTAGGTTACGGTTTCCCTTTCTCCAACCATTAGGGGCACCTCCACGACCCCTTCAGAGCTTACCAGCTTAACCTCGTCGAGCTTGACGACAACGGAGGAGCCGTCGCGCACGCATACGACCAGGGCTATGAGGGATATTGGGTCTCCCCTCAGGTTTGAGCGGCCATGTATGTCCCTGCTCTCCGGCTTAAGGGTGAAGTCCTTAGTTGTCTCGAAGCAGTAGACCCATTCGTCCACGTCGTCGAAGACGTCTAGGAGCAGCTTGGGCTCCCCTTCGAGGACCTCGTAGCGCAGGGTTAACGTGAAGTCGTCGTCTACCCGAGCCGCAACAGGGTAGGCAACCCTGAAGATACTGTCTTTGCCGTCCACTCCCCTGTCGCGAAGCTCGAATACCATGAAGCCTTCTCCTCCCGAGACGTTCAAGTCTAGGTCCCCTTGAAATCCATCTGTAACCCTGAACGGGATTGGAGGATGCATAGGCTTCAGGGTCACGTTGTAGGATTCAGATTCCGCTATGAAGAAGAAGAGGGTCTCGTTGAATGAGCCCTTAAGGTTAAACGGGTTTCTAACCGCCCGCTCCACATATGTGTTAAGGTTGCCCGAGGACGCCTCAACGTCAAACCAGCTGTTGGTGGTCAACTTAACGGCTACCTGGTCACCCCTCCTCAGCCCCGCAAGCGTTATCAAAACGTGCTCTCCCCTTGATAGCGAGGCCGAGCCTTGAGCATGGGCAAAGTAAACGTTCTCCTCGGCGTTCAGGTAGACGGCTCCTACGCTCGCCGCGAGCGCCAAGACGGCTGCGGATGCGAGTAAGAGAAGCCTCAAGTCCATTATTGTCCTCAGAACTGTGGACGCCATCCTTCGAAGCATGTGGAGGGCATCCCTCAAGCCTGTGAGGGCATCCTTGAAGTTCACCGCTACCAGGAGCCCTAGAACCGCGGTCCTCAAGGCTATCGAAGCCACGAGGAGCTGCACGTGCCAGTCCCTTAGGACCCCTGGGGCGACTAGCTCGGAGCCCCACGCCAGCATCTGCAAGATGTGGCTAACCTCAAGCGCAGCCAAGTAGGGAACTGGGCGATCCAGTGAGGCGAGGAGGACGTAGAACGGCGTCGAAACGGCGAACTGGGTGCTGTAGCCCTTGAAGAAGAACATGTAAGCCACGTAGAGAGCCCCGCAGAACTGGAGGAGCCTCTCCCTTCGCCCCAGGTAGGCTATCGAGGTTGAAGCCACAGCAGCTGCCTGGCACGCGGTTAGGAGGGTTGGCATCCAGCCTATGCTCCACTTGTAAACCGCGTGGTCATAATGGTTTGCCGCGTAGATCTCCAAGAGGTTCTGGTGGTAGAAGAACTTGTCGAAGTAGGGGTGGAGGAAGCCGCCGTGGCTGTAGTACCCGTCTAGCAGGGCCCAAATAGTCTCCCAGGGCCCCCTGGACCCAACATGGGTGAACGTGGACGTGTAGGTGTAAGGGTTCATCAGCATGAATGGCAGGCTGACAATCATGAGGGCCGCCAGCGCCGAGCCGAGAACCTTAACCTTTTGCTCAAGCCTTGACGGCATCAACAGAGCAGGCACCAAGAGGAGCAGCGGGAAGCCCTTGCTCATCCCGGCGATCCCTATGAGGAGCCCGCAGGCTATGGGTTTTCCCCTCAGCATTGCGTATACGGCTAGAGCCGATGGAAGCAGCGCGACGACGTCGTTGGAGTACAAGTTAGCTATGAGTACCGATGGTAGGGCGGCGTAGCAGAAGGCCAGCTCAACCGACCTCCACTCGCTGAGCCGCGTCCTCAAGATCATGTAAAGCACAAAAACACACGAGGTTAGGAGGGCCCCATTGAGTGCCCTGAAGGCGTAGGAGAAGGCTTCAACGCTGTCGCGGAAGGCGTAGTAGAGGGGCATGTAGACCAGGAAGCCTAGGGGAGGGTAGCCCTCCCTCACGTCGACGTAGGGGGTTGCCCCACGAGAATCTAGGTAGGAGTAGAAGCTGTACCACTCTGTATCCCTCAACCCGATGGGTACGGCATAAGATGTTGCGATCACCAGCGCGTAGCCTACTATCAGGGTGTAGCGCCTCCTCTCGCCGAGCACCAAGCCCGCCAAGAATGAGCGCAGCCCACTCCAAATGCTGTTGCCGCGGCTTCTCAACTACACGCACCCGCCGAAGGCTAAGAATTCGAGGCCACGTCGCTGTAAACCTTCATGTACTGCTCGGCGACGCTGCGCCAGCTGTACTTAGCCACCGCTTTAAGGCCTTTGGCGACGTAGCCCTCTCTCACGTCCTTATCCATTAAGCGGACGAGCTTCCCCCTAAGGGCTTCGTGATTCCCCGGCTCCACGAGCACGCCAAACTCCCCTACAACGTCCCTTATGCCCGGAAGGTTCGAGGCTACCACCGCGCACCCAGCCGACGCCGCCTCAAGCGCCACCAAGCCGAACGCCTCATTCACGTCTACGCTTGGCAGTACAAGCACGTCGCTGCTCAAGTAGAGCCGCCGGAGCTCCTCATCGCTCACCTGGCCGTGGAAGCGTACGTTGGTCAACCCAAGCTTCCTAGCGTAAAGCTCGTACTCAAGCCTGTAGGGGCCGTTGCCCACAACGTGTAGGAATGCGTCTAGGCCCTTGACGGCCCTCAAAAGAACCTTTAAGCCCTTGTAGGGCCTCATCTGCCCCACGAAGAGGAGCCTGTAGCCGTTATGCGGGATCCTCGTGCCGGAGAAGAAGTCGAAGTCCACGCCCCAAGGCACAAGGTACTTCCTCTTAGGGGAGTGGATGTCGTTGTAGTAGGACTTCGAGGTGAATACGACGGCGTCGGCTAGGTTCAGGAGGAATGCCTTAAATAAGGCATTGTAAACGCGGCTAAAAGGTCCAAACCCTCCAACAGGGCAGTGAAAGGTGTACACCACCCTTTGGCCCAGAAGCCTTGATAATACCAGAAGCCTATCCGAAAAAGTGGGCGTGTGGCCGTGAACGTTGACCACGTCGTAGCGCCCCCTCCTAATGGCATCCTCCACCCTCCGAGCGCTGAAAACCAACTTTGCATCTCTAAAAGCCTTAAATTTACAGTCATAAGTAGAAAGCACATCGACGATGCACCCAACCTCCTTGAGCCCGCGGGCAAGCCTATCTATGACCCTAGAGAAGCCGCTCACAACTGGGGGCTTCTCGCTGATCAGGTGGAGAACCTTCATTGCGATCTCCGAGTAGCGCGTTTACGAGGCGGAAGGGCTTTAACCTTAGATAAGTTTTCGCTTTTTTCTGTAATGATCCGGAAGGATAATTCGAGAACCTCGCTCCAAAGAGTGTATCATTATATTTACATCTTACATACAAGAAAGATATTATAGTAAATGAAGGCTTTAGTTGTTCGTCAGAGGCTAAAACGTTAAGACGACAAAAGTGAAGTTAATGAAGTTTACAATAATCTGTGATCCCATAGTAAGCCTAGAAGGCTCCGTGCGCCCAGCGCTAGTCTTGGCTGCTAAGCTTGTAGAGAAGTTTACCGTCAAAATCCTCTCACCCTACATTAAAAGGGAGGTTGAAGAGGCTCTGCTCGAAAAGGGCTTAACAACTATTAGCCTCTCCTCAAGGCTTCTCCTTGGAGGGTTGGGTTCTTCGGCCCTGTGGCTCGAAGCCTGGATGCGAGAGGCGTTCTTCAAGTTTAACTCCAAGCGCATAACCGAAAAGCCTGATTATATCATAAACTTCTCCCACACGATTGCGACGCTGACGAATATATGGTACACGCAGGGGCCCCCATCCTTGGCCATCAACGACATAAAGAACGAATGTATGGGGATCTTTAAAGCGCTATACGCGTTTATAGGGCCCGTCCTGGCTCACGCGGACTGCAAGTTCATTAGACAATCAGCGTCTTCCACGGAGGTTGTCATCGCTAACTCCAGGTTCTGCGCGTCCATGTACGAGAAGTACGGAGTCAAGATCCACAAAGTCATATACCCACCAATAGACCTCAAC
>JAWAKK010000008.1:0-6646 GCA_038887515.1 Candidatus Nezhaarchaeales archaeon | reverse complement strand
GGGCTTCTTCAGCTCCGACGGGTTGAGGGAGGCGGCCGTCAGGGTCAGCTTGGCCGGCCAGACGCGGCTTGCCAACTCAAGCGGGGGCTTCGCGGTTGGCGTTGGGGTTCCCCTCACAGCCTTAACCGGTCTCCATGCCTGCAGGGTTTCGGTTTCCCCCCGCGACCCGTGGTTTGAGGGGGCCTCCTGGGAGGGGGAGGTCTTGGTTGTCAACCCCATCACGATGGCGGCTCCGGTGGGCTTGGCGGCCGCCGCAGCCTTGAAGCTTGCGGAGAGGAGGCCTAAGGTCGGTGGGAGGCCTTCGGAGCGTGGTCCCCCATCGGGGGGTGGATCTGAGGCCGCCGCCCCCCTGAGGGAGGCGGATTCAGGGGCCTTGAGGCTTATCTTAAACATGTACTGGGAGGCCGTCGGAGTAGTTGAGGGGGCGCTCGGCGTGAGGATGGCGCCCCCAACGACGATAGGGGAGTTCCTGGCTTCGGCCTCTCCAATGCTTGGGCCGCTCCGCGGGGCCTTCGAGGTTTTGTCTGAGGCAGCCGAGCGCGCCTTGTACTCTCCGAGCCTGCCGGTTGAGATGCTTCCGTCGGCTAGAAGGGCGCTTGAGGAGCTTAGGGGGCTTCGCGGTGCACGTGCCTCTTAGGGCACTCATCTGCGGGGCGGCGGTAGCGCTGGTTGTTTTGGCGTGCGCCTCAGCCGTGGTGCCGCCGTCGGAGGACTTCAACCCCTCAAACCCGTACTGGAACGGGTTGGAGCGGTTCTGCAGGGCCTTCAACGCTTCGGCTATCAGCTCGCCTGAGGCTCTGGACCCTGGCTCAACGGTGCTCTTCGTTGTTGGTCCATCGTTTGACGCATCGGCGAGGGCGGAGGCCTGGAAGCTCTTCGTGGAGGGCGGAGGGATCCTCGTCCTCATGGATGAGGTGGGCCTCGTAAACGGCTTCCTGGAGTCGCTGGGCTTGGAGGTTAGGGTGAACGGGTCGCCCATGCTCGACGCCGCCTTCTACTACAGGAGCTGGAGGCTTCCAAGGGCATCCTCGCTTGGCCTGAGCGACGTCAAGGAGGGCGTTGAGTCGGTGGTGATGGATGTGCCGTCGGTGCTGGAGCTCCGCGGGAACGCTGAGGGATTAAGAGTGCTGGCTTGGTCCTCAAGCTTCAGCTTCCTCGACGTGAATCGAGATGGGGAGCCCTCGCAGGGGGAGCCCTCAGGACCATTCCCTCTCGCGGTTGAGGCTTCATACGGCAGGGGCCGCATCCTCCTGTTCTCGGATTCAAGCATCCCGGTGAACGGGGTCGTGGAGCTTGGGGACAACTTAAAGCTGCTTGAAAGCGTTGCCTCCGGTAGAAGGGTAGCTGTGGATGTTGGCGTGTGGAGCAGGCCGACCTCGTCGATTTTCAGGGAGCTGGTGCTCTCAGCGTGGAGCGCTGCATCAAGCCCGGACGTTAAGTACTCCTTGGCCGCCGTGGCTTTGGCCGCATCGCTCTACGTTGGGTTGAAGGCTGGAGGCCCCGCCGTTGGGGCGGAGCCGCTGGAAGAGCTTATGAGGAGGCACCCTGACTGGGACAGGAGGATCCTCGAGGAGCTTTGGAGGGAGATGGAGAGGTGCTGAGCGGCGCCTTGGGGCTCGTGCTCTCCGAGGTGGAGAGGTTCATCGTTGGGAAGAGGGATGTGCTCGAGATGATGCTCGTCGCGCTGCTGTCGGAGGGCCACATATTGCTTGAGGGCCCTCCGGGCACCGCGAAGACGCTCATGGCTAAGACGTTTGCCCGGGCCTTGGGCGTTGGGTTCTCGAGGATTCAGATGACCCCTGACACCCTTCCCGCGGACATCCTCGGGTTTACCGTTTACAGCTTTAAGGACTCGGACTTCCACGTTAGGAGGGGGCCAATATTCTCGAACGTGGTCCTCGTGGATGAGCTTAACAGGGCTCCCCCTAAGACTCAGGCGGCCTTCCTTGAGGTTATGCAGGAGGGCCAGGTGACCATTGAGGGAAGGGCGTACAGCGTTGAGAGGCCCTTCCTAGTGATAGCCACCCAGATGCCCTATGGAGCCGCTGGCACCTATCCCCTAACCGACGTGCAGAGGGATAGGTTCGCCTTCAACGTGAAGGTCGCGCACGCCTCCAAGGATGAGGAGGCCGAGATCCTCGAGAGGGTGGACGAGATAGATGCCTCTGAGGTTAGGAGGGTTGCCGGGAGGGAGGAGATCCTTAAGGCTGTGGACGCCGCCAGGCGGGTTCACGTCTCCGAGGCGGTGAGGCGCTACATAGTTGACCTCGTATTTGCGTTGAGGGGTAACCCCGCGGTCGCCGACGGGCCGAGCGCTAGGGGGAGCATATGGCTTATGAAGGCCGCTAGGGCCCGCGCCCTCCTCCACGGGAGGGAGTACGTGCTGCCTGACGACGTTAAGGCCGTCGCCGTGCACGTGCTGAGGCACAGGGTGACGTTGAGGAGGGAGCTGCTGGAGGAGGCTGATGTGGAGAAGCTGATAGCCGACGCCTTGAAGTCCACTCCGGTGCCCAAGCGGTGAGGAGGCTGAAGGTTGAAGCCCGCGGAAGAGCACTCATTGCCTCGGCCGTTGTTCTGCTGGCCTTCGGAGGGCTCTTCGGAGACGCGCTGATGCTCTGCGCCTCCCTTATCCCCTCCGCGCTGGCTGCGGCCTCGCTTGCATCGGCGGCCCGCCTGTCCAGGTGGATCCCCCTAAACGTGAGGGTTGAGCCCTCCTCGGTGTCCCTGAGGCTCGTCGCCGGCGGAAAGAAATCCGTGAAGGTTACTGTGGCCCCTCCAGGGTGGATGGCCTTCAGGTTTAGGCACCCTCTCAGGTTCTTCTCGGTTCACCCTGAGCGGTGCGCTGGCGGCGGGCTTCTGCTGGAGGCCTCCCCGGAGGTTTCCGGGCGCTACTCGTCTGGTCACCTGGAGGTTGAGGCTGAGGCCCTCCTAGGGGCCTTCTCGGTTCGGGCTGCGGTGCCGTTCAGGTGCGACGTAACGGTGATTCCGAGGGTTGTTCCGGCGGCCTTGGAGGCCCTTAGGCTCGCGCTTTCGACTTCGCCTGGAGGGGCTCTCGGCGAGGCCTCACTGCCCCAGAGGATTGGCAGGGGCTTGGAGTACGCTGAGACCGATGAGTACCTTCCTGGGGACGACGTTAGGAGGATAGACTGGAAGGCCACGGCTAGGCTGGGGAGGCTTATGGTTAAGAGGTTCCACGAGGAGCTGGGTGGAGACGTGAACCTCATATTCGATTTGAAGTCTTCAAGCCCAGCTTCAAGGGACCTGTCCGCGACGGTTTTCCTCAGCTTGGCGACGGCGCTCTCGGCATCAGAGGTGCCGTACAGGATAACACTCCTGCACCCCGACGGGAGGGCTGAGGCCTTCAAGTTCAGGGATTGGAAGAGCGCCCTGCTAACCGCCGTGAACCACGCTTTAAGCGCCGTGGAGGTCGGCTACTCCTACCTCTACGAGGTGTTGGCTCCATCCTCGAGCAGGGAGGCCCTCGCGCTTTTGAGGATGCTGGATGGAGCCTACGGCGAGCCTGCAGCATCCCATTGGGGGAGTGAAGGGTGGTCGGACGCTGTCGCGGTTTCGTGCCTTGTGGGCGACTTGACGTGGCTTGTCGACGTGCACGAGGAGGCTGAGGGCCGCGGCGGCAGGCTGCTGGTGTACGCCTGCTCCAAGGCGTGGCTTGGCTGTGGAAGGCTGGAGGAGGCCTACGCGGCTCGGGAGCGCTTCTTCAGGCTTGTCTCGGCGCTGAGGAGAAGGGGAATTGAGGTTGAGGTGAGGTAGGCCCCGGATGCCCGAGCCAGCGCTCCACTTCTCGGTTGTCTTCGCGGTTTCAGCCCCCCAATTCGGGGTTAGGAGGGCCCTGCCGCTGTCCGCCTTAGCCCTGCTCCCGGACGTCGACGTTCTGTTCGGGGTCCACAGGTCCATGAGCCACTCGGCCGTCCTTGTTGCCCTGGCCTTCCTGCCGGCGCTCTTGGCCGCCGCGCTTGCAGGGCGCAGGCGCCTGGGCCTAGCTGCAGCATGCTTCGCTGCTGTTCTAAGCCACCTAGCCTTGGACTGCTTTCAGTCGTATACCCCCCTGCTCTACCCGCTCTGCGGTGAGAGCTTCTGGGTTGACGTTGCTGGGGCAGTCTCGATCTCCGGGGGAGGCCTTGTCCCCCAGCTGTCGGCGGCGTTGAGGAGCATCCCAACAGAGTTCGCGGCCTTCGAATTCATGGATGCCCCCCTCTTCACCAGGGAGGGTTTCCTCGCCTCGGCCATGCTGGTCGCCGTTCCCCTCGCCTCGGCCCTCCGGCGGGTGAGGGTTGGTGGGGTAGCCGCTGGAGGTGGCTTTCCGGTTGGGCTCATGGTGATGGATGGCGGCCTCCGCCTCGAGGCCGTTGACCCCGGGGTCCGCGCCTCCAAGGACCTTGTGACGGTCGTGATACCCACCTTCAACGAGGAGGAGGGGATAGGCTCAGTGATAGATGAGCTTAGGGCTGAGGGCTACAGGAACATACTTGTGGTTGACGGCTACTCCACCGATAGGACTGTGGAGGTTGCAAGGTCCAAGGGCGTCGAGGTCGTCTACCAGAGCGGGTTTGGTAAGGCTGGCGCCGTGGCCACAGCCATAGGGCTCGTGTCAACCCCCTACGTGGTGTTCATGGATGGGGATGGAACCTACGACCCTAAGGACATAGAGGCCCTGCTTAGGCATGCGGGCGGCTACGACGAGGTCATAGGCTTGAGGTCCCAGAGGGAGAACATCCCGCTCCTGCACAGGTTTGGGAACAGGGTGATAAGCTCGGTGTTCAGCTTGATGTTGGGGAGGAGGGTTAGGGACCCGTGCAGCGGCATGTACCTTTTGAGGAGCGACTTCGCGAGGAGGCTTGAGATATCATCGTCTGGGTTCGACGTGGAGGTTGAGATTGCAGCTCAGGCAGCCTCTTTTGGGAGGATATTCGAGGTTCCGGTTAGGTATAGGAGGAGGCTTGGGAGGGGGAAGCTGAGGGCTTGCAGGGACGGGTTTAGGATACTCGCGTCGACCGTCAAGATGATGTGGCTCTACAACCCGGTGTTCCTGGCGTCCCTGATCGTGGCCTTACTAGCGTTTCCGGGGGCAGCGATACTCCTGGAGCAGCTGGTAACGAGGTACCTCTACGGTTCCTGGTCTCTGGGGTGGTCCTGGGTTGGGCTGGTGCTGTTTGTGGCAGGCCTCCAGGGGTTGGCTGTGGCTGCGATATCGGTGATGTTGAGGGGTATGGAGAGGAGGCTGATATCGATGCTGGAGGAGGCGAGGAGGGAGCGGTGAAGGGCTCTAAGCTGGTTGGTGAGGCCTAGGTGCCCCGCCTAGAGCGGCTGCTCAGGCTGAGGCTTCTCCTGCCGTTGCTGGCCGTGGTTGCGCTGAGCTTCTCGGTGAGGCTACTGCTGGAGGGCGAGTACAGAAGCTGGGTGGTCTACGACTACTCTGTGTGGCTCGCGGTGCTGCTGGTATGCTTGGGGGTTTACCTAGACGTGAAGCTTCTGGGCGGGAGGTTCGGCTACGCCTCAACGCTCCTCGTTGGCGTGTGCGGGGCCGCCGTAACCGTTGCGGGTAGGATTGCCTCCCTAATCTTGAACCAATCCGTGTACGCCCCCTACAAGCTTGTGCCGCTCTTCGGCTCCTCGTACTCCTACGATAGCTTTGTCGCCTCCTTGGTGTGCCTTATCTCGGGCTCCCTGTTGGCCAGCGTGGCGCTCGCGGTGCACTCCCTGTTGGGGAGGCCCCTAGTGTTCTTCGACTCTGCGCCTCTAAGCTGCGCTGCGAGGTCTGCTTGGAGTGCTCTGGTGAGGCTGAACAGGAGGTTCTGGGCTCACAGGTGGCTCTACCTGCTTGCGGCTTTCCTATTCGGGTTTGCCTATAGGTTTGGGCCTGAGATTGTCTGGTGGCCTTGGCTTATAGGCTGGGATACCGTTGAGTACGCCGCCCACCTCATGGACTTCCTGGAGGGGCTTAACCCGCTTGCGAGCTACCACTGGATGGGCTCTATGAGGAACTGCCCTCCCCTCCTGAACGTGCTTCTATGCCTCCCGGCATTGGCCGTCGGCGCCTGGAATGCCTTCAAGGTTTACCCGTCAGTTGCGTACGGCCTGCTCGCGATGTCGTCTGCGCTCGCCGCCAGGAGGGTCTTCGGGCTCGGCGGCTTCAGGTGCTTCCTCGCCTCGGCGGTTACGGCGCTATTCGTCTTGAACCTCAGGATCTCCTGGGACTACCAGAGGCAGCTTCTCGGCTCCGTCTTCATGCTTCTCTCGATAGCGGCCTTGGACTCGGAGGGTAAGCCCAGCTTGAGAAGATCGGTTGTCTCCGGCGTGCTCCTCGCCTGCTGCGCGCTGAGCCACGAGGTTACCGCGCTGTTCTCGGCTGCGCTATCGCTGCTCCTCGCTTACAGGTCCATTAGGCTTAGGGATTTCGGGGGGTTTGCGGCTGGCTTGGCCGCGCTGGCCGTCTCCGTTGGCTTGGAGGCCTGGTATTGGAGGATGCCTTACACGCCGAACGCGTACTTTGGGGTTGCGCCTGTAGGCGTGGTCTCCTACTCCTCATCGACTATGTCTGAGGTTTTGGGCTACTTCGCCGCCGGCTTCGGCCTGATCCTCCCCTTCGCCGTCCTAGCCCTCCTCGACGGGTCCCGCGGCGCGGCGT
>JAWAKK010000007.1:0-6692 GCA_038887515.1 Candidatus Nezhaarchaeales archaeon | reverse complement strand
GAGGTCCTGGATCAGGCTTAGGGCCTCTTCAAGCTCCTCTGGAGGCATGCCGACGACTATGCCCCTCAACGAGGCGACCACAGGCGAGACGCTCTTGCTGGCTGCGTGGCGGTCGAGGAGCCGCCAATTTTGGGCGAACCACTTTTTGGCTGAGGCAGGCTCGACGAATCGGCCCTCCCTATATATTGGGCGTGTTTCAGCCGCGTAGCGTTTCCTCATGTGCTCGCGTAGCCTGTTCAGCTCAGCCGCCGCCCCCTCAGCCCTCATGAAGACCACTTGGATCCAGGCGTAGCGGGCGCTTTTAAGGCGCAGGGCTATGGCCGTTATAAGCTCCCCCGCCCGCGAAGTGTCGTAGGCTGTGAAGAAGAAGCCGTTTTTCGGCTCGGCGGCGAAGAAAGCCGGCTGAGCGGCTTCTTCAAGCCATTTAGGCCAGTGGTTTTCGGCCCTCTGAACCGCTTGAACCGGGATCCAAGCCCTGTAGGACTCGACTATTTTTTCGGCTTCCTCCGCCCCATCCCCCGTGAAATAGAGGTAGAGGCGCTCCCCATCCCACTCCAGCTCAAAGGCCCTTGGGCGGCTGCCCGCCAAAAGAGACGCGGCCCTGCAGAGGTCAACGGGCCTCCAGTCGGCCTTCAGGGGGACTGCCAGCTCAACCGAAGCGGGCCTGTCCATGAGGGCCCAGCCCCTCAGGCCTTCCGCTTCCTTCAGAGGCCAGCCTCCGAGGGGCGGCTTATCAGAGTCGAAGGAGGAGGGGCCGAGGAAGGCGTATGTCGCCAGGAAGGCCATGGCTCCGCTTAAAAGGGCTAACGGAAGGGCTAATGGTATGCTGGTCAGCTGTGGAAGCCAGTACCGCCAGTTCTCACTGAAGGCGTAAACTTGTAGTTCACCTACAGGTGTATAAGCCAGGAGCAGGCTGGCGGCTGAAACGGCTAAACTGACGGCGAAAAGCCTCCTATGGACGATTTTTAGGGCGGTGCCTCTGACTATTAAGCCGTTCAATCGCCTTCTTGGAATCCAAAGCCAAAGCAGGCCTATAAAGGAAGCCAGGAAAGCCAACGGACGGTACATTCGCTACCCCCTCCTTACACCTCAGGCTCCACTATTCCGCTGGATCCACTCATTCAGTGCCTCCTCAACGGCCTTCTGTAGGCTGCCTTTTTTATAGCCGAACTTCTTGAAGGCTGCCTCCCGGAAACGCCTTTCAACCTCGTCCTCGATTGTCAGGTTCAGCTTCCCCATATCCACACCTCTATATATCCACATATCACCTCTAATAGATAAAGGGAAGTCAAGGTAAGCTGAAAGCTTCATAAGTTGAAGAGTGGATAAACTCACAGGAGCCTTTGATTCAAAAACGGCTGAATGAATTTGTGTTAAGGGTGATATATGTGGTATATGTGTAGGATGATATGTAGTAATGCGGGTAAGCCGAAATCTTCCTTAAAAACGGACCTTTTAAACATAGAGCCGTTTATAACGGTTTTCCCAACACAAAAAGTTTTTATGTTAGACGGGGAAGAGGTGGACGTTTAAGCGGACGTTTTCGGGAAGCGCGTCCAGAAGCCTTTCCAGCTCCGCCTGCCATTCACGTGGGAACCATACATGGCACTCGTTGAAGCCTAGCTCACTCCACTTCTCCATGTTCCGCCTTATTTGCTCGCGGTGTGTTTGACATTCGCTTCCCGATTCAACCTCAACTGAGATCGCCTTTCCCTTAGAGTAGTCGTATGCCACGAGGTCGGGCCTAGCCTCCTCGCTTAACTCTTGAAGGGCTACGCTGCAGAAGGCGCCCCGATCAATGTAATAGCGCCAGGCTTGGCGGGCTATGGCCTGGGCTTCGTCCCCGCCTATCATGGAAAAATCCGGGTTTAAATGCGCCTGTCCAAGCTTCGTCGGCGCCCACGAAGTAGGCTTCCCGGATCGGTCCGTGCTCCTCACCGTAATCAGCTTCAGCTCCTTGAAAAGCCTTTCAAAGGCCCCCTTCACCTCAGCGCTGCCCCTGTCCATGCCGGTCAGCTCGCATATACGGGTGAAGCTGGCTGTCTGAGCATGGCGGAAGCCCATGAAAAGCCTCCATTCAACGGCTGTTGGCAGGCGTGGAAGCGATAGGAAGCGGATCCACTTCGCCATTACAGGCGTACTTGCGAATATGCTTGGCTCAGGAGCTGCAGCTGTGAGTTTTGTGAGCTGAAGCCACGCTTCAACCTCTTTGGCTGTGCGCCTTTCAGCCGGAGGCCCTACAGCGTGTACCATGCGTGGAGGCTGCTGCTCGCCTTGGAAAGCCCTTTCTCGAACCATGAAAGTGTAGAACGGCATGGTCACCAGCGCCTGCTCAATCTCGTTCGCGAACTGCGGATCCCAATGGCGGGCTAAGCGCCTAGCGTCCTCGCCTGAGACAGGCCCGGCTATCTGGACAGCCGTGTTTCCCAGAACCGTCTTCAGCAGCTCCTCGTCCAGCTGGCTTAGGTTCTGGTGGCTCAGCCAAAGGGCCAGCTTGAAGGAGCGGGCCTGGGCTAGAAGCGTCCTCAGGATCCCGAGCGACTGGAGCTCCTGGAACTCGTCTACGAAGAGGACAGCGGGGACCCGCTGCTCCTCTGGGACGGCTGCAGCCCTAAACTGCACCGTGAACCAAAGCTTAAGCACAATCGAGCTCATGATTAAGCCGCGAATATGCTCGCCCACATGTGCGCAGCGGACTACCGTAACACACCCAGGCTTCAACCGCTCCATGAAGTCAACGGTTGAACGCCTGACAGAGAAGAGGCGCTTCAGAAACGGGTCGGTTGCGAACTTCTCAATCCTATGCAAAACGGGGTCGAAGGCTTCACCCTTCATGCCAGCTATGCTTTCCACAGCCTTCCTAAGCTCCTCAGCTTGGTACCGGCCTAAAACCTCAGCCATGCGGTTCAGTAGGGGCTGAACCTGCTCCTTCTCTCCGCTCCTCAGCCTAACAACAAGGTCGTGGAGGTCAATCCACGTGGGCGTGTCGCTTTCACAGTAGAGGTAGCGTATCAGCGCCTCCATAATGCGGAACATTCTGGGCGCAGATTCAAGCGTTGAGCCGTACCACTCCTGAAGTATCGTCATTATGTAGCCCATGTACTGCGAAACAAGCCAGTCCCGCTGCTCAGGGCCGTAGCCTTTCGGAAGCTCAAAGGGGTTAACGCTGAAGCCCTGAAGCGGGTCCAGGAAAACCACGCCCTCAAGCGTTTCAAGCTCGCGCAACAGGCGGAGTGAGTCGTCTCCCTTCGGGTCCACAAACCAGACTGAACATGGGAAGGCGCCTTCCCTGGAGGCCCTCTGCAGCTGAACCACAGCGTTCCTCATGAGCGTGCTTTTCCCGGCCCCCGTGGAGGCTACGCAATAGACGTGGTGCAGAAGCCTCTTCCATGAGAGCCTTCCAGGCCCTTTCCAGCTCAACTCCATAGGCTTAGCCCCTCCTCTTCAAGGGCTGAAGCTGCGTGTGGAATAGCGGGCTTCCGGGTCCACTTCACCGGGAGCGAGGGGTCCGTCGGCAGGCCTATGAACACGGGGAGCTCCTCGGGCGTGAGGCAGAGGCCCGCCACGAGCTCGCGGCCCTCGCCCCACTCGCAGAGGAATCCGCCCTCAGCGTGCCACTTCAGCTGCTCGCTTACGTCCGGAAGAGCCCTAGCCCTCATCCACCTTAAAGCCCTAGGGTCCCTCACCGCGTAATCTACAAGCATGTCCCAGTGGACTCGGACGCTTGAAAATGCGGCGTCGAAGCCTGGGTAGGCGTAGCCCGGGACGAGTAGCCCGCGTATATGAAGCAGTATGGGCGTGCTCTGAGCCTTCGCGAAGTATTCCTGGGCGATTTTCCGCCCTATCTGGTAGAGCGTTGAGGCTTTTTGCGGGCTCTCCTCGCGTTCAACCCTAATCTGTGGTAGGCGGACGTGTCCCAGCATGGCGCTTGAAAGGGCGCTCACGTCTGGGGCTATCGTTATAGAGCCCTCTTCCACGCTCTGGATCCACGCTGAAAGCCGTATGGCCGCCTCCTCCGCCAGCCATGCCCAGTCCCAGTAAGCCCACACGATCTGAATCCAGCATGGCCCCGTCATGGCGGCTGCAAGCCTGTTCAAAAACGCTCCGTAGTCGGGCTCAAAAAAAGTGAAGGGGAGGGCGTGGGCGAGCTCGGCCGAGAAGAAGACGGGTGCTTCAGGCAACTGCCGGATGAAGCCGGGTTCGGCCGGGCCCTCCAGCGGCCTTATAAGCGCGCCTGGATAGGCCTGCTCAAGCGGTTTAAGCGCCGCCCTTGAGGGGACTCCGTAAAGTATGCGGATGGGGCTGTCCTCGTCCTCGCGCCAAAGCTCAAGGCTGAAGGGGACGTGCGAGTAGAGGCTCATAAGAGGCTGCCAGTTCACTCGCACAAGCGCCAAAGGCGGATAAACCTCGTAGAACTCAAGCTGGACGCGCTCGGGCGCCTGGGTGGACAGCTGGTAGGCGAAGCCCGGAAGCCATTTGGGGGCGCTCATGTGGTTTACCCTTAGGTGAACCCCTTAAGGGCTCAGCCTTCACCTTTTATCAGCTGAGCCCCCCTTCAGCCGCCTTTTTCCCTTTTACTTCCGTCCTTTCAGCTTTCCTCCGCTTCAGAAGGCATATAATGGAGGCGCATGCCGCAACTGCTGAAAGAACCGCGGCCGCGAGGGCTATAGGGTCAGCTCCTGGGCGCGCTCCGCCAAGCTTGACGACCGCAGCTTTCACCTCGCCTAAGCCTGGAATGAGGATTGTCGCAACATCGTCGCGGATCTCCATCACCTTTGCGTTTATCGGGCCTATAATCGTCTGTATTTGAACGACGGTTCTGTTCTCCGACTCGATTATGAGCTGGGTGACGTTCGCTCCTAAGGCCGATAGGCTTGCCTTCAGCTCGCCCAAAGAAGTGTTAACCGTTACAATGCCCTCGTGGACCGCTGTTACCGAAGCGTTCAGGGCGTCGAGCCTTGCAGCTATCTCGGCGTCTAAGCCCTCAACCTCAACGCATTTCAGGGCTGAAGCCTTCACGCCGGCCTTTTCGCCGTAAACCAGGAGGGCGTAGGTTCCAACGGAGTCCGCGCGGAACACGGCGTAATATAGGCCCGTGGAGAGGCGGGTTGCTTGAAGAGGCGCCATTGAAGCGTCGGGCTTTACAAGCGTGAGGGACAGGCTATCAGCGTCCGCCGGGGTGCCGTTGACCGTGGAAAGTATGAAGAAGCTGGCTTCCTCTCCAACCTGGACGGGTGAGCCGCAGTCGACGGTTAAACTGAAGGGTGCTTGAAGTGTTTGAGGGGTTTGAGGCGCACCCTCAGGATCGTAAACCGCTATATCAGTTATGGCCACAACCAACCCGGGGTCAATGGACAGTGATACGTCCTCCAAAGCTGCGCAGGCGAAATACCAACCCGTCACGTTCTCCCCTGAGCTTAATAGCACCGCATCAACGAGGTTGTTGTCGACGGTTCGCCAGTTGCTGCGGTCGCTTCCAGCTTCGAGCCTGTAAATCGCCCAACCCTTTATTGTTCCAATGTTTGTTCTGCCCTCCGCTGTGTCTGGAGGCGTGTTTGAAAAAACTCCAAACTGGACGCTAACCGCCCTCCTTGGATCGTCTGCAAAAAGGAACTTTACTGAGAAATGCAACCTTGTAGTGGCGTTCACCCTCACGTTGTAAAGCCCCTGTGCAAGGAACACGTTTGTTGTGCAGTTCCTCGTATCTATTACTAAACACGACTTCTCGTCCGTAACCGTGAAGCGGTATGCGACGTACTGAGGGTTGAAGGCGAGCAGATACCATTCGCCATAGGTCTGTAGGGGCGTGGAATTGGTTACCTTCAACTCTGGTTTGCTGAAGTCCCCGTTCTTCACAGCGTTGTTTGGAGGGTTGAAGTTTGCAGCTGAGGCGAGCGCTGGAAGTGCCCCCAACGCAATGGAGAGTATCATGATGGGAATTATGGCTGCTGCAATTAAACGGCGCCTCATACCTCTTCCCACCATAAGATAAAGGTTGGAGCTGAAGCGTTGAGGCGGCATCTTAAAGAAGCCGAAGCCGCAGTCCAAGCTTCTTCAGCCGAAAGCGCCGAGAAAATCGTCCCAAAATTGGTGCACGCTGCACCAGTTTTGGGGCGAGAATCCGCCTCCGTTCCCGAAAGGAAGCCAACGGCGCCCAGCTAAGGAGGGAGGGGGGAATGAACCCAACAGACCCAACAAAACAAACAGCGGGGGAAAGGGGTATACCCGTTCTGATCTAGTGTTAACTTTCATCTCTTCCCTCCTCCTTTCATGGGAGGGCTTTCGCCGTGAACGGTTGAAGCCGGCACATTTATCTGGATTCTTTGGAGGAGGTTCTTCACGGCTATTATATCTCTGTCCTCCTCCAGTCCGCATCTTGGGCACTTCATCAGCCTATACCCGCTTGGGCTTAGCCTGCCCCGAAAATTCTCGCAACCTCACCAGTAGTGTAGAGCTTCTCAGGCACAAGGTTACCAAAGCATATGCAAGTTAATAAACTTATGTTAGATAGAAACTGTTTATTAGCCCCTCATTTTCTTCTTCTACACTGCTTTAACCATTTAACCGTTTTTTCAGAGAACTTCGTCCACTTTCCGGGCGTTACCAAAAAGACGGGGGCTTTCGCGATCCCTGCCTCCCAAAAATCATATTTTCGGGAGGGGTGCGCGATAGTCCACTTTTGAGACGCGGCT
>JAWAKK010000006.1:0-7651 GCA_038887515.1 Candidatus Nezhaarchaeales archaeon | reverse complement strand
CACGACGACTCACGGGGCCCTCGGAGCCTTTGCCACTGGCATAGGAAGCACGGAGCTCGCCGCCGTGTGGCTTGAAGGCAGCATATGGCTTAAGGTTCCCGAAACCCTGAGGGTGCGCCTCGATGGGAGCCTGCCGAAGGGGGTCTATGCGAAGGACATAGCGTTAGCGTTCATCGGGCAGGTGGGCGCTGACGGCGCAAACTACAAGTCGGTTGAGTGGCGGGGGGATGCAATCTCAAAGCTTTCGGTGGCTTCGAGGGCAACCCTCTGCAACATGAGTATGGAGGCTGGAGCTAAAAACGCCGTCGTGGAGTACGACTCCGTAGCCAAGAGCTACCTTGAAGAGGTTGGAAGGAGCCCGTTTGTGGTGGTGGAGTCGGGCAAGAAGGCGGAGGTGGAGGAGATAAGCGTGGATTGCTTCAAGCTGGAGCCGGTTGTCGCCGCTCCAAGCAGGGTGGACAACGTGAAGGCCGTGAGGGAGGTTGAGGGCACGCCGATCGACCAGGCATTCATAGGCAGCTGCACTAATGGGCGGCTGGAAGACCTCGTAGAGGCAGCCAAGGTGCTGCGAGGCAGGAAGGTAAAGGATGGGGTTAGGCTCATAGTCACCCCGGCTTCGAGAAGGGTGTACTACGACGCCCTGAGGCTTGGAGTTCTTGAAGCGCTCTTCAAAGCTGGTGCGGTGATAACGAACCCCACGTGCGGTGCGTGCGTGGGCACTCACTTGGGGATTCTGGGTGAAGGCGAGGTGGCGATATCTTCAAGCAACAGGAACTTTATAGGGAGGATGGGACATCCCAAGTCCCAGGTTTACTTGGCCTCCCCGGCGACCGTTGCCGCCTCGGCCGTTAGGGGAGCAATATCGGATCCGAGGGACCTGCTATGAGCGTGATAAGGGGTAGGGCTTGGAAGTTCGGGGACAATGTCGACACCGACGTTATTATACCCTTCAAGTACAAGGCGAGAACGCTGGATCCCAAGGAGCTCGCCGAGCACGTTATGGAGGGCTTGGATCCCGAATTCGCCAAGAAGGTTAAGCCCGGAGACGTGATAGTGGCCGGCAAGAACTTCGGGTGCGGCTCAAGCAGGGAGCAGGCGCCCCTAGCTATAAAGGCTGCTGGGGTGGCAGCCGTGGTAGCCGAGAGCTTCGCTCGAATATTCTTCAGGAACGCGATAAACATCGGGCTGCCCGTCTTGGAGGTTAAGGGAATCTCGGGGAAAGTTGACGAGGGAGACGTAGTCGAGGTGGACCTGTTCGCAGGCGAGGTGAGGAACGCAACGAAGAAGGTGGCCTTCAAGGCCTCACCGTTGCCTCCCACAGTTATGGAGATACTGAGGGCTGGCGGGCTGGTCAACTACCTTAAAAGGCGCAGAAAGAGGGAGGATCAGTAGAGCCTGGAGAGGACCCCTAAGCTCTCATCCGTTTTCTTTACTGAGGCTCTCCAATCCTTCTCCAGCTCGGTGAGCGCCCTGATGGCATCCACGTTGTCCGGTATGACGTTGGACTCGTTCGGCGTCGCCCACATTAGGTAGGATTCCCTCCGGTTCACTGCGATGCTCTCCTCCCACACCGGTATCTCGTATAGGTCGCCGCGGGGCCTGCCCAGGTCCCTCGCCAGCTCCACTATGGAGTTTAAGGCCTCAACACCATCTTGTCCTCTGACGAGGACCACGCGCGGCTCCTCCTCGAGCGCGGCGATTATCCCTTCCTTCGAGGCCTCCTTCCTAGTTTCAACGATGCAGAAGTGGATGTGGCAGAGGTTGTGCGACCCCTTCGCAGCCATGGTCACAATGTCGAGGTCGTGAAGCACGGTTTTGACGTCAGGGCCATGGTGGGATGGGACGTGGAGTTCCGGAACTATGGTGTTTATAACTCCGGACTTGTGGGATTCCCACACGTCGCAGGCCCTTCGAACTATGGTTACTCTCGCCTTGGCTACTCCGTAAGCCTTGTTGAGCGCGTTTAAAACCCTGCAGAGGGCGGTTGTGTTGCAGCTGACGACCCTTGTGAACTGCTTTCCGAGGCTTTCATCGTAGTTGCAGGTGGCCACAAACGATGTTCCCGCGGTCTCATGGGCCTCCCCGCCCTCGAAAACGGCCTTGACGCCGTGCTTCAAGTAGAGCTCCTTGTTTTTGGCTCCAACCTTCGCAGGTGCGCAGTCGACCACGACGTCGACGTCCTTTATGGCCTCGGTTATTAGGCCCTCAACCTTCACGCCCCCCCTCCTCATGGAGTCAGCCCTGTCAGGCGATGAGCAGTAAACCCTAAAGCCCTTCTTCAACGCCATTTTAACTCTCCAGTCGGCGACTACGTCTGAGACCCCGACGAGCTCCATGTCCTCTTGCCTGGCAACGGCGTCGGCAACCCTTTTGCCTATGACCCCGTAGCCGTTCACGAGGACCCTTACCTTGGCCTTAGCCATCTTCATCCACCAACATTATTCGTCCTCAAGACTTTTAGCTTTTCCGCATTTATCCTTCCGAGCTCAAGCGCGTCGACTATGGGCAGCCTCCTCCCCGCGAGCAGGTGAAGCAGTGCTCCCCCAGCGGTGCTCGTATACGTAACTTTATCCTCCGCGTTCAGCCTGCGGAGCGCTGTTGTTAGGTGCCCGCCGCTGATGATCGTTACGGACTTGCTGTCGGCGATGGCCTTCAGGACCCTGATGGTTGCCTTAGCGAACTCCTCCTCCTCGAATACTCCTAGGGGGCCGTTAGCTATCACGCTTCCAGCCCTCTGCACCTCGGAGGTTATTAGCTCAGCTGTCTCCAGCCCAACATCCTTTATCGCGTAGCCCTCCGGGATCTCGTCAACCGGGCAGTCGACCCTTTCCCCGTTCTTCTCGACGGCAACGTCGACTGGGAGGAGGAACACGTCCTCCCTCCACTGCAGTAGCCTCCTAGCCCTCTCCACGTACCCGTTGAAGCCCTTATCCTTCTTCACGTTGTTGTTGGAGAGCTTGAGCCCCTTGGCTTCGAGGAAGACTGGCGCCAGCAGTCCGCCCACGACTATCTTATCCACGAACCCGGTTTTCGCGAGCGTCTCCACAACCTCCAGCCTATCTCCCACCTTTGCCCCTCCGAGCACGTAGACTATCGGCTTCCTCAGCTTTGGCATTAAGCTGTTTAGGGTTCTCAGCTCCTTTTCGACGAGCCTGCCGGCCAGCGACGGTAGAACGTACGCGAACCCGACGAGTGATGGCTGGGATCTGTGGGCCGCCGGAAAAGCGTCGTGGATGAACGCTTGGAATAGGGGGCTGAGCTTCCTCACCAGGAAGGTCTTGGCGCACTCCTCGATTGGGGCCTCTATGGTCTCCTCGGAGTAGAGCCTCGTGTTCTCAAGGAGGAGGACTTCGCCGTCTTTAAGCTTGGAAATCTCGCTTCTGGCTGCAGGCCCCATCACATCATCTATGAACTTGACGGGCCTCCCAACGTGCTTTTCGAGCAGCGCCGCGTGCGCCTCAAGCGATACGAAGTCGCTTTTGCCGGGCCTACCCTGATGGGACATCACCACAGCCTTGCAGTTGGCCAGCTCCCGCAGCGTTACGCTTGCCTCCTTTATCCTGTTCTCGTCGAGTATCTCCCCCTCAGACCCTATAGGGGAGTTTATGTCGACCCTGACCAGGACCCTTCTGCCTTCGAGGTCGACGTCGTCGAGCGTGAGGAACCTGAACTGTGAGGCCATAGCTCCTCTACCAAGTAAGTGTAATGTTGAGCATGCTTTATATACGTTTAACAAGCATTGTAAATTGATGAGCGGAGATCAACGAGCAGTGAGGCTTTACGTTTACATGGCTAAGGAGTGCGACCCCTACAAGTGCACGGCTAACAGGCTCGTCAGGGTCGGCTTAGCTAAGCCAATCCATAGGGTGAAGGAGATCCCCCGCGGCTGCGTGATCTTGAACCCCCTAGCCCCGGAAACCCTTTCAGCCCTGGACTTGGAGGCTGCGTTGGTCCATGGGATAACAGCGATCGACTGCTCGTGGAGGAGCGCTGAGGCCTTCTTCAGCAACGTTAAGCTTAAAGGCCTCCATCGAAGCCTCCCCAGGCTCGTGGCCGCAAACCCCGTGAACTTCGGGAACCCCAACGCGCTTTCCACGGCTGAGGCCCTTGCCGCCTCGCTGTGCGTGCTGGGCTTCCGCCCGCAGGCGGAGAGGATACTGAGCGTGTTCAAGTGGGGGTTGAACTTCCTCGAGATCAACAGGGGGCGGCTGGAGGCCCCGTGATCTAGGCCTTGCACCTCATTATCATGTGCTCGATTATCGCCTCAGCGGGCTTAACGCCCGTGGCCTCGGATAGGCCCCGCCAGTCCGGGGCTGCGTTAACCTCGAATATCACGTAGCCCCTCTCCGGGTCCTCGGCTATGTCGACGCCTGCGTACCAAAGCCCCAAGGTCTCGCACGCCTTTACCGCCATCTCCCTCATCTCTTCAGGTGGATTGTACGCTTCTGCTCTGCCGCCCTGAGCAATGTTGGTGCGCCACTCTCCAGGCCTCGGGGCAAAGCGCTTTATCGACGCTAGGACATAGTCCCCCACCACGAACACCCTGACGTCGTAGTCGCTCTTATTTATGTACTCCTGAACGTAGATCACCTGGTTGAAGGCCACTATGGTCCTAAATATCCTGAAGGCAACTTCGGGGTCGTTGACCAAAACCATTCCGTAGCCGCGGGAGCCTATGAGGGGCTTTATGACCGCCTTCTCCACCCCCTTCACGAAGTTGTAGGCGAGGCCTATGTCCTCCGTTACAAGGGTTTTGGGGATGCGGAGGCCCGCCTTGGAGAGCATCATTAAGGCCCCGTACTTGTCTCTCGCCAGGGCTAGGCCCTCAACCGGATTCATGACGGTTACGCCCAGTGCCTCCATGCTTTTCAGGAGCGTTAGCCTTCTAACGTACTGCTCAACGCTGGTGACGCTGCCCAGGGACCTGACAACCGCCCCGTCCACGTTCACTCTGTTTTTGCCGTAGAAGAGGTCGAACCCGCCGTTGAGCGATGATGAGAGGCTCGATATCCTCAGGAAGATGGGGGTCAGCCCCCTCTCCTTGATGTTTAGGAGGAGCTCCCTCGCCGGCTGGTCGGGCCTTTTAGAGTCGTGTATAACCGCTATCCTCATTATTCTCTGTCTCCCTCCACGCTTTTACGCGGCTTTTAGCTTAACTTTACAGTTTAGGGCAGAAATGAGTGGGCTTTATAAGTGCTTCCACCGAGGAGCGTTAGAAGGCCCAAGCGAGGCCGCAGCGCTGAACGAGAAAACGCGGTTTTTGGTTCGCCGCCTCGCCTCGAGGCGAGCTTGGAACCGGCAGCTTCGGCGGGGAGGCGTTGCGAAAAACTGAAATAATGAGGTTGGAGGAGTTAAAGGGGTAGATGCAAAGTGAATGATGGAGAGGACGTGGAGCTTGAACGGCTTAAGGCCAAGAAGATTAAGGAGCTGTTAAGCCCGCGGAAGGAGGGTCCTAGCGGCGTCATCCATGCGGACTCGGAGTCCTTCAGGGAGCTCTTGGAGAAGGAGACGCGCCCAGTGCTCGTGGACTTCTGGGCTGAGTGGTGTGTGCCTTGCAGGATGCTGGCGCCAATAATAGAGGGCTTGGCCAAAAAGTACTCGGGCAGGGTGGTTTTCGCCAAGCTGAACGTCGACGAGAACCCTGGGGTTGCAGCCCAGTACGGCATAATGGCGATACCAACCTTGATACTATTCGTCGGGGGCGTTGAAGTCGACAGGATTGTGGGTTTGGTGCCGGAGAAGCGCATAGAGGCGATGATAGAAGGCAAGCTCAAAGAGGGCTCTTAGGCGTTCCCCACCTTCCTGCTGCAGCCTCACAACATCATGATACCCGTCCTGCTCCTGTCCATCAGCTCCCTCTTCTTAGCCTCGTTCCATCCTGAAACCTCTTGGTAGTAGCCGGTCACCCTGCTCCAGTACCTCACGTTTGATGAGCCGCAGTGAAGGCACTTTTCGAGGATTCCGCCGTCGACTTTCCCGCAGTCCTCGCATATTGTCAGGTCCTTGGTGTACGCGAAGTAGCCCACCTGGGTTGTCTTCGCGATCTTGTAGGTGAGCCTCACCAGGGTTTCGGGGTGCGGATACGCCTCGCCGAGCCAGACGTGGAATATGTTTCCCCCGCTCAGTATCGGGAAGAACTTGTGCTCTATGCTTAGCTTCTCAGCTAGGGTTACGGGGGCGCCTACGTAAACGTGGGTGCCGTTGCTGTAGTATATGGGCACATCCCTCACGCCGTCCCTGAGCAGCCTGAGCGCGGCGTCGACGTCTCCTTTAACGACTTTCAGGGCCTTATCCCTGAAGGCCGGCGACACCACGTCGCTTACGGCGAGCCTCTGAGCGCAGCTCTCCGCGGGGGTTCTGGCCAATGCCAGCTTCACGTCGTGCCTCCTCTCCAGCTCCTCCTTGTACTTCCTCATTTCGAGCAGCAGCTTAACCAGCAGCTTAACAGCGGTTTCATGCTCGTGAAGCTGGTAGCCGGTGTGCCACTGGGCCATCTCGTTTCCGCCTACTATCCCTATGGTGTAGACGAGCTCGTTGAAGTCCACGGCGGGCGGCCCCCTGCTGCCCGTCTTCGGGTCCAGCGGCCTCTGCGTTGCGAATGGAAGCCTGTTGTACTGTATCATGCTGTCCATCCACCTCTTCTTGGCCTTGAAGACCTCAACGCATAGGTTCATGGCTTCGAAGGCCTTCTCAACTAGCACGTCGTCGTCGCCGCTTGACTGGTAGGCGATCCTTGGGAGGTTTATAGTGACCACCTGCCAGGCCCCCATGCTGAAGTGCTTGCCGTCCACGAAGTTCATCTTATCGTAGAACTCCGGGTCGTTGTCCGGGGTCTCCGTGAAGGTGTAGGCGCAGCACTGGTAGCAGGAGACGCCCTTCCCGTACCCCCTGTAGGAGGGGATTGCGTTGTCGAAGTAGGGGGTCCCGTACTTGGCGACCACCTGGTGCACCAGCAGCCAGTCCTCGTAGAACTCATCCCTCAGGCTTTCGGGGGTTAGGTAGCCTTCAAGCTTGGGGAAGTTGAAGGGCTTACCCCAGTAGTCGCCCTTCAAGGCCACCTCGTATATTGCCCTGAAGAACATCTCCGCCTCGCGTTGGTAGTCGCCGTAGACGTCTGGGCCAACCCTTCCGCGAGCCACAACGGGCTTATCCCTCCATATCTCTGGTATGGTTGGCGTCAACTGTATGTTCGAGAAGACCAGCTGGCCCCCCCTCGCAACGTAGGCCTGCGTGAGCTCGTAGAACATCATCTGGGCGAGCTGCTTCACCTGCCTGTAGCTTAGGCCCCTCAGGTAAGGGGCTAGGAATACGTTGTAGTTGTAGAAGCCCTGCCCGCCCGCGAAGTTTGTTTGGGCCGCCGCCAGGACCTTAACCGTGTGGAGCACGGCCACCTCTGGATGCATGGCCGGTCCCGCAACGCTCGTCTTGAAGCCGGTTCCATCCGGCATTAAGCCGTAGTAGAAGAAGTACCTGAGATCCCAGTCCTGGCAGAAGGGCCTAACCCCGAAGTACTCCAAGTCGTGTATGTGGATGTCGCCCTTTAGGTGGGCGTCCCCAACCTTGGGGTGGAGGAGCAGCAGGTACTGCTCCTTTGAGAGCTTATCCGCCTTCTTCTTGTGCGCCGTCTCGGCGTTCGGCTGCAGGTTGGCGT
>JAWAKK010000005.1:0-12054 GCA_038887515.1 Candidatus Nezhaarchaeales archaeon | reverse complement strand
CTAACCTACAACAAGCAGGGACCCTCAGAAACGGTGATCCACGGCCGCACAGGCTGGCTCGTCCAAGACGACGACGAAATGGTTGAGACGGCGGAAAAGCTCTGGAAAAATGGGTACAACCATCATGTTAGGTTGAGCTGCGCGGAGGCGGCCTCCAAGTTTAACAAGGAGAGATACGTGGAGAGGTGGCTGAACCTCATATTGAGAGGTGCTTGAAGGTTCTAAGCCGAGGAGCTAAAAACCCCAAGGGCCATCGAAGATGCTTTCCGCGAGCAGGTTAAAAGTAAATAAAAAATAGGAGTTTGCGGTTTTACGGGTCGTGTATTCCGCCCTTAATTTCATTTCCGTGCTTCCAAAGCGTTTCGCTTATGGTTCCTAGGCACTCGACTATGCTGAAGCTTTTCGGCTTGTAGCCTTCACCGGCGTAGTACTTGTAGTCTATCTTAACTATTATCGATGTCAAGCCAGGTGGGGCTTCCTGCAGCTGGTAGATGCCTTCTTCGTGGAACCACTTCGTCACGTAGTAGGTGTCCCTTCCCCAGTTGCCCCATATGAGGAGGCCCACTGTGCCGTTAATGTCCTTGTAGGTTGAGATCACAGCGTAGCCCACGGTTTCGCCTGACCGGTAGGCACTTGTCTTCGTCATATCCCAGCAGGTGAGCGGAACTATTTTTTCACTCCAAGGCGTGTAGGTTGTCCTCCAGGGCAACGCGTAGAACGCCTGGGCGAAATCGTTGAAGTAGTACGTTAAGGCGTTCGCAAGTGGTCCACCCACGCCTATCATGTTGCTGCTGGCTATCGGCCACGTCGTGCACCAGTCGTCCTTCAAGGCCATGCGCTGATCCGTCGGCTTGACGTAGAAGTAGTCCTCGAAGTTGTTGGCGGCGCCGAACTTCCTCATAACCCAGGGCATCTCCATATCAACGTACTTGCCGTAGAAGTCCGCGCCGGCCAGTCCTATGAAGGCGCCGGCCTTTTTATTACTTTCAATTATCTTGTCCTTGAAGGCTGAAGTTACCAGAGCTGCACCTGCGGAGTCGACGGTCATGGCGTCCCTGCCAACGACCACCCATTCATAACGTCCAGGAGTTGTAGAGTTTGACCAGAGTACCTTAATGGTGTGGGTTCCAGCAGGTATCGTCACATTGATATACCATATACCGTTCTTATTTGTTGCAACATAGCTGGGTGGATTTCCGGATCCCGGCTTTATTAGGTATCCATCAACTATGACGCGCTCAGTTGCATTGCAGTAGTCATACCACGAGGTGCCAGGCGGGTTACCAGGACTGGCAGCCTCCTTGGATATAACTGCGGAGGCTCCAACTTTAATGTCTACTTTAGTTTGTGTTGAAGCTGATACAGTTCTGATATCAACAAAGCGCATAGTGCTCTTGTGAACTGAATCATAGAGGTCCCACGGGTTGAATATCTCATTCAGCTGGTACTTGACCTCGCGGTCGATAGCATTAACCTCACCAAACGCCGCATCCTTGCCGTCGTTGAGGTCCGTAACGCCGTAGACGCTTACGCCCCTGAACTGGACTCCGCTCACCACTCCAGAACCGTAGTCCCTAGCAGGCTCGCCCAGCAGGAAGTCCCACTCGCCCACGATCAGCGGTGAACGCCAAGGCTCGCTTAAACCGTCAGTGCGGTGCGGATCGTTCGCGTTAAGCGCCCTCCACCATATGTTGTCTTGGCCTGCGTACACGGTGTAGTCGCTCAGGCTGGGCCAGAAGGCGTGCCAGCCAACGTATTTCCTGTCGTTGGATATTATCTGGGCCACGTCGTATGTTGCAGCGCTCGTAGAGGGCTGCCCTCCGTACTTGTTGACTGGTGTTGCTGCGAGATTGCCGACCTTGATGCCTGCCGGGAGCGTCGGGATCATAACCCAGCTCCCATTGTACACTGTTTCCTGCCCTTCCCCACAGTCCGCAACGTAGAAGTGGGCGTAGCTTGAATATGAAGTTGTGCCGGATGCAATGGTGCCTAGATCCCACTCCTCCCTGTTGCTCAGCTGCACCAGGTATCCATTCTCAATTTCAAATTTATTGTTATCCGAGTCGTAGAGCACTAAGGGCAGCACCTCGAACTTGGCTGAGGGGACAAGCTTGACGTCCTTTATTACTACGACCTCCTTCTTAACCTTGTTGAAGATCACTGTCAGCACAAGGTCCACGATGTGCCTGTTAGCTTTGGTAGGCTCATACCAGTCATAGATGTGGTTCGTTATCTTGGCCACGAACAGCCTCGGGCCGTCGTAGAGAACCTGAAGCGGATCCGTTATCACGGTGCCGTTCGTCTTCCTGCCACCATTCAGTAATGGACCTATCACGTCACCAGGGTTTTCAGGGTCTATCTGCTTTCCAGGGCACTTGAAGTTCTCATCCTTCTCGTATTGGCAGGAACCGTAATCGTTGTCCACCCTAAGCCACGGGCCGCCGTAGCTCGTTATGTCAGCGAAGAGCGCGCCAGCCCAAACGTTCCTCACACCCCAAGTTGAGTGGTTGTAAATTATATCAATGTACCACCCGTTTATCCACACTTTCTTCTGAAGCTCTGGCGGCACTGTTGCCCCCGCAACCGGGGCGAAGGGGTCACGCGCGTTGTCGTACTCCAAGCCCACGTTGGTCGTGTCGTCTATCAGCTCACCGTACTTCGAGAGGCCCACCTTTAGAAGCGCGCTCTTGTAGGGGTAAAGCGTGTAGCGATCCGTATCTAAGACGCCGTTCACGGTCATGTAGTCGTCTGAACCAACCGCGAGAACGGTTGCCGGCCTCAACCCGGCCAGCACAAGAGACGTGGAGAACAACAGTATTAGCAGTACACCTAATATACCCTTACTTTTCTCCATAACTTAAAATCACCCTTTCGGAATGATAATATTTTAATGAACATAAAAACCTTTCTACTTCGAATAGGCTATAGATATAAAGAAGGTATCTTGGGCTCTAAGCCCCTAAATTTGAGGCCCACGGCCCCAAAGCATGACTACATGCCCCACCTGCTAGCCCTTATTAATCGACTAGGGACTTCCAACCATTCGGAGATTTTAATGTTAGCTCGTGAGTGCTCGTCGAACATGATGAAATAAGCCTCATCCAAGTAGCCCTCAACCAGTTTAGGGGCGTGGCTTCCACCATAAAGAGAGCTCTAGGTGAGGAGTTATAGTCCCCTATAACACCACCCCCGCCACCAATAATACACATGTTAACCCTTAAACCACACGTGCTCCACCTGTTGGGCACAACCTAGAAACGCTCATTCGAGTCTGGAGCCGTTGCTCTTGCATCCACAACATCTTCAACTAACTCCTTTTTCTTTAACCCCAAGACTCATAACAGAAGTGTCTTCACACCGGCAGGCAGAAACGGCGACACAGGTCACCTTGCGGACACCTCCTCTCTCCCATTTCACCCATCTCTTGATCTCTGATGAGGCACTCTCTCTCCCGTTTCACCCTACAGCCCGGCCCCCTCTGGAGCGGGAGGCCCTACTCCCATCATTACTTCAGGTCTTCTTTGATTCGTTATATTAGACGATTAATAAAGAGCATATTCATTATGTTTTTAAATCATGTTATTCAGTTAAACTTTGAGTGAGAAACTTGCAGATTATCATAAATTTTTTCTCTTTTTGCTTTAAAAAGAAAAAAAAGAAAAATAAATTACTTATAAAGGAGCCCTATACATACTCACGTATGAGTAACAAAGAGAGCAGTAGAAACCCGAGCAGCAGAAACCCCCGGCTGTAGGGTGAAATGGGAGAGAGAGTGCCTCATCAGAGATCAAGAGATGGGTGAAATGGGAGAGAGGAGGTGTCCGCAAGGTTGCATATAGGTGAAGGAACACTTCAAAGGTGTTTTTAGTGTAGTGAATTCGCAAGGGTGAAATAGGTCTCAAAGAGTGAGATAAGTGCAGGAAGTCTTTCAGGTGTTGGTCTTGTCCTTTATAAAGGACTTAGGGGTTTTGAACCACGCATTCATACCTCCCCGCCTCTTGTGTAGGGATAGGGAGTACGAGAGGCTTCTCGTTGAGCTTAAACTGGTCGGCGAGGGCTTCCCGCCCCCCAACTTCATTGTTCTGGGCCCTTCGGGAAGCGGGAAAACCGTCACAGTCAGAAAGGTCCTAAGCGATGTGGATGTGCCAAGCCTTTACACTGTTAGCGAGCCCTCGGCTTACGGCACCCTTGTGGCCCTTCACACTATGCTTACCGGCAAGAGGAAGTGGGGCCTCAGCTTCGGGGCTCTGTGGGGTGAGATGGAAGACAGCCTTCCAGGGCGCTGCGTGATTGTTATAGATGAAGCTGAGAAATTTATGGTTAGGGATGAGAAGAGCGACGAGCTCCTATACATGGTTACGAACAGGCCCAACACGGGCCTTATCTTGATAAGCAACAAGATGAACCTTCACGACTACGTGAAGGATGTGAGAGTTAAAAGTAGGTTCAACCCACAACTCCTACTCTTTCCTCCATACAAGTCCGAGGAGATATACATGATAGTTAGGGATAGGCTGGCGATGACTTTGAGGGAAGGGGTGCCTGTGGAGAGCTTCACAAATGAGGAGTCTTTGAGGCTCCTCTCGGCTTTAGCCGCCCAAAAGGGCGGTGATGCACGCTATGCAATAGACTTGTTGAGGGAGGCGGTGAAGATGTGCGTCGTGAATGGTGATAGGCTTAAAGTCGATTACATATATGAGGCTAGGAAGCGTGTTGAGAGAGCCTACGTTGAGGAGGGATTGAAGGGGCTCAGCACAGCCCACAAGCTGATGTTGCTTGCGGCTTTGCGATCGGAGACGGTCGGCGAAGCTTACAGGAACTTCTACGAGGTTGCTAGGAGTTACGGGTTTCCAGAGCTCAGCGAGAGGAGGTTGAAAGATGTTCTGGGGGAGCTGGAGTTAATGGGCTACATCAACGTCAAGAGAATGGGCCGAAACTACCGCATAGAGCCAAGCAAGTGGCTTCCCTTCGACACTGTAGACGCTTTGAATAAAGAGCTTTCTGCGTAGCTCACCCATGCCAATTCTTCGTGAAGCACCTTAGAATGCTGCCGTAGATTGGGTCGGGCCCCGCTTCTCGCTGAACCTTCTCGGCAGCCTCTCTGGGGCTTAGCCCCTCTCCGTAGAGCGCTTCTACTAGAATCAGAGTGGCCTTGTCGGAGTGTCTTAGGTCTACGTAGCCACTCCAAGCGAAGAGCGCTTCAACGCCCTTTTCAAGCAGCCTGCTGACGGAGTAGGGGTCTCCAGAGCCGTTGCACCCCATCAGTATCACCGTGGATCCTTCCAGCGCTCCAGCCCTATTCCCTCCTAGGAAAGCTATGTTTAAGGCGAAGTAGGGCTTCTCGACCCCGTTGAACGTGTAGCCCTTCTTCACCGCCCCCGCAAGCTGCTCCTTAACGTACTTTTCTTCGCGGTAGTGTTCTCCGCTAAATACATACAGCCAACCGTCTGAGTGCATGGCGCTGTGAACTCTGAGAACTAGGAGCTTATAACCCTCCAAGTTCATGAGGAGATCCACGGTTACGTTATCCCTTCTGTAAATATCAACGTGGAACCCCGCACTTTCAAGCATATCCAAAAGCTTATCCGTGAAGTCAAGGTTAGGCTCACACTCATATAACCCGTCGATTAATGCGGCAGTTAACAAGCCTCGCCTTTCATCACATCTATCATCATCCTCGCGGCTCCAACTCACCGCAAAAAACACTGAAACCATGATGCACACCACAATCGCCACTACCATAATCTTTAGCTGCTTGCGACTGTTGTGGGATTCATAGATTTTCATTCTTTCCCCTTCACCTCTATTACTCGAGGCTCATTAAGGGCTTTCGCCGCCAACGGTTACACTTCTTCGATTCAGTTTCCTCACCTCATCGTAAATTTCTTTGGGTCTATTATCATAGGGAGTATGGCCTTTACGATCTTGTTTAAGACAACTAAGCGCCTCAATTAATAGCTCGGCTTGTCTTTTTCACAATTAGTTGTGGAAGTACTTCTGGTAACAACCAACCTCAAAGAATTCACACGTAGTATAAGATTTTTTATTTTTTCGAGGTTTCCAATCGGCTTTTCAATGTTTTGTTGAATGGTTGATTATGTAGCCAGAACCATTACATATTTCATTGAATTTTCTAATGAGGCCTTCATTTGTGTTGGTTAATGAAAGTACACAATCCCACTTGAAGCCTCTTATTTTATTTTGTCTTCTTACCATCTTTATTGTTAACGAACATTCTGCATCAATAATAACAGAAAGCCAGCTTTTCCGAGCTCGCTTAGTTTCTTCTCCATACCATCACCTATAAAGGATGGCACAGGGGGCTTCATGGCTATGTTCTAGGCTGCAACTAAATGCCTGTCCACTTGGAAGCCACACTTTCTAACACTTAAAGACACATCTATTCGGCTTTTTTGATCTGCCACACACATCAGATATGCCTTAGAAGTATTCTTAGCATCGACGAGTTCAGGGGTGGAGCCATATCCCATGGATTTATACAAAATGTAGAATTGGGCTTTCCTAAATGGCATGCTGTGAAGCCTTCTATTCATCTTCCTACAATACTGTATTCTCTCCCTGATATGGGTGAGCTTCTGGCATGTATTACGATTTTACGACTTACATCGAGTTCTTTTACCCCGAGAAGACGTTTTATTTAGCTTTCAGGTGCTCTCCTTCTACTCCCAGGCGTTCCTCACACATCTAATTAATCCTTGCTTATCCCAAATTTGAAGTTGCCTGGCACTAACGCCAATAATTCTACTGGTTTCCTTCATCATATAATGCTCCTCTACACTCATCAAGATAAATATCCATGAACGTCTATAAAGCTCTACATATCTAGAAACTGCTGAGCGACCCAAAGTGAAGAATAGCGTACGGTGTTCGATCAAAGTTCTATAATCGCTTTCGAAGCCCCCAAAATATTTGACCTGCGAAGCCAGCATTTTACCTTGCTTGCTCGGCATTCAACGCTTTCTGAAGTACATCGCTCCATGCTTGGATATAGTGGCTAGTGTCGAGCTTTTCTGCTTCCTTTACGCACTGGGTCCTCGCTTGATGGTTGTACCCATTTTTCCAGAGCTTTTCCGCCGTCTCAACCATTTCGTCGTCGTCTTGGACGAGCCAGCCTGTGCGGCCGTGGATCACCGTTTCTGAGGGTCCCTGCTTGTTGTAGGTTAGCACTGGGGTTCCGCAGGCCATGCTTTCTAGGGGTATGTAGCCGAAGGGCTCGTGGGTGAATGTGAACAACGTGTAAAGCGCGTTTGAGTAGAGCTCCACCAGCCTTCTTGTTGGGACTCTTCCGAGGAGCTCTATGTTTGGGTGTTTTTTGAGCTCGTCTTTTAGGAATGGGGGTTTCGAGCCGAAGGCCTTTATTTTGACTCCCCTATCCGCTACCTTCTTTATCACGGATGTCTTTGACTCCTTTCCGAGGTATGTGAGCACGTAGTCCTCTGTTGGCCTGCTTGTTGTTGGCTTGAATATGTTGAGGTCTATTGGTGGGTATATGACTTTGTGGATCTTGACTCCGTACTTCTCGTACATGGACGCGCAGAACCTGGAGTTAGCGATGACAAACCTCGACCTATTACAAACCTCTTTAACTAGGAGCCTATCAGCCCAGCCTATCACCGGCTTCGAGGCCATGTAGCCGAGCCTGTAGGCCTTGGGCATATCCATCCATCCATCCTCGAGGGCCATTGACGTGGCCCCCTGAGCGTACCAGAATAGGGCTTCGGTAGCGAGCACGTGTGAGAAGTTAACTGTAGCAAAGGCCTTTCCAAGCCTCCTTGATGTAAGCCTGAAGAACGCCTCCCGCGTCCAAAGCTCAAACCACAGCAGGGAATAACCTAGGCCCTTGCAGAGGAGCTTGGCCTTCAAGTTTATGGGGGTGATGCCAGCCCTGTTCAGCCACCCCTCTACATCCCTTGACATCACCGGAGACGCGACCGAGACGTCGAAACCCCTCCTGGCCAACTCATAAGCTAGGCAGGCAGCCGGCCTGTTTCCGCCCTCTAAATCCATCATGGCGTCACATACGAGCAAGAAGTCCAACTATGAACCCACCTTAACATCTGTTCTTCACATCCAACTCAAACACCTTCCTGTGGTTAAAGTTTTTATAGGGTTGGAATAGCATCGCTTCCTTATGAAGGGGAAGGCACCAATCTATGTGGCGGCCTCCGCAGTAGTTATTCTCGTGGTTGCATGCTGCGTAGCTGTGTACCTCCCGTACGCAACCTCTTCATCTAAGCTTTCAATAAAGGGAATCCTATTCACGTTGGGGGAAGAGGAGAGGAGCATAGAGCTCCTCGTCAAGGCTGAGGGGGGAGCGGTTGAGGTTGAGGGGGTGCTTGTTAACGGCTTGGCCGTTGAAAAATCATCAATAAGTGACCGCATACTAGCTCATGGAGGAGAGGCTCGATACATCTTTAAGTACCCGTGGAGGATGGGCGAGGAGTACAACATAAGGATCGACTTGGCTAACGGGGCATTCTTGAAGGTGAAAGCTAAAGCTCCGGTGGTGGAGCCAAACCTGAAGCTAGAGGTATGCGGCGTAGAGGTAGATCGAGGCTCGGACTCCTTAAAAGTTAGGGTTGGATACAAAGCTGAAGGCAACGGAACAACATCGCTTCACGTAATGCTCTTCGTGTACTCCTCCTTTAATGCTACCTTTAGGAACACCTACATATTCTACGACCCAGATTACATGGCCGATGAAGCCATCAGGCTGGCTGACGCCTTGATAGAGCACTTTAACTCGTACGGTGTGCCAATCTACAAGTTAAACTACTACGCGCTTGAAACGATGTGTGAAAGCATTGGCTCACCAATGAAGAAAAGCGTGCTGATACTCGTGTACCCACTTAAGGACTCTCAGGGGAGAAGACTTTTCAACGTTCTACCTGCGCCGCTTCTAGACCCGAACGGGAACGGCCTTCTTCGAGACGATTCGAAGCATGGTAAGTCAAGGCTATACGACATGATGTTCGACGAAGGGCTGGTACTGGTAACAGTAGGCTCCTTACAACCCCATAAGAGGATATTATACAGGGACGGATCATACTCGTGGTCTAGGGACTACTCAGGGCTCGTCGACGTCCAAGAATTTCTGGCGGGCTCCTCGAGCAGGGAGCCAATCTTGAGGAGCGCGCTGCACGCGTACTTCACGTACAGCCCAACGAGGATATCGGGAACGCTGGGCCTCTCCATGCTGGAGGCGTATTCGATGTTTGATGGAAACGCGTTGGAGAGGCAAGGGTTGAAGTACTACGCCTACGGAGACTATACGCTACCCCTAGAGCCCGGCCTAAACTTGGCGATGCCGATCTTCATCCGTGTTGGGAGAGGGGGGTGGCTAGCCATGGCTGATGAGAGCCTTCAGCTCAGCGAGGGGCAGCTTGCCCACGACCTTTTCCTAGTATGGGTTCACGCAGTGTGGAACTCGGAGTGGATCCCCTACGGTTGGTACTGGGATAGTGGCTGCTCTTTTTACAGCAGCTCCGGCGGCCTTATCAAGGCCAGCGGCATGCTTGAGAGCGAAGCCATCCCGCTAGGAGCCGCCAACTACCTGCTGGTCCTTAGGGTCGTAGGCATCGCCAGCTGCTCAGATACAAATTCAGGGCTTATAATCGAGGAATTGATGAGCTATGAGCCTCGGGAAAGATCGTGAGCAGGCCTCAACAACATCACAGGACAGGGGTCGACTTGAAAAATGGTACTTTGAAAGCTGGCATGCTTACCACAAGAAGCGCAGCGCAATTCGAGCGCTGTATTGCGACTTCCTGAAGTGGGCTGCAAGCCGTTCGCCCTTCAACCTGTTCAAGGGAGCAGGAAGAAAAGCATTGGATGTCGGCTGCGCCCATGGATATCTCGTCGAGCTGCTTTTGCATCTAGGGTATGAAGCCTACGGTTGTGATGTGTCAAGGCTTTACGTGCATAGGTACGCGAGGAACCTTACGGGAAACCTCGTAGTATGCGACGCTCAGAAGCTGCCTTTCCGATGGGGGTCCTACGACCTTATTACATGTTTCGAAGTTTTAGAGCACCTCCAAGATCCATCCGCCTTTCTAGGGGACTGCTACCGCCTGCTAATGCCCCAAGGGGTTCTCCTCCTGCAAACTCCATGGGCTATTCCCACCATAGATGCGCTATTCTCAAGGCTCTATGCTAAGGCACTCTTGAAGGCAAGCAGTGTGGTGGAACATCACGTCTCTGAGTTCAGAAGCAAAGAGGAGGTTGAGCGCCTTTTAAAGCATCATGGATTCAAGGGCCACGTGGAAAGGTGGTTCCTCTTGCCCCTCAACCCGCTGCTGTTCGACAGGTACTTTCCTACAAGACTTCCGATATCCGTGCCTACATTCAGAATTATTGGTGTAAAGCAGCGGTAGGCCTAAAAGGCCTTTTAGGCCCTCCGGGTGTGCGAGCACATAATACCGAGGGCCGACGAGGTCCATCTCACAAAGTCCACTAATGCTAGGCCGATCATATAGGGGCTTCCAGTTCTGAGGATCTTGTACATCAATTTCGGCTTGAAAGGGCTCAGCTGATTGACCGCATAGCCCCCCCTCTTGCGAAAGTAAGCCTTAACGTTCTTTCCATAATAGAAGCCCCTCATAGCCACGGCCTTTAGGGTTTCAGGCTCACCTATGTGCCACTCCACCGCACTTACAAATCCTATCTTATACCCCTGCTCTACAAGACGAGCGTATAGATCAAGATCTTCGCCAACTACAAGATCCTCGTCGAATCCGCCAACATCAAAAAACACACTTCTTTTCATGAACCTGGCAACTTGGATTGTCGGGTCCTTAGCTAAGAAATATTCCTTTAGGGCTATCGACTTTCCCCACAGGCTTCTCCCAAATGAGTAATTTACAGTGCACACGGCATCGAAGAATCTGCACGCATCCACACACTTGGAGATGACGTCGGCCTTCAATACGAAGTCTGAGTCAACAAAGTATATGAATTCGCCGTTTGCGTGGAGAGCGCCATAGTTCTTTTGCGCAGACCTCTCGTGACCGTGGATGAACACCTTTGCGCCAAAGCCCTTAGCGATCTCTACACTCCTATCCTTGCTGAAGTTGTCTACAACTATAAGCTCTAGGTGCTTGTAGCTCTGGTTAACCAAGGAGTTCAAGCATAGCTTAAGAGTCTTGGCGGAGTTGCACGTTGGCACAACAACTGAAACTAGAGGGCCCTGAGAGCGATCGTTGATGAACATGGGTACACTCGCTTAACTATCCCTTCTAAGCTAAGTTAAATTTATCAATTTACAACGCAATAAGCAATTCTTAACATGCAGGCCGACAAGAGGATGGAACTTGCGATTACCTAAGGTTGCTGAGAATGTAACGCCCGCTGTATTGTTAGGTTGGCTTAGGAAGCGCAGCGATACGTTGATATGGGTGCCGATACTGGCCTACACGGCTTTCTTCTCTGCCTACACCATCCACATGCACCACACTTTCAGGACATATGCTTGGGATCTTGGAATATTCGTCCAGTCACTGTGGACTACCTTGAACTCCAATAGGCTACTGTACTCAGCGCTCGAGGTGAACTACGGTAACCCGACAGGATGCTTCTTGGGTGTGCACTTTTCGCCGATCCTGCTGGTAGCAGTCTTACCCGTCTACGCCATGTATCAAGCTCCAGAAACACTGCTGGTTTTCCAGTCCTTTCTTCTAGCACTGGCAGCTCTGCCCCTTTACTGGATTGCAAGGGATAAGCTTCACAGCAAGACCTACGCTTATGCCTTCGCCGTGGCTTATCTCCTAAACCCAGCCCTACACGGCGTAAACACGTTCGACTTTCATTTGGAGATTTTCACGCCACTCTTCTTGCTGCTTTCCTTTTATTACATCGAGAAGGGAGAGTGGCTTAAGGCACTTCCATTTATAGTTCTCGAGATCATAACTCTGGAGCTAGCCCCAATACTGCTTTTCTTTTTAGGCCTTTACTTCTTCTTGAGAGGCCTGAAAGATTCGCCTCCGTGGAAAAGGCGTAGCAGGAGGTCTGTGAAAAGCATATTTCTTCCATTTACGC
>JAWAKK010000004.1:0-23244 GCA_038887515.1 Candidatus Nezhaarchaeales archaeon | reverse complement strand
GGCATTATGGATTCGCATGTAACCGACAGGGTAGTAAACCAATTGTTGAGTGAGATCGATGGAATTGAGGAGCTCAGGGGCGTAGTGGTTATAGCTGCTACAAATAGACCTGATATAATCGATCCAGCTCTACTGAGACCGGGTAGGTTCGATAGGTTAATATACGTACCGCCGCCCGATGCTAAGGCAAGAGAAGAGATATTCCGGATACACCTTAGAGGTAAGCCTTTGAGTGACGATGTCGACGTACAGAAGCTCGTAAGTTTAACTGAGGGCTATACAGGTGCTGACATTGCCGCACTATGTAACGCGGCGACGATGATGGCTCTCCGCGAATTCTTAAACAAGTATCCAGACCCCGAAGAAGCCAAGAAGCATGCTGGAGAGCTCAAGGTATCGATGAGGCACTTCGAAGAGGCGCTAAAGAAAGTTAGGCCTATGCCGAAGGGAGAGTACGAACTATACATGAAGCGCATAAGGGACTTTATGGAGAAGGGTTCGACATATCACGCTTAACCTAGAGAACCCCTGATGACTCCAGCCTTTAAGGCGTATTCTGCGGCCTCTTGTTTACCCATTCTTTCCCAGAACATCTTAATTAATTGAGAGTGCTGCTGGCCCTTTTCATCGATGTCTTCTTTGTCTAAGTTGAAGTACCTGGAGACCTCATCTACGTCTTCTACTATCTTGGTGTATGTTGCCGGGTTTAATCTTTCCTTTGCAACCTCTAGGTTCAAGAAATTGAACTCGAACGCCATATCGCTCCTTAATCCCTTTATATACTTCTTAATTAAATCCTCGACAAGCCCTTCTCCCTTCTCCACCCTCAAGATTTTTAGTGCCCTTCCAATACCTATTATCGCTGGCGGTACGCCGAGAATGTAACATGCAGCAGTAAACTTTATTGCTCTTGGTAGTTTGACCTCACCACTCGGCAATTTTTCGTATAAGACCTTATCGGCGATCAACTTTAGAGGCCCTATCATAGATCGAGGATAGCTTTCTCTCGACATCCTATCCCTCCTTTCAGGTATTATGTCTGCCACCAGGCATATGATGGTCGCCATTTCTACCATGGTTTCAAAGTAAGTTCGCGAGAATATTCTTATAACGTCCGTGAGAATTCTCTCTTCTTCAGCATCATAGACTGCAGGGGCGTGGCCAGCATCGTTCTTCACGCATCGTATAACTTTTATGCTCTCTTCATGAGGTATGTCGTATCTTAAGCCTGTTTGAATGGTCACAGTATAGTAACCTTTGTACTCTTCTATAAAGTTCTGTACATTCCATGGAGCTAAGTGGCCTCTAAAAGGCAATAGGCCTACACCGATTATCGGACGGACCTCTACGTGAACGTCTCTCCTCCACTTTTCAAGTCTTGATAATGCTATCTTGATAGCTAGAAGTGAGGCTACATGACCGTAAGTCATGGCTGCATCCGATTTACCAAGGAAAACTCTAAAGTGATCTTCGTATTCCCCAAGCTCTTTTAGAAGGAGCCTTCTATAGCCATCGACAATTTCATCGCAGTGGAGTAGCTTAACGACATCTTCAAATAAGGGTATAAGTCTCATGGTACATGTTGATGGTAACCCGAGCTCTTCCTGCCCCAACCTTACGAGCTTGTGTATCCTTCTATGTGAAACCAGGAGCTCTCGAGAGCTCTCAACCATTGGTGCTACGAGGTACTTAATCGACTGTCTTGCAGCAACTTCATAAGAAAACTTGTTTGCAGCCACAGCTGCCCATATGACCATTATCTGTCTTTCTGCATCTTCAAGTTTTTCAGAGGGTATCCTTGGCGTTATTAGAAAGTCTTCGCCAGGAACTAGGTTCAACGCAGAAGTAACTTTTTCTACTATCCACTTCATCTGTCCATAAGCTGTTAGCTTCCCCTCAAAGTCTACCATCTTTTCATCGCATTCGAATCCTCCCATTTCAGCCGGCGAGAAGTCACGTAGCGCTTCATCAACTTCTTCTTGTGATGTAAAGGCCCTTGAAGCCGAGTCGGGGTGTTGCGTAGCCATTGCCTTCGGTAATTCCGTCTTCTTCAAGTCTTTTCACCCCTTTCGAGTCGGCCGCTAGCTATTAAAGCTAGTATGGTCCTCATGTCGTTTATATTGACTAACGCTTTAACCCTTTGCTCGACTATGGATTTAGGTCTAAAGCCTATTCCTAGTCCTACATTCTCGAGGACTATTAAATCGTTAGCTCCATCGCCAACAGCTATACATTCTTCTAGATCTATTCCGTGGGCCTCGGCAACACTTTTTAAAAGCTTGAGCTTCGATTCTCCACCAGAAACCACTATCTCGACCTCACCGTTCAATACGCCGTCATTCACCCCTAACTTATTTGCAAACCAGTAGTCAAAGCCCAGCCGCTCAGCGATCTTCTTTGCAACTATGTCGAACCCACCAGTTATTAGCACTGTTATGAAACCCATGTTCTTAAGGGTCTTAACGACTTCTTCAGCCCCTCTTGATATTGGCAGCTTATCAGCTATTTCTTCAACGACTTTAACCGGGAGTCCTTTTAACATTTTTACGCGTTCCTTCAATGCATAGCTGAAGTCTATCTCTCCCTCCATGGCTCTTCTCGTCAGTTCAGCGACCTTATCCTGAATCCCTAGGTACCTAGCTATTTCGTCTATGGCCTCTACTTCTAAAATCGTACCGTCCATGTCGAACGCTATGAGCTTTTTAGCTCTAAACCTATTTTCTTCGTTCTCTATCGCTATGCCGACGCCAAGTTGTAGGGCTTTATTTTTTAAATTCTTAACAAATTCTTCTTCGCTACAGTTTATCTTTCTAATATCTACTGCCAAACTCATTATAAAGAGATCAGATAACTTCGAGGCCTTAATGGACGTTATATTGCCATTCATATTTGCTATCGTAGTGGTTATCCCTGCAACTATTCCTGGTTTATCGTATCCAACGACCGTTATAACAAGGCCGCCATCCATCTCTTGAACCCAATACTGAGGAAGAAGGCTCTTTTATAAAGGTGTTCGTTCATATTTTGCGACTTCTCTAAAATCGTCGTCAAGCTTGATTAGGCCCACTTGGATTGTACTTATTGTTTGCTCAACAGGCGTAAGAAGTTCTACGCTCCTCTTTAGGTAATCTATTTCGCGTATGAGACCCAACCCTAAAAACGATAGGTCGGAGCCTAAGAGTCCAACTATAAGCCCCTTCTCTTCGCCGGTCCACGTTACCACGACCTCCTCTTTTCCATAGACCTTCGCCATCTCCTCTTCGACCTTAGCTTTGCTCTGAAGAGGATCTCTATTCACTAGGAACAAGGTATCCTTGCTCTCCTCACCGTACACGAGGTCAAGTCCGCTCTCCTTACTATACCTAGATAAGCTCTCGTTGTTTAACACGATTCCAGTAGTGAATAGCGTGTACATTAATTTCGTTCCGCTTAAGCTTACCTTCCTAACCTTAGCATTAGCAAAATAGCTTCTATAGATAGATTCGCGTCTTGCCCTTCTCTCCTCTTTAGTTTTGGGCTTTATAGCCGACGAAGGATGTACCCTTATTATATTAATGTCGCTTTTTTCGAATGGTTTTACTAGATGCTCCACCTCGTTGGTCCTCTCTATTAATATCAAATAGTTGGGATGTATGCTACTTATAACGCTATACTTTAGTTCACGCGCGCCCCGGCCATTAACCCAGCCACTGGTATTAATTATTATGAGCTCGCAACCTCTCCTTACAGCCTCGTCGTAAAGTTGTTTTGTTGCCACCACGATACGCTGTACAACGTTGGCCGGGGAAACGGAGCCTATAAACTTGACCGATACGGCTTCGAGCTGCTCAAGGGAGTACAATGGTTTTTCCGCTATTCCCAAGCCTATTGTTGTCGGTACGGAAATTTCAGTCTGACCAGGATCTTTATCTATAATTCCGACTTTAAGCCCCCTATTGATGGCATAGTTAGCCAAGTACGTACAGAAAACTGTCTTGCCGCTATCGACGTCGCCTAGAACCATGCAGCTAATAGGCTTAGCACTTTGAGATACCACGACTTCGGAATAAGTTTGCCACTCCGATGGAATGACTGTTTCCGATAACTTTTCCACTTTAGCTTCACCGCCTAATCTAAGCTCTACTGTAGAATCCTCAATAACTTCTACGACGAGTGATTTATACTTCGGTACTACTACCCGTTCTTTAGGCTTAAGTATGGAGCCTAAAACTGAAATGGCGCCCTCTAAAACTTGTAGACTTGCAGGACCTTCAATTTTAAGCATAGCACCCCGTTTTTCTTTAATTCTTTTCATGGCGGTCAGTGCCCCGCTAAGCTTTTACCATAGACTTTAGGAGGATCTGTTTGTAAGCTTTATTTCGACGTATACTACGTCTAGAGGTGGCCTTCATAAAGCTTAAGTTTAATTTATCAAACGTCGATGAAGCACTCAGCGGCGGAATAGACGAAGGAGAAATAACGCTAATATGTGGAGAGCCTGGCTCTGGCAAGACGACATTGGCCATGCAACTAGCTTTAGAAAGTTGCCTTCAAGGACTTAAAGTGCTTTACGTGTACACCGACGGGCTTTTCCCCTATCCTCGCATTGAGACGTTGGCTAAGAGAAGGAATGTGCTTATTCATCTTCTCTCTTTGAATTTTCACGTACGACACTTAACTGTTTTTAGTAGTCTCGTTAAGCTTGTAAGAGAGTTAGAGCTTCGACATCAAGACCACGATGTAGTGATAATTGATACTTTTACTGCACCTTACAGATCCTTACGAGTAGAAAATAAGCGTGAAATAATTTTACACAACAAAACGTTGAACCAGTTAACCGCAATACTAAAAAATTACGTTATAACGTCAGAGAAACGAGTAATTTTGACGAGTCGCTTAAAGGGTCTTTCAATGAGTGAGGGACTTATCGATGAGCCTGTGGCGTCAAACATTTTAACTTACTGGTCTGATAACATAATCTCAATCCTAAAGTCGGATGTTCCTTTTCATAGGAAAATAGCCATCTCAAAAGCGCATAATTCTAAGAAGTTCGAGGAGTGTAAGGCTCACATAATAAATGGCTTTATAGAAGAGGTCGATTGAATGAACTTATTAGCTTATGGAATTGAAGTGGTAATAAAAGCCCTACTATTCATATTGCCGGCTTACATTGCCAATATGACTCCCCTTATTGTGGCTAATGTAATTCGAAATAGGAGGCCCATAGACATGGGTAAGTATTGGATTGACGGTAAGAGGGTTCTTGGGGATAATAAATCTGTAGAGGGGTTTGCATCCGGTGTTATAGCGGGGATAATAGTTGGAGTAGCTTTAGGTAGTCCATTTAGAGGGTTCTTGATGGGGCTTGGAGCCATGGCCGGCGATGTTCTAGGCTCTTTCGTTAAGCGTAGGCTTAACATAGCTCAGGGGGAGTCAGCACCTATACTAGACCAATACCTCTTCGTTTTAATGGCACTTCTTTTCAGTTCCTTCGCAGGGTATACTGCAACTCTCGAAGAGTTGGCGGTAATACTTATTGTCACACCTCTACTGCACCTTACAGGCAACTACGTAGCTTATTTGCTTAAAATTAAGCGTAAGCCGTTTTGATATTAGCTTCACGTTATACGTAGAAAAGAAGTTTAAGATACATTATCCAAGCTAAGAGTAGCATGCTGGCAACTATTAGAATTAAGCCTAAAGCCATCAAGAATGGCTCCCTACCTCTGAATGGGAACCTTTCTGCGCCTTGATGTACTAGGATAATACCAGCTACTCCTATGATCAGCAGCAGGAAGACCGCGAAAGTCTCGGCTCCAAGTTGGTAATCTAAGCTCGGATAGTACGGTTTCGCACTTCCTCCAATCGAAATCATAATTGGAGCACCTTCTAGTAAGGAGAAGAGGCCTCCGGATAACAGGAAGCACGTAAAAATCACGACAAGCAACCCAATGGCTCGCTTGGGCGGGTCCTCTAAGAAGTTCTCCACGGCCTTCAATATCGTCCGAAGTCCATCTATCACTTTAATGCTTCTCACCGCCACTTAGACTCTTATATCAAACTCTTTATTTAAGTTTGAGCCTTTACTAAGTAAGATGGGGGAAACTAATTAGCGTGATAAGGAATGACTAGTAAGACCAAGAGACCTAAAGAGTTAACGGAGCTTCCAGGAATAAACCCAGCTATAGCTGATAAGCTAGCGGAAGCAGGATTTAACACTATAGAGGCTCTCGCCGCAGCTTTACCTCAAGAAGTAGCTTCTGTTACAGGTCTCCCCCTATCAATAAGCCAGAAGATGATAAGCGCAGCTCGCGAGGCATTAGAGCTGGGGTTTATGACTGCAGACGAACTGTACGAAAAGCGGATGAGGGTGGCGAGAATAACAACGGGGAGCAGGAACCTAGACAGATTGTTAGGCGGAGGGGTCGAAACTCAGATAATTACCGAGTTCTACGGCGAATTTGGATCGGGTAAAACACAGATATGTCATCAATTATGCGTCAACGTCCAGCTTCCGAAGGAGAAGGGGGGACTTGAGGGTTCAGCTGTATACGTTGATTGTGAGGGTACCTTTAGGCCTGAGAGGATAGTGTCGATGAGTCGAGCACTAGGGCTGGACCCTTCTAAGACCCTTAAAAATGTAATAGTAGCCAGAGCCTATAACTCGGACCATCAAATGCTCATCGTTGAGCAAGTTAGGGATATTGTAAGCGAGAAAAACGTGAAGCTACTTGTAGTCGACAGCGTAACAGGATTCTTCAGGGCTGAGTATCCTGGGAGAGAGACCTTGGTCATGCGTCAACAAAAGTTAAATAAACACTTGCATACCCTCACACGGCTTGCTCAAAACTTTGAAATAGCAGTTGTAGTGACTAATCAAGTAATGGCTCGACCGGATGTGGTATTTGGCGATCCAACCGTAGCCGTCGGCGGCCACGTCCTCTTTCACGTACCCGGCGCTAGAGTGTTCTTGAGGAAGCTACGAGGACCAAAGAGGCTCGCAAAGTTAATAGACTCGCCCTACCTTCCAGAGGGCGAGGCTGTCTTTGAGATAACAGAAGACGGAGTTAAAGATCCAGCGGATAGTGAATGACGCCTTAGGGGGTTCATAACGTCTATGTGAAAAGCTTATGCCTGAGGACTAGATTGAAGATGTGGTGCGTGTCATGCCTCAGGTAATTAAATGCGCAAAATGCGGGTACATTCTTTACAAAGGTAAAGATCTTACCCCGCCCAGAGATGTAGTCAAGAAGTTCAACGGTAAGTGTCCCAAGTGTTTCTCCATGCTAAACGTAAATCCCGTTTCAATAAATGTACGAGAACCCAAAGACAAGTAGTTTAGGAGGAACTTACAATGAAGTCTCTGAGAGAAGGCGAACAGCCAAACCTCTTATATTCTGAAAACCATGTCTGGGTTCGCGTCCAGAATCACACAATAGTGCTCGGGATAACAGACTTCATGCAAAAACAATTGGGAAATGTAATTAGAGTCCTATTCTTAAATGAAGGTTTAATAGAGAAGGGCTCTCCACTAGCGTTGTTAGAATCCGTAAAAATGTTCGTCGCAGTTTTATCACCAATAAACTGCGAAGTTATAAAAGTGAATGCGAGACTCGAAATAGAGCCTACCTTGATAAATAAAGAACCTTATGGAGAGGGGTGGATAGCCATCGTTAAACCTCTAGACGAAGATCAATTAAGAAGCCTCAAAGATTTCGAGATTTACCAGCAGTTCATATCAACTCTATCTCGATATTAACCGTGTCTGGTATCCTGACCCTCATGAGCGACTTCAATGCTCTGTCCTCGGCATCTAAGTCAATCAACCTTTTATAAATTCTCATCTCCCAGTGATCGAATGTATGGGAGCCCTGCCCCGAAGGAGCTTTCCGAGTAGTTACGACCAACCTCTTCGTGGGTAAAGGCACAGGCCCCCTCATTCTAACCCCGGTCTTTTGCGATATTGACTTTATTTCTTCGCAGACGAGCTGTAAGTCTTCAAGGCTTGGACTTGAAAGCCTAATCCTCGCCTTCCTGACCATAACATAGACCCCCAAAAATAAAAATTAGATTTATGAAAGTTTAGCTGGCGTCACGTCAACCACTATTCCTGCCGCTATAGTTCTTCCCATGTCCCTGATGGCGAACCTCCCTAGCTGGGGGATTTCTGAGTACTTTTCAATGCATAGTGGCTTTATAGGCTTCAGCCTTACTAGTGCCGCATCACCTTGCTTTATGAATTGAGGCTTTTCTTCGACGACTGCACCTGTTCTGGGATCTATTTTCTGTAACAGTTCATCGAATCTGCATGCGATGCTAGCAGTATGTGCGTGGACTACTGGGGTATATCCCTTGGCTATGGCGGTTGGATGGAAGAGAACGAATATCCTTCCAACGAAGCTTTCGGCGACCGTCGGTGGATTATTGGAATGGCCGCATACGTCTCCTCGCTTAATGTCAGCTTTAGATACGCCCCTAACGTTAAAGCCTATATTATCGCCTGGGAGGGCCTTCTCTATCCTCATGTGGTGGGTTTCTATGGATCTTACCTCGCCACTTTTGTTGGCTGGCATGAATACCACTACGTCTCCAACCTTTAGTACCCCTGTCTCAACTCTTCCAACAGGGACCGTGCCTACACCGGTTATTGAATAAACGTCTTGTATCGGAATCCTTAGAGGCTTGTCTATAGGTTTGGGCGGCGGTGTAAACTCGTCAAGAGCTTCAATAAGCGTAGGCCCTTTGTACCACGGCATGTTCTTGCTCTTTTCTATGAGGTTATCGCCGGTCCAAGCTGATAGTGGTATTGCATGGATCTTGCTAATATCGTAGCCGAAGGCCTTCAGCATTTTGAAGACCGCATCTTTAACTTCATTGTACCTTTCTTGGCTCCAGTTGACCGTAGGGTCGTCCATCTTGTTTATTGCTACGACTATCTGATTTACTCCCATGGTCTTGGCTAAGAAAGCGTGCTCTCTCGTTTGACCCGCCGCGCTCATGCCGGCCTCGGTCTCACCCTTCTTCGCTGAAACTACCAGCAACGCGCAGTCAGCTTGCGAAGTTCCAGTAACCATGTTTTTAATGAAGTCTCTGTGACCTGGACAGTCTATTAGCGTAAAGAAGTATTTCTTAGTCTCGAACTTGTAGAACGACAGGTCTATGGTAACACCCCTTTCTCTTTCTTCCTTGTACGTGTCTAGTATCCACGCAAACTTGAAGCTCTCCTTCCCCATCTTCTTAGCTTCTTCCTCTATCTCTTTCAGCTTCCTTTCATCCACTTGTCCTAGTAGATACAGTAAGTGTCCTACCAGAGTAGACTTTCCATGGTCCACGTGCCCTATAACTACTAAGTTTAGGTGCGGTTTTTCTACTGACATCTCTACACCACCTTAATCACTCTTAGCGTAAACTCCAGATTTAAGTCTCTTTAATAAGTTTTTCACTAATCTAGTTATCGATACCCTGCGTATTATTATGTAGTACAACTAGCAAATTGATGTTATCGAGAGGACATAGCTATTCTCTCTATCTCATCCTTCTTCGCTATGGCGTAGCTCTTTACATCGCCTTGAGCGGCGGCTATAATCTCGTCCGCTAAGCATTCATCGATTGTCTTCGGGTTACTAAAAGCGGCTAGCCTAGCGCCCTCAGTCAACCATCTAAGCGCTAGGTCTACTCTCCTTTGAGGAGAGACGTCGACTGACTGGTGGTATACTATCCCGCCGTAAGCTATCCTTGTCGTTTCTTCTCTTGGTGCAGCCCTTTCTATCGCTTCGACGAGGACTTGTATAGGGTTCTTTCCGGTTCTCAAATGAATCATTTCGAAGGCGTTCCTAACTATATTTATTGCTAATGCCTTCTTTCCAGCATTTTTGCCAGGCTTCATGAGATTATTTATAAGTCTCTCAACGATGGGGACATCGGCTTTACCAAACCTCTTATGTTCATGCCTTCCCTCAGTATGGGGGAAGAATACGGGCTTTAGGCATATGTACCTTTTCAATCCTGGATCCTTAACCTCGACGTCGTTAAAGGTCCATTTGCCGAAAAGCTTAATCTCTGCGGGCTCTACCCCAACTTTCATCGGTTGAGGGACCTTCTCCTCCTCCTTAGCCTTTGTCGACCTTTTCGGCAAGCTCTCTACCTCGTTGGCTTCGATTTTTTACCGAGCAGAATTGCCTTAAGGCTAACGCCATTGACTTTTATTACTTGAAACTTGACCCCAGGAATATCGCCGAGCGATTTCCCTTGAGGTCCTCCTATCCTAGTTATTATGACCTCATCGTGTTCGTTTATATAATTTAACGCTCCATCACCCGGGACAAAGGCAGTGACCTGTTTACCGTTTTTTATTAACTGTACCCTAACGCATTTTCTAACGGCAGAATTAGGCTGCCTACTCTCGATACCAACCTTTTCGAGGACGATGCCCCGAGCCATTGGAGCTCCTTCGAGCGGGTCCACTTTTTCGTCTAACCTTAACATTCTCCTTTTGTACTCTCGCTGGCTCCACCTAAACTTCTTTCTTTTTTGCATAAGTTTCCTAGCAGCAAACAGGCCTTGAGGCGACTTTTTACCCATGCTTTTCACCGGTTCTAGGTTGGATAGACGATAACGGAGCTCGCTATATTTGTTTTGCTTTTATCGCCCCACATCCACCTACTTTATTACGACAGCATCCACATCGAAGTACCTCTTGACGAGCATCCTCGCCCTCTGAATTTTTGAGCCTTCACGTCCTATCGCTAGCCCTTTATCTTTAGGGTCGACTGCGACGTGTGCAACCAATCTACCGGAGGCATCTCTCGATATCTTTACGGCATGAACTTTAGCTGGAAAGAGTACGTTCCTAATTAGTTCTTCCGGCGTATCTGCTGCTTCTACTACTTCCACTGGTCTACCTATGAGTTTTGTAACTCTCTTGATGTTTACACCGTTCTTTCCTATCGCTATTCCCATATCCCCCTTCTTTACAATGAAGATTATTCTGTTACTACTATTGTCTATTATACAGTCCTTGGCCGTAGCCCCAGTTACGCTTTCAAATAACGTTATGTATCTCATTTCCTCGTCAGATAACCTTATGCTCGGCAAGTTACCACCCTTATTGCTCTACGAGCTTTAGAACCTCGGACTCCCCTTCTTCTAGTATCAACAGAGACGAGATTACATGCTTTCTTTGACATATCTCCCCTAGCTCTATTCCAGTATATGGGGCGCGGTAGATTGGTATACCTGATAGCTTAGCGTAGTATTCTAGTTGCTCTCTTATGTATTCTGGGCAGTTAGAAGAAACAATTAATAGCTTTCCCTTCCCCCTACCTGCTAATTTCAAAACTTCTTTACTACCAAAAACTACTTTTCCGGTTCTCAACGCAACCCTGAGTTCCCTGTCTAAGCTTACCATACTATTCTCCTCCATGCCTTACTCTGAGTTCAACCATACCGCTTCCAACCGGTATTAGTTGTCCTACTACGACGTTCTCTATCACACCACTTAGTTTATCTTCCTCACCTTTTACACCGGCTTCTAATAAATGCTTAGTCGTTACTTCGAATGCAGCCCTCGCTAGGACGCTACTTTTTTCTCCGCTTATTCCGTGCCTGCCTATCTGCCTTATCTTCCCCGTCATGGTCATGAGGTCAGCGACAAGCATTACATGCCGTATATCAACGTCGAGACCTTGCTCTCTCAGAACGCTTATGACCTCGTTTATTATAGCGTTCCTCGCAGCTTCAATTCCTAGTACTGTTGCTATTTCGTGTATATTGTTTGTCATGACTTTTGTCGGATCAATACCCTCCAACTCCTCCAGGTTACTTAGTATGCCTTGAAGGTTTGATCCCTCGACTTCGAGGTAGTAGTAAGTTTCTCCTCCCTTCAATACCTCCTTTACTACCACCCTTTTGAGACCCTTAATTCCTTTAAGCTTTATGCCTAAGATCTTTTGCCTAAGCTTTATTAGCTTTGTAGCCTCGCTCCCTTCGGATAACGTTACTACTATCTCAATTATCTTCTTCCTCCTTCCGTCTGCAGTTTCCTCCTCTTTTTCGGTAACTCTCTCGACAGTACCTACCTTATGCTTGCCTAGAGCGTTGAGCACCATGTCGAGCGTAACCCTCATATCTCGCATTAGTTCTTCGTCGAGTTGCAGTACTATGGTTTGTTGACCGAAGTCTATGCTTATGCTACTAGTTATATTCTCTATCGTTACATGCTGTATCTTCCTCGCAAGCTCCTCTGCCTTAGCTTTGTCGTACTTGGCTTTCTCGTCAAGCTCTATCCTCATCAATGGAGTTGAAGGAGTCCTTTTAGCATCTAGGATTTCTATGAGTCTAGGCAAGCCTAGCGTAACGTTTAGCTCCCTAACTCCTGCGAAGTGGAAGGTCCTTAAAGTCATCTGCGTTCCAGGCTCACCTATAGATTGGGCGCTAATGGTACCTACAGCTTCTCCGGGTTCAACTAACGCCTCCCTATACTGTCTGACAACCTCGTTTAGTACCTTCTCGACATCGCTCAACGTCAGTTTATCTATGAGCTTAGAAAGTTTTTCTTCAAGTTCCTGAGTTATTGCCTTCGGTATCTCTGCAGAGTACTCCTCTATCTTCTTCTTTAACTCCTCTATCGTTATCTTCTTAGCCTTCATTTTAGGACAGCGACCCCCAAGACTTTCTCTATAGTCTTCTCGACGTTGATGGCCTTACCATGATCGCTCTTAGAGGGATCAACGCCGTCCTCTCCATACTTCAATTGGACTATCTTATCATCGGCGGTCCTAACAGTCCCATCGTACTCCACGTGTAGGTCCTGTAGTGCATTTATTAATCTGCGCTGCATGTAGCCACTCTGCGAAGTCCTAACAGCTGTGTCCACGAGCCCTTCACGGCCACCCATAGCATGGAAGAAGAATTCCAGTGGACTTAACCCCCTCTTAAAGCTGGAGTACACAAATCCTCTAGAAGCAGCCCCTAAGTCTCCCCTCCTGAAGTGTGGCAAGGTCCTATCAAAGTAGCCCCTAAGTATTCTCTCTCCTCGAACAGTTTGCTGACCGACCGTAGCTGCCATTTGAGTTAAGTTAAGCATTGATCCCCTTGATCCGGACCTAGCCATCATTAGGGCTTGACTTGAGGGCTTTAAGTACTGAGCCGCTATTTTGCCTACGTTATCCCTCGCGCTACTTAGAACTTCGTGTATCATAGACTCTAGGGTCTCTTCGAGCGACTTGCCAGGCATCTGTTCAAGCTCCCCCTTCTTGTATTTCTCTATGAGTTCTTCGACCTTCATTTCAGCCTCCCTCAGCTTCTTCCTTATTTCAACGTTTACTTCCTCCGGAAGCGTTACGTCGTCGAGGTTCATCGTAAAGCCGTGGAAGAAAGCAAAGTTTAGGAACACCTTTAGAGCGTGGTCTAAGAACCATGCGCCAGCACTTATCCCGAAATCCTTTATAATCCTATGAAGTAGCGATTCAGGCTCCCCGGCACCTATGGACTTCTTATCTATGACACCGGCCACGAGCTCACCATCTGCTACAACTACGTATGCATCATGTGGGCAATCGAATTTTTTACATTCTTTACACTTTCTGCAAGCCGATGCTCTTAAAGTGTAATTTAAGCCCTTAGGTAGAAGCGCGTTTATCAATTGTTTCCCGGTCCAGAGCATCTTAGGTTTAAGAATTGCTGGTTCAGGTAAACTTACTTTATCAGCTATGAAGAGGAGCCTTTGTACGTGTTCCTTCGTGAGGAGAGTGCCTCTTTGAGAGAGCAAGTAGGCGCCAAGTATGTAATCCTGAGTGCCGCCTATTATAGGTCCTCCATAACGAGGCGATAGTATCTGTTGTTCGACAAGCATTAGCGTCAACGCTTCAGCCCTTGCCTCTTCACTTTGAGGTATGTGAAGGTTCATTTCGTCTCCGTCAAAGTCTGCGTTATAGGGTGGACATACGCAGAGGTTTAGCCTAAAAGTCTTAAACGGCAAGACCTTAACCCTGTGAGCCATGATAGACATCCTGTGGAGCGACGGTTGTCTATTGAAGAGAGCTACATCTCCATCTCTTATATGTCTTTCTATGATGTAACCAGGCGCTAGCGCCTCGGCTGCGGCTTTCCTATCTTTGACGTATCTTAGGTCTATCCTCCTTCCATCAGGTCTCACTATATAGTTAGCGCCAGGGTGCTCTTGAGGCCCTCTTATGACGAGCTCTTTGAGCTCCTCGATGTTCCACGGAGTAACCTTTTCAGGAACCGTCAATATCTTCGCTACTTCAATAGGTACACCTACTTCGTTTATGCTTAAGTTAGGGTCTGGAGATATTACAGTTCGAGCTGAGAAGTCTACTCTTTTACCTGATAAACTACTTCTAAACCTACCTTCCTTGCCCTTAAGTCTCTGGGCCAGAGTCCTTAAAACTCTGCCAGATCTATGCCTAGCAGGCGGTACTCCTGATACCTCGTTATCAAAATACGTAGTTACATGATACTGTAAGAGGTCCCAAAGTTCCTCTACAATTGCCATCGGTGCACCCATATCTATTTGTTCCTTCAGTCGTTCATTTATCCTAATGATGTCGACTATCTTATGGGTTAAGTCGTCTTCGGATCTAAGCCCCGATTCGAGCGTTATTGAAGGCCTAACGGTGACGGGGGGTACGGGGATGACTGTTAAAACCATCCATTCTGGTCTAGATATCTTAGGATTGAAGCCCATGATTTCGTAATCTTCGTCGGGAATCTTCTCCAACCTCGCCCTTATAATGTCAGGAGTAATCTTTCTCTCTCCGCTCTTGGTCTTTTCGTAGAAAGTGGTCGGCCTTTCGAGTCGTATCTTTATCTGCTCTTCACCGCAGTGCGGGCACTCCATAGTTTTCATGGCTTTCTTGAAGACCTTACTCGCAACCTTGCTTCTAATTATTGCCCAAAGTCTCGGCCTCTTCTTCATGATGCTCTTTATCCTATCTATTTCCCTCTGCGAGAGGAGGAGCCTCCCACACTTACAGCATGTCGCTTGCAGAAGCTGGTGTATTATCTTGACGAAGCCTACATGGATTACGGGTTTAGCAAGCTCTATGTGACCGAAGTGTCCAGGGCACTGACCAACTCTATTTCCACAAGTTTTACACTTCTGCGTTGGATCTATGGTACCGAGTCTCAAGCTCATGGGTCCAGTATCTATGGGTGTACCATCTTCTTCGTATGTATCTGGCGTTATTATACTTCCTACCGATATTTTCCTTATGACGTCGGGCGAAAAAAGGCCGAAGGACACGGCTTTAATGTTTTTCTGTGGTATCAGCACTTCTATCCCACCCTAAGTCTCGGGTATATACCTAAACTCATAAGTTCCTGGAGCAAAAGCTTGAATGCATACGACATAGCTACTTGAGAGACCTTGGCTTTTTCTTCACATAATGGACACTTATATTTATCACTTATCGCATCATAGTACGCAATCAACCCGCAATTCTCGCATACGTATACGGCTGTCCTATCGGACTCGTCTAGCAACCGATCTTTAAGTAGGACGGCAGCTCCATGTGCAACTAGGCAATCTCTCTCCATCTCACCGAATCTTAAGCCTCCTTCTCTTGCTCTACCTTCCGTAGGTTGTCTCGTTAATATTTGAACAGGCCCTCGAGCCCTGGCATGCATCTTATCCGCGACCATATGATGTAGTTTCTGATAGTACACTACACCTATGAACACGGGGACCTTCAGCATCTCGCCCGTTACGCCGTCGTACATGACTTCGCAACCAGTAGGGCTATACCCCATTCTCTTCAGCTCTTCTCTTAGCTCTCCTTCCTTCAAGCCGTAAAAAGTAGACGAATCTACGAAGCTTCCTTTAAGGGCCGCAACCTTTCCAGCTAAAGACTCAAGCAACTGACCGACCGTCATCCTTGATGGGAAGGCATGAGGATTAATTATTACATCAGGTACTATGCCATCTTCGCTGAACGGAAGGTCTTCGTGTGGGAGTAGTAGGCCTATTACTCCTTTCTGGCCGTGCCTTGAAGCGAACTTGTCTCCTAGCTCTGGTATTCGCGGGTCGCGTACTCTAACTTTAACGAGCTTGTTCCCCTCGCTTGACTCGGTTATTAGAACCGCGTCAACTAAACCGCTTTCTCCGTGCCTCATGTCTACCGACGTTTCTCGCCTGCTCCTGCCGGATACTTCGAACTCCCTATACTCACCCATGAATCTCGGGGGACTTGTCCTGCCTATCAATACGTCTCCTCCATTCACTTGAGCTTCTACCTCGACTATCCCGTCCTCCCCCAGGTGTCTATAGACCTCCCCGGCTCTGTACCCCCTAACGCTGGGGGGAGGTCTCTCAATCTTATCCTCCTCTCCTCCAGGGTACTTCCTTTCTTCTGCTTCATATGTCCTGAAGAACGTAGATCTCGCCAGCCCTCTATCAATTGCCGCGCGACTAAATACTAGAGCGTCTTCAATGTTGTAGCCTGTAAGCGTTAGGACCGCTACAACCATGTTCTGGCCCGCTGGCCTCTCATTATATCCTATTACGTCTAATAGTCTTGTTTGGGCTAACGGTTTCTGAGGGTAATGTAGGAAGTGTGCTCTCGAATCCATCCTCATTAACATATTGGCACACGAAAAGCCCAACGCCTGCTTCGCCATAGCCGCTTCGTAGGAGTTTCGTGGAGACTGGTTATGTTCTGCGTAAGGAATTATTGATGCGCACACACCCAATATCGTCGTAGGCATGATTTCAAGGTGGGTATGTTCTAACGTGACGTCTTCAGGGTTTAAAGCGATGTAAGCATCCTCCTCTTCCATAGGGTCTAGGTACTCTATTAGGCCCTTCTCCACGAAGTCGTTCCACGTCCATTCTCCACGCCTTAACTTCTCTACGTGCTCCTTCGTGACTAAGGGGGTCCCATCCCTGACTATTATAAGTGGTCTAACTATCCTGCCCCCGTCGCAGTTTATGTATATCTCCTTTATATGCTCCGTCTCTATATATGCTACATTGACTTCGGGGCTTAACCTGCCCTTCCTCCTCTCTTCTCTTATATAATTGACTAGGAATTTAGGATCATCGTGTACACCGATAAGTCTACCGTTTAAGAATACTTTCGGCCTCTTCCTTCTTTCGTGCTCCGGCTTCTCTCTTTCCTCTTTTCTAGCTTTTTGAATTGGAACTACGCCGAGCTTGTACAATTCATTTTCTATCTCGGCTTCGTCAACGCCTACAGTTATTCGAGCCATTAACGCCAAGTTCTTAACGAGACCACAGTTAGGTCCCTCAGGAGACTCGTTTGGACATATTCTGCCCCACTGCGTTGCGTGAAGGTCACGAGCTTCGAAGTGAGGTTGACTTCGACTTAGCGGGGAAACTACCCTTCTAAGGTGACTTAAAGTTGATAGGTAATTGGTCCTATCTAAAAGCTGGCTAACGCCCACCTTCCCCCCTGTCCAGTTGCCAGTTGCTAGCGCGTGGCGCAATCTCTCAGTTATTAAATCTGCTCGAGCTATGTTCTCGACGTAGATGGCTTTGCCAGTATCCCATATCCTTTCAAGCTGGTACTGCAGGTCTTGGCAGAACCTCTTGAACGCAACTCTAAACAGGCTAGCTAAGAGGTCGCCTGCCAGTCTCAGTCTCTTATTAGTGTAGTGGTCCTTATCGTCAGGCTTCCTCCTACCAAGGACGAGTTCGAGGAGTTTCTCGACCATCTGCCCTAAGAAGTAAGCCTTCTTAATTCTATCCTCGGGCTTCGTGCCTAGGTGAGGTAGGAAGTACTTGTCGAGCACTAACTCAGCCCTTTCAATTCTTCGTTGCCTTGGCTGTCCAAACACTATTTTACCGCCTATATAATCTAAAGCGTCCTCGACGGTCTGGACATCACTTGCCGCTTCGAGTGAAGGCAAAATTTCTACTTCTATTTCAGGGTCCCAAGTTATGGCTTCAACAATTTCTCTATCGCTTTCAAGTCCTAAGGCCCGCATCACTATAAAGAGCGGTATCCTGCTTGCTACTGAAGGTATTATGACATGGAGGGTGCCATCCTTTAACCTCTCTACAGAGGTTGGTATCCTAAGTCCTGCAGCCGAGGATAACACTTTAGCTACATGGGTCACATTAGAGCTACCGTCAAGAACGTCTACCAATACGTGGTTATTCGCTAAATCTTCTTGAGCTACGAGGACCCTTTCAGATCCATTAACAATAAAGTAACCTCCAGGATCTTTTGGATCCTCGTTATTCATTACGAGCTCTTCATCATTCATCTTAGAGAGAGGGCATAGCGAGGATTTGACCATTATTGGAAAGTAGCCGACAAAAACCTTTGAAGTCCCCTCGCGCACGCCGTTAACGTATTTCGTCATAGTTATATATAGTGGTCCCGCGTAAGTGAGGTTTCTAAGCCTTGCCTCCATTGGAAGGATGTTTCGCTCCGAACCATCAGCCTCCTTAACCATCGGAGGGCCTATATGCACTTTGTCGAACCTTATCCTGATGTCCCTAGCTTCAATGCTTCCTATCTCGTAGACTATCTTCTGCAGCCCATGAGAAACGAATTCATTATAAGATGCTAAATGTTGTCTCGTTAAACCGTTCTCTCTTATGTAGGCTTTGATCAGATCCCATCTATTCTCAATACTTAGGATAATTATCACCTCTTTTATGGAACGACGAATCTATAAGCAACCGTCTCACCCGCAGTCGGGCTTTTCCTTATTATTTTAACGATATCGCCTGGCTTTGCTCCTATCAATTTGGCAACAGGGTCAGACGATCTAATCCATGGTAGTTGCTCGGGCCTAATCTTTAATTGTTCTAGCAACTGTTTTTTCTCCTCCTTAGTCAAGAGGATATGTTTTGGAACCAGTTCATGGTCTAAAATCGTAAATTTCTTTTTCAACATTTGACCCCCAAAAATTAAACCACACAGATAGCACCGCAGTTAGCGAAAACGAGAGTGTAAGGGGGCACCAAATAAATTTTTACCTCGCATTAGCCTTAATATCCCACGACCCTTAAGTGAGGAGAATAGAAACACCTAAAAACCACTCCTCGAACTCTCACGCTTAGGGCCCGTAGCTCAGCACGGTAGAGCGGCGGGCTTTTAACCCGACGGTCGCGGGTTCAAATCCCGCCGGGCCCGCTTACTCAACCACACTTTAGGGTCAATAGTTTGTTCTATTTTATGTCTCAACAGTATCGGCTAAAAACAAGACGCTAAGCGATGCGATCGACTTTTAACTTAGCGACTTTACTTTGCAGTCCACTACTACATGCCAACGTCTCGGAGCGATCTGCCTTACAAGGCCCTTAAATCGTGTCTCCACTACCCTCCAGCCAGTTTCTTCCACTTTATTTTTAATCCTCTCTTCAGCTTTCTCAGTAGGTCGAGGCTCTTCTTCAAATAAGTATACGTGGAGTATCCCTCTCCCCCTTAGAGCCTTAAGAGCTGCGTCGACGTAATCTAACGACTTTTCTGGCAAGTTCATGATCACTCTATCGACTTTATTAGTTAAATACTCCTCGACTATCTCCCTAGCATCCCCTAGGTATGGTATAACCTTGTCCTGAACTTTGTTTAACTCTATATTTTTCTTAAGACATTCGTAGGCGGCTGAGTTTAGCTCAATTGCGTGAACTACGACGTCCTTACTTTTCGCTATTTGTATAGCAAATGGTCCTACTCCTGAAAACATGTCAAGTACGACTTCGCCATCTGATACCTGCCGAGCCACCCTTTTCCTTTCAGTCGCGAGCCTGGGGCTGAAATAAACGTTTTTAACATCTACGTAGAACGATGCTCCATGCTCTTTATGTATGGTGACGCTTTTATCCTCGCCTCCTATGAGCTTGAGAGGCCTTATTCTGAAGTCTCCGCTCACGGGGCCGGCTTTAGCGTAAACGCTTCGAACGTTTTTATGGACTGCCAAGATCGCTTCTGCTACAAGCATTTCGTATCCAAGTAGTTCCTCGGGTAATTCGACTACGGCTATGTCGCCTATCAAATCCCAAGACCTGGGAACCGAAGCTAAGAGGTGGGGAGGCAACTTATCGCTGAGCCACTCTATTACTGAAGTAGGCTTTTTAGGCACCCATTCAAAGTCTACTTCTTCGATAAGTACTGCACATATCTTTCTTAGCCCTTCTTCCTCACATTTCGATAGTTGTCTAGATAATGGAATAGCCAGTTTGTCACCGAGGACTTTAATCTTTAAATCGCGGTTTAAGGCATTTGAAAGAGCTAAGTACCTCCTTACCTCTTCCCCTCTTTCCCTAGCTACTATGACTGCTAAAGCTTTCACCACTCTTAATCCCTAGTCCAACCGTACTTTCCTCTTAATGGAACGAAAACGCACCCACCAAGCCCTACTTCCTCGTACTCCTTTTCCCCTATTCGTCTTATCAGAGTCAACTCCTGAACGTAATATGGCGATCCTATCGGTATGACGAGCCTACCACCAACCTTAAGTTGCTCTTTGAGCGGTTTGGGCGCCACAGGTGATGCAGCAGTAACTATAATAGCGTCGTAGGGGGCTGCTTCTGGGTACCCTAGAGATCCATCACCTTTGATTACGGTGACCCTTGTATGGTACCCAAGTCTTTTTAGATTTTCTTCGGCTTTTTTAGCCAATTCATCTATTATCTCTACTGTGTAGACGTGTCCCTTAACTTCACTACTTTCCGGTGCCACAATCTCAGCATAGACTGCTGCCATGTAACCGCACCCACCACCAATTTCAAGAACCTTATCTCCAGGCTTAAGTTCAGCGGCTTCGCACATCCATGCAACCATGTGTAGAGCAGAAGTCGTCTGACCATACCCTATTGGTAGGGGGCTGTCGACGTAAGCTGAGTGACGGTAATTATCTGGAATAAACTCCTCGCGCGGAACCCTTAGTAATGCGTCAGCCACCATCTTCCTCTTTATTATGCCAGTCTCCACTAGGCGTTGTATAACTCTAATTTTCTGTTCTTCAAGTGCTTTACGCATACCTTACCTCTCTATTTCCAAGTGGGCTAAAAGTAATTAGTGCTTTCTGCCTCAATCTCTACGGTAGTACTAATGCGCTTCGAGGAAACCTTCTATGCATGGGGACATCGTAACGTAAGAGCTACACATAAGACAACCCTTGAGATAACGCGGGAAGAACACCTAACGTTTAGGGGGGACTGCATCGTAGCGGTAAGATCTGAGAAGAGCGTCTTCAATTTAAGTAATGAAGTGAAGCAAGCCATAAGAAGTAAGGATGCGAGAATTACGTTGCTACTAAAGGTTCTCGACGTTGAAGAAGCAATTACAGGGTTGGGTAGCGAAAGTCTTCCTTTGAGCGACGAAATAAGTATAGTATGTAGAAAGAGCGACTACATATGTCCTAGAACCCTCATGATAAGGTGCGACAAAGCCGCTATCGACGTAGATAGGGAACTTATACGCTACCTACAGGAGGGTCTCCAACTTCGAGTGAAGATAGTAGTTGAAGTCTAGCGTCTTTTAAAGAAGTTATCCAATGATGTTTGTTTAGCAAACTGGTGGTGTGCCTTTAGTACTCTACTCAGCGCATTCATAACCCTCTCTTGAGAGAAGTCTCTTTCATCGCATAAAAACTTCACGACTTCTTCGACGTTGGGCTTCCTCCATTCGAGCTTATAATCGTCCGTCACCTTAGGCTCGAGAAATATTCTCTTTATCTCGAAGGGATCTATCGGGAATTCTGCCTCAGGCAAAGCCTTCAAAACTTTTTCGAGAGATCCATAAGTCTTTAATAGCTTCAGCGCCGTTTTAGGTCCAATTCCTTTAACGCCATCCGGATTGTAGTCCGTACCTATTAGAATTGCTATATCAATGAGCTGCTCCCTGTTTATTTGAAGCTCTTGAAGTACTCTATCGAGCTCTATTAGTTCGGGCTCTATCTCTACGTACTCGTCTTTACGAGGTAATTTCCTTCTACCAGTAATCGTCAAATTGCGGACCAATCGCTTAGCGCCGAAGAGAAGAGAATCGTAGTCTTGGCTCGCGGCCGCGTAGGCGTCCCCCTTAATGGTCATATAAGCTGCCTGCGCTTCTCCCTCCGAGGGCGCTTGAACCCATGGAACTCCCAAGGCGTCTAAAAGTCTCTTCGCCTCATAGCTCATGTCATCTGTCAGATGAGCAGTTTGCTGAGCATACGTCCTTGCAGTCTTTAAATCTCCTTTTTTAAGTGCCTCTTCATACTTCTTTACTGCTTCTTCCTTGACCTTCTTCCTCCTTAAGATCTCCATTTCTTTTATTTCCGGAGGCTTACCATCAAAAACATAGACTGGCTTTACGCCAACTTCTAAAAGGTTGACAGTTCTGTATAAGAGGCCACTTAGGTGGCTTGTAACCCTACCAGAGCTATCTTTTAGAGGAGTTCCGTCGGGCTGCCTTATGGTTGAGAGGAATTGGTAAAGAGCGTTGTAGGCGTCTATTGCTACGATTTTACTAGAAAGGGCGCTTAAGGGTATGGTAGTTCGAGGTATTAGATCTTTAAGGTCTACTCCCATATCCTATTGTCACATCTCCCTAAGCCTTAAGGACTTAACGCTCTTACTAATACTAGAGACGCTTATTAGACCTTTAAGCTCTAACCTCATGACGGCTTTATAGAATTCCTTAGGCGAAACGTCTTTATACACCATCTTAACCATTTTGTATATCTCCTTATCTCTGGCAACGCCTTTCCTCTGCCGTAGCATGTCGATTACTATATCGTCTAGAGGTATCGGACGCCATATTCTAGGGGCTCTCAGCTATGTTCACCTCAAACAAAGCTTAACATAGGTCCTCTCCCCCTCTGTAAGTAGTGTCTCAATCTCTCAGCCCAAGCTCTATAGCTCTTCACCATGTCCTCTGTTATTGATGGATGCACTTTCTTTAAAGCCTCGATAAAGTGCCTCATTTCAACTTTTTCAGAATTTATATTCTCACGAAGGGCTAGCATGCCGGCTTCACGACATACAGCCTCGATATCAGAGCCGGCATAACCTTCAGTCATCCTAGCCAACTGCTGTAGGTCCACGTCATCGGCTAGAGGCATGCTCTTCGTATGTATCTTAAAGATCTCCAGCCTAGCTTCGTAGTCTGGTGGTGGCACATAAATTAATCGATCGAACCTCCCATGTCTCAACAAGGCGGGATCTATTATGTCGGGCCTATTAGTTGACGCTAGAACTACGACGTGATCTAGGCTCTGAATACCATCAATCTCGGTAAGCAATTGAGTTATAACGCGTTCTGTAACTACAGAATCTCCAAAACCTAA
>JAWAKK010000003.1:0-75481 GCA_038887515.1 Candidatus Nezhaarchaeales archaeon | reverse complement strand
TGTATTTGAAGAATTTCAAGCCTACCCTGCTTATCTGGGACCCCGATCTCGATCTCCCTATCGAACCTACCAGGCCTCCTTAAAGCGGGATCAATAGCATTAGGCCTATTTGTAGCAGCAATAACTATAACGTTGCCTCTAGCCTCTAATCCATCCATTAAGGCCAGTAACTGGGCCACAACTCTCTTTTCTACTTCTCCTGTTACTTCCTCGCGTTTAGGTGCTATTGCATCTATTTCGTCGATGAATATTATTGAAGGAGCATTCTTCTTAGCCTCTTCAAATATTTCTCTAAGCCTCTGTTCACTCTCACCGTAGAACTTACTCATTATCTCAGGGCCATTAATTGCATAGAAATGTGCATCGGTCTCGTTTGCAACGGCTTTAGCCAGTAAAGTTTTACCGCAACCTGGAGGACCGTAGAGAAGCACTCCCTTGGGCGGCTCGATACCAAGCCTCTTAAATAGCTCCGGGTGCTTAAGAGGTAGCTCGACCATTTCCCTAATCTTCTGAATAGCTTCGTGAAGTCCTCCAATATCTTCGTATGTTACTCGAGTCGCTCTAGCTTCTTCAGCAGGCTTTTCATGTATTATCAAGTTTGTAGACTCTGTAATGACTACTACGCCCGAAGGCTTCGTAGATACCACTACGAAAGGTATCGCTTGGCCTAGAACGGGAATTAGAACGTGATCCCCCTCCACAAGGGGGTAGTCGATGAGCCTTCTCTTAACGAAATTCATGAAACTATGATCTATAGATATGGTAAAAGATTCAGGAGCAAGCCTAACCATTTGAGCTGGAAAGACCTTTGCCTTCCTTACTACGACCTTATCCCCTATACTAACTCCAGCATTCCTTCGTATAAGCCCGTCCATTCTTATTATTCCTGCACCCTGATCTTCGATGTAAGCCGGCCATACTATAGCCGCCGTCTTTTTCTTACCCTCTATCTCCACGATGTCGCCTACATTGAGGTTTAGCTTTCTCAGCGCTTCACCGTCTATCCTAACCTTCCCTCTACCAACGTCCCTCGCTTTAGCATCTGCAACCCTTAAGATAACTTCGGCTGCTGAGTCCCTAGTAGGCCTTTCATTTTCATCAGACAATGCTTACACCTCATAATTAATAGATCTCCTCTCATCTAACCCATACCCTTAGGGCAGGACGTGAAATATAAATGAGGTCTCTGGCCTAGCATGGTAGAGCTCTACTTTCTTCTTAATTAAGCTTCCCCCTCAACTTATCCTCGAGACAAACTCTACCTCTATTTCCCCGACACCATCAACGTTCCTTACGGCTTCCTCTAAAATGTAAGTACCTCCCTCAACGTCCTCCGGCATCACTATTGCGACTCTTAAAGCTTTAAGCCCAAAGGCTATCGACTCTACCTCGTAAGATTGTAGTGCGAAGCCCTCACCTAGTTTGGCTATAGCCGATTGAATTTTATCCTTTAAAGTCTCAACGTCTACTTCTACATCAGCCGGTAGTATCCTTAATAGGACCACAACTTTAGCCAAACGAATCACCTAGGGTCCCTGAAAACCACACTTGGGACACTTATAAGGCTTGGCGTGTTTTCTACAGTACCAACATCTCCAGAAGAGTGTTTCCCCACAATTAGGACAATAAAATTTAGTGCTCTTCGTTCCCGGGATTATGGGTCTTTTACAGGATGAGCATAGGGGTAGTTGTACTTCTGTCAAGTCATTTTCTCCCCCGTTTAGGAAGCAGGACTTCTAAGAAGTATTTAAATGCTTTTATTGAAGCTACGAAAACAAAAATCAAGGAGCTTAATAGCAGTACCCCGGGTTTCTTTATGATTGAAGCCACATGGCTTTCATAGTGGGCGTTCCTCTCAATATACGATAGCACGTTGGTCCTCGAGAGTAGCCCCAAGAGCATCTCTACGCTGTCTTCACCGACCAAGAATTTCCTTAATGGGACGCCTAACTCTTCCTCTAAGCTCAACAACCTTCTCCAGGTCCTCTCATAGAGAGTCGCTTCAGCCCTTCCATCAATAATTTTTGATGCGGTCATGCCTGCTAGGAAGCCGCATAGGGATCCGTAAACTACGCCCCCACCGGTTAAGGGCTTTGTTTGACCGGCCGCATCGCCTACAATCATAAAGTTACCGCTATGAGTTCTATCGGGAGGACCTATAGCTATAAGACCTCCATACATCTCCTTTATTTGATGATTCCTTAGTAGCCCAGAGATTAGGGGGTGCCTCTTAATGAAGTTTGTCAACAAGTTGTTGCGACGCCCAATAGTTGATGCAAGCCCCACCCGTAGCCTATCGTCGCCCGTGGGTACAACCCAAGCAAAGAAGCCCGGAGCCCATTGATCGCCTACGATTACAAGGACTTCGTCGCATAAAGTCGCCTCGCCGTAAACTTCAACTTGGAGAGCAGGTATCCTGAGTTTTGGTCCGTCTAAGCCCATACTTCTCGCAAGCTTAGAGGATGCCCCCTCGCCATCGATTACGACCCTACAAGAGTAAGATGTTTTTGTTGTTTTGACCGTAAACATGCCTTCACTTACGTGTATCCTCTTAACTCGATCCCCCGTTAATATAACAGCTCCGGAGTCAGCCGCTCGATCAGCCATAGCTTTATCGAACTTTTCACGGTTTAACACGTAGACCGGCTCTCCTAGCTTCCTTAACTCGACGGCGCGGTTGCCGACGATTATTATGGCCCTCCAGACCTTATTCTCTATGTAATCGCCTTTACAAGGCATGCCGATGATTTTTAACCCTTCACCACTAACTAGACCTGTACAATGTCTTGGTCTCCCTATCTCTTCATGTTCTTCTAGCAACATGACGTCTACTCCGTGGGATGCTGCACCCCAAGAAGCGCTTAAGCCTGAAGGGCCCCCGCCCACTACTACGACGTCCGAGTAAGTCAACAGCTTGCACCAGTAACTTCATTAAGGGCGCCCCTTATAACCTAAACAGCTTTATGGGCTCGATAGATTTCAAGCAGGTAATCGTCGTTAGAGGAGATTTAAAGATGAGTAAAGGAAAGACGTGCGTTCAAGTAGCTCACGCTGCCGTATCGAGCCTTGAAGAAGCGAGGAGACTAAGGCCTGAGTGGGTTGAGAAGTGGTTCAAGCAGTGTCAAAAGAAGGTTGTCTTAGCAGTGCAGTCTGAAGAGGAGCTTAGAGCTCTAGAGCGGAAGGCCAGAGAACTTGAGCTACCCTGCTACTTAGTCTGCGATGCGGGGTTAACCGAACTTGAACCAGGTACGGTCACAGCGCTGGGTATAGGACCTGCGCCGTCCACTCTAATCGATAAGGTAACGGGTTACTTGAAGTTACTGTGATGGAAATGATTTTAGAATCTAAGTCTGAGCTAGACAAGTTCTTAGGCATCGAGGTATATGGAACATCGACTAGGGGGATTGGAGGGGCAATTAGAAGAAGATTAGAAGATTTCGTAGTCGAAGAGGTACCACTTCAAGGAGGTACCTCAGGAGACCTAACCCTCCTGGTGATCGAGAAACGAGGAATAGACACATTGACTGCAGCAATAAAGCTTTCAAGGAAATTAGGGATTCCACTAAAACACGTCGGCTTCGCAGGGTTAAAGGACACTAGGTCAATCTCAAGACAAAGGTTTACATTGAAAATTCCAGAGAACTTCGATATTTCTAAGATATCAGACAATAAACTAAAGGTCCTCGCAGTGTATAGGGCGAAGAAACACCTTAGACCCGGCATGTTATTTGGGAACAGCTTTACAATAACCATTAGAGGGCTTGAAGTGCCAGCCAAGGATGCCGAAGCTCTGATAAGAGATGCCCTCTTACAACTAAATGAACTGGGAGGAGTGCCGAATTTCTACGGTTACCAACGATTCGGAATAAATAGACCCAACACGCACATAGTAGGCAAACTGCTACTTCAAGGAGAATACGAGAAGGCAGTTATGGAAATTCTAGCAACCCCTTACCCCAATGAGCCCAAACCCCATAGGGATGCTAGGGCTTTCTTGGCCGAGACTTTGGACTTCAAAAGGGCCCTCAAGAGTTTTCCCAGAAGCTTAATTTTTGAGAGACAAATGATAAAGTGGCTCGTAGATAGACCTAACGATTATTTAGGCTCCTTAAGGGGGCTACCTAAGTATGTAATAGCACTATACGTGGACGCTTATCTTTCGTACATATTTAATAGGGCATTGAGCGAGAGGTTTCGTAAATTACGCTCCCTAGAGAGGGTAATGGAAGGTGATATAATAGCTACATGCGATGCTTATGGAAACCCGATGAGGCCAACATTCGTAGCGAAGAGTTCATCAATGAACCTTGGAAGCAACCAATTAATACTAGCTTTCGTTCCAGCGAGCGTAAAAGTTAGACCCGAGGGATATATGATCGAGTTAGTACTCTCTTTCCTTAACAAGGAGGGCCTAGAGCCCCCCTTTAAGAGGCTTGAGGAATTGGGCTTGCAGAACAGGCTCGGCCTCCTAAGGCAGATAGCTTTCAAGCCCATAAACTTGTCCTATAATGTTGAGGGGGACGAAGTTTTAAAGATGAGCTTCTTGTTGCCAAAGTCAAGTTACGCTACCATACTTTTGAGGGAGTTCATTAAGCCTGAAGACCCAATAGCAGCAGGATTTTAAGCTCAAACGATATCCTAAATGTGTCTCGATTTGAGGGATAGAAATTGAAGGGTGTCTACATATCGCTCGACGGCATAGATGGGGCTGGATCTACGACTCAAACTAAGCTACTCGTAGACTGGCTAGCATCCAAAGGTTTAAAGGTCTTCGCGACTAAGGAACCCACCGTCGGAAGAATAGGTACATTGATTAGGGCTTACTTGCGCGACGAAAGAGTGCATCCAGCTGTAGATGCCCTCCTCTTCGCTGCCGATAGGGTCGAGCATTCTATGAATTTAAGGACGCTCATAGACGAAGGATTTATGGTAGTATCGGATAGGTCCTTGATTTCATCACTAGCTTATCAACAGGCCCAGGGGTTAGATTTGAAGTGGCTGCTAGAGATAAATCGTTTCTCTCTCAAGCCCGACATACCTATAATACTGGACGTAAATCCAACAGTATCCCTTGCACGGAAACACTCTCTTAAAGAGAAGTTCGAGAATAAGAATTTCCTTGAAACCGTCAGAAAGTACTTCCTCGACATGGCTTCTAAAAATGGGTGGGCTGTCGTTGATTCCTCGAGACCACTAGAAGTTGTCGCCTCAGATATAAGGAACTACGTTACAATAGAACTTAAGAAGCGTGGGGTCAACATTCAATGAGAGGGCTTAGAACGTGGGGGGAAATAAGAGATCCAGTCCATGGTTACATATTGGTGAATGAGCTTGAAAGGAACGTTTTGGATACGTACCCGATGCAGAGACTTCATAGAATTAAGCAATTGGGCAATGCATACTTGACGTACCCTGGAGCAGATCATAGCAGGTTCGGGCACTCGTTAGGCGTTCTCCATCTAGCCTCTACGGTTAGTAATAAATTGCTTGACTTAGGTCTAACAGCCGACGAACTTCAAGAGTTCAAGTTGGCGGCCCTCTTACATGATGTTGGTCATGGCCCCTTTTCTCACCTTTTCGAAGAAGCAGTCCTAAAGCACAAGGCACTTACACATGAAGACTTGACGGTAAGGATAGTGAAAACTACAGAAATTAAGGATAAGATCGAGGAGCTGGGTTATAGCTCTGAAAGGATATCGCTTCTATCGGTCGGCAGGTTAGGTTCACCTTTAAGTATCTTAATTTCGGGGCCCTTCGACGTAGATAAGCTCGACTTTTTATTGAGAGACTCGTACTATACCGGCGTAGAATACGGTAAAGTGGACGCGATCCGCTTGCTTATGTCGATCAGGTTCGTTGACGGTACTCTAGCTTTAGAACTACCGGCCAGTCTCTACGCCCTCGAGTCGCTATTTATTTCAAGGTACGAAATGTTCAAAGCAGTATACTTCCATAGGACGGTTAGATCGGCTTGGATCATGCTTCAAAAAGCCGTAAACATAGCCTATCGCTGTGAAGGGCTTTTTGACTTTAGCAACATCGAAGACTTCTTAACAATGGACGACGGTTACGTGGAGCAAGAGTTGAGGAAGATCTCTAAGAGGAAAGGGGATCTCTCGAGCGAAATGAAGATAGCCCGCGAGCTTTACATGATGCTTGAGAGGAGAAGTCTATTCAAATCTGTATGTGAGATCGTGGTCCACACATCGAACGGCCCTCGTATAATTGATGATAAACTTAAAGATGAAATCGAAGAAACAATAGCTCAAAAAGCCAACGTGGAACGATGGATGGTAGCGGTAGACACCCCGATGGTGCCATCACTCCCCTACTCCCCAACTCAGCCGGACCCGATGGAGGTTCCAGTCTGCGAGGAAAAGGAGGGTTTCCTGATTAAGAAGAGGTTGGTCGAGTTCTCTAAGCTCATAGAGAGTCTTAGAGGATACGTAGACATAATCAGAGTATACGCTCATCCTGGAGTTAGAGCGCGTGTAGCAGAAATGAGTGAGAAAATACTTAGATCATTCTTGCCTTGAGATCTTCCTTAAAGAACCGGAATTTGCATCGACCTCAACCAAATCGCCGCTCTTGAAGACACTTAATACTTCCTCTGATACCCTGTCGATAAGCGGTATTCTGCTGATGACGCAGCCAGTCAAAATCATCAAATCTGCCTTCACTGTCACTATAGCTTTAGGTGCCAGTCCCTGCTTGGCGAGAGAGTACATAACATAGGATCCAACGGTGCTACCCTTACCATGGGGTAGGATCAATGCTTTACCGGCCAGAGTCCTCCCCTCCAACTCGTGACCCCTTTCGACTACGGTTCCCGTCGAGGTGTCCACCCCTCCAAGAAATGAAATAGGCATACTAGTTACTAGCGCTTCTCCGCGAAAGTAGCCTTTAACTACGCCTTTACCTTTAAACATTACTTCGTGGCTTCCTCTATGCATGTTCTCCTACTCCCAACAGATATCGTAGCGTTTGTCATGCTCTCAGCGTAATAAGCTGTTTTTGCGGAGTCTGTCAATACGACATCACTCTTTGACAGTCTAATTGGTGATACTACGAGACATGTATCCTTAACTAGGTGGGCACCTGCCCTTTCCAAGGCTTCAAGTAACCCCTCCTTAGAAGCCATGGCATATACGCTCCTCGAAGTAGATATAAGCATCAAGGCTCCTTCCTTAACCCTCCTTCCTTGAAGCTCTAAAGCTATTTCCCTAATTTCTCGAAGGCTACAGTGCGGGCAACCTATGAAGACCAAGGTCGGCTTTCTCGTTAAAGACCACCTATCACGAATTTCTTTTAGGTCTCTGCGTTCTATACTTATGCAGTTAAGGCTGTGCTTACAATTCGTTCGATCATCAGCAAGCCAGAAGGCCGATGTGGAGCTTGAAGTTCCGAGACCGGCTGCAAGACATTTAAGCTTATCTCTATTGTGGGTTGTCCCTTTAATCTTTAGTAGCGGCGACTTGTCTGGTACAAATCTCCCCACGGCAAAGCCCAGAAGGCTCCACTCAAAGTAATCAGATACTTTAACCGATACTTTAACTAAGGTCTCGGGGCCTCTTTCATTGGTATGATCCTTCGTCAGGGCTGTTCTTCCTGTTATTGCTGCCGCTAAGGCTGAAGGGCCGCTTTCCCTATTTGTGTAAGCACCAATCACACTGTTGACATAAATTGCTGCCGACGACTCGGACCAAGCAATGTGATCCCCGCTATGGGGCTTATTATCCACGTAGTACGGCGTACACGTTAATGAAGGCTTTATCCCCATTGCTTTGAACGAGTTTATTACCTCCATTTGCTTCTCAACGAAATGTTCATCAGCATTAAAGAGCCACGGCTTATCGAGGTCGAAGCCACAAGGGTTCATTGTCGTTTTAACTCTTACCTTAGCACCTTCCCTTACTAGGTCTTTAAGGTATTCGAGACCTGCATTACCTATGTTTTTATAGGATACACCGGATACATGAGCGCTCCTAACCCTTACCAGCTTTTCACAGCCATAGGACTCTGCTATCGCAATTATTAGCTCTAGAGATTTTTTGCAAGCCTCACCATAGTGGCCTTGCAACATTAGTTCTTCAGTCTTACTCAACTTCATCCATCTTCCCCTGGTATCTTAGCCTTTTCGAACCTCTTGACCTCTCCCTTCAAAGGTTTTGTGGCATCTACGCCTACTTTACACGTTAAAAGCGTATCTGGATCGGCTGAAGGATCTAAGCTCGACCCTCGAGCCCACCTTATCACTACTAGACCTCTATCGGCTTGAAATCTCGTCGCTATTGCCCACTCCACCTCTCTAGGATCGTCTATGTTTATATCGCTATCGACAACCACCACGTGTTTGAGACTTGGATGAGTTCCGAAAGCTGCCATTATGGCTGTCTTTGCATCGCCTTCGGTCATCTTGTCTATAGATAAGACGGCATGGAGCCAACCGCAACCACCTTCAGTCAGTCGCACACTACGTAGCGTAGGCACAACCCTTCGAAGAGATATCCAAAGCTCTGCTTCCTTTGGAAAACCCATTAGAAGTCTATGCTCGACGCTAGCTGGCAAGATTGCTTGATACAGCGCATCATTCTTCACATAGATTGCGTAAACGTTTAGAACTGGTTGCTTCCTAACCGCATCGTATGTCCCTGTTATATCTGCAAACGGTCCTTCATCGACTAGCTCGTCGGTCTTTATGGTTCCTTCTATTATTATTTCGGCGTCAGCCGGAACCAATATGTTGTTCTTGGGTGTAGCAACCACCTTCATTTTACAATCGAGTAAGCTGTTGGCAACCCATAGCTCGTTAACCCCGAACGGTGGAGAGGAGGCAGCTGCCATCGATATTAACGGGTGGCACCCTATTACTACTGCAACTGGTAAGTCGACGCCTTTTTCCCTTGCCTTCAAGTACAGGGCGTAAAGGTGTCTCGGAACTATCCTTATAGCTGCCTTATCTTTACTCAAGACTAAGAGCCTATGAAACGAAGCATTGCATACGTTGTCAAACTCAGCTACCACTATTGAGCTTGTTATATATCGCCCGCCATCTCCTTCATAGTGCTTAAATACGGGTATCTTATCTAGTCCACCATCGAACTTAGAGTAATAGTTGGCAAAACTCTCTGTATCAATGGCCTTCACAGGTCGCTCTATCGCGTTTACGAGCTTCTCATAAACCTCGCTATAGCTGTTTGCCCTAAACCATTTTAACAGCCTTTTTCTTGACCCTAAGACGTTTCCAACCGCTTGCATATTATAGCCTTTAATCTTCTCGAATAGTACTATAGGGCCACCGTCGTTCTTCTTAAGGATTAAAGGGGCTTCAAAGATTGGTGATACTTCTTTTTCTATCACTAATAAATCATCACTCATCAAGACTTCTCTCAATCTCAAGCTCTTCACCACAAAGCGTTCGAAACTAAACTCACAGTTATTGAAAAAAAAAAAGATTTTAACCTGTTGCATTTTCAATAGAGTGAAGTCGATATGCCTCGTTAAGGGAAGTGGTTTGATGACTCGCTTTCTAATGGCCACAATTGAAGAAATTCTTGAAGGAAAAGTAACGGATGTATACTTTGAGAGGGCCATTGAGATATTGAATAAGGAGGGTTTATCGGGAGTCAACGTTGTAGCAGAGGTACACGCATATTCCATGCCTAAGGGCTATAATTGGGCGGTTCTTTTAGGTGTTGGAGAAGTTGCTAAACTCTTAGAAGGCAAGGACGTTGACGTATATTCTATCCCGGAAGGGACACTTTTTAGGCCCATCCAGCCAGTAATGAATATTGAAGGACCTTATGAGGCTTTCTGTAAATATGAAACGGCAATACTTGGCATTTTAAGGCACTCAACAAGCATAGCGACTAAAGCGGCTAGATGCAAGATGCTTGCCGGAGATAGGTCGCTCTTATTCTTTGGCACTAGAGCAGTCCATCCGCTCATAGCCCCAATAGTTGATAAAGCTGCCTACATAGGTGGATGCGATGGAATCTCAGATACATTTGGAGCCGAAAAGTTGGGACTTAAACCCATAGGTACGATGCCTCACTCTCTAATAGTTCTATTTGGAGATCAGGTAAAGGCGTGGAAAGCATTTGATAGTCACATGCCAGAAGAAGTGCCCCGTATAGCTCTCTGCGATACGTGGTTTGATGAAAGGGTGGAGGCTTTATTGGCCGCTGAATCTCTTGGCTCGAGACTTTACGGTGTGAGATTCGACACACCAAGTTCGAGGAAAGGAAATATAAGGAAGATCGTAGAGGAGGCTCGATGGGCCCTCAATTTAAGTGGTTTCGGTAATGTTAAAATAATAGTTAGCGGTGGAGTAGACGAGGAAGTCATAGCGCAACTTAAAGACGTAGTTGATGGATTCGGGGTAGGCACTGCGATTGCTTTCCCACCTTCCGTTGACCTATCAATGGATATAGTTGAGGTGGAAGGTAAGCCTCGATCCAAGAAGGGTAAATGGCCTGGAAAGAAGAACCTCTACAGATGCTGGAATTGCTTTGAGGATTATGTGCTAGCGGCTGGGAAAGAGATGAAGAAGTGTCCTAAATGTGGTTCTTCCGTAGAGGTCATGCTTAAGCCAGTAGTTTTAAAGGGAAAAGTCGTGTATGAAGAGAAGACACCCCACGAAGTAAGAGACTACGTTTTAAAGCAGCTAAGCCTCCTTAAAGAGGCTCGTCTCAACGTTCCTTTAGGAGGACCCGCAACCTCTTAATAAAGCTTCTAAGAGCTTTCACCACCTCCTCACTTGCGGTGGCTACTTCGTTTGACATCCCTGAGCTCCATTCAATACTTTTTGGCTGTACGCCTAGCAGGATAACTTTTGATCCTACACTGTTCCGTATATATTTTGTAAGTAGGGCGAATGAAGGTTTATGGGTCGAGACACTTAATTCATCAAAGCTAGGTTCAAACGATAAGATTACGTCTCCAGGAGATCCTTGAAAGTCGACGGCGTCCACCAATATCACGTGGGTGGGTCTAATTTCCCTAACAACGTCAGTAAAGTTCTCTGGAGTAGTGCCACAATCGATCACCTTGACGACTCCCTTCACACCCAGCTTCTTAATTTTTTTAGCAACGTAAGGACCAAAAGAGTCGTCACCCCTAAACTCATTGCCCACACAGAGTATGACTATTGAAGGCTCCTTCTCTCTAATAACTTCGTTAATTAATGCCCTCGCTATCTTCCTCCACATTATTATCAAGATAACTTTTGTTTTGAGGCTAAGTTTAAATTAACGGAATCTTAGATCTCTGTCGATGCTCCTTGGCAACTTCAAGACCACCAATTAAGGGTGAAGTATCGGATCGCTTTATAATAGTAAAAGGTGAAAACGCCATAGCCCTCAGACAGCTTGGACACTACGGCGAGTTAAACGAAAAAGGGGATTTGCTTTTAGACCCTGTTGAAACGGCTTACTTACTTGAAAAAGGTGTACTTACCGTTGAAGTTGAAGGTAAGCCTCTGAGTCTTTCGGATTTCTCAAGCTTAATGTCTAATAAGGACCCTAAATTCTGGCTGAAATACCTCATATATTCTGATCTTAAAAGGAGAGGTTACGCCGTTAAGCTAGGCTTTTCTCAAGAACATGTAGAGTTTAGGCTTTATAGAAGGGGGGCTGAAGTGGGTCGAGAAGGAGCTAAGTATCTAGTACTCGGAGTAGTAGAAGGAGAACCTATAGACCTTAGAACGATAATTGATAAAGCTAGAGAAGCTAGAAACCTGAGGAAAGAGCTTATAATAGCTGTCATAGATTCTCAAGGGGAAGTATGTTATTACACGGTGACGCTCTCAGAACTATAGGGAGGTAAAATTGCCTTGGATAAGGCTCGTTTGAAAAGACCTCGAGGTACTAGGGACTTATTTCCTTGGGACATGATTAAAAGGCGTCATGTAATAGAGACCATCAGGTCGGTTTTCGAGCTCTATGGCTACGACGAACTTGAAACACCTGCATTTGAATTCTTAGAGGTATTAACGGCCAAGTGTGGGCCAGACGTTAGGGAACAAATATATGCCTTTAAGGATAAAGGTGGCAGAGAGCTTGGACTGAGGTTCGACCTTACAGTCCCACTAGCAAGGGTTGTTGCCAGTCATCCTGACCTCCCTAAACCCTTCAAGAGGTATTGCATATCTAGAGTGTGGAGGTATGAAGAACCACAAAGCGGAAGGTTTAGAGAGTTCTGGCAGGCGGACGCTGATGTAGTTGGTAGCGCAAAAATGGATGCCGACGCTGAAGTCATAGCAGTTGCAGTATCGTGCCTGAAGAAGCTGGGCATGAAGAACTTTAAGGTCAGGCTCAATAACAGAAAGATACTCGAGTCCATGGCTACGTATGCTGGGGTTACCGGTAGTATCTCGCTAAACGTCTTTAGAGCTATAGACAAAATGGATAAGATTGGGCTTGAAGGAGTTAAGCAAGAGCTGAAAAAGCTTGGCCTAGCGGATGATGAAGCATCGGCTATAATAAAGTTAATATCTATACGTGGTAGCATAGACATAGTGGAAAAAGAATTAAGCCATATCCTGACGGATAGGGGTAGGGAAGGAATTAACGAACTTGCTGAGATAGTAAGCAACCTTGAAATCTACGGTTGTTCTGAGTACGTGGTCATAGACTTGAGCCTTGCAAGAGGTTTAGACTATTATACCGGGCCAATATTTGAGGTTTCAGCTGAAACAACCGTGAACGTAGGTAGCGTAGCCGGAGGGGGGAGATACGATAATCTTATAGAGTTATTGGGCGGACCTCCGACCCCTGCAACGGGAATATCGTTGGGTATAGATAGGCTAGTGGAAGTATTGGATGAAGCTGGCATGCTTCCAGGTTTCAGGACCTCAACTCAGGTATTCATTGCATATACGAGCCCCCTCGCAAAAAAGGAAGCTCTAATCGTGGCCGAGAGATTGAGGGGCGAAGGGATTAGAGTCGAAGTAGACCTCATGGGAAGAAAATTGGATAGACAATTAAAATATGCAGATGTAAAAGGTGTACCCTACGTAATTGTGGTAGGTCCCCAGGAAGTTGAGAGTGGCGTCTATAGATTAAAGGACATGAAGAGCCGAGAAGAACACGTTGTGAACTTGCAAAAACTTATAGAAACCCTCAAGCGAGCATTCAATTCATGGTCTAAAGGTAGCGTAACTTGTCTCTGAGACCTGCAAAAGATCACTGAAGGTCTATAAGCTCTCGAATCTATGGAGCTTCAGCCGTTATTGAGAGACCTTTTCTCCCTAGTAATAAACGCGAGCTCTCTTAATATACTTCCTGAGGGACACTTTTCTTATGCCCTACAAAGTAATCGTAGATAGAGAAAGGTGTGTCGCTTGCGGAGCCGCTCCAGCTATTTGTCCCGAAGTCTTCGTTATGGGGTCCGACATATACAAGGCGAGAGTTGTTGATAAATATAGTAAGCATCTTGACGAAAAGACTTCAATAGGTGAAATTCCTGATTCTCTATACAATTGTGCAAAAGAGGCTGCTGATAGTTGTCCAGTCAATGCTATAAAGATAGAAAAGCTGTAATTTACAATTTACAAGTAAGAATTTTCTTTTCTTATTTTTTTAGAGGCTTCAACCATAACCTTAAGTTTCCGGAACGTAACGTCAATGGCTTCGTCAAATCTCCAAAACTCGAGGAGACCCCTAAATCCACAGTCAGGTGCCACAACTATCCTGGGACCGTAAGTCACTAGTGCCTTTTTCAACAATCTTTCGACTTCTTCGACGCTCTCAATCTTTAGAATAGAGTCTACAGGTCTTGTAGTTACAGCCCCTATCCCGAGCATTTTACCTGCACTTATCAACTCAGCTAAGCTGTAGGCCTCAAAGTTCTTGAGAAAGCCAGCAAATTCGTGATGTAGTATTTCGACGTCTAGCTTTAAGGTTACTACCGAAAGCCCCCGTGCATCGCCGCATACATGTAATCCCCTCTCTACATCTTGACCGAGTCTCTTGAAGATCCTATTTAGTATCCCTGCTACGAAGTTGTCGTCGTATCCGTACCATAACGCATAACGTAGAGCTGGCTCGTCTACGAACGCTACTTCTACCTCCTCGAAGTTAAGGGTCGAAATTAACATTTCGGCTATGGCATCGGCGAAGTTTTCAACTAAGTCCGGATAGGACATGACAGTTTTATCTAAAAATTTTACTGAAGATGAAAGCGTAAAGGGACCTGTGACCTGAACTTTAAGACCTTTATCCACGTTCATGCCCTTGAGTACGGTTACTGCAAAAGATACGTCCCGTACTATCGACGGTTCTTTGGGGGGTTCAATAGGGCCACTTAGAATAAAATGTTCCCCCCTTCTCTCAATGCCCTTCCCTTTCTCAGCTATCTCCCTAAGGAACATGATGCAAAAATCTTCAAGTTGGGGCACCGCAGGATAATCTATTCCAGCTTTAACCTGGACTTGGAGGCTACGCTTGAATCCATCAATCCCCATCGGAAGAGGAAAGCTTCCTATAGTAGTGGTGGTCAGTTCTTCCATGCAATTACCCCTATTCGAGCCTCACCTCGAACTATTAAAGGGGCACCTCTTTAAGTCCTCTCTCTAGATTTAAAACGTATGACTTACTTCTCGGAGAGCCTAGTAAAAGAGTTATTGAAGCAAAAGAAGTATTCTGAAGTCGATAAGATCAGTAGAGATATAGTTTCTTCGTTTAAGGGGCTCGTATTATCGATGAGTCAGGAGAGCCTATGGCGCCTAATAGATGAGGTGACCGGTGGCCTGGGTTACACTATGGAAGATAAGGAAGTAACGCGGTTAGTGATATATGGGACGTACATTTCGTGGGCTGAAGCAGTTAAACATGGTTCTAAAGTCCTTGAAATAGGAACTGGGCTAGGTAGGACGTGTTACTCCGTATTATCCATTACAACTCCATCACTCTATCTGACTATAGACGTATCTCCAGAGATTCTGGCAATAGCCCTTTATAGGAACCCCTACGCAGCATTTCAAGAGGCTCTCTCAAACCCGGTGGTAAAGCTTTGCCTATGCGATGTAACGGAAGCGATACTCTACATTGACGATTCCTTCGACCATATAATTCATGACGGAGGACCTAACCCGAATAAGAACCCTGCACTCTTTTCTAGAAAATTTCTGGAAAAACTCGTATCTATACTAAAGCCTACGGGAACTCTGTCCATATTCGGAGGTAAAAATAGGAAATGGCAAGACAAGCTGTATCGCGAGCTTAAAGTCCTAGGTCTATCAGTCGCTTCGAAACCTATACCGTACTCTCCGATACTTGTCTTCCACTGCATTAAGAAGTGAATGGTCCCCGGGGCAGGATTTGAACCTGCGACCACTCGGTCTCGGCCGACGGGCTTTCATTGTGGCGAGACGCGCCCCTCGACCCGCGCACAAAGCTACAGCCGAGCGCTCTACCACTGAGCTACCCGGGGCCTTCGAGAGTACCAATATTTTAAAGGCGCTCTTAAGTTTTACTTAACAACAAACTCTTTAAGTACTTATACAACATGAGCTAACATAAAGGTGCTAGCCCTCATGAAGCTAAAGTCCCTACTCTCAGGTGCAGGTTTGATACTGCTTTCCATAGTCATAGGAGTCATCACAGCTACCCCTTTAATATTCACGGTTAATAGAGGATTTCTAAATATACACATCTTAGCTAGAATGGTTGGAAACGACTATGCGTTGGCAAGGGCGCTACTCTTTTGGGTTTGGACGGGCTCTATAGCTTTAACTACAATAGTAATTGCTGCCCTCGCTTACTTAGTACGTAAAATCATAGTTAAACTTAGGGGGCCGTAAGTAGAGTCCTACATTATTTGTTGTTAACCGTCTATGTCCACGTCATAACTTAACGCTCTCTATTAAGGATTAGAATTTGGCGCCCCGGGGAGGACTCGAACCTCCGACCTACGGGTCTCTGTCCGTTGATAACAGCCCGCCGCTCTGCCTAACTGAGCTACCGGGGCTTCCATTAGCATACTATGGCTGCCTCATTAAAACTTTACTGGAGTTCGTGAAAACTAGAATTCCTTGGGTGCTCTAGCTTTTATTCCAAGGGTCTTTTCGCACATGGCTTTCAAGTATAGTATTTTAGCTGAGTGCTCAACCATGCACAATATCTGGTAGGTGTGGTCTATGAACTTTGAAGACGCGAAGACCCCATGACCCCTAACTATTACTGCCCAACACTTCATTAAGCCGTTGGCTACTTCATTAGCTAAAGTCGAAGAGCCGGGCCTACCTTCGACAACCGGTACTTTCCTTAAAACGTGATAGCCTTCTGAATCCAGCGGTATCAGTTCATCGATAAAGTAGGATATCGCAACAGAGTATGGCGGGTGAGCGTGCATTACGACAAGGTTGTTGGTCCTCCGATATATCTCTCTGTGAATCGGGGTTTCCGTAGATGCTATTATGTCATGGCTAGAAGGTCTACTTATCGGCACCCTGACCACGTCCTCTCTCCTTAGATCCTCAAGAGAACAAGCATGCCTGGTTATCCACATGAAATCTCCAGATCTCACACTTAAATTGCCGCCATGTGCTGTAACGTATCCCCTCTTAGCGATCCTCAAAGCGTATCTTCTTAAAACTTCGTAGACCTCACGATCTATGCTTCTCAACAAGGTCATACGACCCCTTCTAAGCCTAACCTGACTATACAATCCTTAGTGGGGACCCCTTCAGGGCTCCATCCTCTTACCGAGTAATACTCTTTGATCATATCGTTAATTGGAGGCACCTTGCCTGCCAAAGGACCACCATCCAACGGTGTTAAAAGTCTCTCAGGTAGCGTATCATCCTTGCAGCTAAACCCTTCCCTCAAATTGAAAAGCCTGGCTACAGTCCATATCCTCTCGCCAACTTTCAAAAGCTCCTCTTTAGGGAAATCGATTCCTGTAACGGCACTTAACATAGCGCTTAGGGGTTCTTCGTCAAATTCTATGGCGAAGTGTTTGCACATAACTAGGCTGTCGTAGACCGAAGCTAAGTCTTGCGTGTACTTAACTAAGGCCGGTTTTTCAAAAGTAGAGAACCTGTCGACTAGGTTTGGTACGCCTATAATTTCAAACGCTATTGTCCAGCTCCTCAAGTGGCAAGCGCCTCGATAGGATGTTGCATATGAAAGTGCTATACCGAAAGCTCCTCTAGGGTCGTAAGCTGGTATTTCTAGCCCCTTCACACTCATAGACAACTTTTCTTCTCCATACTTCTTAGCTAGCCTCAAAGAGCCTTCTGCTATCTCGTCTCCGTGACCTCTCCTATAAGCCGTCTCGATTATTAATTCCTTCAGTTTATCAGCCTCGCCCCACTTTAAATCGAGCTCTATCCTTCCTTTCTCTATCAACTCTAGGAAACATGCAAGTGTAACACCCATTGAAATCGTGTCAAGCCCAAGTTCATTACATAGATAGTTCATTTCGGCAACGTCGTTTAAATCGTCGACCCCGAGCATGCTACCTAGGTTAGCTACGCTTTCATATTCTGGGCCCTCCCCACTCATCTTATCGGTTTTAGTAACCCTCTTGCAGGATATAGGACAGTTGTAGCACCCCTTCTTGCCGACCACCATTTTTAAGAGTTCGTCGCCAGATAGCTTATCGGCTTTCTCAAACATGTTTTTCGAGAAGTTCATTGTGGGCAAGAGACCCCATTCATTTATCACTGTTAGTAGAGCGTTAGTTCCAATGCTCTTAAGGGTTCTACCTAGATAAGGATTCCAAGTAATTCTAACGCGCATATTTTCGAGGAGCATCTCTAGTTCTTCGCTCTTAGCCTCTTCGATGGGCTTGGTTCCGCTAGCCACTATTGCCTTCAACTTCTTAGATCCGAAAACCGATCCAAGCCCTCCTCTACCAAAGGCGTGTCCATTATCCCCCATGACTGAAGCTATCCTAACTAAATTTTCTCCGGCGGGACCTATAGCTATGGCTGAACAATTGAAGCCGTGTCTCTTCCGCAACTCTTGGATTGTCTCCGTAACCTTAATCCCCCATATATCTTGGGCCGACAAAACTTCTGCTTTATCATCTTGTATATGTATGTAGACGGGCTTCCTTGACGAGCCATATATTACTACAGCGTCAAAGCCGCATCTCTTGAAGTACATTGGGAAAAGTCCTCCGCAAGTAGAATCAAATAAAGTTGATGTTAGGGGCGACTTGGAGATTAAAGCGATCCTAGATGTCCCATAAACTCTGCTTCCAGTCAGGGGACCTGATGCTAGGACTACAATATTTTCTTCCGACAAAGGTTCTACGCCGGGCTTTAAGTGCTTGTACAGCCAGTAAGCTCCTAATCCCGTACCGCCAAGGAACAGCTTTAAAAGGTCAAGCTCCAAACGTTCTTCGAAAACCTTGTTTCTACTTAGATCGACTCGAAGAACCTTACACCACCAGCCAGCCATTAGTGTCCCCTTCTTTAATGTGTCTTCGAAATATGACGTTATTAAGCGTTATGCCCCTAGCCTTCCGACGTTCGCAACGGTGAGGGGGTCGCAATTGGTCTTCCTTTTTATAGGGGTTAAAAGCTACAACTATCTCTACTTAATATTGATGTAAGCAATCGTGCCCCCGTGCAAGGTGATGTATCGTTGGAAATAAAGTTGCTTGCATACGATAGCATGGGAGTAAGATCGATGGCGACACTTGTAGAGACCAGAGATGTCAGATTAATGATAGATCCCGGGATAGCTTTGGCACCCTACCGCTACGGTCTTCCGCCCCACCCATTAGAGATAAAAAGGCTCAATGAAATGTGGGAGGTCATAGAGGATAACCTTATGGATTGCACACACGTAATAGTGACCCACTACCACTACGACCATCATGAGCCCAACGCCGCTAACTTGCTAGCCAATAAGATAGTCTACGTTAAACATCCAACTCAAAACATAAATTTTAGTCAAAGGAGAAGGGCAAGCTACTTTTTATCGAAGATAAGCGAATCAGGTGGCTCCTACGAGTACGCTGACGGAAGGGAAATAAAAGTAGGCTCCACTATCATAAAGATTTCAGAACCAGTACCCCACGGCACTAACGCAAAGTTGGGCTACGTCGTTATGGTTTCAGTAAGTGATGGTGATGAGAAAGTGCTATTCACGTCAGACGTCGAGGGTCCATCGCTCGAAAGCCAGTTAAACGTAATATTGAGGGAGAGGGCAGATATATTGATAGTCGACGGTCCCATGACGTACATGTTGGGCTACCGGTACTCCTACGAGGATCTAAGGAAGTCTATAAGTAACTTAATTAAGGCAATATGCGAAACGCCTTTAAAGATTATGATACTCGAACACCACTTAATGAGGGACTTGGACTATAAAAAGAAGGTTGAAGAAGTGTTCAAGGAGTCCGAGGATAAGGGCGTAGAGGTTCTTTCGGCAGCGGAGTATGAAGGCAAGCCAATAGAAATGTTGGAGGCTCATAGAAGGGACCTATACTTCAAGACTTGTAATCAACGCCATAATTAATCTGCCTCAGCGTAGCATAGAATTATGGCTCTCTACGTCATACAACCTTAAAGCCTTCATTGCTAGTCTTTATCATCTTCCCCCTGATTACCATCTCTTCAAGCACTTCTCTAAATGCATCAAGAGGGAGCTCGGCTCCGTACCACTCCTTGAACTTTAACGCTAAGGTTTCGGGTTTCCACTCTTCTTTTGGTTCCTCTTTCGCTATTCTCATAGTTAAGTTGACCATGTCTTCGGTGTAATTCCATGGATACATGTACCACGTCCACTCCTTGACTTCATCGACATAATAATCAGGGACTATAGCTGATGTAGTCGGTATAAGTTGCATAGCTGCAACTCTTAATTCGGATGGCCTGCATACTTCCATTATGTGCTTCTTGGCTGCTATGATGCTCTTACCCGTGTCAGCTATATCATCGACTAGTAGCACCTTCTTGCCTCTAAGGTCGTAGTTGAAGGGATACTTTATCGTGGCTTCCTCTTTGTGCTTCCCAGTCTCTATCCAGTGCTCAACCTTTATACTAAGTAAATCTACAACGTCAAGGTAATCGCATAGAAGCCTTGCTGGAGCGAACCCTCCTCTTGCTATAGCTACAATTATGTCTGGCTTAAACCCGCTACTTCTAATCTTCCTAGATAGCTCTTTACACCAGCCAACAACGTCAAACCAAGTGACCACCTTGACCTTCATTTTCTGCGGCAAACTTCAACCCCGCTATTTTTTCTTAAATTCAAGACTTATTTGTTTTAGCGTTTTTAAATGCGTAAGCGATTTTAAGTCGAGCTCTAAACGTTGTGTAGTGGTTGATATGTTCGAAGGGAATGCTGAAATAGGTATTATAGGAGGTTCTGGTCTTTACGATCCCCTCATGTTCGGATCACCTCAAGAAGTCAAGGTCTACACGCCGTATGGTCCAACATCAGATTCCGTATTTCTCAGCGAATTTAGAGGTAAGAAGATAGCCTTCATCCCAAGGCATGGAAGGGGGCATAAGATTCCTCCTCACAAGATAAATTACAGAGCGAACATATGGGCGCTTAAAGAGCTTGGAGCGAAGAGGATTATAGCGGTATCAGCTGTTGGCAGTCTAAGGGAGGATTACGCGCCCGGCGACATAGTAGTGATAGACCAATTCATAGACAATACAAAGGGTAGAAGCTACACTTTCTACGATGGTGGTCTTGTATGCCACGTATCTCTCGCTGACCCCTTCTGCCCTCAGTTAAGAGAGATAGCGATTAACGTTCTACGAGACCTAAAATTTAGCTTCCATGAGAAGGGGACCTACATATGTATCGAAGGCCCTCGATTCTCTACAAGGGCTGAGTCGCGACTATTTAAAAGCTGGGGTGCTGACGTCATAGGAATGACGTTAGTACCGGAGGTCAATCTCGCGCGAGAAGCAGAGCTATGCTACTTAGCGATAACCTTGGTTACAGACTATGATGTTTGGGCACCTAAACACGTTACAGCTGAAGAGGTCTCGAAGGTTATGGCCGAGAACGTAGATAAAGCCAAGAAGCTTTTGGTAGAGTTAATACCTCGAATACCTGCTGAACGGACTTGTAAGTGTGGCGAAGCTCTTAAGGAGGCCTTGGTGTAATGTCCTTCAGAGTAAAGGATCCCTCTCTCGCAGATAAAGGGGCTCTTCTTGTCGAGTGGGCTAGAGACCATATGCCAGTTCTAGCAGAGATAAGGAGACGGTTTGGGCGAGAGAGACCTCTAGAAGGCTTGACTGTAGGGGCTTGCTTACATGTAACTAAAGAGACGGCTATACTTGTCGAAACTTTACTTGAAGGTGGAGCGAAGGTTGCTCTCTGCGCATCCAACCCGCTATCAACGCAGGATGAAGTAGCGGCCTACCTAGCATCGATAGGAGTGAGTGTCTATGCTTGGAGAGGCATGGACTTTGAAGGCTACTATGAAGCTATAGGGAGCGTTCTATCGAAGGACCCCGACCTAACTATTGACGACGGTGCTGACTTGGTTTCAACGATTCACAAGCTAAGCCTTGGAGAAACGTCGAAAGAAATTGAAGTAGTAAAGAGGGTTCTCGGCCATGCACCCAAGTTCAAAGTCATAGGGGGGACGGAGGAAACAACGACTGGAGTTATGAGGTTGAGAGCTCTCATGCGAGAAGGTAAATTACTTTATCCGATAGTAGCAGTCAACGACGCGTACACGAAGTTCCTCTTTGACAACAGGTACGGTACAGGTCAAAGTACTATCGATGGTGTACTTAGGGCGACCAACGTTTTAATGGCTGGGAAAGTTGTCGTAGTAGCTGGATACGGTTGGTGTGGAAAAGGTGTAGCCATGAGGGCTCGAGGCATGGGGGCTCACGTTATCGTTACAGAGGTAGACCCCGTAAAAGCCCTAGAAGCCGTAATGGACGGTTTCACCGTTATGCCTATGTCAGAGGCCTGCAAGCATGGAGACATCTTCATAACCGTAACGGGAGACGCCAACGTCATAAGGGGAGAGCATATGCTCAAGATGAAAGATGGAGCGATACTAGCTAATAGCGGGCACTTTAATGTCGAGATAAACCTGAATGACCTTGAAGCGATAACGAGGGAGAAGAAGGAGATAAGGCCTAATGTGGTGGAACATGTCTTAGTTAATGGTAAGAAGTTATACCTTCTAGCTGAAGGTAGGCTTGTGAACCTTGTTGCAGCGGAGGGCCACCCAAGCGAGGTTATGGACATGTCTTTCGCGAATCAAGCGCTTTCAGTAGAATACTTAGCAAAGAGGGGCAAGGACCTAGCTCCTTGCGTGTACCCAGTTCCCAAGGAAATAGATATCGAAGTGGCTAAGCTAAAGCTGAAATCTATGGGCATCAAGATTGACGTCCTCACAGAAGAGCAAAAGACTTATCTTGAAAGTTGGAAGGTGGGGACTTAGCCCTGACAAATATTATAGTTCTGATCCAGCAATTAAATCAGAGGACTAGGGGAGAGTAGTAATGTCTGGGACTAACGACGATAAGTTCAGGGAGTACTTGATATTACTTGAGAGGGCTCTAAGCCAAGTTCCAACAAAGCCTTCGACTGGCGGGCGCTTCCAGATACCTGAAGCTAAAATAATTGTTATGGGCAACCGAACTATAATACAAAACTTTAAGGAAATTGTTTCAACCTTGAACAGGCAACCGGAGCAATTCTTTAACTTCTTACTCCATGAGCTAGGAACAGCAGGTACAATTGAAGATACTAGGGCAGTCCTACACGGTAGGTTTACCAAGGACAAGATAGACGGTTTAATAGAGATATACACTAAGCTCTATATAATATGCCCAGTATGTAAGGGAGTCGATACGATACTGCGCAAGGAAGGCAGAGTTCTAATGATACAGTGTAGCGCTTGCGGTGCCATAAGCCCTGCAAGAGGGACTTAATTTGTCAGCTTCTAACCCAGACTCGGGAATAGAGGTGTACGTAAAGGTCCATCAGCACGGGAAAGATTTGATTGTAGCAATATGTGATGAGGACCTCCTAGGTAAGACCTTTTCGGAAGGAGCTGTAAAAATAGAGGTCAGTGAAAGGTTTTACGGAGGAGAGAAGATGGACGTCAAGGAGGCTATGAAGATAGCTAAGAGGGCTTCCATAGCTAACTTTCTAGGTAAGAACAGCGTTAAGTATGCTATTAGGTGCAAGCTAGTGCATAAAGATGCGGTCGTAGTAGTAGCCTCTATCCCGCATGCCCAAATGATAAAGATAGTATGACAATTTTACGGTGGTATGAGCTTCTTGGAAAGGTTTTGCGCGAGATGCGGTGCCAAAATAGGTTTCTTCGAGACTGCAAAGTTGAGAAACCTATGCTCTAGATGCTACTTGGAGGTATACAAGGCGGACATATCTTTACGTGAAGTGTCTTTGACGTTGTGCAGGAAGTGTCTTTCTGTAAAGTTTAAGGGTCTATGGCTACCGCTCGACTTGTCGTCTGAAGAGGAAGTTATCGAAAAGTTCATATACGTCATAAAAAGCGAGGTCGAAAGAGCGTGTAAATTAGAAACATCACTTACCCTCACGTCTCAAGAAGTCTACAAGATCCTTTCAGGCGAGCGAATAACGTTAATCATCAACTTTAGGGAGAAAGTTCACCCATCCCTTGAGTCCATAGAGGAGTCGAGGAGCTTAGAGGTTAAACCCCGCTTCTCGATTTGTCCTGTATGCTTAAAAATGGTAGGCAAGAGCTTCGAAGCTACCATACAGTTGAGGGGCTTTAGTAGTAAAGAGCTGGAGCAGATAAAAGCAATCGTAAATAGAGTCATAGTCGAAAGGTCTGGCGGCTCGCACAATATACGAACTAGCGCTATATGGGAAGAAGTTGACGGTGGAGTGGACGTAAAACTGCCTTCAACCGACCTTGCGCGAAAAATAGCCAACATCGTCAAAAAGAGCTTTGGTGTTAAGGTTAAAGAGTCCTACAAGGATTCGGGTTGGGATAAAAGTAGGGGTAAACCTCTCCGAAAGCTAACAATACTTCTTAGATTTCGAAACGCTTAATAGCTGATACCTCTGCCTACTCACTTTGGATAGCCTTGAAACAGAAAGAGGAAAGGAGAGAGTTACGCCTTCCGGCTGAAGGAGAGGTTGTGGGCATTATAAAGAAGCTGTTAGGGAATGATAGAGTTGAGGTAAAGACGGCCGATGGGAGAACTTTGCAGTGTAGGATACCAGGTAAGTTAAGGAAGAGGTTATGGTTCAAGGAAGGAGACTATGTTCTAGTTGCCCCCTGGAATTTTCAAGCTAATAGGGGCGACTTGTTGTGGAGATATACAAAGGATGAGGTTGAAGAGTTAAAGCAAAAAGGATTATTGGGAGGCTTAATCGAAGAGGCTTAATCGGCTTAACTTAACCCGTTATTTCTAGTAGCACGTCCTTTACGTCAATCTTTATCCCCTTCTTTCTGAAGAAATTTACTACGTTTTTTACGTCTCTTTCAAGGAATACGTAAGCGTTTGGATGATCGGTTACAATGGCTTGACCGAAATCGAAGAATACGGGCTCGTCTCTCCAGACCATAATGTTGTACTCGCTCATATCCGCGTGAATTATCCTGGCATAACGGTATAGGATTTTCATGTTTTCTACGATCTTTCTGAAAATACTTTCATAGTCGTTGACCTCTGCATCTTTAAGTAGTGGAGCTGGGACGCCGTCCTCGCCTATGAACGTCATTACTAGCACGTTTCTATACACTGCTATAGGTTTTGGGACGCTGACGCCGGCTTCATAGGCTTTTTTTAGGTTCTTAAATTCCTTTAGAGCCCAGCTATATATCAATGGTCTCGTGGCCCTCTTAATCTTTTTAAATCGGGGATCTCCTTCAATGTACTGTAAAATAGTTTTCTTGAATTCCCTACTAGACGTCAGGAATATCTTAACCGCTAAATCTTCTCTATTTGGAGATTTAGCCCAGTATACCCTAGACTCCTTTCCGGTATCAACAACGCCGTAAAGGACGTCTATGACTTTTTTATTTATAAGTTTATAGAGTGCTTCTAGAGTTAATGTGTCGAAAACCTCTTCAACGGTTTTCAGCAAGTCTTCGTCCTTTCTCCTCTTTTCCTCTTTCCTAGGAACTTCTTCCTCTATCCAGTCCTCGACCAATATATATCAAGCTATTTGAAGGGTCTTGCTTATATATAACCTTTCATTGATTATGTATTAGCTTAAGTGGATGAACTGGTGATAACAATTGTCCACCATAATCTACAGAGACTACGTTCAAATACCAATTGAGAGAATTGGCGCCCTCTTGGGCAGAGGGGGGAGCACTAAGAGGGAAATAGAGGAGACTTATGGCGTTAAGCTTGAAGTTGAAAGTTCTACGGGAAGGGTAGGCATAGGACTTTTAGAGACCTCAGATCCCGCCAATATATTGACTGTCAAAAACATAGTTCAAGCGATAGGCCACGGTATAAACCCCGAAAAAGCCTTGAAGATCTTCAGTGAGGAAGATGCAGCTCTTCACGTGATAGACTTAAAGCAGATCTTAGGCGATTCTAGGAACAACTTGGTTCGCGTTAAGGGTAGGCTCATAGGGGAGAAGGGCAAAGCTAGAAGATTAATAGAAGAGCTCACTAGTACAGCTATATCGATATCAGATCACACAGTAGCTATAGCCGGTAAGCTCGAAAACGTAGAGATTGCCCGTAGAGCTATCGAAATGCTGATATCAGGTAGCCCCCACAGCGTGGTTTGGAAATACCTCTTCTCGATGAGGAGGAGGTTAAAGAGGAAAGGGTTCATTCTTTGGGAGCCGAAGTCCTCAGACCTTGGAGACGAAGAAGAAGGGAAGGGTGAAGAGAGTGGCTAAGTGGATAGTAACATGTGCTTGGCCTTACGTTAATTACGTGCCACACTTAGGTACCATGATAGGTTCCGCGCTATCAGCCGACGTTATAGCACGGTACTTGAGGATGAAGGGCGAAGACGTTCTCTTCGTGAGCGGGTCTGACGAGCATGGAACACCAATAGAGGTGGAGGCGCTAAAAAGGGGCGTCCACCCAAAGACGTTGTGCGACGAGAATCATTCGAAGATAGCTAAGTTATTCGAGAGATGGAACATATCTTTTGATAACTATTCTAGAACTGAGAGCCTGTACCACAAGGAGTTCGTAAAGTCCTTTTACATGAAGGTGTACGAGAGGGGCTACATCTACGAAGAGGAAGTGGAACTACCCTTCTGCCCTAATTGCCAAATATTCTTACCTGATAGGTTTGTGTCGGGAGGATGCCCGCACTGCGGCTTCGAGGATGCAAGAGGGGACCAATGCGATCAATGTGGTAGTCTCCTCGAACCCCACATGCTAACTAGGTTGAGGTGCACAATTTGCGGCTCCACCCCTCAATTTAAGAAGACGAAGCATTGGTTCTTCGACCTACCAAAACTTGAGACCAAACTGAAGGACTTCATAGATAAAATGCCCTTCTTGACGGAGAATGCTAGAAATGCTAGCTTGAGTTTGCTTAAGGAAGGATTAAAGCCCAGATCAGTGACAAGAGACAACAAGTGGGGCATACCAGCTCCTTTCCCTGGCGCTGAAGATAAGACCATCTACGTATGGATGGAAGCAGTTCTTGGCTACATATCAGCTACGATAGAGCTTTTCGCGAAGAAGGGAGAGCCAGATAAATGGAAGGATTATTGGTTCGATAGTGACACGAGGTTCCTTTGCTTCATAGGTAAGGACAATATACCGTTTCACACGCTAATATTGCCAGCCCTCATCATGGCGTCAGGGGAGGGCTACGTCCTCCCATGGGGTGTCTCAGCCACCGAGTACCTGCTCTTTGAAGGCCATAAGTTCTCGAAGAGTAGGCGTATAGGCGTGTGGATTGACGAAGCCTTAGAAATGTGCCCGGTAGACTATTGGAGATACGTTTTGCTATACTTGAGACCCGAAGGAAAAGATATCAGCTTCACGTGGGCGCTCTTTAGAGAGCTTGTAAACTCTCATCTTAACGATACTCTTGGAAACTTCATCTATAGGGTATTGACCTTCACATCAAGAGCTTTAAACTCAAGGGTTCCAAGTCCAATGAGCGACTGGGTACTCGAAGAACTATGGAACGTGGTCTTAGAGAAGTTCCAACGTTGTACGTCAAACCTAGACAACTTCAAAATAAAAGATGCTTTACAAGAGATCATAGACCTAGCTAGAGAAGGTAATAGGTACTTGAATGAGAAGGCCCCATGGGATGCACTACGGAGGGGTAGGATGAAAGAGGTTTCAACGAGCATTTACGTTTGTTTAAATGCAATAAAGTCTTTAGCGGTAATGCTTGCCCCCTTCACACCGAACGTTGCTGATGAACTTTGGAGAAGCCTTGGATACGCTACTAGCGTTCACGGCGAGAAATGGGAAGAGGCTATAAGGCCTATAGAACCTGGCAAGGAGATTCCTGCGCCTAAGCCACTCTTCACTAAAATTAAGTGAAGCCTAAGAAAGGCCTTCTTTGACCATACTTTTGGCATCCTTGCTTTTAGCTGAAAACCTAGGCCCCTTATCTTCAGATATAGCGTCTAAGCCTTTTGCAAACGCCTCGGTTACGCTGTTTTCATGCCTTTCGCACATAGCCCTCCACTCTATGAAGGTCTTTAGAAGCCAGCTTTTTAAGGTTAGGTCATACAGGTCACGTACTTGGCTCGTTTTAACAAGGACGAGCGATCAAGTTAAATGGAGGAAACAGTTTCGACGAGTGATTTCAAGGTTTTGTAAGGCGGTTACCTCTATCTTTAATGCTTCGTTTTCTTCTTTCTTAAGTAGGGGTTAGGGCGGTATTGTAGTGAAGGTCTATATAGAAACTTATGGTTGCTGGTTAAATAAGGCAGATAGCGAAGCTATAGCTTCTATTATAAAAAAGAGTGGGCACGAAATAGTCAGTGACTTGATGTCCGCCGACGCTATAATCATCAATACCTGCGCGGTTAGGACCGAGACCGAGAGAAAAATAGCTAAGAGACTTAGAGAAGTCGAGAAGTGGAAGGAAAGCCACTGCAATAAGAAAATCGTTGTAGTTGGCTGCCTCGCAAGGGCAAGGCCGGCCTTCATCGCTTCACTTTCTCCTTCAACTAGCATACTTGGACCCAACGCCCTTCACATGATCTTAGAGGCCCTAGAGCGTAAGGTGATAAACGTAGGACCTGAAAGGAGAAACGCCTTTATATTACCATCACATGATGGCATAAACAAGAGGCTCCTAATACCTGTTGCAGTAGGCTGTCTAGGTTCGTGCAGTTACTGCATTATGCCCATATCTAGGGGGAGACTTTCCAGTTACCCGCCTGAGAAGATTGTAAAGCTATTTTCTGACGCCATAGCGAGCGGCGTAAAAGAGGTGTTCCTAGTAGCTCAAGATCTAGCCTCCTACGGTTTAGATATAGGTACAAACCTTCCAAACCTCCTCAGAGAGCTGCTTAAGCATGAAGGTGAGTACATGATAAGGCTCGGTATGATGGAGCCTTCTACATTGGCTACAATAGCCACCGAGTTAAGACCATTATACTCGGATTCTCACATTTACAAATATCTGCACTTGCCTTTACAGTCCGGGAGCGACAGAATACTGAAGCTTATGAATAGGAGGTATACGAGCGAAGCCTTCCTGAAGCTTACAACTTCCTTTAGGTCTGAAGTGGACGTTTTCTTAGCCACAGACGTCATCGTTGGCTTCCCCACCGAGACCGACGAAGATTTCGAGCAGACGTGCAAGCTTCTAGAAAAGCTGAGTCCAGACAAGGTTCATGTAGCTCGGTATTCTATGAGACCGTTTACTAGGGCGTCATCGCTTCCCCAGCTCTCGGACTATGTTAAGAAAGTTAGGTCGCGTGTAATGAACGAGTTAGTTCAAGAGCTCACGTTAAAAAGGAATATGCGATACGTGGGCAAAGAGGTTGAGGTTCTACTTACTGAAGTAGCTCCAAGAGGGGGGCTTTTAGGGAGAATGATAGACTACAGGCCAGTAGTGGTTAGGTGCGACTCCGATATGCTTTGGACTAGGGCGACTGTAGTTATTGAAGAAGCAAAACCTCACGTCCTGCTCGGCAGATTAGTCTAACCTCCACTTACAGGAGGTAAGAGCGCAACCTCGTCGCCACTTTTAAGCTTAGTTTCTAAGCCATAAAGCTCGCTTATACCTTTACCGTTTACTAGTATTATAATGTTCTTTGATATCTCGTGGCCTTCGAAAACAAAGTCTCTAAACTTTTGAGGTAGCCTCTCGCTCAACTTTTTAATTAGGTCCATGATAGTCATGCCTTCCTTTATCTCTACCTCAACTTCATTGACTCCGGCGACTTCCCTTATGAAGGCAAAGAACTTGACCTTGACCTTCATGAGCTACTCCTCGGCTTGTTAACGTACTCATTTATCTGCTCATCCATTATGTGGCCTCGGCTAAAGACCTTCACATTTTTAACGCCTTCAACCTTCTCTACGGCCTCTTTAATTGAATGGGCTAGGAGGAAAGCTATTGGGCAGAATGGCGATGTAGGCGTAAATTCTACTATCACTTCACCATCTCTTTCAGTAATACTCTTAATACATCCCATCTCAACGACGCTCATCCCTGTCTCGGGATCGATGACCTTTTCCAGCGAGGCTCTAACTTTTCTTTCGAGACTGCTCATACCAGAAGTCTCCTCACAGTTGCAAGAAGGTTAGCTCTGTGAGCAAACTTAAAAATTTAAGCGAAAATAAACGAAGCATTACCTGTTAAACAGGTTATTTCAGGTGGAGAAGCTTGAACCTTAAGGGGAAGGCTACACTAGCTATCGTTATCTTAGCGCTGGCGCTGTTGTCTGCACCTCAAGCCTTAGCGAAAGGTTCTCTAGAAACAACGAATGTCTCTCTTTACGTAAACATTCAAGTGTATTACACGTATGCACGTGCGAGTTACGTGCTTCAATTTAAGGGTCCCACAAGCTCTCATACGACTACCATTGACGTTGAGAGCATGAATAACCTTTATGTCTCAGTGTGCGAAGGACAATACTCTAAGCCCTGGATGATAAATATACCTAGCCTTACACCTCACGAGATATACAACGTAACCATAGATACTTGGTGGTCCATGAGCGTCGAAGAAGGAAAAAACGTTTTAAACGTGCCACTGAACCCTCGAGTCGCATTAAACGTTAGTCAAGCCGCGGTCTTTGTACGTCTACCGCCAAGTCTTGTTAACGTTAGCGTACGTAACTTCAACTATACAATTATTGATGATGCCTTGAGCATAGTTTTATACAACGTATCACTGCAGCAGACAAGGATATTAAACATGGACTTCGTGTTCAACAACACAGTATCTCCATGGCTATTTAAAATCAAGAAGATAGTGAGAGACATATATTTGGATTCAGGTACAGTAGTCGACTACATAACCGTTGAGAGCCTACAACCAACCACTTGGATGAGGCAGAGGGTCTTTAACTTCAACATCTCAAACTTCAATGTACTAGAGGTAGGAGATTCTGCTGGTAGTTTTACTAAAACGTCGTCTGGACTAGGTTTTGCGCAATACTATACCTCAACAGTTAATGGTCTCTCAACGTTACAGGTCAACCCAAGGGTGTCCTTAGCTGCAGGTGAAAGGACTACTATATACATAAAGTATTTGCTTTTTAATTCACGCGTCTTGGATGCTTTGCCTAGCTACGTTAACTACGCCGACGAAGTCAAGGTGAGGGTTCACATACCTTCAGGGTCATCGATAACGGTAGCAGAGCCGAGACCTAACTTTATTGAGGGTTCAACGCTTATCTACGAGCTGTATAAAGCAACTCCTCTTCAAAACTTTCGTATAGTAGTAAAGTATTCCCCTCCACTGATCCCATCGTTGATAGCAATGGTTCTTGGATTAGTAATCGTCGTAGCGGTGATAGTCGTAGGCGTCATCTTCGGGAGAAGCTTAATAGCTAGGAGGAGAGAGGAAGCTAAGCTCGACATAAAAATTAAGGCATTTAAAGAAGTTTTCAGCAGTTACATAGAAGTTGCTCGCAGAATTTGGAGGATTCATGAAGACTACATGAAGGGTAGGATAAAGAGCTCAACTTATAAAAAGAGACTTCAGGAGCTTAAGCCACTATTTCTCGACACTTCTAAGAAGTTGATAGATTCCTTGAGCGTTTTAGGGCAACGTCCAAGACTTAGCAAGCTAGCTAAAAAGCTTAGAGACCACGTGGACAGGGCCCTAAAGGTTGAAGAAGAAGTAACTCACATCGAGGAAATGAAGATGGGCAAAAGAATTGCTAGGGCCGAAGTTTCTCAGAAAGAACAAGCCTTGATGAAACAGATAGAAGATCTCAAATTAGAAGTTCGCGAATTGAGTTTGAAGGTGAGCAAAGCAACAGCTTAAAAAAACGAACGAAGAAGAGATAGCTCTGGGACCAGCCATGGTAGAGATAATTATAGATAGAGGGAAATGTACAAACTGCGGCACGTGCGCTTCGGTATGCCCAGTGGGCGTCTATGAGATGAAAGGTGGAAGAGTCGAAATAGTAAATAAAGAGTCCTGCCTTGCATGTAGAGCATGTGAATCTCAGTGCCCCAACCAAGCGATACAAATTATAGAGTGAGTAAGGACTTTATTTAAGACAATGCATTATCTCCTTTTTTCTAAACGTTAAACTTTAAATCGCCCCTCCTTCTTAGACGAATAATGAAGCCCGGTGGTGTAGCGGCCAAGCATGGCGGGCTTTGGCCCCGTCGACGGGAGTTCGAATCTCCCCCGGGCTACCACCCGCCTAAATTAAGAGGAGAGATAATTAACGTAGTACTTCACGAGTAGTTAAACGTAATTGTCTTCAAGAATTAAGTACACTAAGGAACTAGGAGAAATGGTTAAGTTTCCGCCACTTAATTAATCATTTGGCGATGAAGAGTTCAGCCTTGACGGAACGATGAAGAAGGATCAACCGGCTGAGCTGTGTAATAACAATAATAATGCTTCTCTCGGTGGGCAGAATGAAGACCTTCTTTTCTCTAATAATACCGACCTTAAACGAAGAGAAGTACTTACCGAGACTTCTTCGATGCATAGGAAAACAAACTCTAAGAGATTTTGAAACCATAATAGTTGATGGTGGTAGTACAGATAGAACCGTTGAAGTAGCCTTGGAATATGCAGACAAGGTAATCGTAGAAGAGGGCAATCAAGCCAAAGCTAGAAATCTAGGGGCTAGAGTTTCAACTGGAAGGTACTTGGTGTTCTTAGATGCTGACGCTGCAATTGATGCTGACTTTCTAGAAAAAGCTAAAGAATTATTTGACGAGTATGACCCTAAAGGAGTGAAGTGCATCCTAGGAAGGCCAGAACCCATAGCGCGTACTAAGCTTGGTAGAGCTGCTTTCGCTTTTGGCTGGCTTCTATGCAAGTTAAAAGCGACCTTTCCAGGGTACATGGGAATACTCATTGAAAGGGGTATCTTCGAAAAAATCGGAGGCTTTAATCCAAGTTTAGCTTACGGCGAGGATCTAGACCTTATAGTTAGAGCTTCAAGGTTAACCAAGCTTCTATACCCTAGAGACTTAGTAGTCTATAGCGACACTAGAAGGTGGATGAGGGAGGGTAAGTTGGACATCGTAGAGACTGCTAGAATAATTGGGATGGTCATCGACTACCTCACGACCAAGAAGAGCCATGGAACTTACCGCGTTATAAGGTAAAACAAATCTTATTCCACTAAGTGCGGCGATAAGGACTCCTCTTTCCTTACGTTTAGGACTATATGTGTTATGGTTCTCTCGACGTGTTCCATCGATAGCAACTTTTTTATGAATTTGCTTAGCTCGGTCCTTGACTTAAACCTAGCAATTACAATCGCATCGCTTTGCCCAGTAACATCGTAGACTGCTTGTACATTAGGCATTCTTGCAACATCCTCCTCAACTTCCGTTACCTTACCTCTCGAAATTACGATTTCAATTACAGCAGCAATGTCATAGCCAAGCTTTTCCGCATCAACTACGGCCGTGTAACCTTTTATCACGCCTTCTTCCTCAAGCTTCTTAACCTTATTGGCGACCGTAGCGGTGGAAGTACCTATTCTCCTCGCTATTTCCCTAAATGATAACCTAGCGTTAGCGAGTAGCTCTCTTATTATGGCCTTTTCTACTTCGTCAAGCTTTACTTGCATCAGAATTATCTGCACTAAAGCGTGTAAAATAACTGTTACTCATAACATGACTTAAAGATCCTGCTGTTCGATAAGCAGGTTTACCTTAAGCAAAAGCCTCCGTTCTACGGCTTTCTAAACAGCCTACTCCTCTAGTCATGCAATCAAGAGCTATTGATAGTTTATGTCTCTGAGAACAGTAGCTTTGCAACCTCACTTCTCAACCTCTTCCACTTCCTTTCAAGTATGCCTTCAATTGTATAGTCCACTTCGATTCCAGTATCAAGTGACTTGGCTATGAGCCCGCCTATGAAGTTTCCTTGCTCTCTGGCTAACCTTAATTCTACCGGTTTCCCCAGCTCTCTAGCCAGCTCTTCAGCTATAGATGCCAAGTTAGGCTCGAGTTTTGCATCTTTCTTATTGAGCTTTACTTCGATGACCCCTCCTCCAAGGACCCTTACGGCCTCTTTAAGCATTTCTATGAGTCTCTCTTCGTACTCCCTGGTTTCAACGATCATCTGCGTCCTTCTCTTAGCTTCCTCAAGTGCTTTTTCTATGAGGGCTTCCTTGTGATCGAGTATTTTCCTAAAGGCTTCCATACGAGCTTTAGCGATCTCGCTCCTCTTTCGACTAAGAGCTTCTTCCCTCTCTTTCTTTATGATTCCCGATGCTTCTAACTCAGCCTTTCTCTTAGCATCTTCTACTGCGCTCCTTATGATCTTCTCGGCCTCCTCCTTAGCCTTAGCTATGATGTTCTTGACCTCTGCTTCGGCTTTCTGCAAAATCGTTTCCGTAAGTTTGTCTAGGTTTCCAGCAAGCGACATAGGATCCCTCCACGATATTAAGGTCTTAGTATTTCAGTTAATATTAGCTCTAAGGCTTTATCCATGTTCTTTGAGGCGATAGCTTCTAAACGTTTAGTCTCGGCAAGCACGGTGTTTTCTATTTTCTTTATCTCGCTTGAGGTTTCCATCTCTATCCTCTTAACTTCTTCTTGAGCCTCCTTTTTCGCCTTCTCTATGATCTCATTGTACGTTGCCTTCGCAAGCTCCTCCGCTTTAACTCTCGCTTCTGATTCTATCCTCTTAGCCTCTTCGTAAGCGTTTTCTATAATTCTTCTAGCTTCTTTCTCTGCTTCCAGTATGCGACTTAAAACTTCATCCAAGACGAGTGCCCCCGGCCAGCTGAACGGACTACCTCCCCTTTACGTCTAGCAAACTTTATAAATTCTTTTATTTTAACGGAGATAGCGCATGAACGATGCAAGGGGCGAAAGCTAGTGCTCACGCTAGCGCCGCTGGTAAAAGTCAAGGTCTACGTCCATAAGGATTATCTCGATAAGGTTCTATTCCGAATAGGCAAGGAAGGTATGCTCCACATAGTAGACTTGAAGGAGGACTTTGGAGAGGAGGTAGCTAAGGGGATACTAAGGCCCCTCGACGTCTCGTCTCGCCTCTATAGAATTTCGTCTTTAACCCTAAAAATTGAGAAGCTAGCATCAGTACTGAAGCTCCCCTCACGGTATTCTCTTGAGGATATTGAGGAGGAGGGGATATTCTCCCTATCTTTGCCAGACATAGAAGCGTACGTTGACGCTTTGGAAAGGATGTTAAGCATTAATGATGAATCTACGATAGAGAGAGTGAGAAGAGAGCATGAGGAGAAAGTTTCTAAGTTGAGGGTCTCATTAAAGGTATTGGAGGCTCTCGAATCCATCAAAACAAAAATCGCGGAAACAGCAACTGTGTCTGTCTTCTCAGGTTGGTTGCCGAAGGAATTACTTAAACCGTTCATCAGCATAGTAGAGAGGGCTAGTAGTGGCTATAGCGTTGTTAAGTACGAGGAACCGAAGTTCCACTTAAAGGTCCCTACGCATGAAGAATTAGAGGAAGAAAAATATGAAATCGTAAATGTGAGATTCTACCTGCCTAAAGATTATGTAGAGAACGTCGTATACTCGTTATCAAGGATTAAGCATTCAATAGTCGACCTCAGGGATTATATCTATACAGAGTTCAAGGAGAATGTTAAGCCGCTTGAACCTTCGCCTAGACTATTTAAGCTATCCTCACTTTCATCGAGACTTGACGTACTGCTCTCCACGCTAAACTTGCACCCACCTGAAGATATAAGACCGCTTAGTGAGCCATTATCTGATGAAAAGCTAAACGAAATAGATGCTACTGTTTCTTCAGTTGAAAAGGAAGTATTCTATCTGCACTCAAGACTTGAATCTATGAAAAAATCTGTAGAAGTAGTTTCAAGGCTTGAGAGCGATATCTCTACAATAGCTATCCCGCAAGCACAGCTAGCTGAAGTGGTGATTCACGGCGTTAAAGGATCGATAAAGAGTATTGTGCTTCAGCTATCCGACGAGGTAGCTAATGTACGCGCCATGCTTGATAGAATTAAGGACGAGAAAGGGGCTGAATTAGTGGAATTAAAGAAGATAGTTGAAGGGGCAAGGATTGTCGAAGAGAAGAAGTTGAGAATGGTTGCAACCGACAATATAGCTATACTCCAAGTCGCTGTAGCAAAAGAAGACCTCGAAAAGATGGTTTCATTAGTTAAAGAAGCTTCTTCCAACAACTTCTCCTATAGAGAAGTAGGACGCCCCACAAAAGTTAAGGTAAAAAAGGAAGTGGCCGCTGAGACGCCTCGAGAAGTTAAGATACCCTCACTCATGAAGAACCCACGATGGTCAAAAGTATATGAAAGCCTTGTAAGAGGTTTGGGAACCCTCAATTACAAGGAAATAGATCCTACAGTTATATGGTTCTTTACGTTCCCAATACTCTTCGGGATAATGTTCCCTGACGCCGGACACGGAATCGTCCTCCTAGCGTTATCGATACCTCTATACTACTTAAAGAAAAAGGGGTTTAAAGCAGGAGAGCTGGCAAACTATATAATTCAAGGGGCACCAATACTAATAGCAGGTTCCATTGCCTCCATATTCTTCGGTATAATCTTTGGAGAGTTCTTTGGAAGCCCTTCCACTCCGGGATATCCTCTTCCAAACATTTTTGACAACGCGGCGTTAAACAGCTTTAGGACAACAGTACTGAAAGCTTTAGGGCTCTCGGCTAGTCATGAGTTCCACGTATTAGAGCCTGAAGGGGCTAAGGCTCTCTTGAAGTTCTCAATACATGTAGCGATATTTCACATAGTTCTAGGATTAGTAATATCGGTAATAAATAAGGTAAGGCTTAAGGAGTATAAGGAAGCGATCGTAGGTCCGGGACTATGGCTTTGGCTGTATGTCAGTGCAGCTATCGCATTTATGACTTATGGTGGAGGACTAATAAAGGTGATATTTGGAGATATATTCTTAAGCATAATTGTGTTATGGTTACCATTCATAGTGATGATAATTGCTAGAGTGATATGCATGGGGATGCTAGAGGGCTTTAGCGAGAGCCTTGATTCCCTCATAGCATCACTTTCAAACACTATATCTTACGCAAGACTCTTTGCTTTCGCAATAATACACGCCGTCCTCTCTCACGTGTTCTTGTTAGTCGATGGAGGGTTACAGAAAATTGCCGGAATACCCTTTGTAGGCGTGGTCGCTGGAACATTATTCTTTGTATTCTTCGAAATAATATTCGTGTTCCTACAGGCTCTAAGGCTTCACTGGGTAGAGCATGGAATGAAGTTCTTACTGATTGACGGAGTACCGTTCCAACCATTTATGATTAAGCCTTAACGTGGGACTAGGAGCGCAGAATAAGCTCTTTGAGGTTCAATACCGCTATTAGTAGCCATTATAGCTAACTTCAAGCTCACCTTCTCGCCCCACTTAACGAAGAGGTAATATATGACTGACTTAGCAGTAGGAGGAACTCTGACTGGGGTTACCAGGTTCTTGTAAGCTTCGTTTATGAATGACCTTAAAACACCTTCTTCGGTCTCATCAACACCTTCAACCTCTATTTTGTCGATTCTCCATTTCCGTAACGTCATTACCACAACCTCAGAAGTTCTCTTTACTCCCCTTATGTCTCTAGTAGCTATTAGAAGGAGTCTAAGTGCAAGGTTCTCTAGATCCTTGGAAAACGTTCTCGAATAGCCCGTTGCCTTCAGGTCCCTCGCCATATTCATTAAAGAATGTGCTGCAAGTGCTAGAAGCGGTGCCCTTGAGTTGAGAGTTAGAGCTTCGTCAAGAGCTTTAGGGTAAAGCTCTCTAACTTCGTTATGAGCTAGGTACTCCTTAAATTCCTCACGTAGGAAGGTTTGGGAACCCTGCAATTTGAAGGGTAAAACTATGTAACCTCTAGAAATTTCGTCATCATAAACTTCAGAACGAAAGGCGTAGCTAGCACATAAACATGCTAAAAAATCGTTAAAGTCGTCTAGTATTCTTAAGAAGTCGAAGGGCGATCGACTTCGGACTTCAATAAAGACCTTCGAAAAATCGGTTATTTCACATAGGACCTCATTAAGCTTATTCAAGTCGTAGAAGTCGGAGTTGATTAGCGATAGACCCTTTAACACGTTTAAGAGCTGTAAGGGACTTTGGGATCCCATAACCTTCATAAGATCTTCTCTTTTCACAAATTTACGACGTTCGACCTCTGCAATTGAAGCTAATAATCTTAGGTCTTCCTTCTCGATATCATATGTCGGTTTTGACTCTATTGTTGAAGTAAACCTCCAAATACGCCAAAACATCATTCCAAGTCCTATAAAGACTCCTATTAGAGCCCCCACCGCATTACTAAGTTCAAAATAAGGGGCAGCATACCATCCGACTATGGCGAAGATTACAGGCTCTAACCCGAAACTTAATGCTATAAGCGCTTTCCTAACGTCCCTACCATAGCTTTTCATGCCCCTCAACAGAAAGATTTAAACAAAAAGTGTAAAAGTTTACTCAACATAACGCTCAAATCGGTACCTAATGCGGAGGAACCATGAATCGAGAAGGCGAGCTATAACAATAGCTATGTTGCAGGCAATGGTTGTTGGATTAATCGTTCCATCATTTACCATCCTATCAACACTGATAGCACTTTTCATTTTTAAAGCGCTCAACATATTCGTTAAGGCTTTCTTAATGACGCTTTTCGGCTTAACCGGTTTTGGGGTTGGTACAGCGCTTTTCCTTAAGGTTCTGAAGAAGATGCGCTTAACTCCTCGATTTGAAGAGAATAGAGAGCGAACGGATTAAGTAAAGTTTCTTTAAAGCGTAGAAATTGATATAAAGCTAATATCAAAACTCTTATGTCTAAGAAAAACTCTGGATGAGGGGTGAACCTATGAAAAGGCTCTTTGTGGTAGGCTTAGTAGCAATAATACTGTGCTTAGCCTTGGTTACCATGAGCATAGGAGGGGCTTATGCTACGGTAAACAATGGACCGGTTCAGGCCAGCGCTGAAGAGCAGGCGGCAACCATGGATCTTAGCAAACTAGGTGCAGGCATAGCGATCGCTTTTGCCGCGCTCGGTGCAGGACTAGGTTTAGGTACAGCGTCAGCTGCAGCTATAGGTGCAGTAGCCGAAAAACCTGAGTTATTTGGCAGGACAATCATTTACGTAGTCTTCATAGAGGCGGTAGCTATCTATGGACTAGTTGTAGCGTTACTGTTATGGATAGGCTAAGACGGTGGGCCAGACCATCCTTATTTATAATTTTTTGTTAGCAGAGAAGTTTGAGAGCTTGATTGATGTCCTCTATCAAATCATTTACATCTTCAAGACCAACCGATATCCTTACAAGGTTCTCCGTTATTCCCAGTTTCTCTCTTTCCTCTGGAGGGATGTCCTTATGCGAAGAAGAGGCTGGGTGCGATGCTAGGCTTTCACACCCACCTAGGCTCGGCGAAGGCTTAATTATCTTCAAGTTCCTAAGAAACTTCCGAGCATTATCCCCATTGCCCTTTAACTCGAAGCTTAGAACCGATCCATAGCCTTTTAGTAGCTTTCTAGCTATGTGATGCGTTGGATGAGATGGTAAGCCAGGGTAATAGACTTTAGAGACTTTACTATGTCCTTCAAGGTATTCAGCTATGGCCCTAGCACTTTCTTGACTCACTTTTAATCTAATGCTAAGAGTTTTGAGGCCTCTAAGCACAAGGAACGAGGCGTGAGGGTCTAGCACGCACCCTAGCCTAGCCCTTGTATACCATAATTCGTTTATGAACTTTGAATTCGAAATCGCCGCTCCACCAACAACATCATTGTGACCTGCTAAGTATTTAGTTAAGCTATGTACCACGATATGAGCTCCGTGGAGGAGAGGCTTAAGATTCAACGGAGTAGCAAACGTGTTGTCAACTATTAAAAGGGCCCCCTTCTCCTTACATATGGATGAAAGCAGGTCTAAGTCCACAACCCTAAGAAGCGGATTAGACATGGATTCAACAAAGGTTACCGTATTTTCATCCGTAATAGCCTCAGCTATATCTTGTGTATCGGGCCCTCTAAGCTCGACCTTTACACCAAATTTCTCAAAGGTTTGAGCTAGCGGTATCGTTGCTCCATAGACGTCTCTAGATAAGACGAGCTTACAACCGCTTCTGAGCACATGGAAGAAACAGGAAGATATAGCGGCCATACCTGACGAAAAAACGAGAGAATCCTCACCTTCTTCTAGACTTGCCAACCTCTTCTCCAAAACTATATTAGTTGGGTTATCTTCTCGAGAGTACTTTAAAGGCTTCCCCCTAAAAGACTGCACCGTATCGAGAGGGTAGGGAAATACGGCAGTTTGATATATTGGAGTTATAAAGGTACTAACGTTCTCTATTACGTTTTCCCCCTCATGTATAGCCTTAGTTGCCTCTCTAGGCATAATCCCCCTCAAAAACTCTGGGTAATTTTACTTTAATTTTATTATTACTAGTAGTAATATATGATGGTGACTAAAAATACGGTTTTTAACTGTCGGAGCAAAACTTAAGCTTTATCGCCTTTGCTTCACGTAAGGTGTCGGCTACAGGGGCCCGCACATATTCTGAGCCAATAAGTTCCATAGATGGGGATCTACATATAAAGAAGCAAGATATGGCTTAAGCAATATTTAGAAAACTTTTTAAGCGCAATCCATGCCTCCACTGTTTGGAGGTTTAAGATCAGAAGTGGTCGAAGACGATTGTTTAGCAAAGCAGGTAATCGGTAAACACGTCTACGGCAACCTGTACGATTGCGATCCCAACATTCTTTCTAACGAAGAGCTTTTGAGATGCATAGTCGAAGAGGCCGTAAAGATATCAAAGTGCAACCTCCATGAAATTAAGTCTTGGAAGTTTGGTGGAGAAAAAGGCGGTGTCTCAGTAATAGCTCTAGTTACTGAGAGCCACATAGCAATTCATACGTGGGTAAACTACGTCTACGCAACAGTAGACGTTTATACTTGTGGCGAGTCTTCTAACCCGGAAGCAGCATTTGACTTCATAGTCTCACAGTTAAAACCGAAAGAGTATACAAAGTACCTAAGCGATAGGTCCTCAAAACCTAAAGACGTCAAGGTAATCGTAGGAACCCTGTAGGCTAAATCAAAACTTCAAAAATAAAATGATCTTTCTACTACTATTTTAAGTAGCGTGCAGGACCTTCAGAGTGCTAGCATTAAGGATTAAGAGAAGTTGTAGAGCCTCATAGTTGCCTTTTATACGTAGTAACCTTCAGCTTTGATCCTCGGCTTTGACCTCTAACCCTCTCTTTAACAGCTCTACGTAGCTCTTGACGGTTTCGAGCAGCCTTAAGGTTTGAGCTAATTCTGCTTGTCGAGCCTCCTCTAGAGCTTCGAAGATCTTTGCATCGAGTTCCTCTATGAGCTTCGAGATCCTAGATAAACTACTAGTTCTCTCTTGAGACATAATTTCTCACTCCTTAACTATGATCCTCTTAGACTTGCCTTCGAATCTAGGTAACGTTCCTGGTTCTACAATTTCTATCTTAGGCTCTATGAACAAGTTGTTCTTGAATTCGCTGAGGAGCTTTCCTATTAAGGTTGGCGTTTGCTGGTTTTTCGATACCTCAATCTTGACTATGAAGTCGTAGGGCAACTTAGTTTTATCTATGACCACCTGGTACTCAATAACTTCCTTATGTTTTAATATAGTTTCCTGAATCATCGATGGAACTATCTTGATGCCCTTAAAGTGAATCACGTCATCGACCCTAGCCCTAACCCTAAGACATCTAGGAAATGCTATCCTGCCGCATTCGCAAGGTTCGTCGTCTAATACGGTTATGTCCCCCATTCTATACCTGACGAGAGGGGTGGCCTCCTTGACTAAGTGGGTAAATACTACTTCACCCTCTTCGCCAGCTTCAACAGGTTCGCCGCTCTTCGGGTCGACTATCTCTAATAAGAAGTGGTCTACCCAGAAGTGGAAGCCCTTCTCGTAGACACATTCCTGCCCTGCACCTGGGCCACAGAGCTCAGTTGCACCGTAAACGTCTCGAGCGCCTCCACCTTTAGCTTTAAGTCCAAGCCAATCTTCAATTCTCTTCCTCATTTCTTCAGTCCACATTTCGGCTCCCGGGATTGTGATCCTTAGAGAGAGGTCTTTTTCAACGTCTATTCCCATATCTTTAATCAAGCTAGCTATGTAATACTGGTAGCTTGGAGTGCCGGTCATGGCCGTGGCTTTAAAGTCTATTAGGCTCTTAATTAGAGCTTGCGTCCTACCCGTACCCCAAGGTATGACGGTAGCGCCTACGAGAAAAGCGCTCTCGTGGAACCCCAGGCCGCCAGTAAATAGGCCGTAACCGTAGAGGTTCATTACGACATCGCCGGGTCCAACCCCAGCGGCTGTGTAGCAACGTGCCATTAAATTCATCCAAGTATCGTAGTCGTGCCTAGTGTAACCACCTAAAATTGGGATGCCCGTAGTTCCAGAGCTCATATGCCAGCAGACTACCTTCTCTCTAGGGACGCAAAGAAAGTCGCCACCATGTGGATAGCCATGGTTCCTAAGGTCATCCTTCGTTGTAAAGGGGAATTTACGTATGTCATCTAAATCATTTACATCTGAAGGATGCAGTCCAACCTCTCTAAACTTGCGACCGTAGAAGGGGCTTTTCCAATACACGTAGTCGATCATGTGCTTCAGTCTCTTTAACTGTACCTTTTGAATAACTTTCTTAGGAGCAGTCTCAATGTGCGGCTCCCAGTACCTAACCTCCATTGATCTAATCACCTTACCTCAACTTTTAAGAAGACAGAAATAAAAACATCTTGGATAATAAATTTTAACCACAAAGATGCCTAAAGCAAGCTTATAATGCTCACGATAAACTTGGTACTGCAAGGAGCGGGGGTGGCCGAGCTAGGTCAAAGGCGGCAGGTTCAGGACCTGCTGGCGTAGGCCTTCGTGGGTTCAAATCCCACCCCCCGCACTAATTTAACTGTATATTCCTACTATGACGGACAAGGAGGTCTCTTACCCCTTAAGGGGTGTGCTACTTAAGGTATGCCATTACTATGGAGATAGCTATGACGACTATTACTAGGACGGACATAAATAATCCATTGAAGTCCTTCTTTCTTGCCATCTCTACAGCTATAGCTAAAACCACTGCTAAAGGTGTGAAGACGAGCATGAACGTGGCGAGAAGTGATGTAAAGCTACTAAACGACTTATATTCGAATATACTCATGACGTAGCTTAAAGCGAAGATTGCAACGCTAATCGTAATACCTATATTTAAAAACTTTTTTAGAAGCTTTTCATTAATCATGATTCTCACGTCTAACCGTTAAATATTAGCTCAAATCCCTCGCTAAAAGCCATATAAGATAGGTAAATTAGTAGAAGTCCGAAGGCTAAAGCGAGCTTTGAACTTCTTAACCTAGTCATAACTTTTGTGCCCGTTGTCGAGCCTAGCGTGATGCCTAATACCATTATGGGTACGATACTTAAGTCTAATAATCCTGACGAGAAGTAAGCTATGACACCTACAGAGCTCGTTAACCCTACCATAAATGTGCTAGTAGCAATTGAGACCTTCATTGGGACCTTCATGATTTTATTCATTATTGGAACCTTGAGGGCCCCACCTCCTAAGCCAACACTGCTCGACAGCATTCCAGCCAGTAAAGATGCCATTAACCCTAGTCGACTGTTGACGACATCGTACCCTATTAGGTTGCTGATACTGGAATTGTAATATTCAGGTGCAAGCTTCAATTTCTCGGCTAAGGGATCTTTAGATTTCTTAATCGAACCACCGACTTCTAAGTCGTCTTCAGCTCGATAACCCCTGAATTGGATTATAGCTATCATCAGCAACACCAACCCCAAAACTATGTATAGCACGCTTGAAGGCGCAATAACTGCTAAGAAGACCCCAAGAAGTGATCCAACCATTGCACTACTTTCTAAGAAGAGGGCTAAGCGTAAATTTACTAGCTCTTGAGATAAGTAATTTCGGGTGCTAGCAACACTCGTAGCAACTGCACATATAAGGCTTGCCGCTATTACCTTTTTGATCGGCATCCCCAAGAAAACTGAGAGTACAGGGATGAGTACAACCCCACCACCGATGCCGAATATAGCTCCTAAAAAACCTGTAGAGAATGATGTTAAAAATAGTAGTATTGGTAAAAGACCTGATATCAAGTGATCACCCTTACTTCTTTCTAAGCGTTGTTGTATTCCAAACTTCGAGAGATCTTTTCAATTATTAAATTTTCTTAATATTTCAAAACGTAAAAGTGTTAAGGGACATTTAAACATAGACTACGATCTATATCCAAAATACAATTAATAACTAAATCTTGGCTCTCCAGATAGGTCTTATAGTGAAAACAATGAGCCTCGACGAGACTATCAGAGAAAGAATAGTAAGACTTTTGAAAAGTCGCAAAGAGCCTCTTACAGTGGAGGATATAATTATTCTACTCGACTTAAAGAACCTTAAACCTAAAGATGTGTACGAACACTTAAGGCACGTAGCTAAGACCGTTAGAGCTCAAGGCAACGAAGTCTTGGCGATGATCCCTCCATCTTGTAAGCAATGCGGCTTTATCTTTACTAATCTCGATAAGCCGAAAAAGCCTAGCAGGTGTCCTAAATGTAAGAGTGAGAGGATAACGTCTCCAGCATTTAAGATGGTATCAAGGTGACGTGTCTAAAATGTTTAGGAGTTCCATTAAATCCCTCACGTAAGGGTAAGTAGCATTCCCACTCCTCTTTATGAGGATGGCTTTCATGCCAACTCTGATCGGGTTTTCGTAGTCCTTAATGGGATCATCACCTACGTGAAGCACAGCTCTAGGAGGAACTCCTAACCTTTTTAGGATGAAAGTGTAGAATTCTGGAGTCTTGCCTATGAGACCTAGATCGGTGACGCAAGAGAAAATAGCCTTAAAGTTGCGGAAGCCTATAGCCTCCAAAGCTACGTCTATGAAATCTTTACTTAAGTTACTTGAGATGACAAGATCGCGCTTACTCGACAACTTTACTAAGGCCTTCCTAACGTCCGAGTAAACTTCTACCTTATCACGAATAGAGTTGAGGGCTTCAGAAACACTTAGATTTAAGTCGAATGACTTGAACCAGAAGCTAGGAAGGTACCACCTCAAATCATTCCTACCGATCTTATCGTAGCTTGAATAAACGAAGCGCTTGGATTCCTCGAGAGTTACACCATGCCTTTCTGCGAATAGTTGTGGTATCAGTTCAAGCCAAAAATAATCTATGAAGCTATCGCTAACGAGGGTTCCGGCAACATCGAGTGAGATTACTTTGACTTCTAGACCCTGATACACGGTCGAAGTTATTGTAAGCGAAACATAAAAGGCGTTCTCTAAAACTCTCTAAAGTTGCCACCATGGTAGTTTAATAATGTTTGTTAAACATATGTTTAACAAACATTATTAAATACTAGTTGAAAGTATAAATTATCGTCACTTAACTTAAACTATTGCCTAGTAATTTATGAATAGATCTTATCAAGTGTTAAAATTAGCAAAGCTTATAAAGACTCATTAAGAGAGATGTGAGATATTGGGAGGGTTATAGAGTTGCCGTTCAAAATAAGAGACGACGGATCTTGCGAGCAAGTTACAAGGAATGTTCAAGAAGTCTTAGAGCTACTAAGTAGCGATAATATAAAATTTGTTGATCTTCAATTCACAGGTTTAACTGGCAAATTTTACCACGTTACTGTGCCTAGGAGAGAGATAAACGAAGAGGTCTTTAGCGAAGGGCTATCTAAACTGGACGGATCATCAATAAAAGGGTTTGCTGAAGTCCAAGACTCTGACATGTTGTTGAAACCCGACCCGAACACGTATGCTGTTATACCTTGGTCTAGTGGAGAATTAAAGACGGCTCGCCTCATCTGTAACGTATACTGGGGATTTAGTCGTGGAAGACTTGAAAGGGATCCAAGGTATATAGCTCAAAGGGCTGAGGAGTTCTTGAAGAATGAGGGATTTACGACGTCCTATTGGGGTCCCGAAGTGGAATTTTTTGTCTTCAAAAGAGTTGAATGGGACGTGCTCGATTCGTATAAGGGTCAATCGTACTACCTGATGTCTGAAGAGGCTCCTTGGAATACCGAGGTGCAAGTAGGCTATCCTATAAGGTTTAAAGATGGTTATTTTTCAATCCCGCCACAGGATACTTTGATGGAATTTAGGTGTAAATGCGTAAAAACCCTCGAGGAGTATTTCGGAATTTTGAGTGATGCTCACCACCATGAAGTTGCAACAGCAGGACAATGTGAGATAACCATGTACAGAGATACGCTAACCAACATGGCTGACAATGTTATGACGTATAAGTTCGTGGTCAAGAATGTAGCAAAGACCATGGGTCTCATAGCAACTTTCATGCCAAAACCAATATTTGGTGATAACGCTTCTGGAATGCATGTAAACGTAAGTTTATGGAACAATGAAGGCAACGCCTTCTACGACCCCAGCGACGACTACGCAGAACTAAGTCAAACCGGTAGGTATTTCATTGGAGGGCTTATGGATCACGCGAGGTCTCTAGCAGCCATCACAAACCCTACAACCAACTCGTACAAGAGGCTTGTACCTGGCTATGAGGCCCCCGTATATATAGCTTGGAGTAGGGCTAATAGATCGGCATGTATAAGAGTACCAGCATACTACAGGAAGGGCTTGAAGGCTTCGGTAAGTAAGAGAATAGAATACAGGCCCCCAGACCCCTCTTCAAACCCCTACTTATGTTTTGCAGCCATTCTGGCAGCTGGCTTAGATGGAATAAAGAAGAAGATAGATCCTGGAGATCCTGTAGACGAGAACATTTACTTATTATCTCCTGAGAGGAGAAGAGCTCTTGGCATTAAAGAGTTGCCCGGAAGTCTCAAGGAAGCTGTAGAAGAACTGCTCTCAGACATGGAGTACCTAAAGCCCATATTTACTAACGAAATCTTAGAGAAGCATGTAGAAATAGTGAGAGAAAACTATATTCAAGTGTCTATAAGACCTCATCCCTACGAATTCTTCTTGTACTTCGACGCTTAATGACGCGATGCTCGATTAACCCTTTACTCTAACCAGCGTTACCCTTACCATCTTCTTTCCATCACAAGTAACGCTTTCTTCCCAAACTTTTAAAACCCTATACTTTTCTCCGTCTTTTACGTAATCGTTTTGACATAAACTCCATAACTTGCAATTACGATTATTGCAGGACTTTCGCCTTAACGTTAATATAGCATCCTCTACGGCTACCTTCGCGTCAATGAGAGCGTCCACTTCGGTCTCTACTACTCGAACTACTACGACCGAACCTTCTCTTAGAGGACACTTATGCCTCTTCTTTAAAGTCTCAACGACTTTATACATGATGCCCGGCTCCAGCTTCATTACACATACCTCTTTTAACTTGCATAGGGTACATACATCCGTAGCCCCCTTAAAGACGAACTTAAACCCGGGCTTAGCTTGTAATTCCCCCACGAGAGTTATTATTGGTTCTTGGCTCAATCAATAACCCCCGTATCCTTAGCAATCCTCATAGCAGCTTCCCAAGTCAGTCCAGTATCACCAAGGATAGTGTACCTAGGCCTAATCTTGTGCGCTTCAACAAGCGCTCTTACTATGTATTCGTCATCTATGCCTAGCTCTTTTGCTGTAGTGGGAGCTCCTATAGTCTTTAATACTTTCTTGATCTTCTTCCACTTCATTCCATGAATATAGGCCATCATTATGGTTCCTATACCGCACTGTTCGCCGTGAAGAGCCGGCTTAGGTGCTATCATATCTAACGCGTGCGAGAACATATGTTCAGAGCCAGAACAAGGCCTTGAAGAACCCGCTATGCACATAGCTACCCCGCAAGAAACCAAAGCTTCGATGACGACCCTCACACCCTCTTCCTTGTGAGCCCCTATGAGTTTAGCATGTTTCATGACCAGCATGGCAGACATCTCGGCAAGAGATGCCGCGTACTCGCCGTAGTATTCGTTCTTTAATATATGGGCCAACTTCCAGTCTCTAACCGCTGTAAGCTTAGCTAGTACATCTCCACAACCACTTGCTAAAAGCTTGTGAGGTGCGTCCATGACTACACTTACGTCGGCTATGACGGCCATAGGTGGCTTTGTCTTGATCGAATAGGGAGACTTAAGACTCTTCAAGGACACCATAGGCGAAGCTATACCATCGTGAGAAGCCGCGGTTGGGACGCTTATAAACGGGACGCCCAACTTAAAGGCCGCGTACTTACCTAAGTCTATGGTCATTCCGCCACCTACTGAGACTACGAAATTGGGTCTAGCCTTTAACACCTCGTTAAGAAGCTCATCATCTTCTTTAACGTTACCATCGACTACGTCGAACCCATAGGCTGAAAGAGAGTTTAGTACACTTTCTCTTACAAGGTTGCGCCCAGTCCTTCCCAATAAGACGTAAGCTTTACCCGAAAGTCCAAGAGACCTAGCTACATCACCGACATTCTTAATGACCCCTTTGCCTATCAGAATTCTCCTTGGGAGTTCTATGTCATGAGGATCTAACAAGATTATCCCCTGACAGTTTCAGTAAAACTTTTAAATATGTATACTCTCTTGTTGTTCGCACAGTAGCATTCTACCAACTAATACGTTTTAGAAAGTTATCCGCTTTGTGGTGTGCCAGCAGATGTCAATTATGAGAGAAATGGAAAGACCCTTATTTAAGGGAACTACGACAGTAGGGATAAGATGTGCTGACGGAATATTGCTAGCAACCGATAGGCGCGTGACGTCAGGGTTCTACATCGCCAATAAGAGGGGTAGAAAGATTCTCCAGATAGACGATGCAATCTATGCTACAATAGCTGGCGTAGTAGCTGATGCGCAGATGCTTGTTGATAGCATAAGAGCTCAGGTAAAGTACCTAAAGGTCGTTACAAAGCAAGCCCCATCAGTCAGAGCGGTAGCAAACCTGATGTCTAACGTTATTTTCTCCTCTTCAAGGTTCTTCCCGTACATAGTCCAAGTCATAGTAGCCGGTATAGATCATGAAGGCCCAAGAATGTTTAACATAGATTTCTTCGGGACTTTAACTGAAGAAAAATATATAGCGACCGGTTCAGGCTCACCATTAGCTTTAGCGATTCTCGAATCTCGATATAGAGGCGACATAAAGGTTAAAGAGGCGATACCAATAGCCATCGAAGCCATAAAGGCCGCCATGAAATGGGATCCTGGGTCTGGTGAAGGATTTGATGTTGTGGCTATAACTAAGGAGGGCGTCGAAGAAATTCCTCAAGAAAAGCTTGAGAAACTTTGACGGAAAGCTGCATCTCCGTTAAGACGGAAGGTAGGGGGTCTTGGTACAAGTAAATCATTTGGCTTCGATTAAAGAGGGAATATTAAAGAGTATACCGTCAGAAGCAGGAATAAGTAGGATAGAATTCGAGGGGCCCGAGATAGCAGTTTATGTTAAGAACCCAGCGGTCCTACTATCAAATGGGGGCGTCATCAAGGTCGCCGCTAAGACCCTAAGAAAAAGGATAGTCTTGAGGCCTGATCCGGAAGTTAGAAAAGATAAGGAAGAGGCTAAGAGGATAGTTTACGAGTTGGTTCCACCCGAAGCTGGTATAACAAACGTGTATTTTGACGACGTTATGGGCGAAATGATTATAGAAGCTAAGAAGCCCGGCATTGTGATAGGAAAGAATAGCTCACTGCTTAAGCAACTACTTGCACATACATTATGGAGACCCATACCCATCAGGACACCCCCGTTGAAATCTAGGTTTATTGAGTCAGTATCGATGTTAATGCACAAGAATAGTAGCTACAGACTGAAAATGCTGAGAGAGACTGGGAGGAGGATTCATAGACCCCTACTTTATAGAATAGACAGCGTAAGGATAACGGGTTTAGGAGGCTTTAAAGAGGTCGGGCGCTCTGCGATACTTGTTGAAATAGGAGAGGACAAGATCCTACTCGACTGCGGGGTCAAGCCCGGTACTAAGGATTATATAAATGAGTTTCCAGCTTTTTGGGTCGAAGATTTCGATATAGATTCCTTGAGCGCGGTAGTAATAACTCACGCACACTTGGATCACTGTGGTGCTTTACCCCTACTTTTTAAGTATGGTTATCGAGGACCAGTCTACTGTAGCGAACCGACAAAGATGCTCATGGCACTGATATTAAAGGACTACCTAGACGTAGCCGATAAGGAAGGAAGAACACCTATATATGGGATTAGGGACGTAAAAATGGCTCTCCTTCACACCATTACACTAAACCACGGCGAGGTTACGGATATAGCTCCTAGCGTGAAGCTAACACTTCACAACGCTGGCCACATTCTCGGCTCGTCAATGGCCCACCTACATATAGGCGAGGGGCTCCACAATATAGTATACACCGGCGACTTCAAGTACGGTAGGACGAGGCTACTTGAAACAGCGACATATGTATTCCCTAGGCTTGAAACACTAATTATGGAATCAACGTATGGTGGCCCTAACGATGTAATGCCTTCAAGAGAAGAGACGGAAGCAAAACTCATAGAGATAATAAGTAGAACTCTTGCGCGCGGAGGTAAAGCCTTAATCCCAGTTTTGGCTGTAGGTAGGGCCCAAGAGATAATGCTGGTCTTGGCTGACGCAGTCGATAAGAAGCTTATCCCCTCAGTCCCGATATACATTGAAGGCATGATACAGGAATCGACGGCTATACATACCGCGTACCCAGAAAGCCTAGCCAAAGAGATTAGAGACAAAATATTCTATGAAGATGTAAATCCATTCCTAGCCGAAAACTTCGTAACGTTGTCCAAAGGTCGAGAGCGCCTAGACGTGGTTGAGGGCGAACCGTGCATAATATTGGCAACGTCAGGTATGTTAAACGCGGGGCCCGCACTAGAGTACTTTAAGCTTATGGCTGAGGATGAAAGAAATTCTCTCATCTTCGTTTCTTACCAAGTTGAGGGGACACTCGGCAGAGTAGTGCAAGAGGGCGCTAAGGAAGTAGTCGTCGATTATGTCGATGGTAAGCCCGTAAGCGTCAGGATAAATATGGAAGTTCATACATGTGAGGGATTTAGTGGTCACAGTGACAGGAGACAACTGTTAAGGTTTGTGGAAAGGGTTTCGCCGAAACCTCGTAGAATAATTTTGTGTCACGGGGAGAGCGAAAAGATTATGGGCTTAGCTTCAAGCATAGAGAGGACCTATAAAGTACCTACTGAAGCGCCCGACTACCTAGATTCCCTCAAGATTCAATGAGTAAAGCATCTAATCATATCAAGCCTAAATCTTTTATCGCCTTCCAAATTTTATCGCCCACGTAGTGTATATTTTTCACAACTTTCCCTTTCGACAAGCTCGCTATCTCCGTTTTACTAAGTAGCGCGATGCCTACGCATAGAGGTTTACTGTATCTTTCGTCGACTACTACGACTAAGTCCTCTTTATTAAAGTCCCCCTCGATCTTCACTATGCCTGGGACCATAACATCAGCTCCATTAACTATGTGCTTAACTGCTCCCATGTCAACGATAATCTTAGGGAGCTCAATTAATCCATCAATTAGCGCCTTTAGGAATGGTACTAGCTTGCCCGAAGACTCTATGACCATCGGCATACCGTTCACTAAATATACGAGTTCTCCTCCTAATTCGATGATTTCCCACTTGGACTTATGATCTAGAGGGACCTTGAACCTAAAATTCTTCGAAATCATAGATGCAACTTCTTTAGCCTCGCTTTTGCTTAAAATATGCATGCGTATTTTTGGCATTAATCATCACCTTAAACAACTAACTGCTAAGGTTTAAATACATAGCGTGTATATCCTTATAAGCAAAAGCGGAAAAGACTCCATTCGGTTGGGTCATTATGTCTGAAGCAACATTAGCAATATTGTCTTCGTCTATAGGCAACCAGATATTCGTTAGGCTGAAGGGAGGTAAAGAATTTCGAGGCAAATTGAGAAGTTATGATCAACACCTCAACATAGTCCTAGAAGACGCCGAAGAGATAAAGCAAGACGGAGAATCAAAAAAGCATGGCTTAATACTAATTAGGGGCGACAGCATAGTTTTGATAAGCCCCGTATCTAAGTGACGGAGGTTAAGCTAGTGGTTAAGGGCACTACATCTTTTGGAAAGATGAATAAAGGAGCAACACACATTAAGTGTAGAAGATGTGGTAGGAGGGCGTACAACAAAAAGAAGCATTACTGTGCTGCTTGTGGATTTGGTAGGTCAAGTCGAATTAGAAAATATTCTTGGCAGAATAAACCGCTGAATAGAGCATATCGTCTCATCTAACATCGTTAATCTATGGAAACATTAATACCCAGCCCCCTAATAATTATGGCGGGGGCCGGTAGATCAGCCTGGTGGATCGCCCGCTTGGCATGCGGGAGGTCGCGGGTTCAAGTCCCGCCCGGTCCATTATCCCATGATTCAAGTCTTTTAATAGAAAATTTATGGTCTACATTCGTAGATGTTCAAGCCTATCACCTCTAAGAACTTCTCGTTAATGTAACGCGTTACCCTCAGCTATAATTACCAATGTTAAGAAAAGCTTAATGACTTGGACGAAGTATAGCTATTGTATTTTATGAAGAAGGAAGCAACATCAAAAAGTTTAGGGGTTTGTGGACACTGTCATGTAGAGAAGGCTAAGGTCAGACTTAATTATGCGAGACTTAGCTTATGTGAAAGTTGCTTTGTTAAGTTCGTCGAGCGTAAGGTCTTGAGAACCATCAATGAATACCGCATGATAGAGAAGTACGATAAGATCCTAGTAGCCGTATCTGGGGGCAAGGATAGTGCAGCGCTACTACATCTAACTAAGAAGGTTGTACCTGAAGTTGAAGTTGTATGCTTACACGTAGATTTAGGCATTGCAGGTTTTTCTGAAGAGTGTCGAAATAAAGCCGAAGAGTTGGCAAAATGCGAGAACGTTGAGCTCAAGATAGTAGATTTAGAGAGCCTTCTAGGTTATAGATTGGATGCGCTAGCATTAAGGCATCGAAAGATATGTTCGCTTTGCGGTTTAGTTAGGCGGTACATCTTGAATTACTATGGTCTAGCTTATGGCGTTACTAAAATAGCTACAGGTCATAACCTAGACGACGCGGTTGCAATTCTATGGGACCTTTACGTTAGAGGGGACTTGCTTGAAGCTTTGAAGTTCCAGCCGGTTACTAAGTTAATACACCCTAAGGCAATACCTAGGATAAAGCCCCTCATTGAATTAACGGACTTTGAGCTTAAGCTTTATGTAGATATTAAATCGTTGCCCTACGCTTCTATTCAGTGTTCTTTAGGTCGTGAGTCCAAGTTGAATAAGAGAAAGAAGCTTATGGAGTTCATAGAGTCCATGTACCCAGCTTTTAAACACACATTCCTTAAGAGCCACGTCAAGAGGGTGTCACCGTTGCTATCGAGCTCACTAGTTCCGACGACCATTAATTGGAGAAGTTGTTTAAAATGTGGTATGCCATCAAAGAAAGAGTTATGCGGTATGTGTCGACTCAAGGAGGGCCTGAAAAATTGGAGGCAATGAATTGTTCACACACGACCTATGGATATGACGAGCGTTCTATAACTTTAGAGTGTTACTCTGCGAGGATGGATCTTTGTACTAAGGGTTATTAAGGCGTTAATATACATACCTTAATGCTATCCACTTTTGTTTACGACTGTGGTGTCAATATTGTCTATCGACGAAATAATACATAAGGTAATGTCAGCGAGGATTTTTAAGGATAGAGAGAAGCTTAGGCCAGACTATGTTCCTGAAACCCTCCCACACAGGGAAGAGGAAATAGATAAGCTCGCTAAGATATTGGCCCCAGCGGTTAAAGGGGCTAGGCCGTCAAACGTCTTCATATACGGTCTCCCGGGGACCGGTAAAACTGCCGTAACAAAGTATGTTTTAAGGAAGATAGATGTGTACGCTAGGAGTTACTCTCAAGATTTAAGATTGAAGATTGCTTACATAAACTGTCGAAACGAAAACACCAGTTACAGAGTCCTCTTCAGTTTATGTAGCTATTTAAATGAGAAAGTACCTTTTACGGGGCTCTCGACAGCCGAACTATTTAGGAGGTTCATTAGGTCTCTCGATAGGGATAGAATTCTTCTCTTTGCAGTCTTAGATGAAGTAGACTTCCTAGTCAAAGCTAGTGGAGATGACGTTCTCTACAAGCTTACAAGAATAAACCCGGATCTACATAACGCTAGGGTTTCCATAATAGGGATAACGAACGACTTGAACTTTGTTGAGTACCTAGACCCTAGAGTTAAAAGCAGTTTAAGCGAGGAAGAGTTAATTTTCCGACCATACACGACAGAGGAGTTAGCCGATATATTAGCTGAAAGGGCTAAGATGGCCTTTTATGATGGCATCCTCGACGAAGCTGTAATACCTTTATGTGCTACTCTAGCTGCTCGTGAGCATGGAGATGCTAGGAGGGCCTTAGATCTTCTCAGAGTAGCCGGCGAGATAGCTGAAAGAGAGGGTACTCCTAAGGTTCTCGAGGACCACGTTAGGAAGGCCTATAAAGAGATAGAGAAGGATAGAGCGGTCGAAGTTGTAAAATCGATGCCCCTACACACAAAGCTCGTAGCCCTAGCTGTTTACCTTGTGAAGAGAAGAAAGGGTGAAGCTACTACTGGTGAGATATATGATACTTACAAGAATCTATGTAGGAAACTATTGATAGACGAATTAACGCAGAGGCGGGTAAGCGATATAATAAACGATCTAGACATGCTTGGGATTGTTAATGCTAGGGTAACTAGTAAGGGAAGGTACGGAAGGACGAAGATCGTTAAGTTAGCGATAAGTGAAAGGGCCCTGTTAGAAGGCTTAAAAAGCGATATGATGTTATCTTCAATTATACTAGTCGATAGCGTGTAGAATGATGAGTAAAGCTAGATTGCTCGGAGTAGAGGATGGCTCCTTTTCACCTCATAGGTTCCAAGGAAAAGGCAAAACTATCCTATGTGCAGTGTTGACCATAGGCTTAAGGGTAGAAGCTGTCTCTTTGAGGTTGATAGACGTCGACGGTCTAGATGCGATGAATAAACTGTTAGATGTAGCTAAGCGGTTGCGTCCATTGAATATGATAGTGCTAGGTGGCGTGACATTTGGGGGATTCAACATCATAGATCCTATCGCACTTCATGAAGATCTTGGTACCCCCGTGGTTGTCGTTACAACGGAGAAGCCAGATAACGAGGCAGTTCTAAACGCATTGAAGAAGCACTTCGATGATTGGGAGATACGTTACCGAATATTTGAAAAGCTTGCTTCTGTAAGCCCTATATATGAGACAAAGCTTAATCCGAAAGAGAAGGCTGTTTTCTTAGAGATTGTGGGTATAGAAGTTGAGAAGGCCATTGAAGCTCTTAAAAGGGTCACCGTGATAGGGAGGACACCTGAACCTCTAAGAATAGCTAATAGAATAGCTAAGACAGTTTCTAGGGCGATTCTTGATATAAATTAGGGTTAAAAGTAGGATTATTGTACTGGAGTTTATTAGGGTGCCTGCAAAATGCCTATAACGTATCTTAGGAAGGTGCTAAAGACCAAGGGCGGAAGCTTCTTACTTGCAATTCCTAAGAGCTGGGCCTTGAAGATGAACCTAAAAGGCGGAGATCAAGTGGTCGTAGAGGAACTTGATAACGGCTCCTTAACTATAAGGATGCGAGCTGAAGTCGAAAATGAAGGTGAGAAGGTTAGCGAGGCAAACATAGAGTATGGAGAGACTCTTGAGAGAGATATACTTGGCCGATACCTCATGGGTTACGATATTATCAGGGTTACATCTAAGTCTAAGTTAACGCTAGAGAACAAAGAGAGGATAAAAAGGGCCGTAGCCCCGTTGATAGGGGTCGAGGTAATCGAAGAAAAGGCTAGTGAAATAGTCTTACAATGTCTTTTATCGCCGCTAGCAGTACCTATTAAAACCCTGTTTAAGAGGGCCGACGTTATAGCGCAACAGATGCACGGAGACTCCATAAAAGCGCTAATAGAGCGGGACGTAGAGTTGGCTCAAAGCGTCGTTAAGAGAGATGAGGACCTAAATAGGATATACTTCTTGATAGTTAGGCAACTACGAACGATTATAAGGAATCCTAGGCTGGCGGAGAGAGCCGGAATAAAGCTTTACGAATGCCTGGACTATAGGCTTGCCGCTAAGTCCATCGAAAGCGTGGGCGACGAAGCGGTGTCGATAGCTACCAGCACGATAAGGCTATTGCCCTGCGAGTCAAAGCTTGAAATAGAGCCGGGCATAATCGAGCTAAGTTCTCTAGTTGATAAGATGCATTGTGAGTCCTTTAGGGCCTTCATGAAAGTCGATTACGATCTTGCAACACAGGTGATAGATCTTAGCAATAAGATGAGGAGCCTAGCCGATGAGATCAGCGCAAAAACATTTAAACTTCCTACAAAGATAGCATTTCACGTAAATTCAATAATAACGAGCCTACGAATAATTGGAGAAATAAGCGTAGACATAGCGGATCTAGTAGTTAAGACTTGATGGCTTTGAAAACTATTCTCCTTCCTCTCTCAACTAGGTCCCTAAGCCTGTCAGCACTCTTAGCTTCAGCGTAGAGCCTTATCTTAGGCTCTGTCCCCGATGCTCTAATTAAAATCCAAGCGCCATCTTTACAATTGACCCTTATACCGTCATACCTCCAAACTTCGTCTACCTCGCCAATCGCGCCTTCCAACTCCTCGTTAATTATCTTCATCGCTTCTAATTTCTTCTCCCCACTACACGGATAGCTTTCTCTGACTTGAGGATAATTTGGTATATCCGATAGAAGATGGCTCAGGCCCTTTCCAGAGTCTATGGCATCTTTAACTAGCGTGGCTGCTGCCAATATACCGTCAGCCCAGGGACCCCAACGAGGATTAACTATCTTCCAAGGTTCAGCTGCCAGGGCTACGTTATAACGATTCCTAAGCTCAACATGAATTTTCCCGAGCTTAGTCCTGACAACTCCCCCACCATACCTTTCAACGACCTCATCAATACATCTTGACGTGTCAATGGTAGTAATGACAAGTTTGCCTTCGCCACGTTCTAGGGCCCTCTTGGCCATGTAGGCTATTATCCTGTCGTTGGTCACGAAGTTTCCACCCTCATCTATTACCGCTACTCTATCGGCGTCACCATCGTGGGCGAACGCCATGCGTACTCCTATGCTATTTGCGAAGTATCCTAGACTTGCCAACACATCTGGTCTAGGCTCAGGAGGTCTACCTGGGAAGAGGCCATCGATATTTGCGTTTACAGCTATGGTTCTTACTCCCATCCGCGACAATATCGTCGGAGTTACGAAGGCCGCAGGACCATTACAGCAATCAACTACGACCTTAAAGTCTTGAGAAAATGGTTTTAAATCATCTATCATTAAGAAATCGAGTACACCGTCTATGTAGTCATCTAAAGCTTTCTTGTAATCGATGCATAAACCAACGTTGTTCCACGAGGCTGAGACTTGAATGTCCTTTGAGAGTTTCTCTTCTATAACTACCTCGTCCTCCGGCATAAGCTCCCATCCACCATCTCGGAATATCTTAAATCCGTTGTACTCGGGAGGATTGTGGCTCGCCGTTATCATTACGCCGAACTTAGCATCACACTCCTTAACTGAATAAGCTACAACCGGTAAAGGAGCGAGCCCTATCCGCTTTATGGTGCAACCGGAGTACAAGAGTCCTGACAATAAAGCATGCTCTAGAACGGGCGATGAAAGCCTACAATCTAAGCCAACGACGCTGTTATCTCCGAAAACGTTGGCTAGAACGCAACCCAACTTAAATGCAAGTAAGGGGGATAACTCACGCGGGTAAACTCCTCTAATGCCACTAGTGCTAAAGAGGCCTTTCAATACAAACTCCCTCCTACGCTTTAGAAATATAAACCTCCTCATAGAAATTAAACTCCAACGAGCCGGGGTGGCTGAGTGGTCAAAGCGCCGGCCTCGAGATCTCGTATGTAAGATTGAGGCTAGAAAGCCGGTGCCCCTCGGGGGCACGCGGGTTCGAATCCCGCCCCCGGCGCTATTCAAAATGTTTCTTTGTCATTCCAGTTAAAACCAACCCCTTTTTAAGGCAGAAACGTTTAAACAGTAATGGATAGGTATGGAGGAGGATCAAAAATATGAAATGTTTGCCGCTTATGGGGTGGCAGTCGAGTATCCTGCTGGTTGGAACCTAGACGTCAGGGTCTTGAAGAGAGAGCGAGGTGTCGTATCGTTTAAGTCCGGAGTCGATGAGAACTCTTTCACGTTGACTTGGTCTCCGCTCAAAGAGGTCCGAAAGAAGTTTAGTAGCCCCGAAGAACATGTAGAGAAGGTTCTTGAGGGATTTAAGAGCAAGAGTGGAGTTAAGGAGCTAGAAGTTCTAGAAAAGAAAGAGTTGATTGTCAATGGTCATGAAGCTGTCCTAGTCAGAGTCAGAGCGAAGTTGAAGGTAAGCCTCTTTTCAAGGACTTGGCTCTTAAGCAACATTCAAGCTCTTTACGTTCATTGTGATGAAAGCGACAGGTGTCTTGTCGCTTATTCAGTGAACCCATCGCAAGAAAACATGCTCGTTAAGACTTTTGAACATGTAGTAAGCTCAATAAAGTGCCACTGAGATGTTTAATGTTCTTCCTTCACCTCCATTTCGAAGCCTATTATACATACTCCTTTCTTATTGCTTATCTTACCGTAATGTTTTCGAAGGGCCTTAAATAGTTGAGTCACATTCTCAAAGCCGTCCTTCTTAGCGTCTTCATCCGTTAGGTCTCCCAGCATCTTCTTTTCGACCTTGGTTATCCTCGCTATCCCTATAACCTCTCCTCCGCTTACTATCTCCACAACGTCACCTTCTTTCAGGCTCGTATTCAGCCTTATCGTTTGTCTCTTAAGCCCTTCCTGAATCTTCTTTTTATACTTCTTAGAGAAGTTAAGTTTCCTCAACCCTATAGCCCTCCCAAAGTCTCGTTACAATTCCACGTATTGCGCTTTTAACTTTTGATGAAGGAAAATTGCAAACCTTTGCCGTCTCACTCCAACCCCTACCCTGAAGGCACTTAGCTATAAGAAGGGCTTCTTCATCTTCATCGAGATGAATCCTCCTATCATTCTTGAGCGTGAAGTGAGCCTTCACAAGCCTTTCTATGGCATCGTTAGCCGCCTCATAGGTCACGATACCCTCAACATAAGCCTTCAACCTCGCCTTCTGACTTTTAGACAAGCTTAGCTCAGCTTCCCCTTTACCGTAGGGCGAGTGAAGTAGAAGTCTTGCTACATCGACTTCGAGGTCGAAGTACGCGTCGTACATGCTTTCAAGAAGTCTTTCCCTGAAGTCCACATTTATGGACTCTATAAGCTTGTTAGCTCTTCTACTGATGGGCTTTATTACTAAAACGCTAAACTCGCCTGAAGCTGGGTTCCTAGTTGGGCTTATGTGTACAGGGATGAAATCGTTCTTCATCCAGAAGTTCAACAGCTCCCTTGTAGCGCCAAATCCGGCCCCAATCCAGTCGACTCCCGCTTTTATAGCTTCATCACATAATTCGTGAAGTGCGAGACTCCCTAGACCCTTACCTGTGAGTTGCGGGTGCACTGCTATCCTAACTATCCTCCAGCCAATGTATTCGGCAAAGTATTTATATGGAGGGTAATACTTTACGATCAATGACGGTACAACGTTTCCGGAGGGCTCATACCCAGCCAGTATTTGCTCTATTAGTTCTTCTTCTAGTCCCCCTTCTTTGGCTAAGTGTAGGGCGACCACTATCGCATTATCGTTGGTCTTTAGTAGTCTCACAAAATGATGGGGGGCTTCCCCTATCAAGGCAACATCATCGGGCCTGTTTCTGTAATGGGCCAAGACGTAAATTCCTATAAACTCCCTCAATTCATTCTCTTTTTCTGTAAACCATTTTTCTAAGTCAGCGTCTTCATAGATAAAGGAGACTGGTTCGCCCTCTATTTTTGCTGGCTCAGCGTCGAGGAGGAGTGTATCATATAACCATGCTTCAATGGGATCTTCGGGAGCATATCTTATCGGATCCCTTAACAATATTTCGAGGTAAGGTGTCGTACTTTCTCTACGAAGGGCTGACAGAAATCTCACGCTAAAGCCCCTTCCAGCTCCTTCGTACCCATGAACTGTCGAAGAGAAGATAGCTCTCTTAAAGTTCCTCTTAATCCTCAAGAGTAAGTGAACGGGTATACCTGCCGCTTCGTCAACTACAACCATTTTAGCTCTTGCAAAGGTAGCCTCGTAAGGTTCTTCATATTCCACTTTACCCTTCCGAGTGTATATGGCTCTTACTAGTTCTTGTCTCTTATCTTCTTCATATTTTAAGTCTAACTTTTCGAGAGCGCTCTTAAGGAACTCGAAGAGTACCTGGACGTTGTAAAGCGACGGAGCTGTTACTACAACGTTAAACCTATTCTTAGTGCTACAAAGAAGGCCGGCTAATCCTAAACCTAAAACAGCACTCTTACCTCTCCCTCTGTTGGCAGTTATGACCAAAACGTACTTCCTTTCCTTTAGAAAGGCCTCCATAGCCAATAGCGCCTTAACCTGGTCGTCGGTCCTTGACATCAAGTAGAGTTCTTTCGGAAAGATAGAGCTCGACGGCAACTCTATCCTTCTTTCGGCGACTTTTACTTCTTCGGGCTTGTTGTAGTTAACGAGGTCTGTATCTAGATCTATCACCCAAATTCCTCTATGTTCCTTAAGCTTGCTTATGAATCTACGAGTAAATAACCTCTTTAAATCCTCAGTTGTATACGGCGGCACCAATAGCTTCCTTTGGAAACGAGTAACGTTTGTAATCCAAGTACTTAACGATGGCGCTAATAAGACTATAAGCCCTCCTCCTCTGACTGTTTCAATAAGCCTTCCAAGATCGTTAGGTCTAAGCTCCTCTACGACATCCAATATCAGTATGTCGAATGTTAAACCCATTACCGTCTCTGTATCTAGATATGATATTGCTCTAAAATCGAGCTTATTTCTCCTAACTTCACAAAATTTCTTAAGCCCTTGTACTCCAGGAGCCCCTTCATTGAGGGAGTCTACGACGTATAACATTGAAGGGGTTCTATTGATATTCTCAACGTACATATCGACTATTTGGGCCGCAACGTCTATCTTGCGATCGTCGGAGGCGCAGAGGACTACCATTCTTCTTTGGAAGCTCTTAATTCCATCAGCTATGCTGTAAATGATCTTCTCAGCTAAATCCCTGTTCAAAGCCACGAAGTCCACCTTAACCTTGAATTATAGTTACGCTCTTAACGTTAGGTACCTTCAATATTTCTTGGATAATGTCGCCCGGTACAGGTTTCTCTGTTATCACTATCAGCTTAGGATCTGGATTTAATTCGGGATCTTCAGCGTGAATTTGTCTTATGCTTATGTTGGCCTTAGCCAAGGCTTGTGCAACACCTGCTATTATTCCAACAGCACTTGGCTCAGCTCTAATTTCGAGGACCCCATAGCCAAAAAGAGCTGCCACATCCCTTAGCAATGCCCCTGCAGGTTTTAGTCGTGTAAATACTTTCTGCAAGATTTCATCCTTCATTATGTACTTAACTGTTTCCCTAACAACTCTCCGGTCGACATCTAAGACCCTCGCTATTTTTGTGTCGGGTATCTCAACTTCTCCACAGTATATCTTACCATCACTACCTATTCTCAAACCGCTCTCTACAAGCAATCTGACGACCTTAAGCTTCGCAGGGGCTTCCTCGAACTTATTGACTATGTTTCTCCACATAGTAGTTAACTTAGTAGAGAAAGGTTTAGAACGCTAAAATGCTTTTATGCATACTAGTTAAAATTCTTTTTGAAGTGCAACGAAGCAACTATACATTTTCACCGCTCTTCTCAGCTACCTGCTGTCCGGCCTTTTCTTCACCTTTCTCAGTTTTTGCCTGCCTTAGATTATAGGTTTCTACGAATCTCACGACGTTTATCCCAGGTATGTAGCGAGCAACATCAATTGCTATGCCCCTCTTAGCATATTGAAGACCTTCGTAGGTAAAGGCTTCGGGCGGTACCTCTATCGTCAAGATGCCGTCGTCCGAGACCTCTATCTTAAACTTTTCCTTGTCCACCCTTCTAATCCTTGTGTGGACGAGTTCTTTTATCTTCTCCTTGAGGTCCTCGATTTTCTTCACTACCTTAACTTCGCAAACAATCGTTCTACCAGCTAGTGGATGGTTGTAGTCCAGAATTACTCTTCCCCCCTCAGCCCTCCTTATTACTGCTACTCCATCGTCTAGCTCGACTTTAGCCCCCACCCGTGGAGTTATTCCGCGCTTCGTTAGTTCCCTTGCATTGATTATCTTAACTTTATTCGGATCCCTTTCCCCAAAGGCTTTGTCAGGAGGTACCTCGATTGCTCGGCCTTCGCCTACCTCCATTTTGTAGAGTTCTTCCTCTATGCCCTTTAATATCAATCCTTCGCCTAAGATTATCAGCGCAGGTTCGTAGAGCCCATCTTCTCGATAAGCCTTTTCTTTCTTTGCGACTTCTTCTATCGTCAAGTCTATAATTTCATTAGTATCCTTAACTCTCATTACATAGTCCACAAGTATGAAATCGCCCTTCTGAAACGGCATCGTTGCACCCCGCGTTCTTAGGGCAGAAGGTCGGCAGTTATACTTATAAGTTATTCTATTTATTTTTCTTGTTGCGATGTGCTTAGCAGTACCAGGCAAGGTAGTTGCGGTTAAAGGGGATAAAGCCCTTGTAGACTTTGGAGGCGTTAGAAGAGAGGTCATGTTGACTCTCCTCGATGAAGAGGTAACCCCGGGAAGTTACGTTCTAGTTCATACAGGCTATGCCATACAAGTATTAGATCAAAAAGAGGCCGAAGAGACCCTAAAACTTTGGAAGGAGATAGCTAAGACCATGGACATAGAGCTATAGTTGGAACTCGAATTTGTTTACTTTAATTCTAGTTTCTGCAATTTCCTTTACCTCGACAACTAAGTTCCTACCGCTTATCCTCATGATTGCAAAGCTAGGTATGAGCGAAGCTCTTTCATCGCCACCCCACACCCCTGTAGCTGAGCCAGGGTTCACTATGACAACCCCAAATTCATCTAGAAAAGCTACCTTAGAATAGTGGGTATGACCGGTCACTAAGATCTCGACCCCTAGTTGCTTAGCCTTAACTGCCAGCTTAAACAGGTCGCCTCTAGGGTGTACTCCAGATCCATGATACAGCCCGACCCTTAGATCCTCTACGTTTACCACCAAGTAAGTGGGTAGCTTCAAATGGTCCATGTTGCCCTTAACTACGTAGACCTCTCTTGACAGTTTCTTAAGCCACAAAATCACGTCTTCGCTTGTTAAATCGCCACTACAGAATACAACATCATAGGCTTCCTTGAATATTTCCTTCTCCAGCTCTTCGGGTATCCAGTATGCTCTTTCTGGTATGTGAAAGTCGCCTATTGCCAGGGCTTTCTTAACCATACGAGCCCATATCTAAGAATGGTTAAGTTAATTTTTATGCTTCACCTTACATCAAGTTATGAGTGTGGTAACTGAGCCCTTTCGAGACGAGAAGGTCGCAAAGGCTCTTTCAAAGCGTCTACACGAACTCTTTAAGGAGCTAGCCCTAGATCGCTTGATAATAATGCATGTATGCGGTACACGGGGCTAGTCCCCGGCCGAACCATGAATGGACCATATCGAGATTTGGGCTAAGAAGCCTACTACCTAGAGGACTTGAGGTTAGAGCGGGTCCAGGGTGTCCGGTCTGCGTCACTAGCGTAACTGAGATACAAGCTGCCATAAACCTTGCCATTTCTAAAAAAGTAGTACTTACAACCTATGGTGACATGTTCAGAGTACCCGCTGTTGGGGGCATGTCACTTATGAAGGCTAAGGCTAAGGGGGCTGACATCAGGATAGTCTACAGCATATCGGATTCAATAGACTTAGCCAAGAAGCTTGACGTTGAAGTTGTACACTTTGCCATAGGTTTTGAGACTACAGCTCCCACGACAGCTATAGAGCTAATTAAAGGTGTCCCTGAAAACTTTAGCTTAATAGTAAGTCATAGGCTCATACCACCAGCCATGGAACATCTACTCAAGAGGCCCGATCTAGCTATAGGAGGCTTCATATGTCCTGGCCACGTATCGACGATTATAGGCTCAGAGCCTTATGAGCCTATAGCAAAAAGATATGGGAAGCCTATGGTTATAAGCGGCTTTGAGCCATTGGACGTCTTGGCCTCTTTAGCCATGATACTCGAACAGATAAAAGAGGGCAGGTGCGACGTTGAGATAGAGTATACAAGAAGCGTTAAGAAAGAGGGCAACGTTAAAGCGAAGAGGATTATGTTGGAGGTATTTGAGCCTTGCGATGGTGATTGGAGGGGTATAGGCGTTATACCGATGTCCAAACTTAGACTTAGGAAGGACTTCGAGCACTACGATGCTTTAGAAAAATTTGACGTTGAGGTTTCGGCTGAAGAGTATTTCCCGAAGGGTTGTAGGTGTGCCGACGTCATCAGAGGACTGATATATCCTTGGGAGTGCCCCCTCTTCAATAATGCATGTACACCTGTAAACCCTATAGGACCTTGCGCTGTTAGCGTGGAAGGCGCATGCTATATAGCGATGAAGCATGGAGCAAAAAGTTCTGAGGCGTTGTTAAATTAGAGATTCGAATACTTAGAGAATACGCTGAGAGCTGCCTCGATACCAGAACCTATCTTGAAGGTCCAGCCAAGTTCTTTAAGTGTACACTCAAGAGCGCTGAGGGTGATCATAGTTATTCGTCGATCTACAACACCCATGCTACCGATCCTGATTATCTTGCCCTTGAGATCGGCCATCCCCCCGGCTATGTATATCCCGTACCTTTCCCTCATAATCCTTCTTATGTCGGACTCCTTTAAGTTAGCGGGTACCTCGATGGCTATCACAGTATTTGATCGAAATTCAGGCTTAGCGTAGCAACGTAGCCCTATAGCGTTCACTGCTTCGTAGAATGCCTCGGCACATATTCTATGCCTCCTAATCCTATTTTCTAAACCTTCTTCTTTGAGGATCTTTAAGGCCTCGTTAACCGCGTAGAATATTGAGACCGCAGGAGTGAATGGTGGTTGATGTCTCTCGACGAAGAACTTCTTGTAGAGCTTTAGGTCGAAGTAGTGGCTCCTAGCTTTCATGGAGTTTATTACCTCCCATGCTCTATCGCTGACAGATACCATACTCATGCCCGGAGGGGCTGCAAGGCACTTCTGGCTTGCTGAGGCACACAGGTCTATTTCCCAGTCTTCTACTGGGAGCTCGTCGCCGCCCAAGCCTGAAACGGCATCAACAGCGATGAGGGCTCCATGTTCGTGGGCAACCTTAGCTATTTCCTTTAAGTCTCTGAGCTTTACGCCTGTAGACGTCTCATTAAATACAACGAAAACTAACTTCACCTTTTCACGCCTTAAAGCTTCCTCTACCTGTTGTGCAGTAACTGCCTCTCTCTCAGGTACCTGAATTGTTATGGTTTTGCCACCATAAATCTCGACTATTTCCTTTATTCTATTTGTGAAGTTCCCATACAATGGAACCAGCACTTTGTCGCCAGGGGCTATAGTATTACTGACTACACACTCAACTGCCCCGGTACCCGACGCGGTAAAAGGTATTACATCCCACTTTCTAGTTTGGAAGAAGTACTTCAAGTTTTCAAAGAGCTCAGTATATATATCTTCAAACTCTGGCCCTCTATGGTCTGTCATAGGTCTATACATCGCCTCAAGGGCCCTTATGTGGACATTCGTTGGGCCTGGTATCATCAATAATTTCTCCATACCTATCACCTTTCTAAGGTCTTTGCTGAGGGTCCTCCTTAGCTTCGGAGGAAGTTTGCAAATTAAGTTTTTCCCACATCTCGGCTCAACTTTTTCAGTTCTTCAGCCCTCAAGAAGTGTGAAGGTAAAACCTTGTTTGTTAACGTTACAGCTACTCCTTCAACTTTTAATAGCATCTTCTTCATTTCAACTCCTCCTTTATAGCCTCCCAAACTAAGGTCGCTTCTAATAACTCTATGACAAGGAACAATTATTGGCCAAGGATTCTCGGCAAGAGCATATCCGATAGCACTACTTGCATTCGGCTTTCCAAGAACCTCAGCTACGCAACCGTAACATGTAACAAAGCCTCGAGGTATCATAGTAGCAATAGATAGGACCTTCTTCATAAACTCGGATAACCCATCAGTATTTAACTTAAGTTCAAACTTTGTTTTTTCTCCCTTCAGATACGAGCTTATAGACTTAACGACTTCTTTTCCAACCCTTTTTACGAAGGGGTTCATTTCCGATCTAAACTTGTAGCTAACCTCAGCTCTAACGTTACTTTTTGCTTCATTAACGGCCTCATTCTCGCTCCCTCTTGGCAAGCTAACGGAAACAACCTTTTCCTCTTCGTCTATTATTACTGCAATCCATAAATCATCAAGTCTATCAACATAGACAAAACCTTGGATTACCTTCTTCATCTTTCTTCAGCTCCAATTAATTATTGGGTACTCAAAGGTATGTATTACGTGAAAAGAGCTTAAGTTAATTCTGAAAAACTCTTTTAAGCAACTGAAGGTATTTCATCTAGCGAGATGGGCCCGTCGTCTAGATGGTTAGGATACCCGCCTGACGTGGCTCCTCAGAGCGCGGGTGGTCCCCGGTTCGAGTCCGGGCGGGCCCACTACATATTTATTTTCGTGAGGAAGGATCTCCTAAACATGTTTGAGTGGCGAGAGCATGAAGTTCAAAGCTAAGGTAGCTGTAAAGCTTAAACCTGGCTTCTTTGACCCTGAAGGCGAGGCTGCTAAGGAGGCATTGAACGACTTAGGCTATAAAGTGTATAGTGTAAGGGCAAGTAAGCTCTACTTTATAGAGTTCGAAGCACCTTCCCTTGATAACGCCAAGAGACTTGTAGACGAAATGTGTAGGAGGTTGCTCGCTAACCCTACAAAAGACCTCTACGAAGTGGAGGTGCAAGCCTCTGATTAACCTCTATAGGAAGCTGAGCCTCCCATTTGAAGTTTACGAGATAAACGTCATAGAAGCTAACGACGCTGCCCTCATGAAGATAAGCAGCGAAACCGGCATTGGGCTAAGCCTTGAAGAGATGAGGGCTGTAAAGACGTACTTTCAAGCTGAAGGAAGGAACCCCACAGACGTAGAGCTTCAGACAATAGGTCAAACATGGTCTGAACACTGCTTTCACAAGACGTTTAAAGGCGTAATAAGGACGACTGATGGAAAGATTATCGACAACATGTTTAAGACTTACATAGCTTCAGTCGTTAAAGAGCTGAACCCCGAATGGTGTGTTTCAGTTTTTGAAGACAATGCAGGGATAGTAGACTTTGTTGATGGATTCGCCGTAGCCGTTAAGGTTGAGACCCACAACCATCCATCAGCAATAGAGCCCTTTGGAGGGGCTGCAACCGGCATAGGAGGCGTGATAAGAGACGTACTTGGTGTGTGGGCCGAGCCCATAGCTAACATAGACGTACTTTGTTTTGGACCATTGGACTACGATTACTCTAAGCTACCTCAAGGGGTTAAGCACCCAAGATACCTCTTTAAAGGGGTTGTGGCGGGGATAGCTCACTACGGTAATAACATGGGAATCCCTACGGTTTGTGGAGCAATATACTTCGATGAAGGCTACGTAGGCAACGTAGTAGTCTACTGCGGCTGTGTAGGACTCTTACCCAAGGACAAATACTTTAAGAGAATAAAGCCAGGCGATTCAATAATCTTAGCCGGAGGCAGAACTGGAAAAGATGGAATTCACGGTGTTACCTTTGCATCGGCTGAGTTAACTGAAGAATCTGAAGAGAAGTCAAGATCTGCAGTACAAATACCAAATCCGATAGAGGAAGAGAAGTTGAAGAGAGCGATAATAAGGATAAGGGATGAGAGCCTAGCCTCCGGAATAACTGATCTTGGCGGAGGAGGGCTTTCGTGTGCCACTGGTGAGATGGCATATAAGTACGGTTGTGGTGCAGTGGTCGAGCTCTCAAAGGTGATATTGAAAGATCCCGACATGAGACCGTGGGAGATATGGATCTCTGAATCGCAGGAAAGGATGTTTTTAGCATCGCCACCGGATAAAGTGAAGAAAGTTCTTGAGGTATTTGAAGAAGAAGAAGTGGAGGCTGTTGAGATAGGTAGGTTCACTAACGATGGAAGACTTAAGGCCTTCTATAAGGGTTATAGAGTTGCGGATCTCTCTCTAAGCTTCTTGTTTAATCCACCTAAAGTAACACGGGTAGCTAAAGTTGAGGAGGACTTGGAATACGAAGTTGAATTCCAGATGCCTAAAGACTTGAATGAAGTTTTACTGGAGCTACTCAGAAGACCCAACATTGCCAGTAGAGAGACCGTAATAAGGACTTACGATCACGAGGTCAAGGGGATGACGGCTATAAAGCCCCTCAATGGGTGGAGGGGTGGTCCGAACGATGCAGCAGTTCTTAAGCCCCTACCATCATCTTGGGCAGGCATCGTTATATCTTGCGGTATAAAGCCAAGCTATGGGAAGATAAGTACCTATTGGATGGCAGCTTCGAGCATCGATGAAGCTATAAGAAACAATGTATGTGTTGGAGGAAGAAGGTGGGCTTTGCTAGACAATTTTACGTGGGGCAACCCAGAGAAAGCCGACAGGATGGGCGGTTTGCTAAGAGCTGTTGAGGCTTGCTATCGCACAGCAAGACTTTTCAGTGCTCCATTTATATCTGGCAAGGACAGTTTGTACAACGAATCACCTCTAGGTCCCGTAACGCCAACCCTACTCATAACCGCCATCGGTATAATACCGGACGTGAGAAAGGCAGTCAGTATGGACTTTAAGATCCCCGGTAACCCGCTGTACGTAGTTGGTTTGTCTAAGAGAGAGCTGGGAGGCTCTGAATACTACAAGTTCTTGGGGATACGCGGTGGGCTTGTGCCGAAAGTCTACGAGCATGCAAAGATAATTTACGACAGAGTCATTAAGGCGATCGACTTAGGCCTAGTAAGGGCATGCCATGACCCCTCAGAGGGAGGCATTGCAGTAGCAATTGCAGAGATGTCGTTGGCCTCAGGCTTAGGGGCCGAAGTAGAGCTCTCAAAAGTGCCATTAGGTGAACCCATGAGGGAAGACTTAGCTTTATTCTCTGAATCCAATAGTAGGCTCATAGTTGAAGTCAAGGCTGATAAAGAAGAAGAGTTTAAGCAACTTATGAACGGCTTGCCGTGCTCTAAGGTAGGTAAGGTAACTAAGGGTTCGAGTCTAGTCATAAGAGGATACGATGGTAGGGTCTTGATAGATCTAGGCGTGGACGATATGTGGAGAGCTTGGAGAGAAGCTTTAGTGCTGAGGTGACAGAAGCCTTGATAGGCTTAAGAGCCTGCATTATAAGAGTTGGTGGCACAAACTGCGATTTTGAAACCAAGGTCGCACTCGAAGATTTAGGTGTGGAAACCGATATCGTACACATGAATCAATTACTTAAAAAACGCGTAAACCTCGAAGATTATAACCTACTCGTAATCCCTGGAGGCTTTTCCTATGGAGACTACGTTAGAGCGGGGGCTATATGGGGAAAGAAGCTTGCATTCAAGATGAGGAAGGACCTCGAGAAGTTCATAGAAGAGGGGAAGGCGGTAATTGGCATATGTAATGGCTTCCAAGTACTCGTAGAAGCTGGAGTCTTACCCGGCTTAAGCGGGTTAAGCGATTATCCAGAAGCTGCGTTGGCAACGAACTCTTCAGCCAAGTACGAATGCAGGTGGGTTCACCTTAAGCATCACTCTTCTCGATGTAAGCTCCTCTCGAAATTAGCAGAAAGGACAATTCTTCGGATCCCTGTAGGTCATGGCGAGGGCAAGTTCGTTGCTTCAAGAGAAACTTTAGATAAAATAGTTGAGCTAGGCCTCGTCGTCTTCACATATTGCAAGCCTGACGGTTCTTCAGCAAATGGAGAGTATCCTTATAATCCCAACGGTTCAATGCTCGATATAGCTGGAATATGTAACAAGGAAGGCAACGTGATGGGAATGATGCCGCATCCAGAAAGAGCTTATTTTGGATGGCAGATGCCTGATTGGACCCTTCAAGATGGGCCCACCACTTATGGTGATGGGAGGATTATATTAGAGTCTGTGGTCGATTATGTTAGGAAGCTCTGAAGAGACGTATGACCTCCCTTAGCGATGATATAAATCTCTCTACCTCCTCTTCTGTATTGTAAAGATATAAGGAAGCTCTAATAACCCCTAACTTTTCATTCAAAAAGTCTCGGACAAGGGGGATAGCACAGTGGAAACCTGCCCTAACGCAGATATCCAGATTACCTAAAGCTAAAGCTACGTCTTCAGCTTTAATGTCATTTACGGCGAAAGATATTATACCTGTCTGGGGTTCTGGAGGGCCTAGAACTCTGATACCAGGTACATCCTCTAAGAGCTTTCTAAGCATCTTAGCTATTCTTATCTCGTGTTCCATGATGTTCATAAGCCCAAGTCTTGATATGTAATCAATGGCTGCTCCAAGGCCTATCACGTCACTTATAGGCGGTGTGCCGGCTTCAAAGACGTACGGTTTATCTAAGGGCTTATAGCCGTTAAGGGAGGCATCGGAAACCATCCCGCCACCGACCATGAACTCGTCCACTTGAACTTCGTCTTTAATGTACAGAACGCCTACACCAGGTGGTCCGCACATCTTGTGCGCCGAAAAAGCTAAGAAGTCGCAGTCTATTTCTTTGACGCTTATCGGCATGTGAGGAGCTGATTGAGCTGCATCAATTAGTAACAGTGCCCCTCTGGACTTAGCTATTTTCGATATTTCTCTTACTGGAGATATAGTACCCAAGACGTTTGAAACGTGAGTTATTGACACTATTCTCGTATTTTCATCTATTAAGCGTTCGAATTCTTCGGGGGCCAGTGTACCATCTCTTCGAGGCTTTACGAACCTCACCTCAACCCCATAAAGGTTACTTGCTTTGATCCAAGGTAACATGTTCGAGTGGTGTTCTAAAGTTGTAGTTACTACATTATCGCCCCTACGCCACTTAAGCCCCATAGCTACTATGTTTATAGCCTCCGTGGTGTTCTTAACGAAAACCACTTCGCTAGCTAGTCGTGCACCTATGAACCTAGAGACCTTTCTCCTAACCTCTTCGTACATGCTCGTGGCTTGGTAAGCAAGTCTATAAGACCCTCGACCAACGTTTGCTCTACATTCCAACAGATAGCTAACCATGGCATTTACTACCTGTCTTGGCGTTAGTGACGTAGCGGCGTTATCAAAATATATGATGTTCCTTGAGAGGAGAGGAAAGTCTAGTCTAACCTTGTAAACATCGTAGCTTGACATTATGACCTAGAAAAGAAATATCGTAGACTTATTAAAATAAGTTAACTGAAGGCTTCGTAATCTTAAAGTCAAGGTTAAAACCATGAGCCTCCCGACACCTGAAGATATAAGAAGAATGAGAATCATGGCAGGACTAACTCAAAAGGAGCTCGCAGAAAGAGCAGGAGTAAGCCAATCACTAATAGCTAGAATAGAAGCCGGAACGGTGGATCCAAGACTTTCAACTTTAAGAAAGATACTAAAAGCTCTTATGCCGTCCATGGGGGGCCTTAAGGCGGAGGAAGTGATGCACAAGCCTGTGATATGGGTTAACGCTGACGAACTTGTAAAGAACGTCGTAGAACTCATGGAGAGTTATGGTATATCTCAGATCCCAGTACTTGAGAGGAACAACGTCGTGGGAACCGTATACGAGTCAACGATATTAAAGCACCTTCTTAAAAGCAAAAACCCTTCTCAGCTCTTTAACAAGCCAGTACGCGAGATTATGGACGAAGCCCTCCCAATAGTGTCCCCGCAAACTCCCATAAGCGATGTACTTGCACTATTAAGCGGGGAAAAACCTGCTGTCCTCGTCATAAGCAATGGTAGACCTATAGGTATAATAACTAAGATCGACATAATATCAGCTATTAAACCCTACAGGGGCAGAGAAATACATGGAGTTGGCTAAGGATAAGCTCAGTAAGTACCTAAACATTAGGAGGGAGTTCGCTGAATCAAGGTACCTCAACGTAAATCCAATACAACGTGGAGGAGTCTTAAGTAAAGAGGCTAGAATGGCGTTGATTGAATGGGGAGATGGCTACTCGATATGTGATTTCTGCCCTCCACAAACACCTCGCTTAGATAGGATTACAACCCCTCCTATAGGCGACTTTTATCAGGATGTTGCAACCTTTCTTGGCATGGACGAAGCTCGGATCGTAACCAGATGCAGAGAGGCAAAAATGATAACATTTATGATGATGTCGAAGCCTGGAGATTATTTGGTTCTAGATAGTTTAGCTCATTATACAAGTTATCTTGCTGCAGAAGTAGCAGGATTGAGAGTTAAAGAGGTCCCAAACTCGGGTTACCCTGAGTTTAAGGTAGACCCAGAAGGTTATGCGCTTAAGATAGAGGAAGTAATTAGGGAAACGGGTAAGCCGCCTGCTCTTGCGCTTGTAACTCACGTAGATTATCTCTACGGTAATATGATCGATGTCACAAAAGTAGCCGAGGTGTGTCATAGGTATGGCGTACCAGTTGTACTTAATGCAGCTTATACCGCTGGAGTGAGTCCAGTAAACGGCAGAAAGCTAGGAGTTGACGTCATAGTTAGTAGTGGGCATAAAAGTTGGGCGGCCTGTGCCCCAACAGGCATACTAGCAATGACGGAGGAAGTAGCGAAGAAGGTTCTAAGGGCATCGAGTATAGAAGGCGACGTATCACGAAGAAAGTTTGCGATAAAGGAGCTTGCCCTGTTGGGCTGTACAGTTATGGGTGCTCCACTGGTAACTTTAATGGCCTCATTTCCTCACGTTGTCGAGAGGGTTAAGAGGTGGAATGATGAGCTTGAAAAGGCTCGCTTTGTTGTTAGGGAGCTAGAGAGGATTGATGGTTTTAAGCAGTTGGGGATTAAACCTAAAATGCACACCCTTATACACATGGAGGCACAAAGTTTTTACGAAGTATCAAAGAGGCACAAGAGGAAGGGTTTCTTTCTCTACGATGAACTGAAGGCTAAGGGGATCGTGGGAATTCAGCCGGGCCTTACCAAGCACTTCAAATTTAATGTATATGGATTAACTTGGAGGCAGGTGAAATACTTCGTAGAGAGCTTTCACGATATAGCGAGAAAGTATGGGGTTGAGATTAGATAATGAGCTTAGAATTTGATACCGTAATTGTAAGGCATGGAGCCGAGATAGGGGTAAAGGGCTCTCGCACGAGAGCGAGATACGATAAATTGCTCCTAAAAAATATAAGCGCCAAGCTCATGGCTGAAGGCTTAAGCCTGAGTAGAATCGATAGGAGATTCGGTAGAATATACATTAAGACGACGATGTCTAGTGAGGTTGCTAGAGCGCTTTCTAGGGTTTTCGGGGTATCCTCGACGTCGCCCGCCATATCTTGTAAAGCCGATCTGGATACCATCTCGCGTATAGCGATTAAGATGGCTGAAAATAGAGGAGGTTGTGGAGTAAAATTTGCCGTTCGCTGTAGAAGGGTTGGCGAGCATCAGTTTACTAGCATGGACGTTTCTAGGCATGTTGGCTCTAAGGTCTTAGAAGCCATGAAAGATAAGGGTTGGCTCGTTGATCTAGAAAAACCCGACTTCACAATAAACATCGAGATAAGGGGCGAAGATGCTTTCCTATATCTCGATGTAATAAAGGGTGTTGGAGGGCTACCGCAAGGTTCTCAAGGAGGACTTTTATGTCTCATAAGTAGTGGCATCGACTCCCCAGTGGCTGCATGGCTTGCAATGAAGAAGGGCTGTACGGTTACCCTCTTACACTTCAACTTACAACCATTCTCTGGAGAAAAGACTATAGAGAAGGTAATCGACTTGGCTAAAGTACTTGCAAAATGGTCTCCAGCTTACAAGGTCAAAATGATGATAGCGCCCTTCGGCGAAGTACTCAAAGAAATAATTGAAAAGTGCCCTAGAAAACTCACATGTGTACTATGTAAGAGGATGATGTTGAGAATAGCCGAGAAAGTCGCCTTAGAATTGAGGCTTAGGGGTATAGTGACTGGAGACTCCATAGGTGAGCAAGCAAGTCAGACGATCAGCAACATGGCTGTCATAAGTGAGGCGGCTAAGAGGCTCCCGATTTACCGACCGTTAGCATGCTTCGACAAACCAGAGACCGTAAGGATGGCGAAAGAAATAGGGACCTACGAAATTTCGGTAAGACCCGATGAAGGATGTAAAGCAGCTCCAACCAGGCCAACAATTTCTGCAAGATTTGAAGAAGTAATCGAAGCCGAGAAGGCCCTTGCTACAGATTATTTAATTAACAGTTCCTTAAGTGGAGTTGTAAATTTAAGCGTCTAAACCATAGCGCCTTTCAGGTACTCGTACGCCGACATGGCTGCCTTAGCCCCCTCACCCGCAGCTATTATCACTTGTTTGTATGGTGTAGTAGTTGCATCACCTGCAGCGAAGACCCCCCTTCTAGAGGTCCTGCACAATGAATCTATTACTATTTGACCTCTACTATCCAACTCAACAAATCCTCTTAGGAAATCACTGTTTATCCTCTTCCCTATTTCTACGAACACCCCGCTGACTTTTACCTCCTCTTCCTTGCCACTTTCGTTATCTCTAATCTTTATCCACTCTACAAACTTCTTACCACCTATCTCAAGTAGAGTGGTGTTAAGCTTCTTAACGATATTGGCTTTCTCATTGACTTTATCTACTAAAGTTTTGAACGCCCTAAACGTACCCTTATCGTGGATTAAGTATACGTTCTTAGCAAGACCACTCAAATAGAGCGCTGCGCTTAACGCGGGAATGCCTCCGCCTACAACTGCAACGTCTTTTCCTTTAAATAATGGTCCATCACAAGTAGCGCAATACGAAACTCCTCTTCCACTAAACTCCTCTTCACCCTTAACACCAAGTTTTCTAGGTTCAGCTCCAATAGCTAAAATAACAGATCTACATTTAAAGTCGCCATTAAATGATGTTCTGACCTCAAATAAATCGCCTACTTGCTCCACCTTTAAGACCTCGTCGTTTAAAATTGTAACCCCTACTGACTCTACTTGCTCGGCAAAAATCTTTGTTAACTCTATTCCAGTAATCGACTTAAAACCCGGATAGTTCTCGATTAGTGGTGCTTCGGCGGCTTGTCCACCGGTTATTTTTCCTATGACTTGGACGCTCAGACCGGACCTAGCACATATTAAAGCTGCGGTCAATCCTGCTGGACCCGCGCCGACAATCACTACATCATGTATCTTCTCGCCAATCATGCCACAGACCTCTAGATTGTTACTTCCACTCGCTTTCACAAAGCTTTTCTTGTGTCTAAAACAATATGCAGAGCGTAAGAAATAAAGTCTAAGGCTACCAACTATGCTGGTGAAGTAGTTTTGATGACAGCGTACATTCTCCTCAAAACGGTCATAGCCAAAGAGTATGAAGTCGCGCAAGCCCTCCAGGAAATAGAAGAAGTTGTCGAGGTAAAGGTAGTATTCGGCGAGTATGATATAGTGGCTAAAGTTCACGTAGAGGACGTAAAGAAGCTCGACGAAATAGTTACTAAGATAAGGAAGATAGATGGTGTAGCTTTGACTTCAACTTTAATAGCGCCAGACTAGAGAGAACACCTTTAAATCGCACTTCAAACAATCATAAAGTAGCTTATGCGGGGGTGCCCGAGCTAGGTCAAAGGGGCGGGACTCAAGATCAGGCCGCGGATATTTGATGGGTCATCCCGTGGCGTAGGCCTTCGTGGGTTCAAATCCCACCCCCCGCACCAATACCCCTAGTTCTGGTGCGGTTACCATAAGCCCAACTTTTAAGTTTTCAGGTACAGAGTTTAATGTGACTGCGGATATA
>JAWAKK010000002.1:0-374802 GCA_038887515.1 Candidatus Nezhaarchaeales archaeon | reverse complement strand
CTTAGTCGAAGACTTATACGGCTGGCTGTTTATCCAGGCTATTACGCGCTCAACCATACGCCTATCAGCCTTAGCCTGGTCGAATGAACAGTTCTTCATCAGTGTGCACAGCTGGTTAGCGTACTTAGCAACCCTACCAGCCGATAATCCAAGAGCGCTCAAATGATCTATGAATGATAATAGTAGGCTGCTGTTCTCCAGCCGACTAAGTCTCTCCCTAGCACTCCGAAGTCTACCAGCATAATCATGTATATCCGCAGTCACATTAAACTCTGTACCTGAAAACTTAAAAGTTGGGCTTATGGTAACCGCACCAGAACTAGGGGTATTGGTGCGGGGGGTGGGATTTGAACCCACGAAGGCCTACGCCACGGGAATCGAGCGGCTTTATGGTAATGCCGTGCCTCAGTCCCGCGCCTTTGACCTAGCTCGGCCACCCCCGCTCGCCTATTCATGACTACAAAGCGTATTATATTAATTTCGTGTCGAGACCTAATGATAAACATGGTTATCAGAAAAATTAGAGTCGCGGTCTCGTCAAGCCTAATACTCTTTAAAGTAAGTTTTATCTTAAAGCGTAGAAAGGAAAGATGAAAGAGAGCCCCGGTTGCCTAGCGGTTATGGCGGCCGCCTCGTAAGCGGCAGGTCGCGGGTTCGAACCCCGCCCGGGGCTTTAAATAATAGTTAGGTCGCGGCTACCGGGGTTATGGTTTTGTTTACATTCTCTTTCTAGTTAAAAACAATGCTCTACTCTTTAGACTTAAAGTGCTCCCATCCTCGTTCATCAATGCTTCTTTCAACATTGTCAACTATGAGCCTAAGCTTTCTTTCGGCAGTTACTTCACCTATGACCTGTATTTTTTTGGCTAAGCTTTTAGGAATAACATCGATGTAATCTTTCTTTAACGTGAATATTAACGCATACTCTTCTCCACCATATAATGCTAAGTCGTAGGGGTCTAGGTCGTGCTCTTCAGCATAACACCAAACCTCAGGAGGGATAGGGATTCTCTCTATTACCATCCCCACACGGTTCAAACGGCACAACGTATGTAAGCTCCAAGCAAGCCCGTCACTACAATCCATTGAAGACGTTACGACACCGAAGCGTGCAAGCATTAAGCCTTCTTTTAAATAGGCCTTAGGGTAATAGACAGCCTTCTTAGCTATCCTCTCTACCCTTTTGTTAGGGGCTTTTTTGCCCTTGAGGAGCATCATATAGGCAATACTTGTCCATCCAAACTGACCTATACATGCAACTAGGTCTCCTTCTCTTGCTCCCACTCTCTTCATTAAGTTCTTCTCTTTGGCCATCCCGATTATAGTGCCACTTACGAAGAGCTCTTTAGCTTCAGTTATATCCCCTCCCCATACGTAAAGACCATACCTCAAAGCAGCATCCCTCCAACCTCTCGCAATTTCTTGTACATAATCAACAACCGCATACCTAGGTATTCCAAGAGTGAAGAGCATGCCTAGAGGCTTTACGCCCTTAGATGCAAAATCGCTAACGTTCATTACGACCGACTTAAATCCTATGCTATGAGGAGTCATTCCAGGCAGGACGTCTGTGCTTTCTGTAAGAGTATCTGTGTGGGCGACTAAGACGCGCTCTCTACCGATGATCTTAGCGATGACATCGTCGTTTGAACCCATGATTTCGCTAGGATCTTTAGTGAGTATCTTCCATATCCTATCGATAATACCCCACTCGCCAACATCTCCGACTTTCACAAAACACTCCTCTGCCTTTATTAGAGCATACTGGAAATTTTTAATAAGTTATGTCGCCTAGGATCTGTATAATTGATGGTTATAACGATGAACCTAGCGGTCTAGGGGTCCCTCCATATCTTGACATCTACGCGAGATACACGGCCGGGGCCATATGGCTTGCAGATCCTTTTGCTGAAGTCTTTTACTTAACGGTAGATCAGCTAAGAGGTAACTTAGATTTTTACTTGAGAGAATTAGCCACATTTGATTGTTTATTCTTCATAGCTGGAGTGGCTGTTCCAGGGAAATATCTGGGCGGAACACCGATTAAACTTAGCGAATTAAAGACTTGGTCCCGCCTACTCGTAGAACCGGTAAAGGTGCTTGTAGGGCCCGTAGTATCATTCGGCTTTGGGGTTGAAGGAGGAAGAACGGCGATCATACCTAAAGAGGTTTGGCGGGACTTTGACTACATGTTCCACATGGCCTTTGAGAGGTACGTTTATGAATTAGCCCTAAACGGTTTCAAACGAGACCTTAACTTACCTATCTTCGAAAGAGAGCCCGACTTTACGTCTAAGGTAGCTTTACGTGGAGCAAGAATCATAGCACAACATCCAAACTACGGTTTCAACCTAATATGTGAAGTAGAGACCTACTGGGGGTGTCCTAGATACATAGTTGGGGGGTGCTCTTTTTGCGTAGAACCTCTTTACGGTGAGCCAAAGTTCAGGGTGGTTGAAGATATCATCAGCGAAGTTGAGGCTCTTTATCAAGCTGGGCTTAGACACGTAAGGTTAGGTAGGCAACCAGATCTCTTTGCGTATCAGTCAAGAGAAGTTGGCGAAAAAGAGTTTCCAAGACCTAACGTAGAAGCAATAAGAAAGCTCTTTAAAGGTATAAGGGCTGTAGCACCAAATCTTGAAACCCTTCATATAGACAATGTTAACCCTGGAACCGTTTTCTATCATAAAGAAGAGGCCCTTGAAATCTGTAAGGTCATAGTAGAGTTCCATACGCCAGGCGACGTGGCGGCATTTGGCATAGAGTCTGTAGACCCAAAGGTGGTCAAATTAAATAACTTAAAGGTTTACCCAGAAGAGGCTCTCGAAGCCATTCGAATAGTGAATAGCATAGGTGCTAAGAGAGGCTACAACGGCCTACCAGAACTCTTACCTGGCGTGAACTTTGTACATGGATTAAAAGGTGAAACTGAAGAAACTTACCAAGCTAACCTAGACTTTATGTTAAGGGTCTTGGATGAGGGTCTATTGGTTAGAAGGATCAACATGAGACAGGTAATGGCTTTCCCTAACACACCGATGTGGGAGGTAGGTGATGCTGTAATAAAAAGGAACAAAAAACTTTTTAAAGCATACAAGAGGAAGATGAGGTTTAAAGTTGATCTTCCTATGCTTAGGAAGGTCGCCCCAACTTGGACTAGATTAAAAGATTGCTATGTTGAGAAGCGAAGTAAAGGGGGGACATATGCTAGACAAGCTGGCTCTTATCCAATATTAATCTTCCTTCCCTACCCGCGTAATGTCAGGGAGAAAGTCGATGTAGTAGTTACCGGACACGGCTTTAGGTCTCTTGTAGGCATAGAGACACCTATTAACTTAAATAAAGCACATCGTAAATTACTTGAAAGCATACCAGGCTTGTCGAAGCCAGCTATTTTGCGTATTTTAGGGAGAAGACCTCTCCAAAGCCTTGATGATGTTAAAGACCTTATACCAAAAGACTTGGTTGAAAAATTAGGTATAGAAGTCTAGAATTCCCTACCTTAACTATTCTTTAAGAAATAGCTATCGATATAAGAGGAATCTTTAAAGAGTAATGTATTCATCCATAAACTTTCAAATGTCTTTTCCTGCAAATAGAGGAGTATTTAATGTTGTTCCCGAAGAACTCTTCGAGCATTCACTTCATTCAATAACATTAATTGATGAATGGGCGTATGCGAAATGTTTAAAGGTTGAGGGGTTCAAAAACCCAATGAATGTTGAGTAGAAGGGGGCTGAGACTCGAATTGAAGAGGGGGGAATTTAGCTTGGAACTAGGGAGGCACGTGATACTTGAATTGTATGGTTGTTCCCCCAAGGTTCTCGACGATGAGGCCTTCGTAAAGAAGATTTTGTCTGAAGCCGTAAAGGTGGCCAATGGTAACATTTGTGGCGTATTTTTCCATAAGTTTAATCCGCAAGGTGTAACTGGCGTAGTCGTGATATCTGAATCTCATATAACGATACATACGTGGCCCGAGTACGGGTATGCAGCTGTCGACGTCTTTACTTGCGGTGAGCGTATGAATCCGTGGAAGGCTTGTGAGTACATAGTCAATAATTTTAAGCCTTCAAACTTCAACGTCCTCGAAATTAAAAGAGGATTATTGCCTCAGAGGCAGTAATAGGTAAGGTGATTAAAACGACGATTAACTGGAGATGGCTTGTCGAACATCAAACAGACGAGACTCTCATAATACATAAAGTGAAGAGGATCATATACAGCGGTAGATCGAGATACCAAGAAATAGATGTAGTCGAAACAGAAGATTATGGTACTTGTCTAGTTTTAGATGGTAAGGTGCAGTCGTCGACCGTCGACGAGTTCATATACCATGAGGTTTTGGTCCATCCAGCAATGGTCTCTCATCCTTACCCTGAAAAAGTCCTCATAATAGGTGGCGGCGAAGGGGCTATAGCACGCGAGGTTCTCAAACACAATATCGTCAAGAGCGTCGTAATGGTCGACTTGGATGAAGAAGTAATTCGGGTATCTAAAAAGTATATGCCTCAACTAAGTGCAGGTGCTTTTGATGATAAGAGGTTAAAACTTATAATCGACGACGGGCGAGCTTACGTCGAGAGGGTCGCTGAAGAATACGACGTCGTAATAATTGACGTAACCGACCCTTTACGTGAGGGCCCCTCATACCTCCTATATACTAGACAATTCTACGAGCTAGTTAAGAAACGCCTTAAACCCGACGGGATTATGACGACTCAAGCCACTTCGACCTTTTACAGTAGAAAGTCCTTTACCCTAATCTACAGTACTTTGAAAAGCGTCTTTCCGGTAGTTAGGGCTTATTGCGCTTGGGTCCCATCGTTTGGCTCTATGTGGGGTTTCGTTCTAGCATCCTTGAAGTATGACCCACTTGATCTAAGTGAAGATGATGTTAGTAGCAGGTTAAGTGAAAGAGGCGTTTCAAACCTTAAGTATTATTATCCCGAATACCATAGGGCTCTATTCACCTTACCACTTTACTTGAAGAAAGCTTTGGACGAGGAAAGGGGAATAGTGACAGACGAGAAGCCTACTTTCATGCCGGCATGAGTGCGTGACCGTACTTGAGCGAAGAGAAAAAGATGCTCTACAGAGAGGGTATAGTGATCGACGTCGAGAAAACAGCCGAGGGGTACGCTATAGGCGTGAAGAACGGATTCCTAGTCGAATACTTTTTTTCAGAGAAGCCCCTTGAGAAGGGAAGGAAAGTAAAGATATATTGCGTCTATAGTAAGAAAAGTTCTAAATCTAATTTTGAAGTGGTGGTTGAGTAAGCGGGCCCGGCGGGATTTGAACCCGCGACCGTCAGCTTAGAAGGCTTACGGCAACCTTAACGGTTGATGCCGCGCTATCCGGGCTGCGCCACGGGCCCATTTCGTTAACTACATTTTAGGGTTCTCCCTTTAAGCTTAAATTTTTGTCTAACCGTACTTCTTCTTAATTTCCTCGACCTTGCTACGTGCCTTCTCTAGCTCTTCAACAACCCCTTGAGCTAACTCCTTCTTTCCTCCAGCCTTTCCTTTACCTGCCTGGGCTATTTCGATAGCTAGTTTGTTGGCCTCTAAACCCATGCTTAGGGCTTTGGACCCACAAGCTACGACCATTAAGGCCCTGCCGTTCTGCCTTGAAAATACTATTAGAGCAGCATCGTCGACCTTCTTTAAAGCCTTTTCGATAAATGCTAATATACCATCATAGTCCATTCCGTGAAGCTCTATGTCTATTATTATTTCTCCTCTATTCTTCCTATTCAAAACGGTTGGGAGCAAACCCTCAGCAATTCTGCTCTTTAAAACTTCGTTCTCCTTCCTCAATTGTTTGAGTTCTACCTTTAATTTATTGGCAACTGTAATAACCTGGTCGACTGGACATTCAAACGTCTGCGATATTTCAAGCAAATTACTTTCAAGTTCCCTCATGTATTCTAAAGCCGCTTTTCCGACCCTATATTCAAACCTGAGAACCCCGTCTTGTATCCTATCAACCTTCACTATCTTGATTAACCCCACTTCTCCAGTGCTTCTTACATGAGTTCCGCCACAGGCCTGAGCGTTCCAACCTTCTATTTCTATGACCCTTACGGTTCTTCCAGGCACGACGCCTCCTTGATATATTTCAAACCCATACTTCTCCTCCGCTTTCTCTCTCTCAACAAAAGATGCTCTAACCGGTAGGTTCCTTAATATTACATCGTTAGCTAGTTCTTCTATCAACTTCAATTGATCGTTTGTGACCCCCTTGTAATGAGTTACATCTAAATGTGCACGATCAGGCATCTTCTGAGCCCCTGCTTGCCATACATGGCTTCCAAGGACCCTCCTTATAGCCTCAAGAAGAATGTGTGTGGCTGTGTGATGCCTCATTAAACCCATTCTCCTCTCGGCATCCACTTCTCCCTTCACTAAGGCTCCTTCCGGTATATTGCCTTTGACCACGTGTACCACTACATCTCCAATCTTAACGACATCCACTACCTCGATTCGAGAATTTTCAAACAACAAAAAGCCCCTATCAGCATCCTGTCCTCCCCCTCGAGGATAGAAACAAGTTTTGTCGAGGATTACATATCCTTCACCGCTCTTTAAAACCCGCCCATCGAAGTTAAACATGTATTGATCTTCGTAGTAAAGTAGTCTTGTAGGCGTTATACCGGATACATCGTATTGTGGTTGCTCTTCTGTAGGCCTAGTTGATTGATGTAGTCGTGCTACAAGACCATAAAAGTTATCTGGGATTTTAACTTTAAACCCTAACTTTTCAGCTTCCTCCTTTACAACCTCAGGGGGTAAGCCATGTGAATCATATAATTGCAAGAGCATATTGAGAGGAATTACGTCATCCTTCAACCCTCTCACAAGCCTTCCGATTAAGCCCCTTCCTCGGCTTATTGCATTCCTAAACTTTTCCTCTTCTAAATCTAGGATCTCCATTATTGTCTTCAACATTTTACTCAGTTGCGGATAGTCACTACTCCAAATCCTTATCTGATGATTCGCAAGGATCTTTAGGTAACCTTCTTCTAGGCGTAAGAGCTCGCATAGTCGAAGGGCCCTCCTTATAACTAGACGAGCTAAGTAACCTTCTCCAACATTTGAAGGTACAACGCCGTCAGCAAGCATAAATGTTAGGCACTTAGTGTGGTCGACTAGCGCGCAGACCCTCTCGAAAGGTGCAATCTCTCTCTCCAAGATCTCATACGGTATTTTCGTAGCTGCCGAGAGTTCTCTTCTAAGTTCGTCGATGGTCTTCCCTCTTTCAACTCTCATGAGGGCTGAGGCCCTAGCTACTTGAGTTAGCAGTTCAGGGGTAGGGGGTGTAATTCCAACATCACGACATACCCTATCTATCAAATTTCCATATATCGCGTGAAAGGCTGTAGGCTTCCCACTTAAGAACCAAGCAAACCTCTCAATTCCGTAGCCAGTATCGACAATTTTCATGTTCATGGGAATGTACTCTTCATTCCTGACCTTAAAGCACATAAATACCAATGTTGCGAGTTCCATGCCGTCAACGCAAACCTCGACATCTGGACCAGCGTTACCTCCTCCGACCCAAAAATCTTCTTTGTACGTCACTGACTCTTCATTTACTCCTATAACTTCCGTCAAGAATTCATGACATAGCTTTACAGTCTCTTCTTTCCAGTAGACTTCTTTATCGGGATAGTTGAAGGCATGGTGGCCACCCATTTCGAATATCGTCAAGTGCCTTCCGGCCGTTAGACCTACGTTGTCTATGTCGACCAACCTTATGCATGGCTGTGATATGACCAAAGGATTTGCCGGCGGCGGTACAACGCCATCTGTAACGAAGGGTTGGAAAACAGCTATACTAGCTATGGTCAAGTATATGTCTTCGCGCCACCTAGCTACTACTGGATACGGTTTTATGACTTCGTGACCTTTACTTCTGAAGAAGTCAAGAAAGAGACTCCTAACCTTAGGCACATCAACGTCCTTCTTAAGTTCTTTACCAATAAATGTATACTCTTGACATGGAGCATCTCCACAAGTTTCCCTATTTTTATCTAAAGTCCAAAAGGCTGAACCACAAACTTTACACCTTCTCCTTGCAAACCCATTTTTTATAAAAAACTCTAGTTTATACTCTTCCTCTGAGACTACCATCAGTTTCAACCCTTTACTACAGTAGTTGGTATTTATGAAAAAGCATGAATGGTAAAAATTTTCTTTCGTCTAACCGAAGAGTGAAGATAGCCCTTCTGCTATGGTTTCCTCAGACACTTCCTCCTTCTTCTCCTCCTTCTTCTCCTCCTTCTTTTCTTCGGCAGGCGTTTGAGGAGCCGCGGTTGGTTGTGGCGCAGTTGCAGGCGTAATCGCTGGCAGTACAGCTCCTTTAATCGCTTCGTCTATGTTGACTTCCTTTAGGGCCGCGCATAGCGCCTTAACTTTAACATCGTCGACTTCTATACCGGCTGCTTGCAATACCGATTTTACCGCGTCTTCGGTTATGTTCTTACCAGCTTGATGAAGTAGTAAGGCAGCATAGACATATTCCAACTTTACGAAACCCCCTCGTTGGTGACTGTCTAGCTCTTACTCTAACCTTTATAAATTTTTACTCGCTTCTCTTCATCATCCTTAGATTTTTATCGCATTGCTCAAGGCAATAGCCTGTGCATGTGCTTTGGCAAGTATGTAACCTATGCTTTCAGGCGTTGGGTAGCACGAATTAATTGCCAAGTTCCTAGCATTCATAAACGCCTTAGCTATTATGTACGGCGCGCTCTCAGGAGTCATGAATACAGCATTTACTGCCAATGATAGGGCGTTCGTGAATGCTTCGACAAGTCTCTTTCTGTAGCTCTCTACATCTATTTTCAGGTCCTCGACCTTATAGAGTATCCCTTCAGAGTATGCAACCTTAATCTTCAGTCCACATTCTACGGGCTCGATACCTAGCTTATTGAGGAGGTCAATTATTTCAGCAGGTATTGCTTCACCAGCTTTAACAACAACAGTATCATTAGTCACGTATATGGACCCTTCTTCTACTTTGACCGGGACCTTAAACTTCTTGAACATACTTAGAGCAGGCCCAGCCGGAATACCGGTATTTCCTGCCGGCAACACTATGTCCCTAATGGCTATATCACCGGGCTTAGCTTTTGCAGGGACCTTGTTCTTTTCCAATAAACTATAGACTTCGAAGGGACTCAAGTTAGAAGCTACAACAGCTAACTGCCCGCTTAAGTAACTTCTTAACGGCGATAGATCCAACTTCTTTCTTTCTTTAACTTCCTCTAAGGCTTTCCTCAATAGGCTAGTTTTGGCGACCTTTATTTGAAGGATCCCCCTAAACTTACTCCTTAACCTTTGAAATTGTAGAGCCCTTAACCCGCTAACGTCTGCGAGGGCTATTGTCTTGTGAGTACTGATAATCTCAGCAAGTTCGTCTATAAGCTTCCTCTTCCTATCCTTGGGCCTTTCATTCCTTAAAAGGGATATGGACATTTAATTCAGCCTCCTTTACCAGAGATAGGTACTTTTACAGGGCTTCCCATTGTTAGTTTTACATAAATGCTCTTTATCTTAGCTGGATGTTTTATCTTTTCCCTTAATAGATCGAGGACCGTCTTAGCGTTTTCAGCTACTCTTTCGTCTTCCATGCTTTCAACGCCTATCTTACATTGAACTATGGGATTGTTCTTGATTCTTACCCTAATAGACTTCTTGCATTTGCTAATCAAGCCTGCTAAATCAGATCCCAGGGTTATTGGAATAGGCATCTTCCCCCTAGGCCCTAGATAGGGACCTAGGGTTCTACCGATAATGGGCATTAGGTCTGCTTGAGCCAAGAAGAAGTCGTAGTCATTGGCCAGTTTCTTAGCGTACTTCTTGTCTGCTTGACACTTCTGTATATCGGCTTTTCCTAAGACAAGATCCGCTTTAACTTCCCTAGCCTTTAGGGCTAGGTCCCCTTCGGCGAATATACACACCTTGGCCTCCTTACCTTGTAGGGGGTTTGGTAGTACCAGAACCTCATTGATCTTATTGGCTGGATCCTTAAGGTTTAGGCCTTCGTAAACTACTATAAGCTCGAATGATTGCTCAAAATTTCTCTTCTCTGCCCTATCCCTGGCTTCTTTAACTGCTTTAACAAGATCATTAAACGACGCACTCATTTCCACTCCGCCTCGTACTTCGCGAAGATCTTATCGTAAACGCCCATATCAATTTCTCTTTGAACCTCCTTCGGGCTCTTACCCTCAACAGTTATGCCTAGACTGAGACAAGTACCTAGGACCTCTTTAGTTGCAGCTTTCAGAGTTTTTGCCAATAGGTCTGGCCTCTTAACCAAGGCTACCTTTATCACTTGTTCAATACTTAAATTGCCAATCTTCTGCTTTGCAGGCGAAGACGAGCCCTTTTCCGCTTTTAGCTCTCTCAGTAGTAAAGCCGCAGTAGTGGGTATTCCAACCTTAACTTCAAACTCCTTGGTCTCTGGGTCGTAAAGTACATCGACTGGAACCCTCATTCCGGAGAACTCTTTCGTAAGTTCGTTTATCCTGTTGACGACTGCCATAACGTTTAAGCCCGTCGGACCAAGGGCCGGGCCTATTGGTGGTCCTGCAGTCGCTTTTCCTCCTTCCACTATAAATCTAACAGACTTCTGGACCACTCTAACCCACCTTTTTAGTTTTCTCAACGACCTTTACGTAATCGCCATGTATGGTTATGGGTAGAGGATAACTTGTCTCGTGAAGCTCTAAGGTGACTTCCTCTTTACTCTTATCGATTCTCGTCACGGTCCCTCTAAGCCCCTTTAACGGTCCTGCTACTATCTCGACAACATCACCTATATCTATGCCCTCTATCGAGGGTTTAGGTACTAAAAAGCCCTCTATCTCATTAAATTCGACCCTTTTAGCCACAACGTCTTTTACATGCTTAATGCCATAAAACACCCTATCTATTATGTCTGGCCTATCAGTCTCTACTATTATGTAACCCCTCATTCCTTCCAATATCGCTATTGATTTTATGGGAACCTTAGCTTGCTTTATCCTTTCTTCAACTATTAACGCTACGCTGCGCTCTTGACCTATCGTAGTCCTGACGAGATAAAAGCTAGCTTTCTCTCTCGACATCTCGCCTCACCACTCAGGCTCCTCCGAAGAGGAAGACGAAGGAAAGATAAAGTATTATAAAGCTGTAAGCGCCTAGGATGGCGAGCCCCAGGCTGCATATCTTAAGCAATAAAGTAAACTCTCTTCTATCAGGTCTACGAGCTACTTTCAGTATCTTCGCGATATCCCAAAGAGCTTGTTTTATAGGCAACTCAGAACCCCTTGCATTTAGGGTTGTTCTCACTAGCTAAAACCCTCTATTATAACTTTTCCCCTTTAAACATGAGGTTAAATATTACCTATAACTTTCTAATTCGAAGTCCTATCTCGTTACAAAACTTTAAGACTAGCTGCCTTTCGTCAGATTTAAGGCCTTTCCAATCTATTAACGCGAAACTAGGCTTAACAGTGCTCCTCTCCACCGCTAACATAAGCTCTCTATTCGTAACTTTCGGGAAAGCGTATTTAGGGACTATATGCGATATCGCCAATTTTTCGTTAAGTAACACCTTGTTAAATTGTGGTGCGTAATGTGGTCCCCCAAACCCTACTGCTACGGGCACCTCTTCAGTGACCTCCAGTACATTTACTATCGCACGGGCGACAAGCTCAGCAGCCTTACTGTTACGCCACTCATTGTGCGTACTACCTAGTTCAACGAACATTGCAGGTACGTGCTCTATGTAAGGACCATGATGTGTTACTTCCAAACCACAGCGCCAATCTATAAGTCCCTCTTCTTCTCGAAACCTATTTAGATCCCTTACAATGGCCATTAGCTGTATAGGCATCGCAACGCAAATGCTTCTCGGCCTACCGCCATACAAAGTCTCGTCAGTCCAGTTGCCAGGTGTATGAGCTAAAAATGCCGGCATACCTGATTCAGCCGCGTGACGGGAAGCAAATATTATGCCTTTTACCTTTAAAATTTCGTCTACGCCATCAGCATATATCAGTTCTTGGTTCACCGTAACTAGTAGAACGTCGTCAAGTACGTAGACGTCGTTGCCCCACAGCTTTTCCTCAACTCTTTTGAAGTTCATATTCTTTAGGAGCTTGTCCCTAATGTTCATGCTGGCCGGATCTACCTTTGAACACACTATGGCTAAGCGTCCGTGCAACAAATTCCTCCACCTATACTAAACTGTACAAGATTGCTCTAGCCATATGCAGCTTGTTTTCTGATTGAATCCACACAATTGAGTGCTCTGGGTCGTCAATTACCTCGTCAATTACCTCTTCCCCTCGCTTGGCTGGAAGACAGTGCATGAATATGTAATCATTCGGCGCTTTACTTACCAGCTCCTTGTTCACTTGGTACTTAGGGAGAAACTTCTTCAACCTTAATTCTCTTTCGGCTTCAAAACCCATACTAACAAAGACGTCCGTATATATTACGTCGGCATCTTTAACTGCGATCGCCGGGTCATCAACGATTTCTATGTTAGATCCACTAATCTCGCAATTCTTCTTGACCATGTTTAGAATTTCAATTCTAGGTCTAAAATCTGGCGGGCAAGCAATTATCATATCTAGCCCGAGCTTGCTGCAACAGATCATTAGGCTATGACAAGTATTGGCTCCACCGTCGCCTATAAAGACGACCTTCAGCTTCCTTTTGCCCTTCGCCTCAAACATGGTGAAGACATCGGTTAAGGCTTGTGTTGGGTGATGTATATCGCTAAGTCCATTTATTACTGGAATTGTACAGTGCTTAGCTAACTCTTCAACGGTGGCATGATCTTTAACTCTCGCGACTAAGCAGTCAACTAACCTAGAAAGTACTTTTGCTGTATCAGACAAAGTCTCGCCTCGAGCTAGCTGTAGATCTGCTGTCGAGGTGTATATTGGATGTGCTCCGAGGCTTTGGGCTGCAACCTCAAATGCAAGCCTAGTCCTAGTAGATGGCTTCTCAAAAAACAAGAGTACGCTTTTTCCATTAAGATCTCCCCTCCTTCTATTCCCTCTCAACCACTCTCTCTTTAATTCAAAACATTTGTCGATGAGTACCGATATCTCACTAGGGGAAAGCTCTTGTAGGGTTAAGATGTCACGTCCTCTCAAGCTCACATCAAGTCCTCCGTTAAACGATACGTCAAGAAAATTTACTACTCAATACTTAATAAGTGGTTCTGCGATACTCTCTCCTAGAATGAGGTGTCGATAAGTGGTCGATAGTCTCGAGGAACTTAGGGACTTTCTGTACGGTCTATTGGAAGCTAGGGATAAGATTAAGAGTATGTTTACTCAAGCCTCTCTGCCTTCGGAACTAAAGATACCAGTCAAGGGTACTGTGGTTGTAAAAAGAGGTTTTGCTAAGATGCAGAAGGGTGGCGTCTGTATGGATGTGACAAGCGTTGAGCAGGCGAGGATAGCTGAAGATGCAGGCGCGGTCTCAGTAATGGTACTTGACAAGCTCCCCTACGACGTAAGGAAAGCAGGCGGTGTGGCAAGAATGGCCGACGTTAAAGTAATAGAGGAAGTCATGGATAACGTTACTATACCTGTCATGGCTAAGTGTAGAATAGGCCACTACATGGAGGCTAAGGTCCTTGAAAGCATAGGGGTGGACATGATTGACGAAAGCGAAGTTCTAACGCCAGCCGACGAGAAGCATCACATAAACAAGTGGTTATTCAGGACCCCCTTCGTAAATGGTGCAAGGAACTTGGGAGAAGCGTTGAGGAGAATATACGAAGGGGCATCTATGATAAGAACTAAGGGCGAAGCTGGTACCGGTAACGTTTCTGAGGCAGTAAAACACATGAAGCAAATAATGGGCGAGATAAGGACTTTAAGAGCAATGAACGATGAAGAGCTACTGGAGGTGGCTAGAAACTACAACGTACCATACGAGCTCGTGAAGGAAACTGCAAGACTCGGCAGACTACCAGTAGTCAACTTTGCCGCTGGAGGTATAGCTACTCCGGCTGATGCCGCGTTAATGATGCTTCTCGGCGCTGACGGCGTCTTTGTAGGCTCTGGAATATTTAAGTCCTCAGATCCTGAGTCTAGAGCTCAAGCAATAGTATTATCGACGAGCCATTGGGATGATCCTGAAATAGTAGTTGAAGCTTGTAGGATGGTATCCGAGAAGAAGTCCATGATAGGAATAGACATCAGGAGCTTAAAGCCCGAAGAGCTACTTCAGATAAGAGGTGAATAAGTTATGCTTAAGTTAGGTGTCTTAGCACTTCAGGGAGCAATTTCGGAACACGTGGAAGCACTAAAACTAGCCATGTCTAAGCTTAATCTAAGCAGTAACATAGAGTTGATCAAAAAACCTAGCGACGTAGACAAGGTTCAAGGTATAGTAATACCTGGAGGGGAAAGCACTGTCATAGGCAGAGTAGCTGAAAGAGTAGGCCTACTCAAAGCTTTAAGAAAGAAGATAGATGAAGGACTGCCGGCTTTCGGTACATGCGCTGGAGCTATACTACTAGCTAAAGAAGTATGCGATGCGAAAATTGGTAGGGTTAATCAGCCACTTGTAGGGGTTATGGACATAAAAATTGTGAGAAATTACTACGGTAGACAGAAAGAGTCTTTTGAAGTCGACCTCTCAATTTCAGCGTTAGGCGACAAACCTTTTCGAGGAGTCTTCATAAGAGCTCCGGCGATAGAATCTGTGGGCAGTAAGGTCGAGGTTCTAGCTACATATGAAGGTCTTCCGGTCCTTGTACGACAAGACAAAATACTAGCAGCGACATTTCACCCAGAGCTGACGAACGACACAAGAATACACGAGCTATTCATAAGGAGTATCTTAAGTTAGAGTCGATCGAGAGGAATACGCACTCCCATTTAACGTAGATTTCTCCACACTACACTTTGCGTTATAGGCATACAATGCCATTTAAAGAGTATTGAAGGTTATACGCTTCCGAGCTTTCAAGAAGTTTATTCGATGATGCAATAAAATAAGGGGAGAGTTTTGATATTTCATTAAAGCCGATTTTTTATGTTTTCTCGGTTCTTGGTTTGAGGAGGATCTTACTGCCAATTATTGAGCTATTAGGTATGAGTGCCTTAGTTCCGTCGTGCTTGACTATCGTATTATTGAGCGTTGCAACGTCCTCGATAACTCCATCCTCTCCGGCAATCACAACGGAGTCACCTATCTTAAACGGTCTCGCCATAAGCAGGAAAAGCCCCGCAACGGCTTGCCCTAGAACTTGCTGAGAGGCAAAACCTATGACTATGCCTAGAAAGCCGCCGAGAGCGACACCAGCAGCTCCGCCAGCTATAGCCGCTATCATGGCTCCTAGGCCAATGATCCTTACAACGTTCCTAATGGCTGCTGCTGTGGGATGATCATGCTTAGCTCTAAGAGTCCAGTAGAAAAAGTTCGCAACTCCGCTAATTATTAGGTAACCGAATGCCAGTGCTAAAAGTATGTGTATGTAGACGGCGTAATCTAAGATGGATATATTGAACATGGGTAGAACCGTGGTTATCATGTACTGGATGGCAGCCGATATTAATACGTAGATCACTATAAACAGTACTGTATTTAAAAGAGCCTTAGAGGTTTCTCTATAAGTATTAACTTCTTTAGAAGACGTAGTTCTTTCCCCCATACTCATTTATTGGACGACCAATATAAAGATATGTCCCATCTTGCAAGAAAATATCCCTAAAACCGACATTTTACGTAGTGACCTTTAATCATGACCAATATCAAGTTGCAAATCGAGACTTCCAGTAAAAATAAGTTGTGGACCGGGCGGGACTTGAACCCGCGACCTCCCGCTTGCAAAGCGGGCGATCCACCAGGCTGATCTACCGGCCCACTAATTTGGAGGCCGAGGGCGGGACTTGAACCCGCGATCTCCGGCTCCTTGCCCCCACCAGGCTCGTGAACCCGGTGGTACAGGCCGGCGCGTTAGCCAATCTACGCCACCTCGGCCCCGCCTCAACTACCTCGTCAAGTAATTTTACACTTAAACATTTCCTCCATTGATACTATACAAACCGATTTTAAACTCTAGAGCCCTCATTACTATTGAAATAGTTACGAAACCTTCGAGGACGCCATTGTATAGTGATACTGCTTTATCAGCGACTCTAAGAACTTCATCGCTGAAATCTCCGTGAGGAAAAGCTCCAACCATAATCATTGCTCTTCCTCCTCCGCTTAACACTTCCTCCGCTAAATCTAGAGGTGTCATTCTAACACCCTTTTCAGACAGCAGAATCTTCTTCGTTGGTTTAAAGTCTTCTACGACTTTATCTAGTCCCCTCCCTATAATTTCAAGTAGCGCTTCACCCTTCTCCGGAACTCTGTTGAAAGCTAACAATTGTTCCATTAAGCCGACGAATCTATTGTAGTTCTTCGGTAACCTAACATCGCTCCTTACCTTGAAGACCAAGCTATTTATCGTGTGAACGTAGAGTTGAAGGTAACCCTTACTGCAGAGGGGGGATGATAATACCTCTAGCATACATAAGTGCACTATATCTGGTCTTCCTCTCTTCTCCTGTCTTGGTAACTTCTTCATTGCGTGATAGTGAAGGGATTTATCAAGTAGAATCGTTAAAGGCTCTTTCTTCCTCTTTTTTGCGGTTTTCTTGACTGAAGGGTGCCTAGCTATTTCTGGTGGCACTAGCTCTAAGGAGGCATCTACTAATACTAAGGCGATATACTGCTTAGTGTACACAAGCTTCACCTGGCAGTTCACTTAATATTATTCCTCTACACACCTAAATTGGCAGATTAATATGTCCTGTAAAAGGCAGGTAGCTAGAATTAGAGTTATTGCAAAAGAGAGGATAGAGAGGTTGTTCAAAATGGCAGACTTCTTCTCCAATACGAAGCCCGAATTATCGCATAGGTACGTAGAATTGGCCAGGAAAATAGCCATGAAGAGTAAGGTCAGGATACCTAGAGAATACAGAAGGAGGTTCTGTCATTATTGTTACAAGTTTCTGAGGTCTGGCGTTAACTGCAGAGTTAGAATAGCTAAAAGAAGAGAGCCACACATCGCTATAACATGCTTTGAATGCGGTAGAGTCATGAGACTAAACTTAAGAGGTCTGAAACATGAGTAGAGGGGTTAAGAGAAGGCTCAAAGAAAAAATGTTGGAAGATGTTGATGTTAACATAGGTAAACAAGGCTTAACAGAAGCTGTTTTGAAGGAAATAAATAGAAGGCTTGACGAGCAGGAAATAGTAAAAATCAGGATTCTAAAGTCTGCCCTCACCGTTGAAGGAATAGAAGACAGGAAAAAACTCGCAGAGATAATAGCTCAGAAGCTCGATGCTGACGCAATGGAAATAAGAGGCTATGCCCTCGTCTTATATAGGAGACGAAGGAAGAGAACACTTTAATAAGCCACTCTACTACTCCTCTACGCTCAAAAGAGAAACCGAGTTGAAAAGACATGTCCGAAGTATTGAAGGTACCTCCAGCACTACTGGTAGAAGAACTAGCAGCCTACTTAAGGGAAAATCTATCCGACATTATTAAGCCGCCATCATGGGCCTTAGTAGTCAAGACCGGGCCCGGCAAGGAGAGACCGCCTGTTAGAAAAGATTGGTGGTATGTCAGGTCTGCGGCCATACTTAGGAAAATCTATATTTACGGTCCCGTTGGCGTTGGTAGTTTGAGGACCGCTTTTGGATGTAGACAGAGACCAGGCTCTAAAGGTCGAGAACACTTTAGAAAGGCTGGGGGCACGATAATAAGGAAGATACTTCAACAATTAGAACAGGCAGGTTTGGTAGAAAAGGCTGGAAATAAAGGTCGGATCCTCGCCCCCAAAGGTAGGTCCTTGCTAGATAGGCTGGCGCACAAAATCTTGAGAGAGCTTCAAAAAGATATGCCAGAACTTAGAAAATACGCTTAGGTGGTAGCTGTGGCCGAGGTACATGACGAAGAACTTGAAGATATCAAGCAAAGGAAGCTTATGGAACTTCAAAGGAGGGCGGCTATAGCTGAAGAGCAGGAAAGGTTAAGAAGAGAATATGAAGTAAAGAAGCAAGCCCTTCTAAGGACAATCCTTACTCCTGAAGCTAGGATGAGGCTTTCCAATATAAAAATGGTTAGGCCCGAGTTCGCTGAACAACTTGAAGCTCAACTGATCCAATTAGCTCAATCCGGTAGAATCCCTGTTCCAATAACCGATGAACAGCTAAAGAGGATACTCGAATCCCTTCAATCTACCCGTAGAGAAATAAGGATTAGGAGGATTTAAGATGGCTAAATATAAGCATACGGCTAAGAAGAGAAGGTTAGCGAAGGCCTGTAAACAAAACAATGCGGTGCCTGCGTGGGTTGTAGTTAAAACAAAGAGGGAATTTAGATCTCATCCAAAGCTCAGACATTGGAGAAGGGTTAAACTGAAGGCGTAATTAGGTGTATAACATGTCTGAGGGCGAGGCAGAAGTAGAACTCGAAAGGCAATATACCATACCTTTAAGGGTTACGCTAGGGGTACCTAGGTGGAGGAGAGCTGCTAGAGCCATTAGGTTCGTCAAGGCCTTCATTTCGAGACACATGAAATCGGATAACGTAAAGATAGATCCCAAGGTATCTCAACTTATATGGAACAGGGGGGCTAAGAAACCTCCTAAAAAAGTTAGGGTTAAAGCGGTAAAGTACAAAGATGGCTTAGTTAAAGTGGAACCTCTGTGAGGGAGCCCTCAATTGCCCATAGAGCTAGCGACGATATATGGAAGCGAACATGTAGGAGCCTTTTGTTTGGCAACAGATAAGTACGCATTAATACCCAAGGATGCAAGTGAGAAATTTAAGAAGATAATTGAGGGGAACCTTGAAGTTCCAGCGTTTAGAGTAAGCATAGGTGCATCCCCCCTGCTGGGAATACTAGCCGCCGGAAATTCCTATGGACTTGTGCTCCCGTTTATAACCTTGGCCGACGAGCTTGACATGCTAAAAAGGGAGCTCGATATTAATATAGCTATTATACCTTCAGCTAAAACAGCTTTAGGAAACATGATTTTAGTGAACGATAGGGCAGCCATAGTCCACGATGATTTTACGAGGAGTGAAGCTAAGCTAGTCGAGGACACTTTAAATGTAGAGGTTGTGAAGGGTAGCCTAGGAGGAATAAAGTTGGTAGGTTCAGTAGCGGTCGCTAACAACAGAGGCGCCCTCTTACACCCCATGACCTCAGAAGATGAAGCAAAGTGGGTCTCAGAGGTAATGAAAGTGAGGGCTGATGTTGGTACCGCGATGATGGGTTCGTATTTATTAAGAATAGCAATGGTTTTAAATTCTAAGGGTGCACTTATAGCACCTACCACTACTGGTCCGGAACTCGCTAGAATTGAACAGATATTGTTCTTATAGGGGTGGCTTTATGCAAGTCAAGACATTCAAGGTAATCGGCAAGATGAGAATCAAGACTCGATGGACCCAGTTCCTAATCGCGGTAAGGGCGCTAAAGCCTGAGCACGCACTAGAGAAGGTATACTCGCTATTGGGTAGTAGGCATAAACTTAAGAGGTTTAACGTAAAGATTGAAGAAATAAAGGAGTTGGCTGAAGATGGCGGAAAGTAGGGAGGTCGGTACCTCGCAAGAGGACATAAGTAGGCTTGTAGCCGAGTGGCAATATCTTCAGAATTTAGCTGAAGCGCTTAAGCAGAGGATAGACGTGGCGTTAGCAGCAATAAGCGAAATTGAGAATACTATTCAAGCGATCGACGAGCTGGGTAAGGTTTCAGGAGAGGTTGAGGCTCTCTTTGTTTTGGGGGCCAACGCCTATGCAAAAGGTAAAATAACTGACTCTAAAAGGGTGCTTATAAACGTAGGTGCTAACGTTTTAATCGAAAAGAGCTTGGAAGATGCAAAGAAGTTCTTAGAAACGCGAATAGACTCATTGAGAAGAGTAGTTACTGAAACCCAACAGCAGCTAGCGACTGTTTCAGCAAGGATCTCTAAGCTCGAACCCGAGCTAAGGAGGGTAGCTGAAAGTCGGTCCGAGACTCAGGCTGGAGGTAAAAAATAATTGTTTACGTTCCTTAAGGCCAAGCTAAAGACTTTTTTTCAAGAGGTAACCACTAAGGAGCTCGATGATAAGAGTCTTTCAGAAGTTGCAGAAAAACTACGTTTAGCATTAATTGAGAGTGACGTAGCTCTCCCTGTCGCCTTTGAAATTGTAGATAACGTTGTATCCTCCCTTAGAGGGATGAGGATAAGTAGGGCTGAAAGCGTATATAATGTTGTTGTGAAAAGTCTTAGGGAAAACATATACAAGGTACTGATTTCTACGCCGCAAATAGACTTGGTATCAGAAGCTAAAAAGAGAAAGCAAGAGGGCAAGGTATTTACTGTAATGTTCGTAGGGCCGAACGGACATGGCAAGACTTTGACTGTAGCGAAAGTCGCTAACATATTTTTAAAAAATGGTCTCTCAGTAGTCTTGGCGTGTAGCGACACTTTTAGAGCTGGTGCTGAAGAACAACTCGAAGTCCACGCTTCTAGGCTAGGCGTAAAGGTCATAAAGCATAAATATGGTGCTGACCCCGCTGCTGTTGCCTATGATGCTGTAGCTCATGCTTCATCGAAAGGTATATCCTGCGTCTTAATAGATACGGCTGGCCGCCTTCAAACGGATAAGAGCTTAATGGATGAGCTGAAAAAGATTGTTCGCGTTACAAAGCCCGACCTCAAGGTACTTGTTGTTGACGCCCTTACAGGCAATGATGCGTATGATATGGCCATAAAGTTTAACGATGCTGTAGGAATTGATGCAACGATACTAACTAAGGTCGATGCCGACGTTAAGGGAGGAGCTGCCATATCAATAAGCTTCGCTACACGTAAGCCCATAATTTACCTTGGCGTTGGACAGGGATATGATGACTTGATACCATTCGACGCTAAATGGCTCGTAGAGAAGATGCTTCCGCTAGACTAGCCACTTAAAAACTTGTTTTTGAATCCAACGCCCCTACAAATTATCGTGACTGGTTTGCCTTCTCTAACCTCGAACGATGCTTCGGGTACGAGCCTCTTACTAAGCTCAATGCAAGTCAATGTATGCATCGTAAGCTCACTAGTCTTAATTATAGACACACCGCTTGCTAGCGTCATGTACACTATGAGCTGATCGGCTAGATGTCTATCTACCGTGGCTCCACCTTTAATTTCTTCCAGTAACTTCCTGGCTGCTTCCTCGCCTACCTTTTCGGCAGGCTTCCCTACTTCTCCTAAACTGTCCGAGCCCAGTATGGCACCTTTCGTGGTTTCTGTCCAAAGTACTATGCCACAGCCTGGATTCAAAGCACACTTAGGATGCCCCTGCTGTAAGACCTCTACCTCTATCTGTGCTTCAAGCCCAGCACTCTCCAAAGTTTTCGAGGCACTGTTAGCCATCCTTCGAGCTATGTGGTCCGGTAGCCTAGAGCTGTAGGAAACCCCTTTTACAATCTTTATGTGACCTTGTTCCTCGAGCCTTATGGGTGAGAGATTTACGACTGGAGTTGTTGAAGCTCTTACGATCCCCCCTCCTTTGGGGTAGAAGCCTCTTTTTAAAACGTTTACATCGAAGCTATAACCCATTTTAGCTACAGCGGGTTTTAAGACGTTGGCTACGTAGTCTATCGGTGGCGCTAGGGGGTTATCCGTACCACCAACTATTTCAACATTAATTTTTGATGGCGCAAAAGCAGCGGTCGGCAATATGCTTTGAAGTACAAGCGTAATAGATCCAGCGGTTCCAATATCGAATCTTAAGCCTCCTCCCCTGATCGTCTTAGGCTTAAAAATTAGTTCTCTTGATCCAAGAGCTAAGCCTTCGATTTCTGCATTCACTAAGCTTGCTACAGCCCTTATTGCTGTCATATGCTGGGCCTTAAGCCCAGGATCCTTCCTCTTAGCTCTTATATTAAAGATTCTTACCGGGATGCCGGTTACAGCAGATAGAGCTATAGCCATCCTAAGTATTTGACCTCCTCCTTCCAGCATACTACCGTCAACTTCTATCACTTTTCTTAACCTCCCCCAATATACTACTTATTACCTCCTTTACTCCAATGTTTTCAAGGGTATTGCACATGAAGACTTTTTCGTCCTTAAGCTTGTCCAAAGCTTTTTGTATATGTTCCTGCGAGGCTAAGTCTATTTTCGTTAGCGCTATCACCATAGGTTTCTCCTTGAATAGTTCTTTTACGCTCTTGAGAACGTTGAGCTGATAATCAAGGGTATAGCCACATGTTTCTGTCGGATCTATTAAGAAGACTAACCCACCTTTAAGGTTCTTTAAAGCCACTATAGCTTTAAGCTCTATTTTATTCCTCTCTTCTAGGGGTCTATCTAGTAGACCAGGAGTATCCACGACTTGAGCTATTATCCCCCTAGGACCCATTATATGGCCTACGCTTACATCTTTAGTTGTAAATGGATATTCGGCTATCTCGGGTTTTGCAGTTGATACACATTTTACAAAGGAGGATTTGCCTACATTTGGAGCTCCGCTCACAATAATTATTGGTACATCGAAGTCAAAGGAAGGCAGTTTTTTAAGCTTTCTGCTTTCTGATAAAACTTGCAGGTCCTCTCTTATTTCCTTGACCATTGAGGCAATTCGCCCATAGAACTCTTTGCGAAGCCTTGAAGCTTCAGCAGGACTTAACGAAGATCTTACTTTGGCCACGTACTCTTTAGAAAGTTTTTCTATCATCTTGGATAGCTTAGAGAGCCTAGCCAATGCGATCTTAAACTTATTAGGTTCTATCATTAAGTAAAACATGTCCCTATAGAAAGGGTGAAGTGAATCTATAGATGGTATGGATCCCTTAATTTTTTTTAGTCTATCAGTTATGACTGAAGCGACCGTTCTGATTTTAGTTAGTTCCCTTAGTTTAGCTATCAACAGTTTATCCCTCTTAGTCGGTACTTTAACTGTTATTCGAGAAGCTTTCCTAAAGGCTACATCTATTAGTTGCTCGGATGACGGTATTTCAGGGATCCTACTGAATGGTTGTTCCTTTACCATAATGGCCTCTACTTTCGGATACTCTCAAAGGTCTTTATTAACCACTCGTCAACCTCCAAAAGATTTAAACAAGGTTTCCTAGAGTAAATTAGGCAGGTGCGCTTCATGTATAGTATTAAACACAACGTTTATGACGATCAGATAAGCCCCTACTGGGCGTTAGGTGCCACCACCGTCGGCATAAGGGTTGGTGATGGGGTAGTACTTGCATCAGAAAAGAGGGTCAGCTACGGCTTCACTGTTACAAGCAAGTCAGCGAAGAAAGTCTTCAAGATAACTGATTACCTGGGGATAGCTTGTGCGGGATTGATAGGAGACATGCAAGCAATAGCTAGGAGCTTAAAGGCTGAGGTTAAGCTTTACGAGTTGGACTTGAATAGGAAGATGCCTATCAAGGCCGCTGCTAAGCTACTCGCTAACATACTTTTCAGCCAACGGTACATGCCTCTGATAAGCGAGACTCTTGTTGGCGGAGTGGATGAGACTGGTCCTCGCCTATATGTATTAGATGCTATCGGCTCACTAATAGAAGACGACTACGCATCTCTTGGTAGTGGCTCCACCATAGCTATAGGCGTGCTAGAATCCAACTATAAAAAAGACTTGACGATAGAAGAGGCAAGGAACCTAGCCGTAAAGGCCGTTAGAGCGGCAATCGAGAGAGACGCTCTGAGCGGTGATGGTATAGATATCTTAATGATAACTAAAGACCGAGCGGAAGAAACTTTCGAGACAATAAAGTAGCTTATGGTTTAACTTTAAGAGGAGGGCCAACCCTCGAGAGCAGTACTACCCTCGAGCCAATACTATCAGCGACAATATTGTAGCCGCTTATCGCACTTAACTTTTTTGCGAAGTCGAGCACCTCTCTATGTTTGGGCATGTTATCGAGCTTTAACCTAAACCTAGAAAATCCTAAGTACATGTAACCTTTTACCTCTACGTACCAAGGCTCGGCAATAGACAAAAGTTTTGAGAACCCCTCTAAGTCGGCTTCATGGTCGTTTACGTTCTTAATTAAAGTTATCCTAATAACGGAGGGACACTTGAAGTCCTTAAGGAGCCTTAGGCTACGTATCAACTTCTGCCACCCATCAGCTAAGCTGCATCTTGAAAGCAGTTCGAATTTTTCACTTGAAGAGCTGTTTACAGACACGTAAAGTTGTGAAGGTTGCCCCCTATCTAGTAGCTTCATTAGTCTCTCAGGGTACATACCATTAGTTACAAGAAATGTCGTGAAACCTTTGCTCCTGCAAAGTTCTATGAAGTCTCCAAGCCTTTCATAAAGCGTTGGTTCTCCAGCAAGACTTATTGCAATGTGTTTTGGATGTAGAGCTTCGATGTACCTTTCCCTTATCACCTTTGGGTTTGACTTATAACCGCTTAATATCCTGAACTGGGCCCTAATGGCTTGGTCCAAAAGGGTCTTCTCGTCGTCGTATGTCATGAAGTCGTCTTCCGCCCAAGAAATGGTATTGGGATCGCCCTTTTCAATCCTCCAGCAATGGAGACAACTGTTTGGACAAGCCAGCGTTGGAGTCATTTGTATACATCTGTGGCTCTCAATTCCATACCAGTTCTTATAACAAAATCTGTCACTAGTTAGAGCTATGTGAAGCCAGTGGCATTTCTTGACGGCGGCCGTCTTCCTACTACCAATAAGCTGGTATTTCTGCTGTTTCAATAGATTTATAATAGTTGGAGCTGTTGGTTGCAATAGCATTTTATTATCTCCCGAACCTTCTTAACAATTCACGCAGGAGAACACATAAATATTGAGGTGAAAATAGCTGGGCCTAACTTTCATAGGCGTAGGGCTGACAGCTAGGGGTTTATCCATTGAGGGAATTTACGAAGCTCAGAGAGCCGATCACGTACTCGTAGACACTTACACGAGCCTAATTCCAGATAGCGAGTTGCATGCACTCCAATCGTTAATAGGCAAGAAGTTAAAACTACTTCGCAGGTCCGATTTAGAGGGCGGTGGAGCTCGAGAGGTTTTAAAGTTAGCCGAAAAAGAGCATGTAGCGCTTCTCGTAATAGGGGATCCCTTTATAGCTACGACTCATATAGCTTTAATGGTAGAAGCCGTCAAGAAGGGAATTAAGGTGAAGTACGTACCCTCCGCCTCCATACTAAGCGTAATACCCGGCTTAACCGGTTTATCGAGCTATAAGTTTGGGAGGGCTGCCACCATAGTCTTTCCAGATAAGGGGCCAAATAACGCTGCCTACGACTCCATAAAGGACAATAAGTCCAGAGGTCTCCACACCCTACTGTACTTAGACGTTGAGAATGGTAGGGCTATGACCATCAATGAGGCACTAACTATACTCCTCGAAGTTGAGACCCGTAGGAGAGAAGGCGTAATAGATGGTAACATGCTAATGGTTGGAGTTGCGAGAGCTTGCTGGAACAATATGATCGTGAAAGCGTCTAAGCTCTTAAATCTCCTTCACTACGACTTTGGCCCTCCACCTCACATCATAGTCGTGCCTGGATCGCTCCACTTCATGGAACACGAAGCGCTTAAAGTCCTTGCGGGCATGGAGGATTAACCATGAGTTATTCAAAAAGCGACGACGAGAGGCTCTTAAAGTACTTCAATTACGTCGAAAAAACCCTAAGGAACTTGAGGTCAAGACCATCCAGTAACCTAAGGATCCAAGTAGAAAGGATAATCGATAACGCAAAGCGATATTATGAAGATGCTAAATATTACGCAGCGATAAGGGACTATCCTACAAGTTACGTCTGTATAGCCTACTGCGAAGGTCTATTAGATTCACTTAAATTGTTAGATTTAATTGAAGTTGATGGAGGGGGGAGATTTGTGACGAAGAAGAAAGTAATGATTGCAGGAGTTTTTGATATAATACACCCGGGCCACATATACTTGATATCAAAGGCAGCCGAATTAGGAGACGTAATAGTTGTTGTTGCACGAGATTCAACAGTCGAGAAGTTCAAGGGAAGAAGACCAATAATACCGGAGGAACAGAGGTTGGAGGTGGTTAGAAGCATTAAAGGAGTTAAAGAGGCGTTTTTGGGGAATGAAGGGGAAGACATGCTTAGAATAGTCGAGGAAATAAAACCCGATATTATAATGCTTGGACCAAACCAAAACTTCGATGAAGAGAAACTCAGAAGAGAGCTAGAACAGAGAGGCTTAAGGGTAGAAGTCGTGAGGTTAAGAGAGTCTTACAAAGAGCATAAGCTTTGTAGCACATCAAAAATCATAAGGGAAATACTTTCAAGAAGTGACCTGAAAAATCTCATCAAGTAAGTTAGGGAAGTAAAATGCGAGATGAATATCAAATTAAAAAATTTGATTGAGATTTGACAAGTTATGAAGACTAGAGTTCTTCTAGTAGCGATGTAAAGAAGTCGTGATGCTCTTCTTCATCCTTTAGTATTCCTTCAAATAGAACCGCAGTTGTGATATCATTTTCCTTGCGAGCTCTCTCTATTATCTCCTTGTATAACCTTATGGCATACTCCTCATCTTTTACGTCCTGTTCAACCATTTCCTTCAAAGTCTTGCCAACAAAAATCTCTTTAGGCTTAGTTGTTGGAACGCCACCTAGATAAAAGAGCCTTTCGGCGATGGCTTCCGCATGCTTCATCTCAGTTATTGCTATCTTCTTTAACTCATCTCGTACTGCGAAGGCTTTAACCCCTCTCCATTGAACGTGTTGCCACATGTACTGGATGGATACTTGTATCTCTCGTGCAATAGCTTCGTTCAGTAAGTCCAATAACTCTTTAGAAACCATGGACATCAAGATTTAGTTCTCCTACCCTTTTAAAAATTTACCTCGTTTTTTAACTTGAAAGCCTCGTAGGTTTATTTCGAAGAGATTATTAATGTAAAAACTCTTAAGTCTGAAGTCTTTTAATATCGTTGCAACGGTTAAGAGTGCTAGAAGATTTTCAGAGGACAGCAGTATTAGAGGATAAGTTCTACATATTATCATTAAAACAATTTTGTATATTTAAATACACAGAAGATTTAAATATATCTTAAATGAACATATTTTTACATTATTGATCAGGTGTGTGCATAATTGTGAGGAAGATACTTTTAACCGAAGATGAAGTACCAAAACAATGGTACAACATCTTACCGGACCTTCCGAAACCACTACCTCCACCAATAAACCCAGTAACAAGGGAGCCAGTAAAACCGGATGACCTGATGGCTCTATTTCCAAAAGAGTGTATAATACAAGAGCTTAGCCAGGAAAGATGGATAGATATTCCAAGTGAAGTTCGCGAAGCCTATACATTATGGAGACCGACACCACTTTATAGAGCTACTAATCTTGAGAAAGCTCTCAAGACCCCCGCGAAGATATATTACAAGTATGAAGGGGTTAGTCCCCCCGGTAGTCATAAACCTAACACAGCTGTAGCGCAAGCATATTATGCTATGAAGGAAGGGATTAAGAGATTGACGACAGAAACTGGCGCTGGACAATGGGGTTCTGCGCTAGCCTTCGGCTGTATGCTATTTGAGCTTAAAGCAACCATATACATGGTTAAGGTAAGCTATAACCAGAAACCGTATAGGCGCGTCTTAATGGAGATGTGGGGGGCTGACGTTTACCCAAGCCCAAGCACTAACACCAAATATGGAAGAAGTATTCTTGAAAACGATCCCGACAACCCTGGTAGTCTTGGCATAGCTATAAGTGAAGCTATAGAAGATGCCTTGACACATGAGGGGGTTAAGTACTCTCTTGGAAGCGTTTTAAACTTCGTATTGCTACATCAGACGGTCGTCGGATTAGAGGCTAAAAAACAGATGGAGCTTGTAGATGACTATCCAGACCTCATAGTTGGATGCATTGGTGGCGGAAGCAGTTTTTCTGGGCTATTTTGGCCATTCTATTACGACAAGATCTCAGGCAAAGCCCCAAAAGACGTTAAATTTCTAGCTGTTGAGCCGACTGCTTGCCCGAGCATAACTAAGGGCTTCTATACGTACGATCACGGTGACACAGCTCGCTTAACACCTATGCTGAAGATGTATACACTTGGGCACATGTTCATTCCACCACCAATACATGCAGGAGGCTTAAGATATCATGGAAAGGCACCGACTCTATGCTTGCTGAGCAAAGAAGGGATAGTTAAGACTGTAGCCTACAACCAAGTAGAGGTCTTCGAGGCAGCACACTTATTTGCTAAAACTGAAGGTCTCATACCAGCTCCAGAGCCCAGTCACGCAATAAAAGCCGTCATAGATGAAGCATTAAAATGCAAGGAAACTGGAGAGGAGAAGACCATACTGTTCCTATTATGTGGACACGGCCACTTTGATATGCAAGCATTTAGCGATTATTTAAGTGGAAAGTTACTGCCGTACGAGTACCCTGACGAGAAGGTTAAAGACGCCGTACAGAAATTAAAGGAACTCTATCCATGGCTCGAAATAGAGCGTTAACTCTCCTAAGTCTTTCGACGTAACTCATTAAAAGTACATTGTTCGCAGTGAGCGCTCTACACAGTAATTATGAAAATGGGCTTCCTGCTTAAACTAGCCGTTTAAAACTTAGAGAGTCGGTGAGGAAAAGGAGTTATGCTAGTGCCGGGGGCGGGATTCGAACCCGCGATAACCGGATTACACCTCTAGCCTCACATTATCGAGATTATGAGTCCGGCGCCTTAGGCCCCTAGGCGACCCCGGCTCCAAGATAACCATCTGATTTCAAGCCTTTAAAAGCTTACCTAATAGTCTAGCACCTCTTGAGCACTTCTACACCACTAGGCCTTCCAACGTATACTACATCTGCTATATTGCAGAAAATGCCGACTTCGACCACTCCAGGTATCTCCTTAATTTTAGTTTCAAGCTCTTTGGGGTTGTCTATAGGGTTAAAGCGTACGTCAATTATGAAGTTACCGTTATCTGTCACGAGAGGTCCATCTTTAAATCTTCCAGCCTCACGAAGCTCTGGTTCTCCTCCAAGCTCTCTCAATCTCTTCATTACGTATCTATAAGCGAACGGAAGGACTTCCACAGGTACAGGCTTCGTGGAACATAGCTTATCTACGAGCTTATCGTAGCTAACTATGTACACTTTCTTCAAGGCCATCGATGCAACCACCTTCTCCTTTGAAAGGGCCGCGCCCCTACCTTTAATCAAATTGAGCCTTTGATCAACTTCGTCTGCTCCATCGACAACCACGTCTATCTCATCCACAAGCTCTGCTGGTAAAACCTCTAAGCCGTACTTAACGGCCATCTGAAGGGAATGGTACGACGTTGGAACAACTTTAATCCTTAACCCCTTCTTAACCTCCTCGCCTAAAAACGCTGCGAAATATTCTACTGTAGATCCCGTCCCAAGTCCCAATACCATTTTGTCTACTAGTTCGCTTAAAGCAGCTTTAGCCGCTATCTTCTTACACGCTTCGACCTCCAACTTAATCACCAACATCGAATTACAGGGTTACATTAAGATAGTTAAGCAATTAAGTGAGATAATAACATACTCCTCCGAGTAATTAAAAGTTCTAAGTATAGACGGGAAAATTAAAAGTAAATCAACAAGTAGATAGGACAACAAAGTTTAAAGATAGAGTTAAAGCCCCGGGCGGGATTCGAACCCGCGACCCCTGCCTCTTTGTTTGATATACCAAGGCAGTGCTCTAACCAGACTGAGCTACCGGGGCTCAACTGTTTCAAGCATCTCAATTTGAAAAAGCTTAAACTTTTCTCAAGTAAATACAGATCCAAGTTACATGATATCTTACATTACTGTTTCTAAAGACAGTTCTGTGTAGGATATTGATCCTATTGCTCTAAAATGGAGATAAGCAACGACTATTCTGTCTTCCCTTTATTTAAGTAAGCTTTACATGACTTTCTACTTTGGCTCTTTAACCTTTTTAACGAACTTTCTAAGCCTATATGTTTCGTAAATTCCGATGGCTATGAAAATGGAGCTCATCACTACACCGAAGGGTAACAGTAGGAGGGTTGAAGGAAATATTGAAAAGAACACTAGTAGGAATGCTAGATAAGCTATGGCACTTATAAAACCTCTTGGCAAAATTCTATTGCCTACCTTGACGTAATGTTTGAGTACGTAATCTACAGCTTCTGCTATCGGTCTAGGAACATAATATCGGTCTTCCCGCTTCTCTACTATTCCAAGTCGCTTCATTTCTGCAAGGCATTGGTTTATCAATGCCTTATTAGAAAAGCCGCTAAAGAATCTCATCTCGTCAATGGTGTACCCGCTAGCTCTCTTGGTTAAATAGAGGTAAAGCTTCAACGTATTTCCCTTAAGTTCCTTACGCACCTTGATTAAGTCAAAACCCTCCTTCATGTATCTAAACCCTCTGGTGCAGCAGACATATAGTTTAGTACTCCAATTAACGTTTAAGTGCAAGGAATGTGAAGAAGAATGTCTTCACTACCAACAACTGAAGAATTCATTGAACTGTCCTCTAAAGTAAGGAATTTACTAATAGAGGAAAGAAAAAGAGTTGACGTTGGAGGCTATGAAGCCCACGGCTCCTTAGCAAAGATAAAGGATAGCGCCAAGAGGATTGTAGTTATAGGAGATATCCATGGCGACTACGAGAGCTTAACTAAGATAATATCGGGTACCGACTTAAAGGAAGCAATAGTAGTCTTTCTCGGAGACTACGTAGATAGAGGGTCTGAGGCACCTCGCGTCGTCTACGAGATATTTAACATCAAGCTCAAAAGCCCACATTCCGTAATCTTATTAATGGGCAATCACGAGGGTCCTCAAGAGCTACCCGTATATCCTCACGACTTTCCGTGGCACTTAAGCCGTTTATACGGAACTTCGTGGAGAGAAATCTACGAGTCGATAATGGGTTGTCTAAGAAATCTTTACGCTTGCGCTCTCTTAGAGGGCTCTCTTTTCATGGTTCATGGAGGGGTCCCTACACAGCCCGTAACCATAAAATCGCTCGTTAATGCCCATCAAAACATGAGTCTCTTAGAAGAACTTTTGTGGAACGACCCCATGACTATTAATGGTATAGGCGCGTCACCTAGAGGTGCTGGTTACCTGTTTGGTCCTGACGTTACTGAAAAATTCTTAAAGAGTTTAGGAGTTAGGATCGTCATCAGAGGACATGAACCCTGTGATGAAGGATACATGGTCTTACACAACGGTAGACTGATAACAATATTCTCGAGGAAAGGTTCTCCTTACTTTAATAAACAAGCTGCTTACTTGGATATAAGGGATCCCAGTAACGTTGAAGATGCTTATCAATTAGCTAAAGAATGTATAAGAAAAATTTAGGCCTATGGACCTTAAAGTTCATGTTTTGAAGGTCAAAGAATCCTATCGGTACCTGAAAAGCCCCCTAAAGTTGACTTCTACTGTTGCTTTTACTTCTTCTAGTCTTAGACCCTTAATTTCAGCTAAAATTTTAAGGACCCGAGGTATAAGCCTTGGCGTGAGCCGCAATCCTCTGTATTCGTAGGGAGCATCACTTTCAACAAGTACATGCCTCAAGTCAACTTCTATCGCTACTTTTCTATGTTTCTCTTGTACTTCCACTGCAGGGTTTATCGTCACAAAGTACCCCTTAGCTGTTAATTCTTCTAACAAGTCGAGGGGTCCAGTATACCAATGAATCACAGCTTTTTCTACATCCCTTTTCACAAGTATTTGGTATACTTCGCGCCATGCGCCAGCGGCATGAATGTTAAGCGGTACATCGTACTCAACCGCTATGTCTATAAACCCTTCAAAGAACTTCAACTGTCTAGAGAACGTTTGGGGTACAAACTTCTTATCGAGTCCTACTTCACCTAGTACACAACAACCGGTCTCTGAAACAAGCCTTTCTATCTCATCAATATTACTCGTAGAGGCTTTATCGATGGCCCAGGGATGCACCCCAAAGCAAGGTATTACGTTATCATATTTTTTGGCGAGACTCAGGCTCTTCTTAGAGGATTCTAGGTCATCTGATACAGCCACTAGTACATAGTCCTTAAACCCTCTAATCTCCTCCTCGTCGATCTCGTGAAGGTGGCAGTGAGCATCAAAGTACATGAATCCCCTCTGAATATAATAAAAAAACTCTTCTTTATTGCTCTCTGCTCTTCAGTGTAGATAATTACCTTCTTCGTAGAAAAGGTGGGTAAACTTTTTATTAACTAGTCTTCTTTCTTCGAAATAAGAAGCCTATAGATGCCTCTGTCGACTCTAAACGCTGAAGTAACATGGGGAATCTCAAACTTATAGTCCTCGAATCAATATTTGAGAACTCGTTTGAGGTGGTGTGAAATGAAGTGTAATGTATGTAAGTACTATAACATGGGTAAGTGTAAATTAGGGTTAGAGTTGAGACCAAATTGTTCATTCTATAAGCCTAGTAAAACTAAAGCCGTGACCGTAAAAATGAGAAGCCAGTAAACGTTGTACCTGACGTAAAAATGACAAGTAGCGTAATGGAGCCGGTATACTCAAAGGGTCCGTAGCTAACCTCATAAAGACTAAAAATGTAAGTAAGCTCAACCTTTTGCTTAGGCTTCTACCTTTTAGCTATCTTTCAGAAACTCGATGCGATCAAGTTAGTAGCAGAGTTAATAGACCATGAAGCATGAAGTTGCAATCCATTATTAAGAAACGGATTTGATGTGCTGCTCTGCAATTCGTAGACGATGCCAGTAAACGTTACATTGTTGGCCCATTTACACGCTTTAAGAAAAACTCATAAGAAGAAGTCGAGGATATCCTTGTCGAGCCGAGAATGAAGACCCCAGACCCCTCCCGAATCGGTGAGGGCAGCGCTAGGCCGTCTGACTCGGCTACAATTTGTTAACTTCAAATTCTAAAGCAAGCCACCAAATAATGTTCGTAGTGAAGGCTCGGGGCCCTATTTATTTAGTTCTGCAAGTCGTTGATAACTCCTGTATTATTAATTATAGTTGTTCTTCGTAACATTTCAAAAAATTTTAGGGCTAGTTTAGACTCTAAAAAGAGAGATGTTGTATCTCGCCAAGAGCTGATAGGAATTGTTACCGAGGAAGACTCGAAGAGAAGAGGAATACCTAGAAGCACTATACTTGTTGTGGAAGAGGGAGGGGGTTATAAGAGTTAAAGGATTAGCTGAAATACTGAACGTTAAGCCCCCCAGCATAGTTGAATACCTCGATAGACTTGCCCGTAAGGGTCTCGTTAAGTATGTTAGGCATGAAATGATAACCTTAACAGAAGAGGGCGTCAAAGTTGCGGAGAACATATATCGAAGGCATGAGGCCCTTAAAGAATTTTTGATGACGTTCCTGAAGCTCCCTGGCGATATAGCTGAAGATGATGCCTGCAACATTGAACACGAGCTTCACGATCTAACGGTCAGCAGGATACTGAAATTAATGTGTTACCTGAAAGAGAATCCTAACGTCCTCTCAACGTTAAAAAACTTAGTAAACTCCTTATACAAGGAAGAATAAAGGTGAATGAAACGACGAAGCTCCTTAGGGACAAAACCTCCTCAACCTTTCTTGCGCTAATCTTATGGAGTTGCCTAAGAGTTGTGGACTTTTAGCTCGCATATTTCCCTAAGTATTCACATACTTTCTTTGATACTTTCATAGCTAAGGCCATTATCAGCAGCATTGGTGGTTTTCCAAGCAGAGGTGGTATTAGACTTGCGTCGGCCACGAATACACCATCACAACCGCTTATGCTTAAATCTCGAGATACTACGTAACCTAGTGCCGCTGTCCCACCTGGATGCGCCCCCCTTATAGGGGTTACAACTACGTCTTCATCCTTTACTCCTAACTCGGAAAGTATGTTCTTGGCTTCTTTTACTCCTCTCTCAAGAACTTTTAGATCCCTCCTTGTCATGTGTATTTCGACAATTCCATCGGGCCATACCCTCCCGCTCCCTTCGTCGCCTACTTTTACCATTATTGATGCAAGGCTCTTCCCTCGATAGTCAACCTTTTTTGATAACAACTGAAATTGTAAGGCGCCCGAGAAATTAGGTGAAAGCATGTAGTCTTGATAGTCAATATAGGCCGCCATCTGAATTCCTTCATTTGCTGGAGGTCCGCTATAAGGTCCGCCTACGATTAAGAATGGATCTACAAAGAGGTGCTTCCCGATGTTATCGTTGTCGTGTAATTGAATTAAAAGCCTAGGGGTTTCAAGAGCGCCTGCGGCTAGAATTAGAGCCTTACAAATAACCTTGAGCTTCTCACCTCTAACGACTCCCTCAACTACTATCTCTTCTCCCTGACCCTGAGATCTATGTACCCTGTTAACTTCAAATGAGCTTAGTAACACCAATCCTTGTCTAAGGCTTCTCCTTATCAGATCAAGCGCTGTACGTTTTGCATCCCTTGCACAGCCATAAGCACAGCCACCACAACCTATACATTTGTTAAAGTCTATTGATTTCTGCATAACCTTTGCATCTAATCCCATACTCCTAGAAACCTCGATGAATTTCACAGCAAACTGCGGCAACTTATCTACTGGAATATCTTTTACGTGCATGAGCTTACGCACCTCATCGACCTCAGCCGTCAAATCTATACCGACTTCCTTAAACTTCTCGATAATTGTATTGGTTATAAGCATGTTCCCGAGGGATATGAGGGTCGTACCTCCAACAGCTTCGCATCTAAGTAAGTCTATTGATGACAGCGTCGAGCGAAAGCCCAAATAAGCCTTTTCAAGTCCTAAATCTTCGCCTTTCTCTACTAGAACCACCTTTAAACCTCTGTTTACAAGCTCGTTAGAAACTATACTTCCACCAGCTCCACTCCCTACGACTACTACGTCCGCTTTCATAATCCATCACGCATTTATGGTGATTCTTGAGCCTGACAGTCTTTAAGATCATAATTGATATTTTTAACTTTAACTTGACTGAAGCCTCTAAGTAAGCTAATAATCGCACGACTCTTACTAGTCTAACTCTTGTTGGATTGCGTACTATTGATGTATAAAGTGTAGCAGAAGAGGGGTTACGTAAGTCTCGACTATAGCTGCTACTAGTAGTAATGGAACAACTACTTTTAAGTAAGTTTTAACAAATTTTCTAATTACAATTCCAACGCCAAAGCCCCCATTCCTGATATTGTCGTAAACTGTTAAGCCAACTTTAACGCCCAAAGCACAGCTTATTAAGAGCGCTGGTATCTCTAGGATTCCATGCGGCAAGATGCCTAAAAGCACAAACAGCGCCCCACTTCTTTCAGCAACCATAGAGCTTACTAGTCCGATGATTAGGCCATTAAGAAAAGCAAAAATCATAGGTGGGATGGCTATAAGAATCCCAAGAATAAGACCCAGAATTAGAGTTTTGAAGAAATTATTAGCAAATATTAAGAGGACAAATACATGTGGAGGAAATTCTACTAGAGGACGAAAGTACTCAGTAAGTTCTTCCACGATTTCTGTACCTGTTAAGGATGGTACAAGAAAGTGGCCTAGGACTAAACCTAAACCAAATACGACTGAGCATAATATAATAAGCTTAATCGAAACGATATTAGGCATAGACTTGTTATCTTGCATCTTTTCCACGTTATTAGCCAAAGGCAACTCACACTTATTGTTATCGTAAAGGGCAGAATAAATAGCCTTTCTTTGAGGTCCCAGCCTATCAACACAACCCCTAGTGGGGAGGAAGCTGTTTAGGAGCGTTATACAAGATCAGATTGAGTAGTTTAGAACCTAATATCTCTCGCCAGCTATTTTAGGTGAGAGTTTCCAGAGAAGCTTTAACCTTTCAACACCTTTAACCTCCTTTATCACTTCAGCCGTACCAACCGGCACTAGCCGCTCCCATTCACCATCTTCAACCATGAACCTTCTAACAATAGATCCACTAACACCAGGCAGAAGAGGAGTCTCTCGGGTCTCAATCCCGTAGTTCTTAAACAAAAGTCTGACGAACTCATTGTTGCTGTAAACTACGTGAATTCTTGGGGAGTATGAGAGAACGTGTCTCGGCCATTCGTAATTGCTTGGTATGTTGTCAACTGGAACTATGTAAACTCTTTCATAAACATTACCGAGACCTGCACGTATCATTTCTATTCTTTCGCCAGCTGTAAAAGGATTATCCGTCGTAAAGCTGTACTGAGCTGCTGCAATAATAACTACCACTTCATCAAACTCCTCGAGGATGTGGTTGATGGAATGTAAATGTCCATTATGAAAAGGTTGAAATCTACCAATAAAGAGTGCACGATATTTCAACACTAAACCCTCCTCAGGTTAATTCACTTTATCAGCCTTGTATTTTAACGTAAGTGCACCTTAAAGCCCCTCTTATATGTCGAAGAGACGTTTAATGGCTTCACTTGCTGGATGAAATGCTTACTAATATTCGAGAAGTGGGACACTATGTATCCTACGAATGATCTCGGGGGTATTTGCAAGAGTAAACATGATTATATACACCTTAATCATTTTCATTCTCTCCGACTTCAAAGAAGTTGGGTATTATAAGCTTTCCTTTTCACCTTTGAAACAGGCTTCCTCAGCATATACTACTCAACCTGTCAACTGGGAGACTCGAGCCAGTCAAGTGGTCACCATTGTGACAGAATCCAGCTATAATCCGCCTGTAAGGCTCAGGCCTCTCTTCATAATGGTAGATCTTGCTCTCTCGTAGTAAGCTCATTACTTCTAGATTAAAAAGGGAAGGAGTTTCTTTGTTCGGTATACCAAGGCAGTGCTCTAACCAGACTGAGCTACCGGGGCTCGATCTCTTCAAGCGCATCGACTTAAACGAGAACGAGTTTAAAACTTTTCTTAGGTAGATAAGGAGCTAGTAAGTGAGAGTTATCATGCTCAACGAGTTTTCTCTAAAGCTTTAAATGACGACCGTGAAAATTAGGTTGCTTTCTCGTCTTCGAGTTACCCTCCTAAGAACCCTCCTTCAACTCCCTAGCTAAACTCCTCTTTCTGTAAGTTTCGTAGACTCCTATAATCACGAATATTAAAGTAAAGAGCAGGCCTAGGGGTAGTATGGCTAGAGCTTGCGGAGAAATAGCGCTAAGAATGAGTAGGAATGATAAGTAGACAATGGCGCTCACAAATCCCCTTGCAATGATTCTACCACCTTGACCATTACAGAGGCGATTCCTCTACCTTTGCAATCTACGCTCCTTGCAATCAGCTGAAACTGTAGAAGACCCGAGTAATGAGGAGAAAGTAGGAAGTCGTGGCAATCAATGTAGGCGGGCATCTGAATTCCATCGCTTGCGGAGGGCCCATTGTAGGGTCTGCCTATGGCTACAAAAGGATCAATGAAGAGGTTTTTTCCTAATGTTTTCATCGTCGATTTGAGTTAAAAGTCTTGGAGTTTCAAGAGCAGCAGCCAAGACTAGAGCTTTACACTTGACCTTTACCATACTTCCACTCGCAAAACCTTCCACGACCAACCCTCCATGCTGTCGATATAGCTTTTCCACCTTGAATCTACGTGGCAACGTCAATCCTTGCTGTAAGTTTTTCCTAATGAGGTCTAGAGTTGTGAGCTTCGCACCCTTTGGTACAACCGTAAGCGCACTTGCCGCAACCAATGCACTTATTGAAGTCAACCGACTTAGGCATCGGTCTTGCTTTTACTCCCAACTTCTCAGCAGCCTCTACGAACTTCATGGTGAATGGCGGTAATTTACTTCGTGGAACTTCGGCAACCCGCATTAACCTACAAACTTCGTCTCCTCCCTCTTCAAGTCGATGCCAAGCTCTCTGAACCTCTCAATTATACCATCAGTAATGGAAATGTTTCCTAGAGAGACGAGCGTTATCCCACCTATGCACATGCACCTCTGAACTTCAATTGACGATAGTACAGGGCGATAGCCTTCTCTAGCCTTTTCGGGGCTATCTCCTCACCAGCATCACCTTAAGCCCTCTATTAACAAGGTCGTAAGATACTATACTGCCTCCAGCACCACTGCCTACAATAACGACATCGGTACTAATTATGTCTCACCACGCTACAACCATCATAACTTTAATGCTTAAACCAAATAATCACTTCACATATTCGATTTTAATCTTAAATTTTTAGCTTGTTTGCAAGGTGTACTCGATAGAACGGGCTTTGCCGAAATTCGCACAAAACTCGATGCTAAAAACCTGTCCCCATGACTTTACTTTGGATTTCAGTTAGCACAAAATGTTGCGGTGCTAGATTTAGAAAGCACAAATTATGTGGCGGTCTCCGGGGAAATGAATGTACTAAAAATCATAATGATCCCCTAGGCATAAGTAACACATAAAATGCCCATCTCCCATAGACTTTATAAAACTCATGCAATCCACGATCAGGAATCAAAAGCTACAAACCTTTTTAATGAGTTTACACCTCTTTTGAGTTCTTTTACGAAAAGGCTTAAATACTAAGGATAAATGATATGGATGAATAATCCATCCAAAAGGAGGAAGGAGAAGATGGAGTTAACGTTCCAGTTTGAATGCGAGGTAGGTGGGGGATTAACGCATTACATAATGGCCGATGACTCTCCATTTTAATCCTCTCATTTTTATTTTTGGGTGTTGTTATGAGCAGAGTACAAGTCATTGATGACTTTAAGGTGCTGATAGATCCTGAAACAAACTTCTGGGTCATTTATGACTCTGAAATGCCTGAAAACGCGCTTAAATTATACGAGAAAATCGGCAGAGAGCTTAAGTTAAAAATGGAGAGATATAGGTTCGAAGTCGATTTTAACACGGTTTACGTGAATATAACAGAAAGATGTAATACAAACTGTCCTTACTGCTACATCCCAGAGAGGGTGAGAAAGAGGAGGAGGGAGTTCAGTTCTGAGGACTTAAGATCATTACTGAAGAAGTTTGAGGAGCTAGGAATCAGAAATGTTGTTTTTCATGGGGTAGAACCCTTACTGATGAAAAAACAATTATACGAAATCATAGACGACCACAAACAAATGAAGTTTGGGATTCAAACGAATGGTTTTTTAATGGAGGAAGAAGACGCTGATTTCTTCAAGGAGAAAAAGGTTAACGTTGGGGTCTCATTTGACTCTCCTTCAAGAGAGATAGAAGATTATTTAAGAGGGAGAGGTCACTTCGATAAGATCTGCAAGATCCTTGAGTGGTTTAAAGGCTATAAAGAATTTTATACGATTACCACGATTACGAGGCTTAACTACTCACAGCTAAGTGACCTCATAGATTTTCTCGCTGGAAAAGTGAGACTTGTTTTAATGAACCCCGTGAGGGGGACGAGCGAGGGAGGGAGAAACCTTAGAGCTGATCCAAAAGAGGCTGCAATCGAATTCGTGAAGGCTGTTGAAAAAGCAATAGAATACACAAAAAGCGGTAAAAGAATCGTTATAGGTGACTTTGCGAACATAGTTCTAGGCATCGTTGCTCCTTATTCAAGAGTTTTGCAGTGCGATATTTCACCATGTGGTGGTGGGAGAAGATTTTTCGCTATAACTCCTGATGGAGTTTTTCCGTGCAGCGAATTTATCGGGATGGAGGAATTTAGGAGCCCATTACATGTTGTAAACAACCCTGAAAGGTTGAGGGAGAGTTTTAGAATTGTTAGGGAAAGGATTGTGGAGAGAATTGAGGAATGCAAAGACTGTGTTTATAGGAATATATGTGGTAGTCCATGCCCCGCAGAGGTTTATGCTGAAAAGGGCTCTCTCTTCAGCAAAAGCCCAAACTGCGAATTTTATAAGATTTTGATAGAGCATGCTTTTAGAGTCATAAAGAGAGGGAATCTTGAAAGCGTTGTCAATCTTGAAAAAATGAAGAAAGTATATGAAATAAAGGTCTAGAGACCTAAAGGGCCCCCTTACTAAGGGACTAGTGCTCAAGAAAAGGGGTTTCGGAGAAAAGCTTCGAAAAACAGGTTACTGGCGCCGGGAGCGGGATTCGAACCCGCGCGGCCCAGAGGGCCACAGGCTCAATGGGGCTTAAAGCCCCTCCAGGCCTGCCCCCTACCACTAGGGTATCCCGGCTCTGATTATAATGATGGTTTCCCCCTCTTTAATTATCCTTTCTATACAAGCCTAGTGTTTCCCCACTGCTTAGGGTATATTCCTGGCTTCATTATTACTCGTATCGGTTTTGCTACGATCCCTTTTTCTACCTCCATTATTTCGTTCGAACTCATAAGTGCTTTTGCTATAGCAACAAGCTCACCCTTTAGAGTCATTATTGCTACATGCTTATCTTTCACAATATCGTCCGTAAGATGAACTACACCCGGGGCGGCTAAAGGTGCACCGTGACATATAGCGTCAACGGCTGAATCCCTTATATAGATCTTTGGCATATTCCTCACAGTGTACTCTACTGGCAAAACAACTTTTCTAAGGAGCCCCCCATTGTTGTACTCCCTCCATGCTATTACTGCTTCATGAAGCTCGTGCATGGTCACTAAATTCTCATTTTCAGTGAAGGGGCCCGTCTGTATCCTTCGAAGCTCGGCCATGTGAGCTCCTACGCCAAGGACTTCGCCTATATCGTGGCACAACTTCCGTATGTACGTTCCAGCCTCGCAGCGTACAGTCATTAGCACTAGCTTGCCAACGACTTCATGCACATCTATTGAATATACCCTCCTAATTCTCAACCTCCTTTCAACCGAAGCCTTGAGCGGCGGTCTCTGATATATCGGCCCCACGAACTCCTCGCACACCTCTCTTATTTTGTCTTCAGAGACCACCCCGTGAAGAGCCATCACACAGACGTAGGTTTTGTCTGAGTGAACAATGTATCGAAGGATCTTTCGTGCTCTACCTAGAGCAATAGGTAATACGCCTGTAACTCTCGGATTTCCCCGCCCTTATGTGGGCTCTAGGGTTCCACCATGTCCGGCTTTATCAACACCGATGAGCTTCTTAACCCATGATGTAACCTCATGACTTGTAGGGCCTGAAGGCTTGTCAAGGTTTATTATGCCCAAATCTATGTGAAGCTCGATAGGTCTAAGGTCTGGAGGGCAACCATAACTATAGTCGGTGGTATCCTCAGCTTTAATAAGTACACCCACTTGCTTCACCAGAAAATGTATTGAAAGAAGGAGTTTATGGAGTTATCGGGGAGACTTTTTCTTTCATAAACTCTACTTTACCAGCTTTTTCGAGGGCTGCCTTCACCTCTTCGTCACTAGCTCCCTTTGTTACCTCTATTTTCTCGTGCGTTGGCACTAAATGTTTAATGTTGCACCTCTTCCTCTTGATACCTGTTAGTTCCTTTGGTCCTGTCACTAGGACAAAGTTTTCATCAATTACGTCGATTATGACGCACTTCCTTCCAGCGAACCTGCCAGCATTCTTAACACATATCCTACCTATTTCTATAGCCGGCACTTCTTATCACCCTGTAGCCCGGTGCTCTATGAACTTTGAGATTAGGGTTTTTAATGTTTCGGATATAACTTCCTTACTCAGCCTATTCGTATTAAAGATCACGTCAAAGATCGAGAGGTCTTCTAAATCGAAGCCATACACTACTTTAGCTCTAAGCTTGTTGCTCTCCTCTCTAAGCTTAAGCTCTTTTAGAGCCTCCTCATAAGGTATGCAGTCTCTAGCTGCAACCCTCATAGCCCTGACTTCTAGTGGTGCGGTGAAGAATATTTTAAGGTCCGCTAAATCATGTAAAATCCAGCCAGCAAGATGTCCCTCAACGACTACATTTCCTCTTCGAGCTTCCTCTATTGCTTTATTGTCAATCGTCCTGTCTATTTCTAGTTCCTTTTCTGCAAGTTTATGGAAATCTACTAAGCTAACCCCCCTCTCCTCAGCTAAGCGTCTAAATAACATTCCGGAGGATACGTACCTCAGGTCAAACAAGTATGCTATTTCCTTCGCAAAAGTTGTTTTACCGGCACCGGGTTTGCCACTTATAGCTATCACGAGCTTCATAAACTCTTTAGCTTAGCTAGTTCATTTATAAACTCTGCTGACTTCAGCTTTTTATGTCATGAACTTTACATAGCACTATGTCGATATTGAAGCGGATTTAATCACCGATCTAATAAGCCCCATCTTTAAGCACCTTGGACATATGTAGCCGCCATAGGGTCTTTCAGGTCTCCTACTGCTTTTCGGCAACTTTTTTATATTTGTCTTTGATAAAGCTGGAGCTCCATGGAGCTCTTCGTGACACCATGCGCACTTAGCTTCTTTTTTCTTGGGTTCGACTGGTCTTCGCACAAGTCTTCCACCTGGAGTTCTAACGAGCTTATGAGGTTTCCCCCTGAGTCCTGGTCTTACCACAGTAACCACCTCAGTCGGAGGATTGAAAATCTACATTTAAAGCTCTCTGTAGGATAGGATAAAACCCGCTGTAAGTAATAAAGTACCAGATCCAGAAAGGTACTGGCGTCCCTATAAGGGGTAAGTAGACGACCGGTTTGTCAAATACCCCTATGAAGAGCCAATAAAGAATGAACAGTGGGACCATGTAAATGATCGCAGGCTTCATCGTTTGCACGGTATACCTTGCTTGGAGTTTATCTATATAAGGCTTCTTTTTCATTAGCTTCTCTATAGCCTTTATGTCTCTTTCTCTCTGTGCTTTAAGGAGCTCTTTCCTCCACTTGCTTAGTTCTTGTGCATGTTGTCTGATTATCTTTACATCAAGCATAAGTCTTTGAGCTCCAGTAGCTACTAGACTGACTGCTAAAGATATGAGTACTACGAAAACGGTACTTAGCGGCGGGCTTGTAAACGGGCCTAGAGCACCCCTAAGCCAATCAGTTAAACCTTGAAACCACTCCACATGCATCACCTACTCAGTTCCTAAGAACTGTTTTAACATTGGATACATCTCTAGGGCTCTTTCTCTAGCCAATATTTGGTAGTACTGATATAGGATGCCGACCAATAAGAGTATCCCTATGCCGCCCCCTAAGACTCCAAGTATGTCGCCAAAAGCGGCTATTAATGCTACTATTATGCCGCTAACCCATGTTAGTGTATGGATGTATCTAGCTAGATACTGCTCAATAACTGATGGGGCACTTCTAAATCCAGGTATTTGAAGTCCGGACCTTATGATGTTTTCCGCTTGGGTCCTAGCAGACATGCCAGCTGCCTCGACCCAAGCCAGAGCCAGGAGGGCACATATGGAGCACATAAGCAAGATGTAGGCTAACGTGTGCAGAGGGTTTTGAAGTGCTTGAAGTATTCCATGTGGTGCTGTGAAGGCATTACTTATACCTATTATGAATGGGTTATTAGTTAAGTTAGCGAGCATATGGAGATTTGCAGCTACGACTCCGAAAAATATTACTGGAATGTTTGACACGTATAGAAGCTTCAGAGGAGTTTTAGCTCTAAACCCTCCATACTTTGAATAGACTATGGGGATTTCAACCCTCATCCCCTCAAGGTATACTATTAATACGAGCATAACGACCATTGCTATAAATCCCGTAAGCGTCGGTAACCAAGGATTCTCAGGGCTACCTATCACGACGCTCCATAAATCCTTCCCATTCATAGCGTAAGATATTAAAGCTGGGAATATGCCTAAGGGTCCACCATTCTCTCTAACTGGTATGGGACTGAAGCAGAACCAAAAAATGTGTTGAGCTACGCCGGCAGCAATGAACAGACTTATCCCGCTACCTATACCCCAACCTTTGTCTATGAGTTCGTCTAAAAGCATAAGCAGAATGGTTGCAACAAATAACTGGACGAATACGACAATCGGCGTCAATGCACTTCCAACGAACCTGTACGCTAAGGCCGAGGCAGCAGCCTCTATTGCTGTGACTATCAATGTTAAGACTTTTTGAGAGCTCGTGAAAAGTGCTCGGTCACGAGGATTAGTTAAGTCAAGTCTTACTATCTTCGTACCTACTAGGATCTGCATTATTAATCCGGCAGTAACTATCGGACCTATGCCTAGTTCAAGTAAGGTACCACGCCTAGCAGCGAATATTACGTTGAAAATCGTTTGCTGAAAAGATGGACTCTCTCTTGGTATACCGTAGAGAGGTATCTGACCCATTACTAGGAAAACTGTAAGAGCTATGGTAGTCCAAAGGATCCTCTCCCCAAAACCAACTTTCCTTACAGGCCTCTGAACCCTTGGGACTACTTTAGCCGCGCCTTCTATTATGCTACGAACATTAACCATCTCGCTCTACCTTGCCTACATAAATTCTACTCTACTACTACGACTTTACCTCCGGCCGCTTCTATCTTCTCTTTGGCAACTTCACTTATTAACGGTGTTACCACGTGAAGTGGTTTAGTTACCTTGCCTTCCCCAAGGACTTTGTTGTAACCTATTTTCTCTATGTTAATTACGTACATTTCACCTTCAATTTTAGCTAGACCTAGTTCGACGAGTTTATCTGCTATCTCGCATAGATACCCAACGTTTATGGGCTTTATAGCTTTAAGCAGGCACTTAGGCCTCTTAAACCCGTGTTTGCCGAAGTAATCCGGGAGGTACTTAACCATGTAAGTCCATTTATGTTTGTGTAAACCTGAACCCCTTCTACCGCCCTTCCCTCCATGCTTTCTGTGTTGGCCTGTCCTACCCCATCCACAGACCCTCGATCCCCTCATCTTTCTACTCTTCTTCTCCCTGCGTTTAGTGATCATAGCGGACCCGCCATACTTGGGGTTAGACTCTAAAATCTCACTCTACTGTTATACTTTTCCCTTTCTTCTCAACTTTCTCGAGCACTACCTCTAATACGCCGTTTTTGTAAGTTGCTCTAGCCTTTTCTGGGTTTACCTTGGCTGGAAGCTCAACTTCTTTATAGTACTTCTTTTGGGGGGTATTGGCCGAAATTATCAGTTTACCGTCATCTGTCAGCCTAAGTTTAATATCCTCTTTGTTGACGCTAGGTATCTCTGCACATACCTTTATCACGTCCCTTTCTTCAATAACATCTATTAGAGGCTCCACTTCCTCGTTAATCACAAATCCTCGACTCGAAGGTTTAATGTTACCGAATTCTCTAACTACAGGCCTGCCGTCGGGGCCCATGGTCACACTAAAACCGTAAACGAAAGACCTAGCCCCGCTTTCCTTAAAGAACCTTTCAAATTCTTTCATTATTTCTTCGAAATCAAAAGTGTCTTCAAAGAACTTATCAAAGGGACTCTTCTTTCTCGATATATTAAACCATTCGTCAAACCAATCTTCTCCCATTCATGGGCACCTAAACAAACAACGAACGCAAAAAAATAAAAATCTAGCTTCACAGACAAACATCAAAGCAAAGCTTAAACCACACCTCCAAATTTAAGAAGCCTTAGAAGCGGCCGTCGTCTAGCCTGGACTAGGACACAGGCCTCCCGAGCCTGCGACCCGGGTTCAAATCCCGGCGGCCGCACTACTTCCTGTAAGGGGCTTGTTGATAAGCTTGGTATCGTATTTATGGCCTACGTTGCCGAAAATAATATTATCATTTCGAAGATGGATGAAAAAGCATGGACTTAAAATTTGGCGCTCTTTTCAGCTAACTTTTCGCCGAGCTCCCTACATTGCTTTAAAGTTTCTTCAGTCGGGGATGCTCTAGTTGCTATAACAGGCTCTACGATATCATTACCTTGAGCCATAAGCATTTCGACTATTCTCTTATGAATATTGCTACCCCAAGCATACGCGACAAATACGCCCATGTTGCGTTGCTTTATTCTTTTTATCGTAAGGTATTCGATGAACATCTTTACATGCGGATGTACGGTATTATCATATGTTGGAGATCCCACGGCTATTGATGGCGCGTCAATGACTTCTTTCAACACATAACTTATGTGCGTTCTTGCTAGGTCTATTAGGATTGGTAAGACCCCCTTACTATCAACTCCCTTAGCGATCTCCTGGGCCATCTTCTTCACGTTGCCATACATAGAGCTATAAGCTATTACGACCTTCGGCTTTAGCACTGGCTTACTCCAATCTGCATAGGACTTAATTATTTCGTGAGGTCTCCTGTACAGAGGTCCATGACTTGGAGCTAAAACATTTATTTCTAATCCATAATTTTCAATTTTCTCTATAGCTTTTAGTACGTAGTCAGCTACTGGAGCTACTATGTTAGAGAAGTACCTCTTAGCTTCATCCAAGTAAAGGCTCATATCAATCTCTTCGTCGAACAGCTTGCCTCTCAGTGCACCAAAAGATCCAAAAGCGTCACAAGTGAAGAGTATGCGATCTTCAAGGAGGTAGGTGACCATAGTTTCAGGCCAGTGGAGCCAAGGAGCGTGAATGAACTTTAGAGTCTTGCCTCCAAGATTTATTGTATCGCCGTCCTTAACAGCCATACTCCTGCACGTTACACCGTAAAAACTCTTTACCATATTTGTGGTCATAGGGGTTCCGACGACGGTTGCATCAGGGTATGCCTCCAAGACTCTTGGAAGAGAGCCGCTGTGGTCTTGTTCCATGTGATTTAAAACGATGTAGTCTAATTCTCGATCTCTAAGGGCTTCGGTTACTTTGTCTAAAAACTCTTGAGAGCACCTAGCATCAACAGTATCTATTAAAGCCGTCTTCTCACGGCCTATAATTAGGTAGCTATTATAGGAAACTCCATGAGGTAACGGCCACAGAGACTCAAAAATGTCGAGCCCCAAATCGTCAACGCCTACATAAAAAACGCCATTTGTTATGCACTTAATAACCATAACCAAACACCGGTAGAAGTAATGCCTGAACAATAAAATAAATCATACCAATGAAGGTTAAGATCAGAAAAACCTTATAATAAACTTAATCTAAACCAATACTACTTGAGCCATAACATCGGTATAGGACATCAGGCTATGGTTTATTAGTTCTGCCTGGCGAACTAAAGCGGGCAAAAGTTTTGAGAACCTCAACAAGTACAAGAGCTTTAAGTATAAAGTGAGCGTTATTGCCCAAAGAAGCGGTAAAATATCTAACAGCAACAGCCAAAGTGGTTATTCGCCTAAATAATTAGCGTCGGGACGTTCTAAACCCCCTTGAGCATAGCCGTGATCCCGCCTACAACTAGCTCGACTGCCGTAGCGGTTACTAAGAGCCCCATGACTCTTGACACTATATCTATCACATTCCCTCCCACGGCCCTCTCTATGAAGCCTGAGGCTCTTAGCACAAGCCAACTTAGGGTTAAGGACGCTACAGCAGCGCATGTAGTTACTATGTAACCATATTCCTTAGTAAGGATCATAGTCATGGTTATAACTCCTGGTCCAGTTAGCATAGGAGTTCCTATTAAAGTTAGGGCAGGAGGATACTTCTTATCCTTTTCAAAGAGTTTCTGCCCAAGTACGAGCTGAATGCCTAAAATTCCAAGCACTAGACCGCCTGCCACCTTTAAGGAATTGAGCGTTATGCCAAAAGCTGCTAGTACCAAAGGGCCGAAGAACAAGAATGTAAATAGAACGGCGGCTGCAACCGATACTGCTTGTGTTGTAGCTTTATTTACGTCTTTTTCCTTTGCAACCGCTAGGAATATTGGAATGCTGGCGAAGGGGTTCATGATTACGAATAGCGATATGAATGCTCTAACAATGTCGTCAATCAACTTAGCTCAACTCCAAAAACCTCGCAACCAAACGACGCGTGTACGGCCTCAATAAAAGTTTTAAGTATAGTGATACCCATGACTTCAACCCTCTCGTGGAGGAGTTATACATCACAACATACGTATTTAAAAGTTCTTCACCTTAACGTCTAGTAAAACGGTAATCTGCATTTAACACCTAAAATTTCTAGCCTTCATAAAGTTTAATCATAGGTTTGAAATTCATAATTTGATGATGGACTGATAGAACTTTCAAAATAATTTTATCTTTAGTGCCCCCGCCGGGATTTGAACCCGGGCCGCAGGCTCGAGAGGCCTGCATACTTGACCGGGCTATACTACGGGGGCTGTGCCTTTTTATTTTGTCCAGGTAGGTATAAAGGTAACCTATGATCCTACACTCAAAAGCTCAAGTATACGTTGACTGTACACCTTGCCTCTTTAAATATCCTATCTCAACTTTACGAACCCGTTCCATTTACGTCTAAACCAACTTGATCTCTATGTAATCGATTTTAGCACATCTAGTCTAGCCAACGCTACTTGCAAAAATCTTCTTTAAGGTATTACTGTTATTATTTTTTAGATTATTATGAGCTTAAATAACAAGATAGTTGGCATGGATTTTGAGGACGTGTGGTCTCTAATATCTGCACTTTTCTCTAAACCTCTTGAGCTTTCCTCACCTACAGGCAGATCTAAGTTTACTGCTTGGATTGATGGCGACGCCCTTTTTATTAAATTGGAGTCCACCGGTAGTGTCCGCGTAATAACGAGAAAGGTCCTAGAAAAGTGCTGGAAAACAGCCGTTAACGTGGCTAGTAAAGGAGAAGACCCCTTCCAGCCAGCTTGGTATTACAGAACGACGAACGGCACCTACATCGCTAGAGTTCTTAAATATGTTATTGAGGGCGTTTAGCTACTTTTCTCTCCACCTAATTTTAAATAGAGAAAGTAACATGAACAACATGGTGTAGGAAATCAAGGACACTATCGATACAACTAGGGCTGAAGTTTCTAGCTCAATTAGACCTGCTACACTGTGTAGAATCATAGCTGCTGCCCCTGTAGGGGCTAGCGCTCCGATCCACTGGTAACCCTGTGGGAATATAGTGGCTGGATAGTATACTGGAGGTAAAATACTTAGTGAGAGCGATAATATTGACGCGAGTGGCCATACATGCCTTAAGTGATGAAAGAACGTTGATACCATGAAGCCCATGAAGGACGAAGATGCCCATACCATTGCCAAACATGCTACTAGAACCAGCGAGAAGAGCGATGTTAGCATCCCCGAAAGCCACGCCAACGCTATGAAGAGGGCTAGCCCCGGTGCGGCAAAGATAAGCATGGATAGCGATAACCCCATTATATAGCTTAAGGGCCTTATGGGGGTTGCTACCAACAGGTCTTGAAATTTGATGTAAATCCTATAAAACGCCGCATCTCCAAGCACTGCCACGCCGTTGCTAGCAGCTATCATTATTATTCCTCCTATAATTGCGAACCTCGACATCGAGCCGTTTCCATATATGGACGAGAAAAATAGTAAGGTCATCGGCATTAACAGGTACGAGATGACCCAAAGCGGGACCCTCTTCAACGCTAAAACGCCGTCAACCCACGTTATCGTCAATATTGCGACCAACTGCCTATTAACTCCCTTCCTCAATCTTCTCACCTGTCAATCTAATGAATAAGTCTTCAAGGCTTGTGGCCCTTATTGTTGCATCATAACCTCTCGCCATAGCTTTCTTGAGGATTTCTTCAGCCTCGCCATCCTCGACATAAAAAATAGTCGTACCTCTAATATTCAAATAATCGTAGCCTCCAGCTTCTAGTTCGCCGTAAACCTCGACCTTAAGCTTGTAACCGATAGCTTTCTAGCATCCTCTATGGATCCCGTGAACATGAGCTTACCGTCATGAATTATGACAATGTTGTCGGCTAAGCTCTCGACCTCATCCATATAGTGGGTCGTCAAAAGCATAGTTCCACCAAGCCTCTTAGCCTCCCTTAAAGCCTTCCAGACACTTCTTCGGGCTAGGGGGTCAAGCCCCGTGGTAGGCTCATCTAAGAACATGACTTCAGCCCCAGAGGCTAGCACTGTTGCAACCATCACTCTTCTCTTAAGCCCGCCAGAAAGCTCGCCGATAGTAACTTTCTCGTAAGGTTTGAGCTCTAAGAGTTCAAGAACCTCGTAGCTCCTCTCCTTAGCCTCGGCTCTCTCATAACCCCTAATCAAAAGGTATGAATATACGAATTCGAAAGGAGTTAGTACGTCTAGCGGAGATCCCTCTTGAGGGACTGTAGCGATGAGCTCTCTTACATTCCAAGGGTTAGAGACGACGTCATATCCCAAGATCTCAACTGTTCCTTGAGTAGGTAGAAGTTGAGTAGAAGCTATTTTTATCCAAGTAGTCTTACCAGCACCATTCCTCCCCAAGATTGCGACTACCTTACCCTTATCTACGCTAAATGAAACTCCTTTCAGAGCTGTCACACCATTCTTATACGTCTTCCATACGTCTCTAGAAATAATGGCTTTCACGGCCTGTCTGTCCCTCAACAACATAAAACAAAAATAAATATCAAACGCTATACACACAAGAGGGACAAGCGGGGGTGGCCGAGCTAGGTCAAAGGCGCAGGGCTTAGGACCCTGTGGCGTAGGCCTGCGTGGGTTCAAATCCCACCCCCCGCACCACCTTAACCATTAGGGGTAATTCCTCAAACCAGTTCTATGTTAAGCTAACCGCGTCTTTTAAGGTCCTTTCAATAGGATTTATTAAGTTACTTCATAATAATGCTTAGATAGTTTAAGGATAGGGTTTGAGGCTGATTTCATGTCCTTGAAAGAGGAGCTTCGTGGATATGCCATTGAAGTTTTAGGTCTTGAGTTCGTGGGTTTCGCTTCGGTAAAAGACTTTAAAGATTTTGTCGAAGCTTGGGCTAGAACTATAATATTGTTGGGGATCGAAGTTTGGGACGAGGCATTTGACATGGCCATCTTTAGGGTGAAAGATGGCAGTATTGACGTTTACTATGTTTATGAGCTTATCCTAACAGGAAAAGCGCTTAAACTATGCCTTTATTTAAGGGACTTAGGATTCAAAGCTAAACATGTGCCTTACGATCTACCTTTAAAGCAAATAGCTGTTAAGGCTGGGGCTGGATGTTACGGCAAAAATTCGTTAATTGTAAATCCGCGTTTTGGCTCTAAGATTAGATTTACATGCGTTATTACTGATGCCGATATTGAACCTGACTTGCCATTTGAAGAAGATTTATGTGGTAAATGCGATGCATGCATGAAGGCATGCCCCCTACAAGCCATAAGGGTGCCCTACAAGGTTGACTCAAGGAGGTGCGTGAACTCCTTATCTCCCCCACCGAGAGAGGTGGACGAAGACGTTGTAGAAGTCGCCTCAAAGCTTCTAAAAAAGCCTACCGAAAGGACTTTAATCCTATGTTCACAGTGCCAAAGGGTATGCCCTTATAATAGGGAGTAAAGAATTTTGAGGAGGAGGAAGAGGTATTTTATTTAGGCAATGATGACTCTGGCCTCTATGACCCTGATGAAGAGGATCTTGAGTGCTGAGCCATCTGACGTTTAAGAAGAGGCGAGAGAAGCTCGAGCGTATGGTGAAGCCGTCGAGTTAAATTGAAGATGCGACCCTATAGAGGCGGGACGGGCGACTTATAATAAAGTTTAAGGTATTATCTCGATGCTATTTGGGAAAGTTGGATACCTTAAAGATTCCAGATTTGCACCGTTACTCTTCAATGCCTTCTCTATGACCGGCTTAACTTGGCGAAGCTTATCTATAAGTGCTCGAGAGACTTCACACATCAAGCCGAAACCTTCATCTCCCCATAACCTCTCGTAATAAGCATATAGGCAACGACCTCCACATAAATTGTTATAGTTGCAGCTCACACAAGGCTCTCCTATCCTTACTACTCCGAGAAGATCATTGCATGAAGACTCTCTTACATTTCCAAGTCTAGCCCACTTTACATCAACTGCTATCGGACAGGCTAGGACGTCACCATTGGTGTTTATAGCTAAGGAGGCCCAACCAGCACCACATGGAGGGCTTCCTAGATCAAGGCCCTTTATCATTGCATAAGAAAGGGCCTTAAATGGGGCTATCCCCAAGATCTCGCCTTTTAATGCCCTAAAAGTCCATAAGTCCACCAAAGCTTTAAGCTTAGGTATGTAGTCGCGCGTCGCCCAACGCTTGAAAGCTATCATGTTAGGGTTCCAAACGGCATTTAATTGCCAATGGACATGGTCGAAAATTTCTAGAGATAAAAGGTGCAAGACGTCCCTATAGACGTCACTTGACTCGGTTAGGGTCATCCTGGCTATTATGTCCCCCTCGTAGCACATGCTTCGAAGTTTCTTGGCCGCTTCAATGATAGCCTTATAAACCCCTTTACCTCTATGAGCGTCGGTTGTCTCTTCCACTCCGTCGATTGAAAGAAGGACCGCGCTCATGCGAAGCCAGTAGTCCATGGGGAGTTTGTCTATCAAGAGACCGTTAGTTTGAATCACGTAGTGCTTTGCCTCTACTCTATTCATAACCTTCATTATCCATGAGGAGTTTATGAGTGGTTCTCCTCCGTAAAAAGCTATCGTAACGTTTTCGACGCAACTTAGAAAGTTATTCAAATCTATTACTCCATACTTTATTGTTGAAGGTACAAGACTTTCAGGAAAACTACCTCCACAGTAATCGCATTTTAAGTTACACTTACCCGTTGTCAGCACGTAGCACAACACGATTCCTCACACAACCTAAAAAGGGATCATCAGCATCGGGGTTGAAGTTCATCGATTGCCTCGCAAACCTACCCTTTCATCATTCTATAGATACCTTTTTTCCCTGCCCCGCTTTAAAGATATAGGTTTCCAACCATGTGGAGACTTATGGCAACTACTGATGTAGGCAAGGAACGCTGGACGGCATGGGAGATCATCGACGCTGTGTTTCCTTACGACGTAAATGCTTACGTAAGGGCTTTCAATAAGAGAGGTATCGTACTTCTATGGTCAAGATTGCCAGGCCGTCAATTGGTGGAACTTCTACTGAATAAACTTACGAGGGTCCATAGGTTAGTGAAGTTTGATGACGCTTCTCCAACAAGAATTAGAGATATCGTAGCTTCGGCCCGTAGAGTCCTAGGAGGCTTAAAAGAAGTGAAGGTCGAAAGTAGGGTACGCGGAGATTACCTTAGAGTCAGTGAAAATGAACTATCCAATATCGTAATGGATAGCCTTAAGCTTATTGGCGGAGATAGGACGCTCATTATTGAAGTCGTTTGGGACGTTGCAGGGTTGTCATTAATTGAGGACCAGTGTCGAACATAAACTATTCGTCCTACCGATTTGTGGGTTTATATTGACGTCGAAGGATGATATGATAAGTAGTATGCGGTGCTACGCATGAACTCTGAAGACCTGAATTTAATAGCTAAGTCAGTATTTAAAAACGAAAAGGCCCTCTCGTTTGAGTACATACCTCCAAGCTTACCTTATAGAGAAGGACAGTTGAAGACGTTGACGAACTTCTTTAGATACATGATTGAAGGAGAGGGGGTTTTTGTCAAAAAGCCCTCTTGATCGGGAATGTTGGGACTGGAAAAACGGCAACTGCTAAACTTTTTGGGAAAATCGTGGAAGAAGAATTTAAGAAGAGAAATAAAAGTTTCAAGTTCACGTACGTAAATTGTTATCGTGAGAGAACCCTTTTTCTCATAAGCCAAAGAATTATAGAGACTTTAGCACCATCGATGCCTAGTAGAGGATTATCTCCACAAGAAATTCTTAAAATAATAGTTCTGCTGCTTGAAGAAAAGCAAGTTTCAACGATATTAGTACTTGACGAAATTCACTACTTCGTAAAGACGGCTGGACAAGATTCTCTCTACAACTTAGTTAGGATACTTGAAGGACATGACGATAGCAACGTTAAAGTAGGATTGATCCTTATTTCGAGGAGCAAAGACTTTATTTACGAACTAGACGATGTTGTCAAAAGTAGCCTTACAAGGAACATAATAGAGTTCGAGCCCTACACCTCTCATCAGATAGCCGCGATTTTACAGGAAAGAGTTAAGTTAGCGTTTAGAGAAGGGGCGGTTTCGTACGATGCCTTAGAGGTCATAGCTGACAATGTTGGTGTCGATAGAGGAGGTAGTGGCGATGCTAGGCTTGCCATAGAGTTACTATGGCGAGCTGGCAAGATAGCCGACGTTAGGGGGAGAGGAGAAGTAACTCCTGACGATGTAAGGGAAGCCAGTAGCTTCATACATCCAGCTATTAGGATTGAAGATTTAAAGAGCCTGTTAGTTGACGAGAAATTAGTTTTATTGGCTCTCGCAAAAGAGTTAAAGAAAGGCATGGCATACGTAAGAATTGGAGGTCTTGAAGAAAAGTATCGAAGTGAATGCGAGCTTTGGGGGCTTAAAGCCAAAAAGCACACGCAGTTCTGGAAGATTATTAAGAGCTTAGAAAGAATGGGCCTCTTAGCCACCAAAGTCACCAGCGTAGGTAGAGGTAGAACGACGCTTATAGGCTTACCAATAATACCGGCATTTTTACTCGAAAAAGAGATTTCAAAGCTTATAGCTGAAGATATTGGAGGAAAAGGGGTTGAGCATAGAAAGTCTACTTGGTTCTAAGGCAAGAGTAAGGATACTAAGAGTTCTAATAGAAAAAGAGGAGCTTAATATAACTGCCATAGCTAGGGAAGCTGAGGTTAACTACAAAACAGTTACGCGACACCTTGAGGACTTGAAGAAGACTGGTATTATTACGGAAAAAATTTTTGGAAGGATAAGGGTTTTCAGGATCAACCTAAGAGACCCTCGAGTCGAAGTTTTAATGTGTCTATTCAAATCTATGGGTGATAGAAATGAAAGTAGTCATGGTTGATATAACCGGAAAGGATGATGTGTATAGAGAGGCAGAGGCAGAGGGATTCGTAAAGCTAAGGCCTGAAACTATAAAGAGGATACGCGAAAGTGGTGTGGAAAAGGGGGATCTGTTTTCGACGACGGAAATAGCCGCCATATTGGCGGCGAAAAAGACAGCCGAAATATTACCACTATGCCACCCGATCCCTCTTACCAACGTCTCCGTAAAGATAATCGTAGAAGATAACGGGGTAAGGGTTCGAACGACCGTGAAGGCTGTGGGGAAAACTGGTGTTGAAATGGAGGCATTGGTAGCTACCGCCATAGCTTTACTTAACGTGTGGGATATGGTTAAGAAGTATGAGAAGGACGAGAAAGGGCAGTACCCTTACACGGAGATAACAACTATAAGAGTTATTAGCAAGGTTAAGGAGGGCTTGAAATGAGTAAAGTAGCTGACGAGCACAAGAAGAAAGCACCTCAAAAAGTGTCTTTCTACGTGATAGTGACAAGTGATACGTTCTATAATCAGTTTAAGAAGGGAGAGGCAGTAGACGATGAAAATGGCATGAGGATCATGAAGATAGTTGAAGAGCACGGACATATATTTAAAGGTAGATCTATAGTTCCCAACGATCCATCTATAATAAAGCAGGAGATAGAGAGAATTGCGGAGACTTTAAAGCCTGATGTTATAATAACAACTGGCGGTACAGGCTTGAGCAATAGGGATGTAACAATTGAAGCTGTTGAAGAGCTGCTAAGGAAGAAGATTCCAGGCTTTGGAGAACTCCTCAGGTTCATAAGCTATAACGAGATAGGCAGCGCAGCTATGCTAACAAGAGCAACGGCTGGTATATACGGAGAAACAGTCATATTCTCAATACCCGGTTCACCTCACGCCGTCGAGTTAGCTCTTAAGAAGTTAATACTGCCCGAGGCAAGTCACATAATAGCTCATGTAAGGAGCTAAATCATGAAGACGGCAATTGGCATAGTAGGCTCTACAAGAGAGGCAAGATTGAGATTAATGAGCGAGTTAGGCGATAAACTAGGAAAAGAAGGTTACAGCGTACTATTGGTATTTAGGGACTACGATTACAATTACGATTACAATAGCCCCAAAATAACATTGGTCATGAGTACCATAGGCTCTTCAATTTTTATAAGAGCAAACTTCAGAGTCAGCCTAGACGATGTAAAGAGCCTTATTCCGGGGAGGTGGTGCTTAGCACTAATCGATGGGTTTGAAGAAGACCCTTACATTGTGGCAGCGGTCTCGATGTCTGATGTTAAAAAGTTTGGTCTTAAAAGCATGGCAATAGTGCCTATGACCGAAAAAATAGAAAAAGAAATTGAAGGCCCTTGGAAATATAAGGTTATGAGGACTGACGATCTCATTGGTATCGTTCGTGAAAGATTAATAAAAGATATCCTAAACTCTCTTGCGCAGGATAACTGTGGTCAGTGCGGGTTTAGCAATTGTAGAGAGCTGGCTGAAGCCATAGCAAAGGGTGAAGGGACACTACTTAAGTGCGCCAAGAGGAAAGAGAACGTAAAGTTAATTGTTAACGGAGAGAACGTTCAACTAAACCAATTTACTTCAAAGGTATTAGTTCAGATGCTACAGGGACTCGTATCTATACTGAAGGGGGTTCCAAGAAACTTAAGAAAGATACATCTTGAAGTAAGTTTAGACTAACTCTGCTTTTTTAAGAGGGCCTCCATAGATTCGTCGATGTCAAGCCATCGGCTTATGTCGCGTTTAGCTAGGCCCGGAGACTCATAAATAACGTGTAGGAAAGGTATGATTTCAGTACTTGCCTTTCTCTTTGACAGATGGCATTTGGAAGCTATCTTCTCACATAAGGCTTCTCTCATAGTTCTTACGTTTTTAGCTTTAGCTAACAAAAGCAACTTTTGAGGAAAACTATACTTAGCGAACTTGTATGGGTGTATCTTAGACATTGCCACACCAGCTGTCATAAAGTCTATAACGTACTTTAACAGCTCCCACTTCTGTCCTCTCTTCATTCTGCCTAAAAATATGTCAGCTCTCGCCAAGTAGTAATATGCCTTAGCGAGTTCTTCTGGATCAGTATATTGTCTTGGCAAGTTCTCATCTATCCACAACATAAGGGTCTCGTAATCCAGAATTGATGAATTCACTACACTCCTAGCGTCATCGCATCGCTTAGCCGAAAACATCATCCTAAGAACGTCAAAAGCTTGGTATTGTCTATTTCTTGCTCTAAGCCATGAAACATCACTTACCGAAAGCCTCTTTTTACCTTGAGAAACGGCTTGTAAGTCGTTGACAGCGGCTCTCATATCGCCTTCTGATAGCTCAGCAATTATCTTCAGCGCTTTCTCGTCAGCAGTTATACCCTCTCTTAGACAAATCTTTTTCAGATGCTTTATTATGGAGTACGATTTCAGACGCTTAAACTCTATCATGATTGAGACATCTCTAAGAGGTCTTAGCCTAGGATCCCAAGGATCGTTAGCAGCCATGACTATAGGGACCCTCGACTCCTTAATTAGCTCCACGATCGCCTTAACTCCTCCGGCCTCTTCGGTTCCAAACAAGCCGTCAACTTCATCGAGGAATATTATTTTGCCCTTAGAACTATAAAAGCTTATAGTCTTAGATGACTGACCTACAAGTCTTCTTAATGCACTTTCGGTTCGAGCATCACTTGCATTAAGTTCAAAAAGTTCATAACCAAGTTCTTTAGCTACTACTTCTACTATAAGAGTCTTACCGACGCCTGGAGGACCATAAAGTAATGCAGCCTTCTCCCCTGGCTTCCAATTCTTTAACCAAGAGACGAAATTATCTATATACTCGGCTTCACCTACTATCTCCTTTATCTCAGCTATAGAGCGGGGCTTATGCTTTTCAGTCCACGGGACTAAGCGCGACGACATTTTAATCAGCCATTTTCTTACCCAGCTTGGCTAACTGTGCCAAGAAGGCGGTAATTTGTATATCTTCATTGGCCCCTTCGATAAGTCTATAATCCGTCTCGGCAACGAGGTCTTCTATCTCCATCTTAGTTGGTTCAGATATGTCTAGGCGAAATATTTCCGTATGCACTTGCCTTATTATGTCCGAACCAGTTAAGCCATAGTTTATCATCAAATCGTAAACTTTTTGCCTTGCGGCTATGATATCACCTTTAAGGGCAAGTTTAAGCATTTCATGAACCTCGGTTGGTCTCGCCTTGCCAGCCACCTTGTATACAGTAATGTCATCGACTGGTCCTCCATAAGCTGCCGCCGCCTGAAGAAGATTTATAGCCCTCCTCATGTCCCCTCCGGCAACGTACCATATGGCTTCTACCCCTTCTTGAGTTAAGTTAACGCCTTCCTGACCTGCTATGAACTTAAGTCTCTCTGCTATGTCCTCTTTCGACAACATTGAGAATCTAAATATTGCACAACGAGATTGTATAGGCTCTATGATTTTTGAACCGTAGTTCGCTATCAATATGAACCTTGTAGTCCTCCAGAACATCTCCATTATTCGTCTCAAGCTCCATTGAGCTTCTGAAGTCATAGCATCGCATTCGTCTAATATGATAACTTTAAAAGGTACGTCGCCTAAAGCAACGGTTCTAGCATAATCCTTTACTCTTTCTCTTATCGTTTGAATACCTCTTTCGTCAGATGCATTGAGCTCGAGGACGTTCTGCCTCCAATTCTCACCGTAAAGTTCATATACTAAACAAAGTGCAGCCGTCGTCTTACCAGTTCCCGGTGGGCCGACAAAGAGCATGTGAGGAATGTTCTTTTCTTCGACGAATTTCTTCAGCCTCTCAACAACTTCTTTCTGGTTCACGATATCATCGAGCTTCTTGGGTCTATATTTTTCAACCCAGAGAGCTGGTATTTCTTCCTTGAAGGCCATATAACCCTCAGATTATCTATTGCACTACACTCTTATAGGGTTTAGCCAATGTGAAGTAGATCGATGCCGCGCATTTAAAGTTAGCCTTTAGTAGGGGGGAGAATAATAAATAGAGAAGAGACTAATGTCCACGTTTTTTTGCGGAAAGCCCTTATACGAAATGGAAAAAGTAAAGATTAAAGTCCTTAAAAGGATCCCCGAGATAAAAGTAGGAAACGAAGTTTTAGGTCCCTTAGCACAAGACCAAGAGTTAGAGGTAGAGCGTTGGATAGCTAATATCTTAAAGGATGGAGGATACGTCGAGATAGTCGACGATAAGAGTATAGATTTAAAAGTTATCTCGAAGGTTGCTTGGGGAGAGAATAGAACTTCTCAACTCCTTCAGCTCGAACCTACATTTTATGTTAAAGCGAAAAGTTACCTCAAACTTCTAAATGAGAGAGCAAAAAATAACCCTGAAGTTTTAAACGAAAAGAGAATAGCCGAAGTAAAGTTAACTGACATAATTAATTGTAGAATTCAGAAGATCGTAAACATGGCTTTGATGGGTACTCAGCCTCCAAAGGAGGTCTTTGAGAGACTCGCACCCGAAGAGAAGATATTTTTTAATGAATTGGTCAATCTCATCTTAAGGTGGCGTCGAAGCATTAGAGGTGAAGACAATGGTTGAAGTAAGACATGAAGATCCGACAGGGCATTTCTCGGAGTTCTTGAAGTCTTTCATCGATGATAAGGGGGCTTTAAAGTATAGAGAAAGGATACGTCATATGATAGTATCAGGTTCTAAGTCCCTTGTAATAGACTTTGAGGATTTATTATTATTCAACGAGAACCTGGCTAGAGGAGTCGTCGATAAACCAAGGGAGTATCTCGATTACGCGTCAATGGCTCTTTATGACGTTGTAAAGAACGAAAATAGAGTTTACGCTGAGAAAATTGGAAAGTTTTATGCCAGGTTCAGAAAAGCTGGCGACACCGTCCCTATTAGGAAGATTAGAGCCGAGCATATTAATAAGATCATAACTGTTGACGGCGTCGTTGTTAGAGCTAGTAGCATAAAGCAAAGAATCGTAGAGGGTGCATTCATATGTAGGAACGATAACTGTCAAGAAATAATTAAAGTACCACAAAATTCTAGAACCTTCAATTATCCGAATACTTGTCCTAAATGTGGGAAAAGAGGAACCTTGGAGTTCAGTCCAGAAAACTCCACATACATGGATGTCCAGACGCTTGTAATTCAAGAAAAGCCTGAAGACGTGCCCTCCGGTCAATTACCACGTTCCGTAGAGGTTTTCGTAACCGACGACCTAGTCGATAAGGCTAGGCCTGGCGATAGAGTTTTGGTAAGTGGTATTTTATCCGTTAGGCAAGACCATTCACCAAAGTTAGGTAGGTTAACCACATTTACAACATACTTAGAAGCCAATTACCTCGAAGTCCCAATTAAAGGAATAGAAGACGTTGAAATAACTCCTGAAGACGAAGAGAAGATAAGGGAGGCAGCCCGCGACCCAGCAATTGTTGACAAGATAATAAGGTCAATAGCTCCTTCGATTTACGGAATGGAGGAAGTGAAGGAGGCCATAGCTTACATGCTTTTCGGCGGAGTCCCAAAGGTCATGCCTGATGGGGTAAAGATACGGGGGGACCTGCATGTACTCATTGTTGGAGATCCTGGGACGGCCAAGAGCCAACTACTTCAATACGTTGCTAAGCTCGCTCCGCGAGGAATCTATACTTCCGGTAAGGGCTCAACGGCAGCCGGTCTGACGGCAACAGTTGTTAGAGACAAGAATACAGGAGACTTTTTCCTTGAAGCCGGTGCCCTAGTGCTCGCCGATAACGGAGTTGCCGCTATAGACGAAATAGACAAGATGAGGGATGAAGATAGAGTTGCAATGCATGAGACAATGGAACAACAGACCATTAGTATAGCCAAAGCAGGAATAGTGGCCATGCTCAACGCGAGAACGTCAGTCCTAGCTGCTGCGAACCCCAGATTCGGCAGATATATGTCCAATAGGCCTGTATCAGAGAACATAAATCTGCCGGTAACGATATTGTCTCGTTTCGACTTCATATTCGTAACGCTCGACAAGCCAAATAAAATTAGAGACTCTGCATTAGCAGACCACGTCTTAAGCTTAAGATCTATGAAGAGCGAGCCCATAGCACCATTCAATCCCGAATTTCTTAGAAAATACATATCGTATGCTAGAAGAAACGTGAAACCAAGGTTAACTGATGAGGCTCTCGAGAAAATAAAGAGCTACTTCCTTAGCTTAAGGGAAAAGGCCTCGGAAGATAGCCCCGTACCTATCACTGTTAGGCAGTTAGAAACGCTTGTAAGAGCCTCAGAAGCGAGGGCACGTATGGCACTTAGAAGCGAAGTGAGAGCAGAAGATGCTGAGGCAGCCATTAAGCTTATGGACTACTATTTGAGGACTGTAGGGAGCGACGCGGCAGGTCGACCTGATATAGATATAATAATGATAGGCAAGCCTAGAACGGTCCAGCAGAAAATGGTTAAGTTGGTAGAGATAGTGGAAGAGCTTCAAAAGGAGCTTCAAGGAGGACCTGTTAGCAAGGAACTGATATTTGAGAAAGCTCAGCAAGAGGGTATGGATAAGGCTTTCGTCGAAAAAGCATTGAAACAACTTGTCAACGACGGCGTGCTGTTCCAACCTCGTGATGGTTACTATAAGAAGGTTTAGTACCCAAAGGTTAAGGTGAGAGGCGATCGATGTAGAATCCTTAGAAGTTCCTGATGAAGTCAAGCACGTGCTTATCGAAAGGGGGTTTAGGAAGCTCTATCCGCCCCAAGAGAAAGCTGTAGAAGCTGGGCTATTGAAAGGTAAAAACCTCGTTGTTTCCGCTCCCACAGCTTCGGGAAAGACCCTTATCGCCGAACTTGCAATAACGAAAGGTGTTATAGAACGAAGAGTAAAAGCTCTTTATCTGACGCCTCTTAGGGCGTTGGCCTATGAAAAGTGGCTTGAATTTAAAAAGTACGAAGAGAAAGGGCTCTTGAAAGCGGCGGTTACCACAGGCGATTACGATAGCGATGATAGGTGGTTAATCAACTACGATGTTATAATTTGTACAAACGAGAAGCTCGATAGCCTAATAAGACATAAGGCTCCTTGGCTTAATGAAGTCGGTGTAGTAGTATCAGATGAAATACACTTGATAAATGACCCAGATAGGGGACCAACCTTAGAAGCTGTGTTGGCAAGGTTGAAGGCTTCTAATAGCAAGTTGCAGATCGTAGCACTTAGCGCCACGATAAGCAACGCAAAGGAGATAGCCGATTGGCTTGAAGCAGAATTAGTTGAAAGTAATTGGCGGCCTGTACCATTGAAAGTCGGCGTTTGTTTAGGTAGCAGAGTACTCTTTGACGATGGTAAGGAGCACGTTTTTGAGAGGATAACAGGCGACCCGATAATAGATATGACCTTAGAGGTAGTTAGAGAAGGAGGACAATGCCTTGTATTTGCTAACACGCGTCAAAATGCTGTGAAGTATGCTGGCAAAATTTCTAGACACTTAGAGGGGTTCATAGATCCAAAAGATGTCAGGGACGTTTGCGACGAAATTGAAGAAGGTGAAGAGGCCTCCATTGTAAATGAAGAACTTGTAGCGTTAATAAGGAGGGGGGTAGCGTTCCATCACGCGGGCCTTTCGGCCAGGCAGAGGAGGATAATAGAAGAAGGGTTTAGGAGGTTTAAGATAAAGGTTGTATGTTCAACGCCGACGCTAGCTGCTGGTGTCAATTTGCCAGCTCGAAGGGTTATAATACAAGACTACAAGAGGTATGAAGTTGATCGTGGAATGTACAAGATTCCAATACTTGAGTTCCACCAGATGGCTGGTAGGGCTGGAAGGCCGCAGTACGATGAGCATGGAGAGGCTATAGCGATAGCAAAGACCGAAGTAGAAGCTTTAGATGTATTCACACACTATGTAAAGTCCAAGCCAGAAAATATAACTTCGCAATTGGCAAATGAAGCATCGCTGAGAAAGCAGGTCCTAGCGACCATCGCGTCTTTGGATGAAGCTACTCTTGGCGATGTTCAAGCTTTTATTTCCAAGACGTTTTATGCGCATCAATTTACCGGCATTGGAGCCATGTTGAGCATAAAAGGAATTTTAAGGTTTCTAGAAAGAGAAGGATTCGTAACAATTCGTGGAGGCGTTATAAGAGCTACGAAGCTTGGCCGTAGAATTTCAGAGCTATACATAGATCCACTATCAGCAATGGTGTTGTTGAAATACCTAAAGGGGTTAGGAGAGGCCTCGACGCTGAAGTATTTACATTTAATAAGTAAAGTACCTGAGGTACCTAAACTCCATGTTAAAAAGAAGGAAATGGAGGAGTTGGGATCTTTCATCTTAGATAGCAACGAAGTTTTGCTAGACGAGGAAAACTTTGCTGCAACATTGTCCGAGGTGAAGACGGCTCTCCTAATACATGATTGGATAAACGAAGTCCCCGAGAACGACTTATTGCTTAAGTATGACGTAGGTCCAGGGGACATATATGCGATTACGCAGGTAGCGGAGTGGATTTGTTACGCTACTAGTGAGATAGCCAAAGTCATGAACTTTGTGACACATGCGAAGAACCTTAGTAGATTAGTTCCGAGAATAAGGTGGGGCGTAAAAGAAGAGTTGCTGGAACTTTTAAGGCTTGAAGGTATAGGAAGGGTTAGAGCTAGGATGCTTTATAAACATGGGTTAAGAAGCATAATGGACATCGCGAAGGCTAAGCACACTGAGTTAGCTCAGATACCAAAGATAGGGCCGAAAGTAGCTCAAAAAATTGTGGAACAAGCACAAAGGATGCTAGGATATAAGGTTAATGGGGCCGGGGGGATTTGAACCCCCGATCACCAGCGATCCGTGAAGTTGTGGGGACTTCTCCCCAGGCTGGCATCCTAGTCCAGGCTAGACTACGGCCCCTCTTTAGCGTTGAGAGGTTTAGATGAGGCTATTTATCTATGTTTCGCCTAGAGAGACCATGCTCAATAATTTCGTGAAGAGTTCCTCCGACAATCCTCTCTTATATTCTCGAAGCATCTTAATGGCTTCATCCTCAATCAACGAGACCCCTAACTTCTCTAACAATAATGCCGACAACTTTCTTTTAGACAGGAATAAGAAGTTAAATATTGACGACACGTTTGATGGCTTCCTGACCCTGCTTGAACTTCCAAAGTCTATTATCACGGGTTTAAGATCCGGAGTAACCATTACATGCCTGTGTGCCCTCGAAAGCTCACCGTGGTCTAAGTGTAATAGGTCTAGTCTCCTACATTGTTTTAACAAGTCAATTACTACCCTCTTGGCATCATAATTACTAGCTTTTTCTACGAACGAGTCTATATGTAATCCATTTACTATATCCATAACTATGAAGTCGTCGCTAAAACCATAAACCTTAGCTCCAACACCAACGCTATTTGCTAGTTTCTGGTTCTCGCCCTCAATAGCTAGCGTCCTAACGTGAGAATCAGTTCTCCTGATCTTTAATGCTACAACAATGTTTTTCGCTAAAGCTTTTACTATAATGCTGTCACAACCTTTACCCAAAACTTTAAAATGGTCTATGTTCTGAGGACCATCAAGTATCAATTCCGTTACTCCAAGTTCTAGGAGTTGTTGAAGTCTTCTCTGAAGCTCTCTTCCACTGGGTTTTGGAAAGCAAACAATGAAGGTGAGCCAAGGAACCTCGCTTCCATCCTCTAAAGCTAAACGTATAGGCCTTGAAGCCAATGCGGTGAACCCCTCAAGAAAGACCTTAAGAAAAGCTTATAGTCGCTACTCTTCCCTTGACAGACTCCCACTATCTCCTCATTTACCGCTATATCAAGTCGCTCTTCTAATGCCTTAGCAAAATCCTTGCTCAATTCAGCCCTCTGGATATTGTTCCTAAGAAAGGAGATAACTTCACCTGTTCTCCTAACCGTCAGTACCACTAGTCTATCACTTTCAACGTAAGGCCCGGCAACGGTTTTAGTGGACGATACGTGTTTCCTTAGGAACCTTATAACATCATTGATTGACGATATAGGAGGACCTACGTGCTTTACTGTTGGCGTTATCTTATCACTTTCAAGTTCAAATAAGAGAACGACTTCTCTCTCGTCGTCAGACCAGGCGGACCACCTTAAAACCTTGAAGCCCTCTTTTTCTAATAACCTTGACAAGCCACTACACGATCGCTTTATTTGTCCCCACAATACGTCGGGCGGCAAAGGCTTCATGGTAGTAGCTATTGCGAGGAGTGTCGTCTTACTTTTCTCTACATAGTTCCTTACATCCTTTTCGGTAGCTTCTTCCAATGGGAGAGATTTTTCATTTTTAAAGAATAACTTGCTTGGCTTCAATGTAAATATTTGACAAGCAAGTGTGAAGAGGGAAAGCTTATCGAGTGAAAGGGCCGCGGCAACATTTCTATCTTTATCTATTGGGTCAATAACTACGAGCGGACTTTTAAATATCTTTAATGCTTCTCTAGAATCCTCGTAATGTTTTGCTAAGTCAATCACTGTCGAGAAAGGCTTCCAGTACCTCGCATTTCTAACAACTTCTAAAAACGATTTGTAATACAACACTAAAAGTTCGCATAGGTAACCAGAGAAGCCTGACACTTTTATCTCAGCACCGTAAACGCCTACCCCCTTCATAAAACCCTTTAGTAGACGAATTTCATTTCTTAGATCTTCATTAAGTCTATCGTTTACAAATCGTGTATGCAGAGGAGTTCTATCGACAGCTGTAAGCGGTTTGCCATCTTTAGGGTCGTATTCACTACATGGAACTATATCGACAGCGTAGCCCTCTACGAAGGCTCTAACGTATGGATGTTCAGCGTAGCATTCGATGTAGTTATCTTTGGCCGCTCTCCTTGCTATTTCAAGACCCAAAGTCCTTACCGCAGCTGCCGGCGTTCCCCGCGGAAATACTATGAAAATGTCTATATCTCTGTCCCCACTGATCCACGTGTCCTTAGCTATGGAGCCTTGAAGTTCAGCTCTAACATTTACGTTTAGCTCACTGCAAACTTCGTCTATCCTAGATTTAAAATAGCGGACTATTCTCCCAACTTTTTCACGCTCATCTTCTTTGGGTAAGAGTTCTTTAAGAGCGTCAAGAAGTAGCTTTTCAACTTCATCGTCTAACATGATTTTTTACGTCACCCTTTAACTTCATATAGCGTTTCGTATATTGGGCCTCGTGGAGTCAGAGTGCTTTTCTTAAGCCTTACAGCCTTGACCTCTTGAACCCCAATCTCTATATCCTTCAAGCTTGCGATTACGTTTTTCAATCCATAACCTGAAAACTTTACCCTAGCTATAGTTATGTGCGGCACGAAGGACTCCTCAGACTCAAGCCTTAAGGGTATGGCTTGAAGCTTTGGCCTTAAGCTCTTGTATATACTTTCAACATCATTGAATCCCTCCGTTACTCCAATCCATATAACTCGCGGCCTATCTTGGGTAGGGAACGCACCCAACCCCTGAAGCTTTAAGGTGAAAGAATTGAACGATATCGTAGACATGACTTCCCGTACCTTTTCAATAACCTTAAGCGGTAGTTCCCCCAAAAAGAATAGTGTTAAGTGAAGGTTTTCGGGCTCTACTGGCTTTATTTTTGAGCCTCCGACTTGAAGCCTCTCTTGGATGTCGACTATCTTACTTATGATGCCCGGATTGTCTATGTCTATCGCGACGAAGCATCGAATTAAGTTCGAGGACAATTTCAACCCTCCACGAGTTGTTTTACGGCTTCTCCTATTGGTTTCGCGACAGTTACCTTTGAAGTTTGGTTTTCTATTGTATCAGTACTCACCATATCTTGAACGCCAGCAACCACAAGCTTTTCGAGGGCGTTAGCTACATAAAGGCCGTGAACGCAAGCCGCTATGACTTTCCTAGGATTTCCTTTAGAAATTATCTTCGCTGCATTGGCTACAGTACCTCCAGTACTTATAATGTCGTCGAGAATTACCACGTCCCTATTTTCGACTTCTAGCACCTTTTCCTCGGTTACTATCTCGCCAGTCTTCAGGTCCCTCTTCTTTTCGAGAAAAGCGGCTTCTCCATTAATCAACTTAGCTACACGTTGGGCATCCAGATACCGTTTCTTATCTGGTGATAGCACTAAAGGATTCTTTAGATCGAGCGACTCTAAATGAGAGGCTATTTCTGGGAAGGCATCAACGTTAAAAACCTTCATGCTGTCGAAGTAATTTAAAACATGCTCACTATGGACGTTGACCGTAATAAGCGAGCTTGCACCTACAGTCTCTATGGTCCTTGCAATTATCTTAGAGCTTAAAGCCTCATAGGCTAGAAAAACTTTATCCTGCCTTGAGTAGGCAAGGTACGGTACAACAGCTATAATCCTTGAAGCTCCGGCCCTTAAAGACGCATCAATTAGTTGGAGCAGTTCTATTATCCTCTTATCTTGCGGAGGAGGACAAGACTGGACTACTATAGCAACCTCTCCTTTAAGATCTTCTACTATTCTAACATACGACTCTCCATCCGGAAAGATTCTGTAGTCTACTTTTGTACATGTAAAGCCACAGGCTCTAGCTAAGCGTTGTGCAAGCTGCGGAGAAGCTGGACCTGGCACTACCACTGGCATTTAAATAACCCTCCAAACCTATTTTGCGCAAAGAAGAAAAATTGTTTTTCCTCCAGAACTTTAAAAGGCTGGTGGTGTTTCTGTTGAAAGAGGCAGGAAGCTCGAAAGTCAAGATAGGCGGAATCGTCGACGTATCAACGGTCGACTGGCCATTGAAAATTTGTAATGTGGTTTTCTTCTCGGGATGTAATTTTAGATGTCCTTTCTGTCAAAATGGAAGACTCGTGGATCCAAGTTATGGTAAGGTTTTAGAGGTCGACGAAGTCATTAAGTTGGTCTTGAGAAGTAAGCCGCTAATCGATGGAGTTGTGATATCTGGCGGGGAATGTACCTTACAAGCTGAAGGGTTAATCGACTTATGTAGAGAGTTAAAAAGGAAGAGTCTTAGCGTAGGAATTGACACCAACGGTTCAATTCCTAACGTGATAGAAGAATTACTTAAAGAGCAACTCGTTGATAGAGTAGCGATCGATATAAAAGCTCCATTAGATCCAAAGATTTACGAGAGAGTAATAGGGTTAATGGGGCAGGGAGAGGCCATAGTAAGTAATATTGGGAAGTCCCTCGATTTGCTTTTAAGGTCTAACATCGAGGTTGAAGCAAGATTCCTCGCAGTTCCAGGGTTAACTTGCAATGTAGATTACGTTAGAGAAGTTGCTAGGAGGGTTCGCGGAGTTACTAGGCTTGTAATTCAGCAATTTAGACCTGAAGCTGAACTCCTTGACCCTTCCCTTAAGAGCTTGAAGTCTCCTACTAGACAAGAGCTAATTACGATGGCTAATGCAGCTATAGGCGAGGGCTTATCGAATGTGTACATAAGGACTAGGGAACATGGTTTTGAGAAAGTTAAGAGGTGAACTTTCATTGAAGAAGCTGATATGTTTAACTGGTATGCCTGGAGCTGGGAAAACAGTAGTCGCGGATGTAGCCCGAAACATGGGCTTAAAGGTTTATTCTATGGGCGATATAATACGTGAAGAAGTTTTAAGAGAGAGAGAAAGGCTTTCGTGGGAAGACGTGAAGAAAGCTATGTTCGAGTTAAGGGAGAAAGAGGGACCGAGGGTTATAGCTAGAAGAGTCTTAAAAGTTATGTTACACGAAAATTGGAGTATTGCAGTCGTTGAAGGTGTAAGGAGTCTCGACGAAGTAGAGGAGTTCAAGTCCATAGGAGAAGTGGTAATCCTAGCTATTCATAGCTCCCCAGTTGATAGATACATTCGGTTAAAGAGAAGAGCTAGAGAGGGTGATCCTCAAAGCTTTGAAGAAATGCGAGAACGAGATTTTAAAGAACTTTCACTAGGACTGGGGAACGTGATAGCATTAGCGGATTACATGATAGTAAATAACGGCACTTTGGAGGAGTTTAAGGAGGAAGCCAAAAAGATGTTAGCTCATTTAATTAAAGAGGGGTAAGTGTGAAGATAAGAGTTGAGGTAGAGATAAGACCAACAGAAGATGAGGAGAAGGTAAAAAGGGCGGTTTTAAACTTTTTCACACCTTCCACGATGAGAGTAGAAGAAAGAGGAAATCAGAAGATTCTAATAGCGGAGGCCGATAAGGCTGATGCCCTTAAAAAATTGCATTCAAAGTTGAGAGAACAAAGAATCTTGGATGCTGCGAGATCTACTATGATTAGATTGTCGAATGGCCATAAAGTTACCTTTTATCTACATAAGCAAGCCGCCTTCATGGATTACATCACGTTCTGCCTACCTGAAGGTGAATCGCCCCTAGGACCAGTCAAGGTGGAGATATCCGAAGTTGATTCGAGAGCTGTAATAGATTGGTTAGCGCCGCCTACCTCGAAAGGTAAACCCCTTTTTGAAAGGGAGACGCCTAGGTGAGAGGTTGTATGAAAGTTTTTCTGTCGTCCTTGGCAGGCGCACTTAAGCCATTGAAAAGGTTCATGATGAAGGCTGTGGACTTAGGCTTCAACAATATAGAGATAGTCGACGAGTGGAACCATAGATTAGACAGTAAAAAGGTTCGAGAGCTCAATGAGCTAAAGAAAACATATTCTTTAAACTACGTGGTTCATGCACCATTCGATGGCATAAATATATCGACGCCACAAAATGCTTTAAGGGCCGTGGCTCTAAAGCTTATCGAGGACTCAATTAGGCATGCTTACGAAATCGATGCGAAACTTGTTGTCATACACTCTGGCTTTATATCCCCACTTGATTTTCTTAAGCCCAAAGTTTCATGGAACTTGTTCTTGGACTCGCTTAAGCGCTTAAACAAACTTGCAAACGACCTGGACATTTACGTAGGGGTCGAAAATATGCCCTCTGATGTCTCCGCTGCAATTCGTTCATACAAGGATGCCATCCGGTTTATGGAGGAAATACACGCGTTGGAGATGTTGGGACTTACCCTAGATATAGGCCACACCAACACCATTAATACCTACGAGGCGCGAGATTACCTCTTAAGAGTTGGAGACCGTATACTGCACTTACACTTGCACGACAACGATGGCAAGAGTGATGGTCACTTAGCTGTAGGCTCGGGGACGGTAAATTGGGCCTTAATATTACCTTTAGTGAAGGGGTTGAAGCTCGTTGGTGGGTTGACTATAGAGGTTATGAACTTTAAGGATGTTCAGAAAAGCTTTAGTGTTATCGATAAGATGTTGCGCTAGTTTGACCAAGCCAAATCTATGCTCATAAGATCTTCCGCAATCAATGTATTATCAAATATCTTTTTTGCTTGACTCAAGAGTATGCTCGGATCCTCATATCTAGGGCTTATATGTGTTAATGCCAACATTTTTACGTTAGCTTCTAATGCTATGCTAGCAGCTTGACTAGCCGTGCTGTGAAGTTCGTTAGCTGCTATGTCTTTCAAAGAGTCGTCGAACGTAGCTTCATGGATTAGCAAGTCAGCATTCTTAGAGACTTCAACAACTTCATGCGTAGGGGCCGTATCTCCACTATATACCACTTTGAGGCCCTTACGAAGGGGACCCATAACGTCTTCGGGTTTTACTTCACGTTCACCAATTCTAATAGACTTACCATCTTGAAGAGCCTTCCACAAGGGACCCTTTGGAACACCAAGCTCCTCAGCTCTCTTTGGATTAAACCTTCCTGGCCTTGGGTCCTCTACTAAGGCGTATCCATAGGATTCTTCTATGTGTTTCACATTGAAAGCTATTATCTTAAAACCCTTTCCTTGGTAAACTACGCCGCTAGAAACCTTACGAACTATTATGTCGAACGTTGGATTGAAATTAAAGAGACATTTCATGGATTCGAGAAACGAGGATATTTTAGGTGGACCATAGATCTCAAGGGGATCTCGCCTACCCGTCAACGATAACGACATTAGAATTCCTGCCAAGCCTAATACGTGGTCTGCATGCATGTGCGTTATGAAGATCCTTAGCTTCTTCCTCATGCCTATCCCAGCTTTTATCATCTGTTGTTGAGTCCCTTCGCCGCAATCAAAAAGTATTTGCTCCCCATCCCTAATGACCATGATTGAAGGTAAGGCCCTACTTTTTGTGGGTACACTGGCCGAAGTGCCCAAGAAAACTATTCGAATCAAGGTTACAACCTCCTTAAAACTGTGATTTTTCTTGTCAGAGATCTATGGACCTTCATAGCGTGCTGCTCTACGATTATCATACGGCTCGGAATGCTAAAGTCTGTAAGCCAGGACGGATGCGCAAAACAGAGATATCCCCCTTTCTTAAGAATTTCTTCGGCTTGATTTAAAAAATCTTGCAACAACTCCTTAAGCAATATTTTCTTTAGTGACGTAGCCCTTCCATAAGGGGGGTCTGTTGCAATACTATCTATAGATTCCCTCATCATAGGCAATTTACGCGCGTCGCCTCTTACCATACCTACATACTCGCACTTGAGGGCTTTCATGTTCCTCAGCGCTCCGTGACACATATCATCGTCTAGGTCGAGACCTATAACCTGGCACCCTATCATGCTAGCCTCTATGGAAAAGCCTCCAGTACCATTAAATGGATCTAAGAATGTCGAGCCTTTCTTTGTCCTAGCCAAGTTGACGAAAACTCTACAAACTCTCGGTTCAAGGCTTCCTGGATGAAAGAAAGGTCGATATCGTGGTCTTCGAAGGTCGTAAGTCCCCCGATCAACTTGGAACTTTCTAACACCAAAGTAAAACGAAGAAGTCAGCACACCTCTAAGTACTATATCTGGGCTCCTCAAGTTGACCTTCACGTTCTTGGTCTTGTTTAGGATCATTGCTCCAATTTTTCTCTCAAGATCTATCGACTTAATGTCATCACGTCGAATCTTCTTGGTCACTCTCACAGCAATAGTCTTACCTTCAAGAAAACTAAGGTCTATATCCTTTAAAGAGTTCTCGACCCCTTTAATATCAGCTTCACATTTAAACAGAAGAGCTATTCCCTCTAAAGTCATGGCGAGCCTCTTCTCTAAGATCTTGTGTACTTCTTGGTTATCTACTTCTATTATCAGTATTGGTTGCTCGAATTCACGTAGTCTAAAATTAAAACTCTCAGCCTCTAAGGTGGCCTTGACTTCGGCTACTGGTAGAGTTTGATGTTCTCCAGAAAGAATTAGAAGGAGACTGTACACGTTAGATTGACGACTTAGAAAGCTAATAAGCTTATGTCTCCGTTTAAGAACACATTTAAATTGCTGTTCAAAGATCTCCTTGAATTTGAAGGTGGTTATCTTGGTTAAGTGCCCTGAGTGTTGTGGAGATTTTAGTTATGATAGGTTAGCGCAACGATACATATGTAAGGGTTGCGGATTGACTATGACCCTAGAGGAATATAATATTTATAGTAGCTCTCGGAGGAAGAAGGCCGAAAAATGGTGAAAACTATTCGAAGAAGGAGTATCTTAAATGGTGGCTAAGCAAAAAGGATTAAAGTGCATGGAGGAACTGGTCGATCTATGTTTTATGTGTACTTTGTAGGTACGGCCGGCTCAGGAAAATCTACACTAGTTGACTCGTTCTCTAGATGGCTCCGAGAGAGGGATCAAGACGTTGTAACTGTAAACCTAGATCCGGGAGCTAAATGGTTACCTTACGGACCCGACATCGATGTTAGAGATTACATAGATTTCGAGAAGGTCATGATCGAGCTTACTTTGGGACCCAATGGAGCGTTCATAGCCTGTGCAGACATGATAGCTAGTTTTGCCGAAAAGTTAAAAGAAGAAGCTGAAAAGGATAACCCCCTCTACATATTAGTAGATACCCCCGGCCAAATGGAGTTATTTGCTTTTAGGGATGCTGGAAGAGCTATAATATCAACACTATGTTCTGATAGGACTGCAGTTGCATACCTTGTTGATGCAAGCCTTATGAGGAGGCCTAGCGGTCTCGCTGCTTCGTTACTTCTATCAGCATCCGTTCAATTTAGCCTACTTAAACCTCAAATATGTGTACTGTCTAAGTCAGATTTATTAACTAGAAAGGATCGCGAAGTAGCTACAAAATGGTTTGAGCATGTAGATTATATATGTAGCATTATGAGGAAGGAGGAAAACGCTTTGCTGGGCGATTTCAGTCGGAACCTCATGTATGTATTAATGGAGCTTGAGAGCTTGACGAATATCGTTCCGGTATCTTCAGTAACAGGTGAAGGTTTAGATGAATTGTTTGCCCAACTTCAAAGAATTTTTGCTGGTGGTGAAGAGGAATTTGTTGACGTGGGTCCATTTAGAGTTGACAGCGAGTGATAATAAAGTTGTTAGGTGTCGGCCTTGAACGCCAACCCAGGTAGTGATGAAGGAGCAAAGAAGGAGGCGAAGTTAAGAGGCGAACTAAATAAAATTAGGGAAGAGCTTAATTGCTTGTACAGAGACCTTGAAGAGAAAAAGAAAGAAAGGAATGAGGTTAGAAGCGAGATAGCACAAGTAATACAAGAAATCAAAAGTACAAAGGATGAACTCCTAATAAAGAAGAAAGAGCTACAAAGTAGAAAAGAAGAGTTAAAGAAACTAGTAAGTGAACTAAGAAAGTTGAGGGATGAAACTAGGAATCTGCGACCAAAGCTTGGACGCAGAGATCCCAATGAGTTAAGAAAAACGCTGGACGACTTAGAGTGGAAATATCAAACATCTTCGCTGAGCCCTGAAGAAGAGAAGAAGATGGTGAAATTCATTGAAGATATAAGGCTTCTGGTGGTCATAGCCGATAAGCTAATAGAGAAAGAGAAAGAGATACAAAGAAGAGAGGAGATCTACAACCAAATAACTGTAGGGTTGAAAGAGCTTAAAGACGAGATTGAAAAACTTAGATCAAAGATCTCAAGTCTCCAAGAGAGACTTAAGGTTCTAATACAGCGAAGAGAAGAAGTCAAGAAGAGCATTGAAACTATTAAGGAGAAAATAGTTATCTTCAAAAAGAAGAGAGAAGAATTGAGAGAAGAATTAAAGAGCCTCATTAGCAAAAAGAGGAAGGTTAAAGATGAAGTATTAATGAAGAAGTTGGAAGAAGAGGCTGCAAAGTTTAAGGCAAAGGAAGAAGAACTCGAAAAAATTTATGAAAAAGTCCTTGAGGATCTTAAAAAGGGGAAGAGGGTAAGACTCTAAAGTGTTCAACCATGAGGGCTTCTCCATTTGGAAAGAAGCTATTAGTACTATACGTCGATAGAGATGGAGATGTAAGCAACATTACTGGGGTCGAGACGCCAATAATAGGTAGAGAGGAGAACCTTAAGGTAGCTACAGAATTTATACTTAAAATGCCCGACGAATCTGATGCTAATGCTCTCTTCGCAGCAATAAAGCTTTACGATGAATTAGTAAAGGAAGGGTTTGAATGCGAAGTAGCAACCGTTGCTGGTGTTAGAGAGGGCGGCGTCAAAGCTGATATGAAAATTGCAAGTGAAGTTGATAAAATACTTGAGAGGTACAGTGTCGACGGGATAATATTCGTTAGTGATGGCGCATCGGATGAACGAGTTATACCAATATTGCAGGCCAGGGTTCCAATAGTCTCCATAAATAGGGTACTAGTTAAGCAAGTACGAGAAATAGAGGACGCTTACTCTCTATTTATAAGATATTTGAAGGGCATAGCTGAGAATCCACGGTATTCCCTGTACCTCTTAGGCTTACCTGGAATCTTTCTAGTGGCCTTAGCGATACTTATCAGCGTGGGTTACGCGCATTATGGTGGAATAGCCTTACTATTGATTATAGGGCTCACATTGTTAGTTAAGGGCTTTAGTATAGATAGACGCTTATCTCATAGCTGGTCTACAGCCCCAGTCCTCTTCTTCGGCTCCTTCGTGTCGCTGATAATATTCATAGTAGCCCTTTACTTGGGAGGCTCAGCAATAGTTTCAGCCATAAGCAAGAACGCGTCGTTAACCGAGTTTATGAACCTTGGAGCGCTCATAGGAATATTCCTCATAAACCCGAAGAATTATAATGCAGGCTCTATAGTTTTCGACGTTACGCCCTTGGATCTCATAATAGTAGCATCGGTAATTCTATTGGCGGCAAAAGGACTTCACAAGCACTTATCTAGTAATAGTAAGCAGAAGGTATGGCATGAAGCTGTATCGGCGGTATTCTGCATCTTACTAAGGCAACCGCTCGTGGAAATGGCCCTACTCCTACTAGATCCCACGAGGTCTCCCGTAATCTTTGCTACGTGGATAGCGATTGCTGTAACTATTACAGTAGCAATTACAGCCTTCTTTATAGCCTACGAAAGATTAAAACGATAATCTTTCTCTATGAAATAACGTTCGGATAAGGGTGTAGTTTAATGGGTGGTCGAAGGAAAAGAAGGAAGGTAGTTAAGAAGGTAGTGCGTAAACCTCCTAAGGTATTTAGGTGTCCCAGTTGCGATGTAGTCAGTGTAACAGTAAGTGAGAATGAAGAAGTCGTAATTTCATGTTCTAACTGTGGTTTAATCTTAAAAATGGAGAGAGTAAAGAATTATGAACCGGTTCATTATTACAACACGTTTGTGGACAAGTATTATTCAGGTGAACTAAGTAGCAGAGGTGAAACTATTGAGGGTTGAAAAGTACCTCAATGATGAAATAGAAGAAAAAGGGTCAATACATGTGTCGCTACTCGATCCTGAAAAGCTGAACCCCATGGAGGCAGCTAAAGTCGCCAGAGTAGTAGTTGATGCAGGAAGCTCGGCCATAATGGTCGGTGGAAGTCTAAACATCAATGAACATACGATGGATGAAGTAATAAAAGCTATCAAGGAAAACTGCAACCTTCCAGTAATAGTATTTCCGAGCAATGTCAACACTATAAGCCGATATGCCGATGCCATATGGTTCATGTCGCTCTTAAATTCTATGAACCCCTACTTTATAATAGGCGCTCAAGTACAAGGCGCCGCTATAGTCAAGAAGTATGGGCTTGAAGCTTTGCCCATGGGCTATGTAATAGTGGGTGATGGTGGAACTGTAGGGATAGTAGGCCAGGCGAGAAGCATACCGCCCCATAAAGCTGACGTAATAGCCCTATACGCTTTAGCTGCACAGTATCTAGGCATGAGGTACTTTTACATAGAGGGGGGGTCAGGCGCCCCGGAACCTGTGCCACCAGATACCGTAAACTTCGTAAGGGGACAAATAGCTATAAAGCTCATCGTTGGCGGAGGGATAAGAAGGAAGGATCAAGCTCAGGCGTTAGCTGAAGCTGGAGCTGATATAATCGTTACCGGAACAGTCCTCGAGGATAAAGTGAATATGGAAAGTAAGCTTAAGGAAATAGTTGAAGGGGTTCATGTAGGCGGAAGGAAAAAGGCGAAGACCTGTACCTGAACCTTTACCTAAACCTTCTTTCCCCGATACTTTGGACAGTAAGTCTTTATTACCTCGGGATCGAGACGCTTCCACTCGGGCTCTGGTATGTATTCGATTAATAGGTTCCACGCTATTTCAAGCGTTTTGTCGAGATCTCTGTTCTCGTACACGCCTTGATTTATAAAGCGCCTCTCAAACGCTTCTCCAAAAGCCAGGTAGGCTCGGTCACGTTCCGTTAACGCCTCTTCTCCGATAACTGCTACAAGGCTCCTTAAATCTTGAGCCTCACTGTAGCAATAGTATAACATGTCGCTTAACTGCATGTGATCCTTCCTAGTGTATCTAGTTGCCTCCTTCATTAGTCTACTAAGTGATGGAAGAGGATTTATCGGGGGGTATATACCTTTACGGTGCAACTCTTTACTCATTATTAGCTGACCTTCAGTGATGTAGCCCGTTAAGTCAACGACCGGGTGTGTAATATCGCCTCCGGGCATTGTAACTACTGGTATAAGTGTTATAGAGCCTTTCTTTCCATGAATTCTTCCGCACCTCTCGTATATTTGAGCTAAGGACGTATAGAGGTAACCGGGATAACCTCTCCTGCCCGGAACTTCAGCTCTCGCGGCACTTATCTCTCGGAGAGCTTCACCGTAGTTTAGCATGTCAGTCATTATGACTAGCACGTGCATATCGTGTTTAAAGGCGAGGTACTCAGCTACCGTTAGAGCCATATGTGGAGTTACAACTCGTTCTATTGCCGGGTTCTCAGCTAAGTTTAAGAAAGTTACTAGTCTCTCTATTGCTCCCGTCCTTATGAACTCGTTCCTAAAGAACATGGCCTCCTCAGCGGTGATTCCTATAGCTGCAAAGACTATAGCGAATTCTTCTTCTTTACCGGGGATTGTAGCCTGACGGGCTATTTGTGCTGCTAACGTGTTGTGAGGCATACCTGCCTCGGTAAACATGGGAAGCTTTTGGCCTCGGCTTAAGGTATTCATGCCATCTATGACGCTAATTCCAGTTTGAATAAACTCTTTAGGGTACTCACGAGCTGAGGGGTTTATTGGCGAGCCGTATACGTCCAGCTCTTCTTCAGGTATTATTTGAGGTCCACCGTCTATTGGCTGCCCCTTACCATCAAATATTCTTCCAAGCATTTCAATAGAGACTGGAACTTTCAATGTCTCGCCTAGAAAAGTTACCCCCGTCTTTTCAACGTCGAGACCGCTTGTTCCTTCGAACACCTGGACGACCGCGTAACCATCCGCGCTTTCCAAAACTACCCCTGTCCTTATCTCTCCAGTCCCTGTCTCGATTTTAACGAGCTCGTTGTACGCTACATCGTTTACACTCTTGACTATTAAGAGTGGACCCGCGATTTCACTTATAGTCCTATACTTCCTTGCTTTAAGCGCGGAAGTGGTAATAGATGCCATATTAAAACCTCCCTAAACTGACGCTACAGCCTTCCGACTTCTTATCAATAAATCAATTTGCTCGTCGATCTTCTTAATTATGTTTTCCACTACTTCCCTTATCCTGTCATAGGATACCAACTTCATCCTCGCTAGGTCCTCCCTGATTGGTAGCTTTAGGATCTCGGTCAACGGAACCTTATTTGATATAGCTTCTTTCACTTTCCTATCGAAATAGAGTATTACCTTTAACATCAGGTAGGTCTTGTCCATCGGGCAGTAAGTATCTACGGGGTGATAGGCGTGCTGCATCAGGAAGTCTTCCCTTATAGTTCTTGCAACTTCAAGGACCGCTTTATCAACTTCGGGCAATGCGTCGGGACCGACTAGCCTTACTATCTCTAATAGCTCCGCCTCCCTCTGTAGAATAGCCATGGCTTCTCTGCGTAGTTCAGGCCAGTCGGGGGCCACGTTCTCTTTAAACCATTCCTCTAAGCTCTCCAAGTAGAGCGAATAGCTCGTTAGCCAATTTATGGCTGGGAAATGTCTCCTATAAGCAAGAGCCGTATCTAGAGCCCAGAAGACCTTTACTATTCTTAGAGTTGCTTGTACGACCGGTTCCGAAAAGTCGCCCCCTGGAGGAGAGACCGCACCTATTATCGAGACCGAACCTATCCTATCTTCTGAGCCTAGCGTGACAACTCTTCCAGCCCGCTCGTAGAATTCAGCTAGCCTAGCTCCTAGATATGGAGGATAGCCCTCTTCTCCCGGCATCTCTTCTAACCTCCCTGAGATTTCTCTAAGGGCTTCAGCCCACCTCGATGTCGAGTCGGCCATTAAAGCTACGTCATAACCCATGTCCCTGAAGTACTCTGCTATAGTTACTCCAGTATAGATGCTGGCTTCTCTCGCCGCTACTGGCATGTTACTTGTGTTAGCTATCATTACAGTCCTCTCCATAAGTGGTCTACCGGTCCTCGGGTCCTTGAGTTCTGGGAAGCGTTCCAGCATTTCTGTCATCTCATTACCTCGCTCGCCACAACCTATGTATACTATAACCTTGGCATCAGCCCACTGAGCTAACTGATGTTGCGTCACGGTCTTTCCAGTTCCAAATCCACCGGGTATAGCTGCGGTTCCTCCCTTAGCTATGGGGAATAGAGCATCAATGATCCTTTGACCGGTCAGCAATGGATTTACCGGGTCGAGTTTCGTCTTATAGGGCCTTGGTTTACGGACTGGCCACCTCTGCATCATTGTTAATTCGTGTATGGTACCATTGGGGGCCCTAACCTTCGCTATGACCTCGTCGACAGTATAGTCTCCTTCAGGGACTATTTCTTCTAAGATACCTTCGATACCCGGCGGGACCATCACTCTATGAGTTACTAGAGGGGTTTCCTGAACCTCTCCAAGTACGTCTCCTCCTGTAACCTTACTGTCAGCATTTATCTTTGGTGTAAAGTGCCATTTCCTATCTCTTGGAAGAGCTGGAGCTGTTAGCCCCCTAGCTATGAAAGCCCCTGAACTGTGTTTTATCACTTCGAGGGGCCTCTGGATACCGTCGTAGATTTGCGTCAATATCCCGGGGCCGAGTTCAACGGAAAGTAATTGTCCTGTGCCTACAACCTTTTCTCCCGGCCTTAAGCCGCTTGTCTCTTCGTACACCTGTATAGTTGCCAGATCTTCTTGAAGCTTTATTATCTCGCCTATCAGGTTTAGCTCTCCAACTCTAACTAACTCGAACATTTGGCTTCCTTTCATCCCCTTAGCAACGACTACTGGACCGGCTATCCTAATCAATTTTCCAATACAGGGCATGATTTCACCACAACTATTTTATGACGACCTCAACCCCTATGGTCCTCCTTATAAGCTCACTCATGTAATCGCGTACACCCTCTCTTACCTTGCCGGTAGGTATAATTGTTATAACAGGTTGCTTTAGTTTTAAGTATTTATCGTAGAAGTTTGGTATTTCGAGGGCGTAACGTTCCTCAAGCAGTACTAGTGCGATATCGCTCCTTTTAGTTATTGCCGACAGCTTTACGTCGGCCTCCGAATAGTCTTGGATAGCATACCCCTCATCGACCCCAGCTAACCTTAAGCCTGCAACGAAGTCTTGGCTACCGACGGCCACAATCTTCATTAAATTCACCCAAGACTACTTTCTAGCTTAACTTTTTAGTTATTTCTGTTTGATCCATTAAAGTTTCACAATACTCGCACTTAATTTTTAAGGGTTCACGACTTATAACAAGGAACCTGCTTTGGACTTGCGGTTCGTGGTTTGTAATGCACGTAGGGTTGCTGCACTTTAATATTCCTACAATTTTATCGGGGGGCTTAAGCCTCTCCTTCTTTTCTACTCGATAGTCCTTTATTATGTTCAGAGTGGCCTTTGGAGCCAGAAGCGCTATTTTGCTAACTTCTGCTGGACTCAAATGTCTACCTTCTATTTTTATTATATCCTTAACTCCTAGCTTCTGGCTCGGTACGTTCATAGCGACTGTTATTATATAGCCTTCTTTCCCGGTTATCCCCAATAACTCAAGAATTTTAAGGGCAGTTCCAGCCCTTAAATGGTCTATGACGACGCCTTCCTTTATCTTTTGAACGCGTAGCTCTCTGTCGGCCATCATCTTGGGTTCGCACCTTAAATACTTAAGCTTACAGTCTCTAAATAATTTCCGAGGGGTCTTATTTGTCGATATCCCTACATGGACGAGACGTAATATCAATTAAGGACTTTACGAGGGAGGAGATAATAGCGATATTTAGGGAGGCAACATCCCTTGAACCCTACGCTAAATCGAAGAGCAACATCTTGGCGGGGAAAATTATGGCATTGCTTTTCTTTGAGCCTAGCACTAGGACTAAAATGAGCTTCGAAACCGCTATGAAGAGGTTAGGTGGCGATGTTATAGGTTTTGAAGAGCCCTCCCTTACTTCCATGGCTAAAGGAGAGAGCTTACTAGATACGGTCAAAGTCGTCGAAAATTATGCGGATATAATGGTCGTAAGGCACCCATACGAAGGGGCTGCCAAGGCTATAGCTGATGTAGTCCAAGTACCCGTTATAAACGCTGGTTCAGGAGCTCTATCCCATCCGACTCAAGCGCTCGTGGACCTATACACTATATGGAGGGAGAGAGGCAACATAGATGGTTTAACAATGCTCCTTCTAGGAGACTTAAAGTATAGCCGAGCTGCGAGGTCTCTAATTCATGGTTTACTAAACTTTAAGGTAAGCTTCATATTCGTATCTCCAGAACCCTTAAAGTTGAGGGATGAAGTTAGAGAAGAGCTTAAGTCATTAAATGCTTCTTTCGTAGAGACAAGCTCATTAACACGAAGCCTACTGAGAGAAGCAGACGTGATATATGTAACTAGAATACAGCGAGAAAGGTTTGCAGATCCTGTGGAGTATGAAAGGGTCAAGGGCTCCTACAAGTTAACTATGGAACATCTCCAACACGTAAAGGACGATTTAATAATTTTACACCCACTACCGAGAGTCGATGAACTAGATAGAGAGATCGACAGGACTCCCCATGCAAAGTACTTTAAGCAAGTTTTCTATGGTTTGCTTGTAAGAATGGCGCTGTTGAAGATGATACTGACTTAAAGCTAAAAGTTGAATTACTGAATCCTACGCCATTCTTCCTCCAATCTTTCCCCTTCTTCGTCCGTAACGTTGAACACTTCATAATTGCCAATCTTCTCTGCCAAAGCTTGGGCTAGTAAGTGGTAGCATATGGAGCTCTTCCTCCTCGAAATCACATTTATGTAGAAGTCATCGCATGAGCAGTACAGCTTCGGTATAATCCAATAGTCCCTTTTCTTGCCGACAACTATCCACACTACGCGCCCACTTGGTCTAAAGATGTACTTTTTAACCCTCCCTTTATTCACTACTTCAACCGCCTTCTTTAGCCTTTTTAACGTTACTTCTTCAACCGTTACCCCGAGTTCTTGCAATACTTGTATTACGTGCTGTGCCATTCAAGTTGTTGAGGATTTAAGCTATTAAATAAATGTTGGCTATCATAACAGTAGGGTAGAGCGATTTTATGGTCAACGTCAAATTCGTACTCGGCTCCCCAGCGTCACTAATAACTAATAAAGATAAGGAGAGGATACTGACTATATCCGATCTTCACATAGGTTTAGAATACGAGCTTCAGAGACTTGGCTTCAGAGTGCCATCGCAGACTAGCAAAATCGTAAAGGGTTTATGTAACTTGCTAGCGCTAATTAAGCCTGATGTACTAGTTATACTTGGCGACGTAAAGCATGAAATTAGAGGACTTAGAAAGAAGGTTAAGATAGAGGTGGAAGGCTTCCTCAGAAAATTATTAGATACCATAGGTAGAGTTGTTATCGTCATGGGTAATCATGATGGTTCGTTGAAACGCTTGAAAATTGATGGCATCGAAGTCTACGAAGCATCGGGTATCTCGATAGGCGACGTCTCATTTGTGCACGGAAACGCGTGGCCGAAGCTAGAATTATTAAAGGGCAACGTGCTCGTAATGGGGCATCTACATCCTTCCATATTAAGGCACAATGAGGAATGTAGGGTTTGGGTCGTATACCATATAAGCAAGAAGGTTAGGGAGGAAATTAGGAGAAGCTTGAAGATTGACGTTAATATCAAGAAGCTGATAGTTCACCCAGCCTACAATGACTACCTAGGGCATAGTCCATTAAGTGTAAAGTCTTTCCAAAAGTTAAGCCCCATATTTAGGGGGCTTATTAACCCGCTTCGAGGCTACGTTTATGGTTTGGATGGTACTTTTATTGGTAGAGTTTCTTCGGTAACTTCCGGAATTAAGTAACCCTCCTTCCTAAGTATACTCCTTGCCACTATGATACCGGACGCAGAAGCTTGAACTAGACCCCTTGTTATTCCGGCGCCATCACCGATAGCGTAGAGGTTCTCTACTTTAGTCTCTAGCTCCCTCGTCAGCTCAAGTCTCGACGAGTAGAACTTAACTTCAACGCCATAAAGCAATGTGTACCTCGAGTATACTCCTGGGGTTAATTTATCCATTGCTTGAAGCATTTCCAATATATTGGCCAAGTACCTGTAAGGAAGGACGAAGCTTAGGTCTCCTGGCGTAGCTGATTTTAATGTTGGCTCAACGATGTTCCTCCTAATTCTTTCAGGAGTCGACCTCCTACCCTCCTCAAGATCTCCAAGCCTCTGGACAATTATACCTCCGCTAAGCAGGTTCGCTAAACGTGCTATGTACTTCCCATAAGCTATAGGTTCTTTAAAGGGTTCTGTAAAAGACGTGCTTACTAGGATCGCGAAATTCGTGTTGTTGGTCTTCTTATTGAGAAAACTATGCCCATTAACTGTTAGGACACCTTCGTAAGACTCTGTTATTACCTCGCCGTAGGGATTGAAGCAAAAAGTCCTAACCTGGTCATCGAAGTACTTTGAATAGTATATAAGTTTTGGTTCATAGAGGTACTTCGTCAGTGGCTCTGTAACTGGTGCCGGAACCTCGACTCTAACACCTATATCAACTGGATTGTTATAAGTCTTGAAATTCAGCTCTTTCGTTATTCTTTTTAGCCACTCGGCACCACCCCTTCCGGGAGCTAATACGACGTACTTAGCTCGAATCTTAGTCCCGTCAGCTAATTCTATCCCCATAGCTGATGAACCATCGACAAGAACTTGAGTAGCCGTCCTCCCCATTAGGATCTTAACTCGTTGGGATAGGTAGTCCCTCATGGCCTTAATTACTTCAACGCACTTCTCAGTACCTAAATGCCTAATCTTTACGGGTACGAGCTTTAAGCCTGCTAGCTGTGCACGCCTTTGCAATTCCTCTATAGCGTCGACGTCAGTTCCAAATATTACATCCGGCGCGCCAAATGCTAGGTATACTTTATCTACGTAATCTATCAGTCTTGTAAGTTCATCTCTTCCTACGTAGTTTTCGAGCCACCCACCTACATCGACAGATAAAGTTAATTTGCCATCACTAAAGGCTCCTGCTCCACCCCACCCACACAGCATTGTACAAGGACTACAATTAGCGCATTCACGACCCATCCGTGTAAAGCACCTTCGCTCCTCTATGTCAGGGCCTCTATCAACCATTACTACCCTTAAGTTGCTCCTCTGAATTAATTCTAGGGCCGTAAATATCCCAGCAGGCCCACAGCCAACTATGACCACGTCAGCATCAACGTTACTCATCTTCTTCGCCAAGCCCTATAGTGGGCGCCAGCCCAATTTATCCCTAACTCAGCTCTGCAAATAAAAAATGAAGAATTAATCAAGGACTATTGAAGTCATGGTGTCTCTCACTCCATCTATTTTATGTATTTTAGTTATGAGGAAGTCGGTGAGGGCCTTTGTATTTACGACTTCTATTTTGGCTATTACATCATATGGTCCCGTAACTGGGTGGACTTCCCTTATTTCTGGTAGGGACTTCAGTTGTCTTACTACCTCAGGCACTTTGCCCGGCTCAACCCTGATGTGTATGAAAGCCTCGACCACGAGTAGACTTTTACCAAAAGAGTTAAGAAAGTTGCGCTGAACTTAGCTTATAGGATGTTCTTATCAACGGACTTATAGGTACCAACAAAACATGATAACTGCCAAAAATTGGTGAAATCTTAAAGTACTTAGCTAAACCATAACCTCCATAAAGTTGAGAGAGTTCATTGCCTACAACGGGTTCGACAAGAAAGGCCAAAAGACCCCTATGAAGGGGGCAGAGAGCTAGTGGGGCCGCCAGGATTTGAACCTGGGTCACGAGGGCCCGAGCCTCGCAGTCTACCAGGCTAGCCTACGGCCCCTCGAGTAGAGTAACAAATTGCATAAGCAATCTAAAATATTCTCTTCCATTACAAATGGAAGATCAAGTTTCGAAAGCTATAAGAGAGATATTAGGTTTGTGTTTTGTAGGCCGGGGTAGCCGAGCGGTTAGGCGGCGGGCTGCAGACCCGCTTTACAGGGGTTCAAATCCCCTCCCCGGCTTCAATACATTAGCTTTTAGCCCCTCTCGCAGCTTCTATTAAGACTTTAAGTTGTTTGTGTCAATGTTGGGCGAGCTACCTCATAGTTAATGCCTCTATTATCTTTTTAAACAACCTAGAAAGCTCTGATCCATCTAAGGCCATTATTCTAAAATGCGATGCAAGAGTAAGTGCGTCATTTAAGCGCACTCGAAAAAGCATTAAGTAGCAAAACACTACATAACCTTTTAGTAAAGCATTTCGGTATTACCTGAAAGGATATGAGTATTGCTCTAAACCTACGGCACTACATCCTTAACGTTGGATCTCTTGCTTTCATAAGCTTCTCAACATCTCTACGCGTGGAGAAGAAAACGCTACTCAAGGGCATTTGGTGGGGCCGGGGGGACTTGAACCCCCGACCAACGGGTCTCTCGCTCCAGAAGATCATCATCCCTTCTTGGTCTGCAGACCCGTAGCTCTATGACTTCTGGAGCCCTTAACGCCGGGCCGATAACCCGATGTCGTCCTACCTTGCTAGACCACGGCCCCCTACGAAAGAAGAAAAATGCTATGTGAATCTTAAAAACTTTATTGAAAATGGGGTTGCCGCCAGCACGCCCCTTTCCCGGGGCCCTCGCGGAACCCAGTACTCGGGTACGCGTTGAGCGGTTTAACTTCCGGGTTCTGACGAGACCGGGTGGGTCCCGCTCACTATGGCCGGCGACAACCCCACAGCTTTTCTCTAAGAACTGGTATAAAGGCTTTTTTCGAACAAAACAGTTTTTATTTCTCGAAAAACTTTTTTTATCACTTTGAAGTTTGCTGAGGAAGTGTGTGGAGTCGTGGCCACATTCAACGAAATACGTCAATTGTTGCCAACGGGAGGAGATTACACCTACCTAGTTGCATATATAATATCTTTAGCCTTCTTCGTCATAGTATGGCTTTTCCTAGGACAAAGATACCAACTTTACTTATGGCTTCGTGAAGCCGAGAAAGCCACGTATAAACTTGAAGCTATGGCCAAGAAAAGTAGAGAAATACTCATAAATGTTATAAAAGATGTTGGCAAACCAGCTAAGGATCCTTCTGAAGAAGTCGACAAGTTCATGGACTTTTTCGTGATAGAACCAGTAGATAGAGATCCCTTCGGCGTTTTAAAGAGACTTGAACATCTACTTGACGTAGAAAGGGAAAAGTTCAAGGATGTAGTGGCGAAAGTAGCGCCTAACGCTGGCAACGATGAAAAGGCTAATTTGGAAGCTTCCTTTGCGGCAACCATGGCCGTGAACTATATATACAAGGTCGTTAGGCACTACACGCTACTTGGCAAGAAAACTAAGAGCATGTTAGTGATAATGCAGATAGTCTACAATTTACCTATGATAATAAGGCTGGCGGAGGCATACTTCAACTCGCTAGACTCGTTTACGAAGGGCAAGCCAATAGGCGACGGCATAGGCCCCATGGTTGCCGCTAAACTGATGAGGGGATATCCCTCCAAAAGTATTGGAGATGAGATGGTAGTTGCCGAAGTGCCCTTTGAAGGTAGGCTCCTTGTAGTCGTAAAGGCAGAGGGACCCGGAGGAAGGGTAGGAAAACCGGGTGAGGCAGTAGCCAAGCTCGCTCAACAGTACAGGGATAAGCTTAGGAGAATAATAACCATTGACGCTGCAGTTAAGATGGAGGGAGAAAATACAGGTCAAGTGGCTGAGGGAGTTGGAGCAGCTATAGGAGATCCCGGCCCTGAGAAGTACAAGATAGAGCAGGTGGCTCTCGAGCTCGGCGTCGGCTTAGACGCTATAATCATTAAACAGAGTTACGAAGAGGCTTTGTCTACTATGAGGAAGGAGGTAGCCGAAGCTGTCGACAAAGCAATTGAAGCCGTTAAGCGGATCGTTAGAGAGAAAGTAGCAGAAGGAGGAGTTGCTATAATAGCTGGTATAGGTAACACTATAGGTGTAGGAAATGGTTAACGACATGGTATTGAACATAGTAAATAACTTGATACCTTTCATGCAACAAGAGGGTTTGTATGAGGTTTTAATTTACTATCTCTTTCTCTTAGTGATAATGCTCTTTATAATTAGCATGTTCTTCTCGGCAACAAAGAGGAGGACCTTCATAGCACCAAAGAGTATGAGGACAGTGACTGTACTACAATGCGAGAAGTGCGACTATAAGGAAGAAAGAGAGTTCCAGGTCGGTGATTACGTTTTCAAAAAAGTAGGCGAATGCTCAAAATGTAGAGCCCCCCTTTACATATCCATGATATACGGGCTCCCAGAAAAGCCATCTCCGTAATAGGTCCTAAAAGCTTGTAGTTACTTCAACGCCATCATCGTGTACTATAATCGTGTGTTCAGCTTGAGCTACAAGCCCCTTACTTCTCTCTATTAATACGTGGTATCCGTAGAGGTAACCCATGGTTGTTAGCTCAAAAAGCTTTGAGCGTGTTTTATGAGGTATTACGTCGTAAACCCACCTATCGCAGAACGGCAAGCTCTTAAACCGATTCCATAGGGTTAAGAGGATGTCCCTGTCGGGCTTTTTAGCCTTCCTTGGAGATACGTACCTAAATATATACATATCAGGTGAATCCATTACTAAGCCAATACCATTTGTTGCGAAGGGTTCCACTGCGTAAACTTCGTTGGCTTCTATTGAAATTCTGCTTTCTATAGGTACGTTTGGTATGGTCTTCTCTCCATGCAACATATATCGCTTAAGCATGTGACCCGACAGGTTTCTGATGGGTTTAAACCCAAAACTTTTAATCGTAGATTCTATTAGAGAGCCCAGAATTGATACCTTAACTCCAGGTCTTATATTATCTATTGCTATCTGAAGAGCCTTTTCAGCTGCGCGAACAAGAGGCTCATACTCATCGGACAAGGCTATCGTTGCGGCAACATCGGCTATAAAGCCGCTTACATGGGCACCAACGTCGATTTTCACTAAGCTCTTGGGAGGTATTACTGACGTATCCTCTATGTGCGATGTATAGTGTGCTGCGACGCTGTTGATCGATATATTGCAGGGAAACGCGGGTTCACAGTCCATGGACCTTATGTAATTTTCTACATACTCACAAATCTCAATTAATGGCATACCCTCGTGAATTTTATAAATGGCGTTCCTTAATGCTTGAGAAGCAGCTCTACCAGCTTTCCTCAAGCAGTTTAGTTCTTCTTCGCTAATCAACGTAAAGACCCCACGACAACATTTTGGGCTGGTGAGATTATATTTCTTTTAAAGTGGAGCAAAGGGTGCTTTAAATACATGACACACAAGCCCTTTAATTTGGTGGCTGTAGCCGGGACGTTCGATAGGCTACATAGAGGACATAAGGAGCTACTGAAGACAGCGTTTAAAGTTGGCCGACGAGTTGTTATAGGCATTACGAGCGATGAAATGGTTGCCAAGAGCAAGCACGATGCTACTATCAGTAATTATATTGACAGGAGGAGGAAGCTCGAAGATTGGATTAAGGAGGAAGGTTTGCATAAACTTGCTGACTTTGATATAATCATGATAAGCGACGTCTATGGCACGGCAATTTACGATGAAAACCTAGAGGCGTTAGTGGTCAGCGAAGAGACAGTCCAGAGAGCCTTTACAATAAACAGAATTAGGGTTAGTAGAGGTCTTAAACCCCTCACGGTCATAGTTGTGCCCATGATATTGGCCTACGACGGTAAGCCTATTTCGTCTACGAGAATAAGGAGAGGAGAAATTGACGAGGAGGGTAGACCTTACGTATGAGATATTAGTTTACGCCTAGAATCTCCCTTGACTTATCAATAAAAGTCCGCCTCTTCCGCTGATGTTCTTTAATGAAAGAAGTTACTATCTCTATAGCTATTGCTTTATCCTCTCCGCAAAGTATTTCGCCGTTCTTACATTTTGAATATATGTCCAAGAGCTTCTCATCTTCTTCTAAGAAGAAGAACTTGTAGAGATCGAATATAGGACACTTCTCAGGTTCTCCTCCCAGCATCTTCTGTTCTTTCGCTGTAGGTCTTCCGCCAGTATAGGCATTCCTCAACTTGAAGGCTATGCTTTCTAAGTCTTCTGTTAACGTGAAGTAGCTCATTGGATTTCTCTTACTCATCTTGGAGCTACCGTCTAGCCCCCTTATTATCATGTGGTACGTGGCGGACGGTAGTATAAAGCCAAATTTTTCTCTAAATTTATGAGCGAGGTCTCTACATAACCTAATGTGCGGGTCCTGATCTATTCCTACGGGAACAACTGTCGGCTTAGGTCCCCCGAAACGCTTTAGCTGTGGAAGCAGTATGTCGCCTGCTTGAACTAGAGCTGACATGTATAGGCCCATGTGCCGTACTCCGTATATAGCCTCTATGGTTGAAAGTGTAACTGCCCTAGCAAATATGAATGCCAGGTGCTTAACATCCTCTTCCCTCGACTGTCTATATATGTATGCCCGCGAGGGATCTAGCCCTAAAGCTAAGGCGTCCGCAAGGTTGTCTATAGCTATCTTTTCGCTTTCTTCAAACGGTATTCCATTATCTTCGTATGCCTCTATGTCAGCGATGCAGTAGAAAACAGTACCCCCCATTTTTTGGAAGAAAACCATTTCTCTAAGCGTTAAAATAGTGCCCATGTGTAGAGGTCCCGTAGGTTTTATGCCGCTCATAACCGCGAACGGTTGTTGCTTATTTATTGCTTCTACTATCCGCTCGAAGTCTCTATGACCGAAGACTATACCCCTACGAATGAATGAAGGTTTACAAGGCAATTTGTCAATAATCTCGCTCATTCTCTGTATGCCGAACTCTTCTAGCAACTTCTCATAGCTTTCTATTGCAGTTAGTCCCCACGGATCAATGACGCTCGTATAGATACACCCCCAAGCTTATCGCCCATACGTCGTAGTCATTAACTTCTAAAGTGAAAATTAAAAGCTTCCTTATAGAAGTGTCTTCCAAAAACTAAGTGGTGCTGAACAAAATGAGTCGACTAGAACTATCAGAGGGCGAGACTAGGATCTTGAGGTGCTTAAGCGAAGCTCAGAGAGCTCTAGAGGTAAGCGAGCTTGTCGAAAAGGCTGGAACAACCCTGAGCTCAGTAATGTCGTATCTAGAAGCGTTAAGTGAGAAGGGGTTTGTAAGCGTTGTGTCTGAAGAAGGCGACCACTTAGTTCTTACGGATGAAGGAAGAGAGTACGCTAGGAAAGGTCTCCCTGAAAGGAGAATTATAGAGGTAGTCGAAAAGGCCGGAGGTCAAGTTGAGCTTCAGGCGTTAAAGAAAGAAGTCGGTATGAAAGATGAAGAGATGAAGATAGCGTTAGGCTGGGTGCGTAGGAAGGGCCTTGGAGAAATAATTGTTGTTGAGGGAAAGAAATTTGTAAAATTCAATCGATCGATCGAAAAAGATCCTGTAGAGGATGTTCTAAAGAGATTAGCAAGCGGGGAAGAAGTTAAGATAAGGGAATTGCCTGAAGAAGTTCTATCAGAATTGAAGGTTCGTAAGCTTGTCGTAGTAGTTCCCAGTAAGAGGAGAATGGTTCTACTAACCAGTAGAGGTTTAGAGGCTTTAAAGAGAGCTTTAAGCGTAAAGGTTGTAGGTGCGCTGACAGCAGATATGATAAAAAGCGGAGAGTGGAAGGAAGTCTATCTTAAGCCTTACGACGTCTCAGCCGAACCCCCCAAGGTTTATCCCGCTCGAAAACACTTCTACGCCGAATTCCTAGACAAAGTTCGAAGGATACTGGTAGAGATGGGTTTTGTAGAGGCTGAGGGCCCATATGTTGAATTGGAATTTTGGAACTTCGACGTGCTCTTCCAGGCTCAAGATCACCCTGCTAGAGAAATACACGACTGTTTCGTGCTTCTTGAACCTTCAAAGGGTCGTCTTCCTGACAGGGAGCTGGTTGAAAAGGTTAAGAAAGTCCACGAAGAAAAGTGGGAGTACCCTTGGAGCGAAGAGCAAGCATCAAGACTCGTACTTAGAAGCCATACAACCGCAGTTTCAGCTAGGTTCTTAGCCGAAAGGCCGAGACCTCCAGTGAAGATGTTCTCTATATCAAAGGTCTTCAGGCCCGACGTAATTGACGCCACACACTTTATTGAGTTTACTCAAGTGGATGGAATTTACGGCGATAAAGGGGTGAACCTAAAAGTGCTCCTAGGAGTGTTACAGGACTTTGCTAAAAGACTTGGGTTTAAAGAAGTTAGGTTTAGGCCAAGCTACTTTCCGTTCACAGAGCCTAGTGTCGAGGGCTCAGTTTATCATCCACAACTCGGCTGGATTGAGTGTCTCGGCGCCGGCATGTTTAGACCAGAGGTCCTAGAAGCCTTAGGAATAGATTATCCGGTTGCCGCTTGGGGCATAGGCATAGATAGGCTTGCAATGGCTCTACTCCATATATCAGATATACGAGAGCTGTGTTCTCGTAATCTTAACTTTATAAGGGCTAAGGCGGTGGTGCCGCATTGCCTACTATAATCATCAGCAAGAGAGATCTTCTCAAGCTCGTTGGCATACACGAAATAAGCGATGACGAGCTGGTAGAGGCTTTAGAGGCAACAAAAGTTGAGGTTAAAGCTGTCGGTTCAGACGATGTGGTGCTTGAAGTCACGAGCGATAGGCCAGACATGTTCTCTTCAGAGGGTATTGCGAGATGCTTAAAAGGGCTCTTTGAAGTAGAGCTGGGAATCCCCAAATACCCTATAACGGAGCTCACTGACGGTTTTGTCGTTGAAGTTGATGGCATCGTTGAAAAGGTTAGGCCGTTTGTCGCTTGCGCAGCCGTTGTAGATTGCAGCCTTGGAGAAGAAGGTTTAAGACAACTGATACAGTTACAGGAGACGCTGCATAAAACTCATGGCAGAAACCGTAGGAAGTTCGCCATAGGTTTGCATAACCTCGACGTAGTGAGGACTCCGATAGTGTATACAGCGAAGCCCTTCGATTCCTTTTCATTCGTTCCACTGGAAGGAGACAAAGAGATGAATGGAAGAGAGATCATCGAAATACATCCAAAGGGGATTGAGTATGGACGGTTAATTAAAGATCGGGGGTTAGCACCGCTACTCATAGATTCTAACGGCAACGTGCTTTCCATGCCTCCAATAATAAATTCGGACTTGACAAAGGTGACGTCGAGTACCAGGAACTTGCTTATAGACGTTACCGGGACAGATCTAAGGGCTGTAAGAAGCGCTCTAGCCATTTTAACCGCTAACTTAGCTGAAAGAGGGGGGAAAATATTCAAGTTCGTAATACAAGAGGGGCCCTCTGTCAAGAGGGTAGAGCCTGTGACTGAATGTAAGATGGTAACCGTGAATTATAGCAGGATTGTTGAAATAACTGGGATTAATGAACCGATCGACGAAGTTGTTAGATGCCTAAGGCGCGCTCGAATGGACGCGGTCGTAAAAGGAAGCGTATTAGACGTCTTAATACCATTCTACAGGATTGACGTAATGGGAGACGTAGACGTGGCCGAAGACTTTGCTATAGGTTACGGATACAATAGGATAATCCCGGAAGTACCTCCAGTAACCACGAAAGGCTGTGAGCTGGAGCTTGTAACCTTCGCTAGACTCTGTCGTGAGTTGATGATAGGTTATGGATTCCAAGAAGTGATGACCTACATGTTCATAAGTGATAGAAAACTCGACGATTCATGCTCATACGATAAGAGGGTTCGGGTAGTCAAACCAGTATCTTCTGATTACACCTCTTTGAGAACAAGCCTCATACCATCTCTTCTCGACTTCCTATCCGAGAATACCCACATAGAGTATCCTCAAAAGATATTTGAAGTTGGAGACGTAGTATTAATAGACGAAAGCTTCGACGTAAAATGCTTTTACGACAGAAGGTTAGCTGCAGTACACATAAATTATAAGGTTGGATATGAGGATGTTCAGGCAGTACTTTATTCGCTGCTAAGGATACTAAATTTGGAATTTGAGGTTAAGAGCGATAGAAGAGAGCAAATGATAGAAGGACGTTGTGGCTCGATAATCGTGAACGGTGAAGTCGTTGGATTCATCGGCGAAATAAAGCCAGATGTGCTCTTAAAGTTTGGATTACAGGCCCCCGCAGCTGCGTTCGAGATAAGCCTTTCAAAAGTACATAGGGCATGGAGTACAAGTATTAATATCTCTTAAAGAACAGTAAGAAAACGAGCCGCTGGGTTAAAACCCCAAGCCGCAGCGACGGGGTGGAGAGACAATGAGGGGGGCCCGATGAATGATCGCCCACCTTACCCACCTGCGGTACAAACCCAGCGGCTCTAAAACTAACTTTTATAGGTATTGACGACATCATATTTCAGGCCGCGCCGGTCTAAAAGCCGTGCATGGAGAGTCCCCGTGGAGGGGGCATCAGGCCCGATACTATGATACTGGGTGGGTCGATGCACGGCAATAGCCGGCGCGGCCTGAAATTGGGTGGATGAGACTATGGATCTTGAAGAGAAGGTCAAGGTGGCTACTAGGAATACCTCCGAGGTCGTAATGCTCTCTGAGCTGGTCGAGCTCTTAAAGAGTAGCGACGTAAAGGGTTACATAGGGGTCGAACCATCGGGCCTATTTCACATAGGTTGGCTAATTTGGGCTAGAAAAGTTAGGGACCTGTTAGATGTGGGAGTTAAAATGAAGGTACTGGAAGCGACGTGGCATGCTTGGATTAACGATAAGCTCGGTGGTGAGCTAGAAACTATACATAAGTGCGCCCTTTACATTGAACACGTATTGAAAGCTTTAGGGGTTGATAAAGGCGATGTGGAGTACGTTAAGGCTGAGGATTTGGTAAGTGATCCTGATTATTGGAAAATAGTCATCACGGCAGCCAAGAGTATGTCTTTAGCAAGGGTTCGGAGGGCCATAACTATAATGGGTAGAAAGGAGAGCGAGAGTGTCTTAGATTTTTCAAAGCTCATATATCCATGTATGCAGATAGCGGACATATTCTATATGGACCTCGACGTGTGTTTAGGGGGTACCGATCAGCGTAAAGCTCACATGCTAGCGAGGGAGATCGCTGAAAAGAAGAACTTAAAAAAGCCCGTAGCCATACATACCCCTCTGCTAATAAGCTTGAGACCGCCTATGGACGTTCAACAAATCGACGAAGTAGATTTGAAGATGAGTAAATCAAAGCCCGAAGGCTGCATCTTCGTTCACGACCCCCCTGAAGAAATAGCGAGAAAGATAGAGTATGCCTATTGTCCCATGAAGATCGTTAATATGAACCCCATTATCGAGATATGCAAGCATATACTTTTTGCTCAGCAAGGCTTCAAGCTTTACGTAGAACGCGGTAAAGAGTATGGAGGAGAAGTTACGATCGAAAGTTTTAGTGAGCTACTTCAAATGTATAGTAGAGGAGAGTTACATCCGAAGGATCTTAAACGAGCGGTAGCCGATGCGTTGTCGAAGGTTCTTGAGCCTGTTAGGAAGTACTTCTCTTCGAATAAAGAGGCCAAAGAATTACTTGAAGTCATGAGTAAAGCTACGATAACTAGATAAAGGAGCTTCTTCTTTGATAAGAATGTTTACACGCTTATTCAAACTTACACTATGAATTAACTATATGGTGATAAATGATGGGAGGAGTCGCCGTCACAGCTAAGTACATAATTTACGCTACGATAGAAATAGGCGGTATAGTAGATAAGTCAGATGTCATAGGGGCACTATTTGGGCAGACTGAGGGCTTGCTTGGCGACAAGCTCGATCTAAGAGAGCTACAAAAAGCCGGTAGGATAGGTAGGGTCCAAGTAATCCTCGAGGAAAAAAACAACAAGTGCATAGGGCACATAGAAATACCATCGAATTTAGATAAAGTAGAGACCGCTCTAATAGCGGCAGCTATAGAAACCGTGGACAAGGTTGGACCCTACGATGCGAAGATAGTTGTAACCAAGATAGAAGATGTGAGAGAAGAGAAACGCAAGAAGGTTGTTGAGAGGGCAAAAGAGCTTTTAATGAAGTGGAGAGAAGCAATGCCGGATACTCGTGAAATAACCGAAGAAATCCTAAAGGCTGTCAGAGAAGCTCAGCTTATAGCTTATGGGCCTGAAAAGTTACCCGCAGGACCCGACGTTGACAAGAGCGACACAATAATAATAGTTGAGGGTAGAGCCGACGTAGTTAACTTATTAAGACATGACTATCGAAACGTAATTGCCATCGAAGGAGCATCGGTGCCAAAGACCATAATTAACCTATGTAAAGAAAAAACAGCGGTAGCATTCGTAGACGGAGATAGAGGAGGAGAGTTGGTATTGAGGCAACTAGTTCAAGTAGCCGACATAGATTACGTGGCAAGAGCGCCACCAGGAAAAGAAGTTGAAGAATTGACCGGAAAGGAGATTGCAAAATGTTTGAGAGACAAAATTCCCTTAAACGAGTATCTAGCTATACTAGAGAAAGGACCGCAACCTGCACATACGCCCCCCTACGTTCAAACAGAAGCGCGTATCAGAGAGAAGGTGCCTACTGAAGTATTAAAAGAAGTAAAGGACCTCATAGGCAGCCTAGAGAGCCTAGTTTATGATGAGAATTGGAGGCTTCTAGCGAGGGTACCGGTAAAGGACTTGGCGAGCTACTTGCAATCGTCCCAAGAAAAAGTGAGCTACATAGTTTTCGATGGTGTGGTAACGCAAAGACTCGTAGAGATAGCCGAAACTAAAGGCGTCAAAGTCCTTATAGGCGGAAGGATAGGGAACGTCGCGCAGAAGCCGGCTTCGTTAGAGATACTTACGTTTAACGACTTGGGTCTTTGAAATGCGAGAGAGTTATGATATCAAGAGGGGACTAGACGAAGTACTTAGAGAGATCTATGAGAGCGCCAAGAGGTTGCTTGAAGAAAGTTCAAAAAAGATATTAATAGTTCACCACGATGACGCTGATGGAATAGCAGCGGCAGCCCTTCTGAAGGTAGCACTTGAAGACAGGTTTACCGTGCAAGCAGTGTGTCTCGAAAAGACATATCCGCAAGCAGTAAAGAAGTTACAAGCACAAGGCAAGGAGCCAATAATTTACGTTGATTTGGGAAGCCCCCACGTTTCCATGATAACTTCGCTCAATCCTCAGAGGAGGAGAATAATAGTTATAGACCACCACGATCTTGAATTCACGGGTAAAGTAAGTGAAGAGGTCACGATCCTGAATCCTGAAGTTCATGGAGTAGATGGCGGAACGTACGCTTGCGGCGCGAGTCTCGCATACTTCTTCACCCGCTCCATAAAGGAGAACGTCGAAAAGCACGCAAACTTAGCTGTAATAGGTTCGGTAGAGATACCGGGGGAAATTAGAGGGTTTAACCTCCTAGCTCTTAACGATGCTGTAAGAGCCGGTGTAGCTATCTATGATGAGAAGAATAAGAAGGCTAAGGTGCTCTGGGACGGTAAGTTCACAAATCCTGAGACTTTATCAACTAAGCTTACAATAATGGCCTCGGTAGGTTACTATGAAGGTGGCCCCCAAAAGGCTTTAAGTGCCTGCGTCAAGTGCTCATGGAGTGGATTGGAAGACTTACTTGACGAACTCGAGGAGAGGAGGAAGAGAGCTTATTTAAATGTATTGGCAAGGCTTCGATACGTCGGCCTCAATAAACTGAAGTGGACTCAGTGGTTCCACGTTGAAGATGAGTTCCGCGACATGGGCGTCAAGGTCATAGGTACCTTCTGCAGCTATTTAATGCACCAGAGGATCGTCGACGACAACAAGGTTCTGGTAGGTATTATGAATATGAAGAGTTATGTGCCGGAGTTAGGAGACTTAGAAGGAAACTATGTTAAGGTCTCCGCTAGAGCGCCTAAGAAGATTTTAACGTTAATAGAGACTGGTTCCTTACGGCCTCTATCAAAGGCTTTGGCTGAAGCTGCTAAGCAGGTAGGTGGCTTTGGAGATGGCCATTTAGGCGCGGCGAGCGGCATAATACCCAAAGGAAGGGAAAGAGAGTTTGTAGAAATAATGGATAAGTTGTTAGAGAAAGATGTTAAGGGTTCAGAGAAGGATAAGGCAAAGACAACACTCGAGAAGTTTCTATTTCCTAAGAAAGTCGAATAGTGAAGCTTGCTTACTTCCTGAAAGTATCTGCTCTTCACTTACTCCAAAGTACTTTAGTATCCTCATAGCGAGCGCCAATATCTGCTTCCTTACGTAGTACTCCTTATCTATCTCGTCCATTGTAGCGAACACGTAGGGCTTGACCCTCTCTGATACCTTTTCGGAAGAACCTTGAACTACTACGAACCCAACCTTGTCTCCTATTTCAAGCTTAAAGCCCGCAGCCAACAGTTGCTTAGCAGCTTGGACGTGGGCTGCTTCAACCTCGTACTCGTCCATTGACTTCGATAGTGTCTTCCATATTACTAGGCTCTTTATGTCAACCTTCCCAGCTCGAACTTTGTTTATAATGTCTTTAATGTAGTTTACCGCTGCTTGAACATCCTTCTTAGTAAGTATTATCTCTAAAACCTTAGACTGAACTTCTTGTGCTAGCTCGCACCAGTCACCCCTAACGGCTTCAAAGCCTACAAGATCTACCCTGCCATCGATCGTTAAGCCAGCGTACTTCTTAGCAGCCTCCGTAAAGAAGCATACCTTGTACACTTTCTCTAACTTTATCTCTAGGCCCAGCTCCTTCTCGACCTTTTCTATGAAAGCCTTGATCTTATCTTCCTCGTACTTTACGAATATGCTGTCAGTATCCCCGTATATTACTTGAAGACCCGTATCCCTTGCCATCTTTATTGTCTTCATTATCGTTTGTCTACCATAGGCCGCAGTTGCTTCGGCACAAGGCTTTAAGTAGAATCTAGCTCCCGTCCAACCCAAGTATCCGTACATAGCATTGGTCATAGTCTTAACGGCCTTTTGTCTATTGTCGAGTATCGCGTAGCAGGGGTCTCTCGCATCGAGCTTTTTCATACATTCCCTTATATTTCTCCTAAGTTCAAGTAGTCTCTCTATAGCCTTCCTATAAAGACTAGGAGGGTTCTTCCTAAACCTGTGACCAACTTCTGGAGCCACATAGCATTCATCGGGATCACATGGCTCTTCAGGGGGTACGTACGTGTCGAAGCCTATGTTGTACTTTATCATTAAGTGCGGATACATAGCCGAAAAGTCTAGTACAGCTATGTTTTCGTGAAGACCTTCCTTAGGCTTTAGAACTAGACCTCCTCTATAAGGCTCGTACTTTCTCTCAACTCTATTTGGTACGAGTTCACCTTCATTGTATGCAACCCTCATTAAGTACCATTCGACTCTAAATCCAACTGATGTTGCTAGCACTTGATCTAGAGGTATACCTGTGAGCCTTGAAAGTTGCATGGCGAATGGCAGGACCTCCATGGCAATGCCGTAAGTCGATGAAACATCGTCTTCCGCGTACTCTATAAGAACTTTCCGCTTCGAAATATCATCCCAGTATTGGGCTATCTCTAAGTGGTCTATCAGAACTCTTTCATTTTTTGGCATGACACCTAAATACTCCGCCACGTTCTCTAGCGTCTTAATCTTAACTTCCGTAAGCTCTTCAGCGTAGTCGTAGAGATCTATGTTTGCTCTTCCCGCTACAGATATATGTCCATACACGCTTTGGTGTGGCTCGGTGAAGTTCCGACCTATCTTAATTCTTACTCCATGTAATTTGGCTCTAGCCTGTATATATGGCCAGTCGAAGCGGTTAGTGTTGTAGCCTACTATTATGTCGGGGTCGTAAGCCTGAACAAATTCAGCAAACTCCTTTATTATCTTTGAGTCATCGTAGCCTTCAGCCGTTAAGACCTTGGTCCCTTCGTCCGTGTTCAGAGAGATTATTATTATTGGATCTCGTTGAGGAACTGGAGAGCCCGCTTTATTGTAACACTCTATATCAAAAGCCAGCACTCTAAGGTCTGGTATTTCATCTTTTGGGTAGGGTCGAGGTCTCGTAAGCGCTTTGTAAACGGCGTCGACCTTAAAGTCAGCACTACCACTCTCTTCTTCGACCTCGATTTCATGCCAGTCGCAGGGGTTTACGCTATTGTCTATCATGTACCTCATGTAGAACCTTATGTCGGCTTCGAGGACTTCTTCAACCCAATCCAGTTTAGCTATCTTCTCCCTATACAAAGGGATGGATTGAGGTAGCAAACACGTTACCTTAAGCGCTTTAACTTGCCTACCAAAACGTTTTCTTTCAACCTCTTCAATAGATATTATTGGCTCCGATAGATCTTCGAGGAGCTTGATGTCTTTAACTGCCCTCGATACATCAATGCCGCCTCTCGGGATCACGTAGAAGTATGGTCTAAATCCGTAATCCTTTATTAATACTCGCTTATTTTCCTCGGTTATACCCCACATCTTGATGACTGGGGTTTTTCCTTCAATGTCGTAGTTAATGTCCAAAAGCCAAAACAACAACTTTTGGGCCATTTGAGCGTACTCCCATTAGACTATTGTTTAGCACAGGAATAAGCTTAGTGCGAACGCACCTCAGAGTTCTTTAGACATTAAGTAGGCGTCTTCACCCCAAGGATAATAGCCTCTAAGTAAGGCAACCTTCTTGAAGCATAAGCGCTCGTAGAAGGCTATAGCCTCCGTATTGGAAACCGCGACTTCGAGGAGTGCCTTCTTTAGACCCCTCTCCTTGAAGGCCATTAATAAGGAATCCATCAGCTTAGAGCCTAGACCCCTTCTCCGCCATGCGGGCTTTACGGCTATTGACAACACGTGCCCGCACCCGTCTCTCCTTTCGGCACCTACAACGTACCCCACAACTTCTTCGCCTACTAAAGCAACATAGAACGTATCGCTATGTAAACATAGGAAGGAAAACATCAGTTCTGGAGGGTAAGGTCTCTTAAAACTTGAGATCTCTACGCTAACTATTTGAGCAAAGTCGGCAGGTACGGCTTTCCTTATAGTTACGTTTACTTGAGCTGGGTTCATAGAGGTTCAGCTACGTAAATGTTGTCTCTACAAGTTAATATCCTAGCAGGCACCTTAGATCCTACTTCAATGTAAGAAGCATTTACGAGAGTTACCACGCGCTCTCGGCGAGGCTCTATAGCGAGCTTCTCGCCCTTAAGCCATCCAAGACCTACCACTTGAAGTCGCACCTTTTCGCCTCTCATAAGTATCGTTGGCATTTTTACGTCTTTGATTATTCCAAAGTCCTCTGGTTTCAACACTAGCTTCACCTTAAATCGTTCTTCAAGTTTACGTAGTTCCCTGTAAAACTTGAACCAAGTCATCGGCTTAACTCCCTTGGGCTTTCTCCCGAACTTATGGGCTACGTACTTCTGTATACCTAGAGGGGGCCAGCGTTTGCCAGCCTTAATCTTTAGGGCATATTCTATTATTTTCGGTATCTCTTCATCATTAAGGTTTGGGATCCAGACAGGCGCTATCAGTAAGTCAATTTTGCTACCGGATATCATTTCGGCCATCTTTAATACGTGTTCTAAGTCGTATTGTTGGGTGCCAGCTAACGTTTTTGCTAATCGTGGATCGAGAGAGTCTATGGACAGATTTATCCTTGAGAGACCGGCCGCTTCTAAATCGCTTATTAACTTGTAAGATAGAAGTAGACCGTGCGTTTGGAGGGATATGACCTTTACTCTGGGGATCTCAGATAGCCTATGAACTAAGTCAACTATCCTAGCGTACGTTAATGGATCTCCAACGGTGTCAATGTGGGCTTCGAGGAATTTTGATTTTTTAAACCTAGCCACTATTTTGAACCACTCTACTATGTGATCTACGTCGACGACATACTCGGCCTGTCTATTTCTCGAGAGATGGCCTGCATCTGTAGAGCAAAATATGCAAGATAGAGGGCAGGAAGTCGAAGGTCTCACCTGTATCAGGTTCGTGCCTCGATCTATTACGCCAAAGGCTATGCAGCCAATAAGCGGCCAGTCCGTAGGAACCTCTATGATCGTTCTCTGGCCTAATGGCATACTCACCTATCGAAGTGAGAGGTTACGTTATTATAGTTTGCTTACCTACGAGAAGATTGTGAGCAGGAGGAAGAAGCCGGTAAGGGTTGGAGATAGGATAGAGGTAATCTATAGCGGGGACCACTGGAAACTGCTTTCAATGCTTAGATGTAAGGCCATCAAGGTAATGGAGATGGTAGAAGCTTTGGGGCTCAGTCCAATAGTTCATGGCAGCATCGCTAGAGGTGATGTAAGTCCTACCAGCGACATAGACATCGTGGTACCCTACGTGGTGCCGTCGTACCGCATTGAAATAATCCTAGACGAGCTGGGAGTAAAGCCCTTTAAGCGGCTATTAACTCAAGCTACACCGGCCCACGCGGTAAAGGCCCACGTGTACCTCGACGAAGCGACGATAATAACGTTTCCTTTAACAAGCCTAACGCGACATGAAAGAGAGTTCTATAAGTTCGGAGGCGAATTAACCCTTGCCGAGCTCAAAGAGGGTAAGAGGGTGTGTGGAGTAGATAAGAGACTTAAGTTAATAGAGCCTACGTTGAGGGGACATTACGAAGAGCCAATAATAGGTAAAGAAGCTTATGCCGCGAGTAGAGTAGGAGTCAGCTTGGATGTCGTCCAAGAAAGAGTTAAAGTATTAACTCGTAGGGACGAAGTAGGTAAAACTGGCGTGTACTTGAAGTACGACGTTAAACCTGACGAGAGCATTGAAGAGGCATTAATGAGGCTTGCATCCAAAGATCCAGCCCTAAGGAGGATATTAGTTGATAGAGGTTTTCTGTAATGTGGATCCTCCCAGTTTAGAGATTATCAACTCTATCTTCTTAACAACGTCGAGGGGGTCTTTTCCGAAGACCCTTATCATGGGCTCCTTTCCCACGTCGCCTAGGTCATATATTACGTCGGGTTCCTCGGACGACTCCCTTATGGCCTCCTGCGCTCCCCACTTCATGCTTAGACCTTCCCTCGACTTTACTTCCTGAGGCTCTTTACTTCTGTCAAACGAAGCTACCCTGAAGCCTAACTCTTTAATAACCCTAAGTACATCCTCAGAGTACTTGATGTTAATGCAGGCCTTGATGGTTGGCCATTTTTTGTTGACCTCTATCAACATACTGCCTAAGTGCTTCGAAGCTCCAAACATTATTGATCCATGAGCTCTTAGGAAGCCCCTCACGGGTCTTAACCTACCCTCCACGCCACACACATCTTCAAGCGACGTAGGGTTTCGGAGACATGCGGCAATATTCATGCCTACTTCAGGAGTCAAGACGTCCATACCCTTAATTGACTCTATAACTTCTAAGGCTCTATAGACTTCTTCAACAACTTTAATCGCATCTAAAGACTTGTAGTATAGTTCGAGCGGGTTCGCTAAGCTTGCTCTACCCTTTAGCCTATAGTAACCCCTTATAGCGTAGGTAGTGAAGTGCGATGCTTTCATAAACGCATCAGTAATGTCTAGCCCGTGAGCTAGAAAGGCTGCAAGGGCCGCGGAGAAAGTACAACCTAGTCCGTGGAATGGACCTTCGAAGAGACGTTCCTTCTCTACGATTAAGAACTCTCCATGGTAATAGAGGATATCAATAACCTTTTTAGATGGGAAATGGCCACCCTTAATAACAACGCACTTAGCCCCTAAGTCAGCTATTTTCCTCGCAGCCTCCTTAGCTGTATCTAGATCGCGCACATCTACTTTGCTTAATAAACTTGCCTCCAAGACGTTAGGCGTTACGACTGTAGATATTGGAAGTAAGCGTTTGACCAGCGTCTCAAGCCCTTCAGGTGTTATTAGGTCACGTCCGTCCCAACTCTTTAACACCGGATCTAAGACGATAGGTAGTTCTTTAGGGAGCCTTTCTAGGAGAGCCTCTACTGCATCACCACTATAGACCAAGCTTATCTTAACTACATTAGGTATGCAATCTTCAAGTATTGCGTCAAGTTGAAGGCGTATGGCTTCTTGAGGTAACGGTACTATCTCTTTGACCCCATTAGAGTTCTCGACGACCAAGCATGTTGCTAAGGCTAGGGGTAAGACCTTCAATACGCTCAGCGTCTTTATGTCGGAGTACACACCTGCACATGTAGTAGGGTCGAGACCGCCTACTGTTAGTACGCATTTAGGCTCAAGAGTACCTAGAAACCTAATAAATTGCAAGAACTATACACCCTACAGTGAAACTTTAAAGCATGGGCTTTAAGTATTTAACGTGATAGGAACTTAATGATGATGTTCAAAAGGGCGGACCTATATGGAATGAAGAGCCCACGCAGGGCTGACAAAGACGAGGGATATGTTTGTGTCCACGTGCATATTGGTCGATTTGGGCGGTACCTTAATTTACGGTCCGCGAATTAGGGAGGTCTTCGATTACACGCTTAAAAGTGAAAACTTGAAGTCAAAGTTCGGCGATCATCTTGCTATGAAACTTAAAAGCGAGTTTAACAAGGTTTACGACGGAATGAAGATCATCAAGAAAAAGTTAATGATAGAGGTTAGCTTAAAGACTATGTTAAAAATTGTCCTAGAAAAAGTCTTGACGTCGAACGCAAGCCTTCTCGAAGAGTTTAGGGAAACCTTCGTTAAGCAATACGTGGAAACGCGAATGGCGTATTACGATGCCATCGCCTTCTTAAAGGAGCTAAAAGGGTTAGGTTTCACCGTTGTAGTGGTGTCTAATTCTCCTGATCATTCTATGGCTTTCGGTTCCCTTGAAAAGCTAGGGCTTCTGAACTATGTAGACAATGTACTGACCTCAGCTAAAATAGGTGTCCGCAAACCTCACCCTTTAGTGTATTTGATGGCTTTAAAACTATCACGTGCTTCTAAAGCATTATTCATTGGAGACAACGTGGAAGCCGATGTTTTAGGACCTTTAAGCGTCGGTATCCCTGCAATACATGTAGCTAGGAATGGAGTAAAGCTTAAGAGAAGTGTGAGCAACCTTTTTGATGCTTTCGATATCATTTTAGCTGAGTTCGCCTAAATAACTTTCAGGAAGTAAAGGTGCCTGAAGGTTGAGTCGTATGTCTTCTGGAGTTGTACCTGTTGGTGGATTTGAGAGAATAGGTGCCCATAGCCACATAAAAGGTCTCGGAGTTAGAAACGGTAAGGCTATCCCAGTAGCTGACGGCATGGTCGGACAAATTGAGGCTAGAGAGGCTGCAGCTATAGTCGTGGACATGGTTAAAAGAGGGAAAATGGCTGGGCGAGGCATACTGCTCGTTGGTCCTCCTGGCTCGGGAAAAACTGCACTTGCTTCAGCTATAGCTAAAGAGTTGGGAGAGGACGTCCCCTTCTTAGCAATATCAGCCTCGGAAGTTTACTCCACAGAGTTAAAAAAATCCGAGTTCATTATGCAAGCTCTTAGGAAGGCGATAGGCGTTCGGATCAGAGAAGTGAGAAAGGTCTATGAAGGCATGGTAACTGAACTAGACATAAAGACAGGGAGGCACCCCTACAACCCATATCAACAGATTCCTACAGGTGCCAGAATTAAGTTGAAGACAAAGGTCGAAGAAAGGACGTTCAACGTTGACGAGTCTGTAGCAATAGAGTTAGTTTCAAAGGGAGTACAACTTGGGGATGTTATATGGATAGATGCAGAGACCGGGCGCGTTACGAGACTAGGTAGGTGCGAAGAAGCACCTTCAGAGTTTAAATACGACATCGAAGTCTCACAAAAAGTTCCTCTACCTAGCGGACTCATAGTTAAGGATAAAGAGTTCGTCCACACAGTTACCTTACATCAACTCGACGTGGCTTATGCTAGAAGCACTAGCTCGAGCATATTTAGCCTCTTATTTGGAGGAAGAGAAGAGAAAGAGATTCCGCCTGAAGAGAGACAAAAAGTCGATAGGATGGTTAAGGAGTGGGTTGACGAGGGGAGAGCAGAGATAATACCAGGCGTCTTATTTATTGACGATGTACACATGCTCGACCTAGAAGCCTTTGCTTACCTCGGCAGGGCTATGGAGAGCGAACTAGCACCAATAATAGTCTTAGCAACTAACAGAGGTATAGCTAGAATAAGAGGTACCGACGTAGAGGCACCTCACGGAATTCCTCTTGATATATTAGATAGATTGCTTATCATAAAGATGAAGCCCTATACCGAAGATGAGGTTAGAGAAATTATAAAGGTTAGAGCTAAAGAAGAGAACGTGAAGCTTAGCGACGATGCTTTGGAACTATTGATGAGAATAGGTGCTGAGACCTCCTTAAGGTATGCAGTTCAGCTCCTCGCACCATCACTTGAATTAGCTAAATACCGGGGGAGAGATAGCGTTACCGCCGAAGATGTCAAACAGGCTTACGAGATGTTCATTGATGTTAAGAGGTCTGTTAGCTACTTAAAGAGTTATGAAGAAAAGTTCCTCAAATAGCCGCCAGCTTCCTGAAGTCCAAAGCGTCGTTAGCCATGTTAGTGTTATTAAATAGCACGTAGACCGTCTTATCTTCCTTATAGGGCTCGACCCATTTCTCGTAGAGTTGTTTTAGTTCTTCTATACTGTAATCGTACACGTATGCCCTCTTACCTAGTCCATGAAGTCTATAGTATATAACTTGGCTTGAGGTTGATGCGAGAACTTGCTTAAACGGATCGACTATATGAATGATATCTAGCTCTTCACATAACTTCTTTATGGTATCTGGATCCCAGCTCTCATGTCTAAACTCGATTCCTACCACCAATCCTCGAGGTCTTTCAACGCTATTAATGAAAGTACTGATGTTGTGTACGTTTTCGCTAGACTTGATAAATGATGGAGGCATTTGTAGTACTAATACTTGACATCTCAATACTTTAGCTATCTCAATAGTTCTTTCCCAAGCTTGATAGTTCTCACTTGTAGGTTTTAGGAGACCGTACTTTTCGTAATCTGCATTCGATATTTTAAGACCACTTCTCTTCCATGTTGGGCTCGATGGCGGGTGAGTCAATGCCTGCCACGCCTTCATGGTGTAAGTGAAGTTTGAAGGGGCTTCCTCACGCCATCTCTTAGCGGTTTCTGCTGACGGCAACTTATAGAAGGTTGACTGTAGCTCTATGAGGTCAAATACTTCAAAATACTTCCTCATACCTCCCTTGACTGCCCAACCACAGCAACCTACCCTGACTGTCAATACCTATCACCGTAGCCGACTTCTCTAGGAGAAAGAAGAAGAGGAAAAAGGTTTAAGGATATCTATGAGAGAAGAAGAAGAGATGAGATCGAGGATTGAACACATCATACTACTTGCAGCCGTTGTGTTCCTCCTAGCACACTTCTTCACCGCTCACCAAGGAGTTCTTGTATCAAGTGAAAGAAGCGTGCTCGCTTACTACAGGTACTGGTACAACATAACACTCACAGTTCAGGGGGACGTTAGTGACGTCAAAGATATAAACCAGCTCGTCATCTTCCCAAACACTACGAGACAGACGGTATTACTCGAACAAGCCTTATGTTTAATCGACGGCAAAGAGGTGGCTCGAAAATCCTTAACTTCTGATGAGAATGGTAATGCAGTACTGGCATTCGACTTTACACCTAATGACCTAAAGAACGGCAGTATTTTAACTCTATACTTTAGAGTCACGATAATTCAAAGGACTGTAAGTCTCGAGGCACCAATAGGAAACATAAGAAACGCTTCATTAAACGAAGTACCTTCAGGGCTTACGAACTTCTACGTCAATAATGAATGGCCAATACCTGGTGAAATTTACGACCTTTCACGCGAGCTTGCTGGAAGCTTTGATAAGGTCTTCGACGTTCTGAATGCCTTTGCTACATGGATAGAGAATAACGTGGCTTACCCATTAAGTCGAGAAGTAAGAGATGTTATAGGTCCACAATATCCGAATGAGACTTTCCAAAAGAGGGTTGGCGATTGCGACGATAGTAGTATTCTCTTTATAACTATGTGCAGAGCCGTTGGAATACCATCGTTCCTCCAGCTTGGAGGAATACCTCAATTAAGTATATCGGAAGAGGTTACTGCGTACAAAGGTAACTACATTCATAGGTCTAAAGGTATCGGATGGCACGCTTGGAGCATGGTTTTCTTTCCTGGAGTCGGGTGGCTACCAGTGGATCTCACATACTTCAGTGGTGCAAGACTTGAATTAGCTTATAACGGCACGGTCGGATATATAAAAAGCCCGCTGGGTCTAATATCGAGAATAAGGTTCTCGGCTTATTTCATAGCTAATCCTATAATTTACGCAAACTTCTCGTCCCTAAAGTACGTTGACGAAGCTAGGTGTTGGGAAAAAGCTATGGTAGAAGGAAGGATAAAGTACATTGGTACAGAGGAGCTAGTAGCCCTCATAAGTAGGGTTTCAATACCGATCGAAATACCATTAATCCTAGCTTGCATCTTCTTGGTCCTTGTTCTCCTTACGTACTTTAAGTTTAAGGCGAAAAAAGTAATCTTGAAGGAGACATATTGGATTACCAGATACGTAGAGTTCGTAATTTAACCATCTAGGTATGTACCTTTTTATGGAGCCTTTTGTAAACCTCTTATCCATTAGAATTACTATTGCTTCATCTGAGGGGCTACGTATCAGTCTACCTACGGCTTGGGATACTTTCCTCATAGCTGGTTCCACGAAAACAGCTTCGTAAGGTCTCTTAAAGCCTAGACAACGAAGTTTTTCGACTTTCCTTAAATTGTATGGAGTGGGTTCTGGCATGGGTAATCCAACTATCACCGCTACGGGCATTAAGCGGCTTGAAATGTCTACTCCTTCAGCTAGCCTCCCCCCAATTACCGAAACCAGCGTTACATCAACGCCCATCTTGATGTAGTCTCTAAAACGGTTAAAGACACTTAGACTAGAGAGGCCTTTACCGTCGTCAATTAACGTTAAGCCAGGCATTAGTTCTCTTAGTCCAGCAACCTTAAGATCCCGTAGGAAGTTGTAGGAAGGAACAAAAATACCCAGCCCCGTTTCCACAACGTCTCTAATGGTCTTTAACTTGTATACTAAAATCTTGTAAAGTTGTTCAGACCTATTTTTATGTATAGTCGATACAGATGCATCTACAATAAATATGACGCGACCGTACTTGGGCTTGACGTACTTTATGGCCTTGATGTTTGTGGGGTCTAGGCTTAGGGATTTGATGAATCCAATTAAAGGTGATAGCGTGCCTGACATGAATATTACGCTGTGGAATCGTCGAGCGATCCATGAGAAGTTACACGTTAACGGTTTCAACTCTACTTGCACTTCGTTCTCGAAGTCTAGATGTGCCCATATTAAATGATCAATGCTTGAGCCTAATGCTTCTCGTAAGAAGGAGTAAGTAGAATATGTTGGACACCTTATCGTAAGGCCCTTCACTGCCCTTAGCTTAATTATGTCTAGGGCTACTTCTTTCAGCTTGCTTATGTAGACTGAGGGGTCCTTAAAGTACTTCGCTATCATCCTTAGTATTTGATCCTTAGATACCTCGATACCTTGCGGGGAGGCCTTCTTGGTCGAGTTTTTAAGAAGTAAGGTTAAGTCTTCGAGGGGCTTTACTAATTCTACTTTTACCGTTGATAGTTCGTCGATTGACCTGTGTAAAGTAGTTAACCGAAGAACCTTCGACCTATATTCAACCATCAACTCTGCTATGTTGTGCGCTTCATCCATTATTGCGACCGTGGGGTCGAGAAACAGCAACTTAGAGTAGACCTTGTATACGTTATCATTAAAGACGTAAGGATATGTTAGAGCTATTATGTTGCTTTTACGTATGATTCGCTTCATTACGGCTGCTGGACAACACTTATCGCTGACGGCGTTTTGAATTATATCTATGGAAGTCACTAAGTTATGTTGACTGCTTAAGCGGTTGGCGCATAAGTCTATTTTCTCTTGGTCTAGATATGAGCAAAGAAGCTCATCCCTCAATGCGCGGCAAGCTAAGTGAGTTAGTTCTTCGTTATCTCCACGAAGTCTCGGGCATGAAGATGATTTACCTCTTATGGAGATACCTCGTAAGGTCCCCTCGACGTCCTTAACCCTCTTCGCTTCTTCAATGACTTTATCGCTTTCATCATTTGTTCTCGTAAACCACAGAACTCTCCTCGCTAGGTTTCTTTGGAGAGATGGTGTGACACCCATGAGGGAAGATACTGTCTTCCCCAGCCCACATGGCGCTTCAAGCACTGTGTAAAGACCCTTAGCTATCGATAGGTAAACGGTCCTCGCTATCCTTAGTTGCCCTGGCCTTAATGATGGATATGGCGTCAGTGAAAGAAGCTCGTCATCGAGCATTTCGGCTACGACCCTTTAAGTTCAAGTCTTCGTGCATCTTTTCTTCGAGGTCCAACAGTCTATCTTTTACATAACTTAGTGAACATTCAAGGTCTTCCATTCTCTTACTGAAATAAGCTTTCATTTTATCTACTTCGACCTTTAAGTTATCGATTAAGTTAGGATTTATGGCTTCCCGAATGCTTAAGGCCGAAAACTTGTCAATAAGGTTCTTCGTCAGTTGCTTGAGCTCGTCAACGTCCTTAATCAATACGTCCACATTGCTGGTTATCCCCCTGCGCCACTCATTAATTTCCCTAAGGTCTTCGATAAGATATGATAAAACATCTCCATCGTTTTTAGGTTCGCCTCGATAGCTCGTCTCTCTTCCTTTCGTTGAAACTTCATTCTCCCTCTCTTCTCTTGCTTGGCTTAGAAGTCTTGCCTTAAATACGGTGACCGTGAACTTCTTTCCCTTATTTATGATGAGACACTTTCCGTTAGGTAGCTTAGCTATTCTGCACCTTTCCCTTTCCGTTAAACCAATGTCCTTTGCTTCTTCTGTTGTCAAGCTTAACCTATGAAGAATTATGTATTCAGCATTTCGATAGGTCGTCGAGACAAGTGAAGGTATTTGAGCTACGGCGAGGACCCTTACGCCATGCTTCCTGATTTCGTCGAGGATTAGCTCGCAACTTGTTGGAGGCTGATTTGGGTGGCGCGGTATTAGCAAGTTCTGAGCTTCTTCGAGAACTAACAACTGCTTTATAGGGTTAGTATAGAGAAGCCTCAAGACGACGTTGGCTACCAACCTTTTAGCATCAAACGTTAAACCTGAAAGGTCTATGGTATCGACATCGTCTATGGTAAGAGAGCCTGAAAAGAGGTTGGCGTAAGAGAGAGGTTCAAGTCTTCTTAATAAAGCGTTCTTTATCTCCCTCCTAGTATCGCTTTCCGTCGGATACCTCCGCAATTTCTCTATTATCTCGCTTAAGTTACTTGAGTCCCTAGCCACTTCAAGTAACATTGCGTATTGAGGCACCGTCAATTGAAGAGATGAAGCTAGGGCCTCGCAGAAGTCTAGCATCGATAGATAGCTTATTGATAGATGCGAGGGTCTCGCAACTCTCCCAATTAAGTACTCTCCATTCCAATCTATTATTAATTTGGAGCCCTTAAACGAGTTAACTATCAATTTTGATGTATTTGTCTTCCCCGATCCAGTCATCCCAAATATTACTACATGCTTAGCTTCTCTGAGGTCGAGGTAAAAAGGCATTAAAAGGAAGATCCTTCCTAACAGGATTTTTCCTTTGGATTGAAACTTTGCGTACAATATGAGTGCTAGAAGGAGGGAAATAGAGAAGATCACGAAATAAGGGTCTAGGTAGTTTACTATAGAGCTAATAAGTTGGAAGCTTCTTATCATTGCCACTCGATTCTATAGGCTAAGCTTTAATAAGCATAGTAATCGTAGAGGACAGTGTAGGTGCTTAAATTTGGAGGTCCTCGAAGCTATAAAGGGGAGGAGGTCTATAAGGTCTTATATTCCTTCAGAAGTAGGACCGGAAACGTTAAGGACGATACTGGAGGCCGCCATATGGGCTCCGTCCGCTGGAAACCTCCAACCTTGGGAGTTTGTTGTGGTCGACGATAAAGGCGTCATGAAGCAGTTAGCTAGGGCTTCCCTAAGCCAAATGTGGATGGCCGAGGCATCAGCAATCATCGCGGTTTGTGCCAATGTAGATAGAACTGGTGCTATTTATGGTGAACGAGGCAGGAGACTTTATGCTATCCAAGACTGCGCTGCAGCGGCCCAAAACATTTTACTAGCATCATATTCACTCGGTATGGGTACTTGTTGGATTGGGGCTTTCTATGAAGAAGAAGTTAGGAGACTCTTGAAGTTGCCGACTAATGTTAGGCCATTAGCCCTAATAACTGTAGGCCAAGCAGGAGAAGTCCCATCACCTCCGTCAAGGAGGAGCCTGAGAGAAGTAGTTCATCACAACGCTTTCGGCAGGCCTTGGAGTATATAGAGATAAATAACGGTAGAAAATTTTACCTAGTGAAAGCAAGTAGAGCTTTGAAGTATGGAGAAGTGAAGTATAGTGGAAGACATAGCCAAAAGTTTAGCGGACTTAAAGAGGTACCTTGAGGAGAAGCTCTCTACTTTAACCATTGAAGTTGAACACCTTAAGGTACTAATAAAGTTGGTCGACGAAGCCCTAGCAAGAGTATCGTTCAAGCCAGCCTCCGCTCTAGAGGTCACAAAAGAGGTCGTTCAACCCCCCTCGGCTCAGCCGAAGGGGCTTGAGACCGAGACATTAATTATGGCTTCGTCTAGAATGGGAAACAGATTGCTCGGAAAGATGTACATGGGCGAGGGATACTTGAGGATAGTCCCTGCCCAAGACCTAGAGCTTAACATAAACATTCCACCCTTCAGGCAATTCTTAATAGAAAAGGTCCTCGAAGAGATGAGGAGGAAAGATCGTGAAGCTGTTGAGCGGGGAGAGATGAAGGAGGGTGAAGCCATGGATTACGAGATAAAGACTAAAGGAGATATCTTAACTGAAATATTTTTAAAGAACGTTGTTGACGAGAGAAGAATGAGAGAGCTAAAGAATGCTGTTCGTTGGACTTTTGAGAGAATGCTAGAAAAGATTTCTCAGCGGAGTTCTTAAGTCTCGATTTTCTTCAACTGCATTTTGTACATTTCAATGAGTTCCTTCACCGTTGTGCTATCTTCAGGGTTCTTGTCGAACCTCCAACGCCCCGTAAAGCGTGGAAACCTTATAGCTAAGCCAGCGTCTGGCTTTAGAACTCCTAGCCCAGCTGTGTGAAGAGGGCTTAGTGTTATCTCGTCACCTATGATTTCTATGACGATACTAGGTACAAACCATACATCCGCCTTTAATCTAGAATCTACTCGTGGATGCTTATGTTCGATAGCGTAGGGCTGCAACATTCCAGGCATCTTCTCTAGGTCTTCATCTGTAAAGCCACTTCCAACTTTACATACAGTTCTGAATACATCCGCTTCGGGATCGTAAACTGCGCAGAGTAAGGCGCCATATTTGCCAGCTCGCTTACCCTTACCCCAGAAGGCGCCAACGACGGTTACATCTATCGGTTCTACAAGCTTTGACTGATATGACCTCTTGAGCTTTATCCACAGCCAGCCTCTAGCGCCTGCTTGGTATATGGAGTCGGGTGCTAAAGATTTACATACGAGCCCTTCGCATCCCTCGCTTATAGCTTCCTCAAAGAAGCGTTCCAGTTCTTCAACGTTATCGACGATCCTATAAGATGCTAGCATAGCTCTTTCGCTTGGCTCTAAGATTTTCATAAGCTCCTCCCTCCTCTTTAGGTACGGTTGATTCGTTAGGTCTTGGCCATTAACATATAGACAGTCAAAAAAGAAGAGCGAGACAGGGTACTCCTTCATAGCTTCTTCTATACCATACTTCCTCCTTCTATGCATTAACTCTTGGAAAGGTCTCATTTCCCCGGTATCGGGATCTATAGCTACGCATTCTGCTTCCACTATTGCCTCATTCACTTTTATGCGCTCCTTAATTATATCGCAAGCGTCCGGATAGTGGTGAGTTATGTTTTCAAGTCTACGAGAGAACAGTATTACGTCCGAGCCGGATTTATGGGCTTGTATCCTCTCACCATCGTACTTATACTCCGCTACGCACTTGCCACCGAGCTTTTCGAGAACCTCTTCTGCCGTTGCTAGCCGTTCAGCTAGCATGGGTCTTATGGGCCTTCCAACAGTAATTTTGAAGTACTTTAATCCATCGATGCCACTTTCAGCTACAACCTTTGCTACATGACCTAAGTCGCTTGAGAGGTTGTAAGCCCTCTCGACGAGGGGGCGAGCATCCTTTCCGCCGCAGAAAGCTATTGCGAGGGCGTCAAGTATAGTCATATCAGCTATACCAAGCCTCAATTTCCCCGTTATAGTCCTTAGTAGATACTTTGCCTCCTTTGGCGACGCATCCCTCAATAGGCTTGCTATTAAAGAAATTTTCGTATCTTGAGAACCCTCACCTACGGCTCTAGCGACCTTATCAAGCGTATTGTATACTTCATCGACCGTTAACTTTTTCGCACTCCCTTGCACAGGCCCCATGAAGTCCAATATGCTCTTAAGTTTCTTTTTCGAAAGACACCTTTCAGCTACTGTACCTATATCTCCAGTTCTCTTTAATTCGACCTCTAATTCTTCGACGGATAAACCAGTAGCTAAAGAGAGAGCCTTTAATGCAAGTTTTTCTGCCACGCCTAATTCTATCCCGACGTATTCTGGGTAGAGCCTACCTTGAGTTAAGTAAACGACCTTGTCTATGATATTTGGAGGACTCTTCTTGAATAGGGAAACTAAAAGGTCTGTCATCTCAAGCCTCTTCGTCGTCAACTCTATCTTCTCATAAAAGCTCACCAACAGTGAGTACTCCATAAACCCTCAGCGCCTACATTATTATAGGAGTGAGTTTAGAGATATTAAGGCAACTAAAATACATATCAAGGTATGCTTAGTGCAAAGCATTGAGCCTTCTATTGCCTTACCAAGTATTAGACCCATGGATATTGAGGAGACGAGCATCATAAGCTTGCTGTAGAACAACACTTCGTGCACCTCTTCCTGAGGGGGTTGTATCATGTTTGAAACACCTTCTGTTACATTCAAGGTAGGTTGTTCATTCATGCCAACAATGAAGGTGGTTGTAAGAGATAAGCATATAGCTAGTATCATTGGGCTCGCATAGCCTAAGAGAGAGTAGAGATGGAGAGACCTCTTAACCTTAGACCTCTGCTTGTTGTATTCATCTACGTACGATGCTAGGATCTCAAATGTTGCTGGGGACCCTCCTCCGCTTTCAACTAAGCTGTCTAAGATAAATAAGACGATTTTACATAACTTAGAGCGCACTTTAAGTGCGACAATCGATTGATAAAGCGATAACCCAAGCTTCATTTTACCTATAGCTTCCTTGATTATAAGAGAGAAGGCTTTGTTATAGGGTTCGCGGGAAGACTTCTCCAATACAGTTAAGAGAGAGAAGCCCAACTTTTTATGTTCTCCTAAGTATCTTAGGAAGCGCGGTATTTCTTTTTCAATTTCGAGAACCTTCGCCTTCTCCTTTTCATAATGTATGGTTAAAGGAAGTATTGCAGCTATAGTGCCAAAGGCTATTAAGTCAAGTATTGTCTTGTTAAATAGGATCCCTAAAATAAGGGTAGACGTTATGATCGAAATAGTAGAGGACGAAATGATCTTCCCGCTTGGCATGTATTCAAAGCTATCTTGAGGGCGTGTCACGTGCAATAAGAAGACAGTCATTAAAGATAGCAATGGCACCAAACCTAGTATCATAAGCTCGTAAATAGCCTCCTCCACTTCGCTTGCAAAAACCAAGGTAGTCATGGATAGCATTAAAGGCATTATGAGGAAGAGAGCTAACATCGCTTCGCCTACCGTGCTAACATTGTTGACGAAATTGTTCCACCTTTCCTTAAGCATTGAAAAAAGTTCTCTAGTCTTTTCCTCTAAGTACTTCGTAACGTCTCCACCGCTTCTAACTATACCCACGTAGCCTAGAATTAAAGACGAAAGGAGCCTTGATGGATGTCTTTGAGCGTAGTTGCTCATAGCAGCTATCGTATCTCCGCCCATAAACAGAGACTCCTTCTTTAAGTATAGTGCTTCTAAGCTAAATGCTGGAAACACTTTAGCTTCGGCTACGATATTAAATGCCTTCACAAGTGTTTGACCTGCATGAGATAGGGTCGAGGCAAGTAGACTGAAGAATGGTAATTCGTTTTCTACATTGTGTTTTCTAATAGATTCGGCAACCTTATCGCGTAAAGTTGAAACTAAAGGGATAGCAATCGATAAAAGTAGAAACGCGAGAGGAATGAAATTGTTGACTAAGAATGATGTAGTCGTTATGGCTAGACAAAGAAAAAGGGCTGTATACAGCTTAGTATTCTTCAAGGAGAGAGGGCAGGGTTTACTTTTAAATCCAAACCCTCTACGTAGTTTGAACTTTAAAAGTCCTTTAAGGTTCTTGGGAGACCTTGGAAGCACTAGCACCACGCTTATTTGCCCTGATTTCGTTCGACCTATATTCTTAGGACCTCTACCTCTAAAGTATAGATAGATTAACATCCCAAGAAGAGGTAATGTAAATACAACGAGAGTTATTGAGAGAGAAAGTACGACCAAAGGTATGCTGGCTAATGAAAAAACGATTAAGAGTTTAAGCTTTCTATTCAATATCTAAATGCCTCCTATATTGAAGGCCCCTCAAGTGACGTAACACTTCCTCAAAGTCTAGGATACCGTTCTCGACAAGACTTTCAATGAACCTCTTCCTTTTCAAAAAGTTCGTCCAAAACATCTTCTTCGCTTAGCCCATTTGCCTCGGCAATTCGTTTTAGCTGAAAACTCTTCTCGACGAGTTCGTAAGGATCATCGGGTTCAAAGAAATCTTGGGTCGGGTTCCATGTGAAGACCTTTACGTAGTCTCGACAGTTTACTACCTCGTCCACTTCGGTCACCCTTCTAACCGCCTGTCTTACCGACTTGGCTATCCTCTTTACCACGACCACGTTTGATATTAGCTCTATGTAGCTTGGACCTACATTGAGTGGAGGCGACGTAAGCCTGCTGACCATTGACTCGAAATTTGAGCTGTGGAAAGTGCAAGCGCAACCGTGACCGCTCGCTGCTGCTTGAAATAGAGCATAGGCCTCTTCACCCCTAATCTCGCCAACAATGATGAAGTCGGCCCTCTCCCTGAAAGATAGCTTGACTAAGTCGAATAGACTGACTTCAGTCAAATTTTCACCTGGAGGACATGTATGGCGTGATACTAAGGGCTTCCAGCCGGGGTGCGCTAGGTTAAGCTCAGCAACGTCCTCTATGCTCACCACCTTCCAGTTCGGCTTCAAAAGCATGGCTAGGCTATTGAGTAAAGTTGTCTTTCCGCTAGCCATTGGGCCTATTATCATAAGGAAGGCTTTGTTTTCGAGCAAAATCCACCAATAAGCTGCCATAAGCGAGGAGACCGTGCCGCTCTTAACTAAGTGGCATATAGTTAGTGGCTTTTCTTTAAACTTCCTTATAGTCAATGAGGGTCCCTGAGGGGTTACTTCCCTGGAAAACGTCAAAGTTGCCCTATGCTTGCCAGGCAACATTACGTCGGCTATTGGATTGGCTATGTTGATGTGCTTTCCGCCCATGTGGGCAAGCCTTATAACATAATTATTTAGTTCTTCTTCGTTCTCAAAAACTATATTTGTATGGAGCCAGTCGTAAAAACTAAAGCGCCTATGAAAAACTCTAGCTGGCCTGCCTACACCTTCGATTGACATGTCTTCTATGTCTGGATCATCTATTAGCGGTTCAAGCTGACCAAAACCCAAGACTTCTCGCTTAAGGTAATAAAAGAGCTTGCGCTTAGAAGAGTAAACTTTGCTTGCTACCTCTAAATCGCTCATAGCCTCCCTTAATGCCCTTTCAAGGTATCCTAGAGGATTTAGAAGGAGTTGTATATCTGGCTTCGATTTATACCTCAATTCGTCTATGAGGGCTCGGTATAGCCTAAGTTCATCTGGAGTTAGCTCAGGCTCCTTAACTATGTAGTAGCCTAGGCCTTGGCATTCACCTATTATTATCTCAACAATACCATCTGAGACGTAGTACTTATCGAGTTGCTGGAAGTTATTGTCCAACTTAACGCCTTCGAATTCATGATATGGATCCCCCTCCTTCGCATCTACTTTTTTGAAGGCAATAATTGCGCTACCAAAATTTTTCACCTCAAGTTTTTATGTAGAGGAGCCCTGAACGCGAAGCTACTAGTACTCCCCATGCGTCTAGCAAAATGGCCTTGCAAGGCTTTGACGGGAGCGCGACGATGTAGGAAGGATCTTCAGGATTAAACGCGTGAGTTTCATTAAAAATTATAACCTTTGAGCTATTCACCAAGACTACGTCCACTATCCGTGATGTTGTTATTCGCGAGAAGCGCCTCTCTTCTTTAAGGTTGTTATCGAATATTCGTACGTCACCGTTGGTAAGACTAACTATCAGTTTGTTGTAGTTTTCATCGAACTTTAAGAACACTATCTTCTCAGGACTATAGTCGATCCTCTTCAATACCTGACTACTGCTGTTAACAAAATAGAGATAAGGCCCTGACGCTACTGCTATCACATCGTTAATGCGTTACAGGAAATTAGGAAATGATGTATCACAGGAATTTAGGGATAAGTACCAAGAAGGAGAGCCATTGCTGAGCGCGTGGAGTGTTGGCGGCACGAGGATGTCGCTTCCAGATTTTACTGTGTCACAACGGTACTTCGCGTAAACGATGTCAACATCTCGATAAACCGCTCCACCAACTAGTAGAATGCTAAAGCTCTTGTTTACAGGGACGTAGCCTACAACTTTGAACTTTGGGAAGACGTCTGGGTTTGACTGATAATAGCTTGGTGTTATCCTTGTGTTCGTATCTAAAATTAAGACCCTTTGGAGAAGAACTTCCCCCACCGATGGTGATGATGGTTTAATGATATGTAAGTAAGCCCTAACTTCAAAAAGCCAGTAGTTATTTGAACTATAATTGCCCGAAAAATAGCTTTTGGGTATGATCATGAAGTCTTGAACTCTTCCAGTTAAAACGGGCTGATGCAAGTACTCTCTAACTGATGAAGAACGGTACACATAGTCGTAAAAGTTATGGAGAGAAAGAAGCTTCCCATCCCTGAGAGTTATTATACTAAGTATCTTACTGTCTCCTTCTCTAATAGTCGAAATAGATGCCACGGTGGCATTGAAGGCTTCATTGAATGCAACATTTTCGGTTCTTGATCCAAGAAACTCTTTCGACCATAGTAGCGAGCGTTGCCTAACGTCGATCATCAATATCCCACCGTTCTCGTATGAAGTAACTACAATACTTTTTAAGCGGTCCACCGCGTCTACATCATTTATTAGGCAAATGTCGTCGTACGGCACCTTCAGGTACGGTTCAATGGAGTTCGTGTTATTACTTGATTTCGAGGGAAGGGCGATTTTATACGTAGAACCTCTCCTAGCTACTAGGACTGCTTCAAGCGATGGATTTGAAAAGCCTTTAGGTATAGCAACTGCGAATCGAATGGTCGATAGGGGTGGAACCCTTAAGTCGATCCTATCTACATACAGCTTCCCTCCATGTTTGAAGACAAGATAGGGCAAAGCCACTTCTTTCGAAGCCTTATTGGCCAGAGACAACAGTACGTGGGTACCATTCGAAGAAGCATCTACGAGCATTCTCTCCTCGGCTACGACTTCGCTGGCCAAATCGAGCTCCCTACGTAGAGTGCTCGCGTAATTAGCGAAGGATGATAGGAGTGAAGCAAACAGACCTAGTGAAAGCGAGAGTAGTACGGCCATTATGATTATGCTAATTAAGGAGCTCAAAGCCTTACGGTCTAACCTCAATTAAAGCACCCTCCACAGTTAGAAGATAGATATGGTTAGAGACGATATCGCAAGAGGAGTCTACGCAGAGATCGACTATGTCCGCAGGTTCTAGAGACATGTTTACTCGTTGAAGGCTATCGCCCGCTATTACCGCAACTATGCGAATAACCATGTCGGTCGGATTGTACAGAACTATGACTGCTTTATTATCTTCAGTTTCTAGCACGTCTACTACTCTCACGGAGGCCAAGTGCTCTATCATTGCCCTCTTGGACTCTTGAAGCATTATACTTGACGCCAAGCCAGCTCTCTGCGATAAGAAAGTTATGGATGCGCTGGACACGGTTAATGTCACGGCAAAGACTATTACCGCAGCTACTATCTCTGAAGCCCCTCTATGCTTATCGAATAAAGAAAGAAGGAGACCCTTGAAGCTCATAAGCTAGAGTAGCCCCCTCAATAACCAAAGGTACACTCGGCAGTAACTTGTTGCGCTCCTTGACTCGTAATCGCGACTATTGTATAGGTCTTGCCAACGCTAACCGACAACTTACCGACGTAGACTACGGTCACGGAGTCCCCGGGATTTAACGATATCTTTTCTTGTACCGGTTTAGGCGATATTAAGGTCTCGTTTTTACTTAACAGGTCGACTGGATTATTATAGTCGTCGTATACGATAACGCTAGTAAGCTCAATTACCGTAGTACCCTGGTTTCTTAGAGATACCAGGACGCTCGTAACCCCCGTCGAGGTCTTACTCATTTTTGCCTCCGTTATCGCTATCGCCGATATCCTCGAAGTTGATTTGGCGTAGGTTACAGCATACCAGTAAATGAAAGAGCCCATAGCCGCTGTGACTCCAATAAGAATTAATGTCGCTATGATTGTTGAAATTGCCCTACTCCTCCTCTTACTACTTAAAGTTAACTTCAAGCTCTCACCATCAGTCCCTAATGCATTGAGCTTTTAAGCTCCTTCATTGTAAAAGTCTTATGAGGGACGATACTCTTGTACGTCATCTTCGTTGGAACGGCAGGGTGCGGAAAAACTACCTTAATCAAGTCTTTCGGCGAGTGGCTGGAGGAATTGGGTTTTCAGGTCTCCTACATAAATCTAGACCCCGGAGTAGAGCAAGTTCCGTATAATGCGACCTTTGACATAAGGGAGATCGTGAGGATCGACGATGTAATGAAAGGACTAGGCCTTGGACCTAATGGAGCAATGGTTATGGCCGCTCAGCTCATGGAGGAGAGGATTGACGATATAGTTAAGGGCATAGCTTTGAAGGAAGCCGACTACGTATTGATCGATACTCCCGGTCAAATGGAGTTGTTCGTCTTTAGGGGGCTAGGTCCATCTTTAAGTAAGGCCGTTAAGAACCTTGGGAGAGCCGTGGCCGTCTACATGGTCGATGCCGAGACTATGCGTGATGCCAGCGAGTACCTAGTGATAAAGATGCTTTCGCTTATAATTGAGCTAAGGCTAGACATCCCAACGGTTACTGTAATCAATAAAGGAGACCTCGTAGATCCATCTAAGTTGGCGTTGAGGGCCGACGAAATTAAGAGGGAGCTAGGCTTTAAAAGTAATTTGCTTTCTGACCTCGCTTTAGAGCTTGTGGACCTCGTCTTCAAGTACGAGCGCGCTTCAAGACCGGTAGTGATATCAGCCTTAAAGAAGGCTGGGCTAGATAAGCTCCACGACCTAATTTTGGAAGCGTTTTGCGTGTGCGGAGACTTAACCTAGCTTCTTCCTCTTTATCGATCCTTCAGGAGCTTCCTCCTCGAAGATTTCAGCTTGGAACTTATATATCTTAGTACGAGGGTCCAGCCAAGCATCAGGAGGTAGTAGAGCTTTCAAGCAACATTGAGTTAAGAACTCTTCTTCGTCCCAACCGTATTCAACAGCTACTTGGGGTAGGAGGAGACCCTTAAAGATGCCCCTCTCCACGATCAAGCCATCCACCCCAACCTTTATCATGGAAGGATACTCCGCTGGCTTTGACGCTTTAACTAATTGGGGTGGCGTTAACACGCTAACTTCAAAGACGACACCTTTAAGTTCCGAGGCGCGTAGAGGCGGGAACCTTGGATCTTCAAATGCAGATGCTAGAGATGCCCTTATAGTTGCCTCTACTAAAGGGTATACGGGCTCCGGGAAGCCTATACAACCCCGTAGCTCACGGCTAGGATAAGACTCTATAGTTACGAAAACGCCTCGCTTCTCGTAGAGCTTATAAGGAGCATCGGATGGAGGACTCATAACCCTCTTAGAAGAGAAGTACTCGCTTACAGCTTTCCTCGCAAGCCTTACTAGGAAAGCTCCTTCTTCTTCGGATAGAGGCGCCAAAGCTTAGCCCTCCTCAATACATTTCTCTACTTGGCTTAATATCTTCTTAATGTTTCGCCAGTGAGAGCCTACCCAATAGGCTTTATTGCAGCTTTCGCATAGCCAAAACTTCTTGTATCGACGAGCAAGTTCCTCTGAAGGTAGCAAGTGTATTATAGAGTTCGACTTCACCTCCTTGAGTATGTTGTTGCATATGGGACATCGAGTTTCCTTTGGAGGAAGGGATATCTTAACACCCAGTTCTCGAAGTAGTACGCACATATTTTCCACGTGGTCCGTGGACTTAAGAAGTATAGACTTGATCCCCCTCCTGATAGACCTATTGTGGAGTTCTTGATCCCTCGTAACTATGGTCCTCCCGGACCTTTCGGCTTCAGCAATGAGCGATTCGTCGTCAGCCTCTTTAATGTACTCGACGTCGAAGCCCAAGAAACGGAGCCAGCGGGCTAGCTTCCCGCACATGCTATCAAGCAGAAGCTTTTCCGACGCCACACGCATCACCAGGAAGGAGTATTGTTCCCTCTCCGCCTCTCCCAACTATAGTATAGTCGTCGTTAACGCACAAGCCGTTAACGTAAGTTCTAACTGGTACTCCTACCAAAGTCATACCCTCGAACGGCGTATACTTAGCCTTTGAAACTAGTAGCTCGCTCTTAACCTTCAGTCTCCTCTTTAAGTCCAACTCTACTAAGTCAGCATAGTACCCCTTCCTTAAAGCTCCCCTCTTCTCTACTCCAAATATCTCGGCGGGCTTTGCAGAGCCCCTTTCCACTACGAAGTCTAAGGTCAACCTACCCCTCTTAACTTGAGTCATTAGCATCGGCATCATGAGCTGTAGATTTGGAAATCCCGGCTTAGGGTCTTCTCCACACTTTTCAGCGAGTGCGTGAGGAGCGTGGTCGCTGACTACCATATCTATTACCCCTCTCCTGAGCTTGTCGAAGAGCAGGCGAGCCGTAAACTTACTTTTGAGTGGTGGATCGACGTGAGCAAGCGAACCAAACTTCTCGAGAACCGTGTAGTCTAGGAATAAGTGGTGTATTGTTGCTTCACATGTTGCATGAATAGAGCCCCTCTGTAAGTTAATAACCTCAGCAGCTTTTGGGCTGCTAACGTGACAGAAGTGTAGCTTAACTCCATGTGCCTTCGCAATGCTCAAGACATTTTCGGTCAACTTCTTTTCAACTCTACAGAGCTTAGCCATGTTTTTCTTCTTCGCGAGCTCAAGGGCCTCCGGAAACGACGATTTTACGTTGCAGTGCAACATTAAGACCCTGTTGACCTTGGAGATAGAGGACATTACGTTATCTATGGAATAGAGGTCTATCGTCCCACAATTCATGTATTCGTAGACAAAGACCTTGAAGGCTATAGCCCCAGCCCTAGCTAACTCTATGTTGACTTCGTGGTTTAGTGATGGCTTGCAGGCGAATCCAACGTTCGCTAAGATCCTTTCTTTAGCTAAGTTGATCCTCTCGATTAGTCTTGATGGTGTGTCGGTGGGTGGAAGGTTGTTGGGCATATCTATTACCGAAGTTACACCTCCAAGTGCTGCACTGGCAGTTCCACTCCTAAAGTCCTCCTTGTACGAGAGTTGTTGATCCCTTAGGTGTACGTGAACGTCTATTAACCCTGGGATCAGAAGCCTCCCTTGAGCGTTCAGTTTGACGTCGTAGGAGCTTACAGTTACATCGTCTACTCCAAGGTCGGATATGAAGGGTGCATCTACAAGCAAGTAGCAATTCTCAACTACCCTACCATCTGCGTAAATTCTACAATTGTGTATTAGGGTCCTCATGATCTTTACCTTTACAGAGCGGTCATTGTATTAAGAAAGGATGTAGTAGTGAAGCTACTAACGACCACGTCACTATCCACATGAATATGTATGTGAATAGCCCTCCCCTATAGATGTAGGAAGGTTCGTTGAAGCCTGATTGTTGAAGCTTAATTACTTTCTTCACGAAATAGTAGGAGGCAACGTATAAGAATATCGCGATTATGATCGGTAAAACCGATGCTGCAACGCCATGAGATTGAAACGTAAGGTATAGCGGATTTATTAATGCGCTTAAGAGCCCAGCTAAGATTGCGAAGGCTATCCTAGCTACGTAAACCTTCGTTCCAGGTCTCATTTGGTCTCGCGAATCTTTAATTTTTACCCTTTCTAATAAAACTTAAGTGCAAGATGACGGCATTGACAAAGTTAAGGGCTAAGAGATCCATCTCAGCCTTGGACCTAAGGGCATTAATTAAGGAGATGAAGCAACTGATAGTAGGCGGCGTAATAATCAACGTGTACATGATCGGCGACATAGTAATGTTGAAGATAAGGTGTAACGATGGTGCTACGAGGATCCTAGCAACTAAACTTCCTAATTGGATCTGCATCTCTAGTTATGATGTAGAGAAGCCCGCGCAACCTCCTACCCTATGTAGGCTTTTAAGGAAATATTTGAGGAGGACGAGGATAACGGCGGTCGACCAAGTTGGCTTCGATAGGATAGTTAATATAAAGGTTGAAGGTAAGGATTGCTCCTACGAGCTAATAATCGAACTCGTAAGAGAAGGCAACTTAGTTTTATGCGGTCCCGATGCAACGATCATAGCTACCTATAGAGAAGTCGAGTACAAGGATAGGGCTTTAAGGAGGGGGTTAAAGTATCAGCTTCCGCCAAACACCGTGCTCAACTTAGATGTAGAGAAAGTCTTAGAAGCAATTAAGTGTGGTAGGAAAAAAGCGTTTTACGCGGCTTTAGCATTAGTAGGATCTCCCGAGCTGGCTTACGAGGTTTTAGCAAGGAGCTCTATAAGTCCGGATTTCGAAGTCAGCTCCGATGAAGAAGTAGGAAGGATAGTTGAAGCTACCCGTAAACTACTGGACTTAGTAGAAAACCCCAACCCTAATATCGTGTACGTGGATGGCAAGCCGTTCTCGGTAGTCCCCGTGGACTTCGTGATCTACAGCGGCTGCGAGAAGAAGTCGTACAGCCAATTCTACGAAGCTGTAGCTGAATTCTTCTATGAAGAGGTTAAAGAGAGCCTTCTCAAAGGAAAGGAGGTCGAAAGGGAGAGGGCTAAGGTTGAGGCCTCTATTAGGGAAGTCAAATTAAGGATAGCTGAACTTGAGGCTAAGGTCGAAGGGTTAAGGAGGGTAATAGACTTCCTAAAGAGGAACTACGAAGACCTTCAAGGCTTTCTTGACGAGCTTAAGGAGGCTATGGATCGCGGTGTAGAGTCCGCTTGTAAACCTAAGATTGAAGGCTTCAGCGTTCTCGAAGTAGATCGGAAGGCACGAACCGTTAAGGTTGGGATTGAAGGAGTAGAACTAACGTTAAAGCCTTGCGAGAGCTTAATGTCTAACATATCTAGCTTGTATGGCGAGTTGAAGAGCCTTAAGAGGAAGTTAGAGTCGAGCAGGAAGGCCCTCGTAGAGTTGGATTCTAAGCTAACCTCTCTGATAGAGGAGGAGAAGAAGCTCGTAGAAGAAGCAGAAGAGAAGATAAGGAAGAGGAGGGAGCAGAAGTACTGGTACGAGAAGTACTTGTGGTTTAAGTCGAGCGAAGGCTTTCTAGTCGTTGCCGGTAAAGATGCAGCCCAAAACGAAGTGCTGGTAAAGAAGTACCTTGAAGATAGGGACCTGTTCTTCCACGCAGATATTGTTGGAGCGGCCACAGTAATAGTAAAGAGCGAAGGGCGAGAGGTCCCCTTAAACACTATTGTCGAAGCAGCTCAGTACGCTGCATGTTACTCAAAGGCTTGGAAGGCTGGCTTTGGATCTATAGACGTCTATTGGGTTTATGGAGAGCAAGTATCTAAGACGCCTCCTTCCGGCGAGTATTTGCCTAAGGGCTCCTTCATGATTAGGGGGACAAGGAACTATTTAAGGGGCGTCGAGCTTAAGCTGGCCGTCGGCCTAATGATTATCAACGGTGATGTACTTGTGGTGTCGGGCCCTCCATCAGCAATAGCTAAACAAGCTATAGCCTACGTGTTACTGGTTCCAGGAGATGAGGAGAAGGGGCGTGCAGCAACTAGGATAGCTAAGATTTTTAATGATGAGCTTAAGTCTACAGCTTCGGAGAAAACGATAACGGTTGAAGATGTACTCAAGGTATTGCCTCACGGTCCAGTCAAGATGATAGGGAAGGGACGTCAATGAAGAAGAACGATTGAAAGAAGCCTAGAAGAGCGATAGCCTTTTTAAAGGGATTTAAAGAATTTTCAAGCGGAAGGAGGCATTGCTAGGGTGAGTGCGCCTAACGTTAAAGTGGCGGACGTTATGACGAGCGACGTTGTAACCGTAGATGCAAGTGAGAAGGCTAGGAGGGCCGCAATGCTTATGGACAAGTATGGGATAGGATGCGTCGTTGTAACAGACCATCAAGGTAGGCCGATAGGTATAGTTACCGAGAGAGACTTGATCTCTAGAGTTATGGCTAAGGGATTCAATGGTGATGAAATTACGTGTAGGGAGGTCATGTCGTCCCCCCTCATAACCATCGACCCTCAGGTCCCCCTGATAGCAGCCATGTCGAAGATGGCTAGAAACAGGGTTAGGAGGCTTGTAGTGCTCGATAAGGGGAGGCTTGTAGGGATAATCACTGAGAGAGACGTTTTAAGGGTTGCACCGGCACTCATCGAAATATTAACTTCTAAGAGGGAAATAGAGGAGCGATACGTAAGGGAAGTCCAAGCAGGCTACTGCGAGATCTGTGGAGAGTGGAGCGAGGATCTTAGAGAAGTCAATGGCCACTTCCTATGCGAAGAGTGTAGGAGCGAATTCTCGACCAGCGACTGAAGTAGGGAGACATGAATTAATTAAGCTCTAAACGGATTAGATTATCGTAGAGAAGGTTATATATCCATTAAACCCTCCTCTCCTATGAGGAATAGGGCTTCGCTCTCGGGCAGTATTGGTGATGCCTCTAATCGGCATAATCTTCTATTTCCAGGTCCCCTTATAAGCCTCAGACGCGTTGTTGATATCTCCAGTGCTTGGAAGGATACGGGTACTAGGAGCTCTCTATCCTGAATCTTCACTAAGCGAACGTTATCGGTAGCTATGACAGCTACATTCCTCTTCATAGCGTACTCCTGCAATCTCCTGATGTAGCTCGACATTGCCCTCTGCATTTCTACTATAGCGATCCCGTATTCCCCCCTGACTATCGAGGATAGAGAGTCTACGACTAGGAGCTTGTGGGGCATGCTCGCGTAGAGGTTGTCTAAGAGGTCCAGCATGCGATCTTGATCGTTGAAGGTTGTCGGTTTATAGTATAGTATCCTCGATAAGACGTCCTTAGGGTCTGAAACGCCATTGCGAGACGCTATGCTAGCTACCCTCGATGGAGAGAAGGTCGAATCTATATCGATGTACACGGCGAAGGACGTCGGGTTATTAATTAAGTGGTGCGTAACAACTTGATGGCAGAGCTGAGTCTTGCCGGAAGACCTTTCGCCGTACACTAAGGTTACGTGCGACGAGGGGAAGCCCCCTCCAAGGAGTCTATCCAGGGCTTTGCATCCGCTAGCTACGTACGTAACCCTGCTCCACACATCCCTTAGTTCCCCGATAGTTAGGGACTCCTCTCCAACCATTTAGCTCATCAGTCCGCACGCTACTTCAGATACGATAGCAAGAATGATTGCACCGACTATTAAATGCCTCCCCCTATAAGGCGATATCCCGGTAGTCCAGAGAGTTAAGCCTAGAAGACCTATAGCTACGTATGAGGCCCGCGCAATCGCTATTAAGACCTCAAGACCTCTACGGACTATGTATGTGAAGGTCTCCTTCACTCCGATTAGCAGTCTATCTATTGACGATTTCAGGTTTTCGAGGAAGCTATTGTATAGCGAGTTCATAGTCTGATTTACTACGTCGTTTTCAGCTCGGACCACCCTTAAAGGTAACGTGGTTGCTACAAGCAGTAAAACTAATGCCATTACCATAAATAAGATAGTTCGCCAGCTCACAGACCCTCGATGTAGCTAGTGGTTGTAGGTTTAATAAAACCCTAAATAGCTCAAGGAAGACGTATACATAACCTTTAGAGTATGGGTAGCTAAGGCTTGTATAGTAACATTAAATAAAAGAGGGAAGGTAAAGATTAGGGGGCTTATTAAGTTCCAGTAGCTGTGGCAGGGGCTTTCCTCCTAGTTATCCTCGTTAGCGCTATTATTATGGCAGCCAACACTATGACTATTATTATTGCCACGACTATCCACAGAACTATTTCGCCTACGCTGAAGGCCTGCCCGCCAATTGTCATGTATACGTCCAACGTTACGGTAGCAGTAGTATCGGCTGAGACCGTGACCGAAGCCTCAGCCTTCTTTCCTAGGTAAGTTGCTTCAACCTTGTAAGCTCCGGCTGGAAGCTCGATTACTGCTACGCCTCCTTCAGCTCTAGCAGTAGTTACGACCTTACCGTCCTTGAGGACCGTAACGGTCGCTCCACTTAGAGGTTGCCCTTGAGCCCCTACAACTGAGACCGTTAACGTGTAGACGTTAGCGGTGTAGAACGATACTGTATCCGAAGCCCTTATCGTCGCTTTGTTGCCAGTTAAGCTTATCACCGCATTCTTCCAAGTGACGCTCTTCACGGTCAGTACGTTGCGGACTTCATCGACCGCCACAAACGGTAGCACGACCTTACCTTGAGAATCTAGTACGACGGTCACTTCCTTACCGTTCGGATATACTATGCTTACCTCAGCTCCAGCCAGCGGCGTCCCCTTGGGCGTTAGTATCCTTAACCCGACCTCGAAGACCGTCGTCTTAAGGGTTACCGGTGCATCTGACGATATCCATAGGTCTGAGATGTAGATCACAACGTTCTCCCATACAGCTTCGACTCTGTACTTGCCTATCGGGGCTTGCTTCAACATTACTGAGCCCGTAGCGTCAGTAGTGTAGGTCTCGACAGCTCCATCAGGCCATGAAACATTAACGGTTATTCCGGTAGGCAAAGCTACACCGGTATCGCTTATCAATGTGAACTTCGGACTGAAGACCAGCATCCTTTCAGTGTAGCTGAAGACGTTGACTCCGTCTGGGAAGACTAGTTGCTCTTCAAGCCTGTACTTCTGGTTGATCACTGAACCTCTAAACCATACTTCGACCGTGTATATCTTAGTCGTATCGACCATATTTATGGTTACCATGCCGTTGGCGTCAGTCCTAGCTAAGGCAGTTAAGCCGCTAGCCCAAGAGCCGCTAGCCCAGAACAGCTTGACTGTTGCACCTACTAGCGGGCTACCGCTCCAATCTAACGCTTTAATTATCAGCGCTCCTGGGAATTTCGCTGTGATTACAGAGCCCTGAGCCCAATTATTAGCTTCGAGGGAGCTGGACGCTACCTGTGGGTAGTCCACGGTCACGTCCTCGAAGGCGTTTGCGATGTAGCTATAGTTAGCGAAGAAGAATACTCCTCCTACACCGGATACGAACGAAGCTACTCCGCTGCTGTTAGTCCTCTGAGTAGCTATTACGTCCTCGAATTCTCCAGCTACGTACGAACCGTTCACGAATACCACGTAGTTGGCGAGGGGTCTATCCAAGTAGTCCAGTACTTTAACGTAGAAGTTGTAAGCATATGTCTTCAGGTTGCCGATGTCAGGCTTGACAGCAGTAACGTTAGCTCGCATACCCTCGATGCCGACTTTACAATAATCTCTATGGATCACTAGCTTCTTAGGCGCAGTCGCTGGTACGCCGCCTGTCTGTTCTGGAACCGTGTATACGCCCAATACTATGGTCGTAAAGTTCAGCCCTGCTTCATTTATGCTCCAGACGGGCACCCATAGGTAAGCCGTGCCATCGGCTCCAGTGACAGTCCTAGAGGTATTGTACGCTATCACAGACCCATCGTGAGTAGCATCAACTCCCTTGAATAAGTTTAGGTAGCTCGACCAGTCATCTGAGAACAGTTGTCCTGCATCAAATTTGGTGACGTTGATCCCAGTCCATCCATACCTTACTTCTAGGTTCGGTATCGGAGTCCTCCCGTCGTAGGTTAGCGCCTTAATAGCTGACTTGTATAGGTTAACGTTTAAGGTTACTGCCTCGGTTACAGCTGGGTCTGGTAGCCTAACGGGCTCGTTGAAAACTACTACTCCACCAATGTAGACCCTAACCGGGTAATTCCACCCGCCGACGAAGCATATGTTCTTGGTCTGGTTACTTACGTAGGTTATCTCGACGCTCTTATTGAATAGCAGGGCTGGATTAGCGCTCGTGTTAGCGCATACGAGTATGTAAGTTAAGTCGGCTAGCTCAGGGGGTATGCTCGAGCCGTCGGCGGCTTTAATTACGAACTTCGGGTTGTATAGTGGCGCCTTAATGCTGGTAGTCAAGTCGCTGCTAGGCATGGTAACAGTAGCTTTACCTATAAGCTTGCCCTGAGCATTCGGGGCTTCAAAGCCTGGAGTAGCTTGAGCTCCCTTCTTGGTATACGTGTTTATGGTGTACGTCCCGCCTGCGGGCAACTGCTCGAAAGTGTAGGATTTAGCTGTAGCGTTCTCAACTCCAACTTGGGTAAGGCCGTTCCACAATCCTTTAGTGAACGTAATTGTACAGTTTAAGCCTCCAAGCTTAGCTTCACCGTACCAGTCGTAGACGTAGACTACTAGGTTGTAGACCGGGAACTTGAGGGCTATGGATGTACTGGTATCGTTTATGTCGAATTTTGCTGGCGAGAGCGGTGCAAGCCCGTCGACATCCTTGTAGCCGATGACGGCGGTTAAGCCCGAGCCACCAGACATCCTCCTACCGCCAGAGCCATTGAATATCTGGAATGAAAGTGTAGCACCGTAATCTGGGTATGTGACCTTCAAGCTTGCAGGGCCCACCAATTCTTTGCCACTGGCATCTAGTAGTCTAAAGCTCACCCAGTAAACGTTGCAAGTGAAGTTAAGCAAAGGAACATTCTCCCAAATCTCCCAAGTATTCCAGCCAGTTAAGTCGAAGCTCTCGTCGAGTACCGGGATCCCTTCGAAGTTGGCTTTAATCCTGTACGTTAAGACTGTATCTCCGTGCTTTATAGGTAGTGGGAGCCAATCTGGACCATAATACTCGCCACTAGTTCCAACTATAGCTGAGAAGTCTACTAAGCCAGTGCCCGCACCACTAGTGCCAGTACTTGTACTAAGCGTATAGCCATATATTGGGAAAGTTATGGCTACATCGTATAGGGTAAGTAAATTTTCGCTCTTGTCGAGCATCCCTATAGCCATAGCGACAGTCTCAGTTTCTAGTGATCCAGGATGGGTAACGTCTTCAGTAATCGTTCCAAAGGGATTAGACTTAGCGTACACGATGTACTCTATCGATGCTCTCTCCCATCTCCAGTAGACCCTGAATTCGTATGAAGATAGCCTACCAGCTCCAGGTTGATCGTCAAACGCTACCGTTGCCACCCTAAATTTAGTTGTTCTGCTATCTACCCTGACTTGCTCGGACATTAAGGTGCCGTTCGAGCACACGTAAGCATATATGAATAGGTCTCCCTGCGAGGATAGAGGCACATTATTTTTCGTAACTATATTTTGTCCTTCAAGAGTTATAGTATAAACCGAGCATTTAGTTTTATTGAAGTCATTTGTTGCTGTATCTATGCTTGCGGATCTTATGTCGTTGGGGGTCCACGTTACGTTGTACACTGGTATCTTAGCTACGGGAGTTGTTGGAGTCCAATATACGGTAACCCTAAACTCGTAATTTTCAAAGTCCTTATTCTCATTTATTGTAGCTGGAAGCTTAAGGAGGCCCGTCAACCCTTCTTTGGTCGTAGTCTCGTCGCGCACTATCTTGCCGGCATTCACATCGTAAATCGCTATCCTAGCGTAGGGTAGAGACTCCTCATCGCTACCCACGGCCTTCAGCCTTACGTTGTATATCGAACAGTTAACATTCGTCCCATTGAGATGGCTTAATTGTTTAAGATTAGTGGAGGATCCCGTTATGTTGACTAAGTAGGATACGCCCCAAGAAGTATTCCACCAGACCTTCATGTACACCACGTAATCGGTCTTCCAGCCGGCTGGGAGGTTTAGTACTACAGATCCTTCGCCGTTAGTTACTAAGTTTTTAAACGACACCGTGTCATTAAACTGTATCGTTACCCTTTCATTCGATAAGTCTAATAGTTTTGATTCGGTGCCGTTCCGGTACTGCAGTCTTAGTATCAAGGTCTTCGCTTCCTGCGCTTGCGCGCTTACGCTTACCGGCGCCATAGCCATTACGATTATTAAGGCCATTGATAGTAGGGTTACGGTAGCTATTAACCTACTTCTATTTACGTTCATACTATCACCTAACGTTAAACCTAGGTTGCTGAATCTAGGGTTCTAGAGTGGAAGGTTTTAAGCGTTCTGAACTTAAACTAATGCTCGATTTTTTAGAACTCTCTATCAGCATAAAGCCTCGATGTTCCGTTTTTGCTCGAGAACCTCTCCATTCTTTGTTTTCCAGCTTCTACGTTGCCCTTTCAACGGCTATTGAAAAGCTCCTGAGCTTCAGCCGCGCCTCTTAGAAAGTTTAGAGGTTCTACTGGCTCTACTCGCCCATCACTTCGACTAAGACTTTACGTCTCCTGGGGCCATCCATCTCTAGTAGGAAAATCGACTGCCATGTACCTCTAACTAGCTCTCCATCCCTTACCGGGAATAACCTGTAAGATGACGAGAAGGCTGATGCTAAGTGCGCTGAAGCGTTATCGTCTATAGCGTTGTGCCTCCAACCTCCGTCCCTAGGAAATTCTAGTTCAAGCCATTTAACTATGTCCTGCTTCAAGCCAGGCTCATCCTCGTTCGCCATTACAGCTGCTGTAGCGTGTGGAGCATAGACTAAGCATAGACCATTCTTTACTCCACTTCTTTCCACCACTTCTTCAACCATCTCGGTTATGTTGACCAGCTCAACCCTCTTTGAAGTCGATAGGCTTAACTCCTCGAAGTAGACCTTCAAGCCTCACGCCTCCAGGAAAATTCGTCCCTCAAAAATCTTAGAGGTAGCTCAGCTTAAAAGATCGAACCCTAATAGACGCGGAACTTTCAGTCTTTACGGCTCCTACTGGTCGACAATTCCAGAGGAGGTTCTAGGACCTAGGATTTAGTAAAGTTTTTAGCATACCCCTTGAATAGTTATCCTTGTTTTCAGTATTCAATGCTAGGTGTTTTATATGTCGAGCAGCTTTAACCCGGAGTCCTTCATTAAGGAGAGGATTGAGTGGCTCAGAAGGGAGATAGGTGGAGAGAGAGCTGTAGTAGCCCTTTCAGGCGGCGTAGATAGTTCTGTAACCGCCCTTCTAGGCTTCAGAGCTATTGGCGATAGGTTGAAGGCCGTGTTCTTAGAGGACGGGTTCATGAGGCTGGGCGAAGCGGATAGGGTTAAGAGCGTTTTCAGGGAGCTCGGGCTTGAAGTCCAAGTCTTCGACGTCTCTAAAGAGTTCATCAATGCATTGAGGGGTATTGGCGACGCTGAGGAGAAGAGGAAGCGATTTCGAGAGACCTTTTATAGGACCTTCTCTAGGATCGCTAAGGAACTCAACGTCAAAGTAATCTTGCAGGGAACCATAGCCGCCGACGTCGTTGAAACTATGGCTGGAGTTAAGACCCAGCACAACGTCCTCGAACAGATAGGCATAGACCCCCTTACGAGGTACGGCTTTAGAATCCTCGAACCGATCAAAAATCTCTATAAGGACCAGGTTAGATTGGTCGCTAAAGCTCTTGGGCTACCCGACGAGATAGTTAGGCGCAAACCGTTCCCGGGGCCCGGCCTCTCGATAAGAGTGTTGGGCGAAGTAACTGAGGATAAGCTTGCAGTAATTAAGAGAGCGACCGCAATAGTCGACGAGGAGTTTAAGGATGTAGAGTGCTTTCAAGCCTTCCCGGTACTACTCGAAGGAAGAGCGACTGGCGTTACGCCTAATGGTGCGAGGAAGTACGGTTACATAATCGCTTTAAGGATCGTCGATTCGAAGGATGCGCTTACCGCCAAGTACGTGAAGCTGGATTGGAGTAAGCTTGAGAAGGTCAGAGATAGGGTACTAACGGAAATACCTGAAGTTACAAGGGTCCTCTACGACATTACTGATAAGCCTCCTGCAACCATAGAGTACGAGTAGGGTGCTAAGCTAAAATGGGCACGCGACCTTCATTTTTTCTAACGTTTGAACGCTGTAAAATAGGCTTATGCAAGATTTATTTGTAGAGTTAGCCTAACTATTTACATGAACTTTAAGGTTAGAGCTAAAAGGAGAGAACCTAGGTTCCTTAGGATTGATGGTACCCCTAACTTTTCATCTAGAGTCTACGAGAAACCTGGAGAAGTCGGAGCTATCGCTCGAAGGCCTGTTGTAACTGCCACCCCGACGATGAAGGTCATAGATGCCCTTAAGGTCATGACGGCCCGCGGCTTTAGGAGGTTGCCGATAGCTTCAACGACCGGTAAGCTCATGGGCATAGTCACGTCCATGGACTTCATGGACTACTTTGGCGGGGGAGAGAAGTTTAACCTTGTTGTAAATAGGCACGGCTACAATCTTTACAGCGCATTCAACGAAGTGCTCGAGCCAATAATGACGATTGACGTCGTGAAGGCTTACGTCGACGAGACTTTCGTGGACGTGCTCTTAAAGATGGTTAAGTACAATGTCGGCGCGGTGCCGATAGTGACCGGTGACGAAAGAGTCTATGGCATTATAACCGAGAAGGACGTGGTAAACCACCTAGCTGACAAGATTGCTGGGAAGACCATCGGAGAAGTCATGAGTTGCGACGTGGTCACCATAAGCCCCAGCGCTACTCTCTACGACGCGCTAAGAACCATGGTCTCAAATGGCTTCAGGAGACTACCGGTTGTTGAAAGGAGTGAATTGAAGGGGATCCTCGTAGCTATGGACGTAGTAAGGTTCCTGGGCTCCGGTAGAGCGTTCGACTACGTTAAGTCGGGCGACGTAAGGGACGTCCTAAGCGTCGAGGTTGGAGAGATTATGGCTAAAGAGGTCGATACGATAACTTCGGACAAGGATATAGGGGAAGCGGCTAGCATCATGAGGAAGAGCGGTAGGGGGGGCCTACTAGTCGTTGAAGGTGGAGAGCTTAAGGGTATTATAACCGAGAGGGATTTAATCATCGCAATAGCCCTAGAGTAGCTTCCTAACTATCCTCACTCCTTCTTCGAACGTCTTTACGTTCATCTCCGCTACCTCTTTCTTAAACGCAGAGTTTATTGCCTTCAAGATCGAGGATCCGCTCAACATTAACCTGCCAGTAGCCCAAGCAGCACCCAACAACACTATGTTTGCTGATAGCGGTGCGCCAATGTTCCTAGCGATTTCATGGGCATCCACCACGTACACCTCCCCTGCAACCCCCCTAAGTTCCTCGATTACCTCCTCCAAGCTCGGGTATCGATAGCCCATTATCGTTGATAGAGGTGGTGGGAAAGCGCTCTTACTCATAACCACAACGCCCCTAGGCTTCAAGAAGTTGAGAGCCCTAATCGTCTCGGACAGCTCGAGGGATAGCAGTACGTCGGCTGAGCCTTCCATTACTAGTGGCGAGTTCACGATTTTCCCGATCTTCACGTGACACACGACTGCGCCACCTCTCTGAGCCATACCGTGAACCTCTGAGATCTTCACGTCATATCCTTCGAGTATGGCAGCTCTTCCAAGTAGCGACGTCAACGTTAGAACTCCCTGGCCTCCTATACCCGAGATGACCACGTCGACCCGCTTCACTGTTTCACCGCCACAATAGCTCTATATGGACAAGCGCGTTCGCATAGCCCGCACCCGGTACAGGTGGCATCGTCTATTACGACCTTCCAGTCCCTTGGGACCAAGGCTGGGCAACCTACAAGTTTTATGCAGGCGTAGCAGCCCCTACACTTGTCTTGGTCTACCGCCCTCTTCTCCAGCCTTACCTTCCCAAGCCTATGCTCCCTAAGGAGGGCTAGGGAGCACATCCTCCTAGCGACCACCACTGCCGGTCCTAGGCCCTTCTTAACGTACTCTATGGCTTCAACTATGCTGGATATCGTCGAGTCGACGTCGTACGGATCCACGGTCTTACAGAACTCGACTCCACAAGCCCTAGCTAAATCCTCTGGACGTACCAACTTTACTTGCCGGCCCATTGCGTTTACGCCCGTAGCCGGGCTAGGTTGGCCGCCGGTCATTGCAGTAAGGTTGTTATCGAGGACTACCAGCACGAAGCTTGAAGGGTTGTGTACCGCGTTTATAAGGGCTGGTATGCAAGCGTGGTAGAAAGTCGATTCACCTACGGTCGCTATCACAACCTTACCAGCGAATTTTGCGAAGCCGCATGATAAGCCCACGCCGGCTCCCATACAGATCGTCGTGTCTACAAGCTCGAAGGGCGGGTAGTAGCCCAACGTGTAGCAACCGATGTCGCTTGGGTACACTGCCTCGACCCCCGCCCTCTTAGCTGCTATCTTTATGGCGTAGAAGGTGTTCCTATGGGGACAGCCAGCGCAGAGTATTGGAGGCCTTGGCGGCGGCTGAAGCTTTGGCTTGAAGTCCAGCAACTCGAAGTCCAGGCCTAGGAAAGATGCTACTCCCTTCAGGACCCTTGAAGGCGTTAACTCTCCAGCAAGTGGGATGAAGTCTTTTCCATGAACTTCAACGTTCAGCTTCAAGTCGTGGCACAGGGCCTTGACTTGTAGCTCCACTAGGGGTTCAAGTTCTTCGACTACGAGGACCTTCTCCTTGCCGTCTAAGAAGGCTTTGATGAGAGCTTTGGGGAGCGGATGTATTGTAGAGAGCTTCAGGATTGAGGGCCTACAGCTTAAGTTTAAGTTATCGAGGGCTTCAAGTACGTGAGCGTAAGCTAGACCACAAGCTATTATCCCTAATTTTGAGTTCCCTTCTGTGACGTTGAACTTAGACCTATTGAATTCCTCCTCGATATCCTTCAGTCTTTTTATGGCCTCTAGCCTCATACGTCTAGCGTTAGCTGGAAGGCAGACGTACTTTTCAGGGTTCTTTTCGAATGAGCCAGTCTTCTTCGACCTATTTACAGGACCTAGCTTCACCGGACCCCTCGCGTGGCTTAGTCTCGTTGTAGTCCTTAAGATAATGGGGGCTCCATACCTCTCAGACACCTCAAGGGCGTATATAGTCATGTCCTTTGCTTCTTGGGGGGAACTTGGCTCGACTACAGGCAAGTAAGCGTGGACTCCGTAGATCCTGTTGTCCTGTTCGTTTTGAGAGCTATGGCAGCTCGGGTCGTCGGCCGATACTATAACGAAGCCGCCCCTGACACCCGTATAGGCCGAGGAGAAAAGTGCATCGGAGGCCACGTTTAAGCCTACGTGCTTCATGGCTGTAAGAGACCTTAATCCGCAGTACGAAGCTGCTAATGCGACCTCGAACGCTACCTTCTCGTTAACGCTCCACTCTACGTATAGGTCGTAGCTCTTAGCTAGGGAGGCAAGGGTCTCAACTATCTCCGTCGAAGGAGTACCTGGGTATGCCGTAGCCACCTTGACGTCTCCCTCAATAGCTCCTCTAGCTATTGCCTCGTTCCCCAACATCAATACAACTTCTTCTCTACTGCCCTCCATAGCCTAATCCCTTGCCGCCTCCGTAATTTGACGTCTGGAGGTTTGGGGTGTGTTCTTACCGCAATTTCTTATATGAGTTCCGCCGGAGAAGGAACTGACTTCTATGATTCAAAGAGGGTTCCGAAGAAAAGGCGCTTAAACTTGAAAAGGCAAAAAATAAAGGGAGGGTCTCAAAGGCCGTCTTATTTGACGCCTGCCCTGAAGAAGTGGCCGTTGGGGCACTTAAATAGGCCTATAGTTACGGGCTTCCTTCCTTTTGGTGCTAGGGTCCAAGTCTTCGTTGGAGTAGCAACTTCAGCTCCACACTTCGGGCACTTGGGCATATCCTCTTCACCATCATTATGATGGATGATATTAGTTATAAATGTTATTCTATGATGTTGAAGTTAAGGTGTTAGAGAAACCAAGTTTGTGTTCAAGAGTTTTTCGACAATTTCGTAGTTTTTCAAAATCTATTTCGTCAAAAAATCCACTTTTTCACTTATAAAACTTAGATTTCCAAATTTTTTAAGTAAAACTACATTTTTATGCATGTTTAAATCGAAAGAATCTTTCTACAGCCTCTTTTAGTTTGAAGTGTTGTCTTAGGCTCGTTGATAAACGAAAAGGCGTTATAGTAAACTAAGCCTTGAAGAGCTTTTGTGGGGACCCTCGTTTATTGGGTATCGTTACTTTCGACTGTCGCCTAACTTAGTTATTGAGGGCCTAAGGAACAATTAGTGTACCTACCTCTTCCCCTTTAATGGCTTTTTCTATGTTTCGAGGGTCTAAACCGTTGACTATTTGCGTAGGTATCTTCGACCTCTCTATCACTTGAAGGGCTACGGAGTCGAGGAGTTCGTAGCTTCCGGGCTCCGAAGCCGGTTTAAGAAAGCCTATAGCGTCCTTAAGCTTAACCTTCTTTAGAAGTATGGCTTCTGGGTTCCTCTTCGGATCATCAGTGTAGAGACCGTTAACATCCGTTGCCACCACGAGTTTTGAAGCGCATAAGGCTTCTGCCAGTAGCGCTGCTACGGCCGTAGTTGATTGCGCTGGGCTTATACCCCCTAGTACGTATAGATGTTCTTCACCTTTGCTGACCAAAGAGAGGGAATCTATGAAGAGGGCCTTTACCCCCCTGCTCCCCAAGGCATAGGTGAGAAGCTTAGCGTTTAGCTTCGCTACCTCTATCCCCACCATGTCACGAAAAGTCTTTGGTGCGCCTAGGGCGGCGAGCGCTTCTATGTATAGCCTAGCCGTCTTCCCTCCTCCAACGACGGTATGTACCCGTACGCCTTCGACCCAAAGGCTTTCAACGATGCCTATGAACTTCGACAAAACCTCGCTTCTTGGTAGGCCACATTCATCTATTAAGACGTGCCCTCCAAGCTTCACTACGTAGTTCTCGCGAGACCCCATAACTAAAGGTAAGGGAAGTTGCTTTAAAATAAGCTTTCGAACGTAAGGGAGTAAGCTATTGGGGGACGTACCTAAGTATAGCCGCTATACCCTTAAAGGACTCTAAGAAACCTTTTCCCTCCTCGGTTCCAGTAGAAATTATTTCGCACTTGGTGTTGAAGGTCTTGGAGACCTCCACTAGGTGTTCTATAGCGTCTCCCTGCTCTACGCTCGTCTGTTGACCGCATACGGGGCACTTAGCATTCTCCAACTTAAATGCCTCTAGGTCCTCCTCCCTAGCGAGTTCCTCCCTAGCCCATCCGCAATTGCTACACTGGGCCTTTAAATACGTAAGGGGGGCTTCCTCGGATATTATTAGGGTGTCGACGATGCCTTGCCTTAAGAACCTGTATACTTCTCTATAGCCGTAAGCGACGAGGTCGCTCCTCTTAGCCAAGTATTCTAGGAATTTCTGGATGACTTGTTTCTCGTGGACGTACCTTACCCCCTCGAGAAGACTCTGAGCTCTTTCTATGACCTCATAGACCCCCTCTTCCCCCGTGTATCCGACATCGACTATCCCTACGACCATCCTTTTTATGTCGTAAGGCAGGTAGTCGCCATCGTAGAAGTCGTTCTTCGTAGGGCCCGGCCCTCCTAAGATAATTCCTTTGAGGTCTTTGACTTCAGAGAACAGCTTCTGAGCGTACTCTCCAGCCCTCTTATAGAACTCGTGGGCCATAATCTCTATTACCCTCTCAAACCTCCTAGCCGACTGGCCTCCAGCGCTATGCTTCCCAGGTACGCCTGAAGTTATCTCGTCGAGTATCTTTAATCTCTTTCCGGTAAGTAAGGCGAAGGTTGCGCTACTCCTATCGATTACTATGATGCCGTAGCTACCCTTCTCTTCCAGCATCTCTTCTAGGATCTCCGTGTGAAAGCGTGAGTCGCATCTGTAAAGGTACGTGTTTATGGGCTCTGGAGGCTCTAAAACGTAGACCTCCATCTTCTCGCTTCCCGGAGCGCCTTTAGGGATGTAACCTGCGAAGATAACTAAACCGTTCTTCGGAGTTGAAGTAAACATCTTAAGTCTCTGAAGGGTTACTGTGAGAGCGTCGAGTACGTGGTGCCTTGTAGTCCTATCTTTTATGTTAGCGGCCGTCGATAGCTCCTCTCTTAGTGCCGAGGTTACTTCTCCAAGTGGTCTACCTGCGGGTATATACAGTGATATTAGCTCCGTCCCCCTACCCTTTTTGGACTTCAACTCCTTGACTAGCCGCTCCAGCCTCACCTTGTCTATACTTATCGATACCACCTTCCCTAAACTTCAAACTTGAACCTTACCTCCGGATACTCGTCTACTGGAACGCCGTCTTCTAAGTTATCAGCCATCAAGAGTTCCTGCGCTCGGCATGTACCCCCTATGTCCTCAACCCCTAGCTTTATCGCTTCGCTCCTAGAGGAAGGAGCTATCCATAAAGTCTTTAGGGGGTGGCCTGGGGATAGCCTGTTCTTTATCTTAAGTCTCCTGACGGCTGCTATAGTGGCTACTACGACGTCTCCTTTAGCCTCAAGCCCCTCATCGAACTCGCACTCCGAACTTGAAGGCCATGGGGTCAAGTGGATGCTATCAACCCCCACCTTATCCTTAAAGGCGGCGTGATACAACTCCTCGGTTATGAATGGACAGAAGGGTGCTAGAAGCCTCAACGTTACGTATAGGGATTTTGTGAGGGTATATTGGGCCGATATCTTGCTTTCAAGCGTACTTTGCCCGTAAAGCCTGTACTTGACGGCCTCTATGTAGTGATCGCAGAAGATGTGCCAAACGAAGTTTCTAATTGCATCGAGGGCCTCGTTGAAGCACATCTCCTCCATAGCCTTCGTGACTTGCTCTACGGTTTTTCTAAGTTTAGTTAAGAGCCAAATGTCTAGGAGCTTTAGCTCGCTTGGCTTAGAATAGTCGTAGTCAGCCGTATTTGTAATTATGAAGCGCGAAGCATTCCACAACTTTATTAGAAAACGCCATGCATAGTCGACGTCCTCCCACCTGAACCTTATGTCGTAACCCGTGGAACCACTGGCAGCCCACTGCCTTAGAGCATCTGCACAGTACTTCTCGATCACCTCTTTGACTTCTATGTAGTTGCCATAGGACTTATGCATCATCCTTCCATCGGTTCCACGAACCATGCCGTTGATTAAGGCTACCTTGTACGGAACTTCACCAAACAAGGCTAAATGCCTGACCAATAAGTAGTAGTCCCATGTCCTTATTATGTCGTAACCGTTCGGCTGGAGATCGTTAGGGTATAGCTTGCTGAACAATTCCATATCGTCTGGCCAACCTGCAATGACAGCGCACGTTATCGAAGAATCCATCCAAGTATCCATTACGTCGCTCTCGCCTACGAATTCGCGCGAACCACACTTAGGACAACCATCCAGTGGAGGTTGTTGTTCTCTAGGATCCACTGGAAGCCATTCAGGCTTCGATACTATGATGTGACCGCACTTCTTGCAGTACCAAGCCGGTATGGGCGTTGCAAAGATCCTTTGCCTCGATATAACCCAATCCCACTCGGTTGATTCGACCCAATCTATGAGCCTCTGCTTCGCGTATTGGGGTATCCACTTTATCTCGTTAGCTTTTTCTATAACTACTTCTTTTAAAGAAGAAGTTTTCATGAACCATTGGAAACGCGGTAGAATTTCTATTGGAGTATGGCAACGCCAACAGGTTCCTACGTGCTGTGCGACCTGCTCTTGCTTAATTATAAGACCCTTATCGGCTAGATCCTTAATTATCCTTCTTCGCGCTTCCTCTACGCTTAGCCCAATATAGGGCCCAGCGTTTTCGTTCATCCTCCCATCGTCAGTTATTGACGTTATCACTGGGAGGTTGTAGCGCTTTTGCCACTTTACGTCGGTCTTGTCTCCATAAGTGCAAACCATAACGGCGCCAGATCCAAAAGTCATATCGACTGCGTCGTCAACCATTATTGGCACGAGCCTATTGAATAGTGGCACCCTAGCCTTGAGACCTACATAGCCCTTGTACCTGACGTCTGCGGGGTTAACGAAAACTGCGACACATGAAGATAGGAGCTCGGGTCTAGTTGTAGCTATGACTATTGGATCGCTTCCTTCAACTTCAAAGGCTATGTAGTTTAGCGTAGTGCTCCTTTCGACGTACTCTATCTCCGCTTCAGCTATAGCCGTCTCGCAGCGAGGACACCAGTTAACAGGGTGCTCTCCTCTGTATATCAATCCCTTCTCGTACAGTAGAACGAAGGATAGTTGAGTCTTTCTCCAGTAGCTCGGATCCATAGTCTTGTACTCCAAGCTCCAGTCAACGGAGTAGCCTAAACGCCTAATGGCCTCTCTCATGGGCTTTATCCAGTCATCCGTTAGCTTTGCACATATCTCTTTAAACCTCTTCGGGTCGACATCCCTCTTCCTAATTCCTAACGCGCGTTCAGCCCTAACTTCAGTTGGAAGACCATGGCAGTCCCAACCTTGCGGGAAGAAGACGTTATATCCTTGCATCCGCTTGTATCTCGCTACGAAATCCATATAGCACCAATTTAACGAGTTGCCAACGTGAAACTCCCCACTAGGGTAGGGTGGAGGGGTGTCGATAACGTAGACAGGCTTAACTCCAATTAGCGACCTATCAAAACGGTAAACCCCTTTTTCCTCCCAATACTCCATCCACTTCGGCTCATAACTCTTAGGGCTAAACTTCCCTAGATCCTTCATGGCTTCGCACCGTCTAATCGGAGAGCCGAGGCTAAGTTGCTAATAAGCCTATTTAGCTCTTAACTTAAAGCTAGCCGTAATAACTTGTTGGTAGAGGCACCTTTAAGCTGACCTTTACCGCCTTATGCTATAATACGTGGCGTTTTAAGGTGTAATGAAAATTTCATTTATACTCTCGATAGCTTCTAGGCCTTCAGCTTTCTTCTTTCTTCTCACCTTTAACTCCTTTTGCGATACCCTTTCCAAGGGCTTTTACTGTTTCAAACCCTTTCTTTACGCCCTTACCTATAACCTCTCCAGTCTTCTCGACTACATCCTCGACTTTCCCTTTCTTCTCCTCCTTTTCACTCAAGAATATCACCAGCGTTTTATAGTAGTTTTTAGATGGTTCTTCTATTAACTTTATCGCTCTCGGCTAGGGCTGTACCATGAAGATTGCGGTAACTTACCGCGCTTAGCCTCCCGTTTTTGCTCGATCCCGCACTAGCATAGCTAAAAGAAGGTGGACCGGGCGGGACTTGAACCCGCGACCTCCCGCTTGCGAAGCGGGCGATCCACCAGGCTGATCTACCGGCCCTCTCGAAGGGTGGTGGGCTCGGGGGGACTTGAACCCCCGACCTCTCGGTGTCTGAGACATCTTATCAGCCGAGCGCTCTGACCATGCTGAGCTACGAGCCCAAAATGAGAGACTATAGAAAGGACACTAAAAATTTTGCCAATGTAAGAAAGGGTCCGCCGCGCATAGGTCTACGTCCTTTTACCCGCCCGCGGGCTCAAAAGCGGCCTTGGGCGATTGGGAGCGGCAGGCTCAACACCTCGGCCTTTCGGCCTCGGTGCTTACACCCCCGCCCCATCAACCCCGTCTTCTACGGGAGCCCTCGTCCCGCAGACCCATAGCGGTTGCCCGCTATAGGCCTCACGCGGGAACGGCCGCCTCGTCTCGGGGAGGGCTTCGGGCTTAGATGCTTTCAGCCCTTATCCCCTATGGCGTGGCTGCCCGGCAATGCCCTACCGGACAACCGGTAGACTAGAGGCCACGGCGCCCCGTTCCTCTCGTACTGAGGGCGCCTTCCCCTCAGGCGGCCAGCACCCCCGGCAGGTAGAGACCGACCTGTCTCACGACGGTCTAAACCCATCTCACGTTCCCCTTTAATGGGCGGGCAGCCCCACCCTTGGGGGCTGCTGCACCCCCAGGATGGGAAGAGACGACGTCTGGGTACCAATCCGCGGGGTCGATGGGGGCTCTCGCCCGCGACGAGCCGGTTACTCCCGGGGTAACTTTTCTGTCATGCCCGGCCCCCACCGAAGGGGGCACGAGCGTTCGCTAGGCCGCGGTTTCCCGGCCAGACCCCTTGCTTTCAAGGGTCTGGTCAGGCCGGCTTTTGGCCTTGCCCTCTACGGCGGGGTTCTGACCCGCCTGAGCCGACCTTTGGGCGCCCTCGATATCCTTTCGAGGGCGTGCCGCCCCAGCCGAACTGCCCACCTGCCGTTGTCCCGGGGTACAACCCCGGTTAGAGGCACGGTCGCCAGTGGCTGGTGTTTCATTGGCGCCTCTACACTCCCCAGAGAGAGTGCTTCACTGGCTCCCAGCTACGCTACGCACCAGCAACCGTACCCCAGCGACAGGCTGCAGTAAAGCTCCACGGGGTCTTCTCGCCCCACCGGGGGTCCCTGGACTGTGCACCAGGAGGTGGGTTCGCCGGGCCCCGGGCCGGGACAGTGGGGACCTCGTTGATCCATTCATGCACGCCGGAACTTACCCGGCAAGGCATTTGGCTACCTTAAGAGAGTCAGAGTTACTCCCGGCCTTCGGCGGCGCTTCGCCCGGTTGAACCCGGGGTTCACGGACCGCCAGTGGCCAGGATTCAGCCCCCGTACACACCCTTTCGGGCTTGCGGGGACCTATGTTTTTATTAAACAGTCGGGTCCCCCTTGTCACTGCGACCTAGGGTCCCAGGCTTTCGCCTAGAACCCCAGGCACCCCTTCTCCCGAAGTTACGGGGCTAACTTGCCGAGTTCCCTGGCCCGGGGTGATCCCGACACGCCTTAGGCTACTCACCCAGGGGCACCAGTGTCGGTTCTCGGTACGGTCGTGGGGGATCCTTCCCAGCCCCCTTTTCATGGGCTCCGGGAATCAGCCGAACCACCCATACGGGCGGCCATTCCCCCCTTCGCCTGGTTCTCGCCTTTACGGCACTCCCCAGGCTTCAAGGGTTAGACGGGGCGGCGGCCCCGCTCGGCCTATCCCGAAGCGTCGGAGGCTGAGCTTGCGTCGCCGCGATCGTACCCCCACGGCGCCGGAATATTAACCGGCTTCCCTTTCGGCGGAGCCGACTTAGGGCCCGCCTTAGGACCGGCTAACCCTCAGCCGAGGACGCGTTGCTGAGGAACCCTAGCCCTTTCGGCGGCCGGGATTTTCACCCGGCTAGGCTGCTACTACCGCCGGGACCAGCAATCCCAAGTGGTCCACCGGACCTCACGGCCCGGCTTCTACCCACTTGGGACGCCCCCCTACCGGATGACCCCCAGGAGGTCCCCCGGGGTCTCGGCTGCCGGCTTAAGCCCCGTCAATTTTCGGGGCCCTCGGCCTCGGCGGGTCCGCTGTTACGCGTTGTTTAAAGGGTAACTGCTTCTAAGCCTACCTCCCCGCTGTCTCAGGCCGAGGACGCCCTTTGCCGTTAACACTTAGCCGGCAATTAGGGGCCTTAACCCCGGTTTGGGTTGTTCCCCTTTCGGCGTGGGGGCTTACCCCCCACACCCGACTCCACCCATCTACGGCGCCGGCGGATTCGGGGTTTGAAAGGGAAGCTGGGTCTTTCGACCCTTAGCCCCCCAATCAGTGCCCTACCCCGCCGGCCACCTCCGGGCGGGCTGGGCTGAGACCCACTTCGGGGGGAACCAGCTATCACCGGGCTAGATTGGTCTTTTGCCCCTAGGCCCAGGTCAGGGGAACGATCTGCACGTCAGAACCCCTTCGGGCCTCCACGGGGCTTTCGCCCCGCTTCACCCTGCCCAGGCCTAGATCGCCCGGTTTCTGGTCTTGCAGCTGTGACTCCAGGCCCTAACGGACCCCGTCCCTCACCGGTATTTGCCTTGTACGAGACCCGTTCATGAATCGCGGGTTTCGTACAAGGTAGGGATACCGGTTGCGGACCTGTCGGTTTCCCTATGCCTTCGGGGTTTAACCCCTTAGGCTCGCCACAGCTGCAAACTCCCCGGCCCGTGTTTCTAGACGGAAGGCTCGACTGCGGATCCCCCCACCTCGTACTCGCCCGTTGCCGAGGCTTTCCTTCGGCAGGGGGCCTTAACAGCCGAGCCTCCTGTAGCCGCTTGGTTTCAGGCTCTTTTCACCCCCCTCTCGGGGTGCTTTTCAGCTTTCCCTCACGGTACTAGTGCGCTATCGGTCTCGGGACGTATTTAGTCTTGGAAGTCGGTGCCTCCCAACTTCCCACGGCAAAACCAAGCCGTGGTACTCTGGAACTCGGATCAAGGCCCCGCCCGCTTACGGCTACGGGGCTATCACCCTCTACGGCGGGCCTTTCCAGGCCACTTCGCCTTCACGGGCTAGGGGCGTCACCGAGCCCCAGTAACACCACATCCCTCCCGACTCTTCGCCGAGAGGTTTGGTTTGGACTTCCCCCCTTTCGGTCGCCCCTACTAAGGGGATCCCTATTGGTTTCTCTTCCTCCCCCTACTAAGATGTTTCCGTTCGGGGGGTTCCCACTCGGTACTCGCAACCCCATCAAATTCGGTTGCTTTCCCGAGCACCGTAGGCTGTTAACCTACGGTAGGAGGTCCCATTCGGGGATCCCCGGATCAACGGCTGCGTGCGCCTACCCGGGGCATATCGCCGCTTGCCGCGCCCTTCGTCGGCGCCCGAGCCGAGCCATCCACCAAGCGGCGTCGTGCCACCATTGAGCCCACGGGCTACGGGCAGGACATAGACCTATGCACGGCGGTCACAGCTCATCGAGACTCGCTCCGCCCTTCACCCAAGAAGGGGCCCTTCTTGGGCTGCATTAACGATCTTATTGATGAAGAAGGTACTTTGAGGTGGGGCGGCGGAGCCCGCCCCGATGTTAAGGAGGTGATCCGGCCGCAGGTTCCCCTACGGCCACCTTGTTACGACTTCTCCCCCCTCGTCGAGCTTGAGTTTGACCCGACCCCTCACGGAGCCGAGCCTCACTCAAGCTCGACTCGGGTGGAGCGACGGGCGGTGTGTGCAAGGAGCAGGGACGTATTCACCGCGCGATGGTGACGCGCGGTTACTAGGGATTCCATGTTCGTGAGGGCGAGTTGCAGCCCTCAATCCCAACTGAGGTGGGGTTTATGGGATTGCCTCCCCCTTTCGGGGTCGGAACCCATTGTCCCCACCATTGCATGCCGCGTGTGGCCCGGGGGTTTCGGGGCATGCTGACCTGCCGTGGCCCCCTCCTTCCTCCGGCTCAGCGCCGGCAGTCCCCCCAGAGTGCCCGCATCCCCGCAGGGATGCGGTAGCAACTGGGGGTGGGGGTCTCGTTCGTTGCCGAACTTAACCGGACACCTCACGGCACGAACTGGCGACGGCGATGTACCTCCTCTCAGCGCGTCTGGCAAGGTCGTCAGCCTGGCCGTCATCCTGCTGTCGCCCCCGGTAAGGTTCCCGGCGTTGACTCCAATTAAACCGCAGCATTCACCCCTTGTGGTGCTCCCCCGCCAATTCCTTTAAGTTTCAGCCTTGCGGCCGTACTCCCCAGGCGGCGGGCTTAATGGTTTCCCTGCGGCACTGGGCGGACTCGGAGTCCGCCCAACACCTAGCCCGCATCGTTTACAGCTGGGACTACGGGGGTATCTAATCCCCTTTGCTCCCCCAGCTTTCGTCCCTCACCGTCGGGCGCGTTCTGGCCGAGCGCCTTCGCCACTGGTGGTCCTCCCGGGATTATAGGATTTCGCCCCTACCCCGGGAGTACCCTCGGCCTCTCCCGCCCCCTAGCCCAGCAGTATCTCTCCCAGCCCCACGGTTGGGCCGTGGGATTTAAGGAGAGACTTGCTGGACCGGCTACGGACGCTTTAAGCCCAATAAACGTCCCGACCACTCGCGGGGCTGGTATTACCGCGGCGGCTGACACCAGACTTGCCCCCCGCTTATTCCCCCAGCTCATTACACTGGGGAAAAGCCACCCTCTTCGGGTGGCACTCGGGGTGACCCCGTCGCGGTTTCCCGCATAGCGGAGGTTTCGCGCCTGCTGCGCCCCGTAGGGCCTGGGCCCTTGTCTCAGGGCCCATCTCCGGGCTCCCGCTCTCACGGCCCGTACCCGTTATCGGCTTGGCGGGCCGTTACCCCGCCAACTACCTGATGGGCCGCGGCCCCATCCTCGGGCGGACCTGAGGAGCATGGCCTCAGGCCCCTTTAGGCGAAGGCCCATTCCAGGAGCCATCGCCTATCGGGTATTAGCCCCAGTTTCCCGGGGTTATACCCGTCCCGAGGGTAGGTTGGCCACGTGTTACTGAGCCGTGCGCCGCGCCCCGCCATGGCCCGGGGCGCGCGACTCGCATGGCTTAGCCCCACCCCGATAGCGGTCGGGTCCGGCAGGATCAACCGGGTTCGGAAGAGCGGCCGCAAGACCCCTAGCGGGGTCATCCTAGATAACCGGGCTCCGCCAACCCCACGTCGGACCCAAACATCCGAGCTTTCAATGGGCTCGGTTTGTTTGGATCCCCACTAGTATCCCACGGCTGGAGGTCGAACTTTCATTCTAGGGGCCAGAAGAAGCCCCTCACAGTCCGTTCGACACCGCCACCGTGGTGCATAAGGAATAGTGATTGCAACCTATATATTGTTTACGTCACATAGAGGTAGGTGCGCCTCGAATAGGAGGTCTCGTAGAGGTTTTGCTTGCAGTTGATGAGGTGCCGGGTGAGGTTCGTAATCCCCCTTCTGTTTAAGCAGCATCCGACTAATGCGGTACGCCACTCATCGGGGGCTCATCGTGGCACACCTTATTCCGCGCGGGGGTCGCCACGTTTCAACGCTTCTACCAACGTCCTCAAGGTTTTGGGCCCATCATGGCCATAAGTTGGTAGGCGTGTCGTTTCTTTGGCTTAACCCCCAGCCTCTCGGCTGGCGCCTTACGGCGCCGCGCTCCCCGACGGAGGGGGACTTTCCTCAGGCGCACGGAGCGCCCGAAGGCTGCCCGACCTCTCCCGGCACCCGTGTAGAAGCTGGGGACTTCAGATATTTAAGCTTAGTAAGACGTACATCCTCTAGGAGATTGGAGGCTAAAGTGTGTCCTACGACGTCCTCCACGTAGGTATTGATAGCGTAGATTCTTGGAATGGTGGGTGTACGACGCACTTCGCCTTCGAGGTTCTTAGAGAAGTCGCTAAGCGGTTTGAAGTTAAGCTACTGGATTATCCTATCTTAGCAAGGCTAAACCCCAACATACCTTGGAAAACTAGAGGTAACGGCGCTGTATGTTTAAGGATGAAAATTCTAAGCAGTGAAATCCTAGACTTCATGAAGCTACTCCAATCAAAGCTAAAGAGCTACACTGAAAGGTTTTACGACTGCGACCCTGTAGTAGCGATACTACATGGAGAGGTTCATGAAGACTTCTTGGACTTCTACGAAATCGCTTTAAACCGCGTAGTACCTTGGCGCGAAGCGGTCGATCTAGCGCAGAAGCACGACGTTAAAGTCATTAAGACTAGAAGTGGTTTAGGTCTCATAGGCTCCTTAGCTGCTATAGGCTCCCTAATGAAGGGCGATCATACGTACGAGCTCCTGACCTATAGAGATGAGGGGGCCGGTAGGTTAGTAGATTACAACAGTGTTTGGACTATGGAGCTCGAGACGTGGCCCTACACGTTCAACAATGTAGATCCAGAAACGGGTAGAATTCTAATAACACCGCGTGGGCCCGACCCAGTCCTTTACGGCATTAGAGGGGAAAATCCTCAAATATTATTTGAGGCTTCGAGGATCTTGAAGATCAATAGCGTGCCCGTAGGCTCTCTGCTATTTAGGAGCAATCAAGGGACTGACTGCCACTACCTAAAAGTTAAAAGGATAAGGGACGTAGAGCCCTACTACTCGATATGTATAAAGGGGGAAGTAGCTTCCAAACCAAAAGTCATAAGTGGGGGGCACGTTATATTTACGGTATCTGATGGAGGGGACGAATTTTATTGCGCTGCTTACAAGCAGTCGGGCGATATAAAGCGAGCGGCCGAGAAGCTCGTAGTAGGCGATGAAGTAGAGGTCTACGGTGGGGTTAGGAGACTTCCGAGTACGGACCTGTTATCTATAAACCTTGAGAAGCTCGTGGTCCTGAGAGCTATAGAAAAAGTTGTCGAGAAGAACCCTTCATGCCCAAAGTGTCGAAAAAGCTTAAAGAGCTTAGGAAGGAGAGGAGGCTATAAGTGTAGCAAGTGTGGTTTTAAGACTATTGAAGGTTTCAAGACGTCCTTAAAGCTTCCTCGAAGAGACGTCGAAGGAATGTATCTGCCTCCACCGAGGTCAATGAGGCACCTAGCTAAACCGTTTAGAAGATACGGCCTTGAGAAGAAAGGGTTTTACTTGTTGGAGGAAATAAGTTTGAGGAGGGTTCTAACCATTGAGCGATGAGGGATTGCCTAAGGAGATAACCTTAACTCGAATGGAGAACGTGGGGAGGGTGTTTAAGTGCAAGTATTGTGGGGCGATATTCGTCGGCTTAAGCGATGCAAAAAGACATTGCGAAAAACCTGATCCCCAGTGCCTAAGCTTAAGGAAGAGGGAGAAGGAGACATAAAGCTAGGCTTCCATGCCCCCTCCGGCTGGAGGAAATATCGATACTATAGAAAGGTCGTTAAGCTTAGCCTTTAAGCCTCCTAGGAGCCTACAGTCCCTCCCGTCCACTAGTACCTTTAAGTAATCCTTCAACTCGCCACCTTCAAATATAAGCTCCCGCACCTCGGGCTTTTGTTCTACGAGAAGCTCAAGGAGTTGCCCTAACGTCGAGTCTTCACTTAACTCTACTTCAATGCTCTTCCAGCCCATAACTTCCCTCAAGGACCCAAAGACCTCAACTTTAACTTTCACAACGAAAATACCGCAAGCACTCAACTATATTTTTTAATAAGAAGTGAAGAGAATCGTTAGGGATCAAGGTTGAGCGGCTATACAGGCAAAATACTAGATGCAGATTTGTCTAGTGGCGACGTGACCATCGTAGATCTCAACTGGGATATAGCTATGAAGTACGTGGGCGGCCGAGGATACTCGGCGAAGTTCCTCTTCGACTCGTTAAGGCCAGGTACTAACCCTCTAGATGAGGAAAACATCCTAGTGTTTATGACTGGGCCCTTGACTGGGACAAGGGCGCCTACATCAGGTCGATTTGCTGTATCCTCGAAGTCACCTTTGACCGGCACAATCTTTGACTCTCAGTGCGGAGGGTCATGGGGACCTGAGCTGAAGAAAGCTGGCTTCGATGGAATAATAGTTAGAGGAAAGAGCGTTAGCCCCGTATACCTATTCGTTGCTGACGGAAAAGTCGAGCTACGAGATGCAAGTAAGATTTGGGGTCTTGAAACAGATGCTACGGAAGAGGAAATAAAGAGAGATTTAAAGCTGGAGGACGTTAAGGTTTGCTGTATTGGTCCAGCTGGCGAAAACCTCGTAAAGATTGCTTGCATCATAAGCGATAAACACAGGGCCGCGGGTAGGGGTGGCCTAGGCGCAGTCATGGGATCCAAGAATTTAAAGGCTATAGCAGTTAAGGGGACCGGCGAAGTTAAAGTAGCTAATCCAAAGGCTTTCAATGAAGAAGTTAGGAAGACGCTCGACGTGTTAAGGGGGAATCCGATTACCGGAGATAGCTTAGGGCGCTACGGCACGGCATTCCTAGTGCACCTGATGAATAGGGCAGGCGTCTTTCCTTCCTACAACTTTACGCGAGGCTTCTACGATAAAGCAGAAGAAGTCTGCGGAGAGAAGATAACTGAAGTAATGCTCGTGAAGAGGACGGCATGTTACGGATGTCCAATAGCGTGCGGCCGCTTAGTGAAGTACACTGTTGATGGGAAGGAAGTCATATCCTCGGGCCCAGAATACGAAAGTGTATGGGCTTTAGGGCCGAATTGCGGTATATCGGATATTAACGTCATAGCTCGAGCAAACGACTTATGCAATAAATTGGGTCTTGATACGATTTCGCTGGGGAACACCGTAGGCTTCTTAATGGAGTGTTATGAGAAGGGACTATTAGAGAAGCTTAGCGAAGTGAACATAAAACTCAATTTTGGCAATTCGGACTCCTTACTAAAGGTTATAGTCGATACAGCGTATAGGAGAGGTCTAGGTAAAATCGTGGGCGAAGGCGTTAGCCGAATATCAAAGATGCTTAACGCCGAAGACATAGCAGCCCACGTAAAGGGTCTAGAGCTACCAGCTTACGATCCTCGAGGAGCTAAAGGGATGGCGTTAGCTTACGCAACTTCTAATAGAGGAGGGTGCCACTTAAGGGCCTACGTCGTGATCAGCGAGATCCTTGGCGTCCCCAAGTACATAGATCCTCTGTCCTATGAGGGTAAGGCAGAGCTCGTCAAGAGGATGCAGGACGTCTCGGCCGTAATAGACTCGTTGATAATGTGCAAATTTACAATGCTAGCCTTATTCTCGACGCTGGCTTACGAGCCAACCCATTACGCGAGGCTACTAACAACAGCAACTGGTTTCTACGTTGACGAAGAGGAGTTCTACAAGATAGGAGAGAGGATATACAACTTGGAAAGGCTCTTCAACGCCAGAGAGGGTTTCGATAGAAGCCACGACGCTCTGCCGCTACGCTTCTTAAATGAAAAGTTGAGAGAGGGGGCATCCAAGGGAGAAGTTGTCGACCTAACGAGATTAATCGATTCTTATTATGCTATTAGAGGCTGGAACTATCACGGAGTACCCACAGACAAGAAGCTCCAGCAGTTAGGTCTCGAGCCCCTCTACACGGGGCCCAAGCTACAGGTAGCAATAGATGAAAGGTATATGAAAGATGGGCTAAGCATAGCCGAGGCCTGCTATAGAGGAGGAGCCGAGATCATCGAGGTTGGGACCCCACTCATAAAGTCCGCTGGCCTAGAAGCAGTGAAGGAGTTTAGAAGGAGGTTCCCTTATGCTACTATAGTAGCCGACCTCAAAACCTTTGACACGGGTTGGCTCGAAGTGGAGCTTGCAGCCGAAGCTGGGGCTGATGTAGTTACGGTGTTGGGCGCTACCGACGACTACACTATTAAAGATGCTGTAGGTGCTGCTAGGAAGTACAACGTCAAGATAATGTGTGACCTGATAAATGTACAGGATCCACTCGCCAGGGCAAAGGAGGTTGAGAAGTTGGGATGCGATATAATATGCGTGCATATGGGCATAAGTACGCAAATGAGGGAGAGGGACGTAACTAGGAAGATAAAGCTCGTTGAGGAAGTAGTCAATTCCGTGAAGGTACCCGTCGCTGTAGCCGGCGGAGTTAGGCTTGAGCACATAAGAGAATTGGTCAAAAGTGGTTGCAAGATAATAATTGTAGGCTCAGCGATAACAAGGTCTTCAAACCCCGAAGAGGCTACGAGGAGGTTCGTAGAAGCGATGCGAGAAGCTTATGCTTCGTTCAAGCGTTCATAGCCTTTGACCATCAGCATTTCGGAGCTGATAATCTCTTAAGCCTATGCTCGAGGCAGGCCTTCACGAAGCCGTAATATATGGGTGAGGGTCTATTGGGCCTCGACTTGAACTCTGGGTGCGATTGAGTTGCAACAAAGAATGGGTGGTCCCTGAGCTCTATGAACTCCACCCTCCGTTTATCAATGCTATATCCGGAGAAGACCAAACCGTGGCTTTGAAGTACAGACCAGTAGGTCGGGTTGACCTCGTACCTATGCCTATGCCTTTCAAATATTATCGGCCTTCCATAAAGCTCGTAGACTTTCGTTCCGGGTTCAAGCACGGTTGCCTGAGCCCCGAGTCTCATAGTACCACCTACTTCCTTAACGTAGTGCTGTTCCGGTAGGAGGTCAACAACCGGGTGGTACGTTGACGGATCAAGTTCTGTTGTGTTTGCTTCTTTGAGACCTACAACGTTTCGTGCAAACTCTACAATTGCCAGTTGCATTCCAAAGCATATGCCCAGGAACGGTACCTTGTTTTCCCTTGCGTATCTGATGACCTTAATCTTACCTTCTGCCCCACGGGCCCCAAAGCCCGGCAGTACTATTATGCCATCACAGGAACTCAAAATATCCTGAAACTCTCGAGGTATGCCCTCTCCTTGTTCGAACGTTGTTGCCTCGAGCCATGTCATGTTAACCTTAGTTTCAAGGGCTGCGCCCGCATGCTTTAAGGCCTCTATTATGCTTATGTAAGAGTCCTTTAGCTTCGTGTACTTACCGCACATGCATACTTCGACTTCGTACTTAAAACTTCTATACCTCTCAACTATCTCCCTCCACGAAGACCAGTCGGCTTTACATCCATCTAGCGTAAGCCGCTTACATATGTAAGCGCCCATTCCCTGTCCATCAAGTATTATTGGAAGCTCGTATATGCAGTCCACATCGTAAGACGTGAACACCGCCTCTTCAGGGACGTTGCTGTAAAGCGCTATTTTCTTCTTGGCTTCATCGTCTAGCGGCTGCTTACACCTTGCCACTACGATGTCGGGCTGTATACCTATGCGTCTAAGCTCTTGGACGCTGTGTTGTAGAGGTTTCGTCTTAAATTCTCCAGTTACTTCCAATATTGGAACTAAGGCTACATGAACAAAGAGCGTGTTCGAAAAGCCCTCTTCAAGTCTCATTTGCCTTATAGCCTCAAGGAAGGGGAGTCCCTCTATGTCCCCCGTTGTGCCTCCACATTCTACGAGCGTCACGTCCACGTTGCTCTTCTGAGCTACTAACCTTATCCTCCTCTTCACCTCGTCGGTTATGTGAGGTATTATTTGTACGCACTTGCCGAGGTACTTCCCCCTCCTCTCGGCCTCTATGACCACCATGTACACTTGTCCAGTCGTAATGTTGTTGTCCTTTGATAGGTCTATATCGAGAAAACGCTCATAGTGACCGAGATCTAGGTCTACCTCGCCGCCATCCTCCGTCACGAAGACCTCGCCATGCATATATACCCGGCTCTAAGCCTCCAGCTCAGAGCCTATGGGTTCATTGTTCCAGCATCAACGTTTATGTTTACCCGGCCCCTAAGGCCTATGGGTCTATCTTTATTGCCGTTACAGAAAAGCCTCTAACCTGGAGCATCTTGCCTATCGAAGCAGTCACGGCCCCCTTACCTACGCTTGATAAAACACCTCCTGTAATGAAAATGTATTTCATAAAACCCACAAGGATTGGTTCTACCCCTAAGGTAAGATAAAACTTACGTATCTTGTCCTTTAAGCTCTCTAGGAGGTAACTCTACATCGTAACTACGCTTAAGGATCCTTCTCTAACGCCTCTATTTTTGCCCTTAACTTCTCAATCATCTTGGTGTTATCGAAGCTTTGCAGTACTGCGCCACAACGCAAGCATTTAAACTGTTGATCCAAAGCCTTATCAAAGGGCATCCTACCAGTACAACTGTTGGGACAAACGAAGAACATGTTCTGCTCCTCGTATCGAATTCTCTCGCGCAGTCTCTCTAAGACTAGCCTCTTTCTCTCCTTCACTATCTCCTTTAGGCCGTCCCTATTCAGAGACCAAGTGTACACGTAATAACCCCTTTCTTCATCTATCCCTCTCTGGTAAGTCACGACGTGCTTGTCCAGAAGGTCGTAGAGGATTCGTCGAACTTGGTTAAGTCTCATACCCGTTTTCTCGGCTAGTATCTCGTCACTCATCTCCTTCTCGTTAAGTAACACTTTGACTACTTCGATGGCGTCTTTGCCACAAAGTACTGCAATCAGCTTCAATAGTACGTTTGTCAACTCTTTATCGTATTGCTCTGAGGGCTCCGAAACCATGAATTCTCTGCCACCCAGGTATAATGCCCCTAGCAAGTTTAAAAAAATGCTTATTAAATTAATAACCGATGTGCCGACCAAAAATAGTGATAGTAAGGTATGGTCATAGACCCCTTCGAGATAAAAGAGTTAGTACGCACTTGGCGCTTGTCGCTAGAGCTTTTGGGGCCCGCGAGATATGGTTTGATGGGAAAGATGAAAAGTTGGAGCAGAAGGTTATTCAAGTAAATAGAATGTTCGGCGGAGAATTTGTAGTGAAGACCGGGATCGATATTAACAAAGTCATAAAGGGGGCGAAGGAAGAGGGCTTCTGCATAGTACATTTAACCATGTACGGCATCCCCCTCCCCCAAATCATAGAGGAGATTAGACGTAAGGAAAGGCTAATGGTGCTTGTTGGAGGGCCTAAAGTCCCTAAATACTTCTACGAAGTAGCAGACTTTAACGTTTCCGTAACAAATCAACCACATAGCGAAGTAGCAGCTGTAGCCGTGTTTCTCGACTGGTTCTACAATGGAGTAGAATTTAACTTCAAGTTTGAGGGTGGAAGGATTGAAATCGAACCCAGCCCTAGAGGCAAAAAGGTCAAGATCTTAAGGTGACGGACTTGGAGAAGACTATAATCATTGGAGTTTTCCAGAGAAATGATGACTTCAGGCTTCAGGAAGTCGAGGAGCTAGCGAGGAACAGAGGCTTCATAGTTGTCGACAAGGTAATCCAGATAAGGGAAAGGCCTCACGCTGGGTTCCTAATAGGACCGGGAAAGCTTCAGGAACTAAAGGAAAGGCTAAAAAGGTATGGCGTAAAGACCGTAGTTTTCGCTAACGAATTAAAGCCCGGACAATACTTTAGGCTACAAAAGGAGTTAGGCCTCGATGTGAACATCTTGGATAGGGTACTGTTGATCCTGGACATCTTCGATAAGAGGGCTTCTACTTCGGAGGCAAAGCTTCAGATAGAGCTCGCTAGGCTAAGGTATACATTGCCTTGGGCTCGAGAGCTCGTCAGGTTAAAGGGCTTTGGTAGCGAGAAAATGGGTTTCGGGTCGCTTGGAGGCTATCCTTATAAGGCTTACCTTTCCTTTGCCCGAAGGAGAATCAAACTTATAGAAGATAAGCTGGAAGAATTGAAGAAGAGGCAGGAAAAATTAGTCTTTCAACGTAAGGAGATAAGTTTACCGATAGTTACATTAACGGGTTACACTCAGTCGGGTAAGACCACCTTATTTAACCTCCTAACTAAGGAGGGCAAGGTGACGGGTCTCGGGCCCTTCACAACACTCGAGACTTGCGCTAGGAGAGTTAATGCACAAGGTAAGGACTTCATAGTTGTAGATTCTCTCGGATTCATCGATGAAATGCCGCACTTAATACTTGATGCGTTCCACGCAACGCTTGTAGAGTTAAGGCTCTCTGACGTAGTAACGTTGTTGATAGATTCTTCCGAGACTGCCTCAAAAATTGAGAGGAAGCTTACGACTTCGCTGTCGATAATCTCTGAGATAGCAGGCGACAACAAGCCCGTAATAATAGCTGCCAACAAGATAGACTTAATAGGAGATTCACGACTTGAAAAATCGTTAAAATTAATAAAGGACTTGGCACCTCAATGCGACATCGTGCCCATCAGCGCTAGGAAGGGCGTCAACGTAAGCTTCCTTCTTAAAAAAATAATCGAGAAAGTTGAAATTGTTGAACAACAATTCTAGTTGGCAGATAAAGGGGGTTTACTCGTTCCGTTCCTTTATTACTGCTACATCACCTAAAGTTAGCTGAAAGCTCTGAGGCCTAGGCACTTCTTGGGTTTCGTGTACCTCTTCGTATAGCCTTATCTTCAATTGCTTCTCGAGCTTTCTAGCAAGCTCCAGTGTAGGAGCCATACGACCACCCTCAAGTCTACGTATTATGGACTCTTTCTCGCCTATCAAACGCGCTAAATCGGCTTGCGTTAAGCCCATGCTCTCCCTCGCTTGACGGATGAGGGCACTGTAATTATTAACCAAAACTAGGTTCTCGACGCCTAGTTTTACCCCTCTACGCTTCAATTGAACCTGTGGACGGACAGTAGTTGCGGTCCCGGTTTTCACGATAGAACCATAGCGGGAACATCGTTGACAAACCGTTAATTGCGCCCCTTCAATCCAAACTTTAACTGGTTTCCCCATTACTGGTTTGCCACAAAGCTCGCACAACATTTTCTAAACCTCGCAACGCTAGATATTAATCTACAACTTTAAGCTAAAATGTATTGTGGCCTGCTTAAGCGAGAAAATTTTAGTGGAATCGGTGAAGATGCGTGCCGATTACCAGTTCGGAGCTGGAGCTGGCGAAGCGCTGGCTTCAAGAGGACTTAGAGTGGAGGTCTCAAAGAGGACTGGAAAACCACGATACGTATACGACTCTGAAGGAAGGCTCCTAGCAACAGTTAGATGGAATGACGGGTTCTTGGCACTAACGATTGAGGGGGCTAAGCTCCTATTGAAGCACTTCCCTCCACCCAAGCTTAGGGTAGTCGTTAAAGAGGAAGTGAAAGATTTCATAAAAAAAGGGAAGAGCGTTTTTGCGAAGCATGTAATTAGAGTTGACCCAGAAATTCGATGTGGCGACGAGGTCCTCGTAGTTGACGAAAGAGACGATCTGTTGGCTGTTGGCCGAGCCATACTATCTGGTTACGAAATGCTAGCATTTAATTTAGGCGTGGCAGTGAAAATTAGGAGGGGGATTGAAGGTGAGGGGGATAAGCCCGAGAGAGCTACAGAGGATGTTGCAAGCAGTTAAGAAGGCTGGAATATCAGTTGAACAGCTCGAAGGCGTTGAGAGCGTCGTATTTAAATTTCGAGATAGAGAGCTGGTCGTAAGGAAACCTCAGGTTACTAGCATGAAGGTGGGGGATCAAACGGTTTTCCAAGTGACGGGCGAAGTTGAAGAAAGAGCTCTAGTACTTGAAGAGGAGCCGAATATACAAGAGGAGGACGTTCAATTAGTTGCATCTCAAGCTGGCGTAAGTCTTGAAGAGGCTAGAAAGGCATTGAAAGCGACCAAGGGCGATCTAGCACGAGCAATATTGTACCTGAGGAGCAAGTAGGAAAAACTACTTCTTTACACGCTTCTTCTTGAGAAGCCTTAACCTAAAAATATCTTCGCGAGCCCGCTCATCTAGATAGAGTTCTATGAACTTGATATTTTTCTCGATCATAGGTATAACAACGTGCTCAAGGGCATTGACCCTCCTCTTGGCTTTTTCGACCTCTTCAGCTATTCTTTTGGCTACTGCTTGAATCTCTGCAAGCCTTATTATCGTTACAAATAACTCCCTGAAGGCTTTAGCGGCTTCATCTATGTAGGTAGTGGTGCTTGGAAGACTATATGGCGGAACGTCTGTCTCCACCTTCTGTACAACTTTAAACATAGGCGTCGTGACCCCCATTATGCTTCTCGTCCTAATTTCTATGGCTACTTGAGACCGCAAAGTAGCTATTATCTCGTTAAGTTTAAATACGCCTACATCAGCCCTAGCCAGCGCAAGGTAGCTTAATGCCTTCTCCATTTTCTCCCTTACTTCGAGCATGACATTCTGGTATTCCTTGGCCAATGACAACAGCTCCATAACTAGGGCGTCGCGCTTCTCTTTAAGAAGAGTAAGACCTCTTTCGGCGAGTCTCTTTCTACGCCTTAAATTTATTAGCTCCATTCGCGTAGGTTTTAGTTCAACTCTAGAGCTCAACTCATTTGCACCAACTTCTCAATGATGTGAAAAGATTATTTAAAGTTTAAAGCTTAAAAACGAGTGGTGTTTCGACTAATGACTTCTAAACTCTGCATAATATATGATGATGTGTTTTTGAGGCATGACACGGGTCCTCATCATCCTGAGAGGCCGCAAAGGCTCATTGAAGTCATTAATGAGCTAAAGGGGAGAGGGGTACTATCTAAAGTTAAGGTTGAAAGAGCAATTAAGGCATCGATAGAAGAAGTAGCTGCAGTTCACGACATTGATTACATTAAGTGGGTAGATAGAACCATTACAGATGGCAAGAGGTACCTTGATCCGGATACGCCCGTATCAAAGGATAGTTTTGAAGTCGCACTTTATGCTGCTGGTTCAGCAGTATTAGGATGCAAGAAACTGATAGAAGAAGGCTTCGACTTCTGCTTCACCTTAGAGAGGCCTCCAGGACACCACGCCGGTAGGAGTGGGGCAGCTTTAGGGGCTCCGACATTAGGTTTTTGCATATTTAACAATATCGCTATAGCAGCAACGCATTTACTCGACAAGTACGGGTTTAAGAAGGTAGCAATCTTCGACTTTGATTGTCACCACGGAAATGGTACTCAAGAGATTTTCTACAGCTACAATAACGTTCTCTATATAAGTACGCATCAAGATGGAAGGACAGCATATCCCGGTACAGGGTTTGTTGATGAAGTCGGTGAAGGAGAGGGGAAAGGTTTTAACATTAATGTTCCGCTACCTCCTTTTACAGGTGACGACCTCTACGAAGTAGCGCTAGATAAAGTTGTAGAAAGGGTCGTTAGAGAGTATAGACCGGAAGTGTTATTGTTATCAGCCGGATTTGATGCCCACAAGGATGACCCGATAACATCGATGAACCTTTCATTAAACTCCTTCCTAAAGGTAGCCAAGTTCGTCAAGAAAATGATGGATGAATGTGTGACGAAAAAGATAATGTTCGTGCTTGAAGGAGGATATGGCCCGGGCCTTGCAAGAGGAGTGTACGATATAATTGCGTACCTTATAGACTTGCCTATAATTGAAGAAGGCAGCACAACCTCGTCGGAGAGTGTGAAGAAAAGCGGTCTAAGAGTTATAAAAGAAGTTTACGATAAGGTTTTAGGACCATTCTGGGGGTTAGAGGCTTGCTGACGGTAGTTGTAGGAGGCTTTTTCGGGGACGAGGGAAAGGCTTTAGCCCCCTAGAAGGAAAAGTATGTGCCTACTTGGCACTTAAAGATGACGTCAGAGTAGCTGTTAGAACAGGGTCGGTTAACGCAGGCCACACTGTAATGTACAATAACAAGGAATACAAGTTGAGGATTATACCTTGCGGGTTTGTAAACCCTCGAGCCGAATTATGCATAGCGGCTGGAGCCAATTTGAGAATCGACGTTTTAATGAGGGAGCTTGAACTCACTAAAGCTAAAGACAGGTTGAAGATAGACCCACAAGCCTCCATAATCGAAGAAGAACATGTAAAGAGGGAGCGGGAAGATGAACACTTAATGTCCAAGATAGGATCGACGGGCCAAGGCGTTGGAGCCGCAATAGTTGATAGAGTCAGGAGGGTGGCTAGGCTCGCTCGCGATGTAGGAGAACTAAGGGATTATCTTGATGATGTGCCTACACTAGTATGGAGGGCACTTGATCAAGGTCATAACGTGCTCCTTGAGGGGACCCAGGGGTACTATCTATCTCTTTACCACGGGACTTATCCTTATGTCACAAGTCGCGATACAACTGCTTCAGCCGTCTGCAGTGAGGTGGGTATAGGTCCTAAGATGGTCGACGAGGTTATTGTAGTCTTTAAATCTTATGTGACTAGGGTTGGAAGCGGACCACTACCCGGCGAACTTTCAGAAGAAGAGGCTCAAAGGCTAGGGCTCATAGAAGTTGCAACCGTGACTGGGAGGAAGAGGAGGGTTGCACCATTTAACTTTGAATTAGCCAAAAGGGCTGTCATGGCTAACAGCGCAACCCAAATAGCCATAACCAGGATAGACACGCTCTTCCCCGGAGCTTCACGAGTTAGAGAATACGATAAGCTACCACGTGAAGCTAAGGAATGGATAGAGAACGTTGAAGAAGAACTAAAGATTCCAATAACAATAATCAGCACCGGTCCAGAGGTCTTCGATACAATAGATCTAAGAAGGCTTAAGGGACTGTAACAGATTTAGCGAGGTTTCGAGGCTTATCGGGATCATATCCTCTTGCAACGGCAACGTAATAAGCTAGAAGTTGGAGTGGTATTACGTGAAGTATGGGTGTTAATATTTTAACGTCTACCTCGGGAAGTACGAAAATTTTATCTGAAATCTCCTTAACCTCCTTATCACCTTCTTCTACGCATGAAATTGTGAAGGCGCCCCTAGCTTTCATCTCCATTATATTGCCTACAATCTTACCGTAAGTCTCGTCGCGGGGGCAAATGAAAATGCATGGAAAGCCCTTGTCTACGAGAGCTATTGGACCATGCTTAGACTCTCCGGCAGGATAGCCCTCAGCATGAACATAGCTTATCTCTTTAAGTTTTAAGGCTCCTTCAAGGGCTGTGACTATGTTCACGCCTCTTGCTAAGAAGAAGGCACTATCCTTTAAAGATAGGTTCGCTGATATGCTCATCGCTATTGGTTCATTGACCTTGACGGCTCGCCCTATAAGCCTTGGCGAGGAAATCAAGAATCGTTCAGCGCCTAAAACGATGTCATTATTTAGACCCTTGATCTTTGCGGCCTCTAAGCTTATCCTCGTGAGCATTAATAGTTGAGCTAGAAAGGTCTTAGTAGCGGCTACTCCCATTTCGGGGCCTGCATAGAGCCCTACATATGATGAAACAAGCCTTGTTATCGAAGACCCCATAACATTAGTTAAGGCTAGCAACTTGACGTCTTTTCCTTGAAGTAACCTCAAGACTTGCAATACGTCGGCCGTTTCTCCGGACTGAGATATGGCTAGCACGGCCGTTTTGCCTCTTAAATTTATGTAATTACCATTAAACTCCGACGCCACTATAGGGTAGGCGTCGATGTCGGCCATAAAGCGCAGTACGTAAGAGCCGAAGATGCAAGCGTGGTATGATGTTCCACAGCCAATTAAGTACACTCTATCAGACTTTAGGAGTTCGCTAGCTAGGTTCTGTACAAATTGATGGGGTGCATTAATGATGTTTAACGCAACTTGAGGCTCTTCATGTATTTCTTTAATCATGTAGTGGGCAAAGCTTCCTCTATCAGCTGAATAAACTATGCTTTCTTTAGTCAAGGTCCTGAGCGGTAGTGAGCGTCCAGACTCAAGATCCTCGATAATTACCGCCTTCGGCGTAAGTACTGCAAGTTCCCCTTCATTCATTATTATGATACCTTCCACTTCTTGAGGGAGAGCCTGCACGTCGGATGAACAACACACGAAGTCGTGCGAGAGACCTATAACCAAGGGACTTCCCATCCTGACACAGACAATAGTATCCTCCAATAGCGCAGAGATGATTACGAAGGCCGAGGAGCCCCTTAGGCTTAGCGCCGCCTGCCTAACAGCTTCTTTTAATGTAAACCCTTTACCAATTAGTTCCTCTACCAGATGGGCTATAATTTCACTATCGGTTCTAGAGCGGAGCTTGTGACCTTCAAGCTCTAGCTTTTTACGTAACTCTAGACAGTTCTCTATGATTCCGTTATGAGCTACTGCTATTTTACCTTCGCAATCCGTTAGCGGATGAGCGTTTTCCTTCGAAGGCGCACCGTGAGTAGCCCATCGAGTATGTCCTATTCCGCACCTTCCCGGCAACGTATCGAGACGGAGCTTGTTGTCCACTTCTTCTATCTTTCCTTGATCCTTCTTTAAAAATATATACCCGCCATACGTGGTTGCCAAGCCTACAGAATCGTACCCTCTATACTCTAGCTTTTTCAGAGAAACGTAAATTAACTTTGAGACGCCCTCTTTAAGCGAAGTACAACCAAAAATCCCGCACAACTAGATCCACCGCTACGCTCTCAACTGTCTATATTGTTTATATGGAAGTAAATAGCTTTAACTAACAAGTAAGGGAAGAACTTTATGGTTGACATGAAGGAGAACGCTAAGTACATTGTTGAAGTCAAGAGGTCGGTAAGGGATGTCCTAAGCAAGCTTGACGCCCTAAGTAGCCGAGGTGAACTTAACTCTGATGGCGTTAAGGCTTTGGTTAGGATAATAAAGATGCTCAAAAGGTCGGGAAGAACGGATGAAGCCAAAAGGCTCTCTAAGGTGTTGAGAAGTAGAAGGGAAATAGGGGCCCTATGGTCTTTACTACATCAAGTAGAGGAGAACTTAGATTGATTGAGGTTGAAGCTAAGGTACCTGTCAGCGAGCGTGAGAAGCAACTTATATTGGAGAAGCTTAGAAGGATTAACTCAATGGAAAAGGCTTATGAGGAAGAGGACCTGTTCTTCATTAGCATTAACGATCCTTCATTCGGAAACAATAAGACCCTTAAACTCCGGAAGAGCAATGGTAGAACTAAGCTTATCTTCAAGACTAAGAGGGCTGGCGACGGCTTCAAGGAGAACTTAGAGATCGAAGTAGAAGTTAAAGAGAAAGACACTGGTAATCTCGTACAGCTCCTGAACCTCCTAGGATTTAAAGAGAGCTTAGTGATTAGAAAGAGGAGGTTAAGCTTTTGCTTCGACCACTATACAATTAATGTAGATGACGTAGAAGGTCTAGGTTCATTCGTTGAAATTGAGATATTAACAGATGAAAGCGAGGTCGAGAGAGCGCGTAATGAAATCTCGAAGATCCTCTCGGTTCTAGGAATTTCCGAGAAGGAGATAATACTTAAGAGCTACGCAGAAATGATGGTAAACCGCTAACGTCACTCATAGCAACATGGTTTCTTATCGCTTACTTGCTTCGCCTCTCGACCTAGAAATTTAGAAAGGATGAGGTACACACAGTATTCGCCACAAACAGAGCAAGCTTGGCTTTTAGAAGGCACCCTTCTATGAATCTTCATAGCCGTCTCGGGGTCTAGCGACAACTTAAACTGAGCTTCCCAATCGAGACTTGCTCTCGCCTTCGAGATCTCAAGGTCCCACTTAAGGGCTTTCTCTCCTAGCCTAACTATGTCTCCTGCATGTGCAGCTATTCTGGCCGCTATAACTCCATGTTTTATGTCTTCCGGCAACGGAATTCCGAGGTGTTCAGAGGGGTAGACTGCACATAGGTAGTCTACTCCTGCAGCTACTGCCAAGGCTCCCCCTATAGCTAATGTTATGTGGTCGTAGCCCGGAGCCACGTCAGTCACTATGGGGCCTAGAGTATACAGAGGTGCGTGGTTCGTTAGTATTTTTGCTTGTTTGACGTGGTGCTCTATTTGGTTTAAAGGCATGTGACCCGGCCCTTCAACTATGACTTGTACGCCTCTCGCCCTCGTCTCCTTCACTAATTTGCTTACCGTAAGTAGCTCGCTCATCTGCGCTACGTCGTTAGCATCAGCTTGACAGCCAGGCCTGAGACCGTCGCCTAGGCTTATTGCGAAGTCGTACTCTCGAGCCATGTCTAGCACAGAGTCGTAGTACTCAAGTAGAGGGTTTTCACGTTCATTGTGCAGTATCCAGGCAGCTATGATAGCCCCTCCCCTACTTACTATTCCGGCTATTCGCGTATGCTTCCTTAATAGTTCAACAGATTCCCTAGTAACGCCCGCGTGAATAGTCATGAAGTCTACACCGTCCTTTGCGTGTAACTCTATAGCCTTCAATACGTCGTCGACAGTCATGTGTACTATGGAGCCATACTTCTTTAGGGCACTATGTGCAGCTTCATATATCGGGACCGAGCCTACGGGAACCGTAACGCTTTTTATGATAGCTCTGCGTATTTCATCCATTTGATCTGAAGTCGAGAGATCCATTACGGTATCCGCCCCATACCTGACCGCCAGCAGTGCCTTCTCGACTTCCATGTCTATGTTCGATAGATCTACGGAGGAGCCTATGTTAGCGTTTACCTTGGCCCTAAGGCCTTCACCTATACCTATCGGATCAACGTTTTCCCTAGCTACGTTCCTCGGTATCACGATTCTACCGTTAGCTACTCCCCTCACAACTATAGATACGTCGATGTCTTCCTTCAATGCAACAGCTTTAAACTCTTCTACTATAACTCCTCTCCTAGCCGCTTCAACCGTTGTAACCAAACAAGTTACACCTGCGATAGAAGAAGAATTTTGCAACTAAAATCTTTCTCATAATGAGTTATCAGCAATAAAATTTTTTAGTAAACGTCACAAACGGGTAAAGTGTATGATGGAGAAGTGAGACGGCATGGTTAAAAGCGATCCCTTGAAGTTATTAATGAAGGCAATTAACGAAGAGATCGTAGTGAGACTTAAAGACGGAAGAAGCTGCCGTGGCATTCTTGAGAAGTGCGATCAGTGTATGAACCTTCTGCTAAACGATGCCGAAGAAATAAACGAAGAGAAGGGGCCCATCGCTAAATACGGCAAAGTGCTAATTAGAGGAAGCAATATCTTATTCGTAAAGCTAAAAGAGTAAGCGCAGCATGTTTGATATTAAAGCAAAGGACGAGTGGTAGTCTTGTATTGTAAGAGTTTCATATCCATAGAAGAGCTTGCCCAAAAGGCTGTATACGAACAAGAAGTAGAAATGGTGGAGAGAAAGGGTAAAGGGCACCCAGACACCTTAGCAGATAACATTTCCGAAGCTGTCTGTCGAGAGCTATGCAAATACTACTTGGAAAATTATGGTACGATACTGCATCACAATGTCGACAAAGCTTTGATCGTAGGTGGCAGGGCCGTTCCAAAATTTGGTGGTGGAATGCTCTGCGAACCTATATACGTCATAGTTGCTGGTCGCGCAGTGACCCACGTAATGAGGGAGAGCTCCATGGACATGGTACCAATAGGTTCGCTAGCGCTAAAAGCCATGAGAGACTGTATTAAGCAAACGTTTAGGCACTTAGATCCAGATAACCACGTGATCTTTGATTACAAGATTAAGCAAGGATCCGTCGATCTCGTTAAGGTCTTCGAGTTGGGCAAAGAAGTGCCCCTAGCAAACGATACCTCCTTCGGAGTTGGATATGCCCCGTTTAGCGAAACTGAAAGGCTCGTATTAGAAGTTGAGAGAACGTTGAACTCTCAAGAGTATAAAAGGAAGAACCCTGCCGTAGGAGAAGACATAAAGGTCCTAGCGTTGAGAAGAGGTAAAAAAGTCTACTTAACTATAGCCTGCGCAATGGTAAGTTCCTACATAAACTCACTCGACGAGTACTTGAATATCAAAGAAGAGGTTAGGGAGGATGTATTGAAGATAGCGTCTAAGTACGACGTTGAAGTGGATGTGAAAGTGAACACCGCAGATAAACCTGAAGTGGGGCTAGTGTACCTGACCGTTACAGGGACGTCAGCAGAAGCCGGAGATGACGGTAATACTGGTAGGGGGAATAGGGCTAATGGTCTCATAACCCCGAACAGGTACATGTCCCTAGAAGCAGTTGCAGGCAAGAACCCCGTCAGCCACGTCGGCAAGATATACAACGTAGTTTCTACTAATATAGCGAAGAGGATTTACGAAGAGACGCAGAGAATCAAGGAAGTCTACGTCTACATGTTGAGCCGTATAGGGTATCCGATCGATAAGCCTCTAATAGTAAACGTTAAGGTCATACCCCAGGAGGGACTGCGAGTAGAGTCCATAAAGTACGAAGTCGAGAGTATAGTTGAAGCAGAGCTTAATAACATAGTTAATGTACGGGACTGGCTATTAAAAGCGCCATTAGATCTTTGACGTTGACCCAGCGGTTCTTCCCTCAAGCTCTCTAACTCTCTCTTCTCGGTACTTCTGCAATATCTCCTTAAGTTTCTCTCTCAAGTTCTTATCCCTTTCTATCATTAAGACTTTCTTCTTACTCTCTATCAATTCTTTGACCGATGAAGGTACGTAGAGGAAGTCTAATATCCTTTCTACTTTAACTTCCTCTACATCTACTAAAGGGATACAGTTCTCCTTCAATAGAAGGCGAACTTCCTCAGGCACCTTTTCTACAGACGTTATTATTGCCTTCGGCTTAACCTTCAATAGATGGAGAAGGCCTTCAGCGTTCGAAGAGCTCGGATCGTTTACCAGTATCACCTCCTCCTTACCCAACGCCCCGTATCTCACGGCTTCCTCTATAGACCTCTTAGTTAGAGAGCGGACCTCTTTAATTATCAGGACGTCCCCTCTTACAGCTTCCATTAAAAAGTTCTTTAGCCTTTCAATAGACAACTCTAAGCTCTCCACTTTAGTTTTCAGCTCGCTTATAGTCTTCATGGACATTTCGAGCCTCCTCATTAGAGCACTATCTTCTTGTGACGTCGGTTGCGCCTTGACCGAAGCTTTCATAAGCGATTCTTCAAGCTCTGCTATCTTCGTCTCCTTCTCCTTTAACTGTTGAAGTAGCCTTAGACGAGATTCTTCAAGCTCTCTTATCACTCTATTCTGTTCTTCGACTTTATCTCTAAGCCTTGAAAGTTCTTGCTTTAGTTTCTGAACTTCAGGGTCTACGTGAAAGGCAGGGTGGCTCTTCTCAATCTTATGGTCCGACGAGGCCTTTTCTATGACTTCCTTTATCGTCAAACCCCTTATGACGAGGGCCTTCGCCCTCTCTATTTGAAGGCGAGATAGGTTTAGCTCTCTCGCCTTAGCTTCAAGTTGCATAAACTTGTTCTTGAAGTTAAAGTACGCTTTTAAAGCTGCTGCTACAGCATCTCTTTGATGTGAGTTCTTGATGATTTCTTTGAAGTTGGCTATGTGCTCCTGTATCATGCGCCTCTTTTCCTCGACGCTAAGGTCTCTTGGCGGTGTAAAGACGAGGCAACCTAGTATCGAGGCAACCTTCTCTACGATCATTGGTGCGCACCTCACATCTGAGGCAACGACGACGGGGTTTCCAAACCTTGTTGCCATCCTTACTATAGACATCCTATCGAGCGCCAAGCCGCTATCTACGAATAATAGGTTGCCGTTTAGATCCATTACTGCTATCCCTGCAACTATTCCAGGATCCAGCCCAACAATTAGGGGTCTCTCTTCGTAGTGTTTATCCTCTATACATCTTTCGTCGAAAGTTGAGATCTTCGTTACTATCCTTAAGTTGACGCCGCTTTTCTTTATTAGTTCCCTAAAAGGCTTTAACAGCCTTTTAACCTTCGATGGAGGCAAGCTAACAACGAAAACGCTCCTTTCGAGGCCGTATTTGGACTTTTGAACGTAACAATCTATATCATTGACGTCAACGCGCTTCCTCAATTCGTCGAGGATTAGGTTGGTCACTTGCCTAATAGCCGAACGTTGTGATCGACCATACCTACCTTGGCTCATACCTCCAGAGCCCGGACTTCTCCCTCTGGAGATGAGCACAACAGTTCTGAGGTTTGAAGGCTCAATAATTGTCGTCCCTACGCCTCTTAAAGCCAGGAGGGCCGATACTTCAGCTGCCTGTAGAGGTGACAGGTGGGATACCTTCTCGCTAAGTAGCCCTTCTTTAAATGCTAGTTCCGTCAGCTTTACGTGCTGTTCACCGACCTTGGTTACTTCTACAAGCCTTACCTTATCTATAACCTTACCTAGACGCTTTTTGACGTCGTTTATGGTCTCGCCTATTTCGTAAACGTTATCTATAGCCAAAGTATCTACTCGATACTTCCTGAGGAGGCGGTAGATAGAGTCCCAGTCTACGTTCTCCCTACGATCTATTACTGCGCCTCTCTCGTTTATTACGACCAGAGCATATTCTTGCATGTGATGCGGCGATGGAACTAGGTCTAAGCCCATTATCGTGCGTTGCCTGTCTTGCGTCCCTTTAAGGGCCAAGAAGGGCTCTACCTCATAATAAGTGGTTAATGCTTAGTGCCCAGCTACAGCAGGATAAAATTAAGAGAGTCCCCTAATATCCTTTAGCACTTCATCGACGTCTATACTTAGGCCGAACCTCCTACTAAAGAAGCGCGACAGGTTGGTCACATCGCGCTTTAAGTACTCGAAACCCCTAGGGTGATTCCTAGGGATCCACTGCGGCCAATCTATTAAGAGGACGTCGAAGTCTGGCTTCACAACTACGTTAAATTCGCTTAAGTCGGCGTGTATTATTGACGCTTCTTGGTAGGCCTTCTTTACATTTTCAATTATCTCCGAGAATACTTGCTGAGGATCTGGTAAGTCAGTGACTACGTATAGTGGGTCTCCAATTATTATATCCATCACGATTGCGTGCCTATTGTAAGCTATTGGCTTAGGTACCTTAACATTTAGAGAATAAAGCGTTTCGAGGGCCTCGTACTCTCTCTTCGCAGCAGTACAAGACTGCCTATACCACGAAGAGGAGTCACCGTAAGCCCTAAGTCTCTTGGTTTGCTTGAAGCTCGATCTCCCAACCCTATGAAACTTTATGGCCACCCTATACCCAGAGGGCGATAAACCATCGTAAACGTCAGCTTCCTTACCAACGCCGAGCTTTATGCCTACAGCATCGAGGACCCCTCTGTCCACAAAATACTTAAGAGCTAGCGCATCGCGTCCATACTGCCTTAATGAGTACCCTAAATAATCTTGCTTTCTTCGACCCAGGAAGCCAAGCCCGTGAAGCCTGCTAAGGTCCTCTAAAAGGGAGTCTATTGGTCTCCTTAATTGTCTTGCTAAAATGTCGACGGGAATGTATTCGTACCTAAGATGGAGTCTCTCCATCGTCTGTAGGATCCTATAATCATGTGGTTTTAGTGCCTTCATGAGTGAAGCTACGACTGCCATTGGTTCTCACCATTTCTCGACGAGCTCAGCCCTTAAGATTATTAATTCCCCCCAATTCCTATGCCAAGTAATCTTACCTTCCACTACCCTTATCCTCTTGGTGAAGAAGGGAGCATCGACCACAAATGTTTCGTACTCACCCCCCTCTCCGCATGGATGGACTTTCCAAAGATGCGAGATCTTTCTTATATAATCCAAAAAATCATGATCTATCTCTTTGCCAAGCCACTGTCGCGTTAAGCCTTCAGCATAGACCCCAACTATTATTGAATGGAAATTTTCATGGATTGTGCGGTAAACTATCTCAAAAGGATCGTGCCCCCACAATGGAGTTACGAGCTGTAGCTTAGCCTTATTGCAAGCCTCTTCAAGCGTTTTTCTCTGATAATTGCTAGCTATTACGCCCGCGACCAGGCCTTCAACTCCATGCTCCTCCTTTAACTGTAGAAGTGTTTGACTTAGAACCTCGAGTTCAAGACCCTTCGGAACATGCACAAGGTCTTGAGGTATATTAATTGACTTGGCCTGCAATGTCGTCCACTCAACGTTCGGTACGTGGAAAAGCATTGATTCGGGGTCTTGAGGGTGAAAGGTAACAATCCTCTCTACTTTAAAGCCCATTTTAGAAGCTAGGTAGCATGCGTACGCACTGTCCTTGCCTCCACTCCACAAGCAAGCTACCTTCACTTTCCACCAGCTCTCGATCTCATGAAGTGAGTTATCCTTTCTTTGACTATATCGCTCACAAGCTTTCCATCGGCTCTTCCCCTAAGGACGGACATAGCTCTACCCATTATAACGCTAAAGGACTTTTCGCCCTTGCTCTCGATAAGCTCAATGTTCTCTTCTATTATGCGATCCACGAGACTACGGATTTCACTTAGCGAAGCAATCTTAAGGCCTAATTGTTCTATCAACTTTGTAAGCGGTAAGTCAGGGTTTTCGGCCATGCGTTTAAGTATCTCCGGTATCGCTTCTTTAGCTATAACTCCCTGCCCAACGGCTTTAAACATCTCTACAAGTTTATGCTCGTCAACCCTATCCAAGGGGATACCTTCCCTCTTTAAGCTCTTCCAAGTATATTCGAGTGTCGTGGCAACTATGGTTGGACTGACTTCAGGCACGGTCGAAACAATCTTTTCGAAAACGTCTAAGCGGTACGAGTTTATCATTAAGAGGGCCAAGTCCTTACTTAACCCGTACTCTTCAATAAACCTCTTGAGCTTTTGCTCGGGCATCTCCGGCAATAGCTTCGAAAGTCTATCGAGTCTATCCTTAGTCACTACGACTGGCCTAACGTCGGTCTCAGGGTACATCCTAGAAGCCCCGGGTCTTGGCCTCATGTAGCGCGTAGTTCCATCAGGGTTAGCGGCCCTAGTCTCGTCGGGAACTCCTTTCAACGCTTCTCTACATCGTCTCATGACTGCTTGAAGGGCTTTCAGAGCCTTCTCTTCTTCATCGACAACGAAGACTATTGCGTCGCTCGGACCACAATTAAGCTTCTTCTTGAGCTCTCCGACCTCCGCATCAGTAAACCCATAAGCCGGCATTTCATCTGTATGGAAGATGCCCTTAACGCCTCCCCACACGACAGCGTAGTCCTTTAGCTCCGTCCCAAACCTCCTGCCAGGCTGAAGCTCTTGCCGCAGTAGGCCCGAAAAGCCTTCGAGCTTTATGGCCATGACCCTATGACCCTTTCGAATTCCTTCCAAGATTATCTTGCTCTGAGTGTGCTGAAATACGTCAGTCACATCAATTACCTCGCCATTTACTTCCATTACGCCTCGTCTTCTAAGCTCATCTCTTATCTCTAGAAGTTTAAGTTGCCTTTGAACTTCTAGTTCAACGACCTTTGATATAAGCTCTAAGTCTTGAACTCCTTTGATCTCGACTTTCCCTCCCTTTTCCAGCGAAACGTTTACATCTTGTCTAATGGTCCCTAGCCCTCGCTTCACTTTTCCAAGTATCCGGAAGAGCTGGCCTATCTTCAAGGCTACTCTTTGAGCCTGTTCTGGCGTCCTTATCTCGGGGGCCGTCGATACCTCTATGAGGGGTATACCTAACCTATCAAGTCTAAAGACTACCTTGTCCTCGCTTTCAGAAATCTTGCGCGCTGCATCTTCTTCTAGGCATATCGTTTGTATGTGGACCGGGCCTTCGAGGTCTTCTATGATACTCTCAGGACTACCGATGGCTATTATAGCCGTTCTCTGAAAACCCGTGGTATTGGAGCCGTCGATTACAACCTTCCTCATAACTTGGATGACGTCGGGTATCTGCGCTTTAAGCATGAGAGCTATCTGCAAGGCTATGTCTAAAGCTTCGTCGTTCAACGCATGAGGAGGCTCTTCATCCATTTCAACGAGACAAGTAGTGTCTGAGTAGGCCTGATACACGTACAACTTACCCTTCTCGAATTCTAGGAGGGCTGCTTCATCGATGGTTCCGAGCTCACTACGAGCTGGACGAAGGTACCTGACAAAGACGATGTCTGGTTCATCCTCCCTAAGGATGGTGGGACAAGAACAGAAAAGCTTTGACTTAGTGTTGAGTTGTTGATGCAACTCGAGGCCGACCTTCAAGCCCAGTTCTTCATACATGCCCAACGTAGATCGCCTCAGCGCTCGGTTCTTGACTTCATCTCTCCGGCTATGTTAGTTAACATCAACTCCTTGACTTCGTCCTCATCTCTAGCGTTAGCCAAACACCACATCAACTTTACAAGGGCGGTCTCCGGCAACATGTCTTCGCAAGGTATTACTCCAATCCTTAAGAGCTCGACGCCTGTCCTATAGACGTTCATGTTGACCCTCCCCCATAAACACTGCGAAGTCATAGCAACTACTACACCGTTATCTATCAGCTTCTTAATCGACGAGAAGACGTAGCTTGGCGCATGCCCTAACCCGGTACCTTCTATCACGACCCCTCTATAACCAACGTGAAGAGGCCACTCTAACGCTTCTGGAGGTATTCCTGGGTAAACCTTTATCAGAGCAACCCTATCGTCAAAGTCTGGATAGACCTTGACGCTGCTCCTGTCCTCGCTACGAGGTCTCAAGTCCTTGGCTAGGATTATGATCTTCCTATCACTTGTTATCCTAGCAATAGGTGTATCATTAACCGGCTTAAATGCATCCCTACGGCTTGTATGGCATTTCCTGGCTTTCGTACCTCTTATAGCTATTAAGCTGTCATCACTTATGCTTTCATGCATGACCACAACCACTTCGGCGAAAGGTGCATAAGCTGCTATCAGTGTGGCGCCTAGCATGTTTAAGGCCGCATCGCTTGACGGCCTATCCGACGATCTTTGAGCACCTACAAGGACTATGGGTAGAGGCGCTTGTTGAATTGCAAAGCTAAGCGCAGCCGCTGTGTACCCCATGGTGTCGGTGCCGTGGGCTACCACAATACCCTTTACATGATCTTTCGTCACTTCTTCAGCCACAGCTCTAGCTATCATGGACCAGTACTCAGGTCTCATATCCTCGCTGAAGATGTTTAGGATAGTACGTGTTGAAATCGCAGCTATTTCGCTTAGTTCGGGTATAGCCTCATAGAGATCCTCGGCCGAGAGCGATGGGTACACCGCACCAGTTTTATACTCCACCTTGCATGCAATGGTACCTCCGGTGCCTATGACTGTAACCATTGGCAACCCTGCTTTTAAAGCTAAAGATGCTTTACCTTCAGCTCGAAGGTTGTGCCTTTTCGATACAACTTCGACCTTTACGTCGGAAAGCTTAAAGCCTATGTTGTAGCCGTTGTCCATCTTTATTATTACGTAATCGTCGCCTAGCACCTCTATCTTGGGCATCAGTAGCCCTTCATACGTTACGTGTCCCCTAATTATTCGAACCCTATCATAAGGTTCTACATTTAGTGACTTTAAAGGTCGAGGAACGTCAAGCGCTCCTTCCGACAACAACATCACCAATCGTTTTCTCCTAGCTGTCATAAGAAGACAAGTTGCTAGAGGATAATAAGTCTAAATAACTACTTTCGGTAAAAGCTCTTACTCTTAACGATTTAATGTGAGAGAACGCATAATAAAAACTAAAGGTCTACTGAGTGGATGGAGTCTTCTGTTTTGGTGCAGCTAAAAACCTTCTCACGTATTCTTTATGATTTCTAACGCGAGGGACTGGGTTCCTCTTAGGCTTGGGAGGGATCTTAGGGGTTTGAGACCTTACCTTCCCGGCTTTTGTTAATGAACCGTGCGAGGGCATTTTTAATCACCATTTTTTACTAGATGATAGAGATAACCTTCAATATAAACGTACTGGTTAAAAAGCTAAGCTACTGGTTCTCTAACGCCTGAAGCGAGGCGCTTGAATTGGCCGAATTCTTTTAAGCTTTTCAAAACAACATCGTTGAAGACGGGCCCTTCTTTACACAATAGTATCCCGTCCACGGCGCACGAGCCACATACGCCTAAAGCACATTTAACGTACCTCTCAATGAGCATCTGATGCGGTATCCCATTGCTTAAGAGCATGGAGTGAAGCTTAAAAAGCATCGCTTCAGGACCACAGGCGAAAGCGTAAGAGAAGTGCTTCAACTTGAGCAGTTCCTTAACGGCATCTACGGCAGTCCCCTTTAAGCCGATGCTTCCATCGTCGGTCGCTATAGTTAGATCCTCTCCCAAGAGACTCGATAGCTCTTTAATAAAGAAAGCCTCGCCAGAGTTCTTGAACCCGCAGACAACGTGTATTTTCAGAGAGCTACTAATTAGGCTTTCAATCAATGGCATTAGTGGTGCTAAGCCAACCCCTCCACCAACTATAAGTACGGTATTGCTGGTCTTTAGAGTCACTTCATTGGGTACTGTAAATCCGTTGCCATAAGGTCCCCTTAAGAAAAAGACGTCCCCCGGTCTTAATGATGCTAGAGCCTCGGTCCCAGGACCCCTAACCTTAAACGTGAGCTTCATAGTTAGAGGTTCTAGACTATAGCCTGATGGAGAAATGGGGAATTCATCTATCCCTGGAAGCCATACCATTACAAAACGTCCTGGTTTTAGCTTCGTGACAATTCTTTTGTCGTTGAAGTAGACCGTATGAGAGAAAATGTGCTTAGCCTCCTCCTTCTTCTCCTTCAAAATGCACTTGACGTAGTACATGGCCGTTACCTCAATGAGCGATACCTATCAAATCTTTAACGTCCTTTAAACCTTCTTTCTCCATGTAACTTCTCAATCCTTTCACGAGCTCCCTAAATACCTTAAAGCCTCGCTTGTATAGTGCTGTACCTACTTGGGCGGCTGTAGCTCCAGCCATCATAAACTCGACAACGTCTTGCCATACCGTTATTCCGCCTACGCCTATTATCGGGATATCAAAGTTTTCATAGAGCTCGTAGACCACCCTTAAAGCTATGGGCTTAATGGCTGGTCCCGAGAGACCTCCATAAATCGACGAAAGCACTGGTCTCTTGGCGCTTATGTCTATTGCCATAGCTTTTATGGAGTTTATAGCCGTTATAGCCGAAGCTCCGTGCTTTATCGCTGCCTCGGCTACCTCAATAAAGTTCGTCGTTAGCCCTATCTTCACGAAGACTGGTAGCAAGCTGACGTCACAGACGGCCTTAACTACTTGAGCTGTCAATCTAGGGTCTTCGGAAAACAGCTTGGTTTCACGCACGTGAGGACACGATAAGTTTAGTTCTAGAGCTTTGCCCACGCTCCCCTCAGAGATTAGTTTAGCGACATTTACGTAGTCCTCTACTTTAGAGCCAGCTATGCTGAAGATCAGGGGAATTTTCGCTAGAGTCCTCCTATTCTCAATACACTCAGAGAGGTAGTTTTCAACTCCGGGATTAGCGAGACCTATAGCGTTTAGGAGACCGTAGCGCAATTCCACTATTACAGGGTTAGGGTAGCCCTCTCTAGGGTTCACCGTTATAGACTTAGTAACTACAGCAGAGGCGCCAGCTCTGTAAGCTCTAGTAAGCATGGACGGAGTCGTACCGACTATGCCCGACGCCAACATTATGGGATTCTTCAGGGTTAGCGACGCTATCCTTACATCCAGTTTCATGATTACCATAATAGTTAAACAGAAAACAGTTATATATTATCATGGTAACCATTTAATTAGTAACTTAAACCTGAAAACTAGAAGAAGATCGAAAGTGAGGAGCATAAGGTTATGAAAGGTTATGTCGTAGGCAGCTTCATAGGCCTCCTGTTATGCGATGATAGAGGAGAAGTACTTGAAAAGGTTATGTTCCCAAAGGACTTTGAAGTCCAAGCAGAAAAGCTTTACTCGTTGAATAAAGGAGAGAGCTTTGACGAGATAAAGGAGCTTTGCGAAAAAGCTCGAAAGCTTGGCGTCACCGAACTTATAGTTGAAGACCCTAAAATTGCGCAAGCACTCGTTAGCTCAGGATTTCAAGAAGTTAAGGTGGAGGCTCCAAGCAGCATTGCGAAAAGTGTGAGAGCCAACTTGTTAAGCCTTGCAGTTAAAATTGGTTATGCAAAAAGCGAGGAGGAGGCAGCATTATCTCTTCACAAAGTGGCCCTTAATCTAAGCGCAAAGAGAATAGTTGAAGCGGTCGAGAAGAGAGACTTGCTAGTAGCTCAAGCCGTTTCTTGTATAGACGAAGTAGAGAAGATGCTCAACATCTTAGCATCTAGACTGAGAGAATGGTATGGAATACATTTTCCCGAGCTTGGAAGCGCCATAAAGGATCACGAGGATTTCGTTAAATCCTTATTAATAATAGGGCATAGAGATAACCTAAAGAGGCAGGACGTTTTAGAAAAACTAGATCAAATTAAGGACAAGATAACTAAATTCTTAGGGCATGGTGCATCGCTCGGGGCTAACGTCCTTCAAAAGGATGTAGAAGTGATAAGGGATGTGGCTTCTGTAACCCTTAAGCTCTATGAGTTAAACGAGAAGTTAAAAAGATATGTTGACGAAGTTATGGGTGAGGTTGCTCCCAACATAAAAGAGCTTGTGGGACCGGTCCTAGGAGCCCGCTTAATAGCTCTTGCAGGTGGGCTAGAGAGACTAGCAAAAATGCCTGCAAGCACAATTCAGCTCTTAGGCGCTGAAAAAGCGCTATTTAGAGCCCTGAAGACTGGAGGTAAGCCTCCTAAACATGGTATAATATTCCAATACCCTGAAATACACAAATCGCCTAGGTGGCAGAGAGGGAAGATAGCTAGGGCTTTAGCCGGAAAAATAGCGATAGCCGCTAGAGTAGACTTTTTCACTGGCGAGTACGTAGCTGACGAATTAAAAGAGGACTTAAAGAATAGGATTAGGGAAATAAAAGAGACGTATAAAACTCCACCCAAGAAGATTGTCGAGAAGAAACCTCCTAAGAGGACGAAGAGAGGAAAAGGGTGAGAGTTGTTGGATATTAAACCTCATGAGAGTATAAAAGGAGTATATGTTGTAGAAATGGATGATGGCAGTACTAGACTAGCAACCCGTAACTTGGTTCCTGGAGTCAAAGTTTACGGTGAAGCGCTTCTCAAGTACGAGAATATGGAACTCAGACTTTGGGATTCTTATAGGTCTAAGCTTGCAGCAGCCTTTATGAAGGGCTTGAAAACGTCTCCTATAACTGAGGGAATTAAGGTGCTGTATCTAGGAGTTGCTTCGGGAACTACTTGTTCTCATATATCTGATATTGTAGGCGATAGAGGACGAGTATATGGCGTTGAGTTCTCTCCGAGAGTTATGAGAGAGTTCTTAGAGAGGGTAGCCAAATATAGAAGGAACGTCGTACCGATATTAGCGGACGCGCGCCTACCAGCCGAGTACACATACATAGTCGAAGAAGTCGACGTAATATATCAAGACGTTGCACAGCCATATCAGAGCAAGATTCTAATAGACAACGCCGACTTCTACTTAAAGAAGAATGGCTGGGCCTTCCTAGCAATAAAGGCTAGGAGCATCGACGTCACTAGAGAGCCTTCTGAAGTATATAGGAGAGAGATGGAGACCTTAAAAAGTGGAGGTTTCGAGATAGTCAACGTGGTACACCTAGAACCATACGACGTGGACCATGCAATGATATTGGCACGTAGAGTGTGAACTTTATTGTTCAACGGCTTCTCTAGGTTCGAGAAGAATTTCATAGATAGGATTAGTCGAATTTTAGCAAGAGAAATAGAGAGAATAAATGATCACCTGCCTAAGGAGAGTAAGACTTTGAAGGAATTACTGAATATGGAGGAGCCTAAGGTCTTGACTAGGTCGGGGGAAGAACTAATAATGGAGAAGAGAGAGCTCGAATTTCTGGCTAACATAGTGCCAGCTCAATACCACGACAAGCTAAGACTACCTATAGTGATCTTACGCATGATAGATATGGGGGAAGGTGTCTACATGATATGTGGAGGAGATTTAGAGGCAGATGTGGTAGCCAAGGTCTTGGGGTACGATAAAGCTGTATATTGTGAGAAAGGTAAAAATTTATTATATAAGCCCTACGTAGCTATTCTTCGGAGTAAGCTAAGAACTACGACAGTCGTAGGCTTCGTCTCCGGCATGGAGTGAGGGATTGACTCCGTGTCCATAGAGAAAGTTATCGCTAGAACCTTAGAAGTTCTGCAGGATAAGGGGTTCGAGACCTCGAGACCTTACATCAATGAAAGAAGCGCCATAAACATAGTGGCTAGAAGCGGAAGCAAGTTATTCTTAATTAAGGTGCTTGAAGATCTCTTAAACTTGAGGAGCCAGTGCGCCTTAGAAATAAAGAAGGCAAGTTACGCTTTAAGGGCGCACCCCATAGTCGTCAGCGAAAAGGAGGCAGATAACGAGATAGACAGAGGGGCTGCCTACGAAAAGCAAGGTATCTATGCTGTTCACCCAGATGCTCTACTGGAGTACTTTGAAGGAGGGAAGCAGTACGTTTACTACAAAGGTGGGAGGTTCTACGTAAAGATCGATGGAAAGAAGCTACGAGAAATACGGGAAAGAATTGGTCTATCGTTAGGTGGCCTAGCCAATTTGCTTGGAGTTACGAGGAAAGCGGTTTACGAGTACGAAAAGGGTGAGATGGATGCAACTGTCGACGTAGCTTTTAGGCTTTATGAAGTTCTTAAAAGGTATGTAGACGAAGAGGAGGTCATACAGGCCTTTAAACCCATAAATATTTTGAGCGATGTTACGGTTGAGGACTTTAAGAAGGAGGAGAGTCTTGGCGGGGCTGGAAGACAAAGGTTACAAGAAGAGGTTGCTTTGAAGTTGTCGAGGCTTGGTTTCTCAATTTTTAAGTTTAAAGATGCTCCCTTTAATATCATAGCCAAGAAAAACGGCGAGGGAGGTAAAACTATTCTGATATTGACTGTTGAAACCCTAAGTGACAGGTCGAGAAAGGGGGTAGAAGTATTGAAAGGGGTAGCCGAGGTCGCTAAGGTTAGGAGACTCGTTGTAGCACGAAAGACCCTCCGCAAAGAGGATGGGGTCATAAATGCTAAAAAACTCGAGGACATCAGCAGTCCAGAAGAGCTAATAGAGGTATCATCAATGAGTTAATATCTTAACAAGCTCTGATACTTCTCCATCGAATCTAAGCCCTTTAGGGTTAAAGTGTGTTGGAGATACCCGAAAACCTTGAGAACGCATCTTTTCTATTAACTCTCGTATCTTGGGTTGTCTCAACTTATACTTATGGGAGATAGCGTCTAGGGTATAAAAAGTTGGAGGACCATCCGCTTCTGCTAGTATCAACTCTAATGTTTTCTTAAGTTCCTTTTTATTTGGCAAGTCCAGAGAAGAGGCGACTTTTGCAACTTCTTCACAGAAGGACCTATCGAATATGGGATCTATCCAGAGGGGGCCTGCGGCATCCATTTGATTGCCGCACTTTTCGCACTTGGCTCTAGTTAAAGGTACGTCCTCAATGCTTACGACTTTCCTGCTTAAGCACTTGAAACAATGGTATATAAAGCCCATGCTATTCATGCGATCCCTAAGCCCTGTCAATTGAACGAAGACTCTTATGTAATGTCTCGTGCTGTGAGATATCAAAGGCTTTATCGACAGCTTGTGTTTACCGGCTTCTCTATAAAGAAGGCCCAGGACGAGTCTCACAGCAAGTTCGTGGCAGTACTCCGTCCTTAACGATAGACCTCCATATCTCCTAAATGCGACTTGAGGGTAGACACCACAAAGAGGAGGCATGTCCGTGGCCGTTAGAGCTATGATGCCACCTATCGAGGTTGCTCTAATGGCTGAGTCCACAAAGGGGGCGGGCGAGCCGAAAGGATCTATATCGACGGCGTCGAGCCTCTTCCCTTTAACAGCGTACCTAGACAATAGGGAGTTAGCGTTAGAAAGTCTTACTACGATTTTTTCTTTTACTTTATTTAGTACTGCGTTAATTCTTGCTATATTTACAGCTATGGGGTTAACGTCCGAGATCACTACCTTGCTTACTTCTTCAACTTCCTTAGCATACCTGATCCCCCTAACCCCACTAGCTGTTAACGGCTCAATAACTCGTAGGTCCTTTCTGCCGCTTAGGTTTGCGTAGGCCTTAAGTACACATATGGAGAAGTCCCGCGAAAATGACATGACCTCGTTATAGAATACTATTTTCCTAGCCTCGTCCTTTCCCAAAACCTCTTCATCAGGCAATAATATCTTGACTTGGCCTTCGTTTACTAGCTTAAGAGGTACTTTTATGTGCATAACTGGTTAACCCATTGAGCTTTACGTGCTTATGTCGTTATTTCCGCGGAAACCCTTACATATTAAATATACTTCCCTGCTTTTTTGCCGCGATGCCATGGGTTTGAATACTCGTACCTTATTGAAGACAAGCTGTAAATTCGATATAAGGTCCTTGAGTTCGCTTCCCTGAAAAGCCTTTATAACAGCTACGCCTCCTTCCTTCAGCAGTTTATTGGCAAGCTTAATGACGCAACAGGTTATGTGGATATGCCTAGCCATATCTGTTGACCATACGCCCGTCAGCTTTGGAGAGGCATCGGACAATATCACGTCGACTTTGCGGGGCACTATACATGCAAGTTCCTCACGAAGCCTTTCATCGCAGATATCGCCTATAATCGTCTTGACATTCGGGAGACCCAGTTCCCTTATGGGTTTTATGTCTACACCTATTATAAAGCCTCTGGGACCTACTACTTTAGATGCTACCTGTAGCCACCCTCCAGGATAGGCCCCTACATCTAAAACTACGTCTCCCTTCCTGATTACGCAGAACTTCCTATTAATCTCAATCAATTTAAAGGCAGCGCGAGACCTAAACCCGAAGTCTTTAGCCATCCTGTGGTAAGGGTCCTTTGACCTCTCCATTCGCCATCTCTTAGACATAGCGTACCCTTAAACCTACATTTTTGATAGCCAGTTCGTCAGATCCTCACAGTTCTCGGGGCTTATTGGTTGCCCAGCGCCGCAACGCGATAAGTTCATACATGAAAAACATGGACACCCCTCTATAGCCTCTAAGCTTACCTTGAGGTCGTTAGAAACCGCTATAAGTCTGAAGGTCTTTAAACGACCCTGAATGACTGGTTCCCTTATAATTAAACCTTTCTTCTCTAATGTTAGAGCTATGCGCGATCCCTCGCGGCTACTAACTTTTAACGTTTTCCATAGATCCCGCTGCCAAACCCCTTGAGGGCCTGCTTTCCTTATTATTTCGAGGGCTTTCACGTATATTTCGTTGTGCGCCTTTCGACTACGCTCCACGGGAGAAGTTATACTGCAACTATAAATTCAAGCTTTCGCATAAGTTCTTGGTACCTATTTCTTATTGTAACTTCCGTTACGTTAGCTGAAGACGCTATATCCCTCTGAGTACACTTGACTTGCTGAAGTACGCAAGCTATGTATATTGAGGCGGCGGCAATACCCATAGGGCCCCTACCCGAGGTCAACCCCATACCCCTAGCCTTTTCGAGAATTGTTATAGCAAGTCTTTGGACGTCGTGTGACAAGTTCAATTTATTGATGAGTCGGGGTATGAAGTTCACGGAGGCCATAGGTGTGATCTTTGCTAAAAGGGTCTTCAGGAGAATCCTATAGCTCCTCCCTATCTCCCGCTTCTTTATGTTAGAAGCTTGAGCTACTTCGTCAAGTGTTCTAGGTATCTTGTTTTGCCTACACGCAGCATAGATTGCGGCGGCGACCATACTCTCGATGGATCTACCTCTTATAATCTTCGCTTCCACCATCCTCCTATAAAGGATGGCCGCGCTCTCCCTTACATTTCTTGGAAGGCCAAGCTGGGACGATATTCTATCTAACTCAGATAAAGCAAGTGTCAAGTTTCTTTCAAAGGCGTTCGAGACCCTCGATCTTTGTTGCCACTTCTTCAACTTATATATTTGCATCCTCTTCGCTGGACTCATGTTCTTCGTGGACCTACCGTTTCTGTGCCAGTCTATTACTGTTGAAAGACCTTTATCATGTATAGTAAGTGTTAATGGGGCCCCTGCCCTAGCTCTCTTATCTTGCTGCTCAGAATCGAAGGCCCTCCACTCAGGACCTTGGTCTATAAGACGCTCGCTTATAACAAGCCCGCATCTGGCGCAAGCCATTTCAGCACGATCATAATCTCTGAAGAACTCCGTACCTCCACATTCAGGACACTTAAACTCATGTTCATCGACAAGTTGACTCTTCATCCCATATTCATCTCCCAGTTTTTTTCATAGAAGAATTAACGTAAACTTTCTTGACTTGCCTTAATTCATCGGGGCCTATCTCCTCTGATAACTTAATTAATATGTAGGGTGACGAGACAGGGCCTATTACATCGAATACTGATCCTATAAGCCTACTTTTGTTATCGTAAACTAGGGAGCCAACTTTTGGAACAACCTTAGAAAAACACTTGACTACGAGCTTATTGCTCTTTGATGTGTGAAGCACAGAGCCTAGAAGGGTTAGAGAGCCCCTCATGACGGGGAGAATTATTCTCAAGAATATAATATAAAGGTTTCTTGAGGTATTTATGTGGGCTGCTAGGTTCGGCTTAAAAAGAACTTAAGAAAAAAAAATGCGGCCCAACTTTACTTCTTTGACTTCTCTTTCCTATTCTCCGCAATCTTCTTAGCTAGCATTATTAGTACCTTTCTCTTAGATGCAATTTTTTTAACCGAAACCCTAGAAGATTCCTCGTACCACCAAGATGGATGTGGCTTCTTTTCAATTAAAGGATCGAGATTCAGCTCTTGAGCTGCTCGGAGTATTTCGTCGATTTTTGGTGATGGCACGGCTACCTTCTTGGGGATCTTCCTTCCTTGAGTCTCGCTCCTAGTGCAATCTAGATAGCAGGGATAAATTATTATCCTACTTCTATCGCCGAGTATCGCCTTCACCTTCTTACCATCTTTTTATTTTAACAACACTGCATTGATGACGCCATCTTGTCCAGGTCTCGAAGTAACTTTTGCTAAACCCTTCTCCGTTTCTATTACTGCCCCCTTCGTTATTACGCCTCTACGCGAGTAGTCGATGCTTGCAGGGTTCTCCTTCACCCCCAATATTTTGAGTTTGTAGACCTTATTACTTTCCGGGTCTAGTACGTTGGCGTACGTAGCATATTTAAGGCTGACCTTCACGTTCCCTCCCTTTACCCTCTTCTTGATTCTACTCTCCTGACTAGCTGGCAGAGTCTCAATAGGATCCCTTCCCATCTCGTACTTCCTCTTCTTCCTGTGAGGTCTTATCTTGCCTCCAGTCGGTTTCCTCAGATCCCTGCCGTGGTATTGGGGCATTCGATCGACCACTCCGAACCGTTAAAACGTATTGCGAAGAAAATTCAAAAACGAGAGGTTATAAGCTTTATGCAAATGAGGGAGGACAGCATGAACGGCGAAATCCTCTTAGCTCATGGTGCAGGCGGGACGATAATGGTCGAGCTCATTAAGAGCGTGATCTTAAACAATATAAGGCGGAGAAGTGTTTTTGACGGTATCGGCCTAGACGATATGGATGACGGAGCCACGGTGCCTCTTGGAACTTACGAGATCGTTTTGACGATGGATGGGCACACGGTCGACCCCATATTTTTCCCAGGAGGAGACATAGGGAAGCTGGCTGCCGCGGGCACAATAAACGACTTAGCAGTCATGGGTGCGAGACCCCTAGCCTTAATGGACTCGATAATAGTTGAAGAAGGCTTCCCTATAAGGGATCTAGAGAAAATCGTAAAGTCTATGAACGAGACGGTCGAAGAAGTGGGTGCGGCCATAATACATGGAGATTTTAAGGTCATGCCTAAAGGCAAGGTAGACAAGATAGTCATAAGCACAGCCGGCATAGGTTTAGCAGAGAGGGGTAGGATTTTGAAGGACTCAAACTTAAAGCCGGGCGATAAAGTGATAGTGTCGGGGTTCGTCGGAGATCATGGAATAGCGTTAGCGTCGGTAAGGGAAGGGATAGAGTTTGAGACGTCCATAAAGTCAGACGTAGCCCCGGTATGGGACGTCATCGAGGCAGCCTTGAAAGTTGGAGGAGTTCACGCAGCAAAGGATCCCACAAGGGGTGGGCTTTCAATGGCTTTAAACGAAATGGCCTTAAAATCTGGTCTTTCAATATGGGTCAGAGAAAAAGATGTGCCCATAAGAGAAGAAGTCAAGGCCGCTTCTGAAATGTTAGGATTGAACCCCCTTGAAGTTACATGCGAGGGCGTTGCGATCCTCGTAGTTGACTATTCTATTGCAGATGAAGTTTTAGAAGCTATAAGGAAGACCAAACATGGCGCCAATGCATCTATCATAGGTGAAGTTAAGAGAGAACCCGAACGTAAAGTCGTTCTTGAGACTGTAGTTGGTGGCAGAAAGTTGTTAGAGCCGCCTCTCGGAGAACCCACTCCTAGGGTGTGTTAACAAATGGAGGGTAAGGTCCCAAAAAAAGTAATTAAGTCAAGAGTTAAGAAGTTAAAGGAACTCATGCTCGAATTAGACGCTAATGGGCTTTTATTAACTCAGCCTGAGAACGTACAGTATGTAACGGGATTCAACGTGGTCGGAAACCCTCCTAAAAGCTCTTGGGCTCTAATCCTTGAGGAACACGAGGAAGCGTACCTCCTAGTACCGGCTCTAGAGTACTACGAGGCTCTAGATGAAGTCGAAAGTGCGGAAGTAGTACTCTTAAACAAAGATAAGAGGGTGATGGAGGCCATCACCGATTTCCTAGTAGAAAAGAGGATGTTTGGACCGATATGCTTGGACGACCTACACAACCAAGAATTGATGAATTTTATTAGAAGGAAACTCGGAATCGAAGATTTAAGATCTATACATCCTTACATAGAGGGGCTTAGGGCAAAGAAGGACGATTATGAAGTATCATGTATAAAGGAGGCTGTCGAAAAGGCGAAGAAAGGCCTAGAAAGGGGTTTGGAGGTTTTGCGGGAGGGAATTAAAGAAGTTAGCCTCGCCGCGGAAATAGAAAAGGTATTGCGAGAAGAAGGTGTAGAGAATATGGCCTTCGACATAGTAATAGCCTCGGGGTACAGATCGTCATACCCTCATGCCAAACCCACGACTAAGCGTATAGAGAGGGGGGAAAGCGTCGTGATAGATTTAGGAGTAAGAGTTCAAGGTTACTGCTCAGATTTGACTAGGACCTTTATTGTTGGAAGCAATCGTGAGATAGAGGACTTATTGACCTGCGTCGTAGATGTACAAAGGGAATGTGCTTTAGAGATAAGGAGTGGGACGAAGGCTTCATTAATAGACGCAAAGGCTAGATGCCTGTTAAAGGAGAGAGGACTTCATGAACAATTTCTCCACGGGTTAGGTCATGGCATAGGGCTTTCGGTTCACGAGAAGCCCACGATGTCGTCTTTAAGCGAAGATATATTAGAGAGGGGTAATGTCATAACCGTGGAACCTGGAGTTTACTTTAGGGGGAAGTTTGGGGTAAGACATGAAGATGTATTCTTAGTTGACAATCATGGATGCATTAAATTGTCTTAAGGGTGGAGAATATGAAGTTCCACTTAAAAGGTTACGTGGTTCTAAGTAAGCCCCTTGACGCTGAGGCTATTAAGAGGCTATCCGAGCTAATATCTGAAGCCAACAAGAAGCTGCTAATAAAGGGGGTTCCCAAAGGGAAAGAGGGAGAAGCTGCGCAAATTGTTAGCTGGTCTATTGATAATGAAAAGCTATACTTGGAGATAAAGTCTGGTAGACACGTCCGAGCCCACGATGCTCTATTTAGGTTAAAGAATAGCTTGAGCTTAACGCTGGGGAGAGAGTTTAGGGTTGGGATAAGAGGACTTGGCGTGTTAACTTATGAAATCGAAGTGCTTGATTTCAAGGGCAATATCCAAGACGTTAAGAGGCTTGTAGGTGATATGGGTGTCGTCGAACAGGTCGATGGAAAGCTGGTAGTCAAGCTTATGGAGTTGAAGGAGGAGGACCTTGAAGCGAGACTTGTTGATAGGCTTGTAAAGAAGATTCTAGAGGGAGGAATTGAAGGCGTTAAGGAGGAAGCTAAGTTAGTTCCCTTCGGATACGTCCTGGAACATTCGAAACCAAAAGACGCAAAAGTTAAGTTTGAAATTGCTAATGAAGCCGAGAAGCTCGGATGGATCAAGAAGTTCCCAGCAAAGGGTCAGTGGATTTTCACAGCCCCAATGGTCGGCCTACTAAAGGCCTTACGTGACCTGATAATAGAACATGTCTGTAGGCCCCTAGGGTTTGAAGAGTGGATGTTTCCAAGGCTCATACCAATGAACGTCCTAGCCAAGCTATCAAGTTACGTAGAACACCTACCAGAAGGCATGTTCTACGTGTGCGTACCCCCTAGAGAGCCTTCAGCGTTTGAAGAATATAAGAGGGAATACGCACTTAAGCGAGTATTACGCAAAGACCTGCTAAAGGAGATACTGGGCGAGCCGGAGTACGTCCTCGATGCTGTACAGTGCCCACCTTTCTATCAGTTCTTCAGCGAAGAGACCGTAAGGCTTGAAGATTTGCCGATAAAGGTTTACGAATGCATGGGCGGATGGACTTGGAGAAACGAGGCTGGCGGCGTCGAAGGCCTGGCTAGGACAAACGAGTTTTGGCGTATGGAGATGGTATATTTAGGCTCTCCAAAGGATGTGGTTGATATAAGAGAGAGGGTCGTCTCAAGGACTATAGAACTGGTTGATAAGGTTTTGGATCTTGAGTGGAGGGTAGTTGTTGGAGCCCCCTTCTACCTTTCAAGCGAAGAAGCCAGCAAGAGGAAGATAGACATATCTTCAAGGGAGAAGATACCGACCTTAGACGTAGAGTGCTACCTGCCCTATAGGGGAAGTAGGGACGAAGCAGAATGGCTAGAAATAACCGCTGCTAGCGTGCACTACACGCATTACGTAACGGCCTTTAAGATAAAAGAAGTTAAAAATAGGGAAATATGGACCGGCTGTGTTGGTCATGGACTTACGAGATGGGCTACCGCTTTCTTAGCTCATTACGGCTTTAATTGTGACGATTGGCCCAACAAAGTAAAAGACCTATACGAAAAGTATGGGCCTTATAGAGTTGTTAAGACGTTGGAGTGGCCATAAAACAAGTAAATCGTATTGATGTAAAGCTAAGGTTTAAGTCTAACGATTTTAAGGCGTCAGTCCGCCCATCAGCCATCATTGCGCCCAGCTCTAAGACCGTCATTTCTTCATCCGCCAAAGAGTAGACAGCCAGAGATCTATATTAGGGTTTTTGCTTTCTTAAACTTAGAGGGCTATGTTGAGCTATATACTTCGTTAAAAACATCACGTATGGACAAAATAAAGGTGTCTAACTTGACCCTCGAGCTAATGATTGGAGCCGTATCCGACGTTCATTCACCTAAGTATCTCGAAGACTTTAAGAGGGCGTTAAAGAACAGTCCCGATGTAGGTTTAATGCTTCTAGCCGGAGATATGATATATAAAGGTCAAGTAAAAGAGTACGAGAACGTCTTAAGTGCTATTAAAAGCAGGTACGGAGAATGCAAAATAGTAGCGTGCTTCGGTAACGAAGAGTACGAAGATAAAATCGTTAATATAATGGAGAGCTATAATGAAGTCACGTGGCTTAACGATTCCGAAGCAAGCATCGATATCAACGATGTCGGCATCAACATTATCGGAACTAAAGGCTGTTTAGATAGGCCGACGGCATGGCAAAGAAAGAACATAGTTAACATAAATCAAATTTACGAAGAGAGATTGAAGAAGATCGATGAGATGTTGGCTTCTGCAACCCTTAAAGGGTGGGACTTCGTAGTCTTGCTATCTCACTACTCTACGACGTTTAGAACCCTTATCGGAGAGCCCCGTTGGGCTTGGCCCGAACTAGGATCTAGCAGATTTGAAACCGTCATAAGGAGGCGTGGCCCTCACATCGTTGTCCACGGACATGCACATAATAGTAAGGTTCACGCGGTAACTATTGATGGTACGCAAGTATATAATGTATCGTTTCCAGCAACTAGGAAGCTTACGACGATTAAGTTGTGCAAAGTTAAAGATGTAGACAAAGGCAGTAAGGAACAGATGAAGATAACGTCGTTTATGAGAGATAAGCCTTAAATTAGCCCTCCCCTTCCGTCAAGTAAAAGGGGCCGTAGGCTAGCCTGGTAGACTGCGAGGCTTGGGCCCTCGTGACCCAGGTTCAAATCCTGGCGGCCCCACCAGTGTACCCTTACAGCCTTTCCTTTAGGGGTCTTGTTGGTACAGAGAGAAAGTTAGAAGTTAAATTTATAAATTAAGATGTTCCAACTTCTTCTCGAAGATCCTTGACTAAGATAAACTTAGGAAAACTCTTCTTGTGTTCAGGCCTGCTCGAGGAAAAGGTCGCGAAGGTATATGAACATGTAGCCAAGCTTACCAACGATAAAATCATAAGGGGTCTTCTAGAATTTATTGCGTACGACTCATTTAAGCATGCGAGTTGCTTTAAGTCGATGGCCGAAGCTCTCTTTCGAGAGGTTGATGCTAGCTCCGAAGATTGTGTAGAAGCTTGGGGTAACTCGTGGCTAGCTGCCGTCAAGGATGCTGAAAGGATCCTTGAACATCGGAAGATTGGCCTAGCTGACCTTAACTCCATCATAGACGCGTTGTACGCAATTGAGGGTTTCGCTGCCGAGGAATACCTTACGGTTTTACACGTTAAGCTGATTGAATTTATTAGTTTCGAGGAAGGAGTTCATCTCGATGACTTTAAGGCCGTACTCAACTGGATCGTTGAAGATGAAGAAAGGCATAAGAAAATACTTGAAACCATCAGAGATACGTTGTCTAAACGCCAGTAACGTTTTGGTTCCAAGACCCTTAGAGGCTATTTAGGCAAGCGAGGCATTTTACGCTCCTCGACATAAAGTATTGTAGGGAGACCTGTTTTATTGAAACCTAAACTTCAGTGCTCCAAAATATTTTAAAGGTGACTATAATATGAAGGACTTGGTGGAGGATTGAAGTATATTGACTAAAAAGGTTATGAGTAGCAAGAAAATAAACGACTTGAGGGATGCTATTTCTCTAGTTGAAGAAATGGGTGACCTCATTAGGATAAAGAGGCCAATTAATGTTGAGCTCGAACTTGCTGGGGAATATCTCAAGTATGCGGGTGGAACTCCTTCTCCGCCACCCACCAAGATAGGTCCTATAGTATTTTTCGAGAACGTTTTTCGATGTATAGGTTCTAGGAAAGTCCAATACGAAATACCTGTTGTGGTTGGCATTTTGGGCAGTCGGGAAAGAGCTGCCTACTACCTCGATGTAGATAAGAAGAATTTACCTTTAAAACTGCTTGAAGCAATGCGTAAACCCCTCCCGCCAAAGCATGTTAACGATGCTCCTTGCCAAGAAGTCGTAGTGGATAAGGACGTTAACCTATTGGAATTGCTACCAATACCTCTACTATCATACGATAGCGCTGGCCCAAGCATCACTGCAGGGCTTGTTAGGGCCATAGATCCCGATACCGGACTGGGAGACGTGACTTTTCATAGAATGATAGTGATAGGCCCGGACACGTTAACTATACTATTAAGCAATCGAAGACACATAAAAGAGGCCTTATTAAAAGCCGAGGCAAAGGGTAAACCTCTTCAAGTCTCAGTAAACATAGGCGTAGACCCCTTTATTGCGCTAGCCGCTGGACTCTCCTCTCCAACCGCAACGAACCTCGACGAGCTTGCAGTAGCAGGGGCATTGAAGGGATCTCCCATCGAGGTCGTATCGTGCAAGACTGTTGACTGCGAGGCTTTAGCTAACGCTGAGATAGTTATTGAGGGCGAAATTCAACCGAACATAACAGTTATGGAAGATGTGTTAACCAAGAAGGGATGGTCAATGCCCGAAATGGCTGGATACATGGGAGCTGCAGCCATAGCCAGCGTAATGAAGGTGAAAGCGGTAACTTATAGGAGGAAGCCAATATATCAAGCCATCATTCCACCTGGAGAGGAGCACAACGTGATAGTGGGCGTTGCAGGCGAAGCGGAGATATTATTCGCTGCCCAAAGGGCTGGCTTTAAGGATCTTTTAAAGAACGTGTATTTGTCGCCAGCCGGTGCAGGAAAATTGTTGTGCGTACTTCAAGTAAGTAAAAATGACATTAAAGATGACGTAGAGGTAAGAAACCTTGCCTTAACAGCTCTAGCAACAAGGCTTGAAGCAAGATGTGTAATCGTTGTAGACGACGATGTAGACATATTTGATCCTATGGAGTTGTGGTGGGCGTTTACAACAAGGTTTAATCCAAAAGATGGCCTCATAGTAATAGATCGAACTAAGTCGTGGCAAGGGCTAGCTGAACACGTTCGGGATGTGAAGATGATCCTTGATTGTACGATACCGTGGAGACTCAAAGAGAAAATCGTTAGACCTCGCTTTATGCGAAATTAATGTTTCTAGAAGTTATAAACGAGGTTTAGAAAAAGTTTTGGCAGTCTGTGGGAAGCATAAAAAAGTTCTTCTAAGGTTATACCTTATCAATAATGTACCTATGAATTGAAGCACTATTTACAGTAGCTTAATATTTAAGCAACGTAGTTAAGAAGAGCATATATGAGGTCAAACAACTTGCATACTGCGATTTTAGCAATATCGGTGACCAGTAATGTTACCGTAACGATGTAGAGAAAAACCAACGCTACAGCGTGTGGGGGCAATGGAGGTATCATTATGCCTTCTAGTACTAGTATCGTTGCAATCATGCGATCAAAAGTTATAGCTAATAACGCGACTTGCTCAGCTGAAATATCGGTCTACTTATCGTCCCTGAGAACCTTTACGGTTACTCTTAACTTTGATTTAAGTACTTCAATGACCTTACCGGCCCGGTATCCGTGGACAACATCGATAATTGCATTTACAAGGAGTAATGAAATCATTACTGCAAGGTCTACATATTTCCCTAAAATAGAGGATGTTGCAGCAGTTACTTCGTGGTATGCGACGTTAACCCTGTAAGCTCTTTGAAGGAAGATGTTGCGACGCTCTATTTCTTTTCGGGGACCTTATTTAGACCGTAAATTTCGAACCTCTTAGCAACTTCTTCACTTGTTAAATCGTTGTACCTATTCATTTTAAATGCCTTCGAGCTTACGTATCGTTTAAGATAACATTCTTAAGTGATTATTAATACCTATCCTTTTTGATGTAGTGGCGTTAAGAGATGAAGAAAAAGATATTGATCGTATTTGTGTTGCTCGGGCTTATTTCTTTAGCTGCTGATATGGTTTATGAGGGTGCTAGATCAGCTAGTGGGGCTTACTTAGAGAATTTGAAGGCTCCACCTATTGCCTCATCAATTATTGGCGTGGGTGAATTTGTAGGGTACGTCCTTAGGTTCGTAAGCGGTGTAGTAGCGTCCTATTTAGGGTCCTCGGCCGCTTTCTGGGGTTTTGTGGCATTGGGTTACGCTATGAACGTCATGGTTTTACCTTTCCTTGCCTTCGTAGGTTCCTGGCAGATCGCGACATTATTGTACCTCTTGGAAAGAGTTGGAAAGGGCTTGAGGACACCTATGAGAGACGTGATTCTAGCCGAGGTTACGGAAGGGGTTGGTAGAGGGAAGGGGTTTGGTCTCCACGAAGTTATGGATCAAGTTGGTGCTTTAGTAGGCCCACTTTTCTTTGCATACATGCTTGTACATTACGATTACTCCAAAGCATTTCTAGTGCTTCTAATTCCAGGAACGTTAGCTATGATGTTTGTATTAACAGCGTGGTCTCTTTATCCGAAGATTAGGGGCGTTGAAGTTTCACCGAAAAAACTTTCGTTTAAAGGCCTGGGTAAGAGATTCTGGCTATACGCGTTATCTATGAGTCTGCAGTCTCTAGGTTTTGTACATTGGGCTATAGCGTCCTACTTCCTGAAATGTTGGGGGATAATAGGAGATGCTGAAATAGCGATGTTGTACGCCATAGCAATGGGAGTAGATGCTCTCATAGCTTTTCCGGTAGGCTACTTATACGATGTTGTGAAGTACAGGAGCCTCTATATAGCTCCGATAACAACACTAATGGTAACGTTACTATTAGCTACAAAGTCTACAGCATTAGCGTATGTAATGGCGGTTCTCTGGGGAATCACAATGGGCATCTCGGAGACTATAATGAGAGCATCAATAGCCGATATAGTTGATAGAGGTAGGCTGGCAATAGCCTACGGTATCTTCGGTATGCTCTACGGAATATCATGGGGTATAGGGGGCTTTATAATAACCCTCCTATTACAATTATCCTTACCCGTAACAATAGGTTATGCAACCCTAGCGCAGGCATTATCACTCCTGATATTGATTGTATTAAATAGACAACTCGACCCCCAGGACTCGCATCATTAGCTAGATTTTTACTCGATAATTAATGACCCTTAAACGCGTGATAGTGCTTGATATGCTATTAAGGGTCTATGGCAAAACATCATGGCTATTAACTATAACATTGAGTACGGGCGTGAATAATGAATTGAAGAGACTATGTAGAGAACATAGAATTAAGAGGTTGAAGCCCCGGGCGGGATTCGAACCCGCGACCTGCGGCTTACAAGGCCGCCGCCATAACCGCTAGGCGACCGGGGCTCAGATTATCAGCATTTGAAGGGCCATAAAAATGTTGAGTCGACTAACATGCTTAAGCTCTTCTTGAATTAAGCTTTTATTTAAGTGTCGCCCTTCTTTAATCAATTATTAAAGAGGGGCCGGGTTCGCCTAGATTGGTAGGGCGCGGGCTTGCTAAGCCCGTTCCCCTCCGGGGAGCGGGGGTTCGAGTCCCCCACCCGGCGCCATAACTCATATAGTCTGCTTGACCGCTTTTACTACGGATGGATTTTGAAATGAAGTTGTTTTATAGATGGAACATAGAATTTAACTATTAAAGATGCTCGACCTAACTTAGCATAGATACTCCTCTTGACTTAAAGTAAAGGTTTAAGTGTCTACTTCGCAATATCATAGATTGGTTAAAATGAGCCTAGCGAGTTTGCCGACTTCTTATCCCCGAGGAGTTATAGAGACCTATAGTTCTATGAGGAAAGGCATCCTCTACATTATGATTGGATGGTTGCTAATGGGTATAGGACTGATGGCTATTCTTTTCGGAATGTTTGCTATCGTCGCGAGGAGTGCAGTGGCATTTGGGCTTGCGATTACCATGATTGCACTCGTAATAGCTGGGTCAATTATAGGTCTCGTAGGGCTATATGCTTATTTTATACCGGGGACCGCCAAGCTGGCTTCGATTGACCCGCGCTACTCAACGACAGCCACTTTAATCAAGGTAGGATATATATGGGGGTTGATATTGCTCATCGTTGGAACGCCGCTGGTTTTACTATTCGTTGGCTTGCCGATAGTAATTGCCGGTCTCATACTATTATTGTTAGGCTATATTGGTGTGATAATAGTGTGCTTTAGGCTTAGTGAAGTTGAGCAATGCACCCTTTACGTAGTAGCTGGAGTCTTATTCATAATAGCGATCTTCGTACCAATAATAGGGTTTGTAGCTTGGGTGCTTCTCTACGTTGCCCTAGAAGATAGTATTAGAAAACATAGTGCCCAGCCACCTTCAACAACGCAACAGCACCCATTAATGTCTTTGTAGTTGAAGGTATCTAAGTGTGGTTACCTCATTACTACTTCTTTTATTATTACTTTCTCTACTCGACATCTTATGATCGGTTTATTGCATCGTTAACCTACAATAGAGAAAGGTCATAGCCTGAAGCTTAGGTTTATAGTATTCCTTATGTAATTCCGTCTTGAGGTAGAGAGGCCCTGTTTGTATACGATGTCGGTTACGGAACCTTTAAATGTATTGATGAATTTCTAAAATTGCTGAAAGCTAAGGGTGTTCAAGTAGTTGTCGACGTGAGAGCATTTCCTAGATCAAGGATTAAGGGTTTTAGCTTTGATGAATTGGAGGGGGAGCTTAATAGAAGCGGTGTAGATTACATATGGCTTGGGAAGGAGCTTGGAGGGTTTAGAAAGAAAGGCTATGAAAACTATGTGAAGAAAGAGAGCTTTAGAAGGGGGTTGGAAGTTCTTTCAATAATTGCACGTGATAAAATAACGTGTTTGATGTGCCTAGAGAGGGATAGAAAGTTTTGCCATAGAAGGTTCATTGTTGAAGAGTTGAGGAAAATGGGCTTTGATGTTAAAGACTTAGTAGGAGGTGATTAACACGTATAAAGTCTTAGACCTATTCTGTGGGGCAGGTGGTTTTTCGCTAGGCTTTGTCATGGAGGGGTTTAGGGTTCTACTGGGAGTTGACGTGGATCGAACGGTATCAGAGACGTGCAGAGAAAACCTTAAGGTAGATGTTCTGTGCGAAGATGTTAGGAATCTTCACGCCATCGATATAAAGGAAATAATAGGTGATGATGTCGACGTTGTAATAGCAAGTCCCCCATGCGAGCCATTCACCGGGGCTAATCCTCGAAGGGAAGTCAACGCGTTCGATAGACTTTATAGCGACGAAGTTGGAAGACTCTTCCTTCATGCCATAAGGATTATAGGCGATTTAAGGCCGAAACTCTTCATAATTGAGAACGTCCCTTCAATACTTGAAGGGTCGTTAAGAGAAGCGATAGAGTACGAGCTTAAAGTTGTAGGTTACGATAGAGTTTACTTTAACGTGCTTTATGCTGAGAACTATGGAACGCCATCGCATAGAAAGAGGGTCTTCATATCAAATTACAGACTTAGGCCTAGACCGATACGGAAGCTCGTAATTGTAGAAGAAGCTTTAACAGGTCTTCCAAGTCCTGAATACGTAAATGATGTGCCCAACCATGTAATAAAGCCTTTACCTCTAAAGAAGCTTAAGAAGATAGCTAGATTGAAGTGGGGCGAAGGGCTTGTGTTGTATAAAGGCGCCGGAAGAAAGGTTCTGCCTAATTGGGTGAGGTTACATCCATTTAAATTAGCGCCAACAGTCCTTGGGGGATCTAGGTTCATACATCCTTACGAAAACAGGCTTCTAACAGTAAGAGAGCAGGCGAGGCTGATGGGCTTCCCAGACAACTTCGTGTTTAAAGGAGGATTCGACATGCAGTATAACGTGATAGGGGAAGCGGTTCCTCCACCACTTTCAAGTGCTATAGCTAAAGAAGCGCTTAAGTTATTAAGGAGGTCTTGAAGAAGTAGTAAGCGACTGAAGATGGATGAAGTAATACCAGTATTGCATAATGTATTCAGCGCTGAGGTAGTAAAGCAGTTTGCCAAACTGTGCTATGGCCTAGGTTTCAAAACGATAGTCATAAGCAAGCCTAGTGGTGCAGCGGCTCAAGCAGGGCTCCCCGAGGCTCAGAAGCTTGCACTTAAGAAAGGTAGAGCCTTGATAGTGCTTAGTGGCCTAGAGGATTTAATTGAACTATTTAAGCCTTCACAGATCGTCTTCATCACGCCAAAGAAGTATGCTAAGGAACCTTTAGACGTTGAACGCATAACCTCTGAGACCAGAAGAGGTCCTGTAGCAGTGATATTTGGAGGGAGTGAACCAGGGATATCGATCAAGGAGATGGAACTAGGAATTCCCATGCATATAAACGTAGAAGACGATTTAGGACCTTTAGGCTTTGCGTCGATTACGTTATTCATGATTTCAAACACCTTTAAAACTAAGAGTTAATGGTGAGGAGTCTATGAAGATCGTCATGAAGTTCGGAGGCGTCTGTACATCATCGGGAGCTAATATACTGAGAATTGTAGATATTGTGCGGAGACACGTCGAGAAGGGAGACAAGGTAATATTAGTCATCTCCGCTATGGCGGGGGTAACGGACACGCTGATTAATCTCGTAAATAAAGCATTGTTCGGAGACGTCAATGAAATTGACATGTTATTGTCAAACATTAAGTATAGGCATATTCAGGCTTGTATAGAGGCTATTAAAAACGAGAAGCTGAGAAAAGAGGCAATTCAGGACGTCGAGAACTATGTTCAAGAGCTTCAAACGATGTTAAAAGTGATTTCTTATCTTAAAGAAGCTTCCGCAAGAACAAGAGATAGAGTCCTAGCGTTTGGAGAAAAAATGGCTACCAGGGTTGTATGGAGAGCATTGCTATCTGAGAATATCAAAGCCGAGTACTTTACTGGAGGACAGGCAGGGATAGTAACAGACGATAATTTTGGTCAAGCAAATCCATTACCGAGCTTATGTGAAGAGTTTCTAAAGAAGACCTTAATGCCGCTCATAGAAAGAGACGTTGTTCCAGTCATTACTGGCTTTATAGGCCAAACGATAGAGGGCGTAGAAACAACCCTTGGCAGGGGCGGATCGGACTACTCCGCTACGATCATTGGAGCGGCTTTAGAGTTTGACGAAGTATGGGTTTGGAAGGACGTAGAAGGAATTATGACCGCTGACCCAAAGATCGTACCCGATGCAAAGCCTATACCAAAAATATCTTACGATGAAGCTACAGAGCTCGCATATTTTGGGGCAAAAGTTTTACATCCATTAGCATTAAAGCCACTAATAGAAAAAAGCATTCCATTAAGGGTTAGGAGCTTCTTCAACCTAGAAAATCCGGGCACAATAGTTCATCGAGAGACGTGTAACGACGCAATAGTTAAGGCCGTCTCCATGATACCTAGGGTAGCCATAATAACTGTTAGCGGAGCAGGGCTTTACGAGGCACCACTAATAGTCGCTAAGGTCTTCGAAGCATTGTATGACGTAAGTGCAAACGCAGTAATGGTTTCTCAAAGCTCATCGCAGACAAACATATCTATAGTAGTCTCAGAAGAAAAGCTAAACGTTCTTTTGAAGAAACTAAAAGAAATTTTACCCAGAAACTGCGACATCACTTGGGAGAGTGATGTCTGCGTGATTGCAGTTGTCGGATCAGGAATGAGGGGGAGACCTGGTGTTGCCGCTAAGGTTTTCAGCGCGGTAGCAGAAAAAGGCGTAAACGTTAGAATGATAGCGCAAGGAGCTTCGGAACTTAACATTTCCCTAGTGGTAAAAAGAGAGGACGCTATTAAAGCCGTTAGGGCTTTGCATGACGCTTTCGTGGGTGGTTGGCATGGATAAACTTAAGGTAGCGTTGCTCGGTGCGACCGGTCTCGTCGGGCAGAGGTTTGTCAAGCTGTTGGCTGACCATCCATTCTTCGAGATCGTGGCGTTAACAGCTTCAAGCGAAAGCGTTGGCAAGAAATACTGCGAAGCCACGAAGTGGATATTGGGTCCGAATTACCCTGAGGTAGTTAAGGACTTAGAAGTGCTAGAAACAAGCCCTGAAGCCCTCAAAAAGACAGGTCAAAGCGTCGATCTAGTGTTTTCAGCATTACCGGCAAATGTAGCGAGAGAAGTAGAGCCTAAATTCGCTCAAGAAGGCTTTAACGTTATTAGCAACGCTAGCGCTATGAGGATGTTCGACGATATCCCGTTAGTAGTGCCAGAGATAAATCCTGATCATTTACATTTAATTTATCCTCAAAGGAGGAAGCGGGGCTGGAAAGGCTTTATTGTTACTAACCCTAATTGTAGCACTATTATCCTTACATTGACTTTAAAACCTATAATGGACTGTGCAGGGATAGATACTGTTCATGTAACTACTCTGCAAGCAGTATCGGGCGCCGGTTTTTCGGGCGTTACATCCATGGCTATAATAGATAACGTGATACCATTCATAGCTGGCGAGGAAGAGAAGATTCAAACGGAAAGCTTGAAAATATTGGGAAGATTATCAGAAGACTCAATAAAATACGCGGACATAACTATTTCAGCCTCGTGCAACAGAGTTTGCGTCCTTGACGGACATCTTGAGAATGTCTTTGTTAAACTGAAAAGACCAGTAGATCTTGAGGAAATTAAGGCTGCTCTAAGAAGTTTTAAGGGACTGCCGCAAGAGCTCGGATTGCCATTAGCTCCAGAAACGCCAGTACTTGTCAGAGAAGAAAATGATAGACCGCAGCCGAGACTTGACCGAGAAGAGGGGAAGGGAATGAGTGTGGTGATCGGACGTTTAAGGAGCGGGAAGGATGGCTGGCTGAAGTATGTAGTTTTAGGCAACAATGTTATTAGGGGAGCAGCAGGCAACTCAATTCTTATAGGTGAATTAATGGTTAAAAAGGGGTTTGTGTGATGGGCTATGAACTATTTTGATCTTTTCTCTTCATACTTAATTTACGTGCTTCCACTAATTGTATTAGTCTTAGTGATACTATATCAGACGTTAGCACGAGAAGAGGAGAAATGAAGGACGAAGAAGCGATAAAGGAAGCAATTATGGATTGTAAGCCATACTTGACATGTTGGAGGGAAGTTGAAGAAGTAATAGCTAGGGCCCTAAAGGAGAGCTCAGACATCCATGAATTCATGGGTAAACTCGAGGAAAAAGCAGAAAAAGAGGACAACATTCTATTAAAAACCGACTTGAAGATACTGATTTCGGAGCTTAAGTCTAAGTTCAGGAAGATTTAAGGCTCTACTTCGTTAAACATCGGCAAGGGCTTCCTCCACATTTAGGACAATTCTTTCCATAACGTCTCAACGCTGCTTCCTCTATGTCTATTGAGAGGGCATTAGCAACAGACACAAGCCATGCAAGAGCGTCAGCCAATTCTTCCTCTATAAGCTTCCTATCGCCCTTGACTATTGCACTACCTAGTTCACCTATTTCCTCTACTAGATAGACAAAGTTAGCTTCGATAGGACGTTGCGAGTCTTTATGCCAATACATATCCTTTACGAGTGCTTGAAATTCTCTTATATGCATAGGGAAGCCACGCCTATCATTATAGGGGCAGTAAAGCTGGAAGGGATAACACAAGTGCTATTAGGATAATTGATAAGATCACTATTAGGTAAGGCGGTATCGACAGACCCCCTGTCTCTTCTCTGAAAAACCTTATCAGACCTGCTCCGGCTATGGGAGTAAGCTCGGATCTACCCCTACCTTTATGACTCTTGCCGCTGGACTTAACCTTGACTCTTTTGGACATATCTTTAGCCCTCTACATTTAAAGGCTCTTTCAATATCTTTGAAGCCTGCCCACACTTAGGCATTACGGTACTTAGCCCGCTAGGGTCCTCGATTATAAAAGTAAACTTAAGCCTACCCTCTATTGCAGCTGTCAACTTATCGAGCGTCTCTAGACATTTGCATAACCGATCGTTGTCCGTTTCGTCTGACGTCAGAAACTCTACAATTTCTTTGGTTCTATGAAGAAAACCCTCTATTGTCGTTATAATCCCCTGGGCATATGGGCCAGGAGTTATTGTTACCCCTAGTTCGGGGATCTTCACAGTGGCAAAACTTGAACGTACAACTATATGGTTTACATCTGTGGGATCCTCAACCTTAACGATTAACCTTAACGGTTCTTGATGAGGGGTTATCTCCATAATATCGCTATGCCTGAACCCGCAGTTATGACATATCATTGACAAAAGGTAGACGCTTCCGAACCCTGGAAACTCGTAGCATAGTTCGCTTACTAGGGACTCTCCACCACACGCAAAGCAGTAAGATTTAAACGTGTTTATGTGGCTTGGCGTAATGTCATGCAGTTGATATCACCTTTTATAGCCAATTTTTCTCAGGAATCCCTTTCTTTCCTCCTCTTTTTCTCTATCTTCCACGTCTACAACAGTGTAACCATCCACAACTCCTATTACTCCCCTGCCTTGATCCGTTTCTGCCACAATTACTTGTAGTGGATTCGCTGTAGCACAAAATATCCTACAAACCTCTGGAATCATCTTTATAGCATTTAAAACGTTTATCGGGTACGCGTTCCTTATGAATACCACGAAGATGTGACCTGCGCCTATACTCAACGATGCCTTAACGGCGGCTTCGATAAGTTCCGGGTCATTACCTTCCTTCCTTACAAGTCTAGGTCCTGACGCCTCATTAAATGCTAGGCCAAACCTTATGTGTGGAGAGGAGGTTGCTAATGCTTCGTAAAGGTCTTCGACCGTCTTTATAAAGTGTGCTTGGCCGATTATTACGTTCGACCCACTTGGTATATCAATTGGAATCGCTTTAACTTGAACTCCGCTCATACAGATTTTGTTCTGATTCCTCTCCGATTTAAGCATTGAGGTAGGAGTAACCGACAACTACTTGCCCAGCCGAGAGACCCCCGTCTCCAGGAGGTAAAGCTTTATGCCTCATAAATTTAAGCCCATACCTTAAAACTTCGTCTTCGACGACCTCAAGTATTATTTCGTTCACCGCAGCCCCTCCCGAGAGCCCTACGATCTTCACGCCCTCTTCGAGGGCCTTTGAGCAGGCTATGCCTGCAAGCCCCTTAGCTAAAGCAACGTGAGCGGTGCGAGCAATTATGTTAGGAGACATGTTCTTTGTATAATTCATGAGTTCCAAGGATATTTTAGCGACGTCAATCATGCTTCTCTTTCCTTCATCTATTATAGGGATGTCGATACCAATAATGTCGTTGCTTGTACAGGCAAGGGCCTCAAGCTTCATAGCTGGCTCACCTTCATAAGATCTATATGTACAGATACCAAGCATAGCTGAAATGGCGTCTAGGAAACGACCTGTACTTGAAGACATAACAACGTTTAACCCTGAACGTAACTGCTTCATCACGACAGTCACTTCACGCTCTCCATACTTAAATGCCTTTGAATACCTCTCAGTCAACAAGCTTTCCAGTTCACTCAAATCCATAGCTTGGCTCAGCAACCCAGCGAGAGCTCTAATTGGATAATACGCGCAGAGATCGCCTCCAGGTAGGGGGTATGGCTTTATATGACCAACCCTCTCGTATCGTCGGCTTGAGGCCAATAGGACCTCTCCGCCCCAAGCAGTTCCATCATCGCCTAATCCTACTCCGTCAATCGTTATGTAGATTGCCTCCTCATCGGGTCCAAGACCGCTCTCCGCGGCGAGCGATGCTGCGTGCGCGTGGTGGTGTTGAACCCTTATTAAAGGAATGTTCAATGCGCGGCTAAGCTCTTCAGCGTATCTAGTTGAGGGGAAGAGGCGGTTTAGGTCGCAAGCAACAGCGTCAATCCTCTCTATCCTCAGAGATTTCCTTAGAAAACCATAGGCTTGCTCTAGGAACTTTACTGTATCCAAGTTTTCTAGGTCCCCTATGTGTTGACTGATGTAACATTTGTTTCCTCTAAGTATAGAAACTGTTACGTTGAAGTCCCCTCCAAACGCAACAATACAGTCGTTGTTGCGTATCCCTGGAAACTCTATAGGCAATGGAGCGTAGCCTCTAGATCGGCGTAAGAAGGTTGGCACTCCATTAGACACACGTATGACAGAGTCGTCACATCTATTCACTATATCTCTATCATGAGTTAAGTAATAATCAACAATTCCTGATAATTTCTTTAAAGCTTCTTCAGTCGTGGTAACCATAGGCTCTCCAGGGTAGTTTCCACTAGTCATTACAATTGCTGGTTCCCCCACTTGCATTAACAACAATAAGTGTATACCTGTGTAAGGAAGCATGACCCCTATGCTATCAAGACCTGGATATACCCAAGGAGATATAGGCCCATCACGTTTAGCCTTCAAGATTACTATTGGTCGTTCTCTAGACGTAAGAAGTTCCTTCTCGATTTGATTGACATAGGCAAAGCTCTCGACATCGTCAACAGACATAGACATGACCGCAAAAGGCTGTTGAGGTCTCCTTCTCCTCTTTCTTAACTCTAAAACAACGTCATCATCTGTAGCGAGACAAGCTATATGAAAGCCTCCCACGCCCTTCACTGCAACTATAAAACCCTCTTTGACTAGCTTCGCCGCTTCTCTGATAGGATCCTCGCAGGAGATCTTTGATCCAGCTCGATCTAACAGCTCGTTTTTAGGGCCACAAAACTTGCAACAAATGCCCTCGGCATGGTACCTCCTACTCATAGGATCCTCGTAGTCTCGTCGACAATAACTACACATGGGGAACTTGGCCATTGACGTGCGCTCACGGTCATAAGGCAAATCAAATATTATGGAGAACCTAGGCCCACAAATTGCACAGCATGTAAATGGATAGTTCGACCAACGAGGATCGTTGCTCATGATATCGTTTATGCAATCATGACATATTGCTATGTCAGGTGGAACGGAAGAGCCGCTTAGCTTAACTTTAAATATGCTTGATAAAATTTGAAAGTCTTTAAAATCTCCGGTATACTTAAACCATTCTACTGAGATATGGTCAATGCGTGCAGGAGCAGGTTTCTCTGACTTAAGCTTCTCAATGAAAACATCGATAGAGTCTTTGCAACCTTCGGCTACTATTTCTACACTAGCATCGCCAAGATTTGCTACATATCCTTTAAGATTCAACGACCTAGCCAAGCGATATACGAATGGCCTAAACCCCACTCCTTGCACTAGCCCTATTACATGTATTACTGCTTTCACTAGACCACTCATAACCTTCAACGATGAAGGCGGGCACCTATTAAATCCTAGCGCTTAATTTAAATTCTTGTAACTTCAACCTTCTTTACAAGACGATACATTCTGCTCTTTCTTTCGCCACGCCTCTCCAAGAAGCCTCCATTATATAACCTTAATAAATATGTAGAGACCGTGGACGGCTTCAAGTCTTCGTTGAAAGTTCTTCGATATGCGTCTAAGATGTCTTTGCTTGTAAACCAAGAGCCATCACCGAAGTTTCCTTCTATGACTTGTTTAAACCTCTCCATAAGTGTTTGTTCTTGTGGTTCATTTTGAGTGTTTGGCGTTTCAGCTGATGACACTATGTCAATGAGGTCCTTAACCATCTGAATGCGTTTCCATGGAATGTCTTTACCTTGAAATATTATGATCATCTTAGAGCCGTCAGGAAAAGACACTGTAAATCTGAAGTCGTTGAAAGCCATAGATACCACTTTCTACAGTCTACAGCTCACAATTTACTTTCACAATTCACAGTTTTTTAAACTTACTATCGTAAAACTTTTACATGAACAAAGGTAACCCCCTATATCGGGATAATAGGGGATCGAAATTCTATTCTAAATGGATTTCACATAATGTTAGGGGAGTAGTAGACTAATTTTTCAAAGAGAACTAGAATAGAATCCACCGAAAACTAGAAATTCACTCTTTACTACAAATAATTAAATAATAAAAAGATAATTTTCATAAAATGTTAAAAGAAAGAAGACCTGAAAGAGTTCTTCGCGAGTCACTTTCTGTTCAAGAAACAGGTAGAAAAAGTATATTATTAAAGGGGAAGGAAACTTACCACCTACACCCCTGGATTTCCACTGGAGAAAGGTGCTAGCACTTTGTAAAAACTATAATGCTTAAAAATTGTACAAATGTTTTTTCTTCTCTAGAAAAAATTTTACTCTTTCTTTTACTCATTTTTGAGAAGCTATCTTCATTTCTTCTTTAACCTTACAATGAAGAGAGCGAGTTCCACTGGAAAGAGAGGGGTCTGTCTCGTTCGATTTAAAGCTAAAAATGAAATATGCTCCTAACTTACCCACAGTTAAGCATCATATCCGAAAGTCTCTATCTTTTGAAGGAAAAGTTTTTGTAAACCCTTCTATACTTAATGTTACGCAAATTTTAGAGCGGGGTGGGGAAGCCAGGTTATCCCGCGGGGCTCATAACCCCGAGATCGGTGGTTCAAATCCACCCCCCGCTACCATCGTTTTGTTATATTTTCATTTAACCAGAGAGATCGCTTTGGCTCCTGTCATAATAAAATAATAAAATGAGATAATTGATCGTAGTATCTTACCATCTTCATTACTGAGCTATGGCCCCTCCCTTAGTGATGGCCCCCTTTTAACACAATGGTTGCAGAGATATACCATGCATTGAAGGCCGTCAGTATTCCAATGTAGCCACCAATGGTATTTGCTACCTCCACGTATGGATGTAGCACATGTCCTACGTCGAGGGCTATGAATGTAAGTAACAGTAGCGTAAATAGTGATTTAAGTTCTCGACCAAGCTTTCTGGTTCCAATCCACATATAAAACGTAAATATCGTCCATGCAATTAGAAAGAGACCCATTTCATGTTCATAGTAGTACCAAACTCCTCGGGCTTTCAATAGCTCTGCGATCCCCAAGCTTATCCAGAAAGCTCCGTAAGAGCAGAAGGCAGTTCCACCAAACGTTGATCCGGTTTTAACGAGATCGATTATGCCAGCTATTAACTGCGCTGCTCCTCCATAGATAAGCGCGGTGGGAACAATGAGATATAAGAGATGTGGCGGTGCAAGTTTAGCATTAGTAAGACTGAGTAGGAATGTTGTTAGTGCGAATGCTGCCAGGCCTAGAGCTGCAGGGTTTCCAAATTTTTCTGACATCTCTATCACTCCTTTTAAGTCTTGGTTAACCTTCGAAGGACCCCCTTTGAATGAGTGGAGACAACCTTCAAGAAAATAAATGTTTCGAGAGAAACCTTTGATATAGACTCCTAGATTCGCGCTGATTTGGGCTGGCCCTCTTCGTTATTATTTATATTGCATAACGTATTTGAGCAAAAATGATATTTAAGTTCGATAGAAAAATAACTCGTGAGACCTGAGAAGGCTAGACTCCGCTACTTATATGATATCACCTCGAAATTTTATGATGAGCTTTACGGCTATGAACAGATTAAGAAGTTTACGTCCGTGTTCAACCTCGGAATACTTAAAGAATCAAAATTCAAGGTAGTTCTTGATGCCGGCTGTGGAACCGGGCTAGTCACTGAGAAGCTTCGGAGCAAGGGAGCTCTTGTGGTCGGTGTAGACTTTTCGAAAGGTATGATTCAAAAAGCTAAAGAAAAATTAAACGAAACAGTGGAAGTAGACTTCGTGATATGCGACGTCGAATATCTACCCTTCCGTCCCAAAGCCTTCGATTTAGTCGTAAGCCTCACGGTCATACAGAACTGTAATCCTTTAAGGGCTTTCAGGTCACTCTTACGGGTATTATCAAATAATGGTGTATTGGTTCTCAGCTATCCTAAGCGGTCAAAGGAAGTAAGGATGCTCGAAGCTAAGCTACAAAGTTATATTTTAAGAGAATTGGATCCTGTTGACAACATAGTAATTTTAGGCAGACAGCAAACCCTGAACCTAATTACTAGGAGGAATGGGGGATCGAAGTGAAGCTTCATGACGTCACACATCAGAGCGCTACTAAATAAGATAAGGTGGCATGGCGAGTTAAATCCTAAGGACTTTGAGGTTCACATCATACATAGAGGTGCGCCCAACGATATTAAGGTGATACCAGTCGAAAGTATAACTAAGGTTCTTAGAAGTTGCTTTAAGTTTAGGGATTTAGACGGCGACGAGAAGATTATTCCATATCACAGGGTCTTACTCATAAGAGACAGAGTCCGTGGTAGCACTCTATTCAGGAAGGTAAAATTGTAGTTATTCAACAATCTTTTACGAGGACTGCATAGAAAAAGCCTGGAGTATCATGAATATGTGGATGAAACCTAACAACTTTATCTGCATACTTTGAGAACCTTTCTACCCCTTTATCGCCAATTAACCGCGGGACCTCAAGTGGTCGCATGCCGAGATCCTCTATAGCGTAATTAATGTTGTGCTCGCACTCGTCAGCACTCACAGTACATACCGAATACAACATTCTGCCCCCTTTCTTGAGTAAGTTAAATCCTGCTCTAATAAACTGCTTTTGATATTCACTTAGGTCTTTAAGGGCTTTCTCGGTGAGCATATCGTAAAGTTTAGGTCTTACACCTATCGCCGAGCATGGAGGGTCAACCATGACTGCATCTACATTACCCCTTAACTCCCTTAACTCTAAGTCGGCATACCTTGAGTCGAGACACAAAGTCTTAACGTTCTTAACCCCTAAACGATGAATGTTTTCGTCTAAGGTTTTTATTTTGTATAATGACCTATCAATCCCCACTATTAATCCTCGGTTATTCATAAGTTGGCTTGCATATGTAAGCTTACCTCCTGGAGATGCCGTCAAATCGACTATGAGTTCTCCTTCTTTCGGTTCTAAAGCTCTGACAGCTAGAATCGACGGCAATGATTGAGGGTAGATTTCTCCTCTCAAGTATACATCTAGGCTCCTTATAGGCGGTATTTTATATATAGATCTCAATGTTTCGGCGACCAACCCCCTATTTAAAATTCTCAAGTCCCTTGAACTAATTAATGTCCTTCCAATTGCAACCGGGGTTCCTTTGGGATCCGTTATCGTTACGAGATCCCCCCTTTCGAAGAAATCCGTCTTCTTCACTCCCGGCACATAGACATCGGCACCAACCATAACCGACTCAGCCGTCAATTTATCAACTATTATCTTCTTCCCCAACTCAGGTATCTCGAAGGGACCCAACACTTTAATTAGCACAGCATCGAGTTCAGCAAACACCTTCACTTCGAAACCTAAGGCTTCGAAGTACTTTTCAACCTTATACACTGAACTCTTCAATGTATTTACACGGACCGTGTACCACGAACCTGGAGATGACAAGGCCCTTATAACTCGGTCCACGTCTTCTCCATATATCAAGCGAATAATATTTATGGCAGTTTTTGATGGTCGGTATTGAGGTATCATAGATCTTCATATCTTGCAATCTCTCTTTTTAATTTGTGTCCACAAATAGCGCAGGTCTTTGCGTATTTATCATAAATTGCACTGCATGCAGTACACCGATAACGCCACTTTATCCTCTTTTTTATGGTGCTTACTTTAACGCTACGGTATCCTACCTTGAAACGCGAGGCTAAGTTCTGTACCGAATAGTCGTCGGTCATGAGTATTGGATTTAACCCTTGCGCTTGAAGTTGAAGAGCTAAAGCCAGCACCTTCACGTCCGTACGTGAGAGAGATGTAATATCCCCGCTCTCCATTGCAGCTTCAAGTATCTTTTCGATGTAGTAGTTATCAGGTTCGACGACCCTTAATGCCTTAAGGTCAAGAAGTACCTCTACAGAGATCATATGTCTCAGAGACTTTACTTCTTCTAAGACATCAGGTACCGTGAAACAATGATAACCTTGTAAGATGCCTACAAGGTTATTCGTAAGGAGGGCACTCGTATCTAAAACTATGCAAGCCCTACTATGCTTCTCTGTAATCCTCCTTTCCTCCACGAATACGTACCTCGTAAAACTTTTTATAGAAAGAGCTTTTAACGTCCTTTACCCTGATAAAATCTACATATAACGTTGACATTGATACCTCTACGGTCTTGCTTCGATCGATCCGGTCTACAAGAACTCCGTCGGCATAAACGAACGCCTTTCTTGAGCCTTGTCTAGAGAGCAATATCTCGACCTTGCTATTTGCTGGCAATATTATTGGTCTAACCCCCAGCCTTAGGGGATTTAGCACGACGACTATTAAGCATTGGACATATGGATCAACTAAGGGACCGCCGAGCGAGACCACATAAGCGGTAGAACCAATATTCGATGCCACTAGAACTCCATCAGCCCTACCACTAAATATCTTAACATCGTCAGCCTTTACGGTGATGTCCAGGACTTTGGCTGGCTCAGAGGTGAAGGTCAATACTTCATTCAACGCAAGGCTTTTCTCGATACCTCCGATCTTCGCCGACAACAAGTTTACTCTCTGTATCTTATATTTCTCTTCGAGAACTTCGTCCAAAACTTTCTTAAACTCATCAGGTTCTACTTCGCATAAGAAGCCCATATAACCCATGTTTACACTCAAGATTCTAAGAGGAGGGCCGAGCCTCCTTATCGTTCGGAGGATCGTTCCATCGCCCCCAATCGTTATAATCATGTCAGCGCCTTTTAACATCTCAACTGCTGAAGCACGACTTTTTACTTCAGACTTTTTACAGTAATTAGTTACTTCTTGGTCTACGAGCACTTCAATTCCTTTTTCACTTAAGTAAAGGGTTACATCCTCTACTAGCCTTAGAGCACTCTTTAGATCAATCCTTGATAGAATGCCTACGCGCTGAATCTTTAACGCTCATCACCTTATTTAAGATATCTTTAGATAAGCTATCTTGTTCGCATAATCTTCTTTTTACCAAGTATTTCCCAGACCTCTACTTCAGTGCCTACGCCAATCTTATTTACTATTTCGGGTTCGACCGTCTCTTTAGCTACCTCGGAAACTTCGTAACTTGACAGATCCATCAGCTGTATGGTCGTTGGTGTGATCGATATAACTTGAGCGACCTTCTTCTCGATTACAGGAACGTCAACTTTTTGATCTACTGGCACGACTATGCTCCTCTTGACGCCGTCGAAGATCCCTATGGCAGTTATTCGAACTTTAGCTGAACCATGCTTTCCAGGCTTTGACTTTTCAGCCTCAACTATTCTACAAGGCTCTTCATCTATAACTATAAATGACCCTTCTTTAAGCGAGCCGGCGTCTACAGGTTTTCGAGACAAAAGCTAAACCCCCTTCTCGGTCAAAGAGCATTAGCTCTCTTCTATTTTTAAATGTTTAGCCATCTTCTTAAGTAACGGGCCGCTCTCTCAAGCGCTTTTCTCCTATGAGATACTTTATTCTTGTGTTCCAAAGGTAGTTGAGCGTAAGTTAACCCGTTCAACCCTCTAGGCTCAAATATGGGATCAAATCCCCATGAAGACCCCTTAGGTTTAAACGATATCTTACCCTTAACCTGACCTATAAATATGCGAAGCCTCCTTCCATCATTGAAGGCTACCACTGACTTAAAAGTAGCACTTCTCTTCCTTATACCCTTCATCAGTTTCAATAACCCGCTAATTCCTATGGTCTTAAAGACGTACGAAGAATAAGGTCCCGGAAACCCATTAAGTGCATCAATAAACAAGCCAGCATCTTCAACTATGAGGGGCTTTCTTAATAGTTTGTAAGCCTCTCTTGCTCTGAAGCTGGCTACTTCTATTATGTCGTCAGATTGAATTTCAGGAACGCTGATATGTATGACCTCAGCATCTATTCCTAGTTCCCTTAATATAGACAAGCTCTCGCTTGCTTTATGAGGGTTGCTGGTGACGTAAGTTAAGCGTTTTTTCATAGTAGTGTTCTGATAGTACGTAATATTTATGTGTACCCTCATAGAGACTAACTGAAAGGTGGTAGGCGCATTGCGAAAGGGCAAGGAGAAGGGTAAGTCGCATTCGACTAGACCCGTAACGAGTGATGTTGCTTCAAAGCTGAAGTTTTCTGAGGATGAGGTCATATCATTAATAGTAGACTATGCTAAAAAGGGTTATCCTCCATCTATGATAGGGACCCTACTTAGAGATCAGCATGGAATAGCTCTAACTAAGATGGTCATAGGCAAGAAGATAACTCAAATTCTCGCAGAAAAGGGATTGGCTCCTTCAGTTCCAGAGGACCTCGCTAACTTAATAAAGAAGGCCATAGGGATAAGGAGACATTTGGAAGAACACCCAAAGGACTACTTCTCGCTAAGAGGCCTTCAGCTGGTAGAGTCTAAGATACATAGACTCATAAAGTATTACAAGCGAATAGGACTTTTGCCCCCCGACTGGAAATATGAACCCCAAAAAATAAGCGTAATACCTTAAAGCTGATTCGAATATGCTTTCAAGCCATGGATCGCTAGAAAGCCTACCTCTACTCGAGGCCTCTGCCTCACAAGTAGCTGAGGCCATTGAGGCCTCTTCAGCTAACCTGTACGTTATAATAACCCACTACGATGCCGATGGGCTAGCTGCAGCATCGATAATAGCAAGAGTACTCGTAAAGCAAGATCGACCTTTCATAATAAGGGTCGTAGATCAAGTAGATGGCGACACTTTAAGTCTCCTCCCTAAAGGCGATTACTACGTATTTACTGACTTGGGTAGTTCAACCATAGATAAAATCATTGAAATGGGGTTTAAGCCTGCCAGCGTAATAGATCACCATGAACCCTTGAGACCCAAGCCCATTATTGAACGGAGAGTTCATGAGTTAAACCCACATGCCTTTGGAATCAACGGTGGAAAGGAAGTTAGCGCATCTGGGCTTGCTTACCTTGTAGCTAAAAATATGAAGTGCGAAGACCATTTGATGGCCTACTTAGCTATAGCGGGGGCCGTGGGCGATAGGCAAGAAGAGGGGGCTAAAGGCTTAACAGGGATAAATGGATCCATAGTACAGGACTCTTTAGAAAAGGGTTGGGTCAGAAAGAACATGGGACTAAGACTCTACGGAGTCCCTCGTCAGCCTCTAGTGAAATCGCTTATGTATACCATAGATCCTTTGTTACCTGGTCTAACTTACGACGAAGTGGCCTGCCACCGTTTCCTTGAAAGTATTGGGATACCAACGAAGAAACCAGACGGTACTCTGACGACTTACAAGGATCTAAGCGCTGACGAGGTTTCTAAGCTAGCTACAGCATTAATAAAACATATGTTAATTAAGGGGTTTAGCCCCCAAGCAGCTAACTCTCTCTTCGGCTGTATCTACGAATTTTTATACGAATTCGAAGACTCGTCATTAAGATATGCTCATGATTTTGCGCAAACGCTAAACGCGTGCGGTAGGCTGAAGAGACCTAGTATTGGACTGGCGATAGGTCTAGGCAATAGGAAGGTCTTAATGCAAGCAGAGGCAATCTCCTTAGAATATAGGAGAAGACTCGCTCAATACATTTCTCTAATACGAAACGATTCATCTTACATAAGATCTCTCAAGAGCATCCAAGTCATGGATTTAAAAAACATCGTTGACGAGAGGATCTTAGGTGCTGTATCCTCCATAGCGATATCATCTTACATATGCAACATAACTAAACCTCTAATATCAATAGCTCTCTCTAGCGGAGGTAAAATCAAGGTCTCAGCTCGAATGCATGAATCGATGCTGAAACGTGGAGTCAACTTAGGCTTCATAATTAAGTCGGCCGCTGAACAGGTAGGTGGGAGTGGCGGTGGACACGAAGTCGCAGCTGGGGCTACGATACCCCTCCAAGCTCTAGACAAATTTTTCAAACTAGTAGATACCTTAGTCGAAAAAGCTTTACAACAGGGGGCCGCGCTTGAAAAGAGGTAAAATACGTCTTTTGCTAGAGATTTGCGTATATGCTCCAGGCCACGTTGAAGCTCTAGCTAAAGCATTAGAGCCAGACAATAAGGTACTTCCTTCAAACTTAAAGTTACAGGTCGTAGAGACAAGCGAGGATAGCCTAAAGATACTTATCGAGTCAGATGATATAGGAACCATTATAAGCACAGCGAATGACATATTTGCATGTCTGCGACCTTCTTTGAAGGTGCTGAGCAAGGGGTAGCTTTAAAGCTACTCATAACAAAAAAGGTTTAAATTGTTGCTTTCGAGATTTTACGCTACGCTGAAAACTCTATTTGCGTTACGGTAAGTAAAGGGGTATCTTGGATGTCTTCGAAGAGGGCAAAACCATTAAAAGCACAACCAAAAACGTGGATTACAGTAGTGGCACCTAAGTATTTTGGTTTTACCGAATTAGGTAAGGCTTTGGTTTCATCTCCCGATAGGGCTATTAAGAGAACTATGTGGACAACCCTTTACAACATTACGAACGATTTTTCCCACCAACACATAAAGCTACGTTTTCAAATAATTAAGGTTGAGGGAGACAAGGCCTATACTATCTTCAAAGGCCATGAACTTGCGAGGGATTATATAAGAAGCCTAGTTAGAAGGGGCTCCTCAAGGATAGACAGCATATTTGACGTTGAGACTAGGGACGGTTATCGAATGAGGGTTTTCATGTTAGCTGTTACGGTCAAGAGGGCTAAGACATCTCAAAAGTCTGCAATAAGAGCTATAATGAGACAAGTCGTGGAAGAGAAAGCCTCTCAACTTAACTTTGAAGATTTTGTCCAAGAGCTTGTATTGGGGAAAATATCATCCGACGCATATAACAAGGCTAAAAAGATTTATCCCCTTAGAAAAGTTGAAGCAATGAAAAGTAAGCTCTTAGGTGTTCCACAGGAAAGCGAAGAGGCTAAGGTCGTCTACCAATCGACTCAACTTAAAGTCTCTTAGTTCTTAAAGGTTAATCGTGCGTCCAACTAATTTTTATATCGTTTGCCTTCCTTTCGATAATGGGGGTCTAGAACTTATTTGGAAACAAACTCGACGAAGAAGGTAGTTTTCTTAGAATACAACGTTATAAGGAAGAACTGGAAAAGAAGCAGGTTGAGAATAGCCCTATGCTACCCGAATTTCTACAAGGCTGGTATGACCGGCTTAACTGTTCAGCAACTCTACTTTTTACTTAATTTAGATGACGATGTTTTATGTGAACGGTGTTTTCTAAGTGAAACCCCAAAGACAATAGAAAGCGGTGCGGAGCTGAAGGCTTTCGATGTTGTCGCTTTTACGTTGCAATACGAAGAAGATTACGTTAAAACGATAAGGATGCTCATAAACGCTGGTATAAACCCTCTAGCGGAAAAGCGTACCGAAAAAGATCCAATACTGATCGCTGGCGGCCAAGCGGTATCTGCTAATCCATTACCTGTCTCAACTATATTTGATTGTATATTCATTGGTGAGCTAGAACCATACCTTACTGAATTATTAGAGGTGTTAAAAAGTAATAGAGGCAAGAAGGAGAAGCTCGACGAACTAAGCAACTTAAAGCCCATGTACCGTTTTGGTAAGGAAAAGGTCGAGCGATGCATAGCCTTTAACCTCGACAGTGCCCCCCACATACTAGCTCAACTTACTTCAAGTAGCGAAAGAGGGCTTGTAGACCCCATATTTCCAAATGCCTTTTACCTAGAGATATCTCGTTCGTGCAATAGAAGATGTCGCTTCTGCTTATTATCGTGGACAAATGGTCCTCTAAGGTTCAGAAGCCTAAGTAAGATAAGGGAGATATTAGACGAAGGCCTTTCTAAGAGCAAAGCTAACCGCGTCGTACTCATAGGTGCAGGAATATTCGATGTTCCCTGGCTCAAAGACGTATGCTCGGAGATAATAGCGAGGGGTATGACCCTCTCTATGCCCTCTCTTAGACCAGATGCTATAGATGAAGAGCTCTTGGAGCTCATCGGACAAGCAGGTCAGAAGAGCTTAGCCCTGGGAGTTGAGTCTTTCTCAAATACAAGTAGGATGTTTTTAGGAAAAACGTACGACGATGATGTACTAGAGAAAGTTGTGCAGTTAGCCGCCGATAAAGGGTTTACCGAGATCAAGGTCTACCTAATCACATGCTTACCTAAGGAAGATTTTAATGAAAGCGCTCAATTGTTAAGGAGACTATTAAAGCTAGCATCTAAAAGCAAACTGACATTACATTTATCGGTAAACCCCTTGATCCCGAAACCGCACACACCATTTCAGTGGCTTCCGCCTCCTGAACCCCCTGTAATTAAAGAAAGTTACAGAAATTGCTTAAGAGCCTTCAAAAGCTCAAGGATTCGACTTGACTTTTTAAACCCCTATAATGCAACTTACCAAGCTTTAGTATCTCTTGGAGATGAAAGCTTTGGATTACGCCTAGTCGAACTCGTGAAGCAAGGACTGGAGTCTTGGACCGCTATTGTAAGAAGATTGCCTAAAATCTCTTTATCGCTAGATTCTAAAACCCCATGGGATGTAATCAACGTTGGATGCGATAAGAAGCTTCTCTTAAAAAGCTTCGAGGAAGCCATGAAGATTGTGAGTTCATGTTGAGGAAAAAGTTGCTGGCAAAGTTTTACATATATGCTTCGACACGATATCTTTAACCCATCTTCTTAACATCATGCCCGAGAGCGTCACTTAACAAATTCAAGAGCCCACTTACGACTTCACTGTATCGCCTTGGTATGGTTGCACACGCGGCAGTCGCGTGACCTCCGCCCGAGCCGGACATTGATAAGCTAAGTCTCTCTAGAATCTCTCCTAGATGTATATTGGTTCTCTTAGCAAAGTCCTCGCTCGCCCTAATGCAAAGCCTAACTTCACCATTTAATTCATTACATACCGCAGCTACGTCGGCGCCTAGATCAATCAACGCCCTCGCTGCCGAAGCCTCATAAGAACCTACATTAGAGATCGCAATGATCCATTGACCTAAACAGTAGATTGAAGCTCTTTGAGAAGCCTTTAGCCTTGCGATCTTCTCTGAGAAATTCATAGGCATACCGAGTACGGCGATCGCTTCGGATAAGGAGGCGCCGCAAGAAAGTAGAAAAGCCATATTTCTCAAAGTTTTAATAGACCCTATAGATAACCTCCTCGAATCTGAAAGTATGCCAACTAACAAGCATTGAGCTTCCTCTTTCGTAGGCTTAAAATCCATGTAACGTATGAGGTCACACACTACTTCAGCTGCAGCTACAGCTTTCTCATCTATTATGGTTAGAGCGTTTTGAGGCATGTTAATAGATGGCTTATGGTGGTCTATGATAACTATAGGTTTGTCGTGGATTATGTAATCCTTCAGCGCACCTATATGCATTGGATTGTTAACGTCCACAAAAATACATACATCATAGTCTAGTAACACGCTTCCCTCCTGGATTTCCAGCGAAATCCCTAAACTTTCTACTACTTTCTTTGCTTGCAGGTTCATCCCTGATGTTACTATATTGATGTTGGCCGAAGGGTTGAGCCTATTGATAAGTTCCTTTATGACGTAGCAACTCAATACGGCATCTACATCGCTATTCTGATGACTGGTTACAACTATCTTACTAGCATGTTTAATTAACCTTAATAGGCGGACTAGGTCCAAGACTCCTCCTCCATGCTTTGTTGAATGATGCTCGGTATGTCTTGCGGGCTTCATCATATCACTAGACTTCTTAAAGATGGTCCTTCTACAAAATCCTCTAGCATAAACCCTTAGAAACTCTTCATTGAGTGATAGTTCCATACCTACATATATTTCTTAATGTTAGGCCGAGCTTATCGTGTAGCTTAACGCGTTCCAACAACCCCTTGAAGATATCGCGATAAGTATTTCCTATCCTAACTTAGGTTCCAGAGATTCCTGAAAGTGCTTGGTTTAAGTCTTGTCTTAACTCTTCGAGCCTCTTCCGCGCATGCACTTCTTGCCTCTCTAAAGTCCTTATATGTAGTTCCAGTGTTTCTTTCTTTTCGCTAAGCTCTTTAATCATAGAATCTTTATTGACACGCATTAAGATTCTTCCAGCGAACTTGAATATAGGCGTTTCACCGCTTAAGGTTTTAAGCTCGTCGAGCGCACTCTCAACTTCCCTTAACTCGACTTCTAGCTGTTGTCTTCGAACTATTAGCGCCCTAATTCTCTCCTGTAATTCCTGAAACTGCATGATTTTGTATTGAACTTCCTGTGGAATTTGAGGTTGCATTTACCTCCCTCCACCAATAATTTCAGATATAGACTTTATCCACCTCAAATACGAATTCATTACTGCTCTTAGCCTGCTCAAGCTCTTAGCTCTAAGTCTTACTATTATTTTTTCTCCTTCCATTGAAATCTCCACGGAGAATCCCTTCCCTCTTTCCTCACTTTCAGGTTTAAGGGCTGAAAACAAAACTTTACTTAGATCGCACTCATCATCTTTTTCGGTCTGGACAACTATCGTGGCGCTATGTTGTCGATAAGACAACGTTCCTCACTCTTATAGTGGGACCAAAGAATAAAGTTGTTTCTCTATCAATAAACGATATTTCAAGCCACTTTTCTCTCCAAGAAATCTTTACAACCCACCTATCATCCTGCGAAGTACTTACTTCTAAATCAAATAATGTAGGTATTAACATTATGGACCTCTTAATTTCCGGAGGAATCGTTCCCGGTTCATAACAAACAGCTATCTTAACGTTAGAAGGAGCTCTTGTGACGTGCGGTTGCTCTCTCACGAGCTTCACGCCAGATATATTTATTGAGCCGATCAGGGGTACTTCCTCCAAAGTAGTATCATAAAAGTCCAGTTTGCTGGGATTTCCTTTTCTGGCTTGGATTACAATAAGCCTTGAGGCTTTTAGACTTAGAGCTAATGACCTTAAGTCAGTTAGGTTCCTTTTTCCTCTAGTGACGTAGTAGCCGTAAATCAATGCGTGGGCCAGGTCTCGACCAAAAGTACGCATTCTTCTTGAGGGTCTGAGAGAAGTTGATATCAGGTACTTTACGTTAATTTGAGAGTCAATCATAGTCCAGTGGCAGGCGTATAGGCTCCTCCAGCAAAGACAGCTTTACATTTTTTGCAGTACCATATACCTACAGCTTTTCGCTTCACCTTGCCTATTGAGTAGCAGAAAGGACATTTATGGAGAGCCTTCATTGTTGCCTCTATTTCAGCCACCCTCTTCCTTATTGTTGCACCATATCTTGCCCCAAACCTACCAGCTCTTCCAACTTTTTTGGTTCTACCCATAGCCCACCGCCTCCTTGACGAGCTTGAGGATTTCTTGCGACTTACGCTGTGCTATTTGGAGACATTTTAATGTTTCGTCGATAGTTAAACCTCCCTCACCCCTCTTCTGGACTGCGCATACTCTATCGCCCACGAAGGTTGCAGTTAGAAATGCGTCGGCCACTTCTTCCTCCTCTAAGCAGGGGTCGACAAGCAACTTGTCACATATTTTAGCCACGGTAACAGTAATGGGTATACCCTTTATTGGCACCTTTTGTCGTTCGCTTCTGTTTATTGTTATCTCGCCCTTCTCGTTTGCCGTTGCCTTGGGGATTTCAGCTGTTAAAATCGCTGCAACCGCTGCTATTGCAGAGGCATCCATGAGATTGCCATCATGATTCAAGGCATGGATATCTATCCATACTTCCCACGCGGCTTTACCGGGAACTATGCAGAGTTGCTTTAGATCTATCAATTCGCCTCTTCTCAGCCCTCTATCTATAACCCTCGCTAACTCTATGGCATTTTCGTCTGGAGGACCTGGCTCAAAAGTTGGCGACGCTATTGGGAGGAACTCCGCGTTAACTATCATTACCCCCATATCAGGGGTATCTGGAAATGGTGTCCCTATACTAGTCTTCACTCCGGCTATTGTTAAGGTCTTGCCCATCTTCACCTCCGCTGAGCCGTCGGCGTTTGCCACGCATCGACATTTGATTTCTATTGGCCTCAACTCTTCCAACTTCCTACCATCAACTCTAACATCGGACGAGAGCAGATCAATTATCTGTTGCCTTCGTATCTTGGGTATCATGTTTTGTCACCTTCAACAACCTTGCGCAATTTAAGGAATTTTTCCTTTAACGCTTCTTTCTGCTTTTCATAAATTTCCTTACAGGCTTTACTTGCCATGGAAAGCGCTTTCTCCACTTCCTCGAGACTTAACACTCCATCTAATTGAAATAGTGTAACTTCGTTTAGATTAGGCATCATTGCAAAAGGCATGTCTACTTCTCCGTACTTGTCTTCAACATCTGTTACATCTAAAACAAGTACGCCATTTACCTTTCCTACAGAGCAAGCAGCTACAAGATCCCTCATAGGTATGCCTGCCGAAGCCAATGCAACTGATGCAGCTATTATGCTTGCGCAACGCGTACTTCCATCAGCATTTATTACTTCAACAAAGATGTCTATAGCTGAAAGTGGAAATTGTTCTACCATTATTGCAGGGGCCAAAGCTTCTCTTATTACTTTTGAGAGCTCTATCTCTCTTCTTGTTGGTGCCGGCGATTTTCTCTCTTCGACTGAGAAGGGCGTCATGTGATACCTACATCTCAAGATCGCTCTATTAGGCAATGCAAGGTGCCTAGGATGTACCTCTCGGGGACCGTAGACCGCTGCATATATCTTAGTGTTGCCCTGTTCAACGTAAGCAGAACCGTCAGCATTTTCGAGTATTCCAACCTTAATTTTAATATTCCTTATCTCGTCGGGTCTCCTTCCATCGAGTCTCCTTCCATCTGGATCTATTAGTACGGTCTCTTTACCCTTCGCGCTCAACAACTATCAACTCCCTTTCTCCAATTGAAACATAAGCTGTATTCGTTGTGTAAGTCCGCTTATATGAGCTTCTTCATCGATTTTCCGTATAACTTTTTCCGCTAGCTCCTCTGACTTGCGGTCCTTACCCTTTATCCATATTAAGCCGTTTTGTCCTATAACTATTTTGCAACCAGTTTCCTTCTTTATTAAGTTAACCATAGAACCTTTTCTACCTATGAGCCTAGGTATCTTTGCCGGGCTTATTTTAATAAGTCTTCCGTCAGTTACTTTACCTAGTTCTTTACCTTTACAAGTAAGCGTGACGTCAGAGTACTTATCAAATCTTGCGACTTTACAAACGACAACATCCCCTAGGTCCAGGTACTTTACTAAATCCTCGGCCAACAAATTCTTTCGAGGAGGTACGACTTCATTGGCTTGTAATACAGCCTTATAAGATGAGTTTATGTCAAGGATGTACGCAGTAGAAGAGTAATCTACCACTATACCTATCACGATGTCACCTACCTTGGGTATGTAGGGACCTTGTAGCGGAACAACCCTTATAGCACCTTTCTTACTCTCTACTATCCCAACAGTCATGGCCAACAACTTATCATTATCTTTGTACACGTAAGGACCGGCTGCATAATCTCCTTCTGCTAAGACTTCTCCCGGAACTACTAGATCCCAATCTTTAACGTAAACCGGCATAGACTTATCCCCTCAGCTCTTACTTACTGTCCTTACTTCGACATCGCCTTGAGTCATCTTGTTTAGTTTATCAAGTAATTCTAGTTGTAGCCCCGCTGGTATTTCTATCTCACCTTTCCACGATCCGTCCTCTAACCAGTTGCTCTTTAAGATCTCTCCATATCGAGGTATCAATGCATAAACTTTGCTAGCATATTGACGAGGGGCTTTTAACTCTAACACCACTTTTGATATCTTTATGGGTATAACTTTTCTTAAAACCTTAATTACCTCTAGCGCTTGTTCTTCAGCATCTCTAAATGGATCTATGGAAACCTTGGCGTCATTTAATAATAACTCTACTCTTGTCGGAGGTATTGGTAAACCTGTTTTAGAATCCACGCAATTCCTCGATATGAAATTTATTATCTGTCTTCTTTTACTTTCAATGAGTTCTTTTCTTTGCTTAGCGGTCAGCTGGATTTCTCCTCGTAGGATTATGGTTTTTCCTATTTCGTAGGGATCTAACGTCTTGAAGGCTTTCTGTAATACGTCTCGAGAGGCTTTAAGACCTTTTCTAGCATCCTTATATATAACGTCGCTTATCATAGCCTCTCTTATATCGACCTTTGCTCCTTGTTTTAGTTGCCATGCCTTTTCAGGATTTATGAGGATCTCAAACCTCTCCGACCCCAAAACTAATCTAGCTACTGAATGTTCGCTTTCGCTACCCATACCTATTTCATCCGTTCCTTAAACTTCTCTATTAAATGTTTGACCTCTTGAGTTTTAAGCTTGTCAAAACGTCCACTCTTTACTTCAGCTATTGCTATTTCAATTTTCTCGACGTTCAACCCACCCTCAACAACAGCTTCCATACACTTTAAAGCTAGCATGACCCCATCTTCGACACTAATGCCTTGGTTGTAATGCTTCTCTAATATCTCTGTAGCGGTTTGCGATCCAGCACCTATGACCACAGCATAATAGCCTGCATATGCCCCGCTAGGTTCGGTCATATAAAGTCTAGGCCCCGTCTGATCAACTCCTGCAATTATGAAAGATACACCAAAAGGTCTAACACCCGCATGTTGAGTATATAGTTGTTTAATATCGCTTAATCTACGGGTTAAAACCTCTACGTCTATTGGCTCATCGTATATTAACCTGTGAATCTGCGCCTCAATCCTAGCCCTATCGATAAGAACTCTCCCATCAGATGCCAACCCAGCGTAAGCGATCCCTACATGATCGTCTACTTTCCATATCTTCTCCATGGTTTCAGGATCAACGAGAGGAGATATCCTCTTCTTTTCTACAGCAACAACTATACCGTCTTTACATCTTATTCCTAAAGTAGTCCACCCTCTTTTAACGGCCTCTAATGCATACTCAACTTGGTATAACCTTCCTTCGGGCGAGAACACCGTTATTGCTCTATCATATCCTAAGCCTGGCGGCGTAAACATGTATGTACCTCCTTTATGCTATTGGATGGCTCAGCCTAAGATAATGTATTTAATCTAATAACCTTTTCGCAATATGCAAGGACTTCAAGCTGTAAGCCCATATGGGGCATGTATAGTTGCACTCTCCACAAGCAATACACCTTTCGCTTAATATTTCGATACCGTCATTGCTTATCGATATGGCGTTACGAAGGCATGTAGCTAAACATAACATACACTTCACGCACTCTAACGCACGTGACGCACTTCTAAAGATCTTTATCCACTCCTTTTCGTCTGCCTTAACTAAGACTTTCATGTCTTCCTTCGTCAAGATTGCAACCCTTCTTCCTCCGATAGTAAGTATTACATCTCTGCCTTCTTTGTGCACGTCATATAGAGTCTTCAGTATATTAATCAACTTATCAAAGTCCCTCTCGCTTTTCAATAGAATCTTCCTTTTTCTTCGTATATGCTGGATTGGGTCTCTACGTAGTATTACATTTTCTTCGTCTTTTAACCAGCCAGGTCTCTTAAAGCGCCATCTCCATAAGCCTAAGTTCATTTCTTCTTCGCTCAAATGTAGTAACTTAGAAACTTTCTCCAAGTAATACTTCCAAGAGTCGCCTAGCAACTCTTCGACTATCCGCATTTCAGCTAAATCCATACTTGGGCAAACCCAGCAACCTATCCTTTCAAGTCCCTTATAGTAAAGGGGGTTTACCTCAACACCCTCTTTGAACAAGTAAAGCCAAATGTTGAGCGTGCTCCAGTCGTATATCGGAGATATCCCTGTTTGACCTTTAACCCATATACCCCTCCACATAGCACCTTGCTTCTCTCTTTTTATAGATTCTACTCCACGTAGACCGATGAACGCTAAGCACTCTCCTCCCAAGTTTCTTACAGCGTAGGAAATTGGCGCCAGTTTACACACTTTACAGCACCATCTAAAGTCTCTAGCCGGGGGGCCGAAAACGTCGAGCACATCAAAGAAGCGGGCAAACGCCTTAACTTTTATGGTCTTATCTTCAAGGCCCAATTGTTTCAAAATCCTTTCTACATAGGTTATAGTTTCAAGGTACTCTATTCCAGTATCTAAGAATAATACGAAAAAGTCCTTCCTTGATTCTTCTAAAGCTTTTTTAACTAATAGAAGCGTAGCTAAACTATCCTTGCCTCCCGAAAAGGATACTAATATTGGTTTACTACTTCTGGCGCAGATATCTTGTATTAGAGATATAGCCTCTTTTTCCTTTGCCCCTAAGAAACTATTGTTAGCGGCTATGGCATCGCTCCATGTAGCCTTTTTCTCTAGGATCTCTGCATCTTTAGGTTCGCCAAAGTGCTTTATCTTAACCACCATGCCTCTTCTTTCTTTCAGCCTTTGTTTAAAGCCGTAGGAAACCTTGCCTACTGCTATAGCTTTCCAGTCCTCATTTACTACATAGGCTATGTCATTTTCGCTGATACTTTCATCATATTCCACTACACCAGGTGCTAAGAGGTTTTTCCCATCCATTGCTATTGCCTTTTCAGCGCCCCGGTCAACAAGGATCCACTTCCTCGCTCTACTAATAGCCATTCTTCTCGCTCCTTCCATGTAGGGCATTAAGCGGAAGTTCTGCAAACCTACATCAAATTCCCATAATCCCACTACGTGCCCGTCAACTATTATTTCGTAAGCTACATCCATGTGAGGTACCTTGTTAAGTAGTACTATTCTGTCCTCGGGAACTATGAGCGGTATTACCGTCTTCCCATACTCTTTGACTATGCTATTTTCTATTCTTACCTTTTCATTATTAAACATAGGCTTTATGTTACCGGGAGGCGTGACCTTTACCTCTTTAATACTATGCCCACCACATACATCACAATTTTTCGTAAGCAAGGGGACGTTACACTTCAAACACCAATATAAAGCGCTGGCTTTCATTCGCAATGACCTTTTATGGAGTCAACCTCGTTCTATCGCGCGGAAATAAGACTACTTCTCTTATATTCTGTCTCCCCGTTAAAACCATTAAGAGCCTCGAAAAACCTAGCCCCCAACCTGCGTGCGGCGGCATCCCATAATCGAATGCTGTTAAGTGCTCCTTGAAGTTCTCAAGGTTTAATCCCTTTCGCCGAATACTGTCTTCTAGTTCTTCTCGAAGGTATATCCTACTTCCTCCGCTAGCAAGCTCTATATGTCGCCATATGAGATCAAAGCTTTCACTTATCTTACCATTGCCTTGATGGGGCTTTATGTAGAAAGGCTTAGTTTCTATAGGCCAATCCACTATAAAGTAATAGTCTCCATATTCTTCGCTTAGCAGCCTTAAAGCTGGAGTAGTTAAATCGTCACCCCACCTTATATTCAAACCTTTACTATTCAGCAACTCTATGGCCTCAAAATATGTTACCACTGGAAAGGGTTTACGAGGCTCAGCAAAGTCTCCATGTATTTTCTTAAGTTCTTCGTAATACTTTTCTTTAATGTAATCGTACACATGGACAATGCAGTCTTCTAAAATTCTCATTACATCTCTATAATCCATGAACGCAGCTTCGATATCCACTGACGTGAACTCGTTGAGGTGGTAAGGAGTGTTAGATTCTTCGGCTCTAAAGTAGACGCCTATTTCGTACACTTTCTCAAAACAGCTCGTCAAAACCTCCTTGTATAACTGTGGACTTTGAGCAAGATATGCAACTTTCTCAAAGTACTGTACCTTGAAAAGTTGTGCACCGCCCTCTGTTGCAGAAACTAAGATTTTTGGCGTTATTACTTCAATAAATCCTCTTTCCTCTAAATAGTTTCTTATTACTTTCAAAACTTCGTGGTGTAATTTAAAGACAAATACCTCGCTTGGCCTTCTTAAGTCCATGAACCTAGACTTCATGCGAGTTTCAAAGTCTGCTGGAACTTTGCCTGAAACTTCGAGAGGTAAAGGAGCCTTTGATACATTGAGAACCTTGATTTCATGAGGCAAGACCTCGAATCCAAGCTTACTTATTTTACTCTTCTTAACCACACCTTTAACGGCTATTACGCTTTCGCGCGTGACTCTCTCTATTTTTTCGAGCACACTTTGATTTACGGAGCCCTTCTTGACGGTTACTTGAGCTAGACCGGTTGGGTCTCGTAAAATTAGGAACTTTATACTTCCAAGATCTCTTATCTCGTGGAGCCAGCCCATCAATATTACTTCGGTCCCATCGGGCAAGAGGATGAGCTCGTTGTTCCTGTGCGTTTTCCTCCATGAACCCATGGAATCTACGTTTGGCATCGTAGGTCAGAGAGGTTCTAACTATGTAGCAATATAAACTATTTCTCCAATTAGTTCACGTATTGTTTCTTCTAGCACCTTTACATCGGCTGGTAATTTCTTTAAGTCCTCATATGCCACTTTAACGGTATTCTCGCAAGAGCCGTCGGGCAGCCATATCGTATTTAAAGAGATAATCTTAGCCGGAAAAAGTAATTGACTTAAAAACTCTCTTAGAGAAGAAGTCTTTTCTACGATCCTTACGTTGACCCCCCTCTCTTCGCTAAGCAATTTTCCGATTTTCCTCCATAAGGTTGTTAGACCTCTATTCTTACATCCAATGAGGACTACCAGAAGATTATCCCTCTGAACAGCTTTGTGAAACGTACAGTCCTTAAGTTGGGGGTACTTCCCTTCATTATTCAAGAACCACTTAGCAATTTCTATATCAAGCTCAGTTATCTCACCCTTCTTCATCTTCTCATCGCAAGTCTTACACAGGAGTCCGCTCTTCAAGCAAAAATTGCATACTGGAAATTGCAATTCATAACCCCCTCACTCCTTTGATAACATTATCGTTATGGTGCTTAAATTAACGACATCCCCTCTCTCTGTTACGAGCCTTTCGTTACCAAGTTCTAGACTCTTAACTTTAGCCGTGGGAATAAACTTTTCTTTTACAATATTCACGACATCTACAGCTTTTGATATAGCTTTTCCCCTAGCCTTTATTACGACCTCGTTAAAACCTTGGTGGAACAAAGTGAGGCACGCTAAGACGTAGCTCATCGTAGACTTCTGCCCAACGATTACGACGTTCTCTTTCATCGCCTTCTCCTCAAAATCTTTTCAACATAGCTAGGATTAAACGCTTCCGAGGCCTCACCTTCTGTTGCCTATAGGGTAAGATCAAGAATAAATTTATTTGCCAGACATTTAAAATGAGCGTAGGAGGTTGTAAAGGTGCCAATAGCAGACCCTCTTAAATTACAGCTAGCTCAGAAGAAGCTATTGTTAGTAAAGGTATGCAGAAAATGCGGTGCACGAAATGCTGCTACTGCTGAGAGATGTAGAAAGTGTCGCTCCTACAACTTAAGGTGGAAGAAACGCTCAGTCCAGAAGTAACTACTATTTTCGAATTCGACCTTTCTTCTTGAGGGGCCGGTAGTTCAGACGGCCAGAACGCCCGCCTCACACGCGGGAGGTCCCCGGTTCAAGTCCGGGCCGGCCCACTTCCTTGCGAGAGCAAGGATAACTTACTATAAACTTTCTCTATTAATTCCTTAACTTCCTTTAATTGTGTTGCTAATTCAATACGGCTATGTAAATGCTCTGCGTTACTACTCGCCTCTTTTAAAGGGAAGATCGTGATTATATTTGCCAAGGCTCTTTCAACGTAACTTCGTGGGACTCCTAAGTGCAACATTATCTCTTCAACTGTCTGGACCTGGATACCGTGACTTAATAGTACTTCGAATAGGTTTTCGAGGGTTATTTTTATGGTCTTACTTTTCATTTTCATCACTGAAAATGTATCGTCTAAAGGCTTTGTAGTACGTTCTCTTATAGTGAAGGGACTAACCTTCAGTATTGAGCTTAAAACCTTTTGTGTTAACACCTCTTTCCATTGATATTTTAAGGCTAGCATTCTATCGGCCGTATAAAGCGCAGTGGCAACTAGAGATAGAGGGCTTCTATGGTGACATGTTTTTTTAAGTAACGACGCCGCTTTAACGTAGAGCTCCTTCGAATATAAGGAAACATCTATCCGGTTTTTTCAAGCTTTTTTCTGAGCTTTTCATCATTGACTAGCTTCCTTATGACCATTGATAGTAAGTCCTCAGCCCTTCTAGGCCTCAGAACAACTCCTGTCGCCTTCCTTAGCATGAAGAACGCTTTGAATACGTCGCTAAGCGACGTGTTGATGCCCATACCTTTCAAGTGTACCATTAACTGCCTTAACGTTAAGTCACAATTTTTACACATCTCTCTTAAAGCAATGTAGAAGCTAGCAGTGATCAATGCTACGTGGTTCTTCCTTACGCGCCTCATCCTCGTTATAGTAATGTAGTATATTTCCAAAGCTCTCCTTTTGATGGTCCCCGAAAACTGTAATGGTATTAAGGAACATAATGACAGCAGAACAGCATAAGACTTCCTAACGGCTTTTATTGAAATTTTATCGAGGTAATATCGTTGAATGAAATCCAACCTGTTAATCTGCCTTAATGCTCTTACTCCATTTACAAGATTCTTGTCGCCAACTTTATTCCAAGATATCGGAACTTTGAAAGGAGTTCGGTTAAGTATTTCAAAGTGATTATTTGCCTCTTTAAGTTCAATTTTCGGATTGGTAAGCGAAGTTATCTTGACATCTTCATAAACGAGTCCGCATCTCTCGCAAATATACTCTCCTTTCTCTGAAATTACTAAACCTCCACCACATTCGTTGCATAAAATTTGAGACAATAAACGTCACCAAGGCTCATCACGTGCTGAGCAAAAATTAAAGTTTGTGTTGTAGTCTTTAAACAAACTTCATTATGAAACTACAAATCATCGAAACCTCTCTATTAATTAACTTCTAAAACCGTGGATAGAGAGGGATGAGCGAAAGTATTTCTTATAGAACCTTAAGTCCTACGTAAACTTTATCCCCCATCTTAACCTTCTTGTGTATGCCCTTCCCGTCTATTCTTACCTGTAACCCTCCAATGGATCCATATATGCGTGCTCTTTCCTCCTTTCCTTTCTTGTACCTCTCGATGCCGTATATGGTACAAAGGAATAGGCCGTCAACTTCTTGTCCGATAGCCTGTTCGATGGAAGGTTCCATGCTTACCAATAATCGCACTTTCGTGTTTTCCTTGATTTGAAGGAGTTGCTGGGGGACCTCCATTTTGACCTCTATACCTTCTGGCGTCAGAACTTCGATTACACTTATACCTTTAAAATCACTTTTTTCGATTTTGCTCACCTCGCCCTGAACATCTAATAGTATGTTGCTAGTCATCTGCTACACCTCACGGGAAAGAAGTTATCTGAAAATATAAATTAATTTGCACGCACTTACTGACTCTAGAACCAGTAAATAGCAAAGTGAGGTGCCATGTGGAGTGAGTAGCTTTCAACCTCTAGCATCTCGGAGATTTTCAACAGAACTATCTTCTCTTCTCGACAAAAAAGTGAAGGTAGTAATGGCAGGCGGGACATGCTACGAAGGTAAGCTAATAGCTTATGATCAGAGTACCCTTAACCTCATACTTGCAAATGCTAGAGATGAAAAGGGAGGAGCATATGCTAGAGTCCTCATAAATGGTCATTATGTAGCTCAAATATTGAGACTTGAAGAACCTTTCGACCTGAAAGGACTAGCCGAACTTCTTGAAAAATCGTTCCCAAATATGGTTGTTTTACACGAAGATGCTGGTGTCATAACTGTGATGGATAGGATACGTGTTTCGGAGTCAGGAGTTATTGAAGGTTCTGGTCCTATAGCTGAAAGAGTCAAAAAGATATACGAAGAGTTTGTATCTTCAAGACAACCTCAAAGTAAAACGTAAAATGACGTTCGAAGTCTTAGATAAAGACTTAGCGGGGAGGATAGGGAAATTAAAGACAAGGAGAGGTAGTATAGAGACTCCATACCTCTTTCCGGTTATAAACCCCTTTAACACGACAATAACGGTAAAGGACATAGAAAAACTAGGTTTCAATGCTTTCATAACGAACATATTACACGTTCGAAGGGCTTTCCAGGAACTTGGTGTGGTAGACGTCCATGAGCTATTAGGTTTTCAAGGCCCGATAATGACGGATTCAGGGGCTTACCAACTACTGGTATATGGATACGTTGAAATAACACCGGAGGAAGTAGTAGCGCTACAAGAGAAATGTGGTAGTGACATAGCGGTTATACTCGATTTCCCAACAGGAATGACGTCCTTCGATGAGGCACTACGTAGAGTAAACGAAACCATAAAAAGGGCTAAGGCCTTGGATTCTATGAAAGTCGATGGATCAATACTATGGGTCGGCCCAGTCCAAGGAGCGCCGTACACCGATCTAGTAAAATACTGTGCTAAACAGCTTTCAGCACTCAACTTTGACATTTATGCCATAGGAAGCCCAACGGTCATTATGGAGTCTTATAACTATGATGTATTAGCTGACATCATATATGCGGCCAAGAAGACGCTGCCTTTAGGGAAACCCGTACACTTGTTTGGGGCAGGACATCCAATGATGCTTCCATTAGCTGTCGCGTTGGGATGTGACTTATTTGACTCTGCTTCTTACATTTTATATGCAAAAGAATTGAGGTATATGACTTGCACTGGTACTTATAAATTACAAGACCTTGAGTACTTTCCCTGTTCTTGTCCTGTATGCTCGAAGTATACGCCACAGGACGTTAAGGAAATGCCTGATAGCGAGAAAGTGAAGACAATAGCTCTTCACAATCTATACATCCTTGCAAGTGAAATTAAGAACATCAAACAATCGATAAGAGAAGGGACGCTGTGGGAACTGGTTTCTTCTAGATCCAGAGTACATCCTCGTCTATTTTCGGCTTTTCTAAAGTTTAAAAATTACAGGATTTTTCTCGAGCGTTTAGATCCCATAACTAAGCCCTCGATATCCGGTCTCTTCTTTTGTGACCATCGTGACGCTTTTAGACCGAAAGTCTGGAGACACTTTAAGAAACTTAGGAACTGCTTAGCGAGCCTACGAAACGAGATTTTATTCCTTTTACCCAAGAAGGGTGGGGTCTCATCAAACACTTTCATCAAGAAACTATTGGAGAGCTATGATGGCGAGGTTAAGGATTTCGTGAAAGTGAAGTTTCTCTTCTATGATTATCCTTTTTGCTTAATCCCCATAGAACTTGAAGGTGTTTTCCCCCTATCACAATATGAAACATCTGTTAGGCTTGATACGTTTTCCAAACTTTTTGTAAGCTCAAAGCTAGTTAAGCTCCTAAGAGCCTTAAACCCTAAAAGCATACTACTTTATAACGATATAGAACGATGGGGTAATAATATAGAGAATGCTTGTAGAAGATCTTGTACGAACGTTAAGGTGTTCTCTACGAGAGAACCTTATTCTATAAAAGATCTAGAAGGGCTACAGCTCATGATGAAAGAACTTCTTAATCAATATCGGTCGAGCATTTAAATGTAGAGCGTACTTACATCAGCTTTCATTCTCTCTTGTCTCATCTTTAGGCTCTCTTCGATTTCTGCTTCTATTCTTTGAGCATCCTTAATGAGTTGTTCCACACTTATTTTAATTCCATAGATTTCGCTAAAGTACTCTATTGCGATTGCAGCAGCCATAGGGTCTGGTCTCGAAGCATTTGCGTAAGCTAGTACTGCTAGTGCCGGAAAATCTAACTGTTCAAACTTCATGAGCATCAATGCAAGGGGTCCCGTTACGTATAGACCCTTATCTAACATCTTATACCCTCGATTTACTATTCTGTCTACGGCTCTTGTTGTGGCAGCAAATTTAGCCTTTTCTCCCTCTCCCTCTTTCTTAACTCTTAAGTCAAGCCCTCCTACTAGAAATGCCTCTGTGAAACTCCTTGATACCCACCGGCAGACTTCGTCTATAAACTTGTAAAGGTCTGGCATTGGCGGTATGAATTCTACGAGCATAAATACGTGGTTTTGGTACCTAAAGAGCTGTATCGGAGTAGCTAACCTACCATCTTCCATCCATACGTAAGGAGGCATTCTTTTCGACATTACAAATCCCAGTGGTTTAGCGTTTAGCGTAGATACCATGTGTCTAACTGCTATGTAACCCGTTAATCCCATTCCCTGGAACCCAGTGACGAATATTGCATCTTTAGGGAGATCGTTTTTGAGGACAATGTTGATCGACATACACGTCATCCCCTCTTACCACTTAGTTAGATTAAAGCATCAAAAGCTAAACTTAAAGGTAGCTCTCTACCATCGATAAGAAATCAACGATGTGATGTGAAGCTAACCATTTTTAACATTCGACGGCCTTAAACATCTACAGTAGGGATTTTACAAAAATAAGTCAACTTCTAAGAATTTATGTGGCTCTATAAATTGCTTTAATTTAAAGATTGTAGTGATGTCGTTTGCATGCCTTTCAGATAACTGTATAAGGATGTTATTTAAAGGTGGAAAAGCTCTCTTTCTAATGAAATGTAATTATCGCGAACCAGACTTGGTAAACAACGGTAATTGTAGGGGGAAGCTTATTTTAAAGCTATCAGTCTTAAAGAAAAGCCCGGAAAAACTTGGACTCTTAGTCCAGAAAGGTGATTTCATAATAGAGTATGGTCCCTCCACGTTGAAGATGTTATGCGATTATTCGTCTAGGCTTTCGAAGATTAGAGAGCACTTCTTTAATTTATGTATCGAGAGAGGAGATTATAACCACTTAACTGGTAGTAAGCAGTCCTGCTATGGTTCATGCAAGTTGCTTCAAGAAATCTTATCGTGCAGAGAGCATCTCTTCTTTTTTCATCGCATAGGTATGGCTTATGTAGATCCATTCGGTTTCTTCGAATGCTTAAAGACTGCTATTAGTAGGATCGATAGGCCTTGGTGTCGTAATAATAAGTGCTTTAAAAAGTTAACAGCCATTCTCATGCTATCGCTAAGGGAAGTTGAGAGATCTCAATTGATATATTTATTCAAGGACCGTTATAGACGAGTTAATGAGGGCGTTTATCACGAAATTTTTCGTCCGTATAAAGTAATAGAAAGGGTTTCTTTGAAGAACTTTAATGAGTTGTCGTTAGTCAAAGAGTACTTTGTAGACACTTACCGGATAAGAATATTTAGGTCTCAAGAGCTAGAACACGTATATCAAGTCTCAGTACATTTCCCTTATTCTATTAAGCTAATTTCCAATATGTTAATCAACGGTATTAATAGAGTCATCTTAGATCACGTAGTCAAGCTAGACTCCCTCTAGGAGAAGATACTTTTCTTAAAAGAAAAGTTTAGAGAACAGTTGAAGACCATATGAAGACCATAGATCTCTCTAACAAGGATAGTTCTGTAGTTGAGAAGTTAGCTTCGTACTCAGCCTACAAGATCTTGGGTATCCACAAGTTAATGCCTTTTCTATTAGATAGAGATGTCGACGAGGTATACCTAGATAAGCCTGGAACGAAAGTATATCTAGATCATGTCGATGTAGGACGATGCGTGAGCAATATAACCATGACGTGCAGGGAGGCACAACGTTTTATAAACCACATAATGTTGGAAAGCAAATTACCATTAAATCCTTCAAATCCTTCATTAAAGTGGAACATTAAGATCGACGACTTCACCATTAGGGCTTCAGTTGACATACCACCCTTGTCGCATGAAGGTCCTTCGCTTGACCTTAGAAAGATTAAGCATAGAAACTATACGATATTAAACTTAGTACTTAACAATACCCTTTCGCTGGAAGAAGCAGCTTTCCTCATTCTTCATATTCTAAATAGAAGGAACATCATAATATGTGGCGAACCTGGGACAGGGAAAACAACCTTAATGAACGCCCTCGACTTATGTACACCAAAAAATTGGCATAAGGTATACGTAGAAGATGTAGTTGAAAGCCTCGATCAGAGGGTTCAAGGTCGCCATCAGCTCAGGTTATATGTTGAACCCTTTGAAACACATAAGAATACTCGAAAGAAATCTGCAGAAATGATAAAGCTTCTACACAGATCGCCTGATTGGATTTGCATGGGAGAACTACAAACAAAAGAACACTTTAAAGCTTTGTTTCACGCAATATCGGCCGGTCTTCGAGGAATACATACGTGTCACGCCTCTTCGGTTCTCGGTTTAATGAGGCGCTGGTTATTTCACTGTGGGATTTCAAAGGAAGATATAGTAGGTATAGATTTAATAGTCCACGTGGTAAAGTGCTATAAAGGCTCTAAACTCTTACGTCGTGTAGCAGAAATATGGGCAGTTGGTTCTTTAATTCAAGGTCCTCTAAGCGATGTAGATATACCCTTAACTTTAGTTTTTAAGTGGGATCCCGAAGACGATGTTCACAAAGCAACCATCGACAATGTCCTTAAATCGCCATCGATACTTAAAATCATGGAACTGGGAGTCAGCTACGAATTATTGGTTAGAGAATACGAAGTTCTCAAAACACTGTTAGAATCTTTAATAACTACACATCCTCCAGACGTCGCGTCTTTTACTAAAATGTTTGATTCTTACATTCAGCGGTTCGTAGAGGATGGGTTTTATGCTGTTTGAATTTAGTTCAGTAACTCTGCTTTTTTCAACATTTTTTATCGTTACTTTTAGCCTAGTCTTCAAGCATCAGCTTATGGACTTAAAAAGTCAAAGCTACTTAGCAGATTTTGACGCATTGACGCTTAAAATAGCATCCATGCTATCCTACACTCACAGGAATGTCCCTTCAGTTCTTCTCGCCTTAACCAGGCTCAGCCATCGACATGGATTAATAAGTCCATCACTAAGGTCGGTTGCCCAAAAGGTGTCTCTAGGTTACGACGTTGAGAAACTTAAATCCTCAACGCCTTTATCTAACTTTCATTCTTATATCTTCTTGCAAAGAAAGCTTATGAGCGATTATATGTTTCAAGAATCTCTTAGGAATATTCGAAGGAAGCTTTTTACATCTAACATACGAAGTATTACCACGTTAATAGTATCGGGTATTACCATAACTCCAATCCCCATAACCCTAATGGCGTTATTTTATCAGCAAAACGTACTACTCACATTACCAATCGTAGCATCAATGTTTTACGGGGTTTCTCTGCAACTTGTCGTCATAATATTAAGGAGATACACGAAAATTCTCGTTTAGGCGATTAAAATGGTCTTAAATTCGATAAAAATGTTGTTTTGGGTCTCCTTATTTGGATTAAGCTTTTTCACTCTATCTCTTTCAATATCGTCAAACGCTTTATTGTCCATAGCATGCTCTTTAATTGTCACCTTCTTTATTTACACAACTATAAGAGATTGCTTAAAATTTATAATAAAACTGAATGATCGTTTAGCAGATTACGAATTTCTTTACTTCCTCTCTAATAGGCTCGTCTCTTCCATTGCTGAAGGTCGGAGAAACGTGCTTTCCCTCCTAAAAGGGGCCTATAGAGACACTCAAAACACGCCGTCTACTGCCTTAAGGATGAGGGATACTCTAAGAACCTTACTTTATAAAAAGTTACTTACGATTAAAAACTTGAAGTTAGCAAATAAAACGAAAGTTTCATCGCCCTTAACCAACTTTATACTCTCAATCATTAGAAGGCTAGACTTCGCTGACGAGTTTTCACTAAGAAGTCTTGTTATTTCATTTCACAATCTTAGCTTTTCAGTGTATTCCAACGCAAAAAATTAAAGGATCTAATTGTAGCCGAGCGGATGAAGTACCGAGTACTACAAACAGCCTCCGCGATGACCTTAGGGTTCATGATAAAGACTTTTCTCATGTTTATAGAGTTCTCGTATACAAGTTTATCAACGGGTTTTTAGTTATCATAGCTTTTGCTTTCTTCTCCATAGTCCTTTCCGTGATATTCTCATCTTTCGTTCAACTACGTTACCCTTCATCTAAAGAACTCGTCATCCCTCTACTAATTCTTATAGCCTTCATAGTACTACCCCCTTATGAGGGAGTTTAAGAGCCGTTAATTTCTATTTAAAAACGATGATTGAGATGGGTGATAATAAGCGAGGGGTTAGAGGATCTATATTACTGGAAGAAGGTATGCTCATAGGAATTTCTGTAGTAGTGCTATCGATAATTCTATCAATGATAATAGGGCTCTTGGGAGGGGTCAATACAACGCTTGGTAATGCAAGTAAGTCTGTTGGAGATTTCTTATCTACAGTCGCCCAAAAGTTCGAAGAAATCTTTAGGCAAATCTCGAGCCTTTTCTAGCTCTAGTAACAAGTCCAGCTTTTCCTCCGACTCAATCCTCTTAAGCCAATCGACGTACTCTCTCCGCTTCTTGCCCCTGAGGACTTTTAGAGTTTCCGAAATTATATCTTCCATAGGTCGACACGTACAGTCAATCTGCCAAACTTTTCTCACACCATAAACCCTTATCGCATCAAATAAACAAACACCCAAGAGTTCCGCTTGAGCATTTTCTAAACTTTTCTCTAGCGACCATCCTCTTTCGATACATCTTTTAAAGATTAACAATGGATGTGCTCTTAGTATTATCACCCTGTCTACAAGGCGTTTAGGAAAAATCTCTACTACATGGCTGTCTAAGACAACATTTCCAAGTCTTACGATATAGTCAGAAAAGAACTCCCTAGCCCTCTTAATATCAACTATTAAACTACCTCTCTTAAAGTCCTTCCCCTTGTACAGCTGGTTTTCGACTACAACTTTAGCCACATCAACATAATGATAGTTAATAATATCAGCGAGCTTCTTTGCGATAGTAGTTTTACCTACAGAAGGTGTCCCAGCTATCAATATCCTTAGAGGTTTAACGTCCATAAATAAAAACAAATGGAACAAAAAAGTTATGTCTTACTCTTCACTCTCTTTTTCCTCTTTTTCTTTAGTTCCTCCTTTTTCCTTTCCTGCTTCGCTTCGAGCAGCAGCTATGACGTCGTCTATCCTCAAAATCATTGCCGCAGCCTCGGTAGCGGATTTTAGCGCTGTCAACTTAACGCTCAACGGCTCTATGACACCCAGCTTAAGCATGTCTACCGGCTTTCCAGCATAGACGTCTACACCGACATAGTAGTTGTTTTCTTTTTCGTGCTCTGCGCGTAGAGCCATTATAACATCTATTGGATCATGTCCTCCGTTTTCTGCGAGTGTCCTTGGTACGACCTCTAGAGCGTTGGCGAAAGCCTCTATTGCTAGCTGCTCTTTACCTCCAACTTTAGCAGCATACTCACGTAGTCTTTTGGCCAACTCCATCTCTGTCGCTCCACCACCAGCTACGTAGCGCCCGCATTCAACGGCGCTTGCAACTGCACTTAAAGCGTCTTTCAGCGCCCTTTCAGCTTCGTCTACGAACTTTTCTAGTCCCCCTCTAATCAATATAGCCACTGACCTGGGGTTCTTGCAATTCTCAACAAATATCATCTTTTCATCGGCTACTTTTCTTTCCTCTACGAGCTCGGCGTATCCTAAGTCGTTGGGCGTTAAATCTTCGATGTTCGTAACAATCCTTGCACCAGTTGCGCGCGCAAGCTTCTCCATGTCTGACTTCTTAACTCTACGAGCGGCTAAAATTCCGGCTTTAGCTAAGTAGTGCTGCGCCATGTCATCGATACCTTTCTGACAGAAGACAACGTTAGCGCCTACACTCTTTATTTTTTCGACCATTCCTTTCAATATTTTCTCTTCTTCTTCGATGAATGCCTTCATTTGAGCCGGATCACTTATCCTAATTTCTGCATCTATCTCCGTCTTTTCAACCTCTAATGGACAATCAAGTAGAGCAATCTTTGCCTTCTCTACATGTCTTGGCATTCCTGTGTGAACGACCTCTTTATCTACTATGACTCCTTGAATTAGCTTTGTATCGGTTATGCTACCTCCCTGTCTCTTAACTAGTTGTACTTGCTCTACGTCAGCAACGAACTTACCATCCCTCTCTTCGACTATTTGTTTGATAGCCTTAACAGCTAAATCTGCTAAATAATCGCGTGCAGCACTTACTACTTTAGCGTGCATAGAAGTCTTAGCTATCAATTTTAGGAGCTCTTCGTCTTGAAGGCTTATAGGGAAACTTAACTTCTCAACTTCTTTTTGGCAGAACTCAAGGGCTTTGCCATATCCGTCGATTATTACCGTTGGGTGGATGTTCTTGGCCATCAGCTCTTCAGCTCTCTTTAAAAGTTCGCCAGCTAAAACTACAACAGTCGTGGTCCCATCGCCAACCTCTTCATCTTGAGCTTTAGCTATCTCTACAAGCATCTTAGCGGCAGGATGTTGTACATCCATCTCGTCAAGTATAGTAGCCCCGTCATTTGTTATCGTGACATCCCCTAAGCTATCTACGAGCATCTTATCCATTCCTCGAGGTCCCAAGGTAGTCCTTAGAGTTTCAGCAATAGCCCTCGCAGCCGCTATGTTAGCTCTCTGAGCTTCTCTGCCATATGTCCTAGTAGAGCCCTCCTTTAGAATTAAGACGGGCATGCCACCAACTTGACCAACCTGGCCTACTGTTGCGACCATAGCGAGCCACCTCTACCTCAAGATATATTCTTCGGAGAGTTATGAGAAAGGGCTTCTATATAACTTTTTCTTATGAAAAGAAAATTGCTACATCACTATCTTGCGGTATATAAAAACTGCATTTCATCATTTATACATACTTACGCTAAGCCAGCGGAGGACATGTTTAACAGCTAAATTGACGTCTTCAGCTGTGACGGTCTTTCTACCGGCGTGACGAGCCAGTTCCACGGCTTCCCGCGCAATGTCGAGTGCGACATCTTCAAGTATTTTACATAGAGCTTTGACAGCGTCGTCTCCCACACGCTCAGCACCAGCTCTTCTAATAATCCTATCTATTGGAGCTAACGGTAGTTCTGCCAGACCACCCCACCTCAGTATATCAATATGAACTTTAGTTACTATTAGTATTTTCTTAGGACCTCTTCAAAGAAAAGGTTAAATAAAGCCTGCCTAAACGATAGGCATAGGTCGAGACCGCATGGGGAAGATAAGACCGCTGACCGTGAAAAGGTTAGCCATCCAGATATTTCAACAGTACTACGACAAGGTGAGCTTAGATTACGCACAAAACAAGAAGTTGGTCCTAGAAGTTTCAACTGTTAGAGCTAAACACTTCTTAAATAGAGTTAGCGGGTACTTAACTAGACTTGCTAGACGCTATAAAGTAGCTGAGCAAGTACAAACCTAAGTGGATTTTATAAATCTAATTTTCCTCCGTAAGAGGTACATCAATGAGAATAATGCTGACTTTTCATCTCTCAAGCTTTCCTTAAGCTTTATGGAAATAACGTGATTCTCCACGTCTACTTCGTACTTATTTGATCCGAGAACTTCTCCTATGGTCTCATACATATCTATGTGATTAGGTTCTCCTAGAGCCTTTCTTCTACATTGAGAAGGACATGTTGGTTCGCATACATTTTCGTTTAGGAAACATAAGGAGGGGCACACCACATCACTGTGTCCTTGGAGGTACTGCGAAAGCGTATTGGCACAGCACGCCCTCTTCACGAAGATGAGTCCCCTCTCTAAAGCTCTTTCTCTAATGCATGATAAAACCCTACCATTAACTCTAATATCGATAAATCCCTTTTTTAGAGATCTAAAATCTGTTGTAAAGAGCTTTGAAAGGTTTATACCTTTGCCTAAAAGCCTTTTAATTATGTTTTGTGATAACCTTAAATTGCCGATAACAATGCCATAAGCACCTGAAGCTCGTGCTTGGTCTACTATCTCACTTAGCTCTTCATCGCTTAATCCAGGCAAGAGGGGTCTCAAGAACACGAACGGTTTAAACCCTTTTTTCCTCAACCTCTTCAAGTTCTCCAATCGTTTGAAGGGGTGAGGAGCTTTCTCCTCTAGATGGAGGAATTGTCTGAGACTCGTTACCGTGATTAAAAATGATATTTTTAAATCCTTTATGCCAACGAGCTCTTCTATCACTTCGTCGTGGATAACCATCTTAGTGGAAACTTGACAAGGATTGCCTAAATACTCTGACACGGCTTTCAAATACTCCAACGTTTTAGGCATTATATTTGGAAGGAAGGGTTCTGTTACGCTACCGAATGCAAGATAAGTACCCCATCTAGTAGGATAAAAATACTTGTTATAAAGAAGGGCTGCCACGAGCTGAAGCCCTTCAAGAGAGTATGGCGTTGCATACGTGTTAAATCCCATGTCGTAAATATAGCAGTAACTACATTGAAGGGGGCAACCGGAACCGGGATGTACCGTAAGACCACAGCTTATGGGTTTACGTTTAGAATGGCTATCATTCTTAGCAACTTTGAGTTTCTCTCTCTTTAACTTCTTCTCTATAATGCTAAGTAGGGATCTTTTAAGAAGTACTGGGCTTTCCTTATTACCATAACCATAGGATATTGCAGCCACCAATAACATAAACCCTACGTGAACATTTAAATATGCTTACAAAGTACTTCTAGGAGTAGGGATGAAGAAGCTGACCTGCACTGAAAGGTGAAGACATGTACCTCAACTGACCTCTTTATGAGGTTTAAAATATGAAAGTTAAAGTGAACTTCTTAGCGGTGCTTCGAAGTTTAGCGAAGTCTAGCTCTATTGAAGTGGATGTACCTCAAGGTATCAAGATAATAGACATAATACGCTTGGCATGCAAAGACAACGAGTCTCTCCTTAAGAGGGTCTTTGAACCTAGTGGAGGAAACATAAGGAGCGATATAATAGTTATGGTTGACGGCGTTGACGTAAACGTCATCGGCGGTGTCAATACTTCTCAAGGCGATATTAAAGAGATATCGTTAATACCATCAGTTCATGGTGGATCCAATCATGAACATTGATTTCGCAAGGGAATTGCTATCTCTCCTTATAAGCAACAAGGATCAAACAGGCTTAGGCATCATATACATAAAGTTAAGAAGTGAACTTCCATCGCAGGAAATAATCCAATCATTGGAGAAGGTTTTCAAACCTTTCAAGGTTTTATGGGCGGTAACACGCCCCGGACTTGCAATATCGCCGGTCCACGTCTTGCACGTCTTTTATCATACTCTAAAAGCATTTGTCACTAGAGATAACATAAGTAACAAGTTTAACATAGAGTTCTTGGTACGCCTTACATGTGAAGATCAGATAACTAATGCTCTTAAAATTGCTGGGTTAGATGATAGGGCTAGAGAGTTTTGCCTTTACATCATATCTCCTAACAAGGACGTCTTAGAAGAATCGCTATCGGCTTTATCTTCCCTGCCCGTTGAAGTTTTGTTGCCACTTAATGTTTTGAAGGCACCAGAATCAGGTTCTCTATTAAAGATGCTCAACGTTAAGAGCGATGAGCTATCTACTACTAGCTACAAATCGTCCGTTTTAAGCGCCGAGTTGAAGAGCGTTTTAACGAGGATGGCCCTTTTAAAAATTAAGAGGTAGTTATCTTAACTATTGAAACTACGTCTTCTGGCTTTAACACGACTATTCCTACGTCTTTCCCGACTATTTCTATTTGTAGAATCTTATCGGGTTTCTTTAAGCTAACTTTCCTATTAATCTCCTTGGCTACTTCCTCTATAAGCTTCCTACTACTAATGCTGGAAAGCCTTTTGTTCACCGTTATCCTAAAAGTTTCATCTTCACGTATCTTCTTATTTGCTAGTGCAACTGCTACACTCTTAATTTCATCCAGATCGTCGCTAGTAACGGCATCGATTGGAGTAAGCTTCAAGGTATACCTTACGTCCCAAGGTCTCTCTCTGGCTATCTCTCCAATCTTTTTAGATGCCTCAAAAGGATCAAGATTGGTTCTTACGAACAGTAGTCCGGGAACCGGTGCTCTACGTATCTCTACCTGATCGTCGCCTAGCTCTCGGAATAAATACCATAGCTCGCTTATACACTCATCTTCTCTGCTCCTGTACGTGGAGACCAGTAAGTTAAATTTCAACGCTAAACACCTTTTAGCATGCATGTTTAAAGGAGGGCTTTTCTTAAAAGCTTCTCCACAAACCTATCGGTAACTTTAAATAAAGCCATAAATCTTCTAAGACACCGTTTCAGGGGGCAGAAAGATGGAAGAAGAATGGGAAGAATGGGAAGAGGAAGAGGAATGGGAAGAGGAAGAGGAATGGGAAGAGGAGTGGTAGACGTATTAATTCAACTCAATACAACACAACTATTTTTAACCTAAAATTTTTAACAAAACATATTTCTGTTTTCTTGGCAATCTTCATAATCTTCGCGAATTTACATTATCCACACAGCTGCTATTAGATAATACTATATTAGACAACAGTTGGACATTCATGGAAGAATGAAGGTCTTTATAACCCGGCCGTTAAGTCACTATAGGACTAAGTTTATTGAGAAAATGCGACCGATAATGAAATAAGGACGAGCAAAAGGTGAAGTAGTTAGGATCGAAGTATAGGCTCGACATGCATAGTTATCAGCGTTCGATATATCGTCAGGCAGGAGATATGATTATGCCCCGAATAGCTGTAATAGATAAAGATCTATGCAAGCCAAAAGAGTGTAGTAGAGAATGCTATCGTTTCTGTCCATTGGTGAAGAATAAAGTTATGGCCATCGAGTTTGACGAAGACATCTATAGACCAGTAATAAGAGAGAACCTATGTGTTGGCTGCGGTATTTGCGTTAAAAAGTGCCCTTTCTCGGCCATAACAATAGTTAATTTACCCGAAGAACTGGAAAGCGAATGCGTTCATCAGTATGGCGTTAATGGGTTTAGGCTTTATAGACTTCCTTCCCCTAGAAGACGTCAAGTTATAGGTTTGATAGGACCCAACGGGACGGGAAAAACTACAATACTTCGCATTTTGTCAGGGGAACTTACACCGAACCTCGGTGCTATAGAACATCAACCAACAAAGGACGATGTGATACGCTTTTTTGCTGGAACAGAACTGCAACCCTATTTTCGGGACTTGTATCATGGGAAGCTTCGCGTTGTACACAAAGTACAGTACGTGGACTTAATACCCAAATACGTCAAAGGTACCATTAAAGAGTTACTAAATAAAGTTGATGAAAGGGGGATGTGGAAGGACTTAGCTACAGACCTCGACCTAATTGATGTAGCTGATAGGGAAGTAGCAGCACTAAGCGGTGGGGAGCTTCAGAGACTAGCTATAGTTGCTGCGTGTTGCCGCGATGCTGATGTTTACATATTCGACGAACCGGCTAGTTACCTAGACGTTATGCAGAGGCTCAAAGCATCTAGAGTCATAAGATCCCTGTCTCAAGAAGGTAAAGCGGTCATAATAGCTGAACACGACCTTGCAATTCTGGACTACGTTTCAGACAGGGTCTGCATAATGTACGGCAAGCCAGGAGCTTATGGAATTACATCGCAACCATACGGTGTTCGAGTGGGCATAAACGTATATCTCGACGGTTACATACCTAGCGAGAACATAAAGTTCAGGAGCGAGCCCGTGAGGTTTAAGTTGAGACCTAGACCAAGAGAATCCTACGCCGTCACCGATTTGTTTTCGTGGCCCTCATTCAAGGTCAAGGTAGGGGAGAGCTTCGAGCTAAGCGCAAACCAAGGAGTTATACATGAAGGGGAAGTCATTGGCATATTAGGTCCTAACGGAATCGGTAAGACGACCTTTGTAAAGGCCCTGGTGGATCTATTGTCGAACCAACAGAATATTAACATAAAGTTCAGTTATAAACCACAATACATAACTCTTGAGAGCGAGGAGATGGTCTACGAATATATGCACAGGAACTTGGGGGACATAATGTTCACGCCTTGGTTTAAGAGCGAGATATGCCAACCATTTATGCTTGAACAACTTTTTGATCGTAGGCTTTCCTCTTTAAGCGGTGGCGAACTTCAACGAGTCAGCATAGCGTGTACCTTAGCCAAGGAGGCTAACATATATTTACTTGACGAACCTTCCGCCTACTTAGATGTAGAGCAACGCCTCATCATGGCAAAGCTCATTCGAAGGATCGTAGAGGAAAGGAAGGCAGCAGCTTTCGTCGTTGAGCACGATCTTGTAGTTATGGATGCCGTTGCTGATTCGATAATGGTTTTCAGCGGTAAACCGGGAGTTTACGGCATTGCGTCAAGCCCCATGGATTTGAGGAGTGGCTTTAACCTCTTCCTGCAGGAGATCGACGTCACCTTTAGAAGAGATTTACATAGCGGAAGGGTTAGAATAAATAAGCCTGATTCCTATCTTCATAGGAAGCAGAAGAGCATAGGAGAATACTATTACATCCCGGAAAAGGAGGAAGTAGAGGAAAAAGAGGAACAATAACGTTCTTAAGTAAAGCGCCAAAGGTTTATACGGTCATCTCGATACCTTCTTTATGTTAGGTGATAAATTTGCCGCAGAAGATAACTATTAGCTTGATAAAGGCGGATGTAGGTTCTCTGTGTGGTCACCACGTTGTTCACCCAAAACAGCTTGAGGTAGCGAATAAGAAACTTGAGGAAGCTAAGAAGAGCGGCCTAATAATAGATTACTTCGTTTTCAATTGTGGTGATGACTTGGAGCTGTTAATGACACATAATAAGGGAGAAGCCAGCTCAGAAATACATGGTTTGGCTTGGAGTACCTTTAAGGAGGTTACCGAAAGAGTTTCTAAACCTTTAAAGCTTTATGCTGCCGGCCAGGACCTCCTTTCAGATACTTTTTCGGGTAACGTCAAAGGCATGGGGCCTGGAGTTGCCGAAATGGAGATAGTTGAAAGGCCTAGCGAACCAATAATTGTATTTGCTGCAGACAAGACGGAGCCGGGAGCATGGAATTACCCCCTCTATAAGATATTCGCTTCGCCTGACAACACCGCAGGTTTGGTAATAGATCCAAGCATGCATGAAGGCTTCATATTCAGAGTTATGGACGTCATGGAGGGCAAGGTAGTAGATCTTAGCTGCCCCGAGGAGCTTTACAGTTTAGTAGCCCTATTAGGAACAACAGGTAGATACGTCGTTGAGAGAGTTGTTAGAAAGGTAGACAAGGAGATCGCAGCTGTAGCAAGTACGACAAGGCTTAGCCTAATAGCTGGAAAGTACGTGGGGAAGGACGATCCAGCCCTCATAGTTAGGGCTCAGCATGGCTTTCCAGCCGTTGGAGAAATATTAGCGCCATTCGCTTACCCGCATCTCGTGGCAGGCTGGATGAGAGGCTCGCATTACGGTCCTCTTATGCCAGTTAGCCTAAAACATGCTAGATGCACATTTTTTGACGGTCCGCCAAGGGTCGTAGCTCTGGGATTTCAACTGTCAAATGGAGAGCTAGTAGGACTTAGGGGGTCTGAGCCTGCCGATTTATTCGATGATCCAGCCTTCGATGTAGCTAGGAACTTTGCGATGCAAATAACTGACTACATTAGAAGGATGGGAGAGTTTATGCCAGCTAGGGTTGGACCTGAAGAATTGGAATACACCACACTACCAAAGATATTAGAGAAACTTAAAGATAGGTTCAAGCACGCTTAGACCTTTTTTCTTCTTCGTTTATTATCGTTAGAATCCTAGCTATTGTTTTTCTTATAGCCCTTATCTTCCCCGGCTTCTCTAGAGGGGCTCCTGAAGCTTGGCGAGCTCTAAGTCTCATGAGCTCTGCCTTAAGTTCCTTCAACTTGGATATCCTTTCCTCCTTTGTCATTCTCCTTATGTCATTAACTTTGAGTATTGCCACTAGCTTCACCCTCCGCCTTCAAGACAACTTTGCCTTTATCTAGCGCCTCTATGGCTTTGGCCGCCGATGGCAAGACTATCTTAACTTTTATACCTATCTTGCCTTGCTTTAAGAGTGCATGTTCAACGGCTACGTCGGCGTTTTCTAAGGATATTTGACCTGATTTTAGAACTATTCCTGTACGAAGTTTTTCGTATCTAGCTCTCTCGGTTCTAAGCTTCCCTTTAATTCTTATTTCGGCGCCTAGAGCGCCAGCCTCCATTATTTGATTCAAAGCAATGTAAGCTGCCCTCCTGAAGTGAATACCCCTCTCAAGAGCGCTCTTAATCCTTTGAGCCATGATTTTAGCATTAAGCTCTGGGACGTCTACCGGCACCGCTACGATTTGCGGTCTTTCTATTCCAAAAACCTTTTCCAGTTTTTGTGTTAGTTCGTGAACTGTAGAACCATGTCTCCCTATAACCATTCCTGGCTTCTCAGAGAATATCGTTACATTAGTCCCTAGCGGGGTCTTTTGCAAATCAACCTTTACATAGCCGGCCCTCGCTAGCTCTTGTTCCAAGAAAGAGTCCACATCGAGTCTTTTTAGTGCCTTCGATATGAAATTCTTCTCTACATCCGGCACCTTCATTTCACCTCGATCTAAACCTCTTTGGCTGCCACCTCTATATGCACTAATTGTTGGAAGGATGGAGTTGACCTGCCAAATGCACGCGGTATATACTTTTTAACTATAGGTCCTTTATGGGCGGCTGCGTGCACTATAATGAGCTTCTCTACATCGAGCCCTTTGTTTTCGGCATTAGCCTCCACATTTCTAAGAATCTTCAAAACTTCTCTTACGACCCTTATTGGGTAGCCTCCGCATGAGTACTTACTTATGCTACCATGGTGGGCACGCTTCTTGTTAAAAGTAGTAAACGGTATCATAACTTCCTTTCTTAAAACTTTTTCAAGTAATTCTTTGGCTTGGACGAGTCTCTTGCCCCTTATGAATCGGCAAACTTCTACAGCCTTCTTCCAGCTTATTCTAAGATCCCTTCCGCTAGCCCTCGCCATCTTGTCAGCTTCATAGTTTTGAAGGGAATAGCCGAATTCTGGCATAGAGCATTCTTCCTCGTGCTGTTAGTAATTGAAGAGTAAAACTCTCTAATATTAGGTTTCCGCTTAAATAGGGTAATTCTTATAACTAGGCTAGGAGTCTGAAAGTAAGAAGCTGGAAGGAAGAGGTAAAACTATGTCGAGTAAGTTTACGTATCGGGGTTACACTTTAGAGCAATTGCTGGAGATGCCTATGGACGAGTTCATAAAGTTGCTTCCAGCGAGGCAGAGGAGGTCCCTCGCAAGGGGGTTTAATGACGAGAAGAAGAAGCTCCTCGAAAAAATTAGAGAGCTCAAGACAGGCAAAAAATCGATTGTTAGGACTCACATCAGAGACATGATAATATTACCGGAGATGGTCGGAGTAACGGTCCACGTCTACAACGGCAAAGAGTTCATCCCCGTAACTATAACTGAAGAGATGATAGGGCATTACTTAGGAGAATTCGCTATAACGTGCAAAAAAGTGGAGCACGGTGAGCCCGGTCTAAGGGCCACGAGAAGTTCAATGTACGTACCCTTAAAATAAATTAAACTTATGACGAGACTATAATTTTAGAAATTAATGATCAAAATAGCATTTTTCCTCGTAGTCGTAGGTTAAATGCTACGAGCTGATGTGATAACCCTTCTACTCTTTCTTCCCGGTCCTTCTACTAGAGATGTGACCTACCTTTGCTCCGGGCGGTGTTCCATGACTCACTGGCGTGCCACCCTTTGGATGTGCTCCTCCGCCGTGCGGGTGAGCATAGGCACCCATCGCCTTACCTCTTACTTCAGGGTACTTCCATGCCTTGACTTTGGATAGGTGGTACTTAGCTCCGGCCTTTATGAATGGCTTTTCAGTTCTACCACCACCTGCTACGACGCCTACCGTCGCTCTCGCTAAACCGCTTACGAGCCTGGTCTTCCCCGATGGAAGGCTTACGTATACGCCTTCGGCTGAGTGCCCTAAAACTATAGCGTAACAACCTGAACCTCTAACTAAGCGCCCACCATCTCCATATGTTAACTCTATGTTGAAAACCTTAGTCCCATCGGGTATGCTCCTTAAAGGCAGGATATTTCCAGGAGCTACTTCAGCTTTATCTCCGATCTGTACCTTCTGCCCTATTCTAATACCCTCGGCAGCTACGTTAAGAAACCTAGTTCCATCAGATAATTTAATCAATGCTAGGGGGGCCCCTCTACCTGGATCGTGTATTATTGCTTCAACTTTTCCTTCAATTACATTCTCCTTTTCCTTCATGTTAAGGTTGGGATATTTGGCAGGCCCCTTATGAATCCATTTCGGCGATCTAAATACCGAACCTCCACGACCCTTACGTTGGGCTAATATCCGCTTACCCATTTTGATTCTCTCCTCATCATAGTATGCCTAACTTAACCGCCACATCAGACGCCTTATGCTCCGGCTTTAACTTTACGTATGCTTTCTTCTCCCCTTTTGACGTTATCAGGGTGTTAACCTTTTCAACTTCGACATCGAACAACTTCTCTATAGCCTCTTTTATGCGGGGTTTGTTAACTTTTATATCGACTATGAACGTTAAGGTATTATTTTTCTCAATTAATGAAAGTGCCTTCTCCGAGACTATAGGTCTTAGGATTACGTCGTAAAATTTTATAGTTGTCTCCTCGCCCATAAACTACTCCTCCAATTTAGCCAACATTTTTATCGCATCCTCGCTCCACAAGGTTAAGCGTCCAGGGACTCCTCCGGGAGCTAGGTGTAAGATCGATAAGTTATTTACATAAGCGACTGTAACTCCAGGAAGATTTCTAAAAGCTCTTACGGCCTTGCACCTTCCGGAAAATACGACCAATAGGCTTTTGCCCTCTTTGTACCTCCTCCCTCTCATCTTCCCTTTACCAGCCCTTACCTTTATCTTGTCACGAACTCTCTCTACGTCACTCCATAAACCTAATTTGATTAGGAACTCCCTAGCTTGCTTCGTACTCTCAATGTCCTCTATTTCCCTCTTTACTACTATTGGCAGAGAGATGTTCTGCGGAAGGACGTGTCTCCTCCTCTCTATGAGCTCTTTGACTGCTGTCGCCGCTATGGCAGACTTTATGGCAAGTCTCCTCTCTTTCCTATTTATCTTTTCATGAACCTTCTTTTCTATTGTTGGTGCATGAGCTCTTCTACCACCAACAGCCATAGTCACGAATGCTGCACTAGTTGCGCGAGGGTACCTTCCTCCTTTGACTCGGGGTACCCTGGCGATACCGTAGCCTACCCCCCAGCTCTCAGCTGTAGTCCTCTTACCGGCCATAGGGTCTCTTCCCTGAGGTTGTATCTTTGCTGTGAAAGCTGATAAGTAAGCTCGCTTTATGATGTCCAATCTAACTTCGTAGTTGAAAACTTTAGGCACTTCTATTATCCCGACTTCCTTGCCTTCAAGGTCATATAAAGCGGTGACTTTAGTTAAACTTTGCAACTTCAACCACCTTGCTTAGAGTCTATGTTTATACTTACTATTCTCGGGGGAGATGTAGGTACGCTCTTAGGAGGCCTCATGGGATACCTTAGCTTTACCAACCTTCCCCTAGGTCCCGGTACTGAACCCAGTAATATTATGTACGATCCCCTTACGATACCATAACCTACAAAGCCGCCCTTCACCGTAATAGATAGCCCATCTTCACCCATCTTTATTATACGCTTATTATACTCTGTCCTTTGATGATATCCTAGTTGTCCAGGTCTTGGTATCGTGAATGGCATGGAGGGGTTCTGAGGACCGACGCTACCTATCCTTCTATGTCCTTTACGATGTTTATGCCAGCGGGGCATTATCTTTACACCATACCTCTTTACAACCCCTTGGAAACCTTTACCCTTAGTTACACTTACGACGTCGACGTACTGTCCCTCCTTAAAGACGTCAGTTGCCCTAACGTCTTTCTCAAGCAACGATAGAGCATAGTTCCATGAGTCTTCGACACTCTTTGCCGCCACCTTTATCTCAACGATTTCCGGCGTCTTCTTCTTCAGTCCTGATAATCTCGGCTGGGTACACGCCAGAACCCTGACTTCCGAAGCCTTACTTATTAATTGTTGAGCCTTAGAGATGGCATCCTCCTTATTATAATTCTTAGGGATAGGTATTTTCCTTCCTAAATCCCTCGGCAACTTATCTGATATAACTTCAAAAATACTTCTAAGACCATAGGTAGTCGAGGAGTACAGCCTGATGCCAAATACGAAGAGAGGTGGTGCGTCCAGTATGGTTACAGCTTTCACTACTTCCCTACCATAAAATGGGCTAGTAGGCTTGTCCTCAATTATGACAGCATGAGTCATCCCGGCTTTATACGCAGCAAAGCCTAGCAATTGAGGTCTTTCTACTTCTACTTTTGGCCATCTCCTTATTCTAGCAACTATCCTTCTAGCCCTTACTCGTGGGTAGAAGCCTAGAGACCCTCGACGTGGTGCGTGAACTCCTCTTCCCACGCTTAATCCCTCTTAACCTTACAAGTTAACGTCGTTTTGGAGAGTAAAAATGCCCAGCCCCCTATTTAATCTTTATTTCCTTGAAGTATTCGAATCTGCTTCGCCCTTCATAGCTACTTAAAGTAATGATAGAGGAAATTTATTATTGCGAGCGTTGAGTACAAAGCCTCTTCAACCCTAACCGTTCTAACCCCTTGCTCTGGAACAAAATTCAAGACCATGTCCACCGTTTTATCTAGATCAAATCCCTCCCTCTTTGCGAGCTCATAAAGTCCTCTAAATGGTGAGCCGAAAAGTAAAAGCACGCTATAACGGTGTTCCTTCATCCTCTCTACAAGAATAGGAGCATCCTCATTTATGTTCCTTCCATATCTTGAAGTTGCTACGATTAGCGCGCGACCTTTAAAGGAAGATATTACTCCTTTAAGGTTAAAGTCGGTAATACAAACTTCGTATCCAAAGTACTGGGGGACATCTTCCCTCTTAACCTTGTACGCTTCGATAGTACCATTCTTCTTAGTTATCTTTAGAACTACTCTGTCCCCTTTCTTCAATTCTCCTGCGTTATAAAGGACCACGTTCCTATCGAGCCCTACATCTACCAAACACTTCCTACCTTTCCTACTAACCACAAGTCCTTCTCGGTAAGTTACATCGGGCAACTCTTCAATACTTTTCTCCATCGGATGGTTAGGGGTATTGAGGGGTGGTAAGATACCGACGTACTTTAAATCTGGGTCTAAAGGGAAGAGTTTCTTTCTGAGATATTGGGGGCAAATAGCGTATTCAAACAATTTTCCTACGAGCCTTCCCTCGTCCACCTCTGTACTGACATCACGATAAATTAGTAACTCCTTGACTTTAAATATAGAGAGGGCCCGAGCCATAAACCCTATTTTAACGGTCTTTTCTAATAGAGAATTGGCCTCAGCGACTACAGTTGATGGTAATGCAACTACGAGCCTCACTACATATACACCTTTACTAAAGAGATATAAGTCCCTCCTACACAAGTCTAACTGGCCGATGAAGAGCTTGCCGAGTGTTGAATTACCGTGAAAGACCATTCATGACCTGAGGCCCTCAAATTAGGTGGTAACCTTGTTGCGGTATATTTCCAGTAGAGCCTTGGTAAACGCTTGTATCCTCGGATCCCTGATAAAGGTTTATGGAAGTACTTTCGTAGGCAAAGATACGATCATTGACGACATGGTTATACTGGGGTATCCTACACGCCAGAGCCTAGCTAAGTTATTAGAGTCAAGTATACAAGGGCGGAGCATCGACTCCGCTTTTGACGAGGTAAGTAAAGGCTGTATAGTGGGGGAAAGATGTATTTTACGTAGCGGCTGCGTAGTTTATGAACGAGTTAAGGTAGGCGACGAGGTGCACTTTGGGCATAACGTACTTGTTCGCGAAGACACTGAGGTAGGCGACCATTCGAGTGTAGGCTCTTATACAATTATAGAAGGGGAGACTCGCATAGGTAAAAGAGTTAACATACAATCAGGCGTCTTTATACCTAGGGGTACCATAATATGCGACGACGTTTTTCTAGGTCCTAAGGTAGTCATAACTAATGATAAGTATCCTCCTAGTAGAAGAATAGTTTCAACAAAGATAGGTAGGGGGGCAATAATAGCCGCTAACGCCATAATTGTTGCAGGAGTAGAAGTGGGAGAGGAGTCATTTATTGCAGCAGGAAGCGTAGTGACAAGAGACGTCCCTAGGGGCGTTGCAGTTAAAGGCGTCCCGGCTAAACCATTCAGCAATATAGTAGAATTCTTAAGGAAAAGGGAGATGTACATTAAGTCGAAGTAGGAGGTTCAGGCAAATTACTGCATGGATTATACGTTCATTAAGCTATGTGTATTAAGTTATATGTCTAAGACAAATCTTAGAACGTACTCTTCCCCCTCCCTCCTTATTTCCATCAAGTGGTAAGTGGCAGCCTTTATGGCGGTCTTAGACTCGTGACGTTGCGGATCGTATCTTTCACCAATAATGGTAGCTTTAAGCTTAAACCCTGCCTCTGTTTCGATTAACTCTTCAATGTGTACTTCAGATCCTAGGAACCCTCTTGCATCGAAGAGGTAAATGAGCTCTTCTAGCCAATTATAAAGTAAAGAATAAAGGTCAAATCCTTCAACAGCTACCTCTACCTTCTCTACTCTACCTACACGATTTATATCGGTCATTATTTCGTAAACTGCTACTCCGCAAAGAGCTAAAGCATCTTTTAAACTCTTGGTCCTTACTTCAACGTACACGTCTGAAGGATGATCCAAGAACCTTATACTCATTATAGGGCCACCATTAAGTGATTATCGGGATTGCTTTATTATAGCGCCGGGAGCGGGATTCGAACCCGCGCGTCCCATGGGGACACCAGCTCTCAAGGCTGGCGCCTTGGTCCACTCGGCCATCCCGGCTCAAAATACTTCAAGTCCCTCGCTTAACTAAAAACTTTTACTTTAACCTTCTGTCCTTCGTAAGTGTATGGTGACTTTTAAACCGTCAATGTCCCACTCCTTGGTATGCCATCCCTTTCCCCTATTTATGGCTACTCCACTAGTGATTATCTTAAACTCCTTCGCCCTAACTTCGCTCTTTAAGTAACTGATGTTCTTTAAATCTAAGATGTCTAGCGATCCCTCTTCAGCTTCAAGAATTAAGTCTATGTAATCCTCGATTTTCAGGTCAAGTTCTTTACGCATGTATTGTACTCTGCGGACTATTTCCCTAGTAATAGCTTCAGCTTCTAACTCTTTATCTCGAGTAGTATTTAAGCAAACAACCATATGTTTCCCTAAAACGAAGACCCACTTAGCTCCGTCTTCGGCGCTTACGACTTCCACGTCTTCACTTTCCAAGAAAACTTCTTCACCGCTTAAATTGATACACGTCTTACCGTAGACGCACAACTCTCGTATGAGCCTTCCAGCTTCAACATTCTCCAAGAACTCATTTAAACTCTTAACCTTTTCTCCAAATTTCTTAACCTTTCCTTCTTGAATCTTTACTTTCAACTTTAAATCAGCGGGTATGTTACTAGTTATGGCCACGCTTCGCGCATTGGCCTGTTCACGGAGTAGGTTTAAGAAGTTTTCGAGCTTCTTAGATAAGTCTTCATTAAATAATACTACGACTACTCCAGATACTGGCCACCTACTCTTAAGTCTAGCTTTTTGCCTTGCACTAGCGACAAGGGTCAAGGTGCTTATGAGTTGTTCTCCTCCCTCCTCAAGCTCTCTATTAATAAATCGAGGTTCCGCATGCGGCCACTCAAGCATAAATATGCTTTCTTCCTTCCAATCGCCGAACTTCCTTAAAAAGACTTGATACAGCCATTCTGCTATATGAGGGGTGAAGGGCGCCAATAACCTTAGAGCCTTATCAAGGACGTAGTACAAAACGCTGTACGTCATCAGTTTTTCGATATTCTCCTCTTCCAGCCAAACCCTCCTTCTTATGAACCTTATATAACCATGACTTAAATCTTCTATCATAAAGTTTACGACGGCTTTTGAGGCTTCATGTACGTTAAAAGCTTCAATATTTGATGTGACGTTTTCAATAGTCGTTTGAATCCTTGAAAGGATCCATTGGTCTTCTGGTTTTAATTTATCGACGAAGTTGTCTATCGGATTCTTTCCATAGTTAAACTTATCTAACTCCATGTACGTACTTGCAAACTTAAATACATTGAATATCGTATTTAAGAGGCGCTTAACAGTTCTTAGCTCTTCAATATCGAAGTTCAATGAATCCCAAGGAGCGGACTTCATGACTAAGTAGAGACGTAGAGGATCCGTCCCCTCTCTTTCCATAACGTCAAGGGCCCAAACAACGTTGCCTTTGCTCTTCGACATTTTCTGGCCTAGCTTGTCGAGTACGTGTCCTTGACATAGCACGCTCTTATAGGGCGATTTATTGAAAAGCATTACACTCGTGAATATCAAAGAAAAGAACCATCCTCTCGTCTGGTCTACAGCTTCAGTTATAAAATCGTAGGGGAAAACAACCTGAAATATAGATTTATCTTTTAAGTAATTGACGCTAGCTGCATGCGCTAAGCCCGAGTCAAGCCAGCAATCTAAGACGTGTGGCTCTCTTACCATATCTCCACCGCATTTTGGACATCTAAGCTTTACAGCGTCGATCCACGGTCTGTGTAATTCTAGATCCTCTACTACCGTCACGGCCAAGCTTTTGAGCTCTTCAATAGAACCTACGCAAACTCTATTAGCACATTTAGTACACGTCCAAATATTTAATGGAGAGCCCCATACTCTTAGACGTGAGATACACCAGTCCCTCGCATTAACTATCCAGTTGTGAAATCTAGCTTCTCCAGCCCACTGAGGAACCCACTTTACTTTCTTGTTTTCTTCCAGAATTACCTCCTTTACAGGCTCTATCCGTAAAAACCACTGCTTGTCGGCTCTGTAAATTAAAGGAGTATTGCATCTCCAACAATGAGGGTACTCATGAGTTATAATTCCTTCGTATACCAACAGCCCCCTTCTTTTTAGATCGTCAATTATTAATTTGTTCGCTTCTCTTACGTATAGTCCCCTGTACTTTCCAGCCTTATCAGTATAACCACCATTGAGGTCGACTGGGCAGAATACCGGCAAAGAGTATTTCCTGCCTATCTCAAAGTCTTCGGGTCCATGTGCAGGAGCTATGTGAACGCAACCGCTCCCCTCCTCCATACTTACTCTTTGGTCGCACGTTACTATGTGGGAACTCTCGTGACACTTATGTTCGGGAACTTCGTCTAGCAGTGGATGAACGTATTTCACGCCTTCGATCTCTGATCCGAGGAATCTTCTAAGAACTTTGTAGTTTGCTACTTTTACTTCACTCATAACTTTCTCTACAAGCTTTTCAGCTAATATCCACTTTTCGCCTTGTACTTCGACCTCGACGTAATGTTCGTCAGGATGTAAACACACGGCCTCGTTTGCAGGTAAAGTCCAAGGAGTCGTCGTCCAGATAATTATGTAGGTAGAGCCTTGAGCCGATAATGGTATTTTGACATAAATTGAGGGATCATCTATGCTCATGTAGCCTAAAGCAACCTCTTGATCGGATAGAGGAGTTTCACAGCGAGGGCAAAACGCTATCACCTTAAGGTCCTCAACTAATAACCCTTTATCGTAGGCTTGCTTTAGAGCCCACCATATGAACTCTATGTACTCCTTCTTCCTCGTCTCATAAGCATTGTCATAGTCTAGCCATAGCCCTAATAGCTCAGAAGCTTTCCTCCAATGGCTCAAGTAAAAATCTACAAGCCTATTACATTCTTCTACAAACCTTTCGTATCCTATGGTCTCTATCTCCTTCTTCGACTTTAAACCTAAGCTTTTCTCAGCTTCAAGCTCAACGGGTAGGCCTTGCGTATCCCAACCAGCGCGGCGCCAAACGTCAAATCCCTGCATAAGCTTAAACTTAATTATAACGTCCTTGAGGGTTCTACCCCTAGCATGACCAACATGCATAAAACCATTAGTCGTAGGGGGCCCCTCTAGGAAGCTAAATAGCTTTCCTCCCCTTCTAAGACTGAAGCACTTATTTGCTATGTTATTTCTACTCCAATAATCCCTAACATACTGCTCGATCTTGAGCGGATCATAGTATTTCAATTCCATACGAATCACCTTGATTCAGTTCGCAGGTCCTCAAACACTTTTACCTTTCTCAATATTGATGGCTTGTAGTTTCCAGATTATAGCGGTCTAAAAAACTTTAAGTTTATTACTAGCTATTATGAAAGTTTGTTGTAAGCTGGTGCCTTGCATGAATTCTAAGAAGTTGATTATCGTAGCAACATCGATGGTAATAGTATTCATAATAGCCCTATCGCTACGCTTAATGCCTTTGAAGTATGGGGTTTTCGTATTAAACGAACACGATCCATTCTACCAGTATTACATGGCTAACTATGTAGTTAATAAGGGGTGGAGCGGATTTGTAGAATGGTTTTCGTGGGGAGTGGATCATCGATTCTGGGCCCCTTGGGGCAGATCTATATCACAGACATCATTTCCAGGGGTAGCCTTTATTGGCGCATTTCTATACATGCTTGTTAAGCCCTTCGGCTTAGAAATCGACCTAATGACTTTCTGTTGTATATTACCGCCAATACTCGGCGCCATAACTGCCATAGCTATCTTCTTTCTCGTTAGAGAAGTCGAAGGTGATGTAGCGGGTATTCTCGCTAGCCTCTTTATAGCGGTTAACTCTGCCTATATCTCTAGGACTATCTTCGGCTTTTTTGATGATGAAAGCGTAGGCATATTAATGTTAGTAATCGCACTTTTCTTTTACGTAAGGGCGTTAAAGAAAAACTCTACTATTAGCGGTGTAGTAGCAGGCCTAGCTTTAGGTTATATGGGCATTACGTGGGGCGCCTTCGTATACCCCCTTAACCTCCTCGCTCTATACACGCTCATCTTAATAGTGATGAAACGCTATAGTAAGAACCTGTTGTCAGCCTCCTTGCCCACGCTAATTGTTGGCCTCTTAGTAGCTTCTATGGTCCCGAAGAATGGGATAGGTCTCCTCACTTCACCTATGGCCATACTACCCCTTCTAGCAATCGTAACATTAATAGTTTGTGAGGTAAGGATGCATATTCCTCTTAAAATTAAAAACCTATTCACAACAGGTTACATAGCTGTACTGATAGTAGCTGGCTTGGCCTTTATAGCGCTAAGAGGCCCTTCTGTAAGTCTTAGGTATCTAACGGCCGTACTTCCATGGATTAGGTCGGAAGATCCCCTAGTGAAGTCCGTTGCAGAACATGCTTTGACAACCTGGTCTCACTTCTTCTTGCAATTTGGCTTTATACTACTGCTTGGTGTTGCAGGCCTATTCTTCCTATCACGTAGACTCAACGACGTTGACGTCCTCCTAATATTACTAGGGGTCTCCACAGCCTACGTAGCTGCAAACCTAGTAAGGCTAAACCTGCTTTTAGCACCGGTTTTCTCAATTTTAGCTGGGATTGCTGCTTCAAGGCTCCTTTCTCACGTCGCAAAGAGCATGGCTGGCAGGCATACGAAGCCTTCCAAGAAGACGTTTAAGCCCTCCTCTTCATATGTAGTTTTGGGCTTGTTGGCATGCATCATTATCCTAACGCCCTCGGTAACCAGCTTCTACCTCGTTGACCCTCAAAGTGGCATACCTATCGGTGTGGCATATGCCGATAGCCCCGTTCTAATGTCTAGAGACTGGCTTTCCGCTCTTACCTGGATCAGAGACAACTTACCCACGGATGCTGTTGTCGCTTCATGGTGGGATCACGGTTATTGGATATCGATAGTTGGCAATAGGACTACTGTCTGCGATAACGCAACAATAAATGGAACTCAAATAAGGCTCATAGCACAAGCCTTTCTATCTAATGAGACCGAAGCACTAAAGATATTCAAGAGCTTGGGGATTACGCATGTTGTCGTGCATGGAATATTCTTCGATATAGGTTCAGCCCTAGGCATTCCTATTCCTCTTTGGATCTCGTGGGGGCACGACTACGTTGCCATAAGTTACTCGGCTATGGCTAGCATAGCCGGTTTTAACGTCAACGATTACATAGCCCTCGACAACTTTCACTTCCTATCTCAAATGGTACCAGTACCTAAAGGACCAAAGGCCGCTGAAACAACCCTCTATAAGTTACTGTATGTACCAGTTGGTAACAGAATGTTCTACTTAAGGGATCTTAATGTAACTCAAAGCGAGGACGGCGGTTACAGAATTAGCTATAGCCTACTTCACATTCCAGCACCTCAATACTTTAAATTAGTGTACGCGAGCGAGCCGAACCAAGAGGTCCTAGTTTATGAAGTACTTTATGATGAAAGTTAGTTAACTGTTTGAAAGTTTAGCCTTAAGCCTATACTTTACATACTTATCGTGAGGCGAATATCTAGGTGGATGAGGGTTCTTAAGAGAGCCGCCACAGTAAGGGCATGCATCCCGCTTTAACGTGTATTTTCCGCAACTCACGCACTTCATCATTAAGTTCCTCAAAGTTTTAACCTCACTTCTTAGGTTCTTCTAAGATTCTTCCATTGCCCCCCTCTTTTGATATCACGTTAAGAGCTATGCTTGCGACTTCTTTTAGTATGTTTTTAAGACCCTTATAGTCCTCTGCCATTGCATCGATCCTATACTTTGGGGCTCCATCACTATAAATCTTTACGTTATACCCCTTGGACTTAGCGTAGTTTAGGGCTTCTATCAAAGCCTTCCTAATAACTTCAACTCCTCTAGATCCATAACACTTCAGCTCAAGAACCATCGATAACTTAACTTGGGGTATCTCTATATGTTCTTTAACTACATCCATTAAGGCCTCTGACCACTCCTTGCTGATTCCAGCAACAAGTAAAGCGCTTATCCCCTTCCTAGCTGCCTCCTCAAGACCGGCGTAAATCTCACCATAGTAGTCTTCAAGTTTCCACCCTACTTCATTATAAGCTTCATCGAGGCTCTTTCCAAGCTTCTTTGCAGTAAAGTTAAGTAAAACTTCTGCCTTCTTGGCCCTCTTCCATTCAAGCATCTTTCTGCTTCTTTCAACGTCTGCCACTCTTTTGAGAGATAGGTCCACGTGGCCCTTTAAGGCGTCTACCCTAATGACCTTAAAGGCAGTCTTTTGACCTTCCCGTATTACGTCCCTTATGTTGTGAAACCAAGAAGAAGAGATTTCATTTAATGGTAAATACGCTCTTCTATTGCCGTACTCGTCAAGAGCTACGTAGGCGCCTTTGTCAAATACTTGCAGTATCGTCCCTATAACTACTTCTCCTTGCTGTGGCCACTCTCTTCTCTTCCTGACCACTCTCTTCACCTTAATTCTCTGGGCTTCACCCGAATTCGCTAACCTTTTTACCTTCTATCTTCGCTTTACCACCTGTAGGTATTGCTAGGGGTTTTCCGCAGACAAAACAATTAATGCGAGTTGAAGCGTGACTGAATATCGTTTGAGTATTACCACAATCGGGGCACCTTACAATGTAGAACTTAGATTTAGGCATTGGTACTAGTTCTTTCCTCCTCCTAACCATGGCTCAGCTACCCCTTAACTACCTCTATGAGCTCCAGTTTCTTCAGCCTTATACCTCTCTTATGGACAGTGTAACCGCATTTCTTACATACCAATTTCAAGACCTGCTTCTTCGTAACCTTGGCAAATCTTTTTTGTTCGGGCTTTCTCTTGCTACCGTAGCCTCTCTTTTTCCTAGCGTATCTTCTCTCTCCCTCGGCTAGGGTCCTTCTTTTTCCAGCTTTATAGATCATTACAGTATGAGCTGTGTGCGTCTTACACTTTGGACAATACGTGTTTATCTCTTTCGGCACCTTCACTGCTATCACCTATTTCTATCTCTTCTGCTAGGCCCAGATCGATGAGCATTCTACCATCTCGCTTATTTATAAAGATTACATCTTCTGGTCCAAGATTAGAGAGACCAAGCTTGTCGGCGATATTGGCGTCAAGCTCTTTCTTTAATACCAATAAGACTTTGCCCTCACATCGAGGTTCCGATACCTCCGTTCCTATACTGGTCTCCGCAACGTCAAGTACTCTCTTGAGATTTAAGTAATAAACATCTTCCTCCGGCGGTAATCCTTTTACAACATTACCGTTAATGACCTCGCTTATTATCTTCTTAGCCCTGACATTTCTAATGGCTTTCAATACCTCTTCCAGTAGCCTAACTTCTTCCTCCCATATTTTGCGCTGTATCTCGTTAACTTCATTGTTCTTTCGTACCTTTAATGCATGAATATAGCTTAAGACAGAATCGTAAAAGTTTTGAGGTATGCATAGAAGCTTTTCACTACACACCTCTCGAAGAAGGACGTTAAGCACTTCCTTAAGCATTATCAGGCACCCAGTCTATAATAGCATTGTCTGAACAAAGCAAGTATATTGCTAACCCTAGTGGTAACTCCACTATTTCGTTTTTGTAGGGTCCCCAAACTTGATTTAAAAACGTTATCTTCGGGACGTTCAGTGCCCTTACCCTAATCTCACCTTTACTAAACGCTACCGCATGAATGTATGGATCAAAGGAGTCAATATCTCTTAGTGCAACCTTCAGGACTATTAGCCCGGTCCCCCCATGAAGGGATCCAGGCAACCTTATTAACCTCTTAATATCTGTCGTAACCCTTTCATCGATTTCGCATCGCTTGTTTTCTATAGCTTTTTTTACAGCCTCAAGCCAGACTTTATGTGTGACACGGTCTAGAGTCCAATAATTCTTGGACTTCTCCAATGATTCGATTACGATCTTTACAGCCTCTTCGATACGCGACCTCATCTTTATGCCTAAGATCTTTGTAAGGTCCTCTACCTTATATGAATTTAAAATCTCGTATACACCCCTAGCGATCCTTCCTGGCCACCCTCGAGCACTTAATGGAGGAGCAAGAACTTTCTTCTTTTTGCCTGGAATTGATAGTCCTATACCCTTTACGTAGTCGACTATTTCTCTTCTAGCCCTCTGATCTAACTCCTTAACTACATCATTCTCTACGTGTACGTGAAAGCCTCTTCGCCCTGAAAATGCTATCGATATTTCTTTCGTCGAAAAGCCAAAATCCTGAATTAAAAAATCCTCAACAAGTTTTATGGTCTCCTCCTTGGCTACTTCGAGACACCTATCGCAAAACCAAGCCTTAACATCTATTCTCTTGCTTAAGCATTGGGGGCATGATTCGCGAGGAATTCCGCTTCCAGTAAGACCGCAATCTAAGCAAGTCCATTTATCGTGATCTTCTTTGCAGGGAGTATATATATGGTCTACATCTATATCGAATATTAGATCCGCTCCAATCCATTCTTTAGCATCCATGTCTGGAGCTGATGGCTGTAGGTAGTAAGCTGATGAGTAAAAGACATGCAACGGCGCGTTCCTATTTAGAAAATCCCTAAAATCCTTCCAGTCTTCAAAGGATTTATGTCTCATAATCTCGCCCTTCTTAGATACTATGAAGGCGTACTCCCTCTTCTCATATTCTCTGGGCGGCTCTACTTCACATTCCGTATAATATTTTTTGAACATCCTCTTAACGAAACTCTCGTTATCTAGCTTCTCCTTCATGGCCTTCACTCTTTAATTTCTTGAGTTTGATGTTGTAGTAAACTAATGGATGCTTAACTCTAAAGCAAATCCCACCATCTGATGAACACAGATTGAACGTTCTCAGAGTTGCACAGCTTGGCGGAAGGTATTTTTTCCTCGAACCTATTTCGCCAGCTATATGTCTTAAATGATATAAGGTTCTGTCCTCGTCAAAATCGGGCATTTTACGAAATATTTCTAAAAGCTCTTCAGGCCTCTTTCCTATGGATAGGAGGAACGTTGCAAGAGTGAAGCGAGCCATGTGAGGAATATTCTTACCTTGATTGGCATCATCAAGCATCCTCAAAATACAAGGAGGAAACGCCGAAGGATTATACTCGCCAATAAACGCTACCTTTACATCGCCTTTAGGTAGAACTTCTTGAAATTCTTTATTTAGTTCTTCTGCGAGAAGCTTAATATGTTCAGGAACTTTAATGTCCTCTTCTCGTTGTGTCTTATCTAATATCCTCATCCTATAAGCTTCGGCCATGAGTCTCGAAAAGTCCCTTTTAGATAGCTCAACATATCCATTCGCAACTTCTCTATTAACTAGTTTCCAGTAAGAGTCGACAATATTAATTGAAGCCCTGAGATAATCGTCGAATCGTAAAAGTAGCCTATTTTCTTCCTTTCGGACACGCCAACTGAAGCCATCAATAGCCAACTCTATAAGCTTCTCATAGCTTTCGTGCAACAATTTCATTAGAACCCTGTTTTTCTCGGCTTCTGCATATACATTGAGTAACCTAGTATTATTTGCGCTCTTTACAAGCAATAACGCTACTGGGTGAGACAATATTTCAACGTCTAGGTCCTTTTCGTAGGTCGATGTAACCCGAGCATATACCGCTTCTCTAATACGTTCAACACTTCTTCGAAGAACTTCTGAGTCAGACGCTAGGATTACGTTCACTCCCAAGCTACTCTCTAATTCCTCTACTATTTGCGAAGCTAAACTTATAAATGGATAGAGGGCTGCATCAAGCTTAGAAAAAATCATGGTCCTCATTACTCTTCTAATCTAGGGGCCAGGTAATACCTTATGGTTCCTCCGCCAGGGATTGGAAAGGTCAAGCTCAGGGGCATATTTGTCGAGAACTCAAGAGTTGCAACTTCAGCCGCTTTGTTTGCCTTAAGCATATCCATTAAGTACTCGAGACTATACGATGCAACAGACTCTTCTTTCAAGTCTAATTCTAAAAGTGCGCCTGTTTCCGCTGTTAATGTGGCCTCCACCTCACCTTTATCACTTTGACCTCTAACCACGATTGCGTTGGGTCGCCCCTCTAACTTTACGTAGTCGCTTACTAATTCTACGTCCTTTAAAGCCTCTTCAAAAGTATCAGCCATTACGGTAGCCTTAACGTTAAATGAGAGCGTTGGTGTTGGCAACTCTTCATACTCTAAGTCGATCAAAGGGATTGAAAAGCTCCTCGAAGCCTTACCTTTCAGTATGACTTTAAGTCTTGCGCTACCAGGTGGTACTTCAAGTTGTACCTTTTCTTTAGCGCTGCCCCTCTTAACTATCTTATTTAACTCGTCAAAATTAAGACCTATCGTCATCTCTCCATCGCACTGATATTCATCAAACGCATCTCGAGGCATTTCAAAGTCTATCATAGCTATCTTAGATGGATCCATAGCCCTCAAGCGTAGGCCTTCTTCGCTTATTTTTATAGTGCCCTCGTCGATAAGCGATGACAATGCTTCAACTATTCTATACCACAATCTGGCATCTCTAAATACAGCTTTAAACATAATCTATCCTCCCAACCAGAAGTTATACGTAGCTTAGCTTAATTTTAACTTTTTAAGCGTTTAACAATAGTCTACCGTCGACTCGCTATTAATGATACTCTCTCCAAGTCCTTCCACACTTTACACAACGGAAGAACCTAGTCATACCTTCATCAGCTCTACGCGTCTGGACCATCCAGTAGTAAGCCTCGTTGTAGCCACATTCTGGACATGTCGCCGCTATCTTAGGCATTGCTTTGTATGAACTGCCTTCCTCGATTACTACGACCTTTTCCTTCTGCGTATGAGTTATCTGTTCCTTCTTCACTACTCTCACGTTCTCTTCTAGGTGACCGCAGCGCTTACAAGCCCAATAAGATTTTCCATTTTCCTTCTTTAGGGTCATAAACGTGCCACATTTTGGACATATCGGTAGCAGAATCTCACCTCAAGGTACATTCCGAATTATGTCGCGTATTTCAGAGAAAATCTTCTTCGCTACTCTTAAAGCTTCTGGTATTTCGCCTTGAAGGTATGGGACTTCGCCAGCTCCGCCCTTCCAAATCACGACTTTAACTCTCTTTTGAGAAATTAAAGTCGATAATAGACTTTTGATAGTATCTCCAATGCTTTTAAAGACATTTTCATCTATCACGATAGTTCTGGCTTGGTACAAGTATTCCGACTTTAAAGCTTCCTCTACACTTAACTTTTGTTTAAGTACCTTTACGTCTAGGCTTTCGAACAATAATTCCCCCCTGTACAAGACACTTACAAGGACATCACCGTTCCCTGTTATCGCTAGAACCCTTTGCTCCCTCTTCATGAAAGCCACTTCAAACCAATTGCTTCATAGCGTTATAAAGCAACTTCTTGAATTCCTCAAGTGCGTTAATCATTTCTTCTGCCGCACTTCTTAGGGCTTCTTCAGGTCTATGTTCTCTAGTCTTTACGTAGAAGACAGGATTAGAGACCAATGGATGGTCGATCCTATAGGCTGCGAACTCTACATCTGGGTTCTTTAGTAGAAAATCCCTTAGTAAGTTGCAAAACGTATGTCCCTCGCCTATTATCTCTATTTTCAAGCTCCTTTCATCCTTTTCCAAAACCCTCAATTTCATCTCTCATCATCCACTACAGTTTTAGATTAGTCGAATACCTTGTAGAGAGTTTTCTTGTCTCTTGGATTTTACATTTTATACAATAAAGTTTTCTATTCTTAATAGACATAGGGGCTTGACAATTAGGGCAAAAGGCTAGAATCACGCCTAATCCCTTTTCTTTTATTGACAGTTGATAAGGCGGCTTGCTGTTTAATACTTTAGCTATCAAAACGTCCGTTACCTTCACCGCATCGGACAAGAGTTCCACAAATTTATTACTAACTTGGCTTACATGAAGTAATCCATGAAACGGATTGTTTATAGCCAGTCCTTTGCTTTCGTTCTTTTTTATGAGGACCGTTGCCGTATCCCTTTTCATCCCAACGACTTCGCCTATCACGATGTCCCCCCTTTCTATGGGGAGTGGAATCTTCTTGAGCAATGGTTTGATGCTTGCTCTCCTCTCTTTAATATCCAGTGTTGCAACGCCTAGCATCGTTGACCTTATTAAGCTTCCATCGATGTACGTCCCTTCTCCTGGCAAGAACTCTTCTATTACCCCTATTTCCTCTCCCGGAACGACGACTTCTTTTAGTACTTTCTCATTCATCTCTCCTTACCTCATTCATTTCCTCAATATCCTGTATAGATCTACTTTAACTTTGTAATTCCTCTTGATGTGAAACTCAAATATTGGCTTTATAGTCACTTCAAGAGGTATAACCCTATCAATAACCCCTCCTAAACTCTCAATATATCTTTTTAAGAATAGCCTATTTTTTCGACCTGACTTGTGTAGGCTGTAGACTATTGGAGCTATTCTAAGTGCAGCTTCTAAGAAAGGCCTATCAGCTCCTTCCCTTTTTACGCCGTAGGGCGGGTTCTGGACTACGACGTCAGCTCTTAAATTGATGGCGTGGGCTGAGGCTAAGATCCAGGAAGTCCGATCATCAACCCTAAGCTCTTTAGCCGACCTTACGGCCACACTCAACGCCGACTTATCTATGTCTACACCGATTACGTAGCCAGCACCTAGCAAGGCTGAGCCTATTGCTAGCCTACCCGTCCCGCAACCTAAATCGACGAGTACTTTCCCACCTATATCACCAAATGCAGTTTCTATAGTCCATAATATCTCGCTTACCTCTTCGCTTACTAGGGTATACTGCTCGAGTGTAACCTTAGGTGCTGGATGTTCACCTACCCTTGAAAGTAATAGTGCGAGCTGCTTTTTCGTTAAACGTCCAATCACACAAAGACCACTCCTCAAGCTTTAATTCTCCCGCTACAATTAACGCTTCAAGGACCGTCAGTATAGGCCTTCTATAGTTCATGTAGTCGTCTATCGGTATTCTTGGACAAGCTGTTATCACGAAAGCATCAGGTTCAGCCACGTTCTCTAATGTTTGCGGAGTTACCTCGTACAACATCATTAGGTTCGCCTTCTTACCCTTCCTTTCAAGTAGCCTTTTTATTTTCATAGCAGAGCCTACGTGCCTCTGCCTCCACTTACATCCTACAACTATACAGAAATGTCTTGCTTCATCCATAACTTTTAGGACTTCATGTAACCTCACAGCCTTTACGCGCCTAGCCTCGCTTTCGACATCTCTCGCCTCGCTTCGGTAGGGGTCGCATAATACTACGGGCTTTTGAACCGCTATGCTAAGACCTATAGCATGAAAGAGCCCTCCTCCTATGTGCAAGAAAGTCTCTACGCTATCCTTAATTAATAGAGCTGACGTATAGTCGCAACCTAAGACCTGACCTGGATATTTAACTCTGTCAGAGCCTATACCTACATGGACTTGGTAACCCTCCCTCTCTAAGAGTTGCTTTACAATAGGAATTTGAGGGATCTCCTGAAGAGATGCCGTGAGACCTACGTTAGTCACATTTCCCATAGAACTTATGATATCAAGGGCTTTATCAAGCGCCTTACTTATGTCAACTCTTGAAAATGCTTCTACGAAGAGTAATTTGACCCCTAGCTTATCAGCATAGGTAAAGCTTTCAGGAAAAGATGTATGACCATAATGCACTATACCGTTAACACCTATGTTTACCGCTTCATCAAAAGCAACATCACACGCACCGTAGCAGCTGGAACCTGATAGGTAGACTTCGACGTTAGGTTTCCTCTCGCCTAGCTCTTCATAAACGTAACAGGAATATTGCTTTAATCCATCGGCAAATTGAAGTAGTACTTTCTTTATATGCTGTTTGTCTATGAAGGCTGCGACATCGTTAACCCTCAGATCGTACACGTGATAGCGAAAAATAGGGATCACTAAATAAATTTAAGCATATTCACTTATAAAGGGTTTGAGGTTGATGCTAGGAAAACTAGGCACTTCACTTCGAGAGGCTGTAAAGAAGTTCTTAGGGAGACCGGTAGCAGATGAACTTGCAGTTAAGGAGTTAATTAGGGATGTTCAGAGGGCACTCCTTCTGGCTGATGTGAATGTTGACTTGGTACTTAAGATAACGCAAAAAATTGAGGAGAAAGCGCTTAAAGAACCGGTTCCTCCGGGCTTCACTAGAAGGGATGTTACCCTTAAGGTTCTCTACGAATCCCTCTTAGAGTCTCTAGGTGGAGAAAAACAACCTAACATACTATTTCCCACAGCTAAACCGATAGTAATTATGCTTGTGGGGGTACAAGGCTCTGGCAAGACTACAACCGCCGCAAAGTTGGCGTGGTTTTATAAGAGCAGGGGGCACCGTCCAGGAATAGTTTGCGCCGACACCTTTAGACCCGGGGCTTACGATCAACTAAAACAGTTAGCGCTAAAGGTGGGCGTCCCATTTTATGGTGATAAGTCTAGTAATCCAGTAGAGATAGCTCTAAGAGGAGTTGACGAGCTTAAGAAGAACGGCTGTAACGTCATAATCATCGACACCGCTGGGAGACATAAGAACGAGTCAGCGCTAATGGAGGAAATGAAGCAACTAAGTGAAACCATAAACCCTGACGAAGTGATCTTAGTCATCGACGCTACTATAGGACAACAAGCTAGAGTTCAGGCAGAAGCCTTCAATAATTCGACGAAGATAGGATCGATAGTTGTAACAAAACTAGATGGAGCTGCAAGAGGTGGAGGAGCACTATCAGCTGTCGTCGCTACAGGTGCCCAAATAAAATTTGTGGGTGTAGGAGAAAAAATCGAAGAATTTGAAATCTTTGATCCTTCAAGTTTTGTTAGCAGACTACTAGGCATGGGGGACCTTAAGTCGTTAGCGGAGAAGGTAAAAGAAGCTTCGTTAAAAGAAGAGGAAATGAAGAACATACTTAGCGGTAAGCTTACTTTAAAAGACATGATTCATCAGCTAGAGAGATTAAAGAAGCTTGGACCTCTACGGAAGGTTCTTGAAATGATACCGGGATTCGGTTTAAGCTTACCCGACGAAATTGCGGATGTAGCACAAGAAAAGCTTGACAAGTGGACCGTCATAGTTAAATCCATGACAAAAGAAGAGCTAGAAAACCCCGAGGTAATAAATAGGTCTAGGATGAGGAGGATAGCTCGAGGTAGTGGAGTTAAGGTTAAAGATGTTAAAGACCTTCTCGACGCTTACGAAGGGATTAGGCGGATGATCAAGACCTTCATGAGGAAGCAGCGGAAAGGTCGTCTACCATTACCTTTTAGGTCCTAAGGTCCATCAAAGACGAGGTATAGCGCATGTTAGATGTTGCATCCGAGATCGTCGAGAAATCCATAAAGTTAGCGGAAAAAGCTGTGTTATGCGATAAGTGTTTTGGTCGCTTTTTCGCTAGTCTAGGGGTTGCACTAACTAATGAAGCTAGAGGAGTAAGCTTAAAGACGCTACTTTGCATGCTCTCTTCGAACCTTATAAGTAGAGGTCATCAAGAAGAGGCTGTTAAAATACTACAAAACATCGCGAAAACTGGCTTTGAGCCTGCAAGGAAGCTCCTTACAAAAAGTGGTTTTGAAGTGCCTGAGGTATCGTCTTGTGAAGTGTGTAAGGGCCTTCTTTTCGAGCCGTTACACAGTCTAATAAACAAAGCTATTGTTCGCCTCTTGGAATACGAATTTAATACGTATATTGTTGGGTGCAGAATACCCGGCGATATTATCGAGAAGGAAGATGCCTTAAGGTCGTATATAGGAATAGAGTGGGGAGAGTCGATAAAGAGGGAGGTCAATAGAGAAGCGGGCTCGGCCATAGGATCTAAGATTGGAAAGAACGTTGATTTCCAACGACCGGACATACTCATAGTATTAGACTTTCACAAGATGAACGTAGATGTAAAGCCTTATCCCATCTTCATATATGGTCGGTACAAGAAACTAGTGCGTGGGATACCTCAATCGAAGTGGCCTTGCTCTAAGTGTAGGGGGTCTGGTTGCCCTGAATGCGATTGGACTGGAAGACGTTACAAGTATTCGGTTGAAGAACTTATAACGAAACCCATAATCGAAAGGTTTGAGGCGTCTAAGGCCAAGTTTCACGGAGCTGGAAGGGAGGATATAGATGTTAGGGTTTTAGGTTCAGGAAGACCATTCGTTGTAGAGGTAATCGAACCCAAAAAGAGGTTCATCGATCTTACGGAGCTTCAAAGGGACATAAATGAAAAATCGCAAGGTATAATCGAAGTTTCTGAGATGTCATACACAAATAAATCCATGGTTGGAATGCTAAAATTATCTGCCAAGGTGAAAAGAAAGACTTACAGGGCACTTATAGAAGCGGAGGACCCCGTAGACAAAGAGAAGATCGAAGCTCTGATTAATTACTTTAAAGAAAAGACTATAAAACAATTGACTCCACGAAGGGTTTTACATCGTCGAGCCGATAAGTTGCGGACCAAGAAGGTGTATGAAGTAAAAGTCTTGGATGTTCGTGGTAGAACCTTTGAGGTAATGATAAAGTGTCAAGGTGGGCTATATGTCAAAGAACTCATTCATGGAGATGAGGGTAGAACGACGCCAAGTTTCCAAGAGTTCCTCGGCACTAAGCTAAAGGTCTTAGAACTCGACGTCATTGAAGTTGAGGGCTAGGCTGTAGCCTTAAGTGGCCTTATGTGCTCAGGCGTCGTTATTATTATTTTAGTTTTATCCCCAAGTTTCGTCTCAACAACGTAGGCCCTACCCCTCTTGCCCACGATAACTCCTGTGAGGCCGTGGTATCTTCTATGAGGTGCCGTTCCTATGTTGGACGAATCTATATCGAGGACGACTTTATCACCTACCTTATACTCTAACAAAAGGTAGCTTAGCCCTCTTATGCCACGCTTACGCGGATGTTTTGATAATAAACTTCTACCTTTACTCCTTAAACCCTTTGATCTCTTCAAAGCCCTCGCCCCTAACGTCAGGCTCGAGTTCAAGTACTGTTCGAATAGGCCTTCTGAACTATAAATATATTTATTTTCTCCCCGAGAAATACTTCATAGCTAAATTCCTCTCGGGGAGAGCTTAGGAATGAAAGTTATAAGCATTAAGGAGATACCCCTACCTAAAGTACGCGATTTACTTGAAGTTAGACAAAAGCAAGGCCCCCTAGAGCCATATCAAGCAGCTGCCCTACATCATGCTTCCAAATTCTCTAAGATCCCCTCCGATAAAGCTGAGAAACTAGTAGAAGACCTTGTGGAGAAATTTAAGGTTTCTAGGACTACTGCTGTTCAAGTAGTGAACGTCTCGCCAGGATCCGTGCAGGAACTAAGAGTTTTACTCGCTAAGGAAGGTAGGGTCTTCTTAACTGAGGACCTTGAAAATATGTTAGAGCTAATCCGTAGCTACCTTCAATAATCTTTAGCCTTATACATAGGTGTTAGATTTTGTTGACTATGCATAAAAAGAAGTTTGAGGAATACGCTTATGTCCTAGATTTTTTGCCTAGAGGTTATCTCAGGGAAAGCCGTCCCCAGTTTATGGGCAAACCTATAGTTCAAGCCGTAGGCGAAGACTTCTTTATGTTGCTCGAGCTAGTCCCCAAACCTAACGTTCTTCTATCGCCGGGCGAAAAGGTATTCATAGGGAAAGGCTTTAGGGAGAAAATTGATAGGATAACAAGGCGATTAAGCTACGACGACTTAACAGCTTTGGCTAAAGACGAGCTACCCAGAATAGTAGAAAAGATAGTTAGAGAACATGAAGTCAGGTTCGTAGATTTTCTAAACAACGCTTCGCCGCTAACTACGAAAATGCACTCCCTCGAACTCCTACCTAGGATAGGAAAGAAAACTATGTGGCTCATAATCAAGGAACGAGAGAAAGCCCCCTTCACTAGCTATGAAGACTTTGAAAAAAGAACCGGGATAAGCAACATAGTTGAAATATTGACGGAGAGAATCTTAACTGAACTGAAGGGCAACGAGAAGTACTACTTATTTACGGTTGCTCCGGTTTCTAAAGAGAAGACGACGGAACCATGAACTTACTACAACGTACTCTGATTCTAATTAAGAAGCACTCAATATCACCGAAAAAAGAGTTAGGCCAGTCGTTTTTAATTAACGATCGGATAGCGAGACGCATAATCGAGTTATCTGAAGTAGAAGGCCTCGTCGTCCTAGAGGTAGGTGCAGGCCTCGGAGCTTTAACTGATATACTTGCTTCAAAAGCTAGGCTAGTATACGCAATTGAAGTCGACCCAGTATTGAGTAAAGCATTACGTGAAGACGTTCTAAAGAACCACAATAACGTAGTAGTAATGGAGGCGGACTTCCTAAACATAAGGCCACCACCGGTTGACGTCGTAGTTTCAAACGTGCCGTACAGCATCGCTACACCAATGCTCTTTAAGTTAGCTCGAGACTGCACGTTTAGCAGGGCCCTCCTCACTCTGCAGAAAGAGCTTGCATTGCGAATATTATCAAAGCCCGGTACTAGGGATTACGGCAGATTAACCGTTTCCTTAGATGCCTTTTTTGCTACTCAACTATTGATGACAATTAAAAGGAAGAACTTCTATCCTGAACCAGACGTTGACTCAGCCCTATTAAAGCTGGAAAGACGAAGCCCACCTTACGAAATCAAAAATATAGACCTTCACTTAGAGGTCGTTAGGTCGCTTTTCACCCAGCGCAACAGGGTTTTAAGGAAGGCTCTGCGCGTAGCTGTAACTAAGCTCATGCAATTCAAGGTTGACGAGAAAGTATACTATGATGAGAGGCTAAAGAAATACATGAACTCAAGGGTTAAGGACTTAAGTCCTTCGGACTTTGCTTACATATCCAACATCATCGGGGATTACGTAATACATTGAGGTGCATTCACGTGAAGCTGTCGTTCGACAATATGGTAATTCATGTCTGGGAAGGGGTCTACCAGCCATCAGATGATACATTTATGCTGTTAGATAACTTGAAGCTGAACTGCGGAGAATTGGTGCTTGATGTAGGTACTGGGAGCGGTATCTTAGCTATAAATTATGCGTTAAGTGGTTGCTACGTCGTTGGAATAGATGTGAGTAAGGTAGCAGTTCGTAATGCCCAATATAATGCAAAAATAAATAAAGTCGAAGAGCGTACGGCTTTTCTATGTTCTGACGTCACATCGGCTCTAAGAGACAATTGTGAATTCGATGCAATAATCATGAATCCCCCATACTTGCCATCTACCGGAGATCCACGCATAGACGAGCCTTCATGGAGCGGGGGCATCGATGGTACTTCTATGATTTTAAGGGTTATCAAAGACGTTTACAGGGTTCTGAGCAAAAACGGTAGATTATACTTCGTGACATCATCTTTTACAGAGAACGACAAAATATTATCGACCTTAAAATCTACGAATCTTCAGTACTCGATCTTAGCCAAGAAGAGATTTTGGCTTGAAGAGCTTTTCTTAGTAGAGGTGAGGGCATGCCCGACTTCAGGATAGTCCTAGTTGAACCTCTCTACGAAATGAGCATAGGTCTTACGTGTAGGGTTATGAAGAACTTTGGCTTCAAAGACTTATGTCTCGTAAGGCCTCGAACTAACATTTCAGATGTATCAAGAAGGTTTGCTGTAAAAGCTTCAGACCTACTTGAAAGAATAACTATAGTTGATAGTCTGGAGGAGGCGGTAAAAGGTTTTGATATAAAAATTGGTACAACAGGTAAGCTGGCAGGACCCAGAAACGTCGTGAGGACGGTTGTACCCCCCTGGCATTTACGCGGGCTGTTGAAGCTCGATGGTAAGGTAGCTCTGATTTTTGGTCGTGAAGACATAGGTCTCACAAACGACGAACTTTCGATGTGTGATATGGTCGTAAATATACCTACAAGCGACGAGTACCCAGTAATGAACATTACGCACGCGATAGCTATAATACTATATGAGCTCTCAAGAAGTCACGTGAGGCCCAAGGTAAGACTAGCAAACGAAAGGTTGCGAAGAGTCGCTTTAAAGTACTTTTCAGACATACTCAAATCGATAAACTTCCTCCCAGAGAAGGAGGAAAAAGCCAAAATAGTTTTCAAAAGGATACTTGGAAAATCCTTCATTTCTCAAAAAGAGATACACATCCTGCTAGCCTTCCTCCATAAAGTACATTTAAAGCTTATGGATTCCGCTGCAAAGAAAAGCTAAAAGGCACCCCCCTCAATTATAGGGGAAGGTGTTTAAAATTGCCTCTAAGACCGGCTCGCTGCTATAGGCTCGTGAAAGGACCAGCCTACACGAGGAAAGAATACATACACGGTATTCCACCACCTAAGATAACGAAGTTCACTATGGGGAACACGAAGGCAGACTTCCAATTGACTGTTGAATTAGTAGCTAAAGAGCCGGCACAGATAAGGCACAACGCATTAGAAGCTATGAGGGTTACCTGCAGTAAATATTTGTCTTCAAACCTCGGCGAGAACAACTATTTCCTTAAGATACATCCATATCCTCACCACGTCTTGCGAGAAAACAAAATGATGGCGTTTGCCGGTGCCGACAGACTTCAAGACGGCATGCGGCTTGCATTCGGAGACCCTGTTGGTACAGCCGCCAGAGTTAGTGCCGGAGATGTAATACTCACGGTTAAAGTCCCCGTAGACAAGGAGGGGGTGGCGAGGGAAGCCGTAAGAAGAGCTGCTTCAAAGCTCCCAGTACCTTGTGAAATAAGGGTCGTAAAGGAAGTTAGCAAAAGCTAATAGCTAGCTCTTAGGAATGGCCGGTCCAAATAGGCTAATCATCATTATAGCTAGGAGGCCAAAAATCATTAACATCCATACTAAATTGAAGGTTCTAGACCTTTTCTCCCTCTTAGTAAGCTCTTCTTCGCAAGGACCTTCACAAACTGGCGGGTTCCTGTCGGACGGCACAACTCCTCCGCATATTATGCAATGCCTGTGATTTGAAACGCCTACTTCTTCAGCCCTCTTCTTCTTGGTAGACGTCTTAATCACCTTGCAAGGTACTTGTGTGGAACGCTAATAAATATTGTGATCAGCCTTCCTTAATACAAATAGTAAATTTACTACAATAGGTGAAGGAACTTGGCTATTAATGATAGCCTCAAGGTTGAGGAATAAGTGTAAGTTAATTTAAGAAATAATGTTAAAATTAATTTATCATCTATTTGCTCAGCGCTCTTTTAGACTTTTTGTTTAACGCGTTTTCAAGTAAAATTCTTCTTTCGACTTGTGCCACTAAACGACGCACCCTCATGACTGCGTCAGGGTTAACGGATACGCTGTCTATGCCCTGACGTACGAGCCATTCAACAAAGTCTTCTAGGTATGAGGGTCCCTGACCGCATATGCTTACCGTTGCTCCGTGTTTATGGGCTGTCTTAATTAGGTGACTTATAGCCCTTAAAACTGCTGGGTCTCTTTCGTCGAAGTATCGAGGGTCTAAGTTAGGTAATATTTCAGAGTCTCTATCGACTCCGAGGATTAATTGTGTTAGATCGTTGCTACCTATGCTAAACCCATCAACGCACTTACAAAACTCATCGGCTAAGAATATGACGCTAGGAACTTCAGCCATCAACCATACCTTGAAGTCCCTTCCCCTTTCGAGCCCCTCTTCCTTCATAATCTGCAAGGCCCTCTCCATTTCCCAAGTGGTTCTGACGAAAGGTAACATCACCCATACGTTCTTTAGCCCCCATACATCTCTGACCTTCTTTATAGCCTTGCACTCTAGCCTGAATGCCTTCTCGTATTGAGGGCTTATGTAGCGTGATGCACCTCGATATCCGAGCATTGGATTATGTTCGTTAGGTTCGTAGCTTTCGCCACCCTTTAACTTCTTGTATTCATTGGTCTTTAAGTCGCTGAATCTCACTATTACCGGTCTAGGTTGAACCTGTCTTGCTACCATTGCTACCCCTTCAGCCAGCTTATCCACGAATTTGCTTTCCTCGCCCTTTTCAAGCAAATAGAGGGGGTGCTCTCCTATGTGAGAAGTCATTATGAACTCTATACGCATTAAGCCTATTCCATCGAATGGCAGATGCATGTAATCTGTTATTTTCTCTGGTACTCCTAAATTCATGTAAATTTTTGTTCCCGTAGGAATGAAGTGCTCCACCGTTGACATAGTCGTTGGCGACATCGTAGCTTTAAATTCCCCTCCTCCTCTTACGAACTCTTCAACCGTACCCTCGTAGACTACTCCCGTCGTGGCTTCAACTGTATATTCTTTACCAGTCTCTAAGACCTTAGTTGCATTGCCCGTACCGACTATGGCCGGTATCCCTAGCTCCCTACTAACTATAGCGGCATGGCACGTCATACCTCCTTCGTCCGTCACGATAGCACCAGCGAGCCGCATGTATGGAACCCAATCTGGATTGGTCATCATAGTTACTAATATGTCCCCTTTCTCAATGAGTCTTGACGCTTCCTCAACGCTCTTGACTACCTTGGCTTTACCAGACCATACGCCCGGACTTGCTGGCAAGCCCTTAACTATTACTCTTCTACCCCTCACTTTAACCTCGGCTTTCTCTTCCACTTTCCCTCTTAAAGACCATACCGTCTCCGGCCTCGATTGCACGACAAAAATGTTGTTCGGAAACTTCAAATCAGCATCAATAGCCCATTCTATGTCTTGAGGTTGCCCATAATGTTGCTCTATCTTGATAGCTAGCTCGGCTAGCTTTAGGACCTCTTCATCGGATAGACATGGTATCTTCCTCCTCTCTGAAGGGACTTCAACTTTCACGGTTCGTCCAGAATATGCGTCTCTGACTAATTCATGCGTCTTTTCAGCAATCTTCCTATCTACTATTTTAAGCGCTTTCTTATCTACCACGTAAACGTCAGGGGTGACTGAACCGCTTACAACTGCCTCGCCTAGACCCCAACTTCCCTCTATAACGATTTTGTCTCGTTCGCCGGTTATCGGATGTATGGTGAACATTACGCCAGCAACTCTTGCGTTAACCATCTTTTGTACCACTACACTCATCAACACTCTGTTGTGCTCTATCCCCTTTTCTTGTCTATAGAATATGGCACGCGGAGTGAATAGGGATGACCAGCACTTCTTTACCTTTGACAGCACTTCCTCCTCACCTTCAACGTTGAGATACGTGTCTTGTTGTCCTGCAAAGCTAGCATCTGGTAAGTCCTCGGCTGTAGCTGAACTTCTTACTGCGACAGGGACGTTGGATAACCCCACTTTGTTGCACAGTTTTCTGTAGTTTTCTCTTATGGCGTCTGCTATTTCTTCAGGAATCCTGCTATTCTCTATAAGTTTCCTGATATTTGCACTAACTTCCTCGAACAGTTGAGGGTCCTTTTTTCCTTCAACCTCCTTTAAAAACTCCTCTATTTTTCTCTTAATACCTGTTCTATCAATAAACTCTTTATACGCGTATGAAGTAACAGCAAATCCAGGAGGCACTGGTATTCCTGCTTTAGTAAGCTCTCCGAGGTTAGCGCTCTTGCCTCCAACTAGCATTATGTCGCCCTTGTCGATCTCTTCGATCCATAAGACGTAAGCTCTCTCTTTCATGTTCCCCCCTAGCTGGGCTAAAGCTATCGTTTATATTTTGGGTCCTACATTTAAGTGTTATCAGGTCGAGGAGTCTGTAGTCTTCTCATTTAAGTACCTCTTAACGTAGTAGCCAAACTCCTTGCGGGGACCAAAACTCTCTAGCCCTTGAGAATAAAGTTGTTCTCTTAACTCTTCCGCTTTCGACTTCGAAATCTGATCGGTTTTCTCCAAGAAGTTTATGACCTCTTCAGCCTCTTGAAAGCTCTTGCAGCGCCTTATATAATCGACGGCATCAGGCATGCCGACTTCGAGGTCCTCTTCATTAGTCCTAGAACCCCTAATCTTAATGCACATCAGCTTCTCCTCTAATTCTCGAGCTAAATGAGGGTACTTCCTTCTAAGTTCTTCAAGATCGATGTCTATCATACTACTTCCTCTTTAGCTTTTTAGCTGCCACGATTGATATTATATCATTCTCCTTTAAAACGGTATCTTCGCCTAGCCTTATCTTACTCCTTGCATCAATAGCATATACGAAGCTTTCACCTAGCTCTGAATGGACTAGGTAAGCCAACTCTCGAACCGTAGTGCCTCGTGGGACTAAGTAGACGTCCGGTAGTACATTGCCTTCACTATCGGTCAACTTATCGGGATCTGCGACTGGATACACCGGTATCATGTTTAGCTTCTTGAAGTACATGGTATTTAGGACTTCTTGGACCCCAGTTGATCCCCAAACATCTAAGACTCTTTGCTTAATTGTCTCTAAGGCTTTAATTTGCTCATTAGTTAACCTCTCACGACTTATTATCTTAAATGAGCTATCGCCTGGCGTATATTCAATTAAACCCTTCTCAGCAGCCCTTCGAAGAGCTAATTCGGCTTCCGCGCTACAAGGTATTACTGTGTCATAACCGTAGAGCTCTCTAAGTCTCTTTACGTTTTCCACGCTTTCAGGTATATCGCTCTTATTCGCAGCAATGACGAAGGGCTTGGCTCTCCTAAAAAGGTGTCTGATGAAGGTCAAGATAGTGTCTTCACTCCACGCGCTAAGCTTCTTATTTACAAGGTCCAATTCTTCAAGAGTCTCTCTAACATGTTTAACGGAGATCTTTAAGCCGCTGAGCCTTAAAGCTATGACCTCTTCAGCCTTAGACTTACCGTGTTCTGCCGATCTCGAAATCTTGGCCCAATCCTGCTTCAACATTCCTAAAATCCAAAAGTTCACTTCTCTTTCTATCATTTCAACGTCAAGAAGGGGGTCATGAGACTTTGGGGGGCAAGGCCTTCCTTCAAAGTCTGTAGAACCTGAGGCATCGACTACGTGTATTATTCCATCAGCTGTTCGCATTTCATCTAAAAACTTGTTCCCCAGCCCTCTTCCTTCGTGGGCTCCTGGTATAAGTCCTGCGAGATCTATTACCTTAACCGGGATGTATCTAACACCGTCTTTGCATATGGAGTTTTTGGGATTATCCTTAACGTTCATTTCCTTACAAACGCAATTAACCTTTAGATATGCTATCCCAACGTTGGGTTTTATGGTCGTAAACGGTCTTGCCTCTATTTTAACCGGTAACATAGTCAAAGCACTAAATAGCGTACTCTTACCGACGTTCGTCTTTCCTACTATTGCTACTTCTGGCATTTTAAAACACGTATTATTAATTTTTTAGTTTAGTAAATTCTTGTCGGCTAGCTTTCTATGCTTTTCATTTTAACTAGAATTAAAAATATAAGAGGCCTCAATGATATGTAGGCACTTGTGAGAGCTCGACATCGAGGTGCTATGATGTGACCTTCAAAATATTGATAACAGACGACGTTCATGAATCATGCGCTGACTTCTTTAAGTCCAAGGGTTGCATAGTTGACGTAAAGCCCTCATTAAGTAAGGAGGATTTAATAAGAGCAGTCAAAGAGTACGATGCCCTAATAGTAAGGGGAAAAACGAAACTTACTCGAGACATAATAATGGAGGCCTGTAACCTCAAAGTTATAGGGAGAGCTGGCGTTGGGCTTGATAACATAGATATCAAGGCTGCTTCAGAGAAGAACATAAAGGTTGTCTCTACCCCTCAAGCTTCAACCGTAGCTGTCGCAGAAGCTACCGTGGCTCTCATTCTATCACTCGCTCGAATGATACCTGAAGCTACTAGGACTTTGAAGGAAGGCTTATGGTTAAAGAATAAATTCATGGGATTTGAACTTAGGGGGAAAGTTCTAGGAATCATAGGTTTTGGGCGTATAGGCAAAGCGGTTGCTAAGAGGGCCCTTTCATTTGAGATGAAGGTAATAGCCTATGATATAAGAGATATTAGAAAGGAAGCTGAGAGCATGGGGGTCAAGGTAGCATCAACACTCGAAGAGTTACTAAAGGAGAGCGACATAGTAACCTTACATATACCGCTTAACGAAAACACGCGACGTATGATAGGTGAAAGAGAGATCTCTCTCATGAAGGATGGAGCAATTCTGGTAAACACTTCAAGAGGAGGAATAGTCGATACAAAAGCCCTCCTCAAAGCGTTAAAGAATGGCAAGTTATCAGGAGCCGCGTTGGACGTCTTTGAGAACGAACCTCCTAAAACTGAAGAGGAATGGGAACTTATAAGGTTACCAAACGTTGTAGCGACACCTCACATAGCTTCTCAAACTTTGGAGGCTCAGACGATAGCTGGGTTCATGATAGCCGAAGAGGTCTTTAAAGCTCTGCGAGACACCTTCTAAGATGTGTTAATAAGGTATTCCAAGTAGTTATTTCACGGTGAACTCCTAGCATGTCATCAACCATTGTAGAGAACCTCAAGAAATCTGGACTTACACAGCTTGAGTCGGAGATATACGTCTTCTTGAATGAAAATCCCCAAAAAGGAGAAGCGGAACTGTGTAGTGCTCTAAGAGCATCCTTGAGTGATGTGAGACAAGCATTGGCATCACTTATAACTAAAGGGCTCGTAAAGCAGTTAAACCATGACAGGTACGACGTGATTCCCCCGTCAAAAACCGTAGAGATACTCTTAGGAATTAAGACTAGATACTTAGAGAGCGAGCTGGCTGAGCTTAGAGAGAGCCTTCATGTCGTAAGAGAAGCTTTAGAGGGCAAGTATTGGGAGAAGAGGTATGGCATAAGGGACGAGCTACTGATAGAGCCTCTAGACGACTTGAGATCTATGGAGATTAAAACCGCAGAGATCATTTCACAAGCACAACGTAACATCTCTATTTTCACGGCGTCGTTCGAGTGGTACCGCAAGGTGAGAGAGCTACTTCTGAGCGCTATTCAGCGCGGCGTTAGAATTAGAGTCTTAATGAAAGCAGGAAGCAATCAATCTGTGGAGACCGCTAAGGACCTCGTCGAGAATGGGGCGGAAGTTAGGTACGCGGTTGAAGAGTGGTACCCAGTTAGGGGTACTCTAGTTGATGAGAGCAAACTTGTCTTTCTGATATGGGTTACGGAGAAAAAGACGTCTTACTACAGACCTCATTACACCGAAAACCTAGGGCTAATAAAGGTATTTATTGATGCCTTTAATCGAAGATGGGAGAGGGCGCGTGCTTTAAGCCATAACGATGGATTGATCAAGTCATGAGCCTTAACGCGAAGCTCACCTCAGTCGAATATACAGTCTTTATACATGCCACGGAGGACTACAATAAAGTAATCAAAGCAGTTGAAAACCTATTACCTCCAAAAATCAGGTCGAGAATGAGTATCAAGGTAGAGGAAACACTTGGACACTACAACAATCCGATAAGGATAGCCAAAGTATCTTTTAGGAACCCAGAGCAGGCCAATCAAGCTCTCTCATGGATCTGGAACGCCCTCTCTAGCGAGGAAAAGACGTACATACTTACGAACTTAGACCTACACATAGACGAGAAGATGAGGCTCCACGTAAGGCTCGACAAGCAAGGGGCCTTCCTAGGCTTAGTTAAACTATCGTTTGGTGATGACGTAGTTAAAGTGGTATTCAGCTTTAAGGGTCCTTCTCAAGATGCAATAAGGGCCCTCCTGCTCAGTTTATAATGTGAGGCGCATGTAACATGCCTAGGAGAAGATATGCGGATCTACACATCAAGGTTACAAGCGGAGGCGACGCGCCAGAGCTCTTAATCAAGATGGCAAAACACCTAGGCTTTTCACTCATAGCATTATCGCTCGATGAACCTTACGAGCTAAACCGTCTAGGGACCGTCAAAGGCGCTGGAAAGGACTTCGGCGTCGACATAGCGTTAAGGTTGGACTTAAAACCTTCAAGTCCTAAGGAGTTAAAAAAATGCTTGGGAAAGTTTAGACGTAGCGTAGAAATAATGGCGGTCTATTGCTATAATGTAGCGGTCGCGAGGACAGCGGCGCGTGACCGTAGAGTTGACATAACTTTTTACGATCCAGAAAACATTCTCTCAATACTTGATGAAAGACAGGTGAACTTACTTCTCGAGAGCGGCCACTGCGTCGAGGTTAATCTCTCCGACCTACTAGGTATTAGCCCCGAAAAGCAGGCTAAAGCATTGTGGCACTATGGTTTAGCGCTTAAAAAAGTTAAGAAGAAAGGTATACCTATAATCATCTCCTCGGGAGCTACGAAAATCGTAGACATGAGAGCCCCTCGGGAGCTTTCAGCTTTAGCGTCCATAATCTTAGAGGATGAAGAATACGCGCGAGAAATGGTTTCGTCAGTACCATTAAGACTTGTGCAAGCAAACCGAGAGAAGCTTAGCCAAAGCTTCATATTACCCGGAGTCAAGGTGGTAAAAGAATGGTGAAGGAAGTCAGGTGGCGATATTTAATCATCCACATACATTCTCCGCTCAACTTGAAGGGCGAGGACTTGAGCGATATATTAAGGAAGCACTTTAGATCTTTCCTGGGAATTTATGGTCTTTCAAAACATCCATTCAAGATCGTAGCATACAATGAACTAAGTAAGATAGGCATCTTGAAGTGTCCCCACAATTCCCTCACGATGATTAGGGCAGCTATAGCTCTCCTCAGCTCGACACGAGACGGGCCGTTAGCGGCACATGTAGTGAGGGTGAGCGGTACTCTCAAAAAAGCAAGATCCATAGCTAATAGGTTTGCTGAAAAACTTAAATCCTACCTAGAGGAACTCGAATCGGGGATGAAGAAGCCGTCCCAGGCTACTGAGACATGAAGATCTCGCGACGAGCTGACCCATATAACCCTCTAGTCCGCTTTCTCATAGCACTAAGGCAACATTAAGGTTTAAATACGGCAAGTATTAGACCTCTCATAACATGTCTGCCTTCTCAAGGCGAGGGCCTAGTTATGGATTTAAAAACGGTTTTAAACGATGAAGGCCTGACTTTCGCGGAAAAGATCATAACTATAAAGCAAACCGATTCGAGAAACGTGAAAAGATCTGGAGAGATCGCAGTAGTCTCAGTGGACTTGGCTGCTGGCCAAGACGGCACGACCCCCCTCGCAATAAAAGTCTTTGAAGAAATGGGGGGAGGAAGAGTTTGGGATCCAAGCAAGATACTATTTGTTATAGATCACACGTATCCATCATCATCACCAGAGATCTCGAATCTCCATAAAATGATGAGGGTTTTTGCTCGTAAGCAAGGCATAAGGGTCGTTGAAGGTAGCATAATCCACCAAGTAATACTTGAAGATTACGCTACGCCTGGAATGCTTATAGTGGGCGCGGACTCTCACACCACAACTCATGGCGCTCTAGGTGCGTTCGCTACAGGTATAGGAAGTACAGAACTTGCGGCAGTAATGCTTGAAGGAAATATATGGCTTAAAGTGCCGTCAACTATAAGGGTCTATCTCGACGGCTACTTAACTAAAGGTGTCTACGCCAAGGACGTAGCGCTAAGCTTCATAGGGAGCGTAGGTAGCGATGGTGCAAATTACAAGTCGATTGAATGGAGGGGGGAAGTGATCTCAAGACTCTCCGTAGCTTCTAGAGCTACGCTGTGCAACATGAGTATGGAAGCTGGAGCTAAGAACGCCATGGTAGAGTACGATTCCGTCACAGAAAGTTATCTCAACGAAGTTGGTAGGAGTCCTAGCATTGTAGTGAGGTCGGGCCGAAGAGCGGAAGTGGAGGACGAGATACACATAGACTGCTCGAAACTTGAACCTCTCGTGGCTACTCCCCATAAAGTAGATAACGTCAAATCAGTAGCCGAAGTAGAGGGAACACCTATAGACCAAGCCTTCATAGGTAGTTGCACGAATGGTCGCCTCGAAGACCTCATAGAGGCCGCTAAAATACTTGCGGGGAGAAGGGTCAAAGAGGGTGTTAGACTCATAGTAACCCCGGCATCTACGAAAGTTTATCGTGAAGCACTAAGACTCGGGATAATAGAAACGCTCCTAGAATCAGGTGCAATAGTGACTAACCCTACATGCGGAGCATGCGTTGGCACCCACCTAGGAATTTTAGGTGAGGGCGAAGTAGCTATTTCTTCAAGTAACAGGAACTTTGTCGGCCGGATGGGGCATCCCACCTCTAAAGTTTATTTAGCTTCTCCAGCAACAGTTGCTGCGTCAGCCATAAGAGGTGCTATAGCTGATCCGAGGGACTTCCTATGAATGTGATTCGAGGTACTGCTTGGAAGTTTGGCGACAATATAGATACCGACGTAATAATACCCTTCAAGTACAAAGCTAGAACTATTGATCCAAAGGAGCTTGCTCAACACGTTATGGAAGGAGTAGACCCCGAGTTTCCCAAAAAGGTGAGGCCCGGCGATATAATAGTTGCAGGTAAGAACTTTGGTTGCGGATCTAGCAGGGAACAAGCTCCATTAGCCATAAAGGCTGCGGGCATAGCTGCTGTAGTTGCAGAAAGCTTTGCACGAATCTTCTTTAGAAATTCAATAAATATAGGTCTCCCAGTTCTTGAGGTCAGAGGTATATCAGAGAAGACGAACGAAGGGGACTTAATCGAAATAGACTTGGCTCAAGGTATAGTCAAGAACCTGACGAGGTCTCTAACGTTTAAGGCTACTCCGATGCCAAGTATGTTGATGGAAATATTGAAGGAGGAAGGTCTAGTCAACTACTTAAAGAAACGCAGAGCTAGTACCTTAGTATAATTTATTGAGGACCCCTAGACTCTCGTCGGTCTTCTTTACGGAAACTTTCCAATCACTTTCTAGCTCGGTTAGGGCCCTAATCGCATCTATGTTGTCAGGTATGACGTTAGATTCGTTGGGGGTAGCCCACATTAAATATACCTCGTTACCATTAACTGAGACTCCGTCTTCCCACACGGGTATCTCGTAAAGGTCTCCTCGAGGTCTCCCTAAATCCCTTGCCAGCTCCACTATCGAGTTCAATGCCTCCACGCCGTCACGGCCGCTAACTAAGATAACTCGAGGCTCTTCTTCGAGGACTTTCAACACTCCACTGATGGTTGGCTGGCCCTCTAATTCGATCATACAGAAGTGGATGTGGTAGAGGTTGTGAGAACCCTTAGCGGCCATAGTTACTATGTCCACGTCGTGGAGGACGGTCTTAACGTCGGGGCCGTGATGTGATGGGACGTGTAACTCTGGGACTATCGTATTTATGATCCCGGACTTATGCGACTCCCATACATCACAAGCCCTTCTAACTATTACCGCCCTTGCCTTTACGATCCGGTAAGCCTTCTTTAAGGCATTGAGAACCCTACAGAGGGCAGTAGTATTGCAACTAACGACCCTAGTGAACTGTTTGCCTAGACTTTCATGGTAGTTGCATGTCGCAACGAATGATACTCCCGCTGTTTCGTGCGCTTCACCGCCTTCAAATATTGCTTTTACGTTGTACTTTACATAGATTTCCTTGTTCCTAGCACCTACCTTGGCTGGGGTACAATCAACTACAACGTCTACATCTTTTAGGGCATCAGTCATCAGTCCCTCGACTTCTATTCCTCCCTTCTTCATATGCTCAAGCCTTTCAGGCGAAGAGCAAAAGATTTTATAACCCTTCTTTGAAGCCATTTTAACTCTCCAGTCAGCAACTACATCCGATATCCCTACAAGCTTCATGTCGTTTTGCTTAGCTACGGCATCGGCAACCCTCTTGCCTATAACTCCGTAGCCGTTAACTAAAACCTTCACTTTAGGCTTCACAGCCCTTTCTCCTCCTTCTTTCTCTTAATCAACTTTAGCTTTTCTGCGTTTGCTTTCCCTATTTCAAGGGCATCTATTATTGGTAACCTCTTGCCAGCAAGCAGATGAAGTAATGCCCCTCCAGCTGTACTCGTATAAGTAACTTTATCTTCTGCTTTCAGCCTGCGAAGAGCCGTAGTTAAGTGTCCACCGCTAATTATACTTACAGCATTACTTTTCGAAACCACTTTTAGAACCTCTAATGTAGCTACGGCGAAAGGCTCTTCTTCGAAGACTCCTAGAGGACCATTAGCAATTATGCTCCCGGCACTAGAGACTACGTCGACTATCTTATCCACGGTCCTAACTCCTAAGTCTTTAATTTTGTATTCGCTCGGGATGCTATTGACCGGATACTCTACCCTCTCACCATTTTTATCGACGGCTACATCTACGGGCAATAAAAATACGTCTTCTCTCCACCGTAACAACTTTCTAGCTCTTTCGACGTAACCTTCAAACTCCTTATTCTTCTTTACATTACTATTTGAGAGGTTCATTCCACTCGCTTCAAGAAATACTGGTGCTAAAAGTCCCCCGATAACAATCTTATCGACAAGCCCTGTCTTCGCCAACGTTTCAATAACCTCTAACCTGTCTCCTACCTTTGCACCTCCAAGTAGGTAGACTATGGGCTTTTTGAGCTGGGGAATAATCCTCCTTAAAGCTTTGAGCTCTTTTTCGACTAATCTCCCGGCAACTGATGGGAGGACGTAAGCGAAACCGACCAGTGAAGGTTGAGATCTGTGTGCTGCCGGGAAAGCATCGTTAACAAACACATCGAAGAGTGGGCTCAGTTTTCGTACGAGAAAAGTTTTGGCGCATTCCTCTATCGGCGCCTCTATGGTTTCCTCAGAGTACATCCTAGTATTTTCGAGCAATAGTACATCGCCGTTCTTAAGCTTTGAGACCTCGCCTCTCACGGCCGGTCCCATCAGGTCGTCTATGAACTTCACCGGCCTTCCAACGTATTTCTCTAAAATGGCGGCGTGCCTTTCTAGAGAGACGAAGTCACTTTTGCCGGGCCTACCCTGATGCGATATCACGACTACCTTACTTTCTTTAAGTTCCCTTAAGGTGACGCTGGCTTCTTTTATCCTGTTCTCGTCGAGTATCTCTCCTCTAGGTCCTATCGGAGAGTTTATGTCGACTCTTACCAATACCCTCTTATCCTCGAGTTCGACATCATCTAAGGTCAGGAACTCAAACTCCGACAAATTATTGTCCTCCCCCTGAAGGGTTTGAATAATAATTAGTAATTGGAGCATAGTTTATATGTTTTTGATCGAAGGTTTTCATCGATGAACGAGCAACGCGGAGTAAAGATTTATGTTCTAATGGTTGAAGAATGCGATCCAGAAAAGTGTACAGCTAATAAGCTAGCTAAGTTTAGCTTAGTAAAACCAATATATAGAGTGAGAGACGCTCCTCGCGGCTGCATAGTCTTGAACCCTTTAGCGAAGGATTGTTTATCGTTTAAGGATAGAGAGACTGCCTTAAAGCAAGGTATATTAGCAGTAGATTGCTCGTGGAAGAGCGCTGAAGACTTCTTCAGCAAGGTTAAGATTAAGGGACTTCATAGAAAATTGCCGAGATTAATAGCCGTAAATCCAGTCAATTTCGGTAACCCCTATGTATTATCGACGGTAGAAGCCTTGGCCGCATCGCTCTATATACTAGGTTTTAAGGATCAAGCAAAAGGACTACTTTCAGTATTTAAGTGGGGACCTAACTTCATTACAATCAACGAGAAGTTTTTAGAAGGAAATTAATGCTTGCATTTTCTTATTATCAGGTCTACTATTGCTTCGGGGGGCTTAACACCTGTTGCTTCTGAGAGTCCTTGCCAATCGGGAGCAGCGTTGACCTCAAATATGACGTATCCGCCGTTATCGGTTTCAGCTACGTCAACCCCTGCATACCATAGACCAAGAACCTCACATGCTTTTATGGCCACCTCTCTAAGTTCTTCAGGCGGGCTATACGCTTTAGCCCTTCCTCCCTGAGCTATGTTTGTACGCCACTCACCCGGTCTTGCAATAAATCTCTTTATAGATGCTAGGACCTCCCCATCCACAACGAATATTCTCACATCGTAGGAGCTTTTGTCTATGTATTCTTGAGCGTAAATAACTTGATTAAAACTCGCCAAGGTCTTAAAGATTCTAAAGGCTACCTCTGGGTCTTCGACAAGCACAGATCCATAACCTCTGGACCCCATGAGGGGTTTTATAACTGCTTTACCAATTTTGCTGACAAAATCGTAAGCGAGCCCTATATCTTCTGTTACTATAGTCCTGGGAACGCGTATTCCTGCACTCGAAAGGATGCTGAGAGCGTTGTACTTGTCGCGTGCCTTAACCATTCCCTCAACTGGGTTCATAACTACTACGCCCATCCGTTCGATCTCCTTTAATAGCGTTATTCTGCGAACGTATTGTTCAACACTTATTGTCGAACCTATAGATCTAACGATGGCTCCATCGATGTCTGATAATTTTTGTTTACCATAAAAGATAGCTTGTTCACCGTTTATTGAAGTCGATAAGCTTGAGATTCTCAAAAACAGTGGAGTTAGACCCTTCTTCTTAATTACATCCAATAGCTCTCTAGAGGGGAGATCGGGTCTCTTACTGTCATGGACGACGGCTAGCTTCAAGCCTCTTAAACCCCCATAAGAGCAACCCCTTCTTCAATAATAAATCCTGCGAAAAACTGAATAATGAGTTCCACGACTCCTCCCATGGAGAAAAAATGAATTACGAATTCGACGAAGAGCTTGAGAGGATAAAAGAGGAAAAAATGAAATTTTTAGAGAAAAAAGCTCATGAAGGCAAAGTTTTACACTTAAACTCCGCAACCTTTAAAGATCTCATAAGGAGCGAAGCTAGACCCGTGCTCGTTGACTTCTGGGCTGAGTGGTGTGCACCCTGCCGTCTTTTATCTCCGATAATTGATAAGTTAGCTGAAAAATATTCAGGCAAAGTAATCTTCGCCAAGGTCAACGTCGATGAGTGTCCAGACCTCGCCGAGGAGTTTGAGATAATGGCAATACCAACGCTAGTATTGTTCGTAAACGGTAACGAAATGGAGCGCGTAGTTGGCTTAGTGCCTGAAAGACGCATAGAACACTTAATAATGAAGTACATGGAGTAAAGGAAGTTTTGTTAAATCGATAAAATACCGATTCTATGCCTGTCTCTCAGCTCTCTTTTTTTAGCTTCATTCCATCCAGAGACTTCCTGGTAGTACCCGGTTACCCTGCTCCAATACCTAACATTAGGTGAGTTACATTGAGGGCAAACATCGAGGAGCCCTCCACTTACACTAGCGCAGTCTTCACATATCGTTAGATCCTTAGTATAGGCGAAGTAACCTATCTGCGTATTCAAAGCTATCTTCCATGAAAGCTTGAGTAGAGCCTCTGGGTCTGGATATGCTTCTCCCATCCATACGTGGAATATGTTACCTCCACTTAATAGCGGGAAGAACTTATGTTCTATGCTCATTTTCTCTGCTAAGGTTACTGGAGCACCTACATAGATATGGGTTCCATTTGTGTAGTATATTGGAACATCTCTAATCCCTTCTTTCAGTAGTTTCAGTGCGGTCTCCACATCACCCTTGACAACGCGTAGGGCTTTATCTCTATATTGGGGCGATAATAAATCGCTAACCGCTAAGCGTTGGGCACAACTTTCAGCCGGAGTTCTAGCGAGGGCTAGCTTTACATCGTGCTTCCTTTCAAGTTCGTCCTTGTATTTCTTCATCTCTATGAGCACCTTAACTAGTAGCCTTACGGCTGTTTCATGTTCGTGTAGCTGATATCCTGTATGCCACTGCGCCATCTCATTTCCGCCAACTATGCCTATGGTATATACGAGTTCGTCGAAGTCTACTGCTGGAGGTCCCCTTCTACCAGTCCTGAGGTCGAAAGGTCTTTGAGTGGCGAAGGGGAGTTTATTGTATTGGATCATGTTGTCCATCCATCTTTTTTTAGCCTTAAACACTTCTATGCATAGATCCATAATTTCGAAGGCTTTTTCCAATAACTTGTCGTCGTCTCCATTAGCTTGATAAGCGAGCCTAGGTAGGTTTACAGTTACTACCTGCCATGCACCCATGCTGAAGTGCTTTCCATCAACAAAGTTCATCTTATCGTAGAATTCTGGGTCCGTTTCAGGGGTCTCGGTAAACGTGTAAGCACAACATTGATAGCATGAAACGCCTTTCCCATATCCTCGATAGGGCGGGATCGCATTGTCAAAGTAAGGGGTCCCATATTTGGCAACTACCTTGTGAACTAAAAGCCACTCTTCATAGAACTCATCTTTAAGGCTCTCAGGTGTAAGGTAGCCCTCTAGCTTTGGAAAATTGAAGGGTTTACCCCAATAGTCCCCCTTTAACGCTATTTCATATATCGCTTTAAAGAATAACCTAGCTTCCTCCTCGTAGTCTCCGTAAGTCTCTGGCCCCACCATACCTCGTAGGACTACAGGCTTGTCCTTCCAGATTTCAGGGACTGTCGGCGTTAGCTGAATGTTTGAAAAGACTAATTGCCCTCCTCTAGCTACATAGGCTTGCGTTAGCTCGTAAAACATCATTTGCGCGAGCTGTTTAATCTGTTTATAGCTTAAGCCCCTCAAGAAGGGGGCTATGAAGACGTTGTAGTTGTAGAATCCTTGCCCCCCAGCAAAGTTCGTTTGAGCCGCTGCAAGCACTTTCACACTGTGAAGTATTGCCACTTCGGGGTGCATAGCTGGACCAGCAACGCTCGTCTTAAAGCCAGTACCATCGGGCATAAGCCCGTAATAGAAGAAGTATCTAAGGTCCCAGTCCTGGCAAAACGGTCTTACGCCGAAGTACTCGAGATCGTGTATATGAATGTCGCCTTTGAGGTGAGCGTCGCCGACCTTCGGATGTAAGAGCAATAAGTACTCTTCTTTAGATAATTTATCAGCTTTTTTCTTATGCGCAGTCTCGGCGTTAGGTTGTAGGTTAGCATTTTCTTTAGCCTCAAAACCGAGACCCAAATCTATGAGGTAAGCGTCGTAGACTGGAGCGCCTACCCTAGTTAGGATGTTTCTGTATATGATGTATTCAGGGTGATTTTCTGATTTTTCGAGTAAAACGTTGTTGACAAGTTCCCTTATTAAGGCTCCACTAACGAATTTTGCTTTCATTTCAAGGATTTTCTTCTCGACTTCACGAGCTATTTCTTCAGCCTCTTCAGTGCTCATGGGCGGGATATCGAAGAACTCTTCAGCCAACTTAGTTTCTCTTAATAATTGCTTAACTATTGCACCTCTATTCCAAGGAACCATGTATCCATCAGTTGTCCTAACTAGGGGCTTACCAGCAACGTAGTGCGAGACTGCTTTAAGCCATGCTTCGAGAGAAGCTTGCTTGGACATAAAATTTGGCTTCTTATTGTTCCTCCTTGACGCCATAAATCATCCCCTAACTACTTTACGCAACTTATCAAGGAGTAACTTATCACCATTAAAGAGATCCACTGCGTAGAAGAACTTGCCGTCGACCTCAAGTCCGGGGGTCTCCGTCAAGAATACGTCTTTCATTATCAAGTCGGCCATTACGTCGCTCCTTGATACGTCGAGCACTTCGTAGTCCACTCCCATCTCACTTAGAGCCTTCTTAAGTACTTCACATCGAGGGCATTGAGGAGAAACGTATAGCTTAACTCTAGCCATAATTAAATGAGCCCCTCACAACAGTTTCAAGTAGATCTCTTACTGACGAGAAGGATTTAAAATATTGGCGGATCCTTAGGCAGTACTGAAAAAATGTTACTGTCACGTTCAACCCCACCGTGAGAATAAGTCGTGCTCTAATCCAAGTTGGTCTAAAGTCTTTCCAACTACATAGTTAACAAGGTCGTCGATGCGTGTAGGCTTGTGGTAGAAAGCCGGGCATGCTGGAAGAACAATACCCCCCATGTCGTTTACCCTCAACATATTTAATATGTGGACCCTATTAAGGGGGGTTTCCCTTATAATTAGTATCAGTTTCTTTCTTTCCTTTAAAATAACGTCTGCGGCCCTCGTGACGAGGTTGCTAGAAATTCCGCTTGCTATTGAGGCGAGGGTTTTCATGCTACAAGGAGCTATCACCATTGCGTCGAAGCGAGATGAACCGCTCGACATAGGGGCCTCTATTTCCCCTTCACTGTAAATTTTACGGCAGAAGTCCTTAAGTCCCTGCAAGTCGATCCCTACTTCATGCTTTAAAACTAAGCCCCCAGCTTTAGTAACTATTACGTGAACTTCGTGCCCTCTTTTGTGAAGCTCTTCTATTAACCTTACGCCATATACTACTCCACTAGCGCCAGTTATTGCAACAATTATTTTCATAAGTAGGTACTTTATTTATAACAAGTTTATTTAAACTTTAGAAGTCTCGACAGGGTATAAGCATGCGAGGCTTTAAGAAACTTATAAGAGTCCCTGAAGCTGTGTCAATTTTGTTGGAGAGCTTTAAGAACTTAGAACCATCGAGCGTGAACTTGCCACTAGAACTATCTTACGGAAGGATTGCATCATCTGACGTAGTAGCACCAATAGATGTGCCTCCTTTTAATAGATCAGCTGTTGACGGCTTCGCCATTAAAGCCGAGATGACTTTTAGTGCCTCTCGCTCTAACCCCAAGAAGTTTAGGGTTATGAAAGAGTATGAGGCATCATTAGGGAACGTTCAGGAACCTATCGCAATTAGGGTGACGACTGGACAACCTATACCTGAAGGCTTCGACTCGGTCGTGATGTTGGAAGCGGCTTTAGAGCGCAATGGCTTCATCGAAGTCGAAGAGCCTATACCACCACTAAAAAACGTATCAGTTAAAGGCGAGGACGTGAAGAAGGGCGACGTCATAGTCGAGAGAGGCGAGGTTATTACCCCTCAGCACATGGGAATCGCTGCCTCTTGCGGGTTAACGAAAATCCCAGTCTACGAAAGGATAAAGGTTTTGATAGTAAGCAGTGGAGAAGAGGTCATAAGACCTGGAGACCATTTAAGCAATTATGCTATATACGACTCTTCAAGCTACATAGTATACGGGCTAGTAAAGAAGTTCTTCTCTCACCCACTCATCTATCCTAAGTCGCCCATCCCTTCCTCAGATGTAGAAGTACTTGGAGCTCTCCGGTATGGTCTCAAGAGCTCTGACGTCATAATATTCATCGGAGGTTCATCGGTAGGACCTACGGATATAATACCTCGTACGCTATCAAGAGAAGGAGATGTGCTTTTCCATGGCGTAGCAATGAAGCCTGGGATGCCCGTTGCAGCTTTTAATGTAAAAGGTAAGCCAGTTTTCTGCCTACCTGGGCCCCCTGTAGCCTGCTTCTTCTCCTTTATAGAGATAGTTGCACCACTCATAGAGCGCATGTACAATTTAAAGAGGACAATTAAATGCAAAGTTAAAGCTCGATTAAAGAGGAGGATACCGGCTGAAGTTGGAAGGAGAGTTTATGTTAGAGTTCAGCTAAGGGAGTCCAACGGCGAGTTAGAGGCTGAACCAATAGCTAGTGGAGGATCTAGCATAATTTCATCTCTATGCGGCGCTCAAGGATACATAGTAGTACCAGAGGATGTAGACTCTTTGAATGAAGGCGAAGAGGTGGAAGTTCACCTGTTGGTGACGTGACTTTGAAGCTCATAACATTAGAGGAGGCACTTCAAAGACTTGAAGGTGTCAAGGTTCCACTTCGTATAGAAGATGTAAGCATATTGAAGTCTATCGGAAGGTTCTTAGCAGAGGACGTTGTAAGCGACATAGAGTTACCGCCTTTCGATAAGAGTAGTAGAGATGGCTATGCAGTAAGGGCAAAGGACACCTTCACTGCTTCGGAAAGTAATCCTGTAAAACTTAGGCTGAAAGGTTATGTAAAGATAGGTGAAATTCCCCGCTTTCGAATACTTGACAATGAATGTGCGTACATACCTACAGGGGCCCCCCTACCAGAAGGATCGGACGCTGTAGTGATGGTTGAAAACACGTACCGAGAAGGTGGTACGGTGTACATATACAAAGCGGTTCCACCCAGCGAGAACGTAGTACGCCGCGGTTCCGACATTCCCAAACACTTACTGGTGCTGAGAAGGGGTACACGAATAGGTGTAGGGGAGATAGCGCTTCTGGCAGCCATCGGTCGCGGCAACGTCAAGGTATACGAGAGACCTAAGGCCATGATTATATCGACAGGCCCGGAGCTTGTCGAAGTGGGCAAGTCTCTTGTAGAGGGTAAGATCTACGACATCAACAACTACATGATATACTCCTACTTAATTGGGCAGTTGGGCTTAGAACCTGAAATCTTAGGAATATTGGATGATGCGGTCGAGACCTTAAAAAAAGCAGTGATTGAATCCTTAAAGAATAGTGACCTCATATTCATTTCAGGGGGTACATCAAAAGGAGAAGGAGATCTATTACATAATACTTTAATTGAAATACTAAAAGAGAGGATGGGCAAAATACTATTTCACGGCATCTCCTTGAAGCCTGGTAAGCCGACGATCATAGCAGTAATAGAGGGGAAACCTGTAATTGGGCTTCCTGGGAACCCTACATCAGCATTTACGGTTCTTGAAGTTCTAATTAAACCTTGGATCCTAAAGTGCATTTTCGGCGCCGAACAGAGGGAACTTACCATAAACGCTGTACTTACCCGCAAACTATTGAATCTTGAGGGTAGGAGGGAAATCGTGTACGTCAAGCTGATAAACGTAGGCGACAAGGTTTTAGCTCAACCAATACTTAAGGGCTCAGAAGCTACAACTACGTTTGTCGAAGCAGACGGGTACATCGAGATACCAGAAGACGTAAACTTTGTAGAGGAGGGCTCTACAGTTAAAGTTAAGCTAATTGACGTCTAAGTGATGCTACATGTACATCAATGACGTCTCAGAATCTATAGAGAGTGTCAAGAACTCTTTAAATGAAGCCTCCAAGAAAGTTTCATTAATAAAGGAGCTTGCAGTTTCGAAAGGTCTCCCCCTAGCTTCTAGGTTGGACGTCGCTCTCTTCTTCATAAGTAGGGCGATATCGACTTTGGAGAATCTATCCGTCATAGAAAGCGAACCGATAAAGCCAACACAAGGAGAAATCATGGACATTGAGGTCGAACAGGATCTCTTAGCCCTCAATAGAAAATTAGCTCTTGAGAATAGAAAGCTCTTGGACCAGTATGGGGTTAAAGCCATAGACTTCATGGGCTCCCTGGGCGCAGGGAAAACTTCAATAATAGAAGCTCTCATAGACTCGTTAAAAGACAGGTACAGGATAGCGGTGATAGTCGGCGACGTAGCTACTTCGATAGACGCAGAGAGGATATCTAGGCACGGAGCAAAGGCTATCCAAATAAACACAGGAAAAGAATGCCACCTCGACTCTCAGTTGGTGCGGAGAGCTCTTCAGCTCCTAGATCTTAAAAACATAGACCTTCTATTCATAGAGAACGTTGGCAACTTAATTTGTCCTGCAGACTTTCCATTAGGAGCGCATAAGAGAGTGGTGGTCGTCAGCGTTAGCGAAGGAGAGGACATGGTGGTTAAACATCCGCTTTCATTTAAGGACGTCGATGTAGTAGTTATAAACAAGATAGATGTGGCGAAGATATTTAACGTGGACGTACAGTCGTTAATAGGTGATGTTAGGGAAATCAATCCGAGGGCGAAGATCGTGCTCACGAGCGCAAAGGAACGTGTAGGTATAGTGGACCTCATAAAAGCATTAAACTTATCGGACAACTAAAGCTATAATCTAATTGTTTAGACTATCGGAGGTTTGATGATGAGCGTTTCCGAGTACGCCTACGGTGTCGCAAGATTAAGGGCTAAGAGAGCCTTCATGTTAAAGCCTGATGACTACGAAGCCTTACTCAGGGCCCCCACGATCCATCAAGCGCTAACCCATCTTCGATCGGTTAGCGACCTTGCAAGAGAAATTCCTCAAACAGAATCCCCCCATGACATCGAGCGGCACCTGCTTAACAAGTTCGCAGAGATATTTCAAGTCCTAATCAAGACTTTAAAAGGTAATTCGAGAGCATTTCTTGAAACTACTTTCAATAAGTACGAGTACGAGACCCTTAAGGCACTACTCAAAGCAAAGTTCTTGGGTTTATCTGAAGGTGAAATATCATTAGTAGCGCCACCGCTAGGAAGATATTCTGGCCCACTCTATGCTTCTCTATTATCTACTAAGGGTGTTGATCAAGCAATAGATCTGATCCCGGATGTTGAACTAAAGCTGCCCCTAAAAGAGGCGTCAAAACAAGCGGAAGCCCTTAAGAACCCTCTTCCATTCGAAACAGCCGTAGATAACTTACTGTTCACGAAGCTTTGGAAGCTAGCTGGCAAACTAAAAATGATAGATCGTAAATGGGTAGCACACCTTCTAGGCGTCGAAGCGGACATAAAGAATATACTAGTTTTAGTGCGAGGGAAGGCTTTAGGGCTTCAGCCATCAGTAATCGAAAAAATGTTGCTCCCCTTCTGCTATAAACTCCCATTTAACCTGAAAGACCTAACCTCACAGTCGCTAGCTTCAATACTTCAAGTATTGTCCTCAACTTACTATGGAAAGGCTTTATCCTCTCTAGCCAAGGACGCTATAGAGATTGAAAGGGCTTTACAGTCGCTTTGGGTCAAGGAGAATGAGACAGTCTTCCTGCACTACCCATTTACGCTCGGTCTGTTTTATGCCTACATAAATTTGAAGTACGTAGAACTCAAAGACGTAAGGGCCATACTGCTTTCAAAGCTCGCAGAACTACCGCCGCAAAAAGTAGCGTCACTAATAATTAGGCATCGCGAGAAAATAACTGTCTAAGCTCTTCTCTACTACTTTCCCTAAAAGAAAGATATGAATTTATGTATAGATGGTTAAAGAAGCCATTTTAGGGGTATGTCCTGATAATGCCCGCTCGGTAGCTTTCTTCTTATTGTTATTGGTAGGACGCCAAGCTCCAACTCCTTCATCGCTATCTTTACGGGGTCCTTTTCGGGAATTGAAGAGAGGTCTATGAGTACCGGCGCACCCATAGCAATCTGCAGCGCTCTTGCACCGATTATTCTGGCGCGCTCGTACTTCGTAAGCCTTGGTAACCATACCTTAACTTCTTCAGCCTTTATCCTTTTAGTACTTTTGGGCGTCAAAATTCTTCCTCGCCAAGTTTAGGCGTCTCTCCCTCTTTTCCTTTTTCCTTCTCTTTCTTTGGTGGCGCTGCAGCTATTACATCGTCTATCTTCAACACCATTATCGCTGCTTCGGTGGCAGATTTGAGGGCTTGCCTCTTGACAGCGAGGGGCTCGAAGACATTCAGTTGAGCCATGTCCGCTATCTCGCCCTTTAGAACGTTAACCCCATACGTCTTTAAGCCCTTCTCGTGATGAGCCCTCAGCTTAACTATTATGTCGAGTGGATCTAGACCGGCGGTCTCGGCTAGTATTGACGGTATGGCTTCCAAGGCATCGGCAAATTTCATAGCTGCAAGTTGTTCCCTACCTGGGAGACTCCTAGCCCAGTCCCTTAGAGCTAGGGCTAGGGCTATTTCAGGGGCTCCTCCTCCGGGGAGTATCTTGGGTTCTTGGACTACGTTCCTTACAACACATAGTGCGTCGTGAAGCGACCTCTCCGCCTCTTTTATGCTCATATCGCTACTTCCTCTAATGAGTATCGAGACTGCTCTTGGGTTCTTGCAACCCTTAACGAACACCATTTTTTCATCGGCAACCTTGACCTCTTCAACCTCCTCCGCATAACCTAAGTCGCTTTCGCTGAGATCGTCGATGCTCGTCACTATTCTTGCTCCGGTAGCTTTAGCTATCTTCTCGATATCGGACCTCTTAACCCTCCTAACAGCCATTATGCCCTTCTTGGCTAAGAAGTGCTGGGCAACATCATCTATGCCCTTCTCGCAAAATACGACATTCGCTCCGACTGAAGCTATCTTTTCAACCATCTTCTTTAGGACGTTGACTTCTTCATCTAAGAAGGCCTTCATTTGTTCTGGGCTCGTTATATTGATCTTAGCGGTTATCTCGGTTTTCTCTATTTCGAGTGGGGCTTCTAGGACCGCTATCTTTGCGTTACGAACTAGCTTCGGCATGCCTGGATGAACTACTTCCTTGTCTATCACTAAACCATCAACAAGTATTGTTTCGTTTAAAGATTCACCACGTTTCTTCTCGACCTTTACGTCGTCTATATCGACAACCCATCTACCGTCCTTCTTCTGAGCAACTTTAAGTATGGCTTCTACAGCATACTTGGCTAATAGCTCCTTTGAACCAGCTACCGAGGCCTTACCGCTTAGTGTTGTTAAGGCTACTTTGGTCAGCGCCTCCTTATCCGTTGGGTCTACTGAGATTGCTAGGGTTTCCAGCACCTCCAACGCCTTCTCCAACGCCTTTCTATAACCATCAATTACAATCGTTGGATGAATGTCCTCGTCAAGCAATTCTTCGGCATTCTTTAGTAGCTCTCCTGCCAAGACGACGGCCGTAGTTGTGCCGTCGCCAACTTCAGAATCTTGAGCCTTCGCCACTTCAACCATCATCTTAGCTGCAGGATGCTGTATGTCCATTTCCTTTAATATCGTAGCACCATCATTGGTTATAGTGACGTCGCCAAAGCTGCTTACCAACATCTTATCCATTCCTCTGGGGCCTAAGGAGCTCTTGACCGTCTCTGCAATGATTTTTGCAGCCAATATATTGGCCCTTAAAGCTTCCCTCCCCACGGTTCTCGTAGTACCTTCCTTGAGGACTAGAACGGGTAGCGCTACAGACATCGCCATCACCTAATAATCAATTTTCTGAGTTTACAAGAAACTGCTTCTATATAAACTTAACCATAGGAGACCAGAAATGAATTAATCGAGTTGAAGTAGCATGACGTAAGCATCTTCACCATCAGCGTAATATTTGGACACCCTTCTAACCACCTTAAAACCCAGCTTATGATACAGATTTATAGCTGGAACATTCGAAACCCTGACTTCCAAGTATACCTCTTTAATTCCCCTTTTCCTAATGACATCTATAGCTTTTCGAAGGAGTTTTTCCCCTATTCCTCTTCTTCTAGCGTAAGGCATTACTGCTATTGATATTACGTGCCCTTTCTCGCTCAAAGTCGTACGTGGCGAGTAGTAATCAAAGCCCCTGTCTATCCTCGTCATTACGTAACCGACAATGGAATTGCCCATTTCTGCGACTAAGAATCCTTCAGGGAATTCTCTAAAGTGGTAAATGAAGAAGTCGGGAGTATAATTTTCAGGGAGACACATCCTGTTTATCTTTATGACACTATCGAGGTCTTCTTCTCTAAATTCCCTTATCATGCACCCTTGTTCCTCGTCGAATCGCAACGTCTCCCCACGCTAAGCATCTTCAAGGAACCTGATATTTATTTCGTAATTATACTTAAGGTTTTATCCTTCCCCCTCACATAGCGCATCTAAGAATTTAAGGAAAAAGCTTAACAGTGAAGGCCCTGTTTAGAGAGCCTGAACTTAGGTGTTATCTAATGGAACCTTTCCCAACAGAGATAGATGAAATTGTTAGGCAACACTTTACTATTGTTGAATGGAAAATACAATTCGGCATCTTAACCTACGTCGTTAAAGACGAGGATACAAAAAGCCGCTTCTTAAAGCTCTATTCTATTCTCGACACCAAGGGTTACGTACCTGTTTTAAGGAATGAGTATGGTAAGAAGGTTTTAAGAGTATTTAAGAGGCAGGAGCGTCCTAGACATAGACCTTTATGGAACATCGTCCTACTACTAGCTACGATGGCGAGCGTCACATTCGCAGGTTATTTATTCACGATGGGAGGTATATACGAAACTATTGATCCTTCATTTGGCAAGTATAGGATACTTCACTTAATTGCCTACGTCGCCTCAATCTTCTTCGTGTTGGGGGTCCACGAGCTAGGCCATAAAATTGCGTGCACAAAGCACAACTTGAAATCTACACCCCCCTACTTTATCCCAGGGCCACCGGAGATAGGCGGATCCCTCGGAGCTGTTATGATTCAAGAAACCCCAATTCTTAATAGGGATCAGCTCTTCGACCTTGGGCTGACAGGTCCGCTCTTAAGCTTCATAGCGTCCATAATAGTGACATTCGTAGGTCTCTCCTTATCGTACTTCGTCCCCGAAGACCTCGTCCTTTCATGGATTGAACAAGGACAGGTCTCAGTTTTACCGCTAGAGCCCCTATTATTCGCTATTATAAGGACTGAAATCGTATCACTGCTTCAAACGCCTTTTAAGCAAGCGCTCATAATTCACCCAATAGCCTTTGCCGGATGGGTTGGCATGCTCATAACTTTCTTAAATACCCTACCAGTAGGTCAACTGGATGGAGGTCACGTTACGAGAGCCTTGCTAGACAGTAGGAAGCACATATTCGTGTCTATAATAGCTGTAGTGATCATGATAATGACTGGCTTTATATTCATGGCTTTCGTTGCCCTACTAATACTTTTTAGGGGGCACCCAGGCCCCTTAGATGACGTATCGCCACTCTCTCGTTCAAGGAGAGTACTCTTCATCCTGTTACCAATAATGTGCGGATTATGTTTCTCTTCAATAACCTTCAGGGTGTTGTAGATGTGGGGTTTAACGAATACAAAGAAGAACGTGATAGACGAGATAATACGCTGTGGCGCACTAGTATTTAGCGAGGTGAAACTCAAAAGCGGAAGATCATCCCCCTACTTCTTTAACGTAGCTAGGATGTTTAACCCCCAGAGCCTTAACGTTATAGGTGAAGCCTATGCTAAAACTATCGTAGAACTATTAAGCTTAGACGGATTTGACGGTGTATTCGGTCCATCATATAAGGGAATACCTCTGGCGGTGGCAACGAGCTTTAAAATAAGGCAACTGTACGGCTACGATAAGCCAATCCTATACGATAGGAAGGAGGCTAAGAGCTATGGTGTCAAGGAAGATGAGCGGATAGTAGGATCTATCGATAAGGGCGCACGATTAGTTATAGTCGACGACGTTCTAACTACAGGTTTAACGAAGCTTAAGGTTAAAGAAGCTCTTGAAGAGCTAGGCTTTAAGGTTGTGGGCGTTGTAGTCCTAATGGATAGGAACGAGATGGAAGACGGTATTCCCGCCTCAGAAGTCATTAGAACGCAAGGCTTAAAGTACCAGGCAATAATTGAGGCCGTAGACCTCTTCCAAGTTATCTGGGCGAGGAGGAGTGAACTTCGAATAGACCCTTCAATCTTTAGGAAAGTAAAAGATTATTATGAAGCCTACGGTTCAAAGAAATTATTCTTCGATGTATAGAACGCCTAGGGCCTTAAGCTTCTCATATATCTTATTTACGGCCCTCTTAACGTCATCTTCCTTCTTAGCGCCAGTTACAACCATTTTGCCCGAGCTGAAGAGCAATAGCACAACTCCTTCGTCCTCCATACGGTATATGAGACCCGGAAATTGCTCAGGCTCGTACATAGCGTTTTCAAGCAAGTAGGCGGCCTTTTCCAAATTTATTTCAGCTCCAAGATTAGCTGAAGCGACTATATTTTGTATCTGTATCTTCGGTTCTCCAACTATGACTATTTTATGGGCTTTGAGCTCTTGAATTATTTTTCTTACCGTTCTATAGACGTCCTTCTCCGATTTACCTCCAGTACATACCATCTTTCCGGAACTGAAAATTAATGTCGCGGTCTTCGGTCTATCGAGCCTGTAAACTAACCCTGGGAATTGTTCAGGATTGTACTCAGCCTTAAAAACCGCGCCAGCAATAGCATTTAAATCAATTGTCTGGTTAAGGGTTACGGAAGCGACGACATTCTCTATCTTATACTTAGGCTTCGTCAAGCCCGACACCTTAAAAATCTTTCTCTTTTAGCAAGTTAAAGCTATTTAAAGCTCCTTTTAAATTTAACCGCTAAAACTCTATTTCTTCTTGTCAATACTCTTATTTTTGTTCGGGGGCAACATAATGAGTATTACGGCTAGGACTAAAAGCAGACCAACAACTACGTACTTATAAGGCATTATAAACTTAAATAATCCTCCAACCTTCGGAAGTAGTACACCTACTACACGACCAACTACTTGTGCTTCCGATACGAGGCCTGGGTCTGGTAATGGATTGTTGTCGCCTTGCGTCTTAAAGAAGTACATGCCATCATTAATTACGATATCGACGATCCTATGGACTATCATTCTATCGTTATAAGTCTTATAGATGATGACGTCGCCCACGTTTAGATCCGAAGGTTTAACGCCGACAACCAATATTACGTCTCCATCATAGAACGTGGGGATCATGCTGCTACCCTCCACTATCGCTATAGGTACCTCGGTACCGGTGGCGATCTTTATCCCTTCATTGAACGCGAACACCAATACTATGGCTAATAATATGACAATTATGTCGCGCTTCACTTGACAAACCTCTTTGCGATACCCAATTCTACCGCTTAATTTTTGTCTACGACCTCCTAATAGGAGTATTGGTGGCGTTAGTGGAAGATAAGAGATTAAGCGAGTTGTTGGGTTTAAGGGAGCGCATCCTCCCATCCTCTCCAGAATCCATAATAATAAACGACATGATACCGTTGCTGGTTTCAATGAAAAAGGATTTAGAAGAAATAAAGTCTAGACTTCGGAAAATTGAGGACAAATTAGGCATAACATAAGGGTCCTGTATGGCTCTAAGAGATCAAGGAGACGTAGTACTTGAGGGGTCATTCGTAGTTTTGCAGCTTGACAAAAAGCATAAGTATCTTACTAAGGTGGAAAAGGGGCGTACTCTCCATACCCACAAAGGATACATAACGATGGACTCACTAATAGGCTTAAAGTATGGCTCCCGAGTTAAGTCCAATTTGGGAGTCGACTTTACGATACTGAAACCAACGCTATGGGATTACGTCTTTAAAATAGCGAGGAAGACCCAAATAATGTACCCGAAGGACATGGCCCTTATAGTATTTAAGCTTGGGCTAAGGCCTGGGATGAGGATAGTAGAAGCCGGTACGGGTAGCGGCGCCCTCACGTGCGCCCTCGCCTTTTTTATACGGCCTGGAGTATTATATAGCTACGATGTAAATCCAAGGTTTCAAGAGGTGGCTAAGAAGAACTTAGAGCGAGCGGGTCTCCTTGAGTATGTTGTATTGAAGACGAAGGATATAACCCAAGGAATAGACGAGGAAGAGGTTGATGCTGTCGTACTTGATATGGCCACCCCCTGGCTAGTAGTACCTCATGCGTACAAAGCCCTTAAGGGAGGAGGACACTTCGCAAGCTTTAGCCCGACGGTGAACCAAGTAGAGAAGACTGTTTTAGAGCTCAGAAAGCATGGCTTCATTGACGTTAAAGTTTACGAGCTCCTACTTAGAGAGTTGAAGGTCGAGGAAGGAGCCGTAAGGCCTGAAACCATCATGATCGGTCATACAGGCTACATGATTTTTGCCAGAAAAACTCTTTAGACGCGAAGACTTAAAGGAGTTTATAGACATATGAGTTTACTGAGACTTAACATACCAGTAGTAGACGACGAGCTAAGAGGTATACCCTCCGGCTCCCTCGTGGTGATCGAAGGCAGCCCACTCTCTTATGCTGACGTCATGGCAAGGCTCTTGCTTGCTAATAGGGCCCACTCTGGTGAAAGGGTCGTATACTTTTTAGTTGACGATGACGTCGAGGACGTTAGAGACTCTATGTTAGCGCTAGGTCTCCGAATTCAGACGTTAGAAGTCTCAGGTGCATGGACATTCATTAGTAGGTCGAACGAAAGTCTTCAAGACCTCTTCACCTCCCTTCTAAACGACGTAAAGCAAGGTTCTTCAAGCTGTATCGATACATTTTCTTCCTTCGTAGCTCACACCTGCAAGGACGATAATGAAGTCGTTGAAGTACTCCATAGGCTCAGAAGCGTCTCAAAGGTTGGCGGCGGCCTACACATATTGGTCGTAGTACCCACAATGCATACGGCGAGGCAACTCGACATGATACGTAGCAAGGTCGACGCAGTGATGAAAGTATCCTACAAAGAATCGGGTAACAGCTATGTCCGCTACCTCAAGATAGTTAAGGTCAAAAGAAAACCTCATCAAGGAATAGTGGTGCCTTTCACCATAACTAAGTCCGGTGTGGTCTTCGAATTCGTTACAAGAATAGTCTAGTAACGTCCCTAAGCTCCCTTGCTTTATCTGCAGGATTGCTGTTTTCGCAGATAGCCCTACCGACAATCACGTAGGAGGCCCCAGCCCTCAAAGCTTCCTCTATCGCTCCTCCTTGAACCATAACTCCCGGCGAAAATATAGGTATGTCTTCTACTACATCCTTGACTTGCCTTATTACATCCGGTCTGGTAGCACCAACAACTACTCCATCAGCACACCACTTCACAGCCCTTCTAGCGAAGGCGTTGTATAGCTTATCGAAAATTCCAAGTTCTCCCTCAAAGATTGTTGCTTCAAAGAACTCTGAAGCCCCTCTATGGCTCATCATAACCACCAATATAACGCCTTTACCAATCTCCTTAGCCATACGGAAGACGCCCTCTAAACCATCAAACCAGCCGGGCAACGGCATTACAGTTATGGCGTCAAATCCTGCATCAAAGTACTGCGAAGCTTCTACCACGTTAGTAGAGCCGATATCGCACATTTTACAGTCGGCAATTACCGGTATACCTAAGGCATGTGCCCTCTCAATTAAACCCCTCAAACCTCTAAGGCCTAGAGGTAATATCAAATGCTTGTTTACCTTGACACAACATATATATTTTGAGACATCTTCAAGTATCTTCAAGGCCCTATCAAAAACGTTAGGTCCTTTTACGTCGAGTGCTAGCACTATTTTACTCTGATTTTTATACGCAGCTTCGCTTATCATCTCAACAAAGTTTGCCCTCAAGATTCCAACCCTCTTTTGGCGGTAAACAAATATGCTGCCCTATTTTTAGTATTAGCGGGGCAATGACGACGGCAGGTATTGTTGATAGATGAAAGCTGACACCAGATCGGAGCCCCTAAATCAATATGGCAGAGAACAGTAGGGGCACTGCAATGGTGAAGTCGCAGTAAACAGTACAATACTCTGCTTTTTCAAATACTTTATCCCAACTCACGGCTTCCCTCAACGTAGCCCCCGAAAGCCCGCCATAATAAGGTGGGTCTATTGTTACTTGAACGGCATAATCAAATGGCTTACCAGCTATTAGAGCTGACTGGAGAGCAAAGTTCTTTGGCGTACCTCCTCCAACTATTAGTATTCCAGTCTTATCTCCTCTCTTCTTAGCATCGAACTGGAGGCCGACTAAGTAGCTAAGGTCTAAGTCTTCAACGACTTTCAGCCTTCGAGTCTGCGTTAAACTCCATACTTGCACGCCCAGTATGGAGTCGTAAAAAGCTGGTACAATGATGCTACAGTCGTTTACGGCTGCACTACGTATAAAGCTTCCCTCATCCTCTATTCTAAGACCTATTTCCCTTAAGAATTCGTTGGAGGAGTATACCCTATCATCCATGCCATCTAAGAGTTCTCGAATCCTCTTCTCCATAACCTCGAAATCTCGGACCTTCACAGCTATGTCATATATCCTACATAGACCCATCTTCTTCACGTCTACCTCGTCTTCTACCTCTCTTAGTTCAAGCCTATAGTGTCTACCACCAAAGGCCATTAACAAATCGTGAGTGACGTTGGCCCCCGTAGTTATAACAACATTGAAAAGCTTTCTTCTTAGGGCTTCGCACAGAAGTCTCCTTAATCCAGCAGGTACGAAGGCTCCAGCCATCGTTAGTATCCTCAAGCTACTTCTGTTTACTATGTCCTCCAATACCTCGAAAGCTTTTCCAAGCCTTCTGGCGTTAAACGCCGTCTTGGCCATGCTCCTTAAGAGGGCCCTAACGCTCTGCTCCGGCTTCAAGTCCTCAACGGCTTCCAAGATCTCTTTCGTCATTTCCTCCACCCATAAGCTCGCCTACCACAATAAGTTGTGCAACACGCATTTACCTCTAGATTAATGGGTTATTTAAGAAAAGATTATTTCTCAACCATTAACAGTCTAATTTAAGGCGATGACGAGTACCAATCCAGGTGAATGGTGATCTAACCATCTCACACCGAGCCAAAAAATTAAAAGGGATTAAGGTAGTCTCACCGTTCCTTAACCTTCTCAATGAAGTCCTTTACTGGTATAGCGGGCATACTAATTATGTGGACCGTGCCCCTCGACCCCAGTTCGACGGATACCTTGGCCACAGTTTCGTTGTCCGGAGCTTCTACTATATTAACAAAGTCGTATGGTCCGAGAACCGCATATTGTTGGAGCACCTTAACTCCAAAGGCCTCTATTTCTTTGTTTACTTCCAATATTCTTTCAGGTCTTTGCTTTACGGTCTTCCTTCCTTCAGCCGTTAAAGTGGATAAGAGGATGTAAGTACCCATAATGCTCAATTAATATATCTTATTCTTCTTCATATAACGTTATCTACCCTACTGAAAATTTGAATCTTAGCCTTGAAAGGCTGAAGATGAGAGTTACGTTCAATGTCACCCTAATGATTAGGGGACGATATGCAGCACATAAGTTACTGAAGCCGGCCGGTAGTTTAACTATGAACTATGCCCTCTCGATCCCCGCTTTATCGCATATCTTCCTCAACACGTCATCTATTTTATGCAACTTCGGTATGATGCTTATCTCGTTTGCATAGACCATAAAAGTCAAGTAGATTATGCTCCCCTCCTTACTGAGGTCAATGTTCAACCTTCCATTCCTTGTACGTAGCCCTTCCTCCATGTCTTTGAATTCGCCTTCGTCGACAATCTTCATCACTGCCTTTTTCAACCTCTTGAAAGCTTCGTTGGCTACTTTCGTAGAGTCGAAGCTTAACGCTGAAATAACGTCTAGGTATAGGCCGTCGTGTTGAACTTGAAACGTAAAGTAGTCGGCGACTAAGTCGTAGCCCTCTCTCACAATAAATTTAAAACATATGCCCTTATATGCGCCAGGCTCGTCTTGGACCAGCTTGACATCGCTAAGGATGAAACCATTACCGCCTTCGAGCTCGAGCAATAGGTGCTCAGCTATGCTATGTATCGTTAAGCCTAGGTTTAAGGAATAGTTCAGTACGTGGCCTAAGCTTGTCGACTCACCATGTGATCCACTCAAGCCATAAAAGTTCTTGATGTCTCCCAAGCCATCTTTAAATCGATAAAGCTCGAGTAGCGCATCTTTAAAAACTTCCTCGACGTTTACACGGTCCCTTTTAGCCACTATAGTATACCACCTGTAAACTCTCTTCGGTAAGGAGAGCTTTACCTCCACCATATCCTCAGTACTTCTATTATCCAAGAACTCCTATCCTCCAAGACTTGCTCTGCTTGGGGCTTTTTATCGATTGCCTTATCAAAGCCAATCTTTATACCCTCCTTACTTTAATCTGCCTTAAGACTACGCTTGCAGCTACTATTATTGGGTCCCAAACTGGTCCAAAGTAGGGATGGTATGCGAGGTCCAACATCGCGACGTCGTAGACGTTCATGTCACTCATTAACGCTGTAGCTAAAGTATTTATCCTACCGCTTACCCCTTCCTCTCCGATAATTTGTGCTCCTAGAAGCCTCCCAGTATCTGCATCGGCTATCAGCTTGATCTTAATCTTCTTAACACCTGGGCAATATTTGCTCTTAGTAATACTTTCAATGGTCGCAGAGGCAACGTTAAATCCCTCCCTCTCCGCCTCTTTAGATGAAAGACCTGTTCTTCCAGCCTCTATGTTGAAGACTTTTAATACAGCCGAGCCTACAACTCCCTTAAACACTGCTTGGAAGCCAGCCACATTAGTGCCCGCTACACGTCCCATTTTATTTGCTGTCGGCGCTAGGGGATTGTAAGTGGGCTTTCCTGTAACTATATTTATGGTCTCTGTGTTATCACCTGCCGCGTAAATGTCCTCCTTGCTGGTCTGCATTCTTTCATTGACTTTTATGGCTCCAGTAATGCCCAAATTTATTCCGGCCTTCATCGCTAAGTCCACATTTGGTTTAACGCCTACGGCAAGGAGCACCATATCGGCATCGTAAGACTCCTTCTCGGTTACCACCTTTGATACGGAGTCCTTACCTTTAAGTTCAATAACCTTTTCCCCGGTCCTTACTTCTACCCCATGAGCTTTAAGTTCCCTCTCAACGCATTGAGATACGTCCGAATCAAAGTTTGGAAGTATGTAAGGCATCATTTCTAGAACGGTCACTTTCTTTCCGAGCTTAGTAATGGCTTCAGCCATTTCAACTCCTATGTACCCTCCGCCTACGATAACTACTTTTTCGGCCTTCAAAAGACCCTTCATCAACTCATTTGCATCCTCTAACCTCCTTAAGGTATATACGCCTTCTAGTTCTACACCATCAATCCTTGGAACTAAAGGTTTCCCGCCAGTAGCCAAAACCAGCTTATCATATTCAACTATATTCTCTCTACCGCTATCTCTATCAATTATCGTGACGGACTTCCCCGAAGTATCGATGTCAACAACTTCACACCTTATCTTCACATCTATTCCTCTTTCCCTCACAAAGGTTTCTAGGGGTTCATGAATTAGATCCTCTAGTCTTCCCACAACGCCGGACACATAATATGGGATCCCGCACGGACCGTAAGATACGTAATTGCCCCTTTCGAACACAATTACGTTAAGATCCGGTTTAAGCCTTTTAGCTCTAGAAGCAGCACTCATTCCAGCCGCATTTCCACCAACAACGACGACTTTAAGCATGGTTTTCCTTTAGTTAAGAAGGAATAAAAGCTCTATGCGGATTTCTAATATAGTTGGTTTCACGACCATAACATAAAGGTGAGTGATCAACGATCTCATCGATCTTGGAAAACGTATAAGTGAAACCCAAAGCAATGATAGCTGACCGTTATTTAGAACGCTCGACTTTCAATTAAAGATCTAAGGTTCGTAGTATTCTTTCAAGGTTCGTGGCGTTTTAACAACAACAGCTATGGCACCCTTCAATACGACGTCCTCTCCAAAGCACGTTAAACTTATTGTCGGCTTTCTATTAGTAGCGTACATATCTATGTACCTTAATATGGGCTTCAAGACCAAATCTTCGTTGTTTAAAGCTATAGCACCTCCCAGGAAGACAATCTCGGGGTCGTAACAATTAATTACGGATGCTATACCTGCAGCATTAAGCTTACCTATCTCCTCTTTAACAATTTTAAGAGCTAGACCATCACCACGCTTAGCATACTCGAAAAGTTTTTCAGTATTCAGTTTACCTTCGAGGACGTCACCATATAGCGCGCTACGTCCAGCCTCATCCTTATATTTCTCGTAAACCAGTTTTGCAACGAATCTCGGAGCGTTTGCACCCGAGCAGTAGGCCTCCCAGTGGCCATAACCTCCACACCCACACTTCATGAGTCCAAAGCTGTCAATGACTATATGCCCAACTTCGTGGGCATTGCCGTCCTTACCTATCAATAGATTATCATCAACTATCACTCCTGCACCTATTCCTGTACTTAAAGTAATGTAGACCAAGTTCTCGGCACTCCTTCCTAAACCATAAACTTTTTCAGCCCAAGCAGCGGCTACTGCGTCGTTGATCAAGAAGGCGTCTAACCCGTAGGCCTTCCTTACCTTAGAAACTATTTCAACGTTCCTAAAAGGCGCGTTCGGAGGAGAGAGTATGACTCCTCTCTTTAGGTCAAGGGGCCCGATAGAGGCAATTCCTATTCCTATAACCTTTCTAATATACTCTGAGAATAGCTTTTTGATTTCGTTAATTATGAACTTGGATAAGTCCGGTGCTATCTCAACTGTCCTATATACATACTTTACATGTATCATTCCGTCTACGGTTCCAAGACATATCCTAGTCCTAGTAGCGCCTACGTCTATTCCTAGTACGAACTCTTCGTCCATGGTTCTACCAAAATCTATTCTTACGTATAACGATAATTAAGGATGCTATCGCCTGGTCCTCCTTAAGCTCATGGACAGGAACTGGCAGAACCAATTGTTTTTATAGTTCCTCACGGAAATCTTTCCTTAAAGGGAAGGAGGTTATGTAATGAAAAGAGTGCAGACCTCTGAAATAAAGGGTGGAATGAGGGAACTAGTAGTCGAGGGAATAGTAGTGGAAAAGGGTAAGCCTAAAACGGTCCAAACACGCTACGGCCCTGCACAACTGACGTACGCAATAATAGATGATGGTACTGGTCAAATAAAGCTGAACTTGTGGAGGGATCAAATAGACATGGTGAACGTAGGCTACAAGGTGAGGGTAGAAAACGCTTTCGCGAAAGAGTTTAGAGGCGAGCTAGAACTAAACGTTGGGAGCAACGGCAAGATAATAGTGCTAGATAAGGGCAAGTAGTGGTTTATACCTAGTAGGCTTAAGTATTTGACCGTCACCTCTTTTTGGGACGAAACATGTTTAAGAATCCTCTACTGTACACCTTCCAATTTAAAGTTCCAAGCTCTTCTGTGCTCCACGCAAACCCTTCGACGTGAAGCCTACACGGAAACTCGCTACACTCAAAGCAACACTTAACACTTCTATTTAAGCAACATTTAGCGTACTCGCAGGCTTCGGTATGGCGATCACAGCCACCACAATCGCCGTTTACAAAGGCCTTACAAAAACTACACACAATCCCACAATAAGAATAAAGGACATTGCTTATCCTCGGCACGGCTTATCTCACCGAGCTCCACTCCCTTAAATCTTGCACTCGACCTTCCTCTTATTTTCAGAGGTCTTAGAAACCTCTTCACCCCTCTAAGTCTTCGTTGAGAACTTGATGGTCCTGCACTCGCATTGCTTTAAGGTCCTGTACCGCCTCCGTCGGGATTTGAACGAAAGGGATAAAACCTAAGAGCGGCTTCATAGATTACGTAAAGGCTTAAGTGATGAAGAGCTCCCCTGATTTAAGAGATGATGAGCACCGATCTCACTGAACCTTGATGTCAATCACGGTTAGAGGCCTGGTGCGTCTTGAAATGAAGCTTCAACTTGGGAAAATACCTCCCGACATACTGGAAAGCTTAGTTTTCTCGAGAATAGGGGTTGCTGACGGTAAGGTACTCGTAGGCCCTCGCATAGGTGAGGATGCAGCGATAATAGACATCGGGGGAGGCAAGGTCCTAGCCATACACATAGATCCCATAACGGAGGCTGTGGAGAGAATAGGTTGGTTGAGCATACATATAGCTAGTAACGATATAGCTGTTAGAGGCGTGAAGCCTACGTGGTTTCTATCGGTAATCCTCCTTCCATCGACGAGCACTGTTGAAGCCCTAGACATGATAACCAAGCAAATGGATTCCGCGCTTAGAGAGGTCGGCGGCACGATTATTGGCGGTCACACAGAAGTAGCACCAGGAGTTAAGAGACCAATAGTTGTCGTGACCTCTTTAGGTGTAGGGTCAATAGATGAACTTACGTTAACCGAGGGAGCAAGGCCTGGAGACTACGTTATAATGACTAAGGCAGTAGGGCTAGAGGGGACGGCAATAATAGCCAGCGACTTCGTGGAGGAGCTCCTAAGTTTAGGTGTTCAACAAAGTATGCTTGACGAAGCTGTAAGTTACTTCAAGGATATAAGCGTGGTGAAGGAAGCCTTAGCGTTAGCGAAGATTAAGGTCCCATCGTCAATGCACGATCCTACGGAGGGAGGGCTGCTCAACGGCCTTCTTGAGGTAGCCTTGGCTTCAAGATGTGTAATAGAGGTTTACGAAGACAGAATACCAATAAGGACACCTACTAAGACCATTTGTGAAGTGTTGGGCATCGACCCCCTTAAACTCATAAGTAGTGGGACCCTAATAGCGACGATAAAGCCTGAGTCGTTAGATACGGCCCTCGACTTCCTTAATAGGATGGGGGTAAGGCCCTCTGTAATAGGTAAGGTAGTTGAAGGAGAAGAACCTAAAGTACTATTACACAGGGTCGATGGTAGGGTCGAGGAAGTATCGAGCTACGTTAAAGATGAAATAACCAAGTTGTGGGCCAACGTTGAAGATTACTAGTATGCGATGAACGAGATAGCTAATTAACCGCCATTCAGTAACCTTCAATTATCGCTGAAACAACTAATTTACGTTGAGTTGAAGAGTAGGAATTGACGCATAATTCATTAAAGGTGTTTTCGTTGGCGCGAAAAGTTGGAGTTGAAGAATTGGAGAGAAACCCGAAACTATGGTTTAAGCCCTACTGTAGAACGTGCGAACTATTATTCGACGACTATGAAGAGTACATAGATCACTGCGCTAAGCATCATTGGCGCTTCAAGCCGACGTAACGCTCATCACCCTCTTCTCCGACCTTAAGCGAAGAAGCGAACCACAATACTCTTTGCGGGAAAGGTATTTCGATTCCAGCCTCGTCGAGGGCCTCCTTCACTAACTTGGCTAAATTGCTATTAAGTATAAACCAAGTCGATCCTGGTGTCCAGGCCCTAACTTCAAGTACAACTCCGCTATCTGCAAAACTCTTTGCGAAGACTACAGGTTTGGGCTCTTCCAGGACGTACCATTGACTCCTCAACTTGGCTGTTATAGCATCTACTGCTTTCTCTATGCTTGTCGAATATGGGATTTGAACAGTAGTGCTTACGAGCCTTGCTCTTGATGCACTATAGTTCCTAAAATTACTATTAAAGATCTGAGAGCTAGGTATGCGTACTTTAACTCCATCCCAAGTCACTATTGTCGTCGATAAAATGCCTACCTCTACTACCGCTCCAATAACATCCCCTATATGTATGAAGTCTCCAATTCTGAACGGCCTTTCGAGCAACAGTAGGACTCCTGATATGAAGTTTGATATAGAAGCCTGGGCTGCAAAACCTATAACGATTCCTAGAAATCCTCCTGCAACCAAGGCTCCTGTCACGTCTACGCCTACGGAAGCCAGTGCCGCGAAAATGGCGATTACCAGGATAACGCACCTCAGTAGCTTTAGTATATTGTCTATAACGCTCTTGGAGACCTTCTGTGTAAGCGCTCTCCTAATGATCCTCTCAAGAACTATACTTATGAAAAAGGCAGCTACTATGGCCACAATTACGTAAATGATGTGGTACCAATGGGACTTAAGCCACTCTAAGACGTCCATTAAACCACATTAAAGCCCGAATTCCATTATAAACTTAGCGACTCTCTCTTGTAGCCCGCCGAACTGCTCGGGACACTTTATCAGGCCAGCTAAAGGAGGCTCGTTTTCTAGATACACAACTCCTGCATTGTCTCGAAAAATCTGTAGGCGAGCGGCCTCTACGTAGGCCATTCCATCATTGTCTACGTAGACGTCTGCATTCAAGAGAGGATATACTACGTTCTTTACTTCGGCGAAGTTCTCAGCTTCATTTTCAATCGTTATTTTCGCAACAGCTTCCCAAAACTCCGTGTAAGGGGGTTTCGAGAAAATGTCTGTTCTATAGAACCTGCATATTATGCCGTTGGAAGTGGGTCCGTAGAGTGCGTACTTGTATGGAGTAGGATTGAAGGAGTCTATTAATCTATGTGCATCTTTTTCAACAACGTAGACACCTACGTTTATAGGTGCCTTGACGTAAATCGTAACAGTAGAGCCTGGCGCAACCATCAAAGGTTTAGATAGCCTAAGTAGGAGACTTGTCGAGACTTCTGGTTGTATTGAATGAACTGGATGTATTACGAAACCTTCCTCCCTAGAGACGTTAGTTACCTTTTCAACATAGTCTTCGGGAAATCCTCCCTTCCTTCTATACAAGAAGAGTCCATTAACCTTCTCTATTTCAACTACGATACCCCTCTCCTTTAATGCATGAATAACTTGGAAGGATAATGTTGATCCATAAATCAACTGATACCCCCACTTCAACACCTAAAGCTACATCTTATAACCTTAATTCCTGCAGAGCTTATAACCTTAATTCCTGCAGAGCCCACAGGACCTCCACTGCGTGAAAGAGATGCGTACCGAATCTAGGTTACGGCTGTTACTGAAGCACTTCATGAGGGAGGAGGTTTTACATGGCCTTAAAAGTAAAACTTTATATATTGGTGCGCACTAAGGAGGACTTTCTTTGTCCGATTAAAGGTGTAGTATATGTTGGATGCATTGGTATCGAGCATAGCAATAATATTAGCCCTCATCTTCCTATACAAAGCGATAGCTACGATTATACGGAAGAAGTAGAAGTCTTAGTTCGATAAAACTCGTAGGCTTAAGCCTCGTTCGACAGCTTCGCTCTCTATATTTGAGAGTAACGCTTATTAATTAGCTTCCATCATTATCAATCCTTGATGATAATGATGGAGGTAGCGAAAGCTAGCCCTACGCCCTACAATAATTCTTCTACCTATTTTCGCGAAAAAATGGGTAGTAGTTCTAGGATTAGGTCCCTAACAATCCTAGTAATTGCTATCTCCCTCGCAGCCTCCCTTTTCTCAAGCCTCTCTTTGGCTTCAGCCACTGAAGAGAATGGGTTAAGGATCTATACCCCCTTCGTAAGCATAGTGACTGAAGAAAGAGGGGTAAGTATACCTTTAACTATAGAGAACCTACTTGAAGAATATCAAGTGGTAGCGCTCAATATAACATGTCCTGAGAAGTGGAGCTATAACTTAGTTCTCAAGAACTATCAGGGCTACAACATTACCCAACTGCTCCTCAAACCCAAAGAGTCCGTAGAACTTACTTTAAGCCTTGAACCTGGCGAGGAAGTAGAGCCAGGAAGCTACATGTTTTACATTTATGCTATGAGCGGAAAGGCTAAGTCAAACCTCATATCGTTAAGCATAAACTTACGAAAGTCTGCTGAGATAGTCTTGCTTGAAGCAGCATCGAGGTCGGTTACTGGATCTCCAGGTTCGGTCTTCAGTTTTCGGTTTACCGTAAAGAATAATGGGTATAAAGACTTGACGTTTGCCCTCTCAGCGCAAGTACCTGAAGGATGGCAGGTGCTCGGCTTTAGGCCGTCAGCTTACGAAGCAACTGTTATTTCAACTCTGACAGTTAAGGCACGCGATTACAGTGGTGCGGTCCTCCAGGTTTGGTGCCCCGAAAAGACTCCTCCCGGCACTTACCCGATAAAGATAATTGTAGCAGAAGGAGGGGTCGAGATAAGCATAGACGTAGAGGCCCTTGTCTCAGGTACTCCAAAGATAAACCTTAAAACTTACGATGAATTGCTGAGCTACGAGTTAACCGCTGGAGAGACTAAAGAAATAGTTTTAGTCGTAGAAAACGCAGGGAACACGAACCTACTCAACATGTGGTTTGCTTGCTACGCTCCTTCAGGCTGGAGGACGTCCCTATCGACTGATAGAATAAACATACTACCTCAAGGGTCAAGCACGCTAGTTTCCTTGTTAGTGACCCCTCCATCGGGGGCGCTAGCTGGCGACTACTCACTAGTAGTACGAGCTTACACCATGGAGACTTCAACAGAGATAACACTAAGGCTAACGGTGATTAAACCCACGTACTGGGGAATCGTAGGGTTAGTGGTGGTTGTTGCCTCGGTCTTAGGGTTAGTAGTTGTCTTCAGGAGATACGGTAGGCCATGAAGAAGGCGGTAATAGAGACCATAGACTTGACTAAGGAGTATGACGGTTTTACAGCTGTTAAGAACTTAAACATGAAGGTCTACACTGGAGAGGTATTCGGTCTCTTAGGCCCTAACGGCGCTGGGAAGACCACTACGATTCTCATGCTCCTAGGCCTTATTCCGCCGACTAGAGGTGAGGCATGGATAGACGGCTACAACGTGGCTAGGGATACGATAGAGGTTAGGAGGAGAGTAGGCTTTGTGCCGGAAAACATAGGGCTCTACGACGATCTGACTGCAAGAGAGAACTTAAGTTTCACAGCTGAGCTCAACAGAGTAGCTGGGAGAGAAAGGAGGGAAAGAATCGACGAGCTTCTCGAGAAGGTAGGATTGAAGGGGTGGGCTGATGAAAAAGTCGGTAAGTTCTCTAGAGGGATGAAGCAGCGTTTAGCGATAGCCGACGCCCTAATAAAGAGACCGAAGGTTCTAATACTCGATGAACCGACGGCTGGCATAGACCCTGAAGGAGCTGAGCAGATACTCTCGTTAGTTAGGAGGCTGTCAAGAGAAGAAAAGGTTACGGTGCTTATGTCCTCTCACCAGCTTTATCAAGTCCAGAAGATATGTGATAGGGTTGCTATAATGAGTAAGGGCGAGCTTGTAGCCATAGGTAGTATCGAGGATCTAGCTAAAGGAGAAAAGATCACAGAGGCCGAGTTTGACGCCGTAAATGACGATCTCATACAATCCATAAGGGACCTCGGAGGGGTTAAGGAAGTAATTAGGATGGGGAACAAGCTGGTTATAAGAGCTGAAAGAGACTTAAGGAAGGAGATCGCTCGGTTAGCGCTCGATAAAGGTAGTCTCGTATTAGAGCTTAAGCTTAGGATGCCGAGTTTAGACGAACTATACATAAAGTACTTTGGGGGATAGGGCTTGGGAGTAATCCCAATAATTAGGAAGGAAGTTGCAGACCATTTAAGTAGTAGGAGGTTTCTCTTGGTTTTTGCTTTAATACTTGTAACCGGCCTGTCGACCTCATACATGGGGGCTCAATCTATAGCAGCCCAACCTCTACGAGAAATGGATCAGACAACAGCCTTCTTAAGGCTCTTTACCGGCGCTCCATCTCCGATGCCCCCCTTCATTTACTTTATGAGCGTTTTTGGTCCAATAATCGGAATGGCTCTAGCCTTTGACGCTATTAACAGGGAGATAGCGAGCGGTTCCATACTCAGATTGCTCTCAAACCCCCTTCACCGAGACTCCATAATAAACGGGAAGATAAGTGCGGGGCTACTCGTTGTGTTAGTGATAATTTCGAGCGTGGTCGGAATAGTTACAGGTTTTAACATGATCCTTGTCGGCTTCGGTCCAGGCATCGAGGGCGTTATGAGGATACTTTACTTCATCTTGCTATCAACAGTCTATGTAGGGTTGTGGATGAGCATAAGCCTCCTATTCTCGATCGTCTTCCGGAGGACGACGACTTCCGCGCTGGCTTGCTTAGCCCTCTGGGTTTTCTTCAACTTCTTCATATATATGATAGCTAACATCGTAGCCGAGATCTTAGTTCCACTAGGGACCTACACTTATACGACCCCACCGTTGTCGACAATACTTGCCCATGAAGAAGTCAGGTTAGCGATATCGAGAATAAGCCCAGCGACACTATACTTGGAAGCCGTGAGCGTGCTGCTTAACCCCGAGATAAAGAGCATGGAGCTAATATACGTGACCCCCCGAGACATACCAACCCCCAAGCTCCTTCCACTAGACGAAAGCCTCATGCTCGCTTGGCCGCATATGTCAGCCCTCATTTCAGGGCTAGACATATGTTTGATAATTAGTTACATAGCGTTTATGAAGATCGAGATCAGGCCTTCATGGGCTTAACCAATGTAGCTACTGACCTTCTAGTAGCGATTAGATTTTGGTGTGCAAGGATGTAGCTGTTGGTACAGAATAAAATTGCTTTCTAACCCCTCCGCACGAGCCTGAGACTTGGCAAAAGGCTTTTACCCCACACGTAACATTATCTCCTCGGGTGCAAGATCTTGGTTGTAGAGGGTAGGGAGGATATAGTTAAGGAATCGATAATTGACGTTGCTAGGCTCATGGCTTTAAGCGCAATAACCGCTCCTAAAGCTAAAGGTATCGATAACGTAGTAGTTGGAATAGTTAAGGATAGGGAGGATATAGAGAAGCTCGCAAAGGCGATGGAAGAACTGGCTGTACACGCGGGAGACTTCTTTAAGAGGGATGCCGATAACGTGAGGAGATCGAGCGCTGTCGTCCTAATAGGCTGTAAGGTAAAGGACGTAGGGGTCAAGACCCCTCCTGGATACCCGTACGATCTAAACTTAGTTCTCAGCTCAATAAACTTAGGCATAGCTGTGGGCTCAGCAGCCAAGACCGCTTCGAACCATAACGTAGACAATAGAGTAATGTATAGTGCCGGTCTAGCGGCTCAAGCACTAAAACTAATAGATGCCGACGTCGTTGTAGCGATCCCCCTAAGCGCAACATCGAAAAGTATATACTTCGACAGGCCCCCGATAACGAAGTAGAGCTATTAAATTTCTAGCGCTTAACCATCTCAAGAAACACATTTTTAACCTTTAGGTGGACCCCCTTCTTCGGGCGTGTAGGTAAAAGTTGACCGTAAAACTTTAATACTCCTATAAATTAGAGATAACACTAAACCCTCTAAATATGTAGTTGAGGGAGGGGTCAACTATTAAGAGGACGTATGCTGTAATCATTGTCATCGTCGTCGTTATTGTTGCCGTTGCTGGCGCTGCTGCCTACTTCTTAACCCTACCTCCGGCGGCGCCCGCGTACATAAAGATAGGTTGGCCCACCCCCACGACCGGTAAACTAGCAGCTTTCGCTGAACCAAACCCTTGGATCAAAGGTAGGATTGAGCACTACGTTAACAACGTTATGGGCGGCGTTTACTTAGCTGAGTACGGTAAGAAGGTCCCGATAAAGATCATTATGAGGGATACTAAGAGCGATCCTAATACTGCTGCTTCAGTTGCTGCTGAGCTAATAACTAGAGAGAACGTAGACTTAATGGTAGTCCTACACACACCTGACACGACGGTGCCCATATCTACTCAATGTGAGAGGTATGGGGTTCCGTGCATTTCGCTTGATACTCCTGTCCTAGCATGGCTTACGGGAGCTCCCTATAAATGGTCCTACCACGCCTTCTGGACCGAGATCGATTTAGCGCACGTGTACGCGAGCATATGGGATAAAGTAGAAACCAATAAGCTTGTCGCAGGGCTATGGAGCAACGACCCAGACGGATGGACATTTCAAAAAGTATTTCCAATAGTACTTGAAGCCAGAGGTTACAAGCTACAAGACTTTGGTTTGTTCCCTCCTGGCACTACGGACTTCAGCACGTACATACTTTCATTACGTACTTCTGGGGCAGACATAGTGACCGGAGTATTCTTCCCACCAGACTTCGCGTCCTTCTGGAGGCAGTGCTATGAAGCTGGCTATATACCTAAAGTCGTGACCGTAGCGAGGTGCGTCCTCTTCCCAGCTCAAGTAGAAGCCCTTGGAGTAGACCCTCTTGGGAGAGGTCTAGGAATAGGCTTAACAACAGAGGTTTGGGCACACGCGGTTTACCCGTTCATATCATCGCTAACAGGTGAGACTCCAAAAGACCTTACAAGAGCTTATGAAGAAGAAACGGGTAGGCAATGGTGTGCCCCAATGATGTACTCGCACGCGGCTTTCGAGCTAGTGGTCGACGTTCTTAAGAGGGCTGGTAGCTTGGATAAGGAGAAGGTTAGGGTGGCTATTGCGAATACTGACTTGGATACCATTGTTGGTCACATAAACTACAAGAAGCCGTTAAAGGAGATACTGAGCCCCGAAGAGTATGCAATCTACGAGAAGGTGGCCGAAATATTTCCACAACTACTTAAATACCAAGACCACTACTCTGTAACGCCGCTTGCTGGCGGGCAATGGGTTAAGGGAGCTAAGTGGCCCTACGAAATACAGATAGTCGCCAACTGGAAGTATAAGGACATACCGGTAACAGCCCAAGTGAAGACTATAAACGAATTACTCGCTACAAGTCCATAATTTTTTTCCTGCTCAAGTTATATTCGCCAAGCGCCACTAGTTTAATTGACGTTCAAGAGAGCCCTTCGTGGGTAATCTCTTCTATTAGTTCTACTACCTTACGTTTGATGGTGTCTCTTACTTTCCTTGCATCTTCTAAGCACATCTTGGCTGGATCGGGCAGTCTCCAATGCTCTAAGCGCTTCGCGTAGATAACTGGACACTCCTTCTCTAACTCATCGCAAACTATGACAACTATGTCAGCCTTCTTCGCCTCCTCCGTAAGAGGTTTAGGCTTACTCCTAGAGATGTCTATGCCCTCTTCGGCCATTAGTTTTATAGCGTTAGGGTGAACGCTTATCGCCGGCTTAACACCAGCGCTAATGGCTCTACACCCAGGCGGAGCCATAGAGTTGAAGTACGCTTCAGCAATTTGGCTTCTAAAGGAGTTTCCTATGCATACAAAAAGGACTTTCCTCTCCTCCACCCTACAAGGACTTTCCTTAACACTTGAAGACAAGGTTATTCCTCCTCTACTTCAGCATTTGAATGGTGGGATATCTGGTAATGGCGTAATTAATAAATGTTAACTTCGCCGATGCAAGTCGCGGTGGCACTGATGTTTAATGACGTCATAGTTACCACGATGGAATATGTGCCCGGCTCGACACGGTGGCAGGCTTAAGGAACATAGTTGGCGGCGAGATTAAAGAGTATACGGAACTCTTAGCTCAATCGAGGGACGAAGCTTTAAAGGGAATGGTTGAAAAGGCCAAAAGCATGGGGGCTAACGCAGTTATAGCTATGAGGTTTGCTACAGTAGCCGTAATGGCGGGGCTGCCGAGATATCGACTTACGGTACAGCAGTCATCTTAGAACCGGAGCCCTAAGCCTAGTGGATCATCTGTAACTCCAAATACTTCTACGTTGCAGGACCCAGTGGTTAGCTATTATGGTGAGACCGCGCGTCTACGGCTAGCAGGGTTTATCGCTTCATCGAGAGTCCGCTCTAGAGATAACTGCTACCAGATCTTTAACGAGCTAATTCAAAATACGATTCCCCCATCTTTGAGACTCCGGTAGGTACCTTTGCTCTGGGTAGATCCCCATACGCACCACCAATTCAGCAACTACAATACTCTCCTCAAGTTAAGGCGATGGGGGTTCTACGGAGTTGCAGTACTGTCGTATATGCCCGTAAAGCCAATGAACCACGCATCCCTCATAGACCTATATCGCTGGCTTCTCGACGACGAATACAAGAGAGTTACGAGCCTAGGATTAAGGGCTATAGTAGGTCTAGGAATACATCCAAGGAACATACCTAGCGATTGGAGAGAAGCTCTCAGCTACATAGAAGAGATCCTTAAAGCTTACAGCTATGCAATCCTCGGCGAAGTAGGCCTTGAGCTGGGTAGCGAGGTCGAAGTCGAAGTTTTAAGGGAACAACTCAGAATAGTGAAGAGGTCTGATAGGTCTGTCATCCTACATTCACCTAGGAGAAATAAGCTTGTTATAGTTAAGAAGCTTCTTAAGATCGTAGAGAGCTCTGGTATAAGCGAAGGCTTAGTGATTATAAACCATTTAAATAAAGAAGCGCTCGATGAATTGTCACCAAATATCGCGAGGTACGGCATAGGCTTAACAATACAGGAGGAGAAGCTTACCCACATGGACGTGTTAGAGACACTAAAAAATTACGAGGACCTCGTAGATCGCATGGTTTTAAACAGCGACTGTAGAAGAGAACCTTCAGAACCCTTAGTTGTCTACAATTGCGTAAACTATCTACTAAACAAGGGCTTGAAAGAGAAAATAGTGGAGAAAATAGCTTACGTAAACGCGAAGAGGATGCTAAACTTCTAGCGACCTGTTATGCACACAATCCTTCACGGCTATACGCTCGAGACTCCTAACATCAAAGTTCACGATCTTTGGACGTAAATCGTAATAGAATTAAGGCTACTTTTACTTTGTAGCATCTATAAAACAATGTGAGATACTCCGCCACACTTAACGGAGAAGTTACTTGGACTTCATTGCCGAAGCGCGTGCAAGGAGCTCTACGTTCTCTTAAGTGAAGCTAGGAAGCCAAGTATCAAGAGTAATAACGGAATCAAAAATACCAATAATTCGCTTAAGTTCACACAGATTCCTCCTCAACTTTAACTTTCTTAATGCCAGGCTTCGAGTATATCTTTTAAACTTGGGTATTACGGTATTACCTCGAAAGTATGGCTTCAGCTTCGCACAGGGCTTGTGAGTATCTTAGAGGCCATTCGCTAACTCAAAGTCTTCTAGACAGCTAGCGTCGTGCCCTAGCTTTAATGAGCTACATAATTCGACAGTATAGGCGTTAAATTGCTTTGAACTAGCTTGGGATAGCCATATTTACCCTTGTAAGTTGAACTATAGTATTGAGGTCTATGCATAATTTAGAAGAAATGAAGTCTACGTTTAAGAGCATAGCCAAGAAGGAACTAGCGTATTCTAAAAGTCTAGGAGCACTGGCCCTAAAGCTAAGCCACCCGGTCCTTAAAAGTCCCTTAATTGCCATTGCGGGCGATAGTGCGAAGCATGACATGTTTTACAAGGCTATGCTAAAGTTGACCTCGATGCGATCACCATTAATGCCTGAAGAGGATTTAGAACTCATAACTAAAGAAATAGAGAAGCACATTAAAATCGAAGAGGAAATGATTAAGGTAGTTAATGAACTTATGAATGCAACTAACGATCCTAGGCTCAAGGTAATTTTAGAACCCCTACGCGAAGACGAGGTTAAGCACCATAAGCTCTTGCTGAATATTAGAGACAAGATAGCCAAGATCGAGACTTTAACCGAAGAACTTCTATGGGATATAATATGGCGCGATAGCCCTTGGCATGGAGCTCCCGGAGGCTAGGAAGCCCTAGCCCCAGAATTGTTTCCTGCATTCAGGCTCTTAGAACATAGATTAGTGTTTTGACCGAACGACTTAAGCAAGGCAAGCAATTTAGAAGCCTAAAGGACTTTACGGTTAACTTCTCTAAGCTATACTTGCAAGGCGCTAAGCTTGTTATGCGTACACGTACTGTCGAAGACTCACTCTTCCCAAGTTACGATTGTGTGCGTGAACTCGCCGTTGTCTCTCACTCCTCGCTGAATTTCCGTGATGTGGGCGTGCTTGGCTTTTAACCCGGAAAGTATTTCGGAAACAGCTTTTTCAGAATCTGAACCTAGTCCGCAGACGTAGACGTCTAGGGCTGCGTAGCCGTATTCTGGCCACGTATGGATTGATATATGCGACATCGCGACAATTAACGTCCCGCTAACGCCTGTTGGAGTGAACTTGAAAAAGTAGCTACCTTTCACATCCATTTTTGCATTCTTAGCTGCCCTCGTTAGTATTTCTCTCAGCTTATCGACGCTTCCAAGCACTTCTGGGTCGCAGCCAGACGCTTCAACAACATAATGGTACCCGATAGTGTCCATATATCACAGTAGCCAAGCAAAATTTCAAAAACTTATCTCCTTCTATAGCCCGTCCACTATGATACTTAACGATAAACGTGAAGTAGCACACCCCGCGCGCTCAAGCTGTATAAAACACTTTCTCACCGTGAACGGACAATATGCTGGCGACTTACACAGCACGTGAAATTTTACGGCTTAATGCGCCCTCCGCCTCTAACTTCATTTCTTGTGATAGTCTTCGCAAGTAAAATATTAATGGGATTATGGAGCCTACGATCGTTAGCGGTACAAAAACGAGCCAAGGATGAACCCTACCCTGAAGGGCGCTGAGGTATACTTCGTACTCTATTAATAATAAGAAGAAAGTTATGGCTGCCCCAAACGCTAATAGGGACTCAAAGTACCTGTTCACCCATAAACTCCTCCTCTCTTTAGGAATTTTAGTTATGTAAGTAAAGAAGGCTGGAAGGTTAACTAAGTACGAGTACTTATTTATCAAGGTAAACCTATATTTCGTGATTAAGAGGAATATGCTTGGAGCTATGCTTAATGGTACAGCTAAAAATAGAAGTTCAATTTTTTCACCGTACCTCGTAGGCTCTCCATTCCATCCAAAGTGGACTGGAACAACCTGGGGGAGCGTAAGGTAGGAGTAGATTGCAAGCACCCAAATAACGATGAGCTCAAGCACTATCAACCATGCCAACGCTACACCTCTCCTAGTTAAAGGCCTAGGCTCTATAGGCTCCATCGGTTCGACACCGCTTGATTGTAGTACAACTGACATTTCATGTAGAGCGACCGTTTATAAAATTGTCTTAGCATAGAAAGAGTCTTTACTCGGCCCGCTTAAGTTGAAGAGATTACGGTTATGCCTTGACGCATGATTTAACCTCGTCAAGGAGGCGTTTGCAAAGATCGTAAGTCATTTCCGCTTCCTTTACTGCCTTTAATGCTTCTTCAGCGCTTACCGTTTCGTCCGGCGACATAAATGTCTCTTCGTCTCCGTACATGCACACCTCTCTCTTAGCTGCAAGCTTTCTCGATATATCGGCAATTGTCCGAACCTCGTTTCTAAACCATTCAGGAAACCTATCTTTGACTTCGAGGAGCACGTCGGATACATCGTGTTTCTTTGGATATTCAATGGCTACAAGCTTCAACGCCGCTTTTAGCGATAGCTCTATAGCCTCTTGAGATAACCTTAAGGCATATGCGTAGAGACCATCGTTCAACGCCTCCCTAGAATCCTTAATCCTAGCGCTAGCTTGCCTTAAGTAAGCTTCAGCCATCTTGATTAGCATCATAGCTCTACGACCTCACCGAACCTGTAATCGGGCTTTAAATCCCAGTACCAAGAACCATCTTTCAATACGACGCGCTTAGCTCCAAGCCTGTTCATTTTCTCTCTCATAATTGGCATGGCTTTTTCAAGGAAACCGTTATCGCATATCACTATGCCGTCGACTACTATATCCAACATTACCGGCGGGAACCTAAGTACTTCATCCCTCCTAAGAGGATAGAAGCTAAGGCTCGTGTAGATACCGTAGCTCCTAAGTCTCTTAATCTCGTCGGCTACTCGTTCCTCTATGAGGCATAGCTCCTCAACCCTCTTAGTCTTGGGACCCTTAAAGCTGTCAGAGACTACTAGAATGTCTAAGTCACTTTCGGGCCGCGCAACTCCGCGAGCAACTGAGCCGTAGATGCATATCGAGCAATCACTATATCCACGAATAAGTTCCTTAGCAACATCGCATATCAATTGTAGATAGCGCTCCTGCCTTATGGCGTTAATGTTCTTAATGACGTTGGAGCACATCAAAACAAAACTTTCAGGTCTAATGAGCCTATAGAGCCTAGGTTTGGTCCTGCTATGTATGTAGAGAGCCCTTAAAGAGTGGAGCTTACTGAAGGCAACGTTGAGGATACTCTTTTCAATACCTGAATACTCTCTAGCTTGATTAAACGTAAAGACGTCGATCCAAAACTTAGCATAAAGCTTAGAGTATATCTCGCCAAGCCATCGAGGCATCCACATATAAGATAAACAAATAAGTTAGCTAAATAAATAGTTTACCTAAAAGCATGATCCTTAGCGATTTATGGAGGCGCACGCAGTAATTAATGATTATCATCAAGGCTCTACGCCTCTTAAGCTCTCTTTCCACGCTAATTGTAGGTTTAGAACCTTCATAAGCCCCTTTTCGCTACCATAAAAGAAGTACCGTTACTATCCGACAAAGTAAAAGTTTAATCTTCCATTTTTGGGAGCAACATTTATATAATCCTCTTATATCAACTTCGATATCAACAGTGATATAAAATGTTTGACAATAGCTTCCACCTCCCCATGTACAGGCACCTGTTAAGGCATACAGCCACAGTACCGAAGGGATTTCTACGATATCAAGTACTTGAGCTCTTAAGCGAGAAGCCCATGTCTGGTTCGGAGATCATGAATGAAATAGAGAGACGTACTAACGGCTGCTGGAGACCCAGTCCAGGCTCAGTTTACCCTCTACTAGCTTGGCTACAGGATAACGGTTACATACGCGAAGTACCTACGGAAGAGATGGGCGTTAAGCGCTACATCCTTACGGACAAGGGGAGGCTCTTCTTAGAGGAACAGCGTAGAATATTCGCTCAATTCCATATGGACAGGAAGTTCCTGGTCCTACCGTTAATAAGCGAGCTCTGGCTCCGAATACCGCCAGAAAAGACCGAGGAAGCTCGAGGCTCTCTAAGACGCTTATTTAGAGCCCTAGTTAGCTTAGGCCTAACGCTTGGAGAGCGCTTTAGCGATGAAGCCCTAAGGCGCGCTTTAGATATTTTAAATGAAGCGGCGAGGCGGCTTGAAGAGCTAGAGAAGCGAGTTAGAGGTGAGAGGCCTTGAAGGTCATCGAGGCCAAGGGCTTAACGAAGATCTTCAACAAGAACTTAGTAGCCGTCGACCACGTGACTTTCAGCGTACATGAAGGCGAGATATTTGGCTTCCTAGGGCCTAATGGTGCCGGCAAAACTACCACGATAAACATGCTGACGACGACTCTGAGGCCGTCTGAGGGTACGGCTGAGGTATTGGGTTACGATATAGTTAAGCAAGCCAAGGAGGTCAGGAGGGTCATAGGGGTCGTACCCCAAGAGTACACTGCCGATGAGGATTTAACCGGTTACGAGAACATTATGCTCTGCGCGGACCTTTATGGAATTCAACGCGACGTAGCTAAGAAGCGGGCTCTAGAGCTACTTGACTTAGTAAACCTCCTAGAATTCAAGGATAAGAGGGTTGAAACTTATTCCGGCGGGATGAGGAGAAGACTCGAGCTCGCGTGCGGCCTCATAAATAGACCTAAAGTCTTGTTCCTAGATGAACCTACTCTGGGTTTAGACGTACAAACTCGCGTTGCTATTTGGGACTATATTCGGCGCTTAAAGAAGGAGTACGACATGACGATATTCATGACTACCCACTACTTAGAGGAGGCAGATACCCTCTGCGATCGAATAGCCATCATTGACTGCGGTAAAATAGTTGCGATGGGCTCGCCCAATGAGCTTAAGGATAGCTTAGGTGGAGACATAATCACCATATCGATTAAGGAGGACGTGGACGTAATAGAATTAATTCAAAGCGTCGAGAACGTAAAGGAGGTAAAGAGGGAGAACGATAGCTACCGCATTAAGGCTTTGAACGGTGAAGTAACTGCACCCCTCATAATTGAGGCATTACGAAGTAAAGGGTTTACGGTAACGAAGCTATCCCTCACGAAGCCCACGTTGGATGAGGTCTTCTTAGAGTACACGGGGAGGAAGCTACGCGACGTGGAGGGCTCTCAAGCGGAGATAATGAAACAGATGTTTATAGTTAGGAGGGCTAGGAAATGAGCGTTGAGAAGAAGACCTTAAACGAATATCAACCAAGCTTCCTTAGAGGGCTTTGGGCTTTAACGCGCCGTGAACTCAAAAAGTGGCTTAAAGACCCGGTAATGTTAGTGATGTTCGTACTCCAACCCTTCATATGGATGGGGCTCTTGGGCAAGGCGCTTAACATAGGAGGGCTATTCTCACCAAGCAACATCAACATTCCGCAGCAAGTGCTAATCCCAGGTAGCGCTATTCTCCACCCGCAAGGCCTTTCCAGCGTAGTGCTAAATGGCACGGCCCTCTCGCAAGTATTTGCAGACTTGGGCTCAAGGATAATGCAAAGCTCGTTCGGCGTTGCAGATTACTTTAGCTTTATGTCTATAGGCATGGTCTCAATGATAGTCGTGACCACGTCGATGTTTAGTGGAATGTCAATAGTCTGGGATCGACGTCTAGGCTTCTTAAATAAGGTTATAAGTACTCCTGTCTCGAGGGCAGCTGTAATATTCGCGAAGATCCTTAACACGGCCCTTAGGTCCATGTTCCAAGCCACAGTAATACTGGCGTTGGCCTACATCCTAGGATTGCAGTTAAGCAGCACGTTCACGTTACTCAACATCTTAGGAATATACGCAGCGATATTCCTTATGAGCGTAAGTCTCTCTGCAATCTTCCTAGCCTTCTCGATAAGGTCCTCTAGAATGGAACGTCCAATGCAGTTCGTAAGCCTCATAACCATGCCTCTAATGTTTGCCAGCAACGTATTCTTCCCAAGCAAGCTTATGCCGGAGTGGTTACAGGCTATAGTCAACGTAAACCCCCTTTCATACCTAACCGATGCTATAAGGCAACTGACAATTCTTCCACTAGACACCTCTAAATTATTGCTAGACTTTGCCTATCTGGGCGTCTTTGCTGTGGCTCTATCTATCCTGGGAATCGTGTTGGCGTGGCGTTACTTAACGATTTAAGGGTTGCTCCGGTCCCGCTAACCTCCCTTTAATACTTAGTTGTACCCAACTTAAAGGGTCGTCAATACTGTTGGAAAAATTTATTACTACAATAGTGTTACTTTTTTAAAGCTCCAGTAATAATGGTGATGGAGGTTGGTTGACGAGACATTAATGTTAAAAGCAAAGGAGCTACATGGCCACATATGCCCTTTCCTCGTCTTAGGCTTGAGGGCATCCGAGATCGCTATGAAGAGGCTTGGCGTAGAGCAGGCTAACTCGCTAGAAACGGTCGGCGAAGAGCTCCTCGCCATCGTAGAGTGCAACAACTGTTTTACCGACGGAGTGCAAGTGGCGACCCGCTGTACCATAGGGAACAACTGCCTCGTCTACTTGGATCTAGGCAAGAACGCTCTCACGTTAGTTAGGAGGAGGGACTGGAAAGGCGTTAGGGTCTACATAGATAGGGGGAGGCTTGATAAATACTTTAGCAAGGAGGCTATGGCCCTCTTCGAGAAGGTTGTAGTGAAGAGAGAAGGTACTCCTGATGAAGTTAAGAAGTTGCAGGAAATATGGACTAAGATAGCATACTCCATGAAGGATCTCCCGGAAGAGGAGTTCAAGATAGAGGAAGTTAAGGTAGCTGGGATCGAGAGAGCGCCTATCTTTGAAAGTATTCGGTGCGAAAAGTGTGGAGAGCTTGCGATGAAGACTAGGGTAAAGATAGTCGACGGGAAGCCCATTTGCTTAGGTTGCTTGGGTGAATGCGAAGCCGTTGTTGGTAGAGGCATAGTACCGAACTTCAAGGTTCCGCACGTTAGGTGAGGAACATGAGCCGGGGCTTTTCAACAGTTAAAGTAGCCGTTCTAACAGTAGTCGCGGTAGCCATCGCCGCCATAGTTATGCTAACCCTCTTCCAGCCGCTAAATAGGCCTTCGGCAGAGTATGGCCACCAGGAAAGCCAAACTCCTACCATCAACTACGTAATCGACTTTATGGGTAGAAACGTTACTTTACCCGAAAGGGTTACGCGTATAGTGGCTATAGGTCCTGGAGCGCTCCGTTTAGTATGCTACTTAAACGCCCTCGACTTGATCGTTGGGGTGGAAGAGAGCGAGATTACGTGGGGCTTTACTGGGAGGGACTACGCTATGGCCTATGGAGAGCTATTTAGAGGCCTACCAGTAATAGGCCCTGGAGGGCCTGGAAAGCCTCCAAACCCGGAGCTCATATTGAGCGTTGAACCGGACCTCATAATCATGAGCCGGAGTTACGCCGAGTTGTATAATCCCGACGAACTTGAGAAGGAGACTAAGGCTAAAGTAGTCGTCGTGGACTATGGACAGGCGGGTTACTTGGACGTCGATGGCTTCGCTAAAGCGCTAAGGATGCTTGGAAAGGCCTTAAACAAGAGCGAGCGAGCTGAAGAGTTAATAAGCTACGTGGAGGGGCTCGTCGAAGATTTGAGGATGAGGACTGAGAGGATCGAGCAAAGACCGAAGGTGTATGTGGGGGCTGTGTCGTATAGGGGACCTCAACCCTTTACGGCTACGCAAACCCCCTTCCCGCCGCTTACGCTACTGTATACTCGGTCGATTGCTGACGGCTACTCCAAGGGCTCAGGGTTTTTAAGCTTGGACTTTGAGTTCTTGCTTAAAGAACAGCCAGAAGTAATATTCATAGACGAGGGGAACTTGAACATAGTAAAGCAGGACTTCGATAAGGATCCATCGAAGTACCTGCAACTTAACGCCTTTAGGGAAGGTAATGTGTATGGAATCCTTCCCTACAACTACTATCATACCAACATAGCCGTGGCCCTAGCTGATGCATACTATATAGGTAAGGTGCTGTACCCGAAAAGCTTCGCAGACTTAGATCCTAAGAGCAAGGTAGACGAGATCTTCAACGCCTTCCTAGGGAGGCCGTTGTACGGAGCTTACGAAGAAGCCTATTGGGGCTTCAAGAACTTAGCTGAAGTATTTAAGGTGCCATAGCTTTGCGGGCAGCTACCTCTAAGAGGAGGAAACAGTTTTTCTTGATAATCCTAGCCTTCCTAGTACTACTCTTAATTCCAATATCTATTGCCTGGGGCTGGTACAAGGCCTCAATAATCGACATAATCCGAGTCCTAGTAATGCCGGATAATAGCGTACTCTCAACAATAGTCTGGGACCTAAGGCTTAGGAGGATCTTAGCTGGAATAGTAATAGGAGCCATTTTAGGTGGATCCGGTGCGGCAATACAAGCCTCCATGAGGAACCCGCTAGCTTCCCCCTTCACTTTCGGTCTTTCGTTTGCAGCCTCTCTAGGAGTCGCGGTCGCTCTCCTAGTACTTCACGGAGGAGCGATACAGAGGTATCAGATACTCATATACGATCCGTTCATGGTGTCGGCGTTCGCCTTCATCTTCTCTCTCATTCAAGTCGCAGTCGTGCTCTTGCTCGCCTACAAAGCTGGACTAAGCGCAGGTACCCTCGTCCTCTCGGCCATAGCCATATCCTTCGTTTACCAAGCAATATTGTACTTGCTACAGTACTTCTACCTCAACGAGATACTGGTTTCAACCGTGGTTTTCTGGACCTTTGGGGATCTGGGGAGGATATCTTGGTTTGAGCTAGGTATCGTAGGCGTAGTCGCCATAGCCGTCGTCGTGCCCTACTTCATAATTAAAAGCCTAGACTTCGATCTTATATTGGGTGGAGACGACTTAGCCAAGTCTTCAGGCGTAAGCCCTAAAAGGCTGAGACTTGAAACTACCATTATAGCCGCTCTAGCAACCGCTCTAGCTACGTCTTTCGTAGGGGTCATAGGCTTCGTGTGCCTAGCAGCCCCCCACATAGCCAGGTTCCTATTTGGAGGCGGGCACAGGTACTTGATGCCCGCTTCAATGCTCATGGGTTCTTCGATTTTAACGTTATCGGACACGATTGGTAGGAATGTTATAGCTCCAACAATGATACCCGTTGGGGTCATGACCTCCCTCGTCGGGGCCCCCCTCTTGGTTTACCTACTCTTGGGGGTTAACAAGCGTGGTTATAGAGATCATCGTTAAGGAAGTTAAGGTTCGATATCGAAGTGTTAAGGCGCTGGACGGCGTCTCGCTAACCGTAGGTAGCGGTGAGGTCCTCTCCATCGTAGGACCGAACGGCGCCGGTAAGAGTACCCTCCTCAAGGTGATTAACGGGGTCCTAAAGCCATTGATGGGCGTGGTTTACGTAGATAACGTTAGTCTGTGGGAGCTTCCGAGGAGGGAGATTGCACGTAGGATAGGTATCGTTCCTCAGAGAATCAATACTTCAGGTATGCTGTCGGTCTACGACTTCGTCATGACCGGTAGAAGGCCCTACATAGATTTTACCCCGTCCAAAATCGACGAACAAAAGGTCTATGAAGCCCTAAAGGTGGTGGACGCCTTAGACTTAGCCGAAAGGAGCCTAGACGAGCTGAGTGGAGGAGAGCTTCAGCGAGTAGTCATCGCGAGAGCCTTGGCGGGAGAACCAGAAGTCCTACTCCTAGATGAACCGACGAGCAACTTAGACCTAAAATATCAAGTTGAAGTATTGAACTTAATAAGATCCCTACGATCAAGGGGACTGGCGATAGTGATGGCTCTGCACGACCTCACCCAAGCATATAGGGCTTCAGACAAAGTGTTGCTCTTAAATAAGGGCAAGGTATTCGCTGCGGGCCGTCCCGATGAAGTCCTCAATCCAAAGATGATATTTGAAGTATACGGCGTCCCAACCGTCGTAATTAGAGAGCACAAGATAATAGCACCTTTACCTACTACGAGGGACACCGTCAGTTGGCAATATTAGCGGCTACTCACGGCCATTAACGGTTAAAACATCGAAAGCCACTACGACTACCTTCTTAGTAGCCTCATACTTTAAGGCATTATCTGGCAGCAAGGCGGAAAGGAATATAAACTATAGTTTACTCATTGTTGTGGTGAATTGTGATCATTGTGGTAAGGACATAATTCCATGCTTAGCTTTTAAATGCAATCTTTGTAGTGGCACTTCTGTGCTAAACATCACCTGCCGGAGAATCATGATTGCCGTGGATGAAAGCGGTGTAAAAGTTTCGAAGACGCGAAAGCGTGTATTGTAAATAACTTTATGTACGATATATATTACACCCGCTCAGTATATGGGCTTCTAATCACTGCTAGAGCAATTAGTTACTACGAAGACTTGGAGGCCAAAGAGTAATAATCCAGCAATATTACTTAACAAACAAGCGCTCTAAATTCGAGTGAACGAGTATTCAAAATAATTTTATGCATTTCCGGGGGGTTGTAAACTGCAATGCGCAGGGAGACAGCGAAGTTGTAAGGAAAAAGGAACTCTTACTGCAAATAACCGCGCTCACAGCTTTGATTGCAACCTTCGCGCTCTTATTATCTACCACCGACCCAATTGGAATTGAATTTCATGGAGGTCTCGAGATCTTCGCTGTGAAGGCCAGCTCTCTCTATTTACTTGTAGCCGTTCTTCACGAGTTCGTCACTACGTAACTATAAGGGCTCTTGGGGACAGGCCAAGATCGAGCTGCTATTGAGGTGTGGAGGAATTGCTGTAACTTACGATGAGCTTACCTGGATCAACTACGTAGTTACAGTGCTGGCACCACAAATCGCTTTAACAACTCCACTACTCATAGCGTGGATTTCGACTTCTGATACGTTGATCCACGTCGTATTCGTTGCTCACGTTGCATCATCCATACCTGATGTGGTCAACGCCGTTAGAATCGCTCTCCTACATAGAGGATGTAAACTCAAGATCTTAAAAGAGCGTGGGAGGATAGTCGGTTACGCTCTCATTGAAAAGGATGGAAGGCGTATTGAGTACCACTTTTCGAGTAAAGTTAGAAGAAGCTATTAACTGCAGCACGCTAAGATCGATACATCAAAGAAGATGGCTGTAGCCATCATCTTTTAAGCGGACACTAGATTAGCCGGTCGAGATTAATGGGGTATCCCACCATATGCGGCCTTAATGATCTTCACCTTCAATTACCTATGATAATTCACGAAAAGTTCGAGGAGTAATGCTTATCAACTCTATGTATTCCATCTATTGGAAGAGTTTGAATGGCCTCCTAGTTTTAGACGAGCATGCCCCCTCCAATGAGGGGCAAAACTTACGGGAAGTAGCCTAAGGATGCCATAGCCCTCTAAGGCGAGAAACCCGACTACTCCTTAACCTTTGAGGAACACTTAGTGTGAGCGTAGTTGCCGAAGGTGAATACTAGCGACTTAAATATGTCCGGCCAGTTGCCTGGCTTGTGAGTGAAGGCGATGACCTCCCCGCACAATGGGCATGGTGGCGTGAACAGCGCTACTTATTCAGTTACAAGCTTCTTAACCTTCTTGTAGAAGAAGTGGGGTTTATCAACGAAGTCCTTCAACGCCCGTTCATAGCCTTCATCGAATCCAGGCTTAAACTTCGCCTCCAAGCACTTTAAGGCTTCGAGGACCACGTCCTTAACCGCCTTACCCCTTCTATCCACATCCAACACTCTTGTCTCGAAGGAGGCAAGCATGAAGCCCACACAAGCATTTAATTTAGTGAAGCGTATTCAAGCGCGGATGGTAGTCTTCATTTAAGCACTTTAATGTAGGGCGAGTACTTATCCTTCAACTTCTCCCAAAGCTTTACGTCAGCCGTATACATGAGGGTACCTTTAATAAGAGCTAGCGACAAGTAAGACGCATCGTAAATTGTTACGTTGTTCTCGTAAGCTATCTCCAAAGTCTTCTTCGCATAGTCTCCTTTAAGAGGGTATAGATCGAAGGAGTATGCGTCTAGAGCTTCAGCGACCTCCCTCATCTCCTCAAGCGAGAAGAGCCTCTTGTAGTATAGGGCGTTTAGGACCTCGAATATCAAGAGCTCTGGAGCTATGAGCCTCACCTCTCCACTAACGTACTTGTCCCTTATCTCGAGGGCCTCCTCAGAGCCCTCTTCGATCACAAACCACTTGACCAGTACGCTAGCATCAACAACTACAGCCATGGACATAGCGCTCTTCCCTAAAAGCTCTTATGATCTCCTCAGCTTTAGGTTCCCCAAGGCTCCTCTTCTTGAACTCCTCATTTATTAAAACTGCTTTAGCCAAATTCCTCCTCTTCTCTTCTTCGATCTTGCTCTTTATAGCATTCCTAATGAACTCGCTCCAGTTAATCTTAATCAACTTCATCTGCCTCTTGGTCTCCTCATCCACTCTAACAGTAATTACTGTCATACATGTAATACAGAGAATGCATAATATAAAACTTTTTAGCTAATCATGTCGCGAAGCAGGAAGCACATAACTTTCTCTAAGTGAAGTGGCGAGTAATCGACTAAGCATTCAAGCTCACGGGGGCCTTAGCTGAAACTGTCACATATCGCTCTATTAAACCCACCAACCATCGTGTGAAAGAGTATGGTATGAAGAATTTCGTATATTACTCTATGGTAGTATTTATGGAGAGTTCTCACCTAGAGGCGAGTTTTCCTTTTAAGCGATTAACCCTTCCACATAACCTTTAACGGCTATTCACGATCTCTATCATCTTCTTGAGGATGAATACGTCCTCTATCTTCGCATTGAAGACCTTAGCTATCTTGTATGCTAGTTTTAGTGAAGGTGGTACTTACGCTACTTCGCTAAGGTATGCTTTCCTAAGAGAAGTTAAGCTGATTGACGTACTTAACCGCTTGTCTGAATGAGACCTAGCTGCCTACGAGACCATTAACGCCATCTGAAAGGAGTGTCTCCTACTTAAGAGGGTACGTGTAGAGACGGCCTACAAGTGGGTGAAGCTCCTATCCAAGGTTTTTAGCGTTCTAGAGTTAAAGAACATAAGGGGTCTTGAGGAGGAGGTCTTCAACTTGGCGGTGAGGGAGGGCGTAACCGTCTACAATGCATCCTACTTGTACATCGCGATGACTGATAAGCTGACGCTCGTAACCGATGACAGCGAGCTAATAGATATAGCTAGGAAATACGTAAGCACCATTTCGACTTCCGAGCTCCCACGTAACTTCTCGTAGAGTTCGTCAAGTGCATAGAACTCCGTTCTCGAAATATGGGATAGTTGTTGAGAGAGCGTACTTGTTTGGGAGCTACGTTAAGTTTTCTTGGATTAAGAGGAGTGACATAGACTTAGTAGTCGTGTCAAGGAGCTTCGAGGGAATGTCGTTCACCGAGAGGCTGGACTTGATAAACAGGTTGCAGTGGAGGGCTGGCATAAACCCCCTTCATAGAAGCAATCCCGCTGACCCCTAGAGAGCTCGAAGAGAAGATTCAGCAAAGCGTCGTGCTAAGAGATGCCTCGAAGTATTGGGTAGAAGTGATGTCCACCTTTAAGCCCCAGTCTCCAGCTAATTGAAGCACCTCGATAACCCTTCAATTCACGAAGGCAACCTCGATAACTCTTTTAAAGTGGCTTACTTCGAAAATAGTGCGTCCCCAATCCTCTAAACAGCTTTCACTTCAGCTGATCATACCGTTTAGGAAGATCGTCGAGGAGAAGATCATAGACATAGGCTTGCTCTCTAGAGGAGAATCTAAAGCCCTCATGGCTTTAGAGCTTTACTCACGCTTTTTGCTTAATTTTTCTTGGAGGAGTACAAGGTTATAGTTTGATCTCTTCGATGGATACGCCTCTACTCTTCCTCAACAGCAGCATGGAAATCACTATTAGAATTGCAATCCAAGTGATGGAAGAGACTGCAGCTAGCCTTAGGTTTAAGGCTTGATATAGCTTATCGCTGTATAGCCAACCTAGGTATGCACCTGTTGGAGGATACATTCCAGCTCCATGGTATGCTAGGAGACCTATAAGCGGAACCACTGGAACAAAGTATACGGCAGAGCCGAAGTCTATCCAGAGTTGAGAGTAAGCTATGAAGCCTAAGATTAGGGGCATATAAGACGCCATCGTTAGAGCCCTAATCCTCTTAGTTACGACTATTGGGAGGGAAAACGCATACGATAGCCAGTAGAAGGTTACTGCTGCCATTAGGAGCCCAGCGAAGATCCCAACAGGGCTGTACGGTAACGCGATGACGCCCCACCTCGCATACGATAGGCCGATGACCGAGACGAAAATAACCAAGACATAGACGAGGATCGCCACTAGGCTTGCCAGGAAGTCCTCTAGCAGGTAGAGAGCTGGTCCGAGCCTAGAGAACTTGGTTATATACCTCGTAGGTATTGAGCCGCGGTAAATGCTTCCCGTAAGCCCTGCTCCAGCCGCCGCCATTGACAGGACGCCGAGGAAGCTATACGCTAATCCAGTATTCACCTGAAGAAAAACCTTGGTCCATTCGTCTACCATGGATACCGGCGTGAAAACGAAAACCCACATGAAGACCCAGAACTCTATGAAGCCTATCGACCAACCCAGAAGCTCGACGTTGGTGAGCAGCTCCTTAAGCTTGTATTTAAGATAAGCCGTCAAAACCGCTTACCCCAACGTTAGCTCGTAGATCCTATCAAGGGTTACCAAGTTCGTCAACGGTTGGCCCCTTCCACCTGGTAGTATACTAAAGATCCTTCCGGAGGTCTCAAACCTTAATAGCGCATCCTCGACATCGCCAGACACTAGGCTTGCATCCATCAGATCCCTGGCCTCTAGTGGACCATAAACCCTACCCTCAAAGATGAAGTGTACCTTCCAGTTCCACATTGAATTGATGAGCCAAGTCTCATGGGTGTTCAATACTACTACACCGCTGTGCTCAGCTACCCTCCTTAACATTATGCTCTTCCTAGCAGGATCGAGCTGCTCAAAAGGCTCGTCTAGAAGAATGTGCTTGGCGCCGGAGGCTAAGGCAATGGCTGTTGCAAAGGCTTTTCTCTGACCAGCTGAGAGCTCCCAAGTCCTCCTTCTTAGAACCTCAGTGCTAAAGCCCAGATCCTCCAATACCTGGAGTGCATGATCTAGCTCACCGCCCATTAAATCCATGAAGACTTTGAGGTGATCATAAGCGCTTAGGTGTAGGAGATTATAGATCTCGGTTAGGTTCGCAGCTACGAGTCCAGGCCTCCCGTATATCTTGTCGATGCTTACGCCATCAATTAAGATGTCACCAGATGCTACTGGGACTAAGCCTGTCAGCGCCCTGAAGAGCGTCGTTTTACCTGAGCCGTTCGGGCCTAGGAGGAGGTGCTTACCATCAAATACGACGCTTACGCCCCTAAGAACAGGCTCCCTCCTCCAGCCATACCTAACAACTAAACCTCTTACGTCTATCAGGGAAAACGCGCCTCCCTAAAGGAGATCTGACCTCAAACATTAAATATTAAGCTTTTGTAGTAAAGTTGGATCGCAACTCTGTTGGGCGGGACTAGATGAGAAGGGAGCAGGCTCTAGCTTCAATATTAGTTGCTCTAGCCCTACTTGCTTCAGCAATCTACGTGCTAAACCTACCTCAACCTGAGCTTGATGGAACGAGCCTTGCGGTAAGCTACTGGCACAAATACATCATGGAGAGCTATAGGCCTGAGCCAATAAGCCCAGCTGAGGTCGGTGAGCATCCCCCTGAGCACTTCATTAAGGATGTTCCGTGGATCAGCTATAGGAGATCTTACTGCGCCTCCACATGCCTCCAGATGATAGCGTACAAGTACGGCGTTACAGAGTCCATAGGCTACTTCAACTTCATAACGTGCTTCACGTACGGCGCCTACTTCGGCAGGATGGGCGGGATGCTCTTCTTCATACCTGGCTCAGACCCCATAACCGGGCTTGCAAGAGCCTCAGAGTACCTCGGCTTCAAGTACAGGATGCTCGTGACGGCGGATAAAGACCTCTTCCTCAAGGCGGTCCGCTACCTGATACATAGAGATCTACCGGTAATCCTACCAGTAAACGCCTCAAGGCTCTACGGTGGCGGCCTCTTCTCTCCACACTTCGTGCTAGCTGTTGGATATAGCGGCGATGAAGTGTACGTCTATGAGCCCGTTATGGATGTAGAGGGCGTTAGATACGGGGAGAGAGGCGTTCCCATAGATGCTGAGGTCCTAGCGAGAGCCGTCATGGAGATGATTGGAGGCATGGGCTACCCAGTAGCTTGGAGCTACGCCCTCATATACTATGAGCCTAAAGGCGAGATAGGAAGGGATCTTAGGGAGGCGCTTAGAGACTGCGCAGAGCTCCAAGTTGGGATGAGATTCGGAGGAGCCACCTTCGCTGTATTTGTGGGCGCACAAGCTTTCGAGGCACTAGCGAAAGCCATCGAAGACGGCAAAATAAGCTTGGAGATGGCTAACGTAGGGCTCCATATGGCAATAGCATCCAGAAGAGATAACGCAGCCTTCCTTAAGTTAGCGTTTCTAGGAGAACCTAAGGTATTAGAGGCTGCAAGCATGCTTGAGAAGGCAGCCAGCATCTACGAAGAGGTTATCGAGGCACTCAAGATTGGATACACCGTTGAGATAAGAGGTAAGGTTGCGGAGAAGCTACGTGAAGCTGCGAGCTGCGAGAGGGAAGCCGGTCGCTTACTAGCCTCATTTGCTGGGTAAGGCTTAACAGTACTCAAGGAGGGGCATCACGTATCATCTCAGGGTTGTCTACACTAGTGGCATGAACACCATCATCCGAGAAGTTACTCCTCTAAGCTTAAGCTCGTAACCTTATTGGATCCCCTTGCTAATAACCTCTCTATACGCTGAATTTGCTTTAACTTCCTCCCACGTAGCTAAGTGCATTTGAAATGTGTGGTACAGTGGCAAGTTAGCTGCCTCCTCTATCTTGGCTATCAGCCCCCTTACCCTGAAGCCCTTGGGCAAGCTCTCAGCGACTATCAGTACGTTCACATCACTTCCACAAGTAACTCGCTCCTCCACTACACTTCCAACATACTCATACGAACAGCTTTGATGGCGGGAGGACGACCTCAAGCTATTTGCCCCTCTTATCTGCTTCGCCTCGAATAGTGTTTGGTGAGCTTTGAGTAGGCTTCTTTGCAGTAAGGACTGCAGCACATGCCCCTTTCGTAGCTTATGCTCCGGCTGTAGCGCCTAGCTGTCTAGCCTACCTAGAGAGGCCTTACAGTGATTGAAGGCGTCTTGTTTTCTCAATTAATTGTTTTGCTTTTTCATGTATTGGATTAGGTGCCCTTACTAAGATTGTTGGTTTACTCCATAAGGCTATCATATCCTTCCACGCTCCTAATATGTGGATCTCTATTCGCGTCTTCGGCACTCTTATCGAGATTGTAGTTAATAGTGTTGCTGAGTTGAATATGAGCTTTGGAAAGTTCGTGTAAGTGACTATAGGGACCTCTTTGCTTATATCTTTGTCATAAGGTATTAAGTAAGTCCTTAACTTCACGGTTTTGGCTATATTAGCAGCGGACTTGTCACCGGTTATGAATATGGGGTCATCGGGGCTTTGCTTATAACCTTCAATTAAAGCTAGGTCTCCTCTATCGCTTACAGAGCTAGCAATTATTAAGTTGGTCCTTTCTTGGAGTTCTTTTAACTCAATTGCAGCGAGCCTTGATAGCCTTGACCTTAGAGGTTCTGCTTTAGCTGGTAATCGCAGGATATCGGCCCCAACCTTTAATGCTAAAGACCTGATCTTATCGCTCTCTTCGACCCACTCTTTCTCCTTAAATACCTCTTTTAAAATGTGGGGAGCTAAAGCTTCCCTCACGACGATGTTCGAGACCAATACTTTAAGCTTGCTAGCCTCCACGAAGCTTAACACGTAATTAGTTATGATCCTCATGTACAAAGCGTTCGTGTCTATGGCAACAGTCGCAAATCCCTTCCTTAATGCGCTTTCTTCTACCTCTCTCTTGATTTCATCGATTAAGGCTCTATGCCCAATGTCCATGACTCCGGAAGTTATTAGAGCGTCCTTAAACAACATAAATATGTGCTTTCTCTCATTACCGAATGGTAGGAGAGCCTCAGTACTCAATAGACCCTTGTTCTTCAAGTTTTCGCTAAAGGTCCTCTCGTCAACTACGTACTCACCTTGGGATTCAGATACTCGAACCTCAGCGTTAAAAGCTTTAAATCTAAGTAAGGGACCTCGATAGCTATGGTGTTTCGATCGACGATTTCACAAAGTAAGTTTATGAATGGGTATATCTCCATTTGGTCTGCCTCCATGTACTCATGATTCTCTACCAATGGTGACTTTGGAGAGACCAATTATCCTACTCCCTTTAGGGATCTTCTCATAAAGCTTCAGGGAAACGAGATTGCTATCCGAGGAGGAAAGACAACTTGAAGAAGAAATGGCTTAGTACGAGGAGCGAGGCTTGCCGACGAGATCAGACCTAGAGGTTGAACTCAGAATAGCAATCGAGAGGGGGGCTTCCACCAAGCATAGATGCCGAGGTGATAGCTAGAAAGCTTTGGAACATATTCTACGAGAAGGGCAAGGAGGTCCCCAAGACAACAGTCACAAAGTTACTAGCCAAGAAAGCATCAATAACAATAGATCAGGCAAAACAGATACTCAAAGCACTAGAGAACAACGACGTGATAGTAACTCGAGGAAGGAAATACGTGATAACAACACCATACTAGCGAGTAAGACTATCAAGAGGATATTAAACGGTATTGAACTTGAATTAACAAAGCTATGCAACGAGGTCCTGAAAGCCTATGAAAGCAAAAATGACGTCCAAAGCCCCTTAAAATCTCCGACCAAACCCCGACAAGGACCTAGCTGCTTGCATTGTAAAAGTTTTTTAGCCCCTAGACGCTAGAGTGAAGACGCATATTGAGGTGCAAGAGTCGTGGTGAAGTTCAAGCAGACTGAGGAAGTCCTGAAGTTAATGAGAGATCGAGAACGGATTAGGAACATAGGGACACTCGCGCATGTGGATCATGGTAAGACTACTCTTAGTGACAGCTTGCTCATGGCTGCCGGCATGATCTCCCCGAAGGTCGCCGGCAAAGCCTTGGCTTTGGACTACGTTGAGATTGAGCAGCTTCGCCAGATGACTGTTAAGGCTGCTAACGTCTCTTTGTACCATGAGTGGGAGGGTAAGCCTTACGTTATCAATCTAGTTGATACCCCTGGTCACGTTGATTTTACTGGTCATGTTACTCGTAGTCTTCGTGTTATGGATGGTGCCATTGTTGTTGTTGACGCTGTTGAGGGTGTTATGACTCAGACCGAGACTGTTGTTAGGCAGGCTATGGAGGAGCGCGTTCGTCCTCTCCTCTACATTAATAAGGTTGACCGGTTGATTAAGGAGCTTAAGCTTAGCGCTAGTGAGGTTCAGCAGAGGTTCGTTAATATCATTAAGGACTTCAACGCCCTAATAGACTTACACGCTGAGCCAGAGTTTAGGGATAAGTGGAAGGTCGACCCCGCCAAGGGCCAGGTGGCTTTCGGCGCAGCTCTCCACAAGTGGGGCTTAACTATTCCGATTGCCCAACAGAAGGGTATTAGGTTCAGCTACATAGTTGACGCCTATGAGAAGGGCTACTACGATAAGCTGGTCGAGGACTTCCCGCTTTACGCTGCCATCCTTGATATGGTTGTCGAGCACGTCCCCAACCCTATGGAGGCTCAGAAGTACCGTATCCCTAGGATCTGGAAGGGCGATTTAGATAGCCCCGTAGGCAAGGCCATGATAAACTGCGACGATCAGGGGCCGCTCGTAGTATGCATAAACAAGGTGGTAGCTGACCCTCACGCAGGCCTCGTCGCCACAGGTAGGGTGTTTAGCGGTACCGTTGAAGAGGGCCGCGAGGTCTACCTAATGATGGGTAGGGTCTCAGAGAAGATTACTCAAGTCGGCCTCTACATGGGTCCGTACCGCGAGGTCTGTCAGAAGATTACTGCCGGGAACATTGCTGCTATGCTGGGCTTAGAGCATGCAAGAGCAGGTGAGACGGTCGTAGACCCCTCACTCAAGGGCAGCATGATACCCTTCGAGAGGCTCCGCTACATTAGCGAGCCCGTGGTCACAATAGCTATAGAACCCAAGAAGAGTAGCGACTTACCTAAGCTAGTCGATGCCTTAAGGAAGATGGCGATTGAGGATCCAACACTCCACGTAAAGATCAACCAGGAGACTGGAGAATACCTCCTCGCAGGTATGGGTCAGCTCCACTTAGAGATAGCTTTATGGGACTTGAAGCAGAGGACCGGGATAGACGTAGTCACTACTCCCCCAATAGTAGTCTACCGCGAGAGCGTTAGGAAGAGTGTCGGGCCGTTTGAAGGTAAGTCGCCTAACAAGCACAACAGGGTCTACGTGGTCGTAGAACCCCTCAACGAGGAGACCCTTAAGCTGTTGGAGACTGGAAGAGTCTACGACGACCAGGACTGGAGAGAGCGCGCTAAGATACTTAGAGAGGAGGCTGGCTGGGATACCGACGAGGCTAGGGGTATATGGGCTATCGACGACTTCTTAAACATATTCGTCGACGTTACTAAGGGTATCCAGTACCTTAGAGACATCAAGGACACATTAATATCGGGCTTCAGGTGGGCTCTAGCTGAAGGGCCTCTATGCCACGAGCCATGCCGTGGAGTGAAGGTTAAGCTAGTAGACGCCCTCGTACACGAGGACCCGGCTCACCGAGGCCCGGCCCAGATAATGCCGGCTCTACGAGACGCGATATTTGCAGCCTTCCTTTCGGCTAGGCCAACGCTCCTCGAACCCATCTTAAAGATAGAAGCTAAGTGCCCCGCGGACTACATTTCCGGATTGACTAGAGTGCTTATGACCCACCGCGGTAAGGTAAGTAGCTTAGAGGCCCAGGAGACACTCATGATTCTTAAGGGCGAGATACCTGTCTCCGAGACCTTCGACCTCGCCAATGAGATTAGGAGTGCAACTGCTGGCCGCGCCTTCTGGGCTACTGAGTTTAAGGGTTGGCAGCCCGTTCCCGAGTCAATGCTAACGGACTTGATACTAAAGATAAGGGAGAGGAAAGGTCTACCGAAGACGATTCCGAAGCCGGAAGACTTTATGCCACTCTAAACTTCACCTAATATTTGCTTGTGCTTTCTAGCTCTTCCCTTCTCTTTAAGCACGTTTGGCAGAGTCTGTCTTCAACTGCACCGCTCTACCAGTCTACTAGGTCTCACGCTTAGCCGAACACTCCGGATATGTACCTAGACGTTAGCTCGCTCTCGGGGTCTTCGAAGACCTTCCTTGTGGGTCCGTACTCGACTAGCTCTCCTAAGTAGAGGAAGGCTACATAGTCGGATATCCTTGCGGCTTGCTGTAGGTTGTGGGTTACAATGATTATCGTGTAGTGCTCAGCTAGCTTCCTAATGAGATGCTCTATCTTGGCGGCGGAGATAGGGTCTAGAGACGACGTAGGCTCGTCCATTAATATGACTTCGGGCTCAACTGCAAGCGCCCTAGCTATGCAGAGTCTCTGTTGCTGTCCTCCCGATAGGCTTGTAGCTGGCTTGTCTAGGTCGTCCTTTACCTCGTCCCATAGCCCCGCGAGCTTTAAGCTACGCTCAACAATGGAGTCTAGAACTTCTCTACTCCTAACACCGTTGAGCCTTGGACTTATGGCGACGTTATCGTATATCGAGAACATGGGTAGAGGGTTCGGCTTCTGGAAGACCATACCGATCCTCCTCCTCACTTGGACCGGGTCGACCTTACTATCGTATATGTTTACTCCGTTGAAGAACACCTTTCCAGTAACGCGAGCTCCCGGGACAAGCTCGTGCATCCTGTTTATGCAGCGTATTAGCGTTGTCTTGCCGCACCCAGAGGGACCCATTACAGCCGTAACCGCCCTCTCTGCCACCCTCATGTTGATGTCCTTAAGGACCTGCTTAGAGCCGTACCAAGCGTTCAAGTCCTCTATCTCTATTTTACATTTCATTATAGCTTCAACCCTATATATCGTCACGTGCCTACACCCCCTTCATCAATGCCCTAACTATCACATTTATCCCGAGAACTATGAAGATGAGTATCAAGGCCGAGCCCCAAGCTAGGACTATCCAGTTCTCGAAAGGCGACTTGGCGAATAGGAATATGTTTAACGTTAAGTTAGCTACCGACTTGTCGAGCCCCATGAACCACCACTTCCAGAACCCCATGGTAACAAGTATTGGCGCTGATTCTCCGGATATCCTCGCGATCGCCAGTAGTACCCCCGTAATTATGGCCTTCTTTGCTCCCCTCAGGACCACGTACATAGTGGTCTTCCACCTCGGAATCCCGAGAGCTAGGGCTGCCTCCCTTATTGTTGCTGGGATTATCTTGAGTGCCTCCTCCGTCGTCCTAGTAACGATCGGTATCATTATTATTGCCAGGGCAAATGATGCCGCCGTAACCGAGAAGCCTATAGCTAGGACTATGATAGCGTAGCAGAATATACCGATGACTATTGACGGTACCCCGTTGAGCACCTCGTTGAAGAACCTTATAATTGACGATAACCTGCTTTCACCATACTCGCTTAATAGGATTCCGGATATTACTCCTATGGGTACTCCTATTAGAGACGCCAACCCGATGGTTATGAAGGTGCCCTGTATAGCGTTCGCAATCCCGCCTACTGCCTCCCCTACGGCTGGCGTGGGCTTAAAGAAGAAGTCTAGGCTTATCGCTCCTAGCCCCCTCTTCGCTACCTCGAAAATAATACTGAAAAGCGGGACTAGGGCTACTGCGAGCGCTAAGTAAACCATTAAGTGCACGATCTTGTCCTTAACCTTCCTCAAAGTATAGTTGGAGGTAACCTTCACTCCCTCATGACCCCCTTAACCATCCTTAGGGATCGCCAGACGATGAGCCTCGCCAGAATTACGACCACTAGGTTTATGACTAGGAGTAGTAGCCCAACGTTTATTAGGGCGCTAACGTGGAGCTCGTGAACTGCCTCTAAGAGTTCGTTCACTATCATTGCCGACATGGTGTACCAAGCGTCGAAGAGGGATGAGGGGAGTAACTTGAACTGGTTACCTATGACCATCGAGATGGCCATAGCTTCGCCCATAGCTCTCCCTAAACCGAGAAGCGCCGCGCCTAGGATGCCGGAGCGCGCGTAGCTCATTACAGTCTTCGCGGTCTCCCACTTTGTAGCTCCTAACGCTAGGACTGCCTCCCTCATGGATTGCGGAACCGACGAAAACAAGTCTCTCGTAACAGAGGAGATTATCGGCACTATCATGATTGCTAGCACGATGCCCCCAGTTAAAACGCCTCCACCGTATATTGGACCGGAGAATAATGGGATGAAGCCCAGCGCAACTTGCAGAAACGGGTATACGTTGTCACGTAGAAATGGGATGAGGACGTACATCCCCCAAAGCCCGTAGACCACGCTTGGTACTGCGGCCAGGAGTTCTACCAGGAACGTGAATGATTTACCCAACCTCTTGGGCATGTACTCCGAAATAGCTAAGGCAATGCCCAAGCTTATGGGCAGACCTATGAGTAGCGCGATCGCGGACGTAGCCAGCGTGCCGAGTATGAGCGGCAAGGCTCCAAAAACTTCCTTGACCGGGTCCCATGTGGTACCCACCATAAAACCTAAGCCGAAGGTCTCTATCGATAATTTAGAACGTAAGGTTAACTCGTAAACCATCAATCCTAGAATAAGGATTACACTTGAAGCAACGGCAACGCAAAGCGCCTTAAAGATTCTATCGCCTTTAAATATATATTTAAATTGAGGAATCCAAGATCTCAAACCGTAAATAAAATTGGGAGTTTTAAGGCTAATTTTCGCGCGCACTCTATCAGCCACCGTAGACCTGCACTCCATTGAATGTAATCATCCTGATGGTTTCTTCGTTGATTTTTATTACGTTGGAGGGTAGCGGGACGTAGTACAATTCAGCGGCATAGCGCTGCCCTTCATGCATGCACCACCACAGGAAGTATACCAATGCCTTAGCCTTGTCTAAATCCATGTCTTGGAAGACGCTAAGCTCCCTGTACACTATGAAGTAGGAGAAGCTCGTTATTGGATATACACCTCTAGCCTCCCTATTGTTCACAATACTGCTGACTATTGAAACGCCCGACCAGCTCTCATCACCTCTAGGCAAAGTTATGGCGGCTGCCTTCATGAACGACTCTATGCTAGGCTCAACGAATTCTCCAGCTGCATTTCGTACACGACCGTACGTGAGGTCATTGGTCTTAGCGTACGTGAACTCTACGTATCCTATAGAGTAGGGCGTTTGTTTGACCGTAGCGGCCACTCCATCGTTCCCCTTGGCACCAAGCCCCGTAGGCCAGTTTACCGAGGTTCCTGCGCCAACCTTTTCCCTCCAACTTTGAGATACAGCTGAAAGGTAGCTCGTCCAGATGAACGTGGTCCCGCTAGCGTCCGCTCTTCGGACGACTATTATGTCCTTATCTGGTAGACTGACCCCGGGATTTAGGGCAACGAGTTCAGGATTGTTCCACTTCGTTATTTCGCCGAGATAGATCTTCGCTAAGACTGCTCCGGTGAAGTTGAGCATCTTAGTTATACCTGGAATGTTGTAGATAGGCACTACGCCCCCTATCGTTAACGGTATGTGGAGGCTGCCGCTAGCGTTCCTGTATTGACTGGGGCTAAGTGGGACATCGCTTACTGCGAAGTGCGCCGTCTTCTCCATGTGAGCCCTAATTCCACCACCACTACCAATAGGCTTGTAGTTTATGAGGACGTTGGGCTTGACCTTGTTGTACTCCGTGATCCACTTATCTATTAGCGGAAACGGAAATGTAGCGCCAGCCCCTTCAAGTGATACAAGTTTTTCTTGAACTGTTTCCCCGCCTCCTTGCTGTCCTTCCCTTCCTCCTTCTTGTACTTGTCCACCTTGAGCGCCTCCCTCACTACCAGCTTGTGGTGTTTGAAACAGCTGATAAGCTACCGCACCTCCAATAGCAATTGCAATTACGCAAACTACTATCAATGTCGTTCTAACGACCGCCTTCATAAATCTCTAAAATAAGGGTTTCAAAGTAACAAATATATAGCTTGTCTTGATAAACTATATAGTTGAAAAGTTAGCTATATAGATTGGTCGAGGTGTATGAGGAGCGAGGAGGTAAGGAGGATTCAGCTTACTGGCAAGACGACTTACATAGTTTCCTTGCCGAAGAGATGGGTCTCCGAGATGGGCCTTGAGGCCGGTAGCCAAGTTGTAGTGTTACGGGAAGGAAACTCTCTCATCATAACTCCTAAGGAACTAGTTAAACCAACCATTAAGTCTCAAGAAGCGGTGCTTAAGGTATCAGACAAGGATGCTCCCGACAAGGTAGTGCGCGCAATAATAGCTCTATACCTTAATGGCTATAGCTCCATCACCGTAGTTACGTCGGGTAGTCAGATAACACAACAGCAGAGGAGCACTATAAGCGAACTCGTGAAGAGGAGGCTCGTGGGCACAGAGATTATATCTGATAGCCCTCGAGAGATGGTGTTGAAGGTCTTGGTTAGCTATCACGAGCTATCGGTGGCATCCGCCCTTAGGCGTATGTACCTGGTAGCGTCCTCAATGCTTGAAGGTGCTGTGAACGCCTTGATTAACATGGATAAGGATTTAGCCAAGAACATAATTGAGCTCGACGATGAGGTCGATCGCTTCGGCTTCTACATAGTTAGACAACTTAAGGCTACGGTTCAAAACAGTAGGGTTTTAAGGGATATTGGGCTCGAAAACCCGAAGGACTGCTTGGGCTACAGGGTTATTGTTAAATTCGTAGAGCGAGCTGCTGACCACGCTGCAAGGATAGCTAAGAGCACTCTACTGCTTGAGGATAAGCTTGAAGACTATGTACTTGAGAAGATTTCCGGCATGAGTTCCTTCGCTAGATCTATGCTCGAAAAATCCATGAAGTCCCTCTTCGAAAGGAACTACGCTCTAGCGGAGGAAGTAGTGTCGGAGGCGAAGAAGATGGCGCTGATAGAAGAGGAAGCACTAAAAGCTATCGCGGAGAGGTTTGGAAGAATGCTTTCTCCAAGTATAAAAATGATCTTGGAGGACGTAAGGAGGATTGGAGAGTACTCAAGCGACATCGCAGAAGTTGTTCTTAACTTGAACGTCAATAAGCTCCTAACAACATAGTGGATGGCTCGCTCGCCAAACCGTAAAAGCAATGTACCTCGAGTACTTACTTAAAGCCAAGAAGCTACAGAAGCTATTACGGTGTTTTGCGGAAGGTTTATAATAGAGCTAAACCATCGTCGAAGATGGTCTCCTAGAGCTTGCTTTTTGAATCGACGGTGGTAGTATGGAGGACCTTACGGTAGAACTCATAACCATAGGTAACGAACTTCTAACGGGTAGGGTCGTTAACACGAACGCATCTTGGATCGCTGATAGGATAACTAGGCTTGGCGGCATAGTTAAGAGGATTACCACCGTAAGCGATGAAGTTGAGGAATGTAGCGCCGCGATAAGGGAAGCGCTAGATAGGAAGCCAAAGCTTATAATCACTACCGGCGGCTTAGGCCCCACCTTCGATGATAGGACCCTTGAGAGCATCTCGATTGCCCTAGGCCTTCGTCTTAAGCTTAACCAAGAAGCGCTTCGCATGATTGAAGAGAAGTACGGCGGAGACGTTACGCCTCCTAGGCTAAAGATGGCTAGGCTACCGGAAGGCGGTAAGCCCCTCTCTAACCCTGTAGGTACAGCCCCAGGATGTCTGATAGAGGTTGGAGCTACTACCATCATAGCACTGCCCGGGGTCCCATCGGAGATGAAAGCCATGTTCGAGCTACATGTAGAACCTATAGTCTCTAGGCTTTCGAGAACTGCTTTCATCTTTAAAACCATTAAGGTTAGCGGGATCGAGGAGTCTTCTCTCGCACCCCTAATAGACGAGGTTATGAAGAAGTTCAGGTCGGTCTACGTCAAGTCTCGCCCTAAGAGGGATGGCGAGCTGTACATAGAGGTAGAGGTCTCTTGTAGAGCTTCGATTAAGGAGGAAGCTGAAAAAGAGGTCTATGAAGCCTGCAGGATGCTTAAGGAGCTTGCTAGCGAGGTAGGCGCTAAGGCTGAAGACGCTCAATAAGTTATCTTAAGCTTCTCTTTAAGCACCTTTTTAAACAGATCCTCGACGATTCTGATGACTCTTACGCTGACTAGTAGTTTCTTCGACTTTCCTTTAGCTACTATCGTGAAATTATAGAAAACGTCGTGTCCCCTCCTAGGCTCTATCCTCACTTCGCTTATCTCGTCCAAGCTATAGACGAAGTTGTTCTTTCTAGCTTGTAAGAGTTTCTCCAGCTCTTCAATGTCTACTTCAGCCTCCTCTCCTATCATAGGTTTGTCGAGCGGTACGCTGCTGGGAGCTAGGAGGATCTCTTTAGCTAATGAGTACTTTGCGACCGGAGTCCATCCTAGGGCCTCCAGTATAGAGGCAAACCTATCGATTCCGGATAAGAGGCCTCCGCAGTAAAGCCCCATAACTCTCTTATTCGTTACGATCACGAAGTACAACTTACTTAAAGCTAAGTGCTCTGGCGTAAGTGCTGGCACGACTGCTACTATCCTCTCTTCAGCGCTCGACGACAAGTGCTTTAAACCCCTTTGCCTAGCGCAACTTAAAATTATCTCGGTACCCAATTATTTTAAGGCTATTCGCGTCGATTACGCTCATGCACGCCAACAAGTAAGCCGGCTAACCTTCTAAGAGCTTCCCTCTTCTCCTTCCAATCAACGTTTGCTTTATCGACAGCGGCTTCTAGGAAACCTATTGCTTCATCCATCCTCTTGACGTCGACCGGGTGAGGTATCCCGTCCTTGCCGCCGAACGCAAACGAATACTTTACAGGGTCCCTCCAGCTTAACTTCGCCTCGAATATGAGGTTAGCTATCAGCGCAAGGCTCCTTATAGTCAGGGGGCCCATGCCATCAATTAGCAGTAACTCCTCGAAGCTTGAAGGGCTTAATCGAAGTGCTTCCTCCAGCGCAGTCCAATTGACGGTCTGCGGCAGCCTATAAACGTCGATATTTACGGTACCCTCTCTCTGTAGCCATTGATCGAGAGGGCCCCTAATCTTCGTGTAGGCAACTCTAAGTAGCTTCTTAACTCTTTCAGGCCCCTCCTTCGCCACCTCAACGCATAGCTTCCTAGCTTCTCTACTCTCTTTATCCGTTAAGTTTAGGACGCTTTGATGAACAGTGTCTCCAACTATTCCGCTATGGGGCTCTTCGCTGAAGTTATTTAACTCCGTTGAAAGCCAGTGGAACCTTCTCGCGTACTTCTCTCTCATTCCCTGTTGTACCACGGCCCAAGAACCGTCCTCAGCTATGAAGAACATATGATGATACAACTGATATCCAGCCTGTATGGCTGAGGTGTCTATCTTTGCTACAAGCCTGCTTGCCTTTACTAGGCTGGATGCGTAGATTTCAATATCGTAAAGCTTGCAGACCTCGACTATCTCTTGAGGCGTAAGCCGCGAGGTCTTACCCTTACCTCCACAAGCTTTTACTCCAAGCTCTCTATTTCGTAGAGCTTTCTTAATCGCAGCGCACGTAACTGTTGTAGTACCGCTACTATCCCAGTCGTATCCTAGAGTGCAAGCTAAAGCTTGAAACCACAGGGGGTCTGCTACCCTTTCTAGGAACCCTCTAGGACCATACTCATCGATTATTATCGCTAAAATGCAACTCGCCAACCTGACCATCCTTTCATAGAGCCACCTAGGGGCCTTGCCGTCATGCAATGGTAGGTCGAAGGCTCTCCTCTGCATCATCAAGGAATACTTCTACTGCCTACGCTATTAAGGATTTCATAGGTCTTTCGTTTAAACCTTAAATAGTTAAGGGTTACTTGAAAATTATCTAAAGCAAAGCTCAACTTTTTGAAGTAGGGGTTAAAGAATTATGGAGGGACTCGACGAAGTAGACTTGAAAATCCTTAAAATGTTGCAGGAAAACGCAAGAATGCCTTTTTCGAAGATAGCCTCAAGTATAGGGGTCAGCGAAGCTACCGTCCATCTCCGAGTCCAAAAGCTCAAAAAACTTGGAGTAATCAAAAGCTTTAGGGCTGTCATAGATCCAGCAAAGGTAGGGAAGGGATTTACAGCAATAGTCCTCTTGAAGGCCGATCCCATGAAGTTCAAAGAAGTTCTAAAAGAGGTAGCATCAATAGACGACGTCTACGAGGTATACGATGTAACCGGCGAGTACTATGCAGTCCTAAAGATTAGAGCGAGCAGTAGAGACTCGTTGGCTAAGATAATAGATAGGATAGGAGAAGTTGAGGGGGTCACCTCAACTCAGACGATGATAGTCCTACGCACCGTAAAGGAAGAAGACAAAATAAACTTCTAACTTAAAGTTTGAAGAAACTCTTTGAGTTTGAATACAAAGCTTCACATGCTTCAGCTAAATCAATCTTCTTGACTTCGGCAATCTTAGTTGCCCCTACGACGATATTTAAAGGTTCATTTCTTTCCGTAGGCGTTGGGCCGAGGACAGGTGCATCGCTCTCGACAGCTAGGAAATCTAACGGAATGGATCTTACAAGCTTAATCTTCTGTCGCGACCTTACGATTGATGGAGGGATGGAAAAGAGGAAACCTTTCGAGACCCCCTTCAACGCCCATCCACTACTACCATCGAAAGCATGCATTAAAACCCTATCATAATCCTCCTCAATCAATAACTCTATGGCGTACCTTCCAGCGCTCCTAGAGTGAACCACTATCGGCAACTTTAGCTCTGAAGCAACGCTAATCCAGAACCTAAAGACCTTAACCTGCGCGTCTCGATCTTCCCCCTTCATGAAGAAGAAGTCTAAACCAACCTCTCCTATAGCTAGTATCGAATTTCTAACCCTCTTTACTTCACGCGCTAACTCTTCTGCTTCAGTCATCGAAGTGTTTAAAGGGTTGAAACCTGCCGACACCTTAACATACTCATGCCTCCTAGCTATTTCAAAAGCCTTTTTAAGCTCATGAAGGCTTAGAGTCGAAGTTACCATGACTTCAACGCCGTTATCCAAGGCTCTCTTTATGACGTTATCTCTATCACCGTCGAAAGCCTCGTCGTGTAGGTGGCAGTGAACGTCAATGAGCCTTAATCCTCCTCTCCTCGACATACCTTCCCCTCCTCCTAATTTCTCTAACTTTCTTCATCACGTCATTAGTCTTAGCCCCCATGACCTCCCTGTAGCCACTTAAGAAGGCTTCGAAGAGCTCTCTAACCTTATTGTAATGGGTACTCTCGAGAGCTCTAATCATTAAGTGTATATCGGTCCCTAAAGCCTCAAGCTCTCCAGTTCTATCTGCAAGCCCGAAGTCCACGAAGAAAGGCTTCTCCAACTCCGGTACGACTACGTTGGCTGGGGTTAAGTCCCCGTGAACTATGTTGTTAACATGCATTCTACCAACGTAGAAGCCTATGAGCCTAAAAATTGGAGCCACGTCAAGCCCCCTTAACGTCATCTCTTTAAGCGTGGGCCCTGGAATATACTCCATTATTATGACGCCCTCGTTCGGGTCGACGTCAAATATAGCCGGAACCGGGACGCCGCAAACTCTAGCGTGGAACATCATTGTAACTTCGTGGGCCGTCCTCAGCCTCCTAATGTACTCGTCGAGCTCCTTAGCTCTATAGCGCTTCGAGATCCTCTTCTTGAGTACCGCTGGCATGCCCAAAAAGTCTATCAGGTAGAGCTCCGCTTCAGCGCCCTTCCTTATCATTCGCCCATTAAACCCAAGGTATATCGACGTCATCAAGCCTCCACCTCGGCTTCACGTAACTTCTTTCTACGTCCACCGTGACCCCATGGGTGTAGGCTAAAACGCCTGTCCAGGCTATCATAGCGCCGTTATCGCCTGAAAGCGCTTTAGGAACCACTCCAAACTTCGCATTATGTTCTTCAGCTACGATCATTAGCTTCCTCTGAAGCTCGCTATTAGCGGCGACGCCGCCTGTCAACACTAGTTCCTTCTTTTCGGTGTAGGTCAGCGCCCTCTCAGCAACTTCAGAAAGCATGACAAAGGCATACTCCTGCAAGCTATAGCATAAATCCTCAAGTCTGTGACCTTCCTTAAGGAGCCTAGTTGCCGCGGTTAATAGCCCGGAGTACGAGACGTCCTGCCCTTTAACTATGTACGGTAGCTTAAGCAACTTCTCCCCTTTCCTCGCTAACTCTTCTATCCTTGGTCCGCCAGGGTGTGGTAATCCTGCCTCTCTAGCAAAGGTGTCTAGCAGGTTTCCTAGAGCTATATCGAGGGTCTCGCCGAAAACCCTATACCTTCCGTCGGAGTACGCCGCTATGATAGTGTTTCCGCCAGACACGAATACTATTAATGGATCTTTGAAGCCAGTGGTCAGTTTAGCTATCTCTATGTGAGCCACTGCATGATTAACTGGAACGAGAGGCTTCCTATATGCGACTGCCAAAGCCCTAGCTATCGTAGCGCCAACCCTAAGGCAGGGACCTAACCCCGGTCCCAGAGCAACTGCTATAGCGTCCACCTGCTCAAGGCTTAAGTTGGCTTGGGCTAGCGCCTTCTTAATGACGCGTGGGGCAACGTCGGAATGGTGTTGGGCGCCCTCCCTTGGATGAATTCCTCCTCTTGCTGGGATGTAAGTGTCGTTTACATTGGCCAAGATTTTACCGTCGGCGTCAACTATTCCGCAACCAAAGGTGTGAGCGGTAGCTTCTATGCCCAGTACTACGGTCTTGTGCAACGATCGTCCTCCGTTCATGTGCCGCTCTTTTCCTCTTTCTTTCCAAAGTTCCTGAGTTTCATGTACTTCGGTTCTACTTCCTCCAGCGCCTTCTCGTCCCCGTATATGTGCACGTGGGCTTTAGTAACGTTCGTCCCAGATACCGTCCTTATGCTCTTGATCACGATTAGGTTCTGTGGAGCGCCGAACATTGAGGAGACGACCTCTCTAACCTCACTTCTTGTGGGGGTCCTAGCGCTGGTATGATCTATTTGTAGTAGGAGCTCCCTCCTGTTTAGGACCTTGTTCTCTACGTCTCTTAAGACCTTAACTTGGTATTGAGTCATCGACCTCTACCTCCCTCATAGACCTTAATACCTCTTTAACCTTCTCCTTCTTATCTTTGTCCACCTTTATTAGTACTACTCCTACATTCGGCTGACCGTATGCTACTACGGCTCCCTCGGGTAGCGCGAGTATCGATGGAATGACGAGCAGGTCCTCTTCACCCTTCACTACGACTAGCCCCCCTCTTTCGATCACCCTACTTATGACTTCTATAGCCTTGACGGCTACGTGCCCTGGCGGGTTTATGACCTCGGCGACCACTTCCATTTTACTCGTTAGGTCGACATGATAAGGTCCCCGTAAGGTCTTCGAGTCCACGATAGCTACCTTGGGCTTTATCCCCCTTTCGAGAAATGTATTGGTGGTTACGTCCCCTACGGTCAATATTATGCGTGCCTCCATCCTCTCTAGATTCTTCTCGAGTTCTCCAGCCGCTATTTCCTCGTTGGTAATGACTTGGCCCCAAGGCTTGCTAAGCTCTCTTCGAATGTTTTCGTCTACCTTATACGCCTTCAGCCTCAAGACTCCTTACCTGCACTTAATAGCGTACCTGCCGGGCTTCGTTATCTTCAGAGCGCTTGCTATAAGGGAGTTTTCAGTGTCGAATACTATGACCAAGCCGCTCCAATCGAAACTAAATTCGCTAGACTTACAATTAGGGCATACATTGGCTTGACTTGGGAGAAGGGATTTACACCTTAAGCAGCACTTAAACCTCGCAGAAGCCCTCTTACTCACTTCTCCTTCACCCTAGTTGGAGCCTTCTCCTTCTTGAGGTCTTCGTTTATCCACTCTATCTTTCCTAGGAATGGCTGCCTCATGGTTAGGCCTACCTTGACTTCATTTAATCTCATACCACTTACGCTAATGGTTACAATCCTAGCTCTTACAACATCTCCTTTAGACAGTTTCCTCCTCGTCTGCTTACACAAAAGTTCTCCCTTCTTCTTATCGAATGATATAAAATCATCGGCTACCTGCGAGACGTGTACAAGCCCATCTATGGGCCCTATCCTGATGAACGCTCCAAAGTCTACTATATCTACTACTTCCCCTTCAACCACTTCCCCTTCAACCGGTAGGTAGACGAGAGCGTCAAACTTAACCTTGTGATATGTTGCGCCGTCGCCCGGCAATATCCTACCAACGGGGGAAACCTTTACTCCAAGTATTGCGACTACCAATCCAACGCCCTTTATGACTATTCCTTCATACATGGACTTCAAACTATCAAAAGCAACGTTTTCGAGCTTCTCGTTAAACCTACTTGGTGGAATCCTAACTTCATCTGACATGGTGACTAAGTAGTACATGGATTCTTCACCGTGAGCTTAAACTTGGAGTATTGCGTAAGTTTAGAAACCTCAAGCTTTTTGTATTAAACTTTCTGTAGCTTGCTAAGGTTGAAAACCTTCAATTTCTACTTTCCCATCACTCCTCAAGTATATGACGCTTATACCGTTGCTCCGAAGCTTCCGTCGAAGCTCTCTATCGTTCGTTGCTACGATGTAACCCTCACGTCTAGAGACTTCGAGCAGGACGTCGTCGACGACTCCTCCAAAATCCTCAACTACGCTAAACCTGTCTTTAATGCACTGTAGGACCGCACGAGCCGTCCTCGAAGCCTTCAGCCTCTTATCGGAGTTAGCGATATTCTCAAGTTCGCGGATCTGCGACTTTAAGATTACAGGCTCAACACTTACTTCGAGCACCTCCTCAACTCTCTTGACCACATCTACGGGTCTCTCGAACATCGCCATCAAGAAGTTCGTGTCGAAAAGTACCTTAACTATATCTAAGCCCCTCCATAATCACCTTATAACTCCGTACCCTATTAGCCTAAACCTACTAGCTATTTGTCGGCTCACAGCTACTCTAGTTCCAGCTTCAGCGCAGACGGGTCTTCGTAACTTCAATGATACGATATCCTTTGAAGACTTAGTCACAGTCCCTAGGGTCGTAGCTGTTCCGACGTTTATCATTAAAACCTCGTTGGGCTTTATGCTTTCAACCTTCACCATCTCGACAGTCCCAACGGCCTTTTCAAATAGAACAACTTCCAAACTTAATTCGAAAAGTGTTGGAGGCAATGTGCCCGGCTTACCTATAACGCTGCCAGCAAGCGAGTCAGCCTTCGTTATTGAAGGATCGAGGCTAGTGCCAAACCCTATTAGACCTCCAGGTCTAGCTTCCTCTACGTCTACGTCTCCAGCTTTTAAGCTCACTAACTCAGTGAATAGGGGCTCGTACTCTACTTTCCCGCCCTTCTCAATCCTAATTCCAGGCCTTATCTCTATCTCGTCGCTAACCCTTGCAATCCCTTGAATTATAGATCCTCCTAAGACCCCGCCCTTTAGTTCCTCCGGAGGGGTTCCAGGCTTATTTATGTCGAATGACCTGGCTATCAATGCTCTTAGAGGCTTGGATGTATCTCTCTTTGGAGTAGGAATGGTCTTCTCGATGGTCTCTATTAAGACATCAAGGTTTGCTCTATGGAGTGCCGATATCGGGACTATAGGCGCATCACGTAGCGCTGTATCTTTTAAAAACTCCTTTATCTGGCGATAGTTCTCGACGACCTTTTCCTTTGAGACTACTTCAATCTTATTCTGCACTACCACGACGTTCTTTACTCCCAGCACTTCAAGTGCCTTCAAGTGCTCCCGCGTCTGGGGTTGAGGACATGGAACTGTAGCATCGATCACGAGTATGGCGCCGTCAAATAGCGTTGCTCCAGCAAGCATCGTAGCCATTAACATATCACGTTGCACGCCCATTATGGGCGTGCAATCTCGTGTCCAGGACAGTCTACGAAGGAATACTTTCTCACGAACTCGAGGTCAGATCCACAGTGCTTGCATCTCGTCCCAGATAGCGCGTAGGTAGTATAACACTGAGGTGGCGGACACTTAGGACACTTCAGGACAGTGGTGTCCGCATAACCGAGCCTAAGTGTTATCCCTCGCCTAAGCTCTTCAGAGTGCTTTGAAGCCCAAACGCCTGAGAGTGCCCAAGTAAGGGTAGTCTTGCCGTGATCCACGTGGCCCGTCGTACCGATATTTAGTTCGGCCTGTCTCTTTACCCAGTCTTCAGCCACTTTCAGCCACCTTTTCTTCGCGCTTTATGGCCATGTTTATTTGAACTATGTCCTCTGAAATAGTATTTCCTCGGACAAGCTTCCTCTTTCTTAGACCCTTCCTCTCTGGCCTAAAGCCGGGGCCTTGGCTAAGCAATAGCCTTCGTTTGACGGGGCCGGGAAGATCTGGCCTCATTGGTGCCCCGCTCCTATCGCTTCCACCTCTAATCACGAGTCTAACGCCGGGCATTCCAATGAGCGTGCCGTCAATTTCATCACCTATCCTTAATCCAATCAACGCGTTAGCCTGAGGCCCACTAACAGTTATCTGCTGAGCCTTACCAGTCAACGGATCGGATACTACTACTTTGAACTCGGGCGTTTTCTTTCACCCCTTAGCGTGAACTCACTCTTTGGCTTAGCTAAAAACTTTGAGGTCATTGAATTAATTAATAACTTCCAGCCGTCTTCTTTATTTTCGCTATCTCGTCGAGTAACTCTAGCTCTTCTTTTGATAGTTGATTTGAAAACTTCTCCTTTAGTATTCGGATGTGTTCTAAGGGTACATCAACATACAAGTAGTCTCCTTCGTCTATTTGCCTGCCAACCATTACGTCCCCTTTAATCGATATTGCAACCGCGTGTCCGGCAACCGCCTCGTTCAAGCTCTTCTTCTGCTCCTGTATTTGCATTATCGTTCCAAGCTTCCTCCCCTTGGCGTTCATCAGAGGATATCCCGGCTTAAGTCTTCCAGCCAAAACTTCAACTCCAACTATTGCTGGGTCGCTTCTCCTAAAGACGTAACCCCTCAATATCTGCGCTTTACCGGGCAATATGAGAGAGGACAGTGTTTGCCTACGCTCTTCTTCCATCTTCTTCTTAACCCAATCCAAGTAGTCCTCTATGAGCCTATAAATTACGTTGCTCTTAAAGACTGGTATGCCTCTGCTCTCTATCTCTTGTTCAGCGTCGGGGTTTACGCCTACGTTGAAAGCTAAGATTACGCCGTGATAAGGATCTCTCTCCTTCGTTATCGCAGCCTCTACAACGTCCCTCTTCGATATCTTTCCTACATCGGCTAACCTCACGGGGACGTTGTGCTCCTGCAACTTTAAGGTCAGAGCCTCGAGGGAACCTAGAGTGTCCGCTTTAACGACGACCCCTATCGTATCCGTAGTTATTCTTATCTTCGATATCTCCTCTAAGACTTGCTTTACGGCGGCGTCCACGTCAGCCTGGCTTTTGGCTGAAAACAGTGGGCTACCGGCTACGGCTTCGTCAAGGCCTTGAGCCACAATTCTAATGCCAGCGGCGGCTACGACCTCATCAACGCTCTTAAACTTGTCTTCCGGGTCCCTCATTTCATCCATAGGTTTAGGCATTAGAATGTTCCTAATTTTAGTCGCAATGGGCCCCTTGAGCCCACCAAGCACAATGACGTCATCCTTCCTTAGTATGCCGTCGTAAATTATAACGTCGGCTACTGTGCCTAGGCCAGGCATTTCCCTACACTCTAACACAACTCCCTTAGCTACATCTTCTTTAACGAAAAGCCTCTTCAACATATACCTCTGAGATAAGCCTGCTAGGACTAGTAGTAAGTCAGGTATCCCTTCCCCAGTCTTAGCGCTAGTAGGTATTATAGCAACAGTCTTGGTGAAATCTCTTATCCGGTCATATCTATCTGCCTGAAAACCAAGCTCTTCAAACTTAGCCACGATAGCGTATATGAGCTCGTCGAGCCTCTTCTGTACCTGTAGTGGCTGTTGCTTTATTGTTTCAGTAAACGGTTTAAACTCGTTCTCGACCCACCCAGATATCTTATCTATCTTATTTGCAGCGACTACAAACGGGGTTCTCCTAGCCTTTAATATCTCTAAACACTCATACGTTATCTCCTCAAACCCTTCAAGAACGTCTATGACTAGGATAGCCATATCTGCTATGGAGCCTCCCCTCTTTCTCAAGTTAACGAAAACCTCGTGACCTGGAGTATCTATAACCAAGAATCCAGGTATCTTGATCTCGACCTTTACGCTCCTAAGTAATGGACCACAAATCTTCTCTAAGGCAGACCAGGGTAAGAAGGACGCACCAATATGTTGGGTTTGCCACGTAGCGCCTCGAGGCGCTACATCATGGCCCCAACTTCCCTAAACATTGTTGCAGTCCCTCTTATCTTATCCAACAGGAGCGTTTTACCAACGTCTACGTGTCCTAGCACGCATAGAATAGGCGATCTAACCCTTTTACTTTCTAAGGTAATACTCACCTATAACACCTCCCTCAGATAAACCAGATAGGTGAAAAGCTGAGGGAGGACCTCTTTAATCTGTCGATTGAAAGTGATTTACGTTAGAGCCAGGCTTCGTCAGCTCTCGAGTAGCTGCACAGCTCTTCTTCACTAAAGAATATTTTCACTTCTCTTTGAGCGCTCTCCATGCTATCTGAGGCGTGGATTATGTTTTGGGTTATTGATATTCCGTAGTCACCCCTAATAGTTCCTGGAGGTGCTTCTTTGGGGTTCGTTGGTCCTATAACTCTTCTAACTACTTGAATGGCATCGTCGCCTTCAACTACTCCCACAACTACGGGAGCGGAGGTTATGTAATTTATCAACTCTTCATAGAAATGCTTACCCTTATGTACAGAGTATAGCTCTTCAGCTTTCTTCTTAGACATCTTCAGCATCTTTAAGCCTACGATCTTCAACCCCTTCTTCTCAAGTCTCGAGAGGACTTCCCCTACAAGCCCCCTTACGACGGCTCCGGGCTTGATTATTATCAGGGTCCTCTCTACAGCCATTACTTGTACACCTTCCTAGTCTTTCGGCACCATTTAAGCTTAGCAGGGTTTCTCCCAAGCTCTAGCATGTTCTTCTTGCACTTACTAGAACAGAAGTACAGTATGGTTCCGTCGTTCTTAACGTACATGAGCCCGCTTCCGATCGGAACGTTCCTTCCGCAGAATGTACACGTGGTAGCTCTAAGCATTCTAAACACCGCCTCTAAGGAATCTTCATGGCTTTCTTATAACCCTTACCACCTACAAATTTAAGAGAGAGATTTATCTACTTGCCCTATAAGGCGTATCTACTAGGTGTAGGCTCATGAGCTCTACAATGGATGCTACACCGGCTGAAGTTGTACAGATAACTGGTAGAACGGGGGTTACCGGAGAAGTTATTCAAGTTAGGTGTAGAATACTTGAAGGCCCCGATAAAGGTAGGATACTTACGAGAAACGTTAAAGGCCCTGTTAGGGTTGGCGATATATTAATGCTTAGAGAAACAGAAAGAGAAGCAAGGAAGCTTACTCCGCGCTAAACGTACTATTTCTCCCTCTTCTTCTCTCTCTTAGCTGGCTTCTCCCTCTCTTCTACAGTTACTGTAGGCGTTGTCGGCAAGCCGGCCTTAGCCTTTATTTCATTGACTCTAGTTACTATCTCGTCCACTAGGTCCTTGGCCTGCCCTAGATCGATTATTGCCGCTGACGCAGCCTTGACTTCAATTCCAGCTGCTTGACCTAACTTCTCTTTGCTCGACACGTAGACATAAGGTATCTTTCTTTCTTCGCAAAGCAATGGTAGGTGCATTACAACCTCGGGGGGGTCAACGTCTTCGGCTATAATGACTAGTTTCGCTAAGCCCCTTTCAACGGCCTTTGTGGTCTCATTAGTCCCCTTCTTTATCTTTCCCGTCTCCCTAGCAACTTTAAGCGCTTCATAGGCTTTTTCTGCCAGTTCAGGTGGCACTTCAAACCTAACATAACTCGGCTTAGACATGCATCCCTCACCTCCCTCTTGTCATCGAATCATGGGTTAGGCACCTCTTAACTTCTAGTCTCTGTATTATAAACTTTAACTTCGTCTTCCAACCTTATTCGTGCGCAAAATAGAACCTCAGCTTCCGCTCGCTTTTGTCGTCAAGCTTCACAAATCCCACTCGCACTAATTGAACTATAGAGCCTACATCGAGTTTTTCGAGGTGTCTTTCTGCTAATCCTCGAGCAATGCTGGCGTCAGGCATAACGATCTCAATGCATACGTTATCGTCTACCGGGACCCATTGTATAATTGGTGCCTTAAATCTTGAAGCCTCTTCAACGCTCTCTCCCTTATAGATGGCATATATGACCTTCTCTCCCACCTCTTTCACTTGAACATTGAATAAGGACATAAGCCTCACGAGCGGACTCTTCTCTATTAGTTTAAGGTCCCTCTTGGAGACGTAAATCTCGACCTTGTCGTCAATAGCCCTAACCCTTATCACTCTATGCCCCCTCTCGGGGAAATCCGGGTGGAGCGGCGGTTTCGCTACAAAATCCTTGCCAACGCCCTTAACCACCATCTTTACTTCGTCCAGTACGCAGAAGTACCTGTTAACCTTGGGGTCTAGGTACTTGCGGTTTACTGAGTATATATTCTCCCAGCTTAGCGAAGCCTCAGAACTCTTTACACCTACGTGAATGATTATCTCCCTTAGAGTCTCCGGTAATATACCTCTCCTCCTGACAGCCATTATTGTGCCCAAGCGAGGGTCATCCCACCACTGAAACTCTCCTTTAGCAATCCCCTTGCTTATCTGAGACTTACTAAGTATTATATTCGCAAGCTTCAGTCTACCGAAGTGAATGGTTTCGGGAAAACGCCAATTCATGTGTTCGAAGATGTACCTCTGCTTTATCGTATTGGTTACATGCTCTTTAGCCCTTAAAATGTGGCTTACCTCAAGCATGTGGTCATCAACCGCACAGGCGAAGTTGTACGTAGGCCACACCGAGTACTTACTTCCAACCCTTGGATGCGGGTTCCTTTCGACGTCTATTATTCTAAAGGCAACCCAATCTCTCACCGAGGAGTCTGGATGGTTTAAATCCGTCTTTATTCTGACGACGGCTCCCTTCTCCGTGTACCTTGAAGACATCATGTCTTCAAACCTCTCGACATGCACTTCAGGGCTAAGTGCTCTGCAAGGGCAGGGCTTGCCAGAATCCCTCAACACCTTAAAGCCCTCTTGGCTACAGGTACATACGTATGCTCCTCCTTTGCTCAGGAGCTCTTTGCAAACTTCGTAGTAGAGCTCGAGTCTATCGGACTGGTACACTATTTCGTCCGCCTCTATTCCAAGCCACTTCATGTCATCTATGATCCACTTATAAGCCTCCGGCATAGGCTTCTTGGTTTTAGGATCTGTATCGTCGAACCTCAGAATGAACTTGCCCTTGTACATCCTCGCGTACTCGTATGATAAAATTAAAGGTCTTAAACTACCTAGGTGAAGCGGGGCGTCGGGGTTTGGAGCGAACCTGGTCACGACTTTTTCGTACTTGTCAACGTTAGGTAGAGGGGGCAACACCTTTTCTTCTACTTCCCTCTTCCTTACGACGGCTTCGAGATACTTTTCTTCTACTTCCCTCTTTATTTCTTCTAAGCTCATTCTATTTACTTCGCTGATTACCTCCTCGACTAGCTTAGCTAAGTCCTTGACTTGGGCTCTTAGATAAGGTCTCTCGGCAATTACTTTGCCTAGGACGGGTCCTTGGGCTGCCTTTCCTCCATGTTCGTATGCATTGATTAAGGCGCACTTCCTCACTAGCTGTACCACGTCGTCGGGGAAGATCATAGTGCTCTCCTTCTCTTCAGGTAATCCTCGAGGTCTACACCCCTTATTTGAAGCCACTCTTTAACTCTGCCGGTTATTACTATGTCTACCCTCTTTAAGTCGTGTAGGTTTCGAGCCCCGGTTAAGAACATAGCGCCCTTAAGCTGTTCAATCACAACGTTAAGAAAGTTTCTTAGCGCGGTTACACCTTGACTCGCAGCCCTCAAAACTGGTAGAGCCATACCGGCTATGTCTGCCCCTATCGCTATCGCCTTAGCGCAATCGACCCCGCTTCTAACGCCCCCCGATGCTATTATGGGGATGTCTACTCCGCTCCTGACTTCTATTAAGCTTATGACTGTAGGTATTCCCCACTCTGTGAAGGCTTCAGCAACCCGTGCCTTAAAGTGGTTGCCACGGTTTCGTGCTCTCAACGCTTCGACTTTACACCAACTTGTACCTCCCGCTCCAGCTACGTCTATGGCCTTCACGTTCGCTTCTTCTACGAGCTTTACGGCATCTTCTCGTGAAATTCCGCATCCGGTCTCTTTAACTATTACTGGTACATCTATATTCTCCGCAACCCTTTTAATGGCTTGTAAAGCCCCCTTAAACTTGAGGTCTCCTTCCATCTGGGAGAATTCGTGTGCTGGATTTAAGTGTATGTTAAGGGCATCTGCCTCTATCATTTCCACTATCTTGCGTACGTCACTTATATCCAAGTTAGCTGTGAGCTGGACAACCCCTATATTCGCGATTATGTACGCTGTAGGTGCCTTCTTGCGCACTACTGTAAAGGTTTCTGCGAGACCTTCATTTAGTAAGGCAGCTCTCTGGCTGCCAACCGCCATTGCCAGGCCCATTTCCTCGACCACTTCGGCTATTGTACTATTTATTTCCTTAGTTTTACTGTGGCCCCCCGTCATGGCTGAAACCATTAATGGAGCCTTTAGCTCGTGTCCAAGGAACTTCGTCTCTAACCTTACGTCACTAACGTCGATTTCGGGGAGGCATCTATGAACTAGCCATACATCTTCGAAGCCCGTCGTGTTACGGTGCATCTCGACATCTTCTTTCACGCATATCTCTATATGCTCAAGCTTCCTGTTACTTACTTCATCTAGCAACTTAACACCCCTTTATCGAAGTACCTCTAAACCTCAGCCCTTCAAGGGCCTTCAGCAGATTGCCTCCACGCCAACCTACAAAGCACACGGTCCCTACGCCGCCTTCGAATGCCCTAAACGCCTCCCTTATCTTTCTCGCAAGCCCTCCTGTAGCATCTAGCCCAGAGATAGCTTCTACCTTTTCGAGCAAGGATTTATCCAAGAAATTTATGAGCCTAGCGTTAGGGCTCTTCTTAGGATCTTCGAGGTATACTCCGTCGACGTCGAGCACGTAAATTAATTTATCAGCTTTTAGTTCCAGGGCTAACATTGATGCTATGGTATCGCCCGACAAAATTGACACGCCCCTCTTACCTTTGTCGAGGACTACGTCTCCATGCAAAATTGGAATGAACCCCTTTCTAAGGGCCACCTCTACACATTCGATAAAGTACCTATCCATCGTCTCCTCCCTTAACAAGAACGAGGACGAGGGCTCGATGGCGTAGGGTCTGCCCCCAAGCTTTATAAACTCCCTAACTACTATCTCGTTGAGCTTTCTCATAGCTAACCTGGTGAGCGAAACCCCTACATAGCTCTCCTCGCTGGTCAATCCTCTATTTAACTCGTACTTTATAGCTAGTGGGTGGCCGAAAGACCCTCCCCCGTGAACTACTACGACTCTACCGCCCTTATTGAAGTGGCTAAGGACTTGAGCGCAGACACTCTTTAACGCCCGCCTCCTCACCTTAAAGGGCCTGTCCTTTACGGTAATCGCGCTCCCTCCAAACTTTACGATAGATAGGGTCATGCGGTCGTCAACCCCTTAAAGCCAAGGCCTGAAACCCCATCTTCCTCGCCCTCTCCATGCACTTCATCATTGCCTCCTCATTCTCGCTAAATAACATAAACCCCTTGAAGTCCTCATCAACTTTGCATGCAACTTCTCCATCTCTAGAAAGCACTTCATATGCTTTAAGGGTTGTAAGCGGTAAATTCGATAATGCTATGCTTAACTTAGTGTACCTTTGAAGAGCGTTGCGGAACAACTTAAAATCACTGTTAAGTATTGAACGTGCTACTGAGATGATCAACCTACCTAGAGAGTGTATTGCTGCTTCAAGGGAATCTTCGAATCCGTTCGCCTTAGAGAACTTAAACCTAGACGGGATCTTTATGCACAGACCGATGGCCCAAGGGAAACGATCTTGCAACTCCATCAACCCCTCACCTTCACGGTAAGCCATCAACCCCTCACCCCTCATGGCTTCAAGAGTGATCCTCATCCTCCACTTGGGTACTGCCAACCTTTTTGAAAGCGAGTAAAGGGAAACCTCCTTTAATCCAACTTCTCCATATATTGTTCTAAGCGCCACTATTATTGAGTCTATTAACGGTAGAGTCCTAGAGAACTCCATCTTTACGTCCACCTTCAACGCTTCTAAGCGAGGTAGAAGTATGGAAAGCTTTCTTTTAATGTATGCAGCTATAGGGCTTAACCATTTGACCTCTAGTCCTCCGCTGCCAGGTTCAAGTGTTAACGAGAATCCGACATCATCAGATTGGTAACATAGTACGGGATAGTTATATTGAGCTAGAGACTGACCAATAATGCATATCGGAACCTTAACGAAGTAGCTCCTAGACATCACGGTCACTTTTCAATCTTCACAGAACCATATCCAACGACCGAAAACTTCTCTCCCGTAACGTCACCTGAAGTCGCGTACTTTAAGACTGTAGCTTTACTAGCCCCCAACCGCTTGGCCGCGTAGAGCATAGAGGCGACAGGACCCGGACCGCACATTGAAACCGGTAGAGAGTCCACAAGGTTGAGCATTAAATCCGGGTTCAGTGCTTCTATGGCCTTTAAAACTTTACCGTCTTTGCTATGCGCCTTGTCGTAGGGTTCGTAGTGCGTGAAGTCCGTTGATGCTATAATCACTGCGTTCTTGCCTTCAATGGCCTTTGCGATGGCGTTGCCGACGTCAATGCACACATCCCTCATCTGGAGCATCATGCATATGGGCACGAATGTAAAATTATTGCCGTAAATATACTGTAGGAAAGGCAGTTGAACTTCTATAGAATGCTCTTGTTCGTGAGCGAGCTCATCTACAGCTATTAACTCGCTGTTTTTCGCTATCCTCCTTGCCACTTCGCTATCGACTTCAACTGTACCTAAGGGCGTCCTCCAAAATCCACTATCAATTATGGAGACTCCTGAGCCCATTCTTGTGTGGTTTGGGCCCAATATTACAACCACGTCGGGTATGCCGTCTTTTGCGAGCTCAGCATAAGAGTGTGCAGCTATGGGCCCCGAGTACATGTAGCCAGCGTGAGGGCTTACAAGTCCAATTATCTTTCTTTCACCTTTTTCGTTGGCTGAGGGGATGAATCTTGGACCGAGTTGATGTTCAAAGCACCAATCTATCCTCCTTTTAAGCGCCTCCGCGTCTCTCTCGTAGAACAGGCCAGCTACCGCCGGCAATCTAACTTTCTTCAACTTTTAGCCCCTAAAAGGATACTCTAATATACCGCTCTTTAACTTTCCTCGGCTTGTTCTTCAACCGGCAATTTAGGCTCGAAGTCTGAAACTGGTACCGGTAAATCGCCGTCGGGTGGAATAACTCCTCTTTCTCTAAGTACTTGGCGCGTCAAGAGCCAGTAGACCAACGCCAATGACTTCCTGCCCTTATTATTAACTGGAATTATCAGGTCTACGAAAGCGGCGTCGTTGTCTGTATCGCAAAGTGCTATTACCGGTATACCTATCTTCGCCGCTTCGTTTATTGCCTGCTCATCCGCCCTAGTGTCAGTGACTATTAGTAGCTCTGGCTCCATGTAGAATGGAAGTTTAGGGTTCGTAAACGTCCCTGGAACAAAGCGGCCAGGAATGGCAATGGACCCTGTGAGGTTTGCAAACTTTTCAATGCACCTGAATCCGTACTGTCTCGAGGAGACCACCACAACTTTTGTGGGGTCATACCTCGCTATCATTTTTGCCGCTATTCTAATCCTCTCATCGGTTTTACTTAAGTCTATGACGCATAGGCCGTCAGGCCTAATCTTGTATATAAACGGCCTTACAGCGATGGTCTTTATGTGCGTACCCAGGTGTACTCCCGCCTTCAAGTACTCTTCCCGCGATATCAGCATCTCTTTTTGTTGTACAGCCACACCTACCACCTCAACGAGCTAGCTGTGGAGGAGGCTCTGCCATACTTTTAACGTTTTCTAATATCTCTTCAATTCTAATGAGTTCGTTATGCTTAGCTATCCTTTCTCCTCCTAGAATCCCCGCCTTAATTATTGGGCACTTAAGCCCCACAGCTAGATGACTTATAAAGGTGTCTTCGGTCTCTCCGGACCTATGAGACACAATAGGCGTCAGCCCTCCAGCCCTCGCGGTCCTAAGGGCCTTGTAGGTGTCCGTCAGCGTCCCAACCTGATTCGGCTTTATTATGATGGCATTGGCTGCCTTAAGTTCCAGCCCTCGCTTTATTCTAACAACATTAGTTGTGAAGAGGTCGTCGCCACATATGAGAGCTCTATGGCCCAGAGACTTTACAAGCATACTAAATCCTTCAAAATCCTCTTCGTGTACGGGGTCCTCTACATATCTTAAATCGTACTTCTCAACTAATTCAATTACGTAGTTTATTTGTTCCTCTCGGTCCCTAACTTTTCCTTCCCTTCTAAGGAAGTATGCTTTTCTCTCAGGAATCCACATACTTGATGCGGCGACGTCTACACCTAAAACTATTTTGCATCCTACCTCGTCGGCGACCTTGCAGCTTGCATCACTTAATACTTGAAGTGCATCTTCATCAGAGATGTTGGCAGCCCATGCACCTTCATCGCCTCTACCTCCCGCAAAGTACTTGTCGGCGTTCCTGAGGTACTTTATCACCTCTCTGTGAACCTTAACGCATACCTCCAATGCTTCGCGGTAACTCCTAGCGCCTACGGGAATTAGAAGCAGTTCTTGTATGTTTGGAGCCCTATCTCCAGCGTGTTTTCCTCCACCTATTACGTTACCGAGCGGGTATGGAATCTCAGTTGCAAAAACGCCTCCTATGTATTGGAAGAGAGGTAGCCCAAAGGACGATGCCGCAGCTTTCGCTACAGCTATGGATACTGCGAGGGCTACGGCCCCCCCTATGTTTGAGAAGTTATCGGTTCCATCAATTTCATGAAGCAAACTGTCGATAGCTACTTGATCTACGGCATCCATTCCTATTATCCTTTGAGCTAAAATATCGTTTACGAAGTTTACGGCTTCGTCTACCCCTCGTGGAAACGATACTACTTCCGTAGTTCCAGTGCTTGCGCCCGAGGGGATAGACGCCCTGCCAAACCCATCAGTTGTAACGACTTCTACTTCTATTGTAGGATTCCCACGGCTATCGTATACCTTCCTAGCGTAGACGTTTTCAATAATTGTCTCTACCAACAATAAACCTCCTACGTCAAGCTGATATCCTCTTGAACTTTAGGAGCTCCTCCACTATCTCAACGTGGCCGATTAACATGCGCCTACAACAATACCTCTTAACGTTCAATTCGTCCAGCACCTTCTTAGGATCCTCTCCCATATCAATGCGCTTTTTAAATTCCTCGTAAAGGTGACCTATGGGCTTACCGCAAGTGAAACACCTTACCGGTATTATTACCACAAGGTACCGCCCCCGACTATCTATAGCTCTTCTGTCTCTTAGCTCTGGCCGACCTGCCACGAGGCTTCTTAGGTTCGGTCTCTCTGGGATCTCCTACGAGCATGTGTCGATCATAGCTGAGAAGTATCTGCTTGACTTCCGGCCGATCTTTAAAGAACTCTACTATTGCTCTAGCTATAGCTATTCTTGAGGCAACAGCTTGACCCATAAATCCTCCACCTTTAACGCTTACATCTATGTCCACGGCATTCCTTATGTCTCCCACGAGGAGAAGTGGTTCCATAATTTTCCAGCGAGCTACTTCCGGTTCTAATATTTCAAGGGGTCTACCATTGATGAAGACCCTCCCTTTACCTGGCCTTATGACAGCTTTTGCTATCGCAGTCTTTCTCCTTCCCGTTGCCAATACTACTCTAGTTGCTGTATTCATGGATTCCATCCGACCTCCTTTGCTAATTCGCCAACAGTCACATATTTTCTGGCAAGACGGGAAGCAGAGGCTTGAGGGAACTTGATTTTAGGCGCCTCTACATATTCCTCAGGTACGCCCATATAGACCTTTAAATTCTTGAAGGCTACTCTCCCCTTCCACTGTTTATATGGAAGCATGCCTCTTATAACTCTCTTTACTATTATGTCAGGCCTCCTATACTTCTTAGGTCCCTTCTCCGGCATCTTCCAGGTCCTCTTAGATAAAACATTTTCTCGGTACTCTTCAATTACCGACCGCTTATTGCCCGAGATCACAGCTTTCTCAGCATTTACGATGATCACTTTTTGACCCATTAAAAGCATTTTGGCAACTAGGCTAGCCATTCTTCCTAATATCTGTCCTTCGGCATCAACGACTACAACTTGTTGGCTCAACTTATTGTCACCCTACTATTTTAATTCCGCTACCTGCCGGCTTCTCAACCATCAATTGCTCTATTGTCAGAGTTCTTCCACCCGCTTTCTCTATCTTCTCTTTAGCTGTCTTGGAGAACCACAGTGCAGCTACTGTTACCGGGTGATTTATCTCTCCAGCCCCTAAGACCTTACCTGGAACGACTATCACATCGTTGGCCCTAGTGTACCTATTGATCCTACTTACATTCACTACGATCCTGCCTCTCCTTGATCTGTTAATCCTCTCAATAAGATCTCTCCATAATCTAGCATGGTATTGTTTGTAAGCTCTCCTAAGCGCTATCACAACTCTCTTAATCATGGGGTTAGTTGCCCTAATCTCTCTCATGCTACCTCCTCCAAAGCCTTTACGAAGTTTTTAGCTTTATCGATGAGCACATGGGCGGCTTTAATGACTACGTCTTCGGGGGGCATGGAACCCGTAGACTCCAAGTAGAATATGAAGGTATCATCAGCTTTATCAACTTCTATTGCCTCCTTCGGGCACGCATTCATACAGTCACCGCAAATCGTGCACAACAAAAGGTTGGCTACTTCCACCTTATTGCTCAACTTTAACACAGACTTAGCGCAAGCGTCCACGCACTTTCCACACCCATCACAAGCATCTTGCTTAATTCTTATCTTCGGATAATACTTGTAAGCGCAAGCCGAGACTGGTTGCCACTTTGCATGGTCTCTACCCAGTCCTAGTTGAGCGTAGGCCTCGAGAACTAGCGACTGCCCCGTCTCGAGTTTAACTATTGGGATATTACCATATACTGGCCTTACGTTCGGGTCGTCAGAAAGTATGTTTTCGGCGTAAACCACCATCGGGTACTCCGCCTTAACGTCCAAGTACAACCTAACTTGACACTTGGGGCAACCGGATCCTCGACACTCGCACTCTTTAGGCATAACGTATCCCTCCTTCGGCGTCGTTAGAGGGATTAAGCCTAACCTATGAGCTATAATTTCGTCGAATAGAACGGAGGAGTTCGTCAAGATGACCACATCCTCTATAGCCATTGTGGGGACTTCAGCTATCGCGGTCCTCCTCAAAGAGTTCACGAAGGCTGCGCTAACCCCCTTAATTACGAAGCGTAGCTCATTTTCCTTTTTCTCCAACACTTCCAGTTCCATCGTAGCTTTGTCCTCCTAAACTCTCCTACCGCGCCTGCCGCCAGGCTTCCTTATGTGGTCATGAGGTATCGGAGTAACGTCCTCTATGCTACCTATTAGCAGTCCGGCTCTAGCTAAAGCTCTTATAGCTGCTTGAGCTCCTGGGCCCGGTATCTTCGGACCGCTACCGCCCGGTGCCCTGACCCTAATGTGTATCGCATTTATGCCTCTCTCCATAGCCATTTTGGCTGCCCTAGTGGCTGCAAGCATAGCCGCATAGGGCGATGGCTTCTCTCTATCAGCCTTTACGACCATACCTCCAGAGGCCCGAGCGACGGTCTCAGCACCGGTCATGTCGGTTATCAGTATTATGGTGTTGTTGAAGCTAGCGTATATCCAAGCAATGCCCCAATTGAGGGCCTTTGCCTGTGCTTGAGGGGTAGAAGACATCATCACCCACCTCTACTTTGTTCTACGGTTATCGGTTGCCCCACTACGTGGACTAGCTTTTCTTCATCTATCGTAAGTAGCCTGTTGGGAGTCGTAACTATCATTCCACCTATAGCCACATGCCTATGGACTATTAGCTGGCGGGCGTGGTGTATGCTCTTCGCTAAACCTTTTCGGAAGACTATGGTCTGCAACCTCCTCTCAAGGACATCTTCAACTTTTAGCGATAAGACGTCGTCTAGAGTTGCATTTTCGGGCAATAAGCCGAGCCTGTAAAGTTTAGATAGAAGCTCTCGAGCTTGCTTCTCATCCTTTTGGGCCAATAATTTCCTAGCCTGATGCCTAATTTTCCTTAAAATGCTCATAGCCTTCCAGAGTTCACGCTTATTCCTAAGGCCGTAGACTCCAAGGAGCTCCATCTCCTTTCTAAGGGCATCTCTCTTCCACGGATGTCGAGGACCTTTCCAAGTTTTTCGAGGCTTTTTAGGATCCCCCATGAGACCACCCCTAACTTATTTAGGCTTCTTCTTAACTCCAATGGTTAAACCCACTCTGCCAGTAGTCCTAGTACATTGTCCCCTAACCTTGAGACCCAAGGCATGCCTTATACCGCGCCAGCACTTAATTTTCTTAAGTCTCTCAACATCTTCTCTAACGGTAAGTACGAGGTCGGATCCTATGAGGAGCTTGTGCGCTCCGGTCTTATAGTCCTTCTGCCTATTGAGGGCCCAAGAAGGAATCCCGTATTTTAACGGGTTCGAAATAACATCTTCAATTTTCTTAACGACTACGTCTGGCAAATATCCAATCCTCATACTTCTATCAAGGTCAAGTACATTTACCATTGCTTTGGCAAGAGTAAATCCTACTCCTCTAATCTTAGCTAGACCCTCCTCTATGTTTAATCCCCCGTTTATATCGACTCCAGCGATCCTGACTATGTGCTTAAACTCCTGAGACATGGAAGTCACTCTTACAGTATTTTTGTGAAATAGAGAGAACTAAATGGCGGTAAATATACTTTACTAAAGATGCTAGCAGTATTATTCCTAGCGGTTTCCGTTCAAAACTTAAGCCGCAATCATTAATATAACGTAAGCCAAAAGAAAGCTATGCAGCTCGCGGATACCCTTAAAGAGAGGGCCTCTTCATTGTTGAGTAGGGTAACGAGCTTTAACGCCCACTTAATAGCGAAGGCAGTAAATGGTAGGATTTCCATCGACATCGACAAGCAGCTGGAGGTAAGAGTATTTGGAATCATCTTTAACTTAATTTTACGTGAAGGCATCTTTGAGCTAGAAGTTCTCGATCCTCTTGGGAGGAAAGAGGATTCTTCTAGGTTATTGCCGTGCATTTTAAACGCCATTGATAGAGCCCTTAATGGAAGGCTCGTTACTTCAAAGGGGAGGTTAATCAATTTCTCATGCCTACAAGGAGGAAGCGTAGCTAAACTCTATGAAAAGAAGATCTTGGACTTCCTCGTAACGGAGATGGATGGTTCACGCATCGATGAGGTTAAGGAGACCGTAAGCTGTGTAGGCGGGGTAATGGTTGAGCACTTAAGTGCTTCTTGGAGTTTCGAGGTAACGCCAATTAACGGCGTTAGGATTAGGATAACATTCTGGCAAGGAGGAGAAGAGATGCCGTCGGGCGCAAACATAATGGTAGGAGAGGAAGTAAAGGAGGTAAACTTGCCAATTGAAGAGCTCGTGACTTTAACGGAGATAGTAACGAACAGGCTTGTATTGTTTTACAGGAAGGTGTCCGGAGAGGGCCACGAGCCTTCCAATCCCTATACCTTTAGACCCTAATCCGCTGAGCACCCTTCCTCCTACTTAATACGATCCTCGCTGTTACCACCTTCTCGCTACTAAAGAATTTTGCTGCGACTTGTAGGACGACCAACATAAACACAACGTTGTACAGGATCCCGAGGATTGGAGTTAAGTAATCGCCGAAGATTACTGACTTTGCCGCTATCATTGGATGCGAAAACGGAATCGCATATAAAATCAATTGTAAACTAAGAGGTAATGCCGAGACGTCGGTAAACATCAAGATAAACGTGGGTATGAATATCGGAACGAAGAGTACGCCTAGAAGCGAGTGCGCACTCCTTACGTCTTGGGTGTAAGATCCGAGTAGCACCGCCAAGGCCAGCGTGGACATTAAAGACAAGAAGAGGGAAACCGCAATTAAAGCATAGCCTTCGAGCGAAATTTCAACATATAAATTGCTGAGAGCGGGGGCCTGCTGACTGGTAACCATGGACGTTATACTGTTCATGTAGTAACTGAAGCCTACCATGTACGCTACAACGCCTATTGCCGCGACGATAGCCGAGCCAATGAGCTTCCCCCAAAGTACTGTGACCCTCTTAACCGGTAGCGTAAGTAACGTTTCAAGAGTCTTCTCCTCTTTTTCTACGGCAATAGACGTAACGGCAACCTGAGCCGCTAGCATCATCAAGATCATTATTATGACTGGAACCATCATGGTCTGACTCATGGTAGCAGAAATGAAGCTTTCAGGCGCGACATCTATCACCTCTCCCTTAAAGATGGTCTTGCTATCTACAACTATCGGCCTTAAAACCGTCAATGCATTTAACGTAGGCGCGTGCGAGTCAATTATGGTCGTGGATATTGCTTGGGAGAAGCCACTTAATACGTAGTTTATTACGTTGTAAGTCCCAGTCTCGCTTGGACTGATAGTTCTCGCAACGACGTAGAGTTCCACCGTTCCTGGAAGCCCAATACTCAAATTGCTTGCAAGGCCTTGAGGGATCCTAATTATGGCTCTAACGTTCTTAGATATCGCGTCTTCAACCCAATGCGTGTGATTCAAGTCGACGAGGACTATGCTTGGATGGTTGTTAAGCATTTCAAACAGTAAGCGGGAATAAACCGAGCGGTCTTCATCTACTAAAGAAACTCGAATAGCCATGGTCTCCCTTTGCGCCACTTCACTAATGACGAAGAAGGATGAACCCATGATTGGAAATATTAGTAGCGGTACTAAGATCACGCCAAGCAATATCCTCGGATCCCTTATCAACTCTTTAAGTTCCTTGAGGATGATGGTCTTCGCGTACCTAACCAATCTTAGTCACCTTCGCAAAGACCTCTTCAAGGTTTTCAGCTCCATAGGCCTCCTTGAGTTCGCGTGGAGAGCCTTCAGCGATTATTTGGCCGTCGTGGATTAGCGCAACTCTATCGCATAGGAAGTCGACCTCGAACATGTTGTGGCTTGACAGGACGACGGTCAATCCATGTCGTTTAACGTAGTCCTTTATAATCCTTCTTATGTGGTAGGCGTGAACTACGTCTAGACCGCTCGTCGGCTCGTCAAGGATTGCCAGCTTAGGTTTAATCATCAACGTTCTAGCTATTAAGAGCCTCCTCTTCATACCTTTACTGTAAGTCGCAGCCCTATTCCTAATTTTCTCTCCTAAACCAGCTATGCTCACTCCTTCGCTTACCATTTCTCTAAGTTCCTTGGCGTCCTTGGCGTAAAGGCTAGCCATGAACTCCAAGTATTCAAGCCCACTAAGTCTAGCATAAACCCCGGCCTCTTCGGGTAAATAACTGATGATCTTTCTGACTTCATCGGCTTTCTCTACGACATTGAGGCCGAAGATCTCGACGATTCCTTCAGATGGGGTAAGCAAAGTAGCTAAAATCCTAAGCGTAGTAGTCTTGCCAGCGCCATTAGGCCCTATCAAACCGAAGATTTCGCCCTCTTTAACTTGAAAACTCACACCTTTAAGGACCGTTGTACTTCCAAAGTGCTTAACTAGGCCGGAGACTTTGACTGCAATCATAATATCAACCATTTCTATCGACGTTTTTGTCCAGGCGAGATTTACTGGACAGTATACTCCCATCGACGACTATGAGTTACCTGGTTATAAGTCCTGCCTTCTCAGACTGCTAGGGACGCAACTATCTCAGCTACGTCTACTAGGGCCTCAACTTACTGATTGGCATAGCTCTAACGTAAGCTCCTTTAGCCTCGTGCGTAAGGCGATCTTGGTACCTGGCGTTTCTGTTGGACCTGGAGCTATTGTATTAACTACGATGCTAAAGTTGGCGAGCCCTAAAGCCTAAGCCCTTCTAAGACCTAAGAGAGCTACTTTTGATGCACAATATCCGTAGCCATCCGCTGGCTAGAGCAACTCCTTCGGAACCCATACTTCCCTTGGTTATGCCCCTCTTAGGCGATTTAAATTTTAGTCACTACGAAAGTACGCCTAAGTTTAGAGGCTTTTAGCGACTCGTTGCCCATAAATGACTTGAAGCCTAGAACTATTAAACCCGATTTGAGGTCTAGATAGCTGAATATCCAGCAACTTACATATTGTACTTTGTTTAACTCAATGTATCGAGTTGGGGCACATGAATGGGAGCAATGTAAATTGGTTCGAGACCTCCTTGTCCCTCCATAGAGAATATAGAGGTAAGATAGAGGTAGTCCCGAAGGTTCCTATAACTAAGCTAGACGACTTCTCAATATGGTATACGCCTGGCGTAGCTGCTCCATGCAGGAGGATATTTGAGGAGAATGGAGACCTATCCTTCGAGTACACCTGTAGGTGGAACTATGCTGCTGTAGTTAGCGATGGTACAAGGGTTCTAGGGCTGGGCGACGTCGGCCCGGAAGCAGCCCTCCCGGTTATGGAGGGGAAGTCCCTACTCTTTAAGTACCTGGGCGGTGTGGACGCAGTTCCAATAATCTTGAGAGAACGCGATCCGGATAAACTCGTCTACATAGTAAAGTCCCTAGAACCAAGCTTTGGGGCCATAAATCTAGAAGATATAGAGTCTCCCAAGTGTTTTTACATACTAGAAAGGTTACAAGAGATCTTAGAGATCCCTGTATGGCACGACGACCAGCAGGGTACTGCTCTAGTAAACATAGCTGCCCTCATAAGTGCACTAAAAGTGGTTGGCAAGAAGATGAACGAGATCAAAATAACGTTAATTGGTACCGGGGCAGCTAACGTAGCCCTTTACAAGTACCTCAAAGCAGTCGGAGTGAACCCGAAGAACATAGTTGCCGTAGACAGTAAGGGGATTTTGCATAGTAATAGGTCGGACCTAGAGCGTCTGAGAATCGAGAACCCATGGAAATACGCCATCGCTGTAGAGAGCAACGGTGAAGGGGTAACGGGCGGCATCAGAGAGGCTATGAGGGGGGCAGACGTAGTCGTAGCAGCATCGACACCAGGTCCGGGAGTGATTAAAAAAGAATGGGTGAGGGAGATGAATAAAGATGCTATAGTGTTTGCGGAAGCAAATCCGGTACCAGAGATATGGCCTTGGGAAGCTAAGGAGGGAGGTGCTAGAATAGTGGCTACTGGTAGATCGGATTTTCCTAACCAAATAAACAATAGCCTCGGATTTCCAGCAGTTTTTAGGGGCATTTTAACTGTTAGAGCTAAGAAGATGGTCGACGAGATGTTCGTGGCCGCGGCTTATGCGCTAGCAGGGTACGCTGAGGAGAAGGGCATACACGAGGAGTACGTAATTCCCAGGATGGACGAAGAGGAAGCGTACGTGAGAGAGGCTATAGCGGTGGCGAGAAAGGCCATAGAGCTCGGGCTTTCAAGGAGAACCCTGGGACGTAGCGAACTTGAAAACGAGATACGCGAGCTTGTAGAGCGGCCGAAGAGGTACGTTAAGTTTGCGATAAGCAACGACTTCATCGTAAAGCACCCTGCGTCCGGGCACTGACGGTTATAGCGCTTTCTAACTTTAGCGGACGTTCGAAGCCCCTTTATGCATCGAGCGCCCAAAAGGAACGAGCTAAAGCACCATAGTGGTGCGGCCGCCGGGATTTGAACCCGGGTCCGCAGCGTGGCAGGCTGCTGTCCTAGTCCAGGCTAGACTACGGCCGCTTGCAGTAGATTGAGTGAGATAAGTGGATTATAGGCTTTTCCTTGTTTCTTGAGCATTAAGAAGCTCGTGTATCTTCGATAGGTGCCTCGACAGATAGACCGCTTCACTTGAAACCTCTACTGCAACGCCTTTTTCAACTACAAAGTGTTTGACACTTACGTCTTCTTTAGCTATCTTTCTTACTTGCTCAACTATAGCATGCAATTGCGTGCAGTGTGGTGAGCCGTCCATCGTTAGTACGGATATCGAGCTGGGCTTAGCATACGCAATTATCGTAGCTATTTTGAAGCCAACCTTGTCTAAATGTTCCTCGCTCATGCATACACTCAGCGGCACCCTACCCACGGCTGCTTGCTCAAACAACTCTGGATACTCCGTGGGTAGGCAAGCGCTGTAAATTAGCAAGTCTTTATTCCTTAGACGCGGGCTCGTCACGCTTACAGCCATTAATCTTAACTCGTTATGAGCCATGAAGTTATTTATGTTAGATAGTAAGATTAAGCGTTACTCGACTTCGAGGTTTTAGTCGATGGACAATAGGAGCGTTGTAGCATTATTGGCGTCCATTTTCATAACCTCGATATCAATAGGAATTGCCAATCCCATAGTCCCGCTCTACGCTAAGAAGCTTGGAGCGAGCTATACAGATTTAGGACTAATAGGCGTAGCAGCATCAACTCCATACTGTATATTTCCGGTCCTCGCAGGTTTGTGGAGTGAAAGGATTGGCAGGTTAAAGAGCATCATGATAGGCGTAATAGTCAATACGGCAGCTACCCCTTTCTTCCTATTTTCTAGCTCCCCTTTACACCTTGCACTGGTCAAGATGCTCCAAGGCCTTGGTCTATCATTTCTATGGGCGCCAGCGGAAGCGCTTATCTCTGATGTTACTAGCGAAGACAATAGAACTAAATACCTAGGTTTCTTCAATACTTCTTGGTCTCTAGGCCTCTTCGTAGGCCCTATACTTTGCGCGTTGATAGTTGACCGGGCAGGCTACTCGGGAAACTTCATTAGGATGGAGGATAGGGATCGAGCGCTAATATTCGACCAGGGTTTAAGGTTCGATGTAATGGAGAGGTTCTATAGGGGCTTCATAGCGCCTAAAGGTTTAAGGGAGCTTAGGGAGATAGGCGCCGCGCCCAAGGCTGAGTGGTATGAGGGGGCAAACGCCATCTACATATCGCACATGCACCTGGATCACCTCGGCCTGCTCTCAAACATTCCGTCGAGAACCAAGGTTTACCTGCCGAGCCTGAGCATATATGAGGTTTTAGAGGAGAAGTGGCGCGATTCGCCGACGTGGCTCTCGATGATTCTGAGAAAATACTATATCGGGATTGAGGAGCTTAGGCCCCTGGAAACCGACGAGAACAACGTGATGCCGCTGCCAGTATCGCACAGCGCTTACCCGGCATACGCTCTCCTATACTTTGGAAGCAACGAGACGGTACTCTACACCGGGGACTTTAGGGTTGAGGGCTTCTTGAAAGACGAGGAGTTCATTAAGGTTCACGGCGGAATAAGCATGCTTGAGTATCTAAGCGAGAACAGGGACATCAGGGTCGATAGGCTAATAATTGAGGGGACTAACCTAGGCTCAATCAGGGCTCCAATCTCGCCAGCCGAGGAAGAAGCAATGCTCAGAAGGATAATCGCCGCGCACACCCTAGTAATTGCAACGATGCATCCACTCGACCTAGAGTACATCCTCCTCCTAGATAGGCTGGCGCTTCAGGCAGGGAGGAACATATACATTGCTTCAGAGGGTGCCGCAAAGCTCATGGAGACCGCCGTAAACCTCCAGACCAGGCCAAAAGCCATCACCGACTATGTAAAAATATTATCGCGCTTTGAGGGCGCAAGTCTCACAGACATTGACGAAAACTCGATTCTAATAGCATCATACCATGAAGTGATTGACGTGTTAAGGGATTTAAGGGATGCCGGCGCCCTGCCAAGGGGCTCTGCCGTGGTATTAAGCGAGCCGGAGCCGAGGGTCGAAGAGGCCCAAGAATACGAAGCGATAAGGAACTGGCTCCTTAAGCTCGGCACGCAGGCATACTTGATGAGGGCATCAGGCCACTACTACCCACATGAGATCAAAACAATAATCAGCATAATTAGGCCAAAGAGGATAGACATAATTCACACGAAGACGCCTAGGCTAAATATCACAAATACATGAGGAAGACGTGAATGCGAAATTTTATCAATTATTGAAATACATTAAGGTATAAGCCCTGGTGGATACAAGACTATTCCCTAAGATCCCTACTTGTCCAGATGCTGAATGAGCTGAGCCTATTTTTCTTGCTTTCCATGGCCAAGTATAGCGACAGCTATAGCAGGAAACCTTGAGCTTATTGCCGCTTTTCCTGTTCCACTCTTTCTCTATCCTTTCTTATCAGATCAAACAGATATTCTGAAACCGAATTATAGCCCAATACCGACGCCCTATATTTTGCCCACTTCCACAATTCCTCATCTATAATGAATAAGTTTGTCTTTGGATACTTTCTCAGCATATCACATCGATATCTATGATGCTCATTAAGTATATAAAGTTTATGTTATTTGTATGGTATAAGCCACTCATACCACAAAGTTTATAAAGGAGAGATGTGCTAAATATACTATTTGAGTGGTATGTGATGTATGAACTGCGCTGCACGGAACATATGAGGTGGTTACCGTGTCTAGGTTGAATGATAATGGATTAATCGGCAGGGTTATTAAGGATTTACCATCCGAGCTTAGGGATGCCTATGAGGGGGCTCCTAAGCGTGGTAGCCGGGCGCATGAGTTGGTTAGGCTTTATACTGCGCTTTATATGCTGCGTGAGGGCTATACCGATATAAGCTTCGAGAAGGTCGTTGAGACAGGTAATGGCGAGCCAATATATGTGGATATATTCGCTAGGGACGGAGACTACAATGTTTATGTTGAGTGCGAGCGCTATCCGGCTAAAGATAAAATTGAGAGGCGCGCGGGAGCCATTAAGTCTAGGGATAACTTCGCCAAGGTTATTGTAGCGCTCCAGGATAGGTGCGGCTGGTACTCTAGGCTCCTGGGCAGGGCTGCCAACGATATTTGGATCGTCTGCCGAAATGGCGAGGTCATGTACCCGGGCAGCTGGGAGTCCGAGAGGAGAAGGACCCTATATATGTCTCTCCATGAGGCTGCGCTCATATGCGCCATAGCAGACTACAGGGAGACTGAGAAGGCTTATGGAGAGGCTAGGGCGCGGGCCGTTGAGGAGGAGGTCTTCTGGAGACCGCTGATAAACAAGGCTCTGGCAACGGTCCTCGGAGGATCAAACGAGTGGGCTCTAAATGTGCCGATAAGGGGCGTGTGGTGGCAGAGGGCTGAGGAGTCTGAGAGGAGGCTTCTAGAATGCAAAGCCGAGGTCTTAAGGAGGGCTATACCGGTGCTCAACGCCATTCTAGCGCTAGCCTCACCATACCAGATAGCGGTCGATGAGGATGGATCACTAAAATTCTCAATTGACTGGGAGACATGGGAGTGGCTCGGCTGGAAGGACTACCCGTGCTCCGAAAACAACGTCCACCTCAGGCTCCTGGAGAAGATACTTAGGAGGGAACTTAGGATCGCTGCAAAGATGCTGGAGTTCGAGAGGACCGGTAGGATCTCCGAGGAGTATAAGATGGATGTATCCATGGCTAAGCTGGAGGCCCTAGCCAGGGAGATAGATGCCAGAGAAAAAACGCTTAAGCAGCTAAGGGACCTCATCAGGCAGATTAAGGAGGATGGATAGATCTTCACGCATATGCGTATCCCCACATGGCCTATGGGGCGGCGCCTATGGAATCAGATCAACTAGGCGTATTTGACAAGGAGGTAATTCAGCTAAGGGATACATTAATCAGTTTGGCTGCGGAGATAGCCGCTAAATATTCCAGCAGTGTCAGCAGTAAGAAGGTCATTGACCTGCTGATGGAGAACCTTTGTGAGCGCTGCATTATTGAGAGGCTTAAGGTTGGCTACTCTGGGGATGAGGAGGTAGATAGGGTTTGGAGGAACCTACATGAGTACGCTGTTTCGCTGCTCGTCGAGCGGCTCAAGAATGAGCTGGCGGCCAAGGGCTTCC
>JAWAKK010000001.1:0-776437 GCA_038887515.1 Candidatus Nezhaarchaeales archaeon | reverse complement strand
GCACAACAAGAATCCTAGTTCTAGAGAAGGAAAACCATAGCTTTTCAGTTAAAAATGTGGAGAGACGAGTATGCAGGGATCAAAAAGTACGAATTAACCTAAACAAAGAGCTTGAAGAACTTGTAGAAAAAGTTCACAAAGCCCTCACAAATCAAGAACTCTTAGTACAACATATCCTCGAAAAGTACGCAAAAGTGCTCGACATAGAAGATAAAGCAGTCTACGAATCCATCATAAGAAAAATCAAAATCACACTCGAAAAAGAACTCGTAAACCAAGCATCACTAATAAGAAACATAAACCTGTCAAAAGAAGGAGATAACATCATGGTAGACATACAGCTAACACATCAGAAACCTAATTAATCATCATAATTTCCTTAGTCACGAAACACTTCATGGTAACTTAGATAGAACGCAGAAGGGTAAATATTTCCCTCTTGTTGAGTTTAGCTTGTTTGTGATGTTTAATTTTGATTATCATTGATCATCATGTAACCATGAAAATTGCTTTTAATGCTTAGGTCATATCTGTGTTTTGTGTTCACACGCACGTGTCTGAGTAAGCGGATGTCCGGAAAATCGTTGGGCACGAAGAGACTGAGGGAGAGGGACTCACACATCATAAGGACGGTGATCTCCGCTGAGTCACTCAACCATTAAATAATCATATCTTTTTTAACGAAAAGACTGATACCCCTCCAACAAACGCTTGAATATCAAGTTCTTTCCTAATCATTATAACGAAGCACTATTAACAAACCATAGGTAGACTCTTTCCCAAGCTACGTGAGCCCCTAGGGAGTTCATAGAGCTAGTAGAGAAAAGCTTCAATACCTAGGAGTAAATAACCTAAGTAAATTTTATGTTTTTACCAATGGTGGCAATACTTTTAAATTCTAGACCAGTTGGAGACAACTACTGCACCATGAAACTGAAACATTGGAAAAGTTAATAAGCTTTCTTATTCGAGTGATTGAAAACTGACGGGCCCGAGGGGATTTGAACCCCTGACCACCGGCTCCGAAGGCCGTTGCTCTATCCTAGCTGAGCTACGGGCCCTAAACTCTAACCTAAACTCTCGCTTAAGCATATTTCTTTGAGGTTATTTCTAGAGGTAGAAAACTTTATCAACCAAAGCGCCGGGCGAACCCTGATCCGCATACATTGACTAGGAATGGATAACCATAAGACTCTAAAATATTTTTGAATGTTGACTTAATTAAGTCAGAGCCAAGTTCTTCTTCCACAACGTAGAGTCACTGCTTACTATTTATGCTTCGATGCGTCGAGCAATTTCTCCCCTTATACTGACTACAAGGTTAGGCGCCAACTCATCGTTAGGCTTGTATGGTAGAAGCTGTACCCGCTGTTCGTCAATAAATTCAGCAGATCATTTTCCTATGCTTTGGCCCTCATAATTCCATAAGCTAGATCCCTTAGGGATGCTTCTTGGTCCTGGGATTTCACGACGCCCGAAGCCACTAGAACTCCTTGAGCTCCAAGATTTAAAGCTGCTTCAACGTCATCGCCGTTCGTTATTCCGGCGCCACATATGACCGCTACTTTAGGGTTTACGCGTTTGATGAGTTCTACAGCTCCAACTATAACGTCCGGTTTAGCTTTTGAAACTGCTTTTCCAGTACCGATGAGTTCGGGCGGCTCTATCGCTATGAACCTAGGTTCGAGCACCGAAAGCGAAGCTGCGACTTCAGGTGTATTGGCACATAGGACGACTTCAAGTCCCATAGCAATAGCCCTCTTAACGACTTCATCTATTTCATCTATTCGAAGCCTTTTCTCCGAGTGATTGAGTATCGTTCCAATAGCTCCAGCCTCTTTCACCGCCTCTAACGTTACGCTACCAGTGTAAGCACCAGGAGGGTAGGGATCTACGTGTTGAGCGAGTACGGGGATTGACACCGACGATGCTACCCTAATTATATCCGCGGCTTGAGGAGCAACAGCTATATTAACTCCAAGCTCGTTCGAGACCTTCTCGCACTTTCTTGCGAGCTCCAGAGCCCTCCAACCAGTTGCTTCGAGATATGTCTTAAAATTTACAATTATTAGCGGCGGCTTAAGCTTCCTCATACCAATACCGTGACTCGAAGACTCTTAAAAAAGTTATTGGAAAGCTCTGCGAGTAATGTCTGAGTCTCGGAGGTTTAGTCTTGACTAGGCACCCAGTTGATGAAATAAGGTGTTCGAAGAGCGAGGACTTAAAAGGCTTTAATATAGCGCTCTGCGTCACTGGAAGTGTTGCAGCTTATAGAGCCATCGACTTAGCTCGCGAGCTGATAAGGCGAGGAGCCAATGTGCGGTTTATAGCTACACGGAATTCGCTAAAATTCATAACCCCAACGCTTATGTACTGGGCTTCGGGGATGAAGCCCATAATTAAAGCTTCAGGGATGACAGAACACATATCAATAGCGGGTAAAGGCGGGTGGGCTCACGCGATAATCGTTGCCCCTGCATCCGCCAACACCATATGTAAGTTAGCTTACGGAATATGTGACAATGTAGTTATGGACGTACTAACTACAGCCTTAGGTTCAAAGAAGCCAGTGGTCATTGCTCCGACCATGCATATCGACATGTATTCATCCCCGACAGTTAGAAGTGGAATTGAGAGGTTGAAGGAGATAGGAATAGTAGTTGTTGAGCCGGAAATTGAAGGTAACAGGTCGAAGATGGCCTCGGTGGAAGATGTAGCCGACGTCGTAGAAGACGTCCTAAATCCAATAAGCGATTTGAGGGGCTTAAAGGTCCTCGTAACTGCGGGACCCACGCGCGAACATCTCGATCCAGTAAGGTTCCTAAGTAATGCTAGCTCTGGAAAAATGGGGTATGCCCTAGCATCTGTATGCGTAAACAATGGTGCTGAGACCTACCTTGTTTCGGGCCCCACAAACCTTAAGCCTCCTAGAGGCGTGCACTTCAAGAGCGTTACCTCGACTAGGGAGATGCTCGATGCATGTCTGGACATAGTATGTAACAAAGATATAGAGATAATAGTGCTCGCAGCAGCTCCGTCCGACTTCTACTTCGAAGAGCGCTTTAACGATAAGGTCGTCTCGGACGTAGCTTACCACGTCACTTTAAAACCTACACCCAAGATATCGAAAGCTCTTAGAGAAAGAAATCCGGAGGCAATAATAGTTGGCTTCAAGGCTGAACACGATGTGCCCCTCGAGAAGCTCATTGATAGGGCGAAAGCTAGAATGGAAGGATACGGCTTCGACATAGTCTTGGCGAACGACGTCTCAAGACTTGATGTAGGTTTCGGCTCTGACTTCAACGAAGGCTATGTAATAACGAAGAGCTACGTATTCAAGGTTAATAAGGTCACTAAAAGGGCTATGGCCAGAATTTTGTTACGTGAGGCTGTTAAGGTCTTAAGAGAAAAGAGAGCTTCAAGTTAGGTCTGTATTTTCCTTACCCTCTCAAATATTTCAAGCCAAGTTAGTACACATCGTCCAAGCTCGTATAGCCTATCTACGTCGCTCTCGTACTTCGCCATATTCGTAAGCTCCATGAGTTTCTGGCTCGCAGTTGATGAGAGTTCGCTTATAACTTGAATCTGAGTAGCCTTAGCCACGTCTTCTCCTTCCTTTACGAATACAACTCTCTTCTCGCATCCAGGGCAGTAAATCTCTCCACTCTTTAATTTAAAGAGAGGTGAGTTGCATATCGGACACACATCAGCTAACATAGTTGCCCCGCTTCTAAGTAGGTCTACCATCCTCCTCATCTTGGCCGTATCGTCTCCACTCTTGCTCACAGCTATCTTCACCAGGCCTTAAGATTCTAATCTTTAACTTGCTCTAAAATACTTACTGCCTGCCATATTGCGGTCCTAGCGAAGAGGGGCATGTTAGGATCTTGGCTACATTCATCAAGTATACTTATAGCATTCGACGCCCTTACGCCGGGCGTATACTTCTTAGTCCTTAGTATCTTTATGGATTCGCTACACGCCCTCCTAATGTTTCTAGGGACTCCAAGGTCATCAGCTATCCTCTGCAAGACCATAATTGCCTGCTCTATTTTCTGTTCAACATTACTCTCAGCAGACACGAACCACACCTCAAACGAGGTACATTAAGAGATCGTAATAAACAAAGCCCACTAAGAGAGGCTTAAACTCTTTCTTAAAAACCTTTCATATTTAAATTTGAAGTTGCGAGAGAACTGGTGAACGGGTGTTTAAGGTTTGAAGGAGCCCTCAGTAATGGTTAGGGGGATTTTCACTACGGCTCTAGTTAAGTTACTATTAGACCGTGGCTTCAAAATAGCTAAGCCCTCAACCACGACTTCTAGGAGGTTTGGGCTTAAAGAGGCCCCTAAAGATTGGAACGCGAGGATTAGGGACTACAAGCCACTAAAGGGTTCCATAATAATTGACGGCTTAATGGCCCCTCAAGTCGCCTCTGCCGTAATGGAGGCATTGCCTGATTCTATATTGAACCGTAAGAAGGTGGGCTACGAAATTTATAAAGGAATAGTGGAAGAAGTCAACGAAAAGGGGAGTTACGTAAACTACGGTAACGGTATAGGCTTTTTACCGGAGAAACTAGTCGAAGGGCAGGAAGTCGTGGTCTCGCCTATAAAGAATGAAGTTTATAGAGGTAACTTGGCTACTTTAACTAGAAAGATAAGGATAGTTGGCCACTACGCTGACTTAGTAAAAGAGGGCTGGGTCTCAGCGCCGAAGGGGATACCGGCACCTATATTTAATAAACTAATGAATCTGGGCCACATGTTAAAACCTTCAGGCTGGGGTATACAATGGAAGAAGGAGGCCTTGCGGGCAAGTATGGGTGAGCTGATAGAAGAACTTCAAAGGTTGAAGGAGGAGGCAATGAACGTCTTGCAGAAAGCATCCGAATCTAAGGCGCCATACTTAATTTACGATCCGCCAACCTGCTATGTAGTGATGTTACCTTACGACAGCAAGAAGTCCCTAGACGAGTTGAGGAGCCTCGTAGCTGCGACGATGCCTTACCATCACCTAATAAAGAGCTGGGGGAGGAAATATGCATACACTGTCGACGTAATCGAGGAACTAATGCCATCCCTAGGAGCTGAAGTGGGCATCGAGGCTGCACGTGTAATTATGAGAGGCTTAGTTAAGGAAGGCGCCAAAATGATGATAGAACACATGAAACCTGATGGTAAGGTCTACATGTTAACCCCCGGAGTCGTAGAGGAATTCGATGAAGAGGAAATGACTATAACCTTGAAAAGGGAGTTTAAGGGAGGGGGAGTTTATGACGGACTTGGAGTGCCAAAGGAACGTGGAGACTATGGACTATCAACGTATAGGGTAGGCTCGCCGATTTCAAAGACGAAGTACTATGATGAAAGGAATAATTTAAAGGGAGTATACGTGAACATATCTACGTCAGTAGAGCTTGCTCCAAGAAAGGTCAGGTACGTAGACCTTGAAGTCGACGTCATCGCTAAACCCGACGGCGAGGTCAACATCGTAGATCTCGATAAAGCAAAGAGACTAGTGGACGAGGGCCTTATAACTAATAGGCTCTACAATGCTATCATTGAGATGGCCGAAAAGGTCAAGGAGGCCCTATTAAAGAAGGGAGACGTAGAACTGACAGTCAAGTTTTCTTAACTCTAGCTATTAGGAACCCTTGCTTAAACGTCACTCTAAGGGTTGTTGGATCCAGGGGTTCCGGGAACCTTATGACCTTCTTATATCGACTGAACTCAACATTCTTCTGGACGGTTCCCCAACGTTCAAACCTAACTTTCTCTCTTATCTCTGCTTCAATCTTTAAAGTATCGTTACCTTCGACGTAAACACTTACCTTCCCTTTATCCACTAGCGGTAGATCTACGATCACTTCATACTCGTCTCCAAGATCCTTCACGCTTGACAATGGGGTCAGGCAGCATTCGCTCGTGTCCCACATCGGTTCGTCCACATCTTCAAAGAAAGAATACAGCCTTTCAACTTCCTCTCTAAGTTCTTCCACAACTTCAGAGATGGATTCGAAGAGGGTTTTCCTCCTTCTAAACAAGTTCTGCACCTCTACGTATACATCAACGGGACTTCAAACTCGTGGGCTTTCTTCATTTGCTTCATAGCTTCCGCCGTACGTCTCATAAGTTCACGCGTCCTTACCCTTATCATCTCTGCCTCGTCAAGTAGCGGCTTTACGTCAATGTTAAGGTTAAGAATTCGGTTTAAGGCTAGCAATGCTTGGGCTGCGGCCCCCGGGTCAGGATATTCGAGGAAGCATTGAACCAACAACATGAAGGAGGATAACCCCTTCCTCATGCTCTCCCTAATCATTACGGCTGCAGGCCCAACAACAAATCCCTCCTCGAAGCTTTTAATGTTAGCCTTTGCGAACAAATCATATAACTCCATAGCTCCAGCTACGCCATAGACCTCCGGCGTCTCTATGTCAAGCCTGTTGGGAACGGCTATCCCGGTTATGGAGATAATCCCCTTGACCCCCTCCCTGACGGCCCACTCTACTACACTTCTTCCTAAAGGATGTATAAGTGAGGGGGGTAACGGTACTTCGCTGCTCAAAACCATCAATCCTTCTCTTCCAAAAACCCTAACGGGGTCGTACACCTTAGATTGATGGATGACTATCATGGGCGGGAGGAGCTCGCTCTCCACGTGAGCTATAGTTTCTAAACCCAACATTCTAACCATGTGCGATGCGGATATGGCGCCTACAAGGCCAGCGTCCGGGAGCCCAACTACAAGCCAACTCCCTTTAAATCCTCTGCCTACTATCCTTACTTCCAAGTTTAACACCGAGAATAGAATAATCCTTATAATGAGATAAAGCTAACGTAAGAATTCAAAAACCTAACATTTAAGAGTGTGTTCTAAAAATCACAAAAGCAAGGCCCGGTCGTATAGAGGCCAGCCTGCGTGGGCCGTACAGCCAGGTCAAGTATCCCGGCCTTTCGAGCCGGAGACCCGGGTTCAAATCCCGGCCGGGCCACTTTCCTTTCTGTAAATAGCGATATTATTCATTCGCCTACAATGGTTGCACTTTTAATTCATGTAAGTGGTCCCTCATAACTACTTTTTCCACTGTTCGAGCATAAAATAATAGTACTTCCTTTATTACGATTTAAAGGGTGGAAAACTTTGATGGCGAGGAACCCTCTAGACTTGCTTAAAGATAGGAGATTTACATTCGATGAAATGATAGAAGCCATCAGGATGTCGATAATAGCTGAGCTAGATGCCATTAACCTCTACCTACAGTTCGCCAAGGCATGCGTAAATGAGAAGGTTAGAAGGATCTTAGAGGACATAGCTAGGGAGGAGAAAACCCACGTAGGCGAGTTACTAGCAATACTCAAGGAACTCGATAATGAGCAGGACTCTCAGCTTAAAGCGGGCGAAGAGGAAGTGAAAGGACTAGTATAATCTCTAGAACATTACCAATTCTATTAACCTCTAGAGAATCCCATCAAAAACTAAGAATGTAGTTGATAAAAAGCCATCTTTCAAAATCCCTCTTAATAAATTAATAAACAATGATCTCAAGCTTTAATCAACCCTTTGAGCCTGTCTATGAACTTAATTATTGTTAAATCTCCTGCTTTAAGGATAGACCTTTTCGAGTAATGTCTCCACACGTTTTCGTCATTTAGAAGTTTAGACAGCAATTCTATGACCTCTTCGATATTATTATACCCCAGCCCGTACTCACCTTCGACAGCAAGATCGCTCCAAGTTCCACCCGATTTGTGAACTACTATTGGTAACCCTCTAGCCATGGCTTCGGCTGGCGCTATGCCCCAGTGCTCGTTTATGGTTGCATGTAAAAAGACCTTCGCCTTGTCCATTACATTGTTTATGACTTTTCTGGGAGCGTCAGGTACCAGATATATGTCAGCCAAGTCTTTAATGTTATTAGACACTTTTAAGCCTCTCCTTGTAGCCCTTTCTCCTACTTCGCTTAGATACATCATACTGGTCTTGGTCCTAGCACCACCAAAGACGTACAGCTTTACACCTCCTAGCTCTCTGCGAAGTCTCGGCATAACCTCCTCCACAACCCAGTGGTACCTCTTCTCTTCGGAGAAGCGTCCAAGCATAACTATGGCGTTCTCCCTCTCTTCGAACACCTTAGGTTCTTGGGCTATTTCGACGTTTGGCGCTATAGGTGGATTCAGCACCTGAGGTCTCTCTCCGTAGATCTTTCCTGCGATTTCGGCTGTCCACTTAGAATTCGTCAGCACCAATGAAGCCACTTCAAACGGGTTCCTGCGTAGAAAGAGGGGGAGAAGCTTCGCGTACCCCCACCAATATATGTTCATGGGGAACCTACTATAGCGCTCTAATAGGTAAGGATCCTCACCATAGTACAAGCCACTACCTTTATACTCCTCTAGAATCGAGACTTCAATTGGAAAATGTATGTACTCAACAAATAGGGTTTTCTCGCGATCGACAAGCTTCTCTACAGGCCTATAGGTGCATTCGTCAGTAAAGACTATATCCGGGTTAAGCTTTTCTATGGCTTTTTTCATTGGCACCCAAACGAGGAGCCTCATGTATATCCCAAATGCCCTCAACCTAAATTTCAAAAACGGTATAACTTCATAGTCCTGCAAGTTTATTCCGAACCAATCAATATACTTATCCCTCTCAAACAACGAAATAGACGTTAAAACAGGGTTAAAACCGAGGACCTTTAAAGCGTAAGCCACAGCACTACATACGAGTTGCCCACCACCAGGTCTATCCCAAAAGTGGTGAGAAACAACGGCTTTCTTCAATTAAATAACGACCTCCGAGCTTAACTTCAATGACTATTCGTCCAAAAAAGTTATCGGAAACAAGTAATAAGGCTTATCACGTATGGTGTCTGGAAATTGTTTACGTCAAGCCGACGAAGGAGGTAATCTTCAGAAGAAGAGCGTAAATATCTTTGGCTTATTAGTATAGGCTAAACTTCTAAACTTGTTCCTTTCGATTTTAGTTACAAGACCTTTACCGGAGAGTAGATGAGCCAAGATGGTAAAGGCTTGGACTGGCATTTATTCTCGGCTTCTTCCGATCTTTATGGGCGAACCGCATGCTTAGACCTTAAATCTCAACGTTCTTGGTGAAGTACTTCAGAGAAAACATGCGATTAATAAAGTGGTCCATAAGTTACTTTATGGTTGTAAAGCCTATCATTATAATTACGATTCCTTAAGTATACCCTTCATAAAACTTTCATACCTCCTAAATAATTGATATACGTACTCTTTGTTAGACGATAGGCTCCACCATATTCCGACACTATTTCCAAATAAGTGACCAAAAAGACGGGCAAGAAGTAGTTCGATATCACTACTTTTCTTTTGTTCTACAACTATGGATCGATATAGCCTCTGTATAACAGCCAAAATTTTATGTATAAATGAAAAATCACATGGATACGAATGCTTCATGTAAAAGTACAGGAAATCATCCGTTGCAGTAATTGTACTCCTTCGATAATTCCTAGGAGCTCTTGTCTCGCCTCCTTCTCTGAATATGTGGTAAGTCTTTATGTTGTAATCTTTAACTATTACGTAACCTCTTTTAACTATGTGATAAGCTAGTATCTGTTCGTACCTCATAGCGATTGGAGTATTAGGTAAAAGTTTTGCGATATTATCCCCTTTCAGAAAGCAACTAAGTGCTGCTAACCTTATTGACATGTTTGATCCGCCGCCCAGTAAAGAGAATACATGCCTTGCACCCCTCTTAAGATGATAAGTATCGTTTCCACATACTGCAACATAGCCTCCCTTTGTAAAATATGTTTGAGGTATAAACCTATTGAGAATCTTAATAGCTGGCTCTCTCCACAAGTAAAGCCTTTTGGGAGGTATAGACACATTTCCAGCTATTTGTACAAAGTCCTCGCCACGCTTCCATACGTCTATTATACAACCTGCTACTCCACCAACTTCATTTACTTCGTACCATTTTTCATGTAATTCAACAAACTTATTAGAAACAATGTACGAATCATCATCTAAGAATATAACGATGTCATAATTTAATTTGTATAAAGTCCTTAATCCAATCAATATTTGTCTAACTAATCCGTAAGGACCTTTATATTTAATGATAGATGCTTTTGTTTGACCTTTTATGTTTTTTCAACGAAATCCTCTATAACTTTAATTCCTTCAAGCTCAGATATAGGACAAGCCTTTACAACAAATAATATCATGTCTGGCATAGATCCACTTTTTATTAAGCTCTCAAGTAAGTATGGTAATACATCTGCACCGCAATATGTAGGCACTAGAATGGCAGTTTTTATATCAAAATCCCCCTTCCTTGACTTACCTTAACAGTTGCATCCTTACACTACTTATATCTTAACACTACTTATATCTTACCTTGCTTTTAATCAAAGTAAGCTTAAGTATTAGTATTCGTAAAATAGGCGAGTACGTTGATGATTAGCCAGCATTCTTAATTCAACAATTAAAGCTATAATTTAATATCATGAGGGCTCATCCAAAGTGATCTCAACCACTGGAACTTGACTATCAGGTAATGGTACATCAGTAGCATAGCTATAAGGTAATAAATAATTATAAGTTATAAAACGGTAAGTCCTTGCGAACTTAAAGGAGATTTAGGTAAACGCCTCAACATTCGTCTAATTCTAAAACTCCAATATTTATTAAATACTGGAGTATATCCTGCTTTTACTTCATCTTGTTTTTGACAGAACTTTTTAGAAGATTTTACAAACTTAAAAATGTATTTTAAAAATTCCTTCTCGTAGTAAAAATGAAATTATCATATTTGGTTATGAATAATGAATTGTTGCCGAAGTTTCTTGTCCATACCCTATAGCTGCAAATCTAAGTTTACGTGAGAACTCGCGTGGATCGTAAATTCTTCTCCCATCTACGATTGCTGGAATTTTCATTAGCTCTATGTAACGCTCGGGTGTTAACTTACGAAATTCATCCCACTCTGTAACTATTATTGCGCACTCAGATCCCTTTAAGCACTCTTCAATGTTATTAGCATATTCAATACGACTACCGAAGATTTTCTTAGCGTTTTCCATGGCTTTAGGATCGTATACTATTAAGTTGGCACCCTCGTCTAAAAGTCTCTCAACAACCTTTATTGAAACGGCCTCTCTCATATCGTCCGTTCCAGCTTTAAAAGCTAGCCCAAGTATGGAAACCCTCCTTCCACGCAAGGTTCCAATAAGACTTTTGGCTAATTCAATGAGTTTATAGGGTTGATTTTCATTGACCTTCAACGTTGATTCAACGAGCGGTAGTTCTACGCCACTCTTTAAGCCGAAATGAAGTAATGCTTTAAGGTCTTTTGGAAAACAGCTTCCCCCCCATCCAGCCCCGGCTTTAAGAAAGAGAGGTCCTATTCTCTTATCTAAACCTATACCCTTGGCTACAACCTCAACGTCAGCTCCTGGAAGCTTTTGGCATAGGTTTGCTATCATGTTGATGAAACTAACCTTCATCGCTAAAAATGCATTATTAGCATATTTTATGAGCTCAGCATTAACTATATTAGTTCTCATGATTACAGGTACTTCATCTCCGTGGAAGTCCCTATATAGTTTTTCAAGCGTATTGCCAGACCGTTCATCAAATTCACCTATAACTACCCTATCAGGATTAAAGGTATCATCCACAGCCGAACCTTCTCTAAGGAATTCTGGGTTGAAGCACAAGCCGAACTCACTACCACAACTCTTTCCTGAAGCTTGCTCAATTATGGGTTTAACCACTTTCTCCGTAGTTCCAGGGACAACGGTGCTTCTGACAACTACTAAGTGATATTCATGTTTGTCTCTTAGCGCCTCTCCAATGTATTTCGCAGCCCTTTTTATTTGATCAAGATTTATGCTTCCATCCGGATTGCTTGGAGTGCCAACAGCTATAAACGTTATATTTGAACCTTGCACCGCTTTGATGTAATCGGTGGTGCAATAAAAAAGGTCTTTTTTTAACACATCTTTTAAAAGTTCTTCAACTTTAGGCTCATAGTATGGCGGCTTACCCGAGTTTATAATTTTAACTTTTAAAGGATCTATGTCTACACCTATTACCCTAAAGCCTTTATATGCCAAGCATACAGCGCTCGCCAGTCCTACATATCCCATGCCTATGTACGAGATGACAGTCATATTATTATCACCTTCTTAAACCATGCAATGGTAAGTTCGAGTCCATCGTGTAATGAAACTTTGGGGTTCCAGTTCAAAATTCTCTGTGCCTTAGAAATATCGGGGCACCTTCTTTTTGGATCATCAGGTCTTGGTGGATGAAACTCTATTGGAGAATTAGAACCGGTGAGTCTTTTTATAATGTTAGCCAACTCTAATATCGTTATTTCGTGCGGACTGCCTATATTAACAACTTCTCCACTTAGCCCATCTATTAAAAGGAACTTAACTAGTGCCTCAATCGCATCAGTTATATACAGGAAACTTCGAGTTTGTTTTCCATCACCATAAATTGTTATAGGATCACCTCTTAAGGCTTGGATTATAAATTTAGAAATAACCCTTGCATAACAAGCATTTGGGTCAAGCCTTGGCCCGTACGTATTAAAAATTCGGGCAATTCTAACGTCAATACCATACTGTCTAAAATATGCCATACATAATGCTTCGCCAAAGCGCTTGGATTCGTCATAACAAGACCTTATACCTATAGGATTTACATATCCCCAGTAGTTTTCTGGGGTTGGGACAACTCTCGCATCTCCATAAACTTCAGAAGTCGATAGAAATAAGACTCGACTTCCATACTTTCTTGAGACTTCTAAGATGTTTAACGTACCAATGCTATTTGGTAACATTGTCTCAACGGGTCTCGTAACGTACATATCAGGCGCTGGGATGCTTGCTGCGTGAACTATGTAATCATAAATTCTATTGTTTTTGTAGTTTGAAACATCGGCTTCGATAAAGTCGAAGTTCCCGCAATTAAACAAATGTTTAATGTTCTCGATACTTCCTGATGAGAGATTATCCAAAACGGTTACTTTTGCTCCTAGTTCAACTAAAGTTTCTGTAAGCCAGCTTCCAATAAAACCAGCCCCCCCGGTTATTAGAAATGTTTTATCTTTTACCATCTCCTCAAGATTTGAAGGTAGTCGTACTTCGAATTTAATATGTGACATTATAATTCCTCCTACGATGATATTCGTAAGACACTTTTAAAGCCTCGATGTATGTCTTTGGCGTTCCTATATCGAGCCTCAATTCGTCTTCTTCAAGTAAGACACCAACAACTCTTCGACCCATCATAATTATCTTTTGAATGGCATCTGTAAGCTGGTATTCATTGCCAACGCCTGGCTCCAAATTCTCTAATACCCCTATTATTTCCGGCTTGAATATGTAGAATGGCATTATTGCTATATTTGACTTAGGAGCTTTGGGTTTTTCGACAACCTCTATTATATCTAATAATAAGCTATTACTCGGCTTAACAAGAGCAACGCCATAATTCCAAGGATCTTCAACCCTCTGAAGAAGAATTGCCGCTGTAACATCATCTGAAAAAGCCGACACCAACCTCTTTAAGAAGTCGTTATTAGTTGAAATTATGTAAGTATCTCCAGCACAAACCATGAAGGGCTCTTTCCCCACAAAAGGTTTAGCCATTAAAACTGCATGCCCAAACCCCTTTGGCTCGGGTTGATTAACGAATAGTATCCTTGAGCTTTCTATCATCCTATAGAAATTTTCCAATTCCTCGGCAATGTTTAATTTACCCTTACTTCTTAAACTATTGACGAAATTCCAATCCGGAGTAAAATGATCCTCAATAGCCCTCTTCCCTCTACCAACAACAAAACAAAAGTCTCTAAATCCGAACGAATACAGTTGTTCAAAAAGCGCTTGAAGGAGAGGCTTAAGAGTAGGACCGTTACTATTATCAAGACATATTGGTAGCATCTCTTTGGGTATCTCTTTAGTTATTGGTAGCAGCCTCGTACCAAGACCCGCGGCAGTAATAACAACTTTCTTGATCATTCTTCTTACATCCTCGTTGTTAACACGAAAATTTACGAAATTTAAATATTTTTTAGTACAGATTATATAAATTGTGACATAAAATTGCGAAATAATACACTTTTAGGATGTAAGTGGTCCAAAATCTCATCGGTATTGAATTGTCTATCAACCTTTAATTCTTAGCATATTGCTAAACCGCATTTAGCGTCTCTAGATGCTATGGATAAGTTTCAAGTATTCGCTATTACTATCCTTTTATCTGACGTTTTATGTGCCCTAATAAGGTTAGACTTCGTTACGCTGGACTAATGAATTACCTCGTCACTGTGTTTAGACTCCTCATTAGTATGGGTTTCGTTATGATCATTACTCGTAGGCTTAGTGTTGAAGAGTTTGGATTATGGGCGTTGATTGGAAGCTTGATAAGCTATCCGCTTGTGCCGATAGGTCTATGGACCTACTGGTGTCCTAGATCAATTGCTCGTAACGTACCTAGATCTTTTGGAACCGGCCTTACGATCACCTTTACGTATCTTCCTATAGCCTTAGTAACGTATTGCGCAATAGCCTATGTCATGTACTTGCAAGTGATTGGCTGGGGCTTTGAAAGCATGCTTCTGTACGGCAGTGTTCTTCTTATTGTTTCATTAATATCCTCCTTCTTCACATCGCTACCGGGAGCTATTGCGCCCGAGGTCTATGGTTATAGTGGTCTCGTACACGAAATTTTAAGGCTCCCCTTAGCCTACATCTTTGTAGTCGTCTTACGCTTTGGGGTTAACGGAGCAATAATGGCCTTAGCTCTCTCATACTCTTTTTCATGTACTGTCAACGTAGCTCTACTACGTAGGAGGGGGGTTAGATGGGATGGGTTTGATTCATCTCTCGCTAAAAAGTGGTTCAAGGGCTTTTCTATCCCAATAATAGACGTCGTTAGCGGTTTTCTCGGTAGTAGCGATCGCGTCCTACTTGCATGTATATCTGGCTCTGAGGTCCCGGTCGCTTACATGAGTGCAAGCTACAGCTTAAGGAATCCAATAGCTTATGGTGGAGCTACCGTTTCAGGACTATATGCTAAGATGCTTCGTGGAGGTAGTGCCAGCGATGTTGAAGAGGTTTCTAGGCTTTACTTTGCGATCACTACGTTTACCTTCATTACTGTTATATGCCTCGCCCACCCATTAATGTCGCTTTTGAACCCTGCATATCGTGATGCCTATTGGATCGTCTTTATTGCTGGCGTGCTCGCTATACTTCAAGGAACTATAGGAATTTTCGGAACAGTAGTCGTAGGCCGTGAGGAAGTAGATTTAAAGCCAGAGGTTTCAGTTAAAGACTATGTCAAGAGTAGGCTGTTTAAGTGGTCTTCTACGGGGGCAATGTCTCAAATCGTTAGTTTAGTTGTCGGTTCTACTTTACTTGTAGCATTCATGCCATTAAACAACGTAATCTTACTTGCTTCTGCGTATCCAATTGGTTGGCTCGCTGGGACATGCATCTTCCTGCTAAGATATTACCGTATGGCTAAGAGCTCCTTGCAATTTAAGTTTCCTTGGAGAGACATAGCCCCCTTCGTTATTGCAGGCTTGTGTAGCGGTGTATGTTACCAATTACTTGGATCCTACAGCATAACGGTAGAAGCCTTTTGGCGAGATATGCCAATCCTATTGGTCCACGTAGTCGTTGCAGCCCTCATCTACTTCGCGATAAGCTATGCCCTATCTCCTTGGTTTAGAGATTTCCTGAGAGCAGCTAAGAGGTTCGTCCTAGAAGAGGTATTTTGCTTCGAAAGAACTAGTTAAGATCCTGCGAGCGACGTCGGAACGCTGAAGTTACGTAATTGTAGGTAAGCAGACTCCAAGGGCTATGTATACTCGTGGACCGACTTTAAATGTTAGTCTTGGACGAGCAACTTTTAATCGAGCTGTTCTCCTTTACGAAACTTACCAAGGCCCTAACACCTATATTGCAGCCCCTCTTTACACTAGCGTGAACTAGAATGCCTCACGTAATTCCGTTCCAACTGTTTGAAGAGGAATGTATAAGGCTGATAAGGGAATCTGTGGACGAGCCCTTAAAGGACATTATTGAGAAGAGTTTAGCTAAGGGCCTTGAGCCTCCCCCTAATAGAGAGATGGGCGAGTTAGCATACCCATGCTTCGAAGTAGCTAGAACCTTTGGGGTAAATCCTAGGAGGTTAGCGGACGACATCGCATCAAGGATAATGGCTCAAGATAGGAGGTACGTAGATAAAGCTGAATCAGCTGGAGCAGGCTACGTAAACTTCTACGCTAATCACTACGAGCTTGCAAGAGAACTTTTTTCCACCATAATAAATCTTCAGTCAAACTACGGCTTAGTCGAGACAAGTAACCCCTTAAAGACGATAGTAGAGCATACGAGCGGGAACCCCGTACACCCGCTTACGATAGGTACGGCCAGGAACGCCATCATAGGCGATAGCTTAGCATCGTTACTAAGGGCTCGAGGTCATAAAGTGGAGACGCATTTCTACATAAACGACATGGGTCTTCAAGTAATGATAGCTGCCTACGGTCACTCGAAGGTAAAAGAGAAAGTTCTAGGTGGAAAGCCGGATCACTCGATAGGGGCAATTTACCCAATAACTAACGCCATAGTTGAAATACTTAGCTTAAAGAAGAGGCTCGAAAACGTCTCTACGGACGATGAGAGACAGGAAATAATAAAAGAGATCGACGAATGGGTTGGAGTAGCCTACGACCTTAAGAGCAGGTACCCAGAACTCTTTGACCTATTACTAGATAAGATAACGATTGATGGAGACCCGAGGGCAACGATATCTAGGCTAAATAGGGACTACGAAGGGGGATCCAAAGAAGCCGTAAGGATAGTTAGGGAGCTATGCAACGCGGTCATAGAAGGCTTCAAGCAGACTTTGGAGAGACTATGGATACGCTTCGACGAATGGGACTGGGAAAGCGAGATAACGGTATGGAGCGGAGCAACGGAGAAAGTAATCGACGATATAAGGAAGGTAGCACCTTGGGCCTTCGAGGAATCTGATGGGGCTCTAATATTGAATGTTGACAAAATAGCGTCGCTCCTAGGCCTTAAGGAGAAGTGGAACTTGGAGGAAAAGGAGATTCCAAAGCTGACATTAAAGAGGGCCGATGGAACAACTCTCTATACTACCAGGGATATAGCTTACGCACTTTGGAAGCTTGCGAAAGCCGATAAGGTCATAAATGTGATAGGCGCAGAGCAGAGCCTAGCCCAGTTGCAGTTAAAGATCGTGCTCGCACTTCTCGGGGTAAGGGATGTAGAGAAGCGGTACATACACTATGCGTACGAGTTGGTAAGGCTCCCCGGGGCTAAGATGTCTAGTAGGCGAGGTAGGTACATTGCTTTGGACGATCTTCTAAACGAAGCCGTCAATAGGGTAAAACTTGAAGTCGAGAAGAGGGGCTGGGAGCTAAGTGAAGAGGAGAAGAGAGAAATAGCTGAGATCATAGGGGTAGGCGCGGTCAAGTACGCTCTTCTAAGCGTTACGGCAAGCAAGCCGATAACGTTCGACTGGAACCAAGTTATCAACTTCGAGAGAAACAGTTTCCCCTTCATAAACTACACCTACGTTAGAGCGCTGGGAATACTTAGGAAGAGCGGGTTTACGCCCACTTCAGAAGTCGATACTACGAAGCTAACTCACGGCTATGAGAGGGAACTCATAATACAAATGGCTAAGTACCCCAAAGTCTTCGTGGAGGCTGCGGATGAACTTAAGCCAGAACTGCTTACAAACTACTTAAACCAGATAAGCGAACTGTTTAACGCATACTACGAGAAAGTCAACGTAATTAAGGAAAAGGATGAGGAGACCCGCAAAGCAAGGTTGATGCTGGTCTACGCGATCAAGAGCGTAATCGAGAGCTGTGCTAGGGCGCTAAACTTTAAGTTAGCTCAAAGAATGTAGCTCGAGACTTTCGACTATTTTTAACTTGTCGACCTTCGTTATTGAAGTCCTGCTAAACTTGCCCTACAGTGTAAGGGAAGATAGGGGCCAAGTCAATTTGCCAGTAGTTTAACTCTTCTTAGCTGAAGGCACCTCGTACAATGCTCCGTTCTCCGATAATATCAAGACGTTTCCGCACCTTAAACATCTAAAGTACTTATTTACTCCTTTCTCCCCTCTCTGCTCCCCTAATAGTTCCAGTTTATCGTGAAGGCAGCTCGAGCCTTGGCCCTCCGAGCTAGACATCACCACAACTGTTTCGTTCTATTACTACTTAAGATTTGCTACCCGCGAACTTCAATGACCTCACGTGCGGTGGTTCCTAAGAAAGGAGGGCCAGGTTAATTATTTAGAAAGATGGCGGGCCCGCGGGGACTTGAACCCCGGACCTCCAGCTTTCTACGTGAACCGCAGGCTGGCGTCCTATCCAAACTAGACGACGGGCCCACTTTCTTTCACTTAAGCGTCATTGTGTCTCTTATAGCTTACACGTCGCGAACTTAAATGTAGTTTAGAAGGCGCATTAACTTAACATCTAAGAAGTATCTATTAGGGTGACGTCTAAGGTTTAGTTACGATCCGAATAGTTGATGATACAAGAATTACGCCGAGCAGCACCTTAAGCAAGTCCTTATCCATGGCTCCTACGAAAGAAGCTCCAATCGAGGCACCTACAACCGAGCTAGTTCCCATAGCGATAGCTATGATAAACGCTCCTCTGTTAAAATGTCCCATCCTATGGTGCTTTAAGAGACCTGAAGATACTGTTGGTATGGAGACGAGTAGACTGAGCGTTCCAGCATCGACGACATCTATGCCGAAGATGTAAATCAATGCTGGAATGCGGAACTCGCCGCCCGCAACACCAAAGTACCCCGATACGATGCCTATCGTTAAGCCTATAATCACGGATAGTATGGTTTCTCCTGCAAAGTCGAGCGTTAAAGTAAAGGGTGCTGGTAGTTCGACAAACGGTTCTATCCCGATTTTTAAGCCGATTATGACGAGGAACGCCGCCAGAAACTTTCTTAAAGTCTTTTCAGGGAGCTTACCTGACAAGCGGGCGCCTACATAGGCGCCGACGATCGATGACACCGACATTGCAAAGGCTATGTTGGCGTAACAGCTACTTAATAAGCCTAATTGAAGGCGCCTAAAAAAGGAGGCAACGACCACTAGCAGGCCCACAAAGAGGTTAACTGTCACGGCTGTGACGGCTGAGAGCCTAAGAATGTGAAGCAAGACTGGGATCCTAAATTCGCCTCCACCGACACCTATTAGTCCAGCAACACACCCGATGGTTAAGCCGAATAGGGAGGCGAGCGAAGCATCCTTCGCTGTTTTCCTTCCTTCCGTGATTTCTCGTCCCCTCGATGTAGTATGTGCTTCGAACACATACTTATTAAAGGTAGCCGCATAGGCCTTTAAATGAAGGTAAGGTTAGACAGTAAGCTCCTCCAACGTTTATGAACTTGTCGCTTCACTTCAAAACTTAAATTCTTTTTGATATTACCTAGAGTAGCTTAACACTTCAATCCATGGTAACCTTAAAAGTTGGTTACCCTAACCTTTCTACTGAGGAGGCAAGTTAACTTGAGTAGGACCTCTAAGGGGGAGAAGTGCGCCTTCTGCGATGATATTGCGGTAAGATCCGTCTCTACCGTTAAAGCTGCTAAGTACTTTAACATCAAGCCCGAGGCACGTGGAAGAATTTACCTATGCAAGAAGCACTATAAGGAATATAAGAAGAAGAGCAAGGAGGAACGCGATCTTGAGAGGTTGAGATGGTGAGCGAACTACTTGAAGAATACCTAGAGACTGAAGAGGTACTTGAAACCGAACACGAAGAAGAACTTTACATCACGGGAAAGATAGACCTCAAGCCCTCTCGAAGCTCAGGTACATGCATCCTCTTGTCTGTATCATATAGTGGCGAGACTAAGAAAGCCCTCCTTAAGCTCTACGATATTGAAAAGAGAGTTATGCACTTTTGGTACGACGATTCCGGACACAAGCCCTACTGTTTAACGGATATGAGCATTGAGGAGCTTAAGAGAAGCAAGGTTGTAGCCCACCCAGGATTTATTGGCTTCGAGAAAGTTAGGAAATTTGACGTCCTGAGGGAGAAGGAGGTCGAGCTGATAAAAGTAATGGCGTCAGATCCTCTCGCTATAGGCGGTAAGAAGGGGGCTATAAGGGACCTTCTACCTAAAGCTTGGGAGGCCGATATAAAGTATCATAACTGCTACATTTTCGATAAGCAGCTCGTGCCAGGCATGTTCTATAGAATTGAGGATGGAAAGCTACTCAAAACTGATGCAAAGTTTGGTGGGGATGAAACCGAAGACGTTATGAAGCTTTTTGAAGGTCAAGAAGCGGCCAAAGAAGTTGTCAAAGAATGGCTCCCCTTATTCCTAGCTCCTATACCGGACATAAGGAGGGCAGCGATAGACATAGAGGTTTACTCTCCAGACCCAGATAAGCTTCCAAACCCTAAGGAGGCACTATACCCAATAATAGCCTTCAGCCTTGTAGACTCTGATGGAAGGAAGCTAGTTTTCTTATTGAGGAGGGACGGCGTGGAAGCTGGTCAGTCGGAGGAACTTCCTGAAGATGCTGAAGTAAGGTTCTTCTACGATGAGTACAAGATGTTGGAGGAGATATTCAAGCTTTTAAACGATTACCCGATAGTGCTAACTTTTAATGGAGATAACTTCGACTTAAATTACATTCTTCACAGAGCCATTAAGCTTGGCTTCCCTCGAGATAAAGTGCCTATATCAATGACTGCAGGCGAAAACCCCTCTGCTCTGCTACCGGCATCGGTTCACGTAGACCTCTACAAGTTCTTCCACAACAGGTCGATTCAAGGTTATGCTTTCGGTAATAAGTACAGAGACGTGACTTTAGATGCAGTAGCCGAAGCTCTTCTATCAGTCAAGAAGATTCAACTTAGAGTTTCAGTATCGCAGTTAAGTTATGCTCAGCTAGCAGCTTACTGTTTAAGGGACGCATACATAACTCTTCAATTTACTAAGTTCAACGATAACCTCATAATGAAGCTCATAGTGCTTTTCATGCGCATATCCAAGATGAGCATGGAGGACGTAACGAGGCAGGGCATATCCAACTGGATAAGGAACATGCTATACTTTGAGCATCGCAAGAGGAACTTCTTGATACCTAGGAAGGACGAGATAATAGCCGTTAAGGGTCAGGCGGCAACTGAAGCTAAGATTAAAGGCAAGAAGTACATGGGAGCAATAGTGCTGAAGCCACCCGCTGGGGTATATTTCAATGTAGCGGTCCTCGACTTCACATCACTGTATCCAAGCATAGTTAAAACGAGGAACCTATCCTACGAAGTTATAAACTGTAACCACCAAGAATGTAGGTCTAACGTGATACCTTCAACGCCTCACTGGGTCTGCACTAAGAGACAGGGCTTAACATCGATATTGATAGGGATGTTGCGGGACATAAGGGCTCTGTGGTTTAAGCCTATGTCGAAGAAAGTAAAGGATCCGGCTAAAAAGAGTCTCTACGAGGTTGTAGAGAAGAGCTTAAAGGTCATATTGAATGCCTCCTACGGTGTGATGGGATCCTCAAACTTCTCTCTATATTGCCCGCCAGTTGCTGAGAGTACAACAGCGATAGGCAGATACATAATAACTAAGACCATTGAAAAAGCTCAAAGCCTAGGGCTTGAGGTCGTATATGGCGATACGGACAGTATTTTCATACATAACCCCGACGAATCGAAGATCAAGGAACTCATGGAGTGGGCCGAGGAGGTACTTAAAGTCGACCTAGACTACGACAAGAACTACAAGTTCGTTGCCTTCTCAGGCTTAAAGAAGAACTACGTAGGCACGCTAGTCAACGGCGAAGTGGATATTAAAGGTCTTGTAGGAAAGAAGAGGAACACGCCCCCATTCTTAAAGGAGGCCTTCTTAAACTTTGTAAGCATATTGAGCAGAGTAAGGACCCCTGAAGATTTCGAAAGATCGAAGGAGGTTATTAGGGACTTGGCTCGAAAGGTCTACGAGAAACTGAGAGAGAGGAAGTATAGCTTAGACGAGCTGGCCTTTACCGTCATGCTATCAAAACATCCGTCAGATTATGCCGTATCTTCCCAACATGTGAAGGCTGCCAAACTCTTAATGGCTTACAAGAAGAACGTGGACGCAGGCTCGATAATAAGGTTCGTAAAGGTTAAGGGAGAACCTGGCGTTAAACCTATCCAGTTGGCTAGGATAGATGAAGTAGACGTAGAGAAGTACGTGGAACATATGAGGACTACTTTCGAGCAAGTACTTACGGCTCTAGGTTTAGACTTCGACGAGATCCTTGGAGTTAGAAGTATAACTTCGTTTTTCTGCAATAGTAAGTGACTACTCTTCTTCCTCTTCCTCCTCGCCTAGCTCTTCCATGTCTTCAACTAGTCCGCCCAAGTCGCTAGCTTCGAGTTGCTCTTCGGAAGTAGCTATCATGGCTCTCTTCTTGAGTTCCTCCAAGTCTTCGGGAGGAAGTTTAGGGGCAATTATGAAAATTTCATTGTCATAGTAATCGGTCTCTCTCCACTCGTTATTAAACGACGTTATGTAGATCGGTATTACGACTTCAGCCTCTTTGGAGCTTCGACGCAATTCGAACTTCGAGTAGAAATCGTAGTCTTCTTTGGATAGTGGAAGCTTAAGGGTTTTAGTGTAGCTGTCCTTCATGACTACAAAGTCCGAAGTCTCGGGGTTCCACATCTGTAGAGCCTCAAGAGCAGCCTTCTTAACAGTTTCATGAAGGGGCCCGTCCATCTCAACAACTCTCTTGATATTCCCCCTTTCGGAGTGTATGAGTATGGACTTTTCAGTACTTTCTTCATGGAGCTCCTGCTTCTTCAAGTCTTTATGTTTAGACATCAGCTACACCCTCACAGTTCAAAGTATGGACACATACAACATAGTCCTACACTTAAGCACTTAATTGCTTAACTTTAAAGGTTTCTAGGGGCTCACCATGTAGTCGGCCTCCTCACTCCTCAGCGCTTTGAACCCCCCGATCACAGCCCCGGCAAGAACCTAGATAACCGCGTATATATGCAAAACTTTAATGCTCTTCTAGCCTACGTAGTGGGTGGGGGCAATGATTTGTAACCCGGGTCCTGATATTTTGAGTGATGTTGACAGGCTCGATGAGCCTCCTGCCCTAAGCCTTCTTCCACGAAACGGCATATATACTATAGTAGTTCAGCTAAAAGAAGATGAGGAGATAAGGGTCGGCTCCTTGGGTACCATAACCGTAGGAAAGGGTTTTTATGCGTACACTGGCTCGGCCATGGGTAGAGGAGCCTTAAGCCTTCGAAGTAGAGTTCTGAGGCATATCAAAAGGGATAAAAAGTTGAGGTGGCACATAGACTACCTCACTTCCTCTAGATCGTCTGTAGTAGTTGGGATCGTTGCCTCACTTGTTGATAGGAAGTTTGAGTGCATAGTAGCTTCTACGCTTAATTCCCTGACGAGATTCGTTGAAGGTTTTGGGTGTAGCGACTGCAAATGCAATTCTCACTTAGCGCTCTTACCGTTTTCGAGCGCTCATGAATGCATAAAGTTCGTCGAGGGAACGTATCGCCGCTTGGGACTACCCCCTACCTCTTTAATACTCCCATTTTGCCAAGGAACTTAGTAGCGAGGTAGGAATCCAAGTCAACCATTAATGCTAGGACTTGGGCCGGCACGCCGTCAACCTTCATGTCGCCTTCGCCTGTTAATCCATCAACCGCACCTGCATCTACAATTGCTTTCAACAGTTTAAGGTCCACTTCGTGATTATGCGGCCACTCATAACCGTAAAAAGCTGAAAGTGCGGAGGAAATGGCATAGCACCCGACATTAGATATGGAAGAAACTACCAATACATCAACCATCGATGATGCGGCTATACCTCTACCACATGGACAACCACAATCCCGTGCTCGAGGAACTAGCAGTTCTACTGCCTCCTTTATGAGTCCGAACCCGACTTCGTTACCACCATCACCTACAGACATAACTTTACAGCCCACTCTCCGGGCTTCATATATTATCTCTTCAACTCTAGCGTGATACCTACTGACGTCGACCCCAGACATCGTATGATAAACTCCGACGTCATTCGCTCCAACCTTCTCAACGAATATCAGTACCTTAGGTCCGAAATCTTCCATCAATCTACGAGAGAAAGGCGCTAAAGACGAGTTTACTGGCAGAGGACATACCTTACAGCTTAAACCTAGCACATCAAGCCCAGCGTTTAAAACTCCGGTGGAGTCTTCCTCTATAAGGAGGAGGACGTCGAAACCTAGCACATCAAGCGTTTGAGCTAAAACTAATGCACCTAGAGGCCCGTCGGTCTCTTGAACGAACTTAGGCGTTACTTTAAATCCAGTAGCTATTACCGCTCTTTTAGGTTCTACGCTAGCAATTAACTCTACGGCTAGCTGTACGAGGGGCTTGTTAACGCGGGATCTAGCCGCTAAGTATAGCTCGTCGACTATACCTCTAAACCCTAGGTCCAGTCTCAAGGTCTTGTCTAATTCCTCGCATAAATCCTTAAATCTCACTTTTTAAGCACCTAAATCTCAAGACTTTAAGTTCCTAAAAGTGTGGGGGCCCTTAACTTGAATTTTAAGATAGCGGTCATACGTGGCGACGGGATAGGGCCGGAGGTAATCGATTCCACCCTCAAGGTCTTGGAGGCTCTGGACTTCGATGCTGAGTACGTAGAGATAAAGGCTGGCTACGAGTATTGGAGAAAGACAGGTAAGCCTATCGAAGATGGAGCGCTTAACACCATAAAGAGCTGCAACTGTATATTGAAAGGGCCATTGATGACGCCTCCAGGTCCCGAGAGCTATAAATCTGTTACCGTAGCTTTGAGGCGAGAGCTAGACCTTTACGCTAACGTTAGACCATTTAAGACCTTTGGTAGGAGCCCAAAGAAAGTAGATATGGTAATCGTTAGGGAAAACACCGAAGACCTTTACTCGGGTCTAGAGTTCAAGGTTAGCTCTACGGCTATCACGTTAAGGATCGTAAGCGAGAAGGCTTCTAAGAGAATAGCAAAGTTCGCCTTTGAATTAGCTAAGAGAGAGGGAAGGAGGAGAGTTACAGTAGTCCACAAAGCAAACGTAATGAAGGAATCCTGCGGTCTCTTTCGCTCAGCCTTCTTCGAAATCGCTAAGTTATACCCTGAAATTCAGGCAGACGAGCTGGTCGTCGATGCAGCTGGGTACAGGATAGTGGTGGCCCCGGAGACCCTTGACGTCCTGGTGACTACAAACATGTTTGGAGACATTCTTTCCGACGTCGCTGCAGGAGTCGTTGGCGGTCTAGGGCTTGCGCCCTCGGCCAATATAGGTGACAAGTACGCCATGTTTGAGCCAGTTCACGGAGTAGCTCTCGACATAGCTGGCAAGGGCATAGCAAACCCAGTAGCGTCAATACTCTCCTCGGCACTTATGTTAAGACACTTAAAGGAGACTAAGAAGGCCATAGCGATAGAGATGGCTGTCGACAAGTTAATCTCGGACGGTAAGGTGTTGACGCCAGATATGGGCGGTTGCGCTAAGACACTTGATGTAGCGGGTGAAATTGCAAGGCTTGCTAAGAATATACTTGCAACGTTATAGTGTTAAGCTTAGGGCTGCCCTAGCTATAGATAGTACTAAGTCGCCGTAAAGTAATGATACCAGGAACCCGACTGTTATGTTGATTATAAGCGGGATTGCTGGAGAGACCCATATCTCCTCGTCTACACTTACAATTCCAGCGTTTACAAGTCTCGTAAGCTCTGCGTAGGGATCGTCGTCCATACACCTTGCCGTAAACTTAAATCTCCTTTTAACACGGCCGTTTTCGTGTGAGAATACCTCAAGAGGGAAGTAGAAGTCTTTCTTCTCTAAGACTCTTGATATCTTCATCTTGTAGCCCAATGCTAGGACAACGAACCTCTTCCATAAACTCTTTTCTTCGCTTTCTGAAAATAGATGGCGCCTCGTCTTCATTACGGCGTTAAAGCACATGATGCCCAACGCTAAGAAAGCGGCAGTCAATATGGAGTTATTGAATATTGAGATCGAGAAGATGGGGTTTTGAAGGCCAACGGGGCTAAGCCCTAGGCTGGTAAGCGGGTTATAGGGGAGGGTTACGCCTATACACCACAAGCACTTTGCATCTGCTCCTCCAAAGAAGCCCAAGCGGTATAGGCCGAAGCCAAGGAAGAAACACGTGGCTACCGATGCAGCAAGCATTAGAAGGAAGCCGTAAGAGAAGTCGGTCAACAACTCTATGGTGGTTAGCGTAGCCCCAAAGCCCCCCATGACTATCCAGACTACGTCGCTTATCTCCCTGGTCCTCCAATCCTGAAAGGATGCGAAGCCGAGAATTATGGAGCACAACGAAATCTTAGCAATAGCGGTTAGGTGAAGTAGATTCAAGGCTCATCTCAACTATTTTTTGTAGAACTATTTTTAAAGGGCTTTTATCCTCTGTTAATGGAGGAGAAGGAGAATGAGGCTAAGAGGCTCTACTAAGCTAGTAAGGTGCCCTAAGTGTGGCTACGAATTCGATATAACCTATGCTAGAACATTTGCCTGTGGAGGTTGTCCCTCAGCGGCTGTAGGATGTAAGTATGCTAGATGCCCGAGTTGCGGGCACGAATGGCCTATATGATTTAGATAACGAACGATTTAGAATGTATGGTTTAATGTAGTTGCTTTATCTTAATGTTAGATCTTATCCACGAAGCCCTAGTGATAACTTCACTTTGACAAAAGTTAAAGTGCGCAGCTACGTTCTCAACCTTTATGGAAGCGACGGCTGAAGCATAAGATGCAGCATCCTCTAGGCTAAATCCATTAAGCAGATAGTAAGCTAGAGCCCCAAAGTAGACGTCTCCAGCTCCTGTAGGGTCTACAAGGTAAGTGGGGTAGGCTGGGACTATTATTGCCCTCTTTCCATCGACAACTATTGAGCCTCTTTCAGCTAACGTTAGAGCCGTTATTGCTTCAGTCTTGCTATAAATGGAGAGAGCGGCTTTCAACGGTTCATCAACTCCCGAAAGTAACTTTGCCTCTAACTCGTTTGGCTTTACGAAGTGGCTTTCACAGCAAGCTTCTATCGCTTCAGAGCTAGCGTAGTGCTCGACAACCCTATTATTCACTCGGCGGAGGAAGCCTTGAGGATCGAGGAAAACCGTTACGCCCCTCCTCTTAAAGGAAGAGGGGATGTCTACTTCGACTTCGCCTATGACAGGGCCAACTATTACTGCCTTGGTGTCAAATGCCTCTCTAGGTATATCACTTAGAGAAATCTTACCGCTTGATCCAAGGATCTCCAGCTCCCTATTGCCCGAGAAGTCGATGTACCTTAGCTTAAAGCCTGTAGTCTCGTTAGCCGTTCCGACCTTCATGAATTGTACATCTTTACTCCTCAATTCGCTGACAAAGCGCTTCTCGAAGTCCCTTCCTATGCGGCCAACCACTACTACGTTCTTCATTCCCAGCTTTCTGGCCGTCAAAGCAGCGTTAACGCTACACCCCGATAAAACTCTACCCAGGCTTTCGACGAAGGGGGTCTTAATGATATCGTAAACCGGATTGCCGACGGCCACCAAATTAAACATTTTATGCACCACCCGTCTGCTTATATGTGTAGAGGAGTCTCTGGAAGGCAGTTACGTGGGATAGCGTGCCAACTATTATTGCTACCACGTTCAACACATCTTTAAGCCAATAAACGAGCGTTCCCCCTACCATCAGCAGTACGAGCTTCTCCTGCCTTTCCATTATCCCAACGGTACAGCTCTTTAAGCCTCCGATGGACTCGGCCTTAGCTCTAACGTAGCTTGCCATAACCATCCCGAAGATGGCGTAGAGCGCAAAAAGGGGGTTTAGGTAGTCGCCTAAGGTCATCCCGGTTATTATCGCGAACTCTGCGTATCTATCTAACACGTGATCAAGAACGCCGCCAAACCTTGTAACCTTGCCAATCGCCCGTGCGAGGGCTCCATCGAGCATATCAACAATTCCAGTTGCTATGATCCCAATAACGCCTAGTATTGGTTTTCTTAAGTAAAATAAGGTCCCGGCTAAGCAAGCCAAGATAACGCTAAGTATTGTCAAAGCGTTGGGCGATAATCCAAGGTTACTCAGCAACTTGCCAATTGGTTCCATGAACCTTTCATACTTTTCTCTTAGCTTGCCAAGCAAGGAACACCACTAGTGCTCATCCTAAAGAAATTTAAAGATTTTTAAGCTGAGCCCTTCCAGCCTTCCCCTCTAATTATCTTTGGCTTGGATTGACCTGGGAGTATTTTCCTTCCCTCTTCAGATCTAACTTTCCTCACACCTTGAAATATAGCGCAACTGACGCAGAGGTACTTGGTGACTAAGGTCTTGCTTATCGAGACCCCCTTATCTTCAAGCTCTTTCCTCAATTGAGGATCCACAAAGCTCACATACTTAGTCACTTTTATTGCCTTTCCCCTGGGGATCGGCCTTCCACAACCATCGCATAATACTATCGAGTCCCTTCCCTTATCACCCTTAGATCTTCCTCGATTCTTCCTCTTTTTTGGCAATTCCAATCAACCCTAATAATTCTAGCTGTGTAAAGCAGGAGACTTCCTTATCTTATAAGGATTTTGCGCTATCCTTAGTAGCTCTTGGCGACCCTCAAAATCTTTATTGCCTCTCCATTACAATTAACGCACTTCCCTTCAACTTTTACATACTCTATTGCCGATCCCAGTATCTTGGCTTCAAGGCTTTCTTCGAGGGCTGAACCGCACTCGCTACGTCCACACCACGTTACCTCTACTATCCCCCTTCTAGCCTTAATGTACTCCCCGGCCTCTTCAAGCTTACAAGTCCTTAATGTTCTCTCCTTCAAATGGTTCCAGGCAACATCTCTAAGGTCTCTTACGAGTTTCTCGGATAACATGCGAAGTGAGCTTACGAGTTCGCTTCGAGGAATGACTTCTTTGGATAAGTTATCTCTCCTAACTACCGTAGCGGTCCCTCTCTCGACGTCTCGAGGGCCTATTTCAACCCTAATTGGGACCCCCTTCAGTTCCCACTCGTAAAACTTAGAGCCAGGGGTAACCTCCTTTCTATCGTCGATGGCTACTCTAAAGCCGGCCGACTTAAGCTCGCTGTGTATCTTCTCAGCTTCAGAATAAACCTCTAGCTCCTTTCCCTTATAGGGTATTGGAATGACTACTACTTGTATCGGCGCGACGTTGGGTGGTATCACTAAGCCACGGTCGTCTCCATGTATTGCTATCAGAGCAGCTATTACACGTTCAGATATGCCGTAACTAGTAGTCCACACATACTCGTGACTTCCATCAGGCTTCAAATACTTGACGTCAAAGGCTTTCGAGAAATTTTGTCCTAGATGGTGAACGGTGCCTATCTGGAGGGCCCTTCCATCCGGCATAATGGTATCAAAGGCTATGCTGTAAAGAGCTCCAGCAAACTTGTCCCAGTCAGGCCTTTTTGATATCAGGTAAGGTATGCAGAGCTCATCGAAGAACTTCTTGTATAGCTCAACCATGTTCCACACATGGTTCTCGGCGTCCTCATAAGTTGCATGGGCTGAATGCCCCTCTTTAAAAGTCGTTACCTCTCTCACCCTTATCATCGGATGAGTAGCTTTAGTCTCATACCTGAAAACGCTCACTATTTGGTAGAGCTTAACTGGTAAATCTTTGTGGTCCTTAATCCACAGGCTCAACATGGGCATTATTATGGACTCGCTGGTCGGTCTTAGGGCTAGTTTCTCTCCGAGCTCTGTAAATCCTCCTTTCGTGACCCAGAAGACCTCTCCCTCAAAGCTCTTTATGTGTTCGGCCTCTCTTTCTAACAAGCTCTTTGGGATTAGCATTGGGAAAAGACACTCTTCGTGGCCGCTCTCGTCAAGTAATCTCCTCATGATGTCTAGCACTAGCTTTCTAAGCTTAAACCCGTAGCCAGGCCAGACTCCGCAGCCCTTCACGGGGAACCTATAGTCGTAAACCATAGTCGTCAGCGTGACCTCTTCAAACCATTCACTAAAGTTCTCGCTCTTTTTACTTCGCGGCAACACCATAACTTCAGGCACCACTATTACTCGGTTTTGCCCTTTATGTGAAGCTAGTCGAAGGATTTATATTTTAAACTCCAAGTCGAGAGAGATGGACTAGTGTACCCATAGAGGGTTGCGACATGAATTCGACGGTCACGGTCCCCATAATATCCTTTGTTGTAGCTCTTATCGTCTCCGCCTTGACGTATGCCTGGGGCGCCAAAACGGCTCCCAAGCCGAAACCTAGTCCTGAAAAAATTAAGCCGTATGCGTGCGGTGAAGATGTCCCCGCTGAAGTCGTTCCGATAACCATTCACCTCATAAATTTCGCAACTTTGTTTCTGGTCTTCGACATGGTCTCCATGGTCATAGCATTCGCCATATTATCACCGTCAATGTTACTTCAAACATCCTTCTTAGTTGCAATATATGCTTTGATAACTTTAGAAGCCATACTCTTGCTAGCTAGGAGGAAGTGGTGATATGGGGCTAATAGACTGGGCTAGAATTAGGAGCCCTTGGGTATTACACTTTAATACTGGTGCATGTAATGGCTGCGATATCGAAGTAGTTGCAGCGCTTACTCCTAGGTATGACGTTGAGAGGTTCGGGATAAGACTTGTAGGCTCGCCGAGACACGCCGACATACTGGTAGTCACAGGCCCGGTAACTAAGCAAGTAGAGAAGAGACTCAAGAGAATTTACGAACAGATGCCCGAACCAAAATTCGTAGTGGCTGTTGGAAATTGTTGTGCCAGTAGCGGAGCTTTCAGAAACTGCTACAACGTCTATCCTGGACTTGACAACGTAATACCAGTTGACGTGTACGTTATGGGTTGTCCTCCAAAGCCTGAGGCAATAATAAATGGAGTAGTCAAGCTTATTGAGAAGCTTAGGGGTGGCGGTTCTTGAACCTTGAGGAAGAAGTCATAAGTAAACTTAGGGACAGGTTTAAGGATAAAATATCGGAAGCTAAGATTCAAAGGGCTAGGAGGATATTCATAACGGTTGACAGGTCAGCTTACAAAGATGTCGTCAAGTTCTTGAGGGACGAGATCGGTGTAACCCACCTATCCACAATGTCGGGCGTAGACGCAATAGATAGGTTTGAAGTAATTCCTCACTTTTCGTATAAGGGAATAGTCATATCGGTTAGGGGGTTGATTCCAAAAGACAACCCCGAAATTGATACGATAAGCGATGTAATTCCTGGGGCGCTATTCTACGAGAAGGAGGTTCACGAAATGTTTGGTATAAATATTAAGGATCATCCAGATCTTACTCACCTAGAGTTGCCGGACGATTGGCCTGAAGGCCTATACCCGCTCAGGAAGGACGTTGACCTTCAAGACCTAGTTAGGAGGATAACGAAAGAGAGGGACTAGATATGAGTAGCATAGTCGATATACCTATAGGTCCTCAACACCCCGCACTCAAAGAACCTATTAATGTAACTTGTTACGTAGATGGCGAACAGGTTGTTGGAGCTAGGCTTAGGTTAGGTTACAACCATAGAGGCATCGAGAAGGCTGGTGAATATCAAACTTATATCCAGAACCTCTATATAGCTGAAAGGATTTGTGGGATTTGTGGAATAGTTCATGCTTTTAGTCTTGCTCAAGCTACTGAAGACATTATAGGCAAGGAGATACCCAAAAGGGCTGACTACATAAGGACCATGGGTTTAGAACTCAACAGGATACATAGCCACCTACTATGGCTCGGGGTCGCAGCCCATGAGATAGGCTTCGACACACTCTTCATGTACGTTTGGAGGGACAGAGAGATGGTAATGGACGTGATAGAGGAGTTAACTGGCAACAGAGTTACGTATGCATTAGTAACTATAGGTGGCGTTAGGAGGGACGTGCCACAAGAGAAGGCCGAGAAGATACTGAAGGTAATGGACGTCCTCGAGGATAGGGTTAAGAAGTACAAGAAGATGTGCTTAGAAGAAAGGACCATAAGGATGCGATGTGATGGTGTCGGAATACTGAGAAAGGAGGATGCAATAGCACTTTGTGCCGTAGGTCCTACGGCAAGGGCGTCGGGAGTTCTCTTTGACGTTAGGGCAGATGATCCGCATGCAGCCTATGGCGAGATCCCGTTTAAGGTCATTACATATGATACCTGCGACGTGACGGCTAGGCTTCTAGTTAGGATCGATGAGACGCTCGAATCGATAAACATAGTGAGAGAAGCCATAAAGAAGATGCCTTCTGGACCGATAAGGGTTAGGTTACCAAGAGTTGTGCCGACTGGAGAGGGGGTTGGAAGAACGGAAGCGCCTAGGGGAGAGGTCTTTCACTACGTTAGAGCTAACGGAACTGAAAAGCCATTTAGGTGGAAGGTAAGAGCACCGACATTAGCTAACTTTCTCTCAATACCTGTTATGCTTACGTCTAAGGGGGACTACGTAGTCCACATAGCCGACGTCCCCATAACCTTTGCTAGCATAGACCCCTGCATGAGTTGTACTGATAGAGCTGTAAAGTTCGTTGACGTCTCAAGTGGAAGGAGTTGGATATGGAGTTTTAACCAGATAAAGCGTATGTACTGGAGGTGTTGAAATCATGGTTCAAGAACTCGTAGACCTCTTTAGAATACTTGTATTTCCAGGCTTTCTATTCTTTTCCATCTTAGGCCTCCTATTTGAGTGGATAGATAGAAAGTTTTATGCAAAGCTTCAAAATAGGGTTGGCCCGCTCTACGCTGGGCCTTGGGGCTTATTCCAACCCTTTGCTGACTTTGTTAAGCTTATGGCTAAGGAGGACGTAGTGCCGGAGGGAGCCGACAAACCTGTATTCTCTTCAATCCCCGTATTTGCCCTAGCATTAAGCCTATTTGCTGTACTCTTCTTGCCAGTGTACGAAGTTCGAGGCGTACTATCATTTGAAGGGGACGTGATCGTAATAATGACTGTGTTAACATTTTTCGTAATCTTAGTCTTTTTGGGAGGATTATCATCTGCGAGTAGGTACTCTGAGGTGGGGGCTGAAAGGTCGATACTACAACTTTTGGGCTACGAGATACCTCTCGTAGCTTCAGTTCTGGGAGCGGCGGCCGTGACTATTCAAGTGGGTGGCTCGCTATCAATTAAGAGTATTGTGGAGGCTCAAAGCGGCTGGTGGGGAATACTTGGAATTCAGACAATTGGCTTCGCGATATTTCTATTGTCAGCGCAGGCCGAGCTTGAGAGGGTTCCATTTGATATACCAGAAGCAGAGACTGAGATAGTTGCTGGGTGGCTTACAGAGTATTCGGGGAAGAAGCTTGCGCTACTTAGATTGGCGAGGGACATAGAGCTAGCCTTCCTTTGTGGTCTAGGGGCAACGCTATTTCTAGGTGGGCCTCAACCAATACTTCCAGGCATTTTAGGAGCAATCCTTTCAACGATACTTTTCGTGGTTAAGTCGGTCATAATACTTCTAATCCTAACAACCATAAGGGCAGCCATGTCTAGGTTTAGGATAGATCAAATGGTTAATTTTGCTTGGAAATACTTAGTGCCGCTTTCTATTCTCCAACTATTCTTAGCCGTAATAATTCCACGCTTATTATTTAGTTGAGGTGGTTGGCAGTGCCACTATTCGGTGAAGTGCTGAAAAACGCATTTCAAAAGAGAGCTACAATCCTTTATCCATTCGAGAAGAGAAACCCTCCTCCGGACTATAGAGGTAAGATCGAGATAGACTACAATACATGCATTGGTTGCGGCCTATGCGTTAAGGATTGCCCGTCGAGCGCTCTTGAGCTTGTCGTGACCCCTGACGGCAAAAAGAAGCCCAAATATTACGTATCCAGATGTACCTTCTGTTCTCAGTGTGCCGAATCCTGTCCTCGGAAAGCTATTAAGATGACTCAAGTTTACGAATTAGCCACTTACAATAGGAGGATAGAGGTGGTTGAGCCATGTGGGAAATAGTGCTGATATTCTTAACGTTATTGACGGCTATATTTGCCGTCGAGTCTAAAAATCTCGTAAGGTGCATAATAGCGTTCTCGGCAATGAGTGTCTTCGTCGCTATAATCTACTATTTGATGGGCGCACCCTATGCTTCAGTGTTCCAGCTCCTAATATACGCTGGCGCCGTCTCGGTTCTCCTTGCAGTAACTGAACATACCATTAGGAGGAGGCGGGCAGCATGAGTAAGGGGCTTGTGACGTGTAGCGCTATTCTAGCGTTAGCGGTATTGGCAGTCCTCTACTTTATGCCTCTACCGCAACCTTACGTGGATGCTTCAACGTTAAGTCAAGGGCTTAGAGAACTTGAAGTAAAGTGGTGGAACATAGTACCCCAGGAGCTATACAACAAGGCTTTCTTATCCAACCTAGAGCTGGGTACGACTCTATGGAACTATAGGGCAATAGACATGCTTGCTCAAGCCTTCCTGATATTGGGGGCTGCTTGTGGTGTAACGGCTCTATTTAGAATTGAGCCCCCCAAAGAAGTGATTAAAGAAGAGGAAGCTGTTGTAGAACCCCTTGGCGAGGAAGCTATTGAGGAGGAGGTGTAAGGAGTGGAGTATTTACCACCTCAAGCCTACTTTGCAACATCCATAATACTGCTAGCGATAGGAGTCTACTGTCTTGCTTCAAAGAGGAACATGATAAAGACCGTTATAGGCATAGAAATAATGACCATAGCCGTTAACACAGCCTTCATATCGTTGGGCTGGATGAGGATGTATCCTGCCAATATTATAGATCCTTTAGCTCAGACTTTCGTCATAATATCGATAGTAATTGGAGGAGCGATAGCCGCGTTAGCCCTCTCATTGGTAATCAACGCCTACCGCCACTTTAAGACCCTTGACTTAAAGAAGCTCCGGAGGTTGAGGTGGTAGCTTTGGCAATCGAGGTAGATATTGTAACCGCCTTAAAGCCAATAATAGCGCTTATGGTCTTTTCAGCCTTAACTCCGATAGTAGGCTATATAGAGGGAAAGGCTGGGTTCAAGTATTCTTCAGGGATCTTTGCTACACTGGGCTTCCTAATAGCTCTAGTTCTATCTATAGATATGTATGGGCTTCTGCCAGCTGAAGGTATTGTATCGTCGTTCCCAGGGTTTGGGCCACCATTAGGGGTCGAGGTCAAGGTAGATGCGTTGAGCATGTTCATGGTCCTACTATTTAGTGCACTAGGGTTACTCGTGTCTATTTATTCCATAAAGTACATGGAGCACGATACGGGCCTAGACAGGTACTACACGTTGTTACTCTTATTGGTGGCTGGCATGATTGGGGTGGCGGTTGCCGGAGACTTCTTCACGCTCTTCGTATTCTGGGAGCTTATGAGCATATCTTCGTACTCCCTAGTTTCGTTCAGGAAGTACAGGTGGGAGCCCATAGAAGCTGGGTTCAAGTACTTAGTTATGAGCACTTTCGGTTCGCTCATAGCGTTGCTAGGCATCGCTCTACTTTATGGTTATGCTGGTACACTAAACTTCTCCGCTCTTTCTGTGATATTTTCCAAGTCTACTATTGATCCTTGGTTCGGCTATATCACTTTGGCGCTTATATTCGTAGGTTTCGGCGTCACGGCATCAATAGTACCCTTCCACACGTGGCTTCCAGACGCTCACCCAGCCGCTCCGAGCTCCATAAGTGCAATGTTGTCTGGTTTAGTAATCAAAGTGGCTGTTTACGCTATTACGAGGAGCTCTTTTACGATATTCTCTCCATCCGCATTTAGTTATGGAGTCCTCTTCGTAGTCTTCGCCATTATAACTGCAACGGTCGCAAACATCATGGCCCTGCTACAGAGGGACCTAAAGAGACTCCTAGCTTTCTCCAGTACCGTCAATATAGGCTTCATAATCTTCGGGCTAGGTGTAGCAGCCTACAGTCTACGATTATGGTCAATGACTGGCGCCGAGCCGGCGCTCGTCGCAGGAATGATGGGCATTGTAGGAGCGTTACTGCATGTATTATCACACGCGGTAGGTAAAGGGTTACTCTTCCTTGCGGCAGGATCCTTCATCACGAAGGCAAAGACGAGGAACATCTATGACCTCGAGGGCGTGGGGAGGGCAATGCCGTGGGCGGGGGCCTCATTCTCTATAGGTCTACTATCGTTAAGTGGAGCTCCTCCTCTAGCTGGCTTTGTTAGCAAGTTTGTACTATTGATGGCTGGTTACAGCGTAGGCGACTTGTTTATGAACGTAGCAACCTCACTAATGCTTGTAAACAGCGTCTTTGCCGCGGCGTACTACTTGAGGCTACTCCAAATATGCGTTATTAGACAGAAAGGAGAGAGAACTAAAGGGCTCAGCGAGGTCTCACCGATAGTGGTCGCACCGCTCGTAATTCTCATGGTAGTCCTAATAGTGATCGGGTGCTATCCTTGGCCAATAATAGATGCAGCCCAGAAAGCAGCGATATCCCTATTCAGATTGCCGTAACTCCACAACATATCCATAAATTAAGTTAAGAAACATTTTTCCCTGCGAAACCGTAAACCGTAGCTGTAAGCGGGTAACCTCAATTGATTATATACGCGGACCTACACATCCATTCGAAGTATAGCGGAGCTACCTCTGAGAAGATGGATATAAAGGGGCTCTCAATATATGCCCCTATAAAGGGAGTAAACCTCATTGGAACCGGTGACGCACTTCACCCGCTGTGGCTTAAAGAGCTAAAGGAAAACTTAGAAGAAGTACCTGGTACAGGCTTATATAGGATCAAGAATTCTCAGGTCGACCTGTACTTCGTGGTTCAGGCAGAAGTTGGAACGATACATGAAGTTGACAAAAAGAAGAGAAGGATACACCACGTCCTACTGATGCCAAGCCTTGAAGTCGCGGAGCAAGTAATTGATGTTTTCTCTAACCTTTGCGACCTTAAGGCTGATGGTCGCCCGGTTTTTACCATAAGTCCGGCAGAACTTGTAGAAACGCTCCTGCATATAGACGACGACGTCTTCGTATTTCCCGCTCACGCTTGGACTCCGTGGTGGTCGATCTTTGGCTCTATTGGTGGTGTAGATAGCCTTGAAGAATGCTATGGAGACAAGAGCCACAAGATAAAGGCTCTTGAAACGGGGCTTAGCTCCGACCCGGAGATGAACTGGCGAGTTTCATCGCTTGACAGGTTAGCCCTCCTGAGTAACAGCGACAGTCATAGCCCCTACCCTCACAGACTAGGCAGAGAATCGAACGTCTTCTACTTGAAAGAGCCCTCTTATCGAGAACTAATGGAGGCTATAGTTAGCAAGAATCCTTCTAAGTTCCTAATGACCATAGAGGTAGACCCAGCTTATGGTAAGTACCATTGGACCGGCCATAGAAGGTGTGGAGTTTCAATGCCCCCTGAAGAGGCTATTAAGCTGGGCAATAAATGTCCAGTTTGTGGAAAGCCATTAACTAAGGGCGTCGAACAGAGGGTCGAAGAGCTTGCTGACAGACCTAGAGGGTTTAAACCTCCTAATGTTATAGGCTTTAAAAAACTTCTTCCATTAGCAGAGATCATAGCAGAGTGCCTGAAGGTTAGAGGGGAGGCAAAGCTATACTCCGGGCAAGTGTGGGAGCTATACATGAGGTTGATAAAGGGCTTTGGCAACGAGTTCAATGTACTCTTGAACGCTAACCTTAAAGAACTCCAGAGCATAGTTCCGGGTAGGATAGCTGAAGCTATAGTTAAAGTAAGGAGTGGGCTTATCGCTGTAAAGCCGGGTTACGACGGCGTATATGGTAAGCTCATGCTCGACGACGAATGCCTTAACTCTAACACAGCTACTAGAGATCGCCGAGGCCAAACAAGTATCGCAGACTTCTTTAAGTAAATAGCCACTTAAACCCTTCGCGTCTTATCCTCTTAGCGACCCCTCTTAATCCTTCCTCGTCGATTATCGTCGCTATCCTTATCCAGTCGACTTTTATGACGATGGCCATGCCTATGACGACTATAGCTATTGATATCAGAGCCGACATTAACGGCGTCCCACCGACGTACTCCACGAAAATGGCTAGCGTTTTTCCAAAGTAGCAGGTAAGTAGCGCTAAGAGCGTCTTTCCGAGCGTAGTCGCCACCCAGAACTTCATTAGGCTGTACTTTATAGTTCCTAGGGGGACAAGGACTATATCGTCCGGGAGAGGGATGGCTGAAACTACTAGCGCGGCTATCATCCCGCCTCTGCCCACGATTTTAGCTAAGGAGTCAAGGTTCTCTCTACGCCTTCCTTTTAGGAAGGTTCTTCCAAAGAATCCTATAAAGTAAGCAAACAACTTTCCAACGCCCGATCCTAAGCCGCTTGCGACGGCAAGTAGTAATGGATTCATATTGGTTGTTGCAGCTAGAAGAAGTATGGCTGCCAAGTACGGCATAGGAAGGAATAGCACCATGTTCGAAAGTATCGAGACTATGAAAACCCCTAGATAAGAGTACTTCGCTGCAAAACTCATCATCAACGAAACCACGTCTACCAATGCATTGCACCTAGCATTATAATTATATTTGAAGCTTAATCTCCAAGTAATTCAACGAGTAAATGTTAAATACATTTCTACAAAACCAGAGAAAGGCGTTGCGAAGGTGACAAGCTTTGTTGCCTAAATACGTCGGCGCTTGGCTTTGCTGGATCCTGCCAATGGTTGGCGCCACTTTAACTCCACTATTCGCAAAAATTAATTCGCGCGTTAGGGATTACGTTGCCGTTCTATTTTCGCTATTCGCAGCCGTATCCGCCTCGACCATGATACCACTATTGTTCAAGGAACCCCCTCCGCTATTTAACTCTGAGAGCTTTAGCTGGATACCGTCGCTAAGAATCGATATGGGCGTCGTAGTAGACCCCTTAAGCATAATAATGGCCAACGTAGTCGCCTGGATCAGCTTTCTGATAATGATCTACTCCTTGAAGTACATGCACGGAGAACCGGGCCTTACTAGGTATTGGTTCTTTATGAACTTCTTCATCGGTAGTATGCTCCTCTTGGTGATGTCCGACAACTTGCTCCTTATGTTCTTTGGCTGGGAGGGCGTAGGCATCTGCAGCTACGCTCTCATAGGTTTTTGGTATAGGGACTCGAAGGATGACTGGTTGAAGTGTTGGGTTGGGGAAGGCGATGAGGCCTATCCACCATCACATGCAGGTATGAAAGCCTTCATAACCACCAGAATTGGTGACATATGCTTGCTAGCCTCGATATTCATGATCTATGCATTTGCAGGAACCTTCAGCTACTCAGAGCTCCTACATAAGGTTGATCAGTGGGCTCCGGCGTTAAGAAGCGCTGGGCTTCTACTTCCGGCGGCAATCCTATTCTTCATGGGCCCGGTGGGAAAGTCGGCTCAGTTTCCGCTTCACGAATGGCTTCCCGACGCTATGGCTGGTCCAACATCCGTTAGCGCCCTTATACATGCTGCTACCATGGTTAAGGCTGGAGTGTACCTAGTAGCAAGAGTCCTCCCTATATTCTGGTTTGCCTATCACGTACTAGGTATATCGGAACTATCGACCTTCTTCACTACGATTGCGTGGATAGGTGCCTTTACAGCCTTCCTCGCTGCGACACAAGCAATGGTTTCAAGGGAGATAAAGAAGGTGTTGGCCTATTCAACCATTAGCCAAATAGGTTACATGTTCTTAGCGCTGGGGGCTGGGGGCCTATTAGCGCACGGAGTAGTTGAAGGGTTAACTTCAGGAATGTTTCACTTAATGAGCCACGCAATCTTTAAAGCAGCTCTATTCCTCGCGGCTGGAGCTATAATACACGCTGTCGAGTCTAGGTTTATGTACCACATGGGTGGCCTCCGAAAGTATATGCCTATAACGTATGTAGCAACTTGGCTTGCCGCCCTATCGCTAGCAGGAGTACCACCATTCAGCGGTTTCTGGAGTAAAGAAGCCGTCTTAACTGTAAGCTGGGAGGCGGGTCTAGTAGGCCCATTCGTATTAGCAATAGTAACAGCGGCGCTAACGGCCTTTTACACTGTTAGAATGATGGGGCTTACGTTCCATGGAGAGAAAAGTCATAGGATTATAGAGCTCGAGGCTGAAGGGCATAAGATCGAGGAGGCAAGCCCGATAATGTACGTGCCCTACGCAATACTGGCTATATCCTCCCTCGGCATAGGGATTGTTGGATTGTGGGTAGAAGAATCTCTTCACCATGCTTTCTCAAGCATGGCTCCATACTCGGTATTACATTCGCTAGCGATGCATGTAGAAGCCGAGGCGGTAAGTCCCCAGTTCATAACGTTACCAATAGCGATAGCCATGCTCATTATAGGCGCAGTCCCAGCGTACTTCATGTACATAAGTAAGAGGGTAAATCCTTCAGCTATAGTGTCTAAGAGTCTGGTGCTACGTGCACTCCATACGTTCTTCTTCAAGAGGTGGTTCATAAATAAAATGTACTACAACGCTTTTGTGTACCCTCTAATTTCAGCGTCTCGGGGCCTCTACAACTGGATTGAAGTCAAGGGGTTCTATCGAGCAGTAACCGGCTTTGCATCGAGCGTTGTAGGCTTTGCCTCCAGGTTTAGGAGGTTGCAGACAGGTTTCCTCAACTACAACATCGTAGGCATGTTGATAGGACTCATAATAATAGCATTAATGTTGCTTAAGCTAGGGGGGTTGTGGTAGATGATAGAAGAACTTCTTCCTTACACCGTAATATTACCTGCGATAGCGTCGCTAATAATCTTAGGGCTCAACAAGCTCTTAGGCAGGTGGAATGGCCTTATATCCTTCTTACTCTCATTATTTTCGATAGGAATTTTCGGAATTTCGACGTATAAGATCTTTACGGGCGTAGCTTCATCCTATGAGAAGGTGTACGATTGGGTTATAACGGACAGCATAGCGTTGAGGTTTGGTTTCAAGGCTGACGGCCTAAGCTCGCCAATAGCTTTGACGGTAGCAATAGTCGCGGCTCTAACTGCTCTATACACGATAAAACTCATGAAGGACTCGCCAAACATGGGCATCTTCTTCAGTCTCTACCAGCTATTCTTCCTAGGAATGATAGGGCTAGCTCTCTCCACAAACCTAGTAGAGTTCTTCGTATTCTTCGAAATCGCGGTCGTAGCCTCTTGGGCCCTAATAAACGAGTGGGGCACCGGCGAGAAGGAGAAGGTCGCTTTAAAGTACTTCTTGTTCACCGAAGCTGGAGCGCTTTGCTTCCTAGCAGGGATAGTTGCGACCAACGGCTACCTTCATACTCTTGAGATATATGAAATTCCATTAAAGATAGCGCAACTTAACCCTAGCGTTGAGGTCCTAACGGCAATCGTTTCGGCGATGCTCATAGGCTTCTTCGTGAAGATGGCGATCTTCCCACTTCACAGCTGGCTTCCAGACACCTACGTCGAAGCCCCTACACCGATAACGGCTCTGCTCTCGTCAGCTATGAGCGGTTTGGCGGCCTACGCCATAGTTAGGATAGTTTTCCTCTACACGCCTGCCTTGCAATACGTCTCTACGGCGATGATAGTCCTAGCCACTATAACTATGATATACGGAGCTGCCAACGCTTTAAGTCAAGAGGACCTTAAGAGGTTGCTAGCCTACTCGAGCATAAGCCAGATGGGCTACATATTGCTAGGCCTTGGAGCTGCGGCCTTAGCAATAAGCATGAAAGCCGAGAACTTAGCCATTATAGGCGCCACGGGCTCCATGTTTCATTACGTAGCCCACGCCATGGGCAAAGCGATATTGTTCCTCTTAGTCGGCGTATTTACGCTCCAAGTCGGTACGAGGAGCATAAGCCAGATGGGAGGGCTAGCGGGTAAAATGCCTTACACTGCTGTAACTATGTTTATAGGCTTCTTCACACTAATGGGAGTACCCTTCACTAGCGGCTTCATAAGTGAATGGATGATATTTACGAGCGCTATAGGTTCTGCCTCTCTAGCCTCCGAGTCGTTTAAGATATTTATAGTCGTAGTGGCCATAGTGGCAACAGTCTTAACATTCGCTTACGCGCTTTGGCCCATAAGGAGAATACTTTTCGGACAAACCCCACCGCAACTTAATGGAGTTAAAGAGGCCTCATTAAGTTTCCTCGCTCCGCTAATAGTCATGGCTATCATATCGCTGTTCCTGGGCTTGTACCCGACGATCTTTACTGAAGAGATGAACAGCGCAGTTTTGAAGCTAATCTCGCTCACTCCATGAACTCAAGTAGGCTCGTACCTGAAGCTTTCTTTAAGAACTTCCTACAATTCTCAGGCGTTAACGCCTTGAAGTCGAGCTTAAATCGTTCTAAGAGTAGTTGCCCCTTCTTCTTCAATGGGGAGGCGACGAGTATTCCCCTAACGGATCTATTAACCCTCTGTTTAGCTTCGTTAACGTACCTAGCGAGCTGTATGACTTCTTCTCCCGTAGTTCCTCTCTTGACTTCTATCACTACGAAGTTTCCTTTAGAATCCTCGCCTACAAAACCTGCGTAGCCAGCTTCTCCGAGACCCTTCTCTGAGGTCAAGATTTTAAGCCCCCTCCTCGATTAACGATGGGTTAAGCCTTATAGCCTCCTTCATCTCGTCCTCGCTCACATACATAGAGAATGCTCCTGCGTCATGTAGCTTCCTACAGGCCATCATATGGATCTTATGGAACGATATCGTCAAAACCTCGCGAGGGCTAGGCCTCGTAGCAACGATCTTTAGTAGTCCACTTAGGCTAGCCACCTTAAATAGACAGCCGGGCGGTTGCCAGTTAACGGGCTCGTAACCTTCAGGTCCATGGACTAGAACAGAGCCATCTTGCTTTACTACGACTATTTTTCACCCCTAGTCAACGTTGAGCTTGCGCGCCCACTATATTCGACTTCGCAGCCTCCAACCATTATTATCGCTTCGCTGTTCGTTAGGCTGGCCCTTAACTCCAAACATGCAATATCAACGTCAGGTTCCATAAGAAGCTTCAAGTAGATAAAAATACCTAAGTAACACTTAATTATTAAGCCTTCAAGATGTAGTTAGGATGGCCCTGAAGAACAAGATATTTGTGACTGGTAGACCCGGGGTAGGTAAGACCACACTGGTATTTAAAGTGGTTGAAAAGCTAAAAAGCATGAAATTTAAGGTTGGCGGAATAGTAACGCTTGAAGTTAGAAGTAGGGGGGTTAGAACGGGCTTCAAGATCGTTGACGTTGAAAGCGGGGCCGAAGCCCAACTGGCATCAGTAAGCTCGGCTTCAGGGCCTAGGGTTGGTAAGTACCTGGTACACGTAGAGAACTTGGACTCCTTCGCCGTTAACTCTATATCGAGAGCTTTAGAAAAATGCGACTTGTTAGTCGTAGACGAGATAGGACCCATGGAGCTCAAGTCCCAGAGGTTCATTGAAGCGGTCGAGAGAGCTTTAGATTCTGAGAAGCCTCTACTAGCGACGCTCCACTATAAGCTTAGGCACCCGCTCCTAGACTACATAAGGAGCGGAAGGGATTTCGAAGTTATAGAGCTTACGCTATCGAATAGGGATTCGTTAACGAACTTGATAGTTCAAAGGATCTCCTCAGCCCTAAGGAGTTGAAGTTAAGGCTCCACGTTAAGATACAGGCTCCCACACTATCCCAAGCTCCTTAGCTATGCTATAAGCCCTATTCATCTCGCCCGCCGTGGGCCTCCTACTAATGTCCGGGTACAACTGCGGTCTTCTAGCAACCTCATGCTCCGGCCTATACTGCTCCATTATGTTAACTAGGCACCTAGGACAGTTTCTAGCTAACCACTCTAGCACCTGCTTGGTACAGCACTCTACATGGTTTGGAAGGACTAGGTGCCTAACTATCATGTCTCCACTCTCGTGCATTATCTTCAGGTTCCTAGTAACGACTTCAAAGTACTTGGGAACCATAGAAAGTCTCTCAGCACACCTGTCGTTACCGTACTTGAAGTCCGGTAGCCATATGTCGACAAGGTCCTTCAATATCTCCATGGCCTCTAAGCTGGCATAGGCATTGCTATTCCAAAGTATTGGCACATTAACGTCCATGTACCTCAGGGACTCGACGATTACGTGCATGGACTGATCTGGGTTCCCGCCTACGTAATTTACGTTTCTGCAACCTTCTCTCCTAAGCTTGGTAGCTATGGAGGCGAGCTGCCTTGCGGTCACTTCAACTCCGTTGTGTGGATCTGTCGATATGTCCCAGTTCTGGCAATAGACGCACTTGAAGCTACAGCTTGTAAAGAATATTGTACCGCTCGGCACTAGAGGTGCCTCTTCACCGTAGTGGTGGAAGAAGCTTGAAACCCTAGCTTTAGCGTCTAGCCTACAAAAACCTACTTCGCCCTTCTCTCTGTCGACTTTACATCTCCTCTCGCAAAATGTGCAGGACCTCAACATCCTCTTAACGAGCTCAATCTTAACGTCTAACAGGCTTACATCCGGTTCCTCAAGATCCTCAAGCTTTAGCTCGCTAGAAGCTATTCTCCTCCAAACATTAACGAACCTCGCGGAGCCTTCTCTATGCATCTTCCAAAGCTCCTCGTCGTCGGCAGACAGGTCGACGTCTACACCGACCCTCTTACATATTCTGTACTTTGATGGTTTCTCGTCAACTATAACCCCGTAGTACCAGCTAAGTCTCCTCTTAACCTCACGGTTATTCCAAACTCTATGAGCGTCCGGTCTCAGTAGAAAGGCTTCGAACATTATACCTCTCAAAAAGTTATTTTAGTCGGAGGAAAATTAACTCACCGTCCAAGATTTAAGCGAAAACATTTAAGTGAGCTCATAACCTTACCACCGAGAGGTGTAGGAGTTGAAGTCCGTGTACCACTACATAGCAGAGCTCTGGAAGAAGCCTTATCGCGGAGAAATAAAGGAGATAATGAGGCAACGCCTCATAGAATGGAGGAGAGAGCCAACAGTAGTTAGAGTCGAGAAGCCCACTAGGCTAAACAGGGCTAGAGCTCTAGGCTACAAAGCCAAGCAGGGATTCGTAGTTGTAAGGGTCAGGGTAAGGAAGGGAGGACAGAGGAAGCCGAGACCGGACTCTGGTAGGAGACCCAAGAGGATGGGGGTCTACGGCTACGCAACCTGGAAGAGCTTAAGGCTAATAGCTGAGGAGAGGGCGGCTAGGAAGTTCCCGAACTTAGAAGTCCTCAACAGCTACTACGTCGGCGAGGATGGGCGCTACAAGTGGTACGAAGTGATAATGGTCGACCCCCACCACCCAGCAGTACAAAACGACCCAGACATAAACTGGATTTGCAGTCCAGCCAACAGGGGAAGGGCGTTCAGAGGATTAACTTCAGCCGGAAAGAAGATGAGGGGCCTGAGGAAGTCGAGGGGCCTAAGAGGGACCCACAACTACAAGTGGAAGAAGAAGCAACGCGAGAGAGTTAAATAAGGGCAAGGAATCGGGTGGATATCGCTCGAGACCCCAGATACCATATTAAGCCTTCAGACGAGAGTTTATGGTAATAATAGTTTCTCCCTTCAACGTTCTATCCTCGACCGCTATCTTAATCATACCAATTCTAGCCTCGTCTTCGCTTCTAAAAACCAAGGCTCATCAGTAAACACGAATATGTAGTATGTCCCATTCGTTAGGGTAATTGGATTAATTATCTCTTTAATCTCTTTTGGCTTTATCACCTCCCCTACATCTATCAGGGGCACTATTAAGTCCCCTCGTTCAGATTGTATGTACAAGCCGTAAATCGTTACGGGGGTGGAGCCGACGTTCCTAACGTAAACAGTAACGCTGTAACTGCGATCGTTTATCGGTGTTGCACTCGCTTCAGCTACCACTATTGCTCGCCACGACGTTAAAGCCTCATCACTTCCTACAATCTTGAAGGAGTAGGACTTGCTTGGATCTATAGTAACGTTGAAATTAATGGTTGTTGAACTCGTCACACCTAGCGACAAGTTCCCAAGGTTTACGATACTGTCCAACTCTCCATCGATGTATACTTGTACTTTATCTATTATTGCTGGGGCAGCGCCATAATTTATAACGTATATGGAGGCGTCTATGTTGAATCCTTCCGCACTTAATCCTGTTTCTACCAACATTTCTCTTGCTAGTACCATAGCCTTCGTAGTTGCTATAACTCCTTCTATAGTTGTTACTTCAATCTCGTAGCTAGGCCTCTGCCGCTCTATGTCGTATGGTATTTTGTCAATAACGATCCTCACAGTCTCTCCAGGATTTAATCTCTTTGCAATGTCAATGCTTTCCAGTAAAGTCTTCTTCGATAACGAGTAGTATACGCGTACTTCGTCTATCGTCACTGGGACGTCGCCCGCATTCTTGACGTACAGTGTAGCATTGAATGTGTTCAATGTAGCTGGCTCGGTCTCCAATCTTTCTATCACTATTATAGCTTTAGCTGATTTAGCTAATCCGACTTTAAATGCTTGGGAAGACGCGATAGCTCCCTCCATTGTAGCTACCTTGATGTAGTAGACACCCCCCTCCTTCAAGTAACCAATTGGTATGCCCGTAATAGCCTCAACCTCTCCCGCATCTATCGTTTTGGGGTTAATATGAACGCGCCCGACTAGTACCCCGTCAACAGAGTACACGTATACCGAATCTAGCGTCATTGGAGCCGGACCAAGGTTCCTGACGTAAACAGTAAGCTCGCTACCAGAGATGCTAACTTCGTCCACCCTTATTACAGATCGTAGAGGCGATGTAGCGGTTACTCCTACAAGTCCAATAACTAAGTTGTACGTGGTTACCGTAGCAGCAACTACAACCATTATTAGCAATAGCGTAGAAGCTATCGGAGAGATCCCCTTGCCTCCACTCATAGGCGTCGCTAAATCCTTCTTTATAACAGCTTTAGGTATAACTATTGTGGTAAACATAACAAGGAGGAAAAATTGATTGTATGTTAAAAAAGCTAGACCCGAAACACTATAGTAACTGCGTATAGTATTACTCACACTACTACGGGCTAGCTTTTAACTTTAAAGGGCTCCGATGTCGCGATAGCTCCTTCCTTGGTCGTTACCTTGACGTAGTACGTAACCCCTCCACTTAAATCTAGGCCATCGACATAAACTATACCTACATTACCCGGAGGAATCGTGATCGAAGTCGAAAGCCGTTGTGTACTCATGAGGGTTCCATTAGCGTGGTACACATATATGAAGTCGACAGTTACAGGGATGGAGCCTATGTTCCTAACGTATACTGTGGCATCAGTACCAGTAGTGGCATCTACTGCTTCTACCCTTATCATTGCTTGCGTCGTTGTTGTAGTTGTTGCGGCTCCACCTATGAAGCCCATTACGAAGCCATACGTCATTGCAGCTGCCGCTACAGCTATGACTATGAGTAATAGTACTGCTACTATGGGGGAGACCCCTTTAACCTTCTTCATGGTGTTCACCGAACGATAATAATTTGCGATACCATTTAAATAAATCTATCGTTAAAAGAACTCGTCTGCTAGGCTTTACTCGCTCCGGAAAAGTTTTGAGCTTCGCCTTCTAGATTTTTCTAGGCGCTTTAGGATGAGTATTAAGCGGGCTGGAGACTCTAAGGGCTTAGAACAAGTTGAGCTAGCTCGTTTAAGAGACTTCTACGCCGTGAATCCCCCCTTCTGCCACATAGCTATAGTAATGGATCCCGTCGGGAAGCTTAGGTACGAAGTCGTAGAGCCAACGCTTCTACAGGACGAGGTGGAGGTAGTACGTAGGGTCAAGGAGTTCATCAAGGAGTCGGTTGACGTAGACGTAGAGGACGTAGAAGACCCGGAAAAGGCGAGGTCCTTCATAGTCCAAGCAACTAAGAAAGTTATTAAGAAGTACGGCTTCAAGGTGGCCTCAGAAGCCCTAGATAAGATACTTTATTACATAGTTAGGGACCTGCTGGGCTACGGAAAGATAGACGGCATAGTTAGGGATCCCAACATCGAAGATATAAGCTGCGCTGGCGTCGGGATCCCAATATACGTTTGGCACGTAAAGTACGAGGAGCTTCCAACGAACGTATCCTTTGAAAGTGAGGAGGAACTAAACTCCTTCGTCATGACCCTGTCGTTTAAGGCTAAGCAGCAGGTTTCCATTGCAAGGCCGGTCATCGATGGCGTGCTACCTGAAGGACATCGAGTCCACCTAACCCTAGACGTGGTCTCTAAGAGGGGGTCGACCTTTACCATTAGGAAGTATAGGCCTGAAAAGTTTACTATAATAGACCTAATAAAGTTAGGTACTTTGTCGAGCGAAGTAGCAGCTTACCTATGGATTATGGTCGAGCAAATGAGGTCTATGCTTATTTGCGGTGCAACTGCGTCCGGCAAGACTACTCTCCTAAACGCTATAGCCGCCCTGATAAGGCCTGAAGCCAAGGTAATAACTATAGAGGAAACGAGGGAGCTAATGCTCCCACATGAGAACTGGGTCCCTTTAGTTACTAGGCCCAGCACGACCGATGGAGCCCCAGAGATATCGGCGTTCGACCTATTAAAGTCCGCTTTAAGGCAAAGGCCCGACTACATAATCGTCGGCGAAGTCAGGGGCGAAGAAGCCTACGCTCTCTTTCAAGCCGTGGCTACAGGCCACGGAGGTCTATGCACCATACACGCTGAAAACATAGAGGCGGCCATAAGGAGGCTCGAGTCTAAGCCTATGAATGTTCCTAGAGAACTTATACCAATGATTGAAACCATAATACTAGTTGCTAGAAGAAAAGTGAGAGGGGTTACGGTTAGAAGGGTTATAGAGGTAAACGAGGTCACGGGGATAGACCCTAGAAGCGGGGAAATCATGATAAATCCCATATATCGTTGGGATCCGCTTACCGATTCCTTCACTAGGTTGATAGCAGATGGCAGCATCATAGTCAAGAGGCTAGGTTTTGATAACGTTACGAGTGAACTAGAGAACAGGAAGGTTGTGCTTGAATGGATGTTGAAGAAGGACCTATCGAGGCACGACGACGTAGCCAAGGTTATTAGAAGCTACTACTTAAAGCCTCGAGAAACCTACGAGAGGGCTAGGAGTGAGTTGCTAAAGTTGGTAGCTACCCCTTAGGTGAGGCCATGTCGAAGGGAAACGGTCTCCTCGAAGCCATATCCTCATTCAGTTACAGGCTCTTTAAGCCTAGCTCAAATTCTCCATTCATCTCCTTCGTAAGGGAGAGGTACCTTAAGGCTCAGATGGGCATTCCATTTCCGGCTTACGCCTCAGCAGTCGTCTTCATGAGCATAATGGTCTGCGTAGCCTCGGCCATTGTTTCCTTTATAGTCAACGCCCTAGTGCTGGGCCTACCCATGCTCTATGTGCTGGTGCTCGTAGTTGTATGGGCTATCCTAGGCTTCTCGGTCACTTTTACGGTAGGCGCATACTACCCTTATGTAAGGTCCAAGAACTTGGCTTTTAGAATAGACAGAGCCCTCCCATATACTGTGGAGTACATGGCTGCGCTGGCTTCAGCTGGAACAACTATCGAGACCTTGATCAGGAGGACCGTGGAGATCGAGAGCGAGAAAGCCATTAAAAACACGTTCTGCTTTATACTTAGACAGATGGCTATATTCAACGTAGATCCCATAAAAGCCCTATACGAAGCAGCCAATAGGTCCCCCTCGATTCATTTGAAGACACTATTGGAAGGACTCTCAACCGTCATAGGCTCGAGCGGAGACGTATCGGGGTACTTAATGGACTACGCGAAAAGTCTCGTAGAGTTCAGGAGATCAACTCTACGCAAGGTCCTGACGGCTATGGGATATCTATCCGAGATGTACGTAGCCTTGGTTATAGTAGGTCCAATAATTATCATAACCATACTGATCATAGTGGCCATGCTCGGCCAACAACTCTTCGGCGTTGACCCGGTCTCAGTAACTATGCTTACAGCATTCGTATTGATGCCGGTACTCGCGGCCATAGTGTTGGTATTGATGGACAAGGCGCTTTCGTCGGTGTAAGCCATGAACGGGCGCTTCTTCTCTCCCCGCCAGAAGGCGGCTACTTACTTTGTGGCCATTGCATCTGCCGTGGCGATATTCTACTTGCCATTCTACCTGAAGCTTTACACTCCCGCCCCTCCAATATTCATACCTACTAGCCAACTGGTCAACTCTATATTCTGTGTAGGGATCTTGGTCTTGTGCCTTATAGTTGGAGTGGTTGAAGACCTTGAGCATAGATGGAAGAGAGGGATTGAGAAAGGCGTCTCCCAATTCATCAGGGACTTAGTAGATTACGTGAGGACTGGCGTTCCATTGACGATTGCCCTTAAAGAGTGCGCTAAAAACCGTTACGGTCCACTTTCAAAGGAGTTGAATAGAGTAGTCGCCAAGATGATGTTAGGGTTCGACCCTGAAATTTCGATAATTGACATAGCTAAGATGGCTAGGACCCCGCTCATGGATAAGGTATCTATACTACTCGTAGAGGTTATGAGGAGTGGAGCTAAAGCCCTAAACATTCTTCAATCCTTCCTCACATTACACTCAGCTTTGGAATCGTACGAAACTGAGAAGGAGACAGAGCTCAAGTCCTACACCTGGATCATGTACGTAAGCTTTGTGGTGTACCTGTTAACGGTCTACATACTGATGACTCAGCTAGTAACCCCCCTAACGCTTACGGAGGGTTTTGGAGAGATAGTTAAGGGATTTAGGGGCATCGATTTCTACAAAGCCATATTTTTCTATTGCGGGGTAATAGAGGCCATAGCTGCTGGGCTTGCAATAGGAAAGATATCTAAGGGGTCTATGTTAACTGGGTTGAGGCACTCGGCATTGATGTTGGCGGTACTGATCTTAGTCTTTACGCAGCTACTGTAGGTTCTTAAGATTTTTCGCTTTCCTCACTTAATATCCGCCGGATAGCTTCCCCTATTTCCATTAAGTTTTTGACCGCAATAAGTCGTATGTTTAACGATGAGGCAAGAGATTCAAGCTCTCTTAAACCCTCTTCGCTTTGAGAAAGCACTACTAATAGTGCTCGCGAAGGTTTGGTGTCTATGACCTTAGCGACCATCTGCATTAACTGCTCTCTGCCCGATTGCAAGTTGCTAGTTTCGATTACTGTCAACTTTCCGTCCTTTGATCCTACGACGTTAAATCTATGGTCGACGCCAGAAAGGCCTCTTACGGCCCCGTCGACATGGACTTCGTATCCTGACGATGCGAGGACTTGATGAATGGTAGAAGTTACCAGGAAGCCTTCTTGTACCATTTTCACGACCTCGTCTTTGATCACGTACTTGTAAACGGCTTCGTACTTCGAATTCGTTGGGTCGAATTCGTGACCGTTTGGTAGACACTTGTGGGCTATCTTGGGCTCATCAAACATGAGTCCGCAATCGTAGCATTCAAAGGTCATACCTATGATCCTCCAGTCCACTTGAGCCCTCTTTAAGGTACGGCCACAGCGTGGACACACTTCGCTTTCACCTTTCTTGAATAGCCTGTTTGATCCAATAAAGCCGCAAATTATGTGCTCTATAAGCGAGACACGCTCAACGTTAAAGCTCTTACAGCTAGGACATAAGTAGCGCGTCCTTACTGTTATTGCGTTGCACTCGGGGCACATCAATATCCTATCAACGACCACGCCTTTAAGTATGCCATCCCTAATCATCACTTCAAGCATCTTACTGGCTTCTTTGCCAAAGAATTCTGAAAGTTCGGGGTATTCTACGTTACTCGATATGATAGGTCTTATTTCGCTAATACCTCTTAGGACCATTTCTTGTAGGAAAGAGGTTATAGCTTTATTAGATCTACAATATTCTGAGAGCTTCTCTGCCACGGCGTTGTGCTTCTGAGACATTCCCTTACTCCTTTCATTAATTCCGGTTGACCCCCCCCCCCCCCCCCCCCTTACACTTCGCATTTTTATTTTTCACGGCTTTCTACTTTTTAGCTTTTTTCTCGGTTCCACTCTTCTTCTCTTCAAAAATCTCCAGTAGCGTCGTCCTTTGTCTCCCTCCCATAGGGAAAACTCCTTTAGAAGGATCCCAATAAACTTTACTTCAAATAAATGAACATCACGTCAAAGCTCTTTACATTACTTGAAAATCGTGCGTTGAAACGATTGCACGTAGGTATTCAAACCTTTACATTGTCGACCTAAAAGCGGGCCCCCTCGCTTCATGTTACATAAAGTTTTATGTGGGGAAGCACATCAGTACCGATACTTTTTATGTAAATTAGGGCTTTTAAGGGTAAAAATTAAAAAGCATTTTATAAATATCAAGTATTACGTAGAAGACCATAAAGTCGAACATTACTTGGGGGCAGGTACTTACGAGAAGGCGCGAGGCCAGCTTAAGGTTTAGGTTCATGACCATTGAAAGGTTGAGGTTATTAAAAAAGTTTTATTCTTATAGTGAACTTGCCAGAAGAACCGGAATTCCCGAAACAGTCCTCTGTAGGTACGTTAAGGGGGACGTTCTTCCAGGGGATGATACTGCCAAGAAGCTTTGGGACTCCTTAGATAAGATTGAGCAGTTTGACCAAGTAATATATGAAAAGATATCCGTGGATCCGTACGGTTATGTTGACACAACTAACATAGTCAACGACCCTTTAATCCTCATGAGGGCATCGCATTACGTGATGATGAAGTTTGCGGGTAAGAGGATAACAAAGGTATTGGCTCCTGCCGTCAATGGAGTCCCCATAGCCACTTCCATATCTCTTTTACTTGAAGTACCCTTGGTAGTAGCTAAGAGGACTAAGGAAATGGGCGTCAGGGACTATATAGAAGAGTCGTACCCGACTGGCCCCTACGTAACTTCGCTCTACGTTTCTAAGACTTCGATAACTAGTAGGGATGACGTTCTAATAGTTGACGACCTCATAAGGACAGGAAGTACCATTCAAGCTCTCATAAATATAGTTAAGAAGTTGAAGGCTAACGTGGCTGGTGTTTTTGCTCTAGTTAGTGTTGGCGAGGAGGTAGTCCAGAACCTGAGAGCGGAGCATCCGTTTCCGATAGAGGTTGTAGCTTCCGTTCAGCCCTTCTACCAGCGTACTGAAGTATTTACTTAACAAACTTCTTTACTCTCTTTATTGCTCAAAAAATTTTGACTCCTTCTGAAGGGTCTTCTCTAAGCTCTCTAAACTTCTCTATGAGCTTTCTCGTAATCGGCCCTGGCTTGCCATCTCCTATAGTTCTTCCAGCTATCTTGGTAACCGGGACTATGCCAGCAGCTGTACCCGTTAAGAAAACTTCGTCTGCAGTTAGTAATTCAGCCGGCGTTATATCCCTTTCAACGACCTTATACCCCATCTCTTCAGCGAGCTTTATAACCCTAGCCCTGGTGATACCCGGTAGTATACCGCTCGCCCTTGAAGGCGTATATATCACTCCATTTTTAACGATGAATACGTTCTCGCCAGTTCCTTCGGCTACAAACCCCCTCTCGTCAAGCATTATCGCTTCATCGGCTCCCACGGCATTGGCCTCTATCTTAGCTAATATGCTATTCAAGTAGTTCATCGATTTTATTTCATGAGTTGTAGCGTCAACGCTGTCGCGCCTAACGGACGATATTATAGCAGTAATGCCCCTCTTCCACACCTCGTCATCAAATAGCTTTATCTTGTCCACTATGATGACTATCGTCGGTTTAGAGCACTTTCTAGGATCCAATCCTAAGTCCCCAACGCCCCTCGTGACTATTACCCTTACGTAAGCATTCTTGAAGCCGTTCGCGCGAATAACGTTTACAATGGTCTTTATCATTTCCTCCTCCTTCATGGGTATGTCTATACATAGCGCTCTCGCAGAGTCGTAGAGCCTATCGACATGCTCTTTGAGCTTGAAGGCAACGCCGTTGTAGACCATGATGCCCTCAAAAACGCCGTCGCCATAAAGAAAACCGTGATCGAACACGGAGATCTTAGCTGAGCTTTTAGGCACTAGTTGTCCATCTATATAGACTAAGGGCTCCTTCTCATCCAACCCTTAGCACCAGCCCTCGCTCCTATAACGTCAATTTGCTTTAATACGGAAGTATTTTAAGTTTTGCAGTGAAGATGACGGGCCCGGTGGGATTTGAACCCACGACCAACGGCTTAGGAGGCTTACGGCAACCTTAACGGTTGTCGCCGCGCTATCCGGGCTGCGCCACGGGCCCTTTTTAAAGAAGAAGGGTGGATTCCTTATAACCTTAATGCCTTAACGACGTTTGGGGAAAATGTTGCGAAAAGGTTATATAAGTCTCTCCTGTTTTCTTCAATTTACCAGAAAAATTTAAATATCTCTAATCGTAGAGGTCTCCCTTTACCGGGGTATTTTAAGGTAATGGTATGTAAAGTGGATATTTAATTACCAAATTTGGAGGTTTAGAGAATGGCCGAGAATAAGTTGTATGTTGGAAAGGGGATGGAGGATAAGAAGCCTGATGTAGATTTTAAGGGTATTGATCGGTGCCCAGAATGTGGTAGTTCGAACATAGTAAGGAGTTATGATCGTGGAGAACTCACATGTATGAATTGCGGTTTAGTCATAGATGAAAGGCTTATTGATCAAGGCCCGGAGTGGAGAGCTTTTACGCCAGAAGAGAGGGAAAAGAGGGATAGAGTTGGACCCCCGATCTCCACTACATTAGCTGAAGGCGTTTCTCCTACGGTTATACAATGGCCCATTAGGGATGCGACGGGCCACAAGCTAAGTCCTCAAAAGGTTTTTGAAGTCTCTAGGTGGAGACGCTGGCAGATAAGAAGTAGGATCCAAACTTCACAAGATAGGAATATTCAGCAGGCAACGAATCACCTTGAACGAATAGCCTTCAGGTTAAACCTACCTCAGAACGTTAAGGAGGAGGCGTTGAAGATCTACAGAGAAGCCGTAAGAGCAGGTCTAGTTAGGGGGCGTTCAATAGAATCGGTTATGGCAGCCTCTATACATGCTGCCTGCAGGACGCTTAAAATTCCTAGAACCCTCGACGAAATAGCTGATTGCACTAAAGCTGGTAGAAAAGACGTTGCCAGGTGTTATCGATTATTGCTAAGACACGTCAAAGTTAACATACCGATAGTAGACCCGATAGATTTCGTACCGAGAATCACTAGTTCTCTAGGTCTAAGCGGCGTGCTACAGAAGAAAGCCATCGAAATAATACAGCAAGCTAGAAAAGCCGGCTTAACAGCAGGTAAGGATCCAGCCGGCCTAGCTGCAGCCTCTATATACATAGCGTCTCTACTGACTGGTGAAAGAAAAACTCAAAAGGAGATAGCTAGGGCAGCTCAAGTCACTGAGGTAACTGTGAGGAACCGGTACAAAGAGCTTATAAGGAAGCTCAAAATCCCCATAGCATCATAGTTAAACCTTACTTACGGGCAATAGCATTCTTTCTCCTTCATTTAACACCAATATTACTGCCACGCAATCAGAGATGGATAAAGGAACATGGTGCTTACACGCAGATTTTGCTGGAATGAACCAATCTACTTTAAGGTCCACAACGCTACCGTTGATGTAGCATAGCGATAAGCTAGTTATAGATACCCCACTCTCTCGACCATTAAACACAATTATCGATGAACCCTCAGTAGCGACGACTAAGTTTAGCTGACTAAGACGAGCCCTCTCAACGACCTTCTGAACAGTCTTCGCAACCTCTTCGTTTACGACCTCTACGAAAGCTACATTTATGCTTATCTGACTCATCAATATCATAATTGAAGCTAAGAGTGCTAGTGAAGAAGCTACGCCCCTGTCCATACGCGCTCGTAGAGCCTTTGAGACGAAGCGTATTTATAGAGCTTTAAGACTAGTGCCTATCGATGCTAACCATAGATATTAGAGGACTTAGAGAAGAGCATGAATTAAAGGCAGCTTTAAAGCCAGCCATAAGCTCTCTAAGAGATGGCGGAATAGTGATATACCCTACAGATACAGTCTATGGCATTGGTTGCGACCCTCGAAATGAAGAGGCCTTAACGAGACTTTTAAACTTAAAGGGTCGCCGTGGGAAGCCTCTACCGATACTAGCTTCAGGTATTGAGGCTATAAAGTTAATAGTCGATATGACCTCTAAGGCAGAGAAGCTAGCCCGTGTCTTCTGGCCTGGTCCTTTAACGATGGTATTGCCACTAAAGTCCTATCTACCCGTTCAAGTGACTATGGGTAAACCGAAGGTTGGGGTAAGAATTCCAAACAGCATGGTTGCAAGGATATTAGCTGAAAACATAGGCGGATTAATAGTGGGAACGAGCGCTAATAAAACCGGCGAAAGAGAACCTAAATCGTTAGAAGAGGTTGATACTTGGCTTTTAAGTCAAGTCGACGTCGCCATCAATGGGGGTAGTTGCCCACTCGGAGTGCCTTCCATGGTCGTTGAAGTGGACGGAGAGGTAAGGGTCATTAGGGAAGGAGCCATAAAGACCGTAGATCTACATAAAGTGTTAAGGGATGATTGAACGTGAAGAGACCGTTAGCCCTCGTGGTCAACGATGACGGAGTTCATTCTACAGGCATAGCGATGTTGAAAGAAGAGCTTAGTGCAGAATTCGATTGCATAATGGTTGGCCCTAAGAGAGAAAGGAGCGGGATAGGAAAAGCGCTGACGGTTGGCGATGCAGTTAAAGTCGAGAAGGTTAAGCTTCAATGCGGAGAAGCCTATTCAATAGACGGTACACCGGCGGACGCCGTGCTTATAGCGTTACACAAAATACTGAAGGAGAAACCCGATGTTGCTGTAGCTGGCATAAACCTTGGACCTAATTTAGGAGTCGACGATATCTTAAACTCAGGGACGATAGGAGCCGCAATGGAGGCCGCGATACACGGTATACCGTCGATCGCCATCTCGTATTGCATAGCTAGGGAATTTGACGACGATATCAGTAATTGCCTCCTTCGAGATCCCGGTTTAAAGTTGGCTGCGAAGATTGCAAGGCTATTGGCAAAGTTAGTAATCGATGTCGGGATGCCCGAAGACATCGACGTACTCTCTATAAATGTCCCAGATTATCGAAGCGGCATAAGAGGAGTGAAGTTGACTCGCCCATCCAAAAAGGGTTACCCTGATATACATGTAGATTGCCCGGGAGGCTATAGGATAGCTAGATGGGATATAACATTGTACCCCAAAGATTATGAAGATACTGATGTTGAGGCTGTAAGATCTGGCTACATATCCGTAACACCGATAAGCCTAAGCTTGACGCCAAGGGTTCGAGACTTGGTATTTCTTGATCGTATAGTCGAAACCTTAAGACTATTGGTTTAATCCCTGAAATTAATGTAGGGTATAAGGTGCTTCAAAGGATTTAGGGCAACGCTATTGTGGCAATGAATCTAGGAGACTTAATGCTGTTAGCCTTAACTTATCGCCCTTCTTGATAGCAGTCTTAGGTGGCAACAATACGAAATAGTTTGCTTTAAGCAACGTAGTCATGACGTTCGCCCCTCCGTGCATGGGCTTTGCGACAAAGTTGCCGTTCAAGTCCTCGACTCTAGCTCTCAGAAACCTATAGCCTCCCCAGGGCTCTTCATCCTCCCTAAACTCAGCGTATACGTAGGGTAGCAGGTTATTCATGGTTCTTCCTGTAAGATAAGCTATTAGGGGCAAACATAAAGAATAAAATGCCGCTACAGCCGAGACTATGTGGCCGGGCAACATTATGATAGGCTTTCCCTTTAAAACCCCAAAGCCTGCAGGCTTTCCAGGGCTAAGTGTGAGACCATGAACTATTACCCCTAGTTCTCCTAGTTCGTTTATAGCGTCAGGAACCGTATCGTTAATCCCAATACTGCAACTGCCCATGGTTATTAAAACGTCGTATTCATTAATTGCCTTCAAGATGGCCTCCTTAACAGCCTCCACGTCATCGGGCAGTATGCCAATCACATCGGCCAATCCGCCGAGCTCCTCTATCAGACCTTTAATGACGTACGCGTAGTTGTTTGGTGGAGGGTCCTTCGTCTCTAAACTTTTTAGGTAAAGTTCTTTTCCAACAGATAGTATAGCGAACCTCGGCTTTACGTAGACTTTAACCTTAGATATCCCTAGCCCCATAAGCAGTCCTACGTCTATTGGCCTTATGGTGTGGCCGCTTCGCAGTACTGGTTCCCCGGCTTTAATGTCCTCACCTTTAACAGCAACGTTTTCAAGCTCTTCTATCTTCCTGAATACCAATACGTATCCATCCTCTAACCTAGTCTCCTCAACTTTTACGAGAGCGTCTGCCCCCGGGGGGATTGGTGCTCCAGTAACTAAGAATGCCGCCTCTCCTTCCTTAATCCTCGGAAGCTCACGTGTTTCAGGCAAAACTTTACCTATCACCTTCAACTTAACTGGGCAGTCTCTAGAAGCCTTTGAAGTATCCTTAGACCTCACGGCGTAGCCTTCAAAACAAGCGCAGTCATAAGGTGGTACGTCTTGGCTGGCTATAATGTTTTCAGCCAAAACCCTACCGAGACTATCAACAACGCTCACCTCTTCAGTCCTCGGCTTAACTTTCACTACTTCCAAAAGCTTCTTAGCAGCCTCTTCGGGCGAAGTCAGCTTTAAAACTCTCTTCCAGTCTTCCCTTATCATTCTCACAATCCTTCCCCTTTCTTGTCTCATCCTTAAGTGTAATCTGCAATAAAGATTTCTCGCCTCAACATTTCAGAGCTAACATATTCGTGAGGTCTATGCTACGCAAACATCGTCTAGATTAGCAACTTACGTATTCAGCATCTCCTAGCCCTCACAGATCCCTCAAGCCCTCCTTTGCAGCTAGCTTTGAAGTATGGCTCTCTCACTTCAACAGCCTTGATGAAGAGCTTTACGAGGTCTTCATCGCTCGCTCCACCCCTTAAAGCCCCGAGCACGTCAATTAGATTATCATTTCTCATGAGGCAGGGCTTTAACTTTCCATCAACAGTAATCCTAAGTCTCGTACAGTGCATACAGAAGTCGGGATTGTTAAGGGGCTTAACGACCTCAACTTTGAGGTCGCCGAGGTCGTACTGTCTCCTGTTATGCATTGCTTTCCTCTCATCAACCTTAACGGCCCTACTTTCAAGCCATTTCTCGACATCGTCAAGATTTACATGGTATGTCTTGTAGAATTCATCAACGATGCCTACGGGCTCTAGCTCTATTAACTGGAGTATGAACTCGTGCCTCCTTGCGAATTCCATCAAATCCCAAACTTCACGGTCATTAAGCCCCTTAAGCAGAACCATGTTAAGCTTAATAGGGCTTAAGCCGCAATCCTTGGCTACGAGGAGGCCATTTATGACGTTGCTGAGCAATCTAACACCGGTTATTTTCTCGAAGACTTCCTCCTTTAGTGAGGGTAAGCTGACGTTTACTCTCTTTAGGCCGGCTTCAACGAGCTGAGTTGCGAGGTTATTTAAGTACGACCCATTAGTAGTCATCGCCAAGTCCGCCACTTTTACGTCGCTTACAGCCTTAACGATGTCGACGACATCGCAACGTAGAAGCGGCTCTCCTCCAGTTAGTTTGACCTTGTCCATGCCAAGCCTCTTACCTATCCTTACAAGCCTAGCTATTTCACTGACTGTTAATTCGTCAAACCCCCTTTCCCCCTCCATGTGACAATAGAAACACCTATAATTGCACCTATGGGTTATCGTAATCCTGAGGTTGGTTATTGGTCTACCGTACTTGTCAAGTAGCAACGAAAAATCACCTTTACAACTAACCACAACTAACTATGAGTGTTCTCAGCAAAGCTTTTTAAGGTATCCTAAGAGCTCAATGAACGAGGTAAATTTGGGCAACTTGCTTAGTAACTCGGTTCTGAGACCAAAGGAATTTATTTTCAGGCTTACAGTCTTGGGGTAAGGAGGTTTATGAAAAAAATAGCCATAATTGGGAGCAAGAAATCGGGCAAAACCAGCATTGCGGAGATAGTAATAAGGTACCTTACGAAGCTTGGTTTTGCTGTCGGCGCAATAAAGCACATACATCACATCGGCTTTACAATCGATAAAGAGGGTAGCGACACATGGAGGCACAGGGTTGCAGGGGCTAAGGTAACCGCCTATCTTTCTCCATCAGAGGCGGGTACAATATTAAGAACTAGAGGAGAACCTGAAAAGCTTGAAGAGGTCTTAAAGCTTGTTGAAATGGCAGAGATAGATGTTGTGGTCATAGAAGGCTTCCATAGGCTTGTTGCTAGGAGAACCGATGTCGGCAAGATTATAGCCTTTAAGGATCTCGACGACCTTAAGTGTAGGGTCGAAGGAACGGAGCCGCCAATAATAGCTTTCTGTACATTTAATCAAAGATTACTCGAATTTCAATATCTGGGGGCCGACTGTTTAGTACTTCCGCGAGATGAAGAAAAACTACTTAGAGCAGTAGAAAGTTTCATGAAATGTCCATAGCCTCGGCCATCAACAGGTCCCTAGGCGTGTTGACGTTAAAGAAGGTCAACAGCTTTTCGTCTATGAGCTTAAGTTCCTCTACTGGAACGTAGACAACGTCGTTTAAGTTCTCTATTAAGTGAAGTATCGACCTAGAGCCTTTATCAACGAGTTTCTGTGCCACCTCTAATACGGATTGTCTTCGGTACACGGAGTGAAGTGGCTCTAAGTAACCATTGGGCCATCTAGGAATGGCAGCGTCATGTCCTTCAGCCCTTTTGAATAACTCTAATATCACTTTAGGATTCAAGAAAGGTGCATCGCAGGGAACGACAGCCACGTATTCAGCACGTGCTTTCTTACAACCAGTTAGTATGCCCATTATAGGCCCCCAACCCCTTTCTTCGTCCTCAACTATCGTAACTTCTTTTCCAACGGCACTGCTTAGGTTCATCGCCATCCTTCGGCTACCCGTAACGATTACGACTTCGCCTGCAACACTTAATGCTACATCGGTAACCCTCCTAATCATCGGGACACCCTTAACTGGGAGTAAGGTCTTATCTCTCCCCATGCGTTTACTCATACCGCCAGCTAGAACTATAACTCCTCGTTCAACGCTCTTAAATCCCAAGTATATTGTAGCAGGTATAGCTTCAAACCAAGTATAGTTGAAATGCTCGCGCGTTGGCTTTACACCAAGCTCATCTGTAATTAGTATGGCCCTAAGATCATCAAGCTTGCCAGATATGAGTAGAGACCCGGCATCTGTTATGACGTAGTAACTTTCAAGGCCCTCTTTAATTCTGACGTCAGCTACTTCCATAACTTTCTCTACATCCTTTTTCGACGTTGATGTAGATGTTAATATCCTAACATCGACGCCCCTTCTCTTGGCGGCGTTCAAATCAAGAAATAAGGCTTTAATCCCTAGAACTTCAAAGCTCGGAGCCGAAATGAGAACCTCTCTACCAGCATTAAGTATTAGATCTTTTAGCTTATCTAAGACGCTCCGCTTATTCTGTAATACAAGGGTCCTATTCTTCTCGCTGGTTGAAGCTTCAAACCTATTAGCTAAAACCCTTAGAACCTTTTCTGCCACATCCTTTAGAATGAATACTTTTTCTTCGACGTAGTTCTTAATGGCCTTAGTGGGATTAACGGGCCTAAAGTATTTAGGCCTTCCCAACTCCTCTTCAACAAAGCCCTTCTCCTTTAAATCGTTCAGAACACTATAGACTTTGGGATATGCTATAGATGTGACATCGCTTATATCTCTCGCCTTGGCCCTTCCGAGGTCTATAAGGGCTAAGTAAACCCTACTTTCGTACTCTGTTAGACCTAGGCTTTTAAGTGATAAAAGTACGTCTTCTCTATTCACGGTCGATAGCTTTCTCTTTAACTTTAAAAAGTTAACTACTAGGCCTCAAAACCACTTGTTCGAGGTAGGGCTTTAAAGCTAATGTTCCGCCCCCCTCGCTTACAACTTTAACAACCATGAAGGGCTCGAGTACCCTTACACAACCTATCACTGTAATACCGTTGTCGAATAGTACTTTAGGACAAGCGCTCGCTGAAGGCCCTGTCAAAGCTATCTCCCTAGCTCTCTTAGCTAATTTCAGCAGTCTATCTATAGTTCCGTTAGCTATGCTCGTACCGGAGATTATTAGGACGTCAGCTTTAGGGACAACGTCCTCAGCAGCTAGGTCTGGAAAAGTATCATCGTCCATTAGATGGGGGCTCCTCTCAAGAACGATGAGGTTGCAGCCCTTCTCCTTTATGGGCTCCTTAAAGGGTCTCATGTTTCCGACCATGACCACTAGATCCCCCTTCCTAAGGTCAATGTAATTTACTAGGTTCCCCTTCAGAAGCTTAACCCCTTTGCTTTCAGCTATGTAGGGCGCTGAGAGAGCATTGATTGATGCAACCCCCACGATCCTTTCACCTAAATCCCACGATTTTGATAGCTCTACTAGGTCTCTCATCTTCGAACCTGCAAGGGTGCCGGCTTTGTTTCCTATCCTGCAACAACGGACATTTAACTCTCCCAGTAAAGTCTGACATAACCCTATGTACCCATTCTCTGTTAGAACGCACGTGTATCCTAAGCCTATGATTACCTTCTCAGCTCTAATCTCACCATTTTCTGGCTTCAATGTAAGTAAGGTATTAATTAGTTCCTCAACTAATCCCATATCTTAACTCCTCTAAAATTGCCTTGGCTAAATTAACTGCGTCAACCATTGCTGTACGGGCTCTAATAGTCTCGCCTAGTAGCGCAGACCTGACGACCTCGGGGTCGTAACGAATCTTTCCAATAATCTTAACGCCCAAGCCTAGTAATCTGCTTTGGACCACCTCTGCAGTTTCTGAGTCTATCTTATTTAGCACGACCATGAACTTGGACACTCCTAGTTCTGCAGCCATTTTGTTCGCTCTCTCTGCAAGCACTATAGAGTCGAGCGTTGGGTCCACTACGAAGAGGATCGCGTCAACTACTTGATCAATTCCTCTACCCAAGTGTTCGACCCCAGCCTCCATGTCTATCAGGACGATCTCGTCTCCTGAACTCGTCAGCTTGCTCAATACTTCCTTAGTTAGAATGCCGAATATACATGCACATCCCTCGCCACCACGCTCTATCTTGCCAACTCTAACAGCCCTTAGCTTGCCTTCACCTGCAGTTATGGCGTTGACGTCCGGTAGGAACTCTAGTCCTCTGTCTAAGGCCGCTTTTAATCCTATTCGACCGCCGTAAACTTCGACCAATGATTTTACGTTCTCTAGGCCGAGCATCTTCAACAAACCTACGTTAGATTCGTCCGCGTCTACGACCAAGACCTTAAAGCCCATCTCTACGAAGACCTTGGAAAGTAGCGCCACGATAGTGCTTTTACCGCAACCACCTTTTCCCGAAACGGCCAGCTTCAAGGTTTAATCCCTATACTCCGCAATACTCATGATTCATATAAGCTTGTCTATCATCAATATAGCAAGTGAACGTCTACTATAGAACCTTCATTCACACGCTCCAACCCTTCGTTAAAGATAACGTAGCCATGACCTTTAACCGGTATGCTTGCAAGGGCCGACTCTCCCTTTAGCGGCCAGGCTCTATAGTAATCGCCGTAGTTCTCAAGCCTAACGAAAACTATCCTTTTAAACCCCTTTGGAGGAGGAAGCTCTAAGTTGCAGGCTATTCTCGCTTTTAACGGTAAATCGTCTACCTCTATGCCCATAAGCCTAGAAATAGCTCTTCTAGCTATTAGTTGGTAACCTACTATGGTTGAATGCGATAAACCTGGTAGCATGATTAATGGCTTCCCTCTTATTAAGGCAAACCCAGTTTGTCGGCCAGGCCTTGTCATTACTCCATGAAATACGATGTTCGCCCCTTCAATCCTCGACATAGCTTCGCAGACTAAGTCCTTCTCGCCTCTCGACGCACCACTTATAGTCAATATAACGTCGAACCTAGCAGAGGCTTTAGCTATCGCTTCACTTATAGCATTCGCGTCGTCTGGTACTATGCCTTGATAAACTGGTATTCCGCCATCTCTCAGGACGAAGCTACTAATCATTAAAGTATGACTACAAGGAACTTTTCCAGGCTTCAAAGTACCGTAGTCTTCGGTAAGCTCATCGCCTATAGGCATTATGCATACCTTAGGCATTGAAGAGACTTTCACCTGAGAGTAGCCTACGAGTGCTAGGAAAGCTATATCCTGCCCCCTAAGTCTATGCCCCCTCTTTAGGATCAAGTCGCCTTGCTTAACGTCGCTGCCAGCCCTTATAATGTGATCTCCTGGCTTAACTGCATACTTTACCTCTACATGACCCTCTTTAACCAATGCCGCCTCTATTGGTAAAACGCTGTCGGCTCCAAGGGGCATGATAGCACCAGTAGCAACATAAGCTGCCTCTCCTGCGCCTATGCTCAGCGCCTCAGCCGATGATGGGAAGATCTTGGCCTTTATCTTCAGCTTTACAGGGTTAACCGGTGAGGCACAGGCAACATCACGGCTCCTCAAGGCGTAGCCGTCAAAGTGAGCTACGTCGTGCGGGGGAAGATCGATTTTCGATACTACATCTTCTGCTAAGAACCTGTTATATGCCTCACAGATCCTGACTTCTTCCGCTGGTAGTGTAACCCTGATGCACTCGTCTATCTTTTTCAAGGCCTCTTCAAGTCTTATGTACCTGAACTTCCTAGGATCCATGATGAACCTCTAAACTTTTCTTCTTGCCTAGAAGATATATTAATTGCGTGGAGGCGAAGGTGTCTTTGATAATTGCGTAAGTATCTATAACCCCCATAGGGGCTCTAAAGTTTAGAAAAGCTATTTAAGTCCGTCGAAAACTGTCATGAAGCCTCCTACAAGGCTGGGACTTAAGCCGACCTCCTCACTAATATGACCAAGGTCGTTATAACTATTATGAAGCTTAAGGCCGCAAGTGCCCAACTCGTCTCGCATATTATTTGCGAAGTCTTAACCGCTAACATCTTTAGGTATGGCAGGTCGTACTGTTGAAACACTTCGGCAACATTAATAACTGCTTGGGCAATGTCCCTATATGGTTTAAGCCAGGTGGGCATGCCTGAAACGTTTCTCTTAACTTTGGAGAGGCTTGGGACTAGCTGCGAAGATTCTTCAAGTTCAAATCCCCATTCGCGAAATAGCTTAAATACTTCGTTTACATCACCGGCAGCTATGCCGAAGGCCTCGATAACTTGGGTATCGTTGTTCCAATCGATGTCCCTAAATGCTTTGAAGAGCGACTTCAAGTACTCTAAACCTCCATATCTATCACAAAGTGTCTTGAAAATGTAATAAGAGGCAGCATAACATAACCTAAGATCTTGCGATGGCACGTAAAAGGGGGTCCACTTCTGAATGAAGCCTAAGTAGTTGTCCATTTTGTTCCAAACAGTCGTTAATAAGCTTTCGTGAATTTCAACAGCATCGTAGTAGTCCCTCTGTAGCCCTAAAGCTAGGCTTATGTACTCAGCAATCCCTTCATGAATCCACAGTTTTGACGGTGGTACTCCTATACTCCATAGAAAGTGGTGAGCCAGTTCATGCATTGCTATTATATCCATAAAACCCTTAACTCCTCGGATGTAAAGGAGGTTCAAGTGAATAGCCCCCAATTTGTCGCCTAAAAAGGGTACATACCCTTCAATTCCTAACATTAGCTCTTCTATCGATGGAACAAAGAACTCTACCTCTACGTTGTATAGCTTGTTTTCAAAGAGTTTCTCATAAATCGGATAACAATCGTTTAAGGTTTCAAGGACATCGTAAGCGTACCTTAGGTATCTAGAAGCCGTTCTGAAGGTGAAGTTGTTGGCAGTCAAATGTGTGATGTTACCTTTAAAGGGAACTGTGTATTCCACTACTATCCTATCGTCAGGCCCTACAATAGCGCCAACGATGGTACAGCCTTTTCCTTCGATTACTTCAACATTTCTAATAAACCCTGAAAAGGAAGAGACTCTACTTCTTGAAACAGTAGCGTAGCTTGGTAAGTGGACAAGCACTCTAGTAGTCGTAGGTCCTTCATGAGTGACCCTAGGAGAAATAAATACGGCCTTAGGCTCTATTATAAGCGCTCCATGTTCCATAAAGTACCTTATGGTTATGTTGGCTATCCTAGAAGCCTCGTACTCGAACTCCATGATTACGTAGAATGGATCTTCCTTTCCCTTCTCTACTAGGCTCCTGTACGTTACATTAACTAGCCTACCTTCGTTCACCATAAGGCTTATGTCCTCTCTCTGAGCTTTAGGGACTAGAAGCCAAGAACTGCCATTTTTATTGTCGTAAAAAAGGACCGTAACGCTAGTATACCCTTCAGCGTCTACTTCGAAAACGTATGTAAAGCCTTTTTCTGCACGTACTATGTTGGAACAGTATATTACTGCCAATATTATTAGGGCCAGCAGACATAGAGTTCTAGTCTTCATCATAAACGTCACCAACTATATGTGTCGAGAATTTATACATGTACGTTGCAATAGGGCAGGCACTAATGCACATCCTACAACCCAAACAAGAATTTGCTACTTCAATCTCTCTCCCCACCACAACTATCGAGTTTGTGGGGCACCAATTCTTACAGGAGCCGCAAGTATTACAGTACTTCGCTCTCAGTAAGCTCTTGACGAGTAGCTCTAACATTTTCTTAAGGTGGTAGAGGTCTTCAGCTCTAACAGAGAAAGAGCCGTTTCCACTTAAGGACGCGTTTCCTTCATCAAGCCTTAAGGTTATAAGCTTCAAGTCCTCGCTAACGACAACCCTCCCTCCGCTGCACTTAAACATCATGACAGCCCTCTTAAAATCGATAGGCCCCCTTATAGATCCTTGAGCCTCGTATATATCTTCGCAAGGTCTAACTGTTAGCACCACCTCTACGTCTCGAATATCGGCTAGCCTGCCTTCCACCTCTGCTAAATTAACCCCCATTTTAGAAGCGAACTTTCTAGCATCTCCCGGCAATCTTCTCCATCGCCAAAGCCCAAGTTTAACCCAATCTTGTGGCAACCCTTTCTCGTTACACCAACTTAGGAGACTCTCTTCCCACTTACCCCATAAATCAGGGTAGATCTCTTTAACTCTCCTTAGCTCAGCCAGCTCGCATGCAGGACAAAGCCAACAGCCTATCCTATCAAAACCTTCCCTGTAAAGAGGGTTAAACTCGACCCTCTCCCTCATTAAATAAAGCCATACATGAAGCGCGGACCAGTCTCTTATGGGGCTAACGCTTATCAAATTAGGAATCCACCTGCTTCTCTCGACAACTGGAGCCTTTAGACGAGCAAAAGACTCGTACTTTCTTTGGCCAAGTATCGTATACACATCACCCTGAAACCTCTCTTTAACCGCCCTCGCGATCGGTACCAGCTTACAGACCTTACAGCACCACCTATAATCCCTAGCAGGGGGTCCGTATGTGGAGAGGGACCTCCAGAAAACATCTCCAGCATTCGCGTATATGAGTTCTAAACCAAATTTGCTTGTCGTACACCAAACGTACTCTACGGTTGCAGGGGCCTCTATACCAGTATCGTTGAAGAGTAGCGGAACGTCGCCTATGGCCTTCAACGTCAATAGGAGCGTCGCTAAACTATCTTTTCCGCCGGAGTAGGATACGAAGGTTTCACGGGCCTTTACCATCTTAATTATTAGTGCCAAGGCTCTCTTCTCTTCAACTTCTATATGGGGCTCATTGGCCTTAACAGTTAAAGCCCAGTTCCCTTTCCTCTCCCTTATGTGTGGCTTGTGAGGGCTCCAAACCTTAATGACCTTCAGTTTTTTATCGTCAAGCGATACTGCTACTCCTATAGACATCGACTTAGAGTTCGTTAAAATTACGTATTTACCGCTGGGGGGCAGATCATCCCCTTTAAAGTCTTCCCTAGAAAGTACCTCCCAGAGCTTAATCCTATCCTTAAGGACTTCGATTTGCGGAGCGGCCCCCTCGCTTACTAGCCTAGAAGCCCCCTCATATGAAGGTCTAAACCTCCAAACGCCCTTATCAGGGCTGTAATAGAGAGTCCCCATAACCCACCCATCAACTATAACTTCATTCGCCTGGTCGACATACGGTACTTTATTTAGCAACACAACTTCACTTGAAATAATTGCGTTATACGCCTTAGATCCAAATTCCCTCTCTATAGTCTCCCTCAGAACTTTAAAGTCGTAGTCTAGGGCTGGCCTAAAATCCTTTGGGGGCGATCCATAAGCTTTAACGGCTCCTTCACCACATAGACCGCACTTAGGTGCTACAAGGGGTACATTACAGTTGGCACACCAATAAACCTTGGCCGACGTTCTCCAAACAGCGGGCACGAATAAGCCCTCACTCTTTTGAGTTCAGGGGTTATGGATAACTCGTCTCCTAATATACGTTTAGCTAGAAAGCATTCTATGTCCTTAGTGGTTGGCTTAAGGTTAAGGGTCCATTAAACTTCAAAGATGGAGTGGGGCATTTGGTCTTGCAAGGAATCTCGTAGTCATAAGGTTTCCTGCTTCCTAATTAGGCTAGTCGGTCAAAGAATAGTAGTCAATATAGTAATTAAGGTGCCATAACCGTGTCAGCATACTTCGACGTTATACGCTTATGGTGATTATGCGGGCGAGTACGTTCTTTGCATATAGAAGCAAGACGCGACATAGTCATAATATTTGTAGTCGCAAAATTAGAAGAATTTTTAGTCTAATACGCCTATATTATCGATGGACTACGTTAGATCTCAATGGGTGGAAGGCGATTTATAGCGAATTGATAAAAAGGCCCACCATCAGACCTTCATACTTATTTGAGAAGAATGAGTATGGGGTCGTGTGCCGTACCTGTAATAGACGTTGTAAAGTGCCTGAAGGTGGTTGGGGGTATTGTGGTACAAGGTTTAACTTTAACAACATTTATACTGCAACTTACGGCAACCTATCTGCCATCGAAAGCAGGCCAATAGAGATAAAGCCCTTCTTTCACTACTGGCCCGGCTCAACAGCTCTCACTTTTTCAACATGGTCCTGCAACTTCGATTGCCCGTGGTGCCAAAACTACCACCTTTCAAGGTCGAGACCAATCCCTCAAGCAGCAACGTACGTAAGCACAAAGTCTCTAGTGAAGATGGCTGCTGAGAACAATGATCAAGGGCTTTGCGCAAGCTTCAATGAACCTACTATGCTATTTGAATACTGCGTAGATACCTTTTCGCTTGCAAAAAGTAGAGGGTTGTATTGCTCTTTTGTCTCGAATGGGTTTATGACATGTGAAGCCCTTGATATGCTTGCTAAAGCCGGCTTAGACGGCATAAAGATCGACGTCAAGGGAGATGAGGACGTCTATGAAAAGTACCTAGGCGTTAAAGGAGCTAGCCTTGTATGGAGGAACGTTAAGAAAGCGATAGAGATGGGCTTACACGTCGAGGTGGTCTTTCTGATAGTCAACGGGGTAAACGACGACGAACCTTGCATCCTAGATGTAATAGAGAATCACTTGAAGTACGCGGGTCCCGAAGTACCACTACACTTTACAAGGTACTTCCCGACGTATAAGTTTAGGAATCCTCCGACACCAGTTGAAGTCATAGATAGGGCTTATCAAGTTGCGAAGAAGATGGGGGTGCTTTACCCATACGTAGGCAACGTCCCGAATCATCCCGGCTACCACACGTATTGCCCTTCATGCGGAGAACCCGTTATAAAGAGGTCTCAGCTCGGCATCCATGAAGTTAAGCTAACGAGAGATAATAAATGTATGTACTGTAAAAACCCGATACCGATAACAGGGACCGCACGAACTACCAATTTTAGGTTTAGGCTACTAATATAGGTGTGTAGTCTTAATGCGCGTTTTCGCAGGCATCTTTGAACCCGAATGTAAGATATGCGGTAAAAGATCCATACTTATATCGAAAGTCCTTAACGTATGTGCTGACTGTATCAAAACGAAATTCGATGAAGCCCTTCCTCTTATAAGGCGAGCACACGAAATCGCGAGGTCGCGGTACGGCCTACCTTCAAAGCCTTCCAAAAACTCTAGAGGTCTAAAATGCACGATATGTAGTAACGAATGCTTAATCGGTGAGGGAGAAATAGGCTTTTGCGGTCTTAGGATGAATATAGATGGAAAGCTAGTTTCTAAAGTTGCCATCGACGAAGCTTTGATGTACGGGTACAGCGACCCTCACATTACTAACTGCTGTGCAGCGTGGTTCTGCCCCGCTGGAACCGGGGCAGGCTATCCCACGTACGCCGTGACTCCCGGCCCTGAGATAGGCTATGCGAACTACGCGGTCTTCTTTTACGGATGCAACTTTGATTGCCTCTTTTGCCAAAACGCCTCTCATAAACTTCTCTCAGAGGCACCTAGAGTTTCACTCGAAAAATTTGTGAATCATGTATTGGGAAACAAAGACTATACATGTATATGCTTCTTTGGCGGTTCACCAGAGCCCCAGCTTCCATTCGCTACAAGAGCGTCAAAGAAGATTTTAGAAGAAAAGCCCCGCAAAAGGATTATCAGGATATGTTTCGAGTGGAATGGGTGTGGCAATCGAAGTCTCGTTAAAGAAGCAGCTCAGCTAGCTTTTATTAGTGGAGGGAATGTAAAGTTTGACCTTAAGTGTTTCAGCATAGAACTTAGCCACGCTTTAAGTGGGGTCTCTAATCAAGCAGCTTATGAGAACTTTGAAATGATAGCTAACGAATTTTACGATGAAAGACCCGAAGTTCCCATTTTGACCGCTACAACACTTCTTGTACCAGGCTACGTTACTGCTGAAGAGGTTGATAAGATAGCGAAGTTCATAGCTGGCTTAAACCCTGAAATCCCGTACTCACTACTGGTTTTTCACCCGGATCACTTTATGAGCGACATGCCAATTACTCCAAGAAAGCAGGTAGAAGAGTGCCTCATTGCAGCTAAACGACATCTAAAAAGAGTTCACGTGGGGAACTTGCACTTATTGAGATGGTCTACGCTATAGGAAAGCTACTTGATGAGTTTTTTCTAAGCTCAACCCCTTTACGTATTCTAGGAGCTTATCGACAGTTACATAGTCCATGCCATCAAAAGCAGCATCACTTGCCGCTTCTTGAACTATATTTTTGACATCTCTAGGTGTAATCCAGTACTCGTCAGAGACCCTTATGTTTCTAGAATGTATGCTAGCCTCATAAATTAACTTTCTACGTTTAATGACGTTCCAGAGTTCCTCAAAAGCCTCAGGCTTGAGGCCGTTCAAATCCCATACTTCTGGGTCCACTGATACCTTAGATAGGTAGAAATCAAAGAGCTTCTTTACCTCTTCCTTGCTTCTGGGAGGAGGTACGTATATTATTTTCCTTATTCTATCCATAAGAGCAGGGTCGATTACGGAGGGCAGGTTTGTTGCAAATATTACCGCTAAGTTCCTATTTATATGAAATCCTTCACCTATTTCAGTTAAGAGTTGATTTAGCATTCCTTGAACGTCCCTTCCAGCATCAGAAGTTATTTCCGTCCTAGCCCTACCTATTGCGTCCACCTCGTCTATAAATAATATGCAAGGTGCTTCTTCTCTGGCAAGCTTAAAGAGTTCTCTTACGTTTCTAGCTGATTCGCCTAGCCATTTAGATACCAGTTCGTAAGCCTCGACCTTAATGAATGAAGTATTCTGCCCGTACCTGCTTAGCGACCCGGCGATAGCCTTAGCCATATACGTCTTACCAGTCCCTGGAGGACCGAAAAGCAGTACTGTGCCTGCCTCTTCGAGAAGCCTAGAGTCCCTAACTATGTTCTCCCTCTTACGCCTAACTTCGGGGCTCAAAACCCATTCTACTGCTTTCCTTAGTTCTCTGAGCTCTTTTTCTAGCCCGACGACATCTTCGTAGAAGACGTTTACGTTCTTCTCAACTTTTAGGTTCCATAGGTTCCTCTCGCTAAATTTCTTCTCGAGAACGTTTAGCACGACCCCTTTATTCGGAGATAAGACTACGAGAGAGCCTGGCTGAACCTTCTCTTTTAGATGTGGAGGAATAGTAACTTCATATAGTTGTCCAGCTTCAAGCCTTACATAGGCGTTTACATCTATGACGTCTTGGACTACGCCTACAGGTCTAGTACCCTGTCTAAGCTCTTCGATGGCCGCTTGATATCTCTTGAGCTCAAGTTGTAGATACTCTATTTGCCTCTCCTTGCGCATTAGCTCCTTTTCAAGTTCCACGATCTTGGCATAGTCGTACATTTACTTCTTCCTCTACGTTAACTAGAAGAAGCCTCATTAAATAGCTTACCTAAGGCCATGGTACGAAGTAAAGTAATGTTAATCTTCTACTTGGCTTAGCGTTATAACCTTCACTTGTTCAAGGTGTCGAGAAGCCCTTAGCCCACATATAAAGTCGCGAACTCTCTCCGCATCTCCCTGGACTACCATAATTTCTAGGCATTTACTTCCTTCTACGTGAGAGTGGAAGTAAGCGTTTATTACATCACCATATTTATGTTGAACCTCGTAAATCCTAGCTTTTTCGGCCTCCTTGCCATAAAGGACTGCTACGACTGATAGCACCTTACCTCTCAATTCATCTAAACTAGTTAATTCAGAGAAAAGTAGTCTTAAGGCATGCCTTATCGCTTCGGATCTACTCACAAAGCCCATGCGCTTTACAGCTTCATCCAAGTTCTTTTCAAGTTCTTCCGTGATCGAAAAAGTTATTATAGTCAGAGCTCTTCACCATATATTAATTTATATACCGGAATCTTTTAATATTTTTAATAATTTTTAAGAAAAATTTTAATATATCACCTTAACACTTTTTTATTGTATGGAATGGAGAAAAATGTTATCTAGCCTACTTCTTCTTTGCTTCCTAGTATTCACGTTATCTCAAACATTCTATACTCATGCTGCTGATGTTTCTGATAGACCTATCGTAGTAGTGACCATAAGCCCCCTTTACCTCATAGCTAAAGAAGTCGTAGGAGATAAAGCTGAGATCCGTGTACTAGCACAAGCTGGAGTTGACCCTCATCACTATTCTCCCACCCCCGAAGATCTACTACTCATAGAATCTTGCAACCTCTTCATAAGCGTAGGGAAGGAGGAGTTCTTAGGCACGTTGCCTCAGCCTAAGGGGAGAGTATTATCGTGGAGTGACTGGGTCGGGAAGGGGGCCTTTATAAGGGACAATAATCCACACTACCTGTGGCTTCATCCCGATAACGCTAAGGTATTGGCCAAGAGGATAGCCGAAGTGATGTCGGAATTGGATCCATTAAACTCAAACTACTACTATAGCCAAGCGCGCGAATTTGAAGTTAAGATTGAAGCCCTCAAGTTATGGCTTCAAGACATCGATGATGTAGTGAAAAGGTTAGAAGGTAAAGGCTTCAAAGGCAGAAAGGTAGTGCTTGTTGCAGATCACTTTGAGCCTCTCGCAGAGTGGCTTGGGCTAGACGTAACATGTACAATTATCAGGGGCGAGGGTCTACCTGGTCCTCGAGATATAAGTGAAGCAATAGAAAGAGCAAAAACCTCCACTTTGATAATTGTATCTGCTACTCAAAGTGAAGGAGATGAAGGTCGTATTGCACAACAGGTCTCAGAGGCGTCTGGAGCTCGAATGGCTTATCTATATGGGATACCAATGTCCACGGACGACGACTACGTTAGCTTCATAAAGCGCAATATCGTTATTATCGCCTCGCACTTTGTGGAGCTTCTACCGGCGGCACCATCTTCGAGACCGCCAACTATGGACGCATTTGTTATATCTACGATAGCTTTGGCCGCAATAGCGATAGTCGAAGCAGTATTAATACTGAGGTTGAGGACTCAATGAGCACAGTCATATCTGTTAAAAATCTTTCTGTAGCGTACGGAGATAAGATGGCTTTAGAAGACGTCACGTTCGAGCTCAAGAAGCCAGCTTTTCTATCTATCGTCGGTCCCAACGGTTCTGGTAAGACCACGCTACTCAAGGCTCTCTTAGGAATGGTAAACCCGGTTAATGGTACCATAAGGGTTTTGGAGCATGAAGTACCGCGTGAACGTTACGAAGTAAGGAAGTATACGGGGTATGTCCCTCAAAGAGAGAGGATAGACCCTACAAAGCCCCTCCTAGTTAAGGATGTAGTCTTAATGGGAAGAATTGCAAAAAGAGGATGGTGTAGGAGGTTGACTAAGGCGGACTACGATGCAGCTAAAAGAGCTTTGAAAGTGGTTGAGATGGAAGAGTTTTGGGATGAACCCTATGCCCACTTGTCTGGGGGTCAGCAACAACGAGTACTGATTGCCAGAGCGCTTGCAGTTGAGCCGAGACTCCTATTGTTGGATGAACCATTATCAGGAGTCGATGCCACAACTCAAGATGTAATATTGAAGGTTTTGAGGGCGGAGGCCGATAAAGGAGTTACAGTGATCATGGTAACTCACGACCTAAACCCACTCATGGAGATCTCGGACTACGTAATGTTGCTCAATAGAACAATAATAGCCATCGGTAGGAGCTATGATGTCTTGAACGAGTACTTGTTGTCGAAGACCTTCATGAGGAGGGTATCCGTAATTAGAGCCGGTGAGAAGATAGTGGTATCAGGAGCTGATCATCATGCTTGACCTTTTACTGCATCACTCCATGTTGAACCCATTTGTGGCAGTGATAATAGCTTCAATAATTTCGAGCGTAGTAGGAGCTTTTACCGTCTTGAAGGGCTTTTCAACGCTTAGTGCGGCCATAACTCACTCATCGTTTGCTGGAGCGTCAATAGCAGCCGTCTATGGGGTGAACCCGTTATTAGGGGCTTTAGCGATGAGTTTAGGGTTCTCGGGGATTACGGCTTACGTCAGTCAAGGTAATGAGAGGAAGGCCGACGTTTTCATAGGAATGATATTCGGCCTCTCAACAGCATTAGCTGTACTCTTTCTTTCTTTAGCTCGTACGCATACGGCTACGGCTTGGTCCTTCATAGTTGGCGATGTGCTAGGCGTCTCGCTAATAGATCTCTACACGCTGATGATTGTTGCCGCATCAACACTTTGCTTAGTAGCCCTCTTCTACGATGAATTTAAGTTCATAACTTTCGACCCTGAAGGGGCCGAGGCCATGGGCTTGAGGACTTCTTTATACCACTACACCATGATAATTTTGATAGCTTTATTTTCTGTTGTAGCAATCAAAGTTGTGGGCATAATCTTGGCCGTCGTGCTGCTAATTGCTCCGGCTGCTTCAGCCTACGAGTTCTCACATAACTTAGAGAGGTTGCTCCTTCTATCGCTCTTAATATCTATTTCATCAGGGATTTCCGGTTTCATTCTATCGTTGATCCTTAACGTAACCACGAGTGCCCTCATAGGAATTACAGCTTCAGTCGCTTATTTACTAGCGTTATTAGTCTCGCCTAAGAGAAGGAAATGTAAAGAACTTGTTAGGTTTAGGAGGAGGATTGTGAAAGAACTTTAAAGTTCCTCGAGGAGCCTTTGAAGCCCCGACTTCGCAAGGCTAATCTTTCTCGATAACTCTTGGATCTGTTGCGACAACTCCATAACTCTTTTCTGGGCTTCTTCTAGTTTCCTTTTCAATTCTTCGTTTTCATTTTTTAGCCGAGAAGTCTCCGTTAAACTATGCCCAACTAAGTTTTCTATGTCTAACTTGACTCCTTCCCTTACGAATCTTTCATATGTTTGCCAAACTAATTGACCAGCCTTCGTCTTCCTAGATAAGTGATTCCTAATTGTCGCTTCGCTTCTACCAAGTTCTTCAGCTATTTGAGGTATGCTCATGTGGGCCTTTTCACGTGCAAGTGCAGCAGCTGCAACTGCAAGGGAGTCAACCCACGTAAGCCTTTCTTCCGGATTCTTCATCAACTCTATGAACTCTGGGTTTAATAACGTGCCTATTAATAGAGCGACTTCAAGCTTATGTATTTCGTCCCGACCTATAGGCGATAATGAGACTTCCTCAGGCATATCCTACTCCTCCATCCATCTCCCTCTGCTAACAGATAACGTTCTATCTGGATATATTATGATCCCCTTATCGGTTATGTCGAAGGGGTGTCTGTTCATGGAATGAGCTGTCCCCCTCATCTTATATATTAAGATGCTCCTGTAAAGCCTACCATTGACCTCGTCGAGGTCAAGCCTAATTATACCGTCAGCGGCATGCTCAACACCTGGACCTCCAAAGCCTCGCTCAGTGACGCTGACTTGAGAAACAAGTATTGAAGTGCAACCAAGCCCGGATAGTACCCGCTTTAGCAACATTACTACGCTCCTTGCGACGGCAGGTTTAGTCATGTAGAGGGTGGTTACAGAATCTATTACTACTCTCTCGGCTCCTAAGTCCTTTATCGCTTTCCTGAGAACTTCTATTAGTGCCTGGGTATCGTCAACGGCTCTAACAACGTACTTCTCATACTTAGCCGCTTCGCCAATGCCAGCAGTAAACGCGTCCACTACTGCGAAAAGCCCTTCAGATTCATACCTCTTAACTTCCCAGCCGAACTGAGCCATGTTGACCCGTACCTGAACCGGGTGCTCCTCTAATGCAACTAGAATGCCTGGTTGCCTCTTAAGTAGGCCATGATATAAGAATTGTTGACCGAAAATTGACTTACCCGTTCCAGGGCCGCCGGATAGTAACACAACGTTCCTCTTAGGGATCCCCCCCTTAAGTAATTCATCAAGTCCAGGTATTCCTGACTCTATTCTCTCAATGGGCATAGTCTCTAGAGAAACTCCTCTTCTAGAAACCTAATATCATTTTTGACAACCTGCCCCTAAGCGACAGCGAATTACTTAATTCAGCTAGATGTCTATGTTCTCTTCTCCATAGTTTAGGTGTGAAAAGAAGGAAGGCATGAATTAGTTCCAGCCTTCCTGCCCACATTGATATTATCAATACAACCTTGGACTCAAGACTTAAGGAAATGGGCGACCCGTAGAAGGGACCTACCGTAGCCATGGCTGATAAAACTGCGGATAAGCTTTCTAAGAAATTGCCCTCGAATGATACCATTGCGGCGGTAGCTATAAGCGCAAAAAGGACGTATATGAAGAATATTGTTGCTACTCTCAATATCTCGTCTTCTCCTAGAATCCTGCCGCCCACCTTTAAGCTTCTAACCGCTCCAGGCGGTAAGAAAAGCCTTTCAACTTCATACCTTGATACGCTAAGTAGAGCCATAAATCTCCAAACTTTTAATCCACCTGCTGTAGAATTAAGGCATCCACCAACTATCATGAGCGTGAGGAAGACAACTTTGCTTAGAGGAGGAAATACTGTTAAGTCTTTGGTCGTAAAGCCAGTTGTGGTTCCTACAGAGATAGCGTGGAAAAAGCCTATGCGAAAAGCTTCAATAAAACTTGAACCGGAACTAATGGCTAAGTCTAGTGAGATCACTAGTGACGCTATAGCTAGTATGGCAATAAAGGCTCTAAGCTCAAAATCTTTAACAAATTCTCTTAATCCGCCTGTAAAGAGCCTATGATGTAGCGAGAACCTTATGGCCCCCATTACCATGAATAATACAAGCACAATTTCGACAGCTGCACTATTGAATGCCCCTACGTTACTAGTTTTCGTAGAGAAACCTCCGGTTGATAGGCATGCTAGTGCGTGGCATATCGCGTCGAAGGAATTTAACCCGAGGAACATAAGGGCAAGAGCGCACACAGCCGTGTAAAATACGTATATTAACCATATCCTCCTAATGGTATCCTTAATTGTTGGAGCAAGTCTCTCGTCTCGAGCTTCAGATACGTACAACCTCCACGCTATTATTCCCTCGCGGCTGAGGATTAAAAGAGTAGTAAGCAGGATTATGCCGGCTCCGCCAATCCATTCTCCTAAAGCTCTCCACAGCAATATTGACTTGGGGACCTCTTCAAGTGTTTGTAGGATGGTCATCCCGGTTGTCGTTAAACTAGAGATAGCCTCGAAGTAAGCATCGACGAAGTTTACGCCCAGGACTACGATGTAGGGAATAGAGCTATAAGCCGCTGCTAAGAGCCATCCTATACTTGAAATAACTATCGCTTCAACGTGTGTCAGCTTGACTGGAAAGCCTAAAATTCTATAAGCTATAAAGCCTACGCTTGTCAAAATTACCATTGGTGCTGCAAAGCCTAATACCGCACCGTACTCCGCGTAGATTACAGCTATTGTTGTCGGAAGAGCCAGTACCACGCCTATGGCCATGGTTATGGCGGATAAGCCTCTTAATAAGTTCCTTGGGTTCAGCAATTCTGATCGGCCACCTTTAATGTCCATTTAAATGTTTATATGTACCACAAAAACAACTTTCCTGTCAGTTAGTTCGTGGAGGGCTTATTTCCTTTGCGAGTTATAGTTGTAGGTGGAGGTAGGGTAGGTAGTCTATTATCAAGAAAACTCATAGAAAACGGCCATGAGGTCATTATAGTTGAAGCGAATGAAGATATATGTAGGAAACTTTCCGAGGAACTTGATGCCACGGTTATTAAAGGGGAGGCAACTAACGTAGACGTCCTTGAAAGTGCAGGCTTAGAGGGAGCTGATGGTTTGGCAGCAGTTACGGATCGAGACGAAGTCAATGTATTGACGGGACTTATAGCTAAGGAGTATGGGATCCCTAACGTAATTATAAGGGTTAGTGATAAGAGGTTGGCGAGAATTGCTGAAAGGCTTGGGATAACAAAAGCCGTAGCGCCCGAAGAGCTAACGGCAGAACACATAGCTTCTCTAATCGTTAAAGAACCTCTCTTAGCAGAGTTCGTGAAGGTTACGACGCCAACTGGCTCATTCTCGTTACTAGAGCTCACGGTCACGTCGGGCTCTTTGATAGTTAATAGAAAAATAAGTGAAGTACCTAGTAGCGGAGACTGGCTTATAGTTGCTCTAATAAGAGATGGCGCTTTAGAGATGCCAGGCCAAGACCTTGAACTTAAGGAAGGGGATAGGGTTTTAGTACTTGCAAGGACAGAGGTGGTAGACGATGTTAAAAGAATTTTTACAGGGTGAGGCTGTAGGGACGCTTGAGACCATACCGAGCCACGTCATAAACTTACTAATAGTGATAGCGATATTCGTGGTGGCCTACATGCTGTACAGGCTCATTATAGCGAAGGTTATAGATAAGGTAGTCAAGGTTTCTGGGGTCGAGACGGGCATAGCCTCTTTCTGGAAATACATTGCATTAGCGATAATTATGCTAATATCAGGGCTAATAGCCGTACCGTTTGTTGGAGGATATTCAAGCGCAATATACCTCGCACTTGGCCTAATATTAGGCGCAATAATTTTAATGTTGATACTGGGATCTAAAGATGTTCTAATCAATGCCCTCTCAGGTTACGCATTAATGATGTATAAGCCCTTTAAGAGAGGCGACATCGTAGTAATAGATGGCGAGCCAGGTTACGTCAGGGACATAACCGCGGTTTACACTGAAGTGGTTAGAGAGGATGGCGTATGTTATATACCCAACGCGGAGCTCATGAAAAAATCCTTCACTATGAGGCCCCTTGACGTTCTATCGAAGCTATCCATCCTCATCAGGGTTAAAGGTGACGTCAACGTAGATATGGCAGAAGAACTCATCAAAGACGCTATTAAGCAATGCAAAGAAGTGGCTACAACGCCTGAGCCTGAAGTCTACTTAATAGATATGAGTAACGACGTGCTAACTATGCAGGTGGCAGTTAAGGTCCTAAATCCGCGTAGGATCCCTCAAGTAAGGTCCCAGATATTGAAAGCGATAAGGCAATCCTTCATAAATGCGGGGATACAGTTCTCTTAAAAGCGAGTTAAATCAACATTTTTCAGCAAGCTAGAACTGGCAAAGTAGGGCTTAGTAGCCCTTTGATAGCTTAATGGTTGAGAACCCTTTAGCTACCTATATTAAGACATCTTCAAGAAAGTGCTTGAATCGTTGAACACTTTTGAACCTTATTGAAACGAGCTGAAGACTTGTGGAGACCGATAAGCCTAACAGCTTCAAAGTCTAAAATTAAAACTAGAAGTTTAGTGGAGCATAAGCCATGGTCCTTACCATCGAGAACGTAAGGAAGAGGGATGGGAGACTCGAAAAATTCGATCCTCAAAAGATAACAAATGCGATATACAAGGCCTTAAGTACTACAGGTGAAGGAGGTTATGAGCTGGCTAAGAGACTTAGCGACGAGGTCGTGGCAACTTTAAATCAGAAATTTGTTGGACAAACGCCATCAGTTGAAGAAATACAGGACATAGTAGAGGACACTCTAATAAAACATGGGCTGGTAAATACGGCTAAAGCATACATCCTTTACAGGAGGTGGAGGACAAGCATAAGGGAAGTCAAGAGGCTCTTGGGCGTAGAGGATGACCTTAAGCTAACTATAAACGCAGTTAGAGTTCTTGCGAGGAGGTACTTGTTAAGAGACGAAGGAGGTAGGATCGTCGAGACTCCAAGCCAAATGTTCATGAGAGTAGCAAAGGCAGTAGCTAGGGCGGACTCCTTCTACAATTTAAATCCTGACGTGGCGGAGAAGAAGTTCTTTAATGCCATGAGGAACCTTGAGTTCTTGCCCAACAGCCCTACATTAATGAATGCTGGAACGCAGATAGGTCAGCTCGCGGCATGCTTCGTGCTACCAATAGATGATTCTATTGAAGGCATATTTGATGCCCTCAAATACATGGCTATAATCCATAAGTCGGGCGGCGGAACAGGCTTCTCATTCTCTAAGCTAAGGCCTAGGGGGGACGTAGTCAAATCAACTATGGGTGTCGCATCCGGCCCGGTCTCATTCATGAAAATCTTTGACGTTGCGACTGACGTCATAAAGCAAGGAGGCAAAAGGAGGGGAGCGAACATGGGGGTTTTGAGGGTAGATCACCCTGACATAAGAGAGTTCGTAACTGCGAAGAGTGATGGAGTTAGCTTTAGAAACTTTAACATATCTGTCGCGGTGACCGACAAATTCATGCAAATGGCAGAAACGGGAGGCTCAATAGAGCTCGTAAATCCGAGAACCAAGGAACCAGTCAAAACTATTAGCGCTAAAGACCTCTTCGAGCTTATAGTCGACATGTCGTGGAGGGTTGGAGATCCAGGGCTAATCTTCATAGATGAAATTAACAGGAAAAATCCTACTCCAAAACTAGGTGAAATAGAAGCAACAAATCCCTGCGGCGAGGTCCCGCTACTACCCTTCGAAGCATGCAACTTAGGGTCAATTAACCTTTCTAAGGTAATTAAGAATAATGATATAGATTGGGACAAGCTTCGCGAGCTCGTCTGGATAGGGGTCCACTTCTTAGATAACGTCATAGACGTCAATAGGTACCCGCTACCTCAAATAGAGCATATGACCAAGTTGAACAGGAAGATAGGTCTAGGAGTCATGGGTTTTGCCGATATGTTACTCAAGCTAGGAATACCCTACGATTCTGATAAAGCCCTCAACGTAGCGGATAAGGTCATGGACTTCATATCATCTGAAGGAAAGAAAGCATCAAGAGAGCTAGCCCTAGAAAGAGGGGTTTTCCCTACTTTTGATGAAAGTCGATGGAGGGCTGAAGGCTATGACGCTCTTAGGAACGCTACAATTACGTCTATAGCTCCTACAGGCACTATAAGCATAATAGCCGGTACCTCTAGCGGTATAGAACCTCTATTCGCCCCAATTTACGTAAGGAGAGCGTTTGGAGGGGTAAACTTCATAGAGATAAATCCGATATTCGAGAGGGTTATAAGAGAAAGAGGTATTTATAGTCGAGACCTTATAATTAAGGTAGCCAAGACAGGGTCGCTGAGAGAAATAGCTGGGGTACCTGAGGACGTTAAGAGGCTCGTAGCTACGGCCTTAGACATAGATCCAGAATGGCACGTCAAGATGCAGGCGACGTTTCAGAGGCACGTCGATAACGCCGTAGCCAAGACCGTAAACCTTAGACATGAAGCAAGCCTAGACGTCGTTCGGAAGGTCTTTATGTTAGCCTACAAGCTAAGGTGTAAAGGTATTACAGTATATAGGTATGGAAGTAAACCCGAGCAAGTGCTTTATGTCGGTCTAGAGCCGGGGGAGGATGCGTCGATAGCATTAAGCATGGAATACCTAGAACAGTGCCCTAAAGGAACATGCCTGCTATGAAATTGAGGTGCAATCGGTGAATAGAGGCTTCATTCACTTGTATACTGGCAACGGTGAGGGCAAGACGCTGATAGCTTTTGGCTTAGCCTTAAGGGCTGTAGGTCATGGATACAAGGTGGTCATAATTCAATTTATGAAGGGTAGAAAGGACGTGGGAGAATACAAGGTAAAGGATAGATTGCAACCTGAATACGAAATTTATCAGTTTGGTAGAGAGGAGTTCGTGGATTTAAATAACCCTCAACCGATCGATTTTGAACTTGCCAAGAGAGCTTTGGAGTTCGCTGAGGAGGTCCTTAAAAAGAAGCCTAGGGTTCTCGTTCTAGATGAAGTAAACTTAGCGGCAGCTATAGGTCTTGTAAAGGTAGAGGAGGTCTTAAGGCTATTAAAGCAAGTCCCAGAGGAAACGGTGGTCGTGCTGACGGGACGTAGTGCACCTAAAGAGCTTATAGAGATAGCCGACTTAGTTACGGAGATGAGAGAAATAAAGCATCCCCATAGGCTCGGAGTCGAAGCTAGGAAGGGGATAGAGTATTGATGCATATAGAGGTTGCAATGTTCTAGCTCGGCCTCTTATGTGACGATAACTGCAGTAAAAGCTAAATTGGCTATAGCAGGGAGATAAAAGCGTGTAGAGGTGTCTTTAATGGTTGAAGAGATAAAGGGCTTTTCAAGTTACTATGGGAAGTTGCCAAACTTTGTAAACAATGAGTACGTGGAGGCAGACACAGACGCGTACATGACATCCTACGACCCAGGGCTGGGTAAAGTGATATCTGAAGTACCGGCCTCATCTAAGAGAGACGTAGACAAGGTCGTGAGAGCAGCTGCAGACGCGTTCGAAAAGTGGTCTAAATTGCCGGTATTCGATAGGTTGCAGTTCTTAGTTAAACTTAAGATTTTGATGGAGCAAAGGGTGAACGAGCTCGCCAAGCTCTTAGCGCAAAATGTGGGGAAGACCGTTAAAGAGGGTATAGCGGAAGTTCGTAGAGCGCTGGAAGCAGTTGATGCTGCGCTAGGCACGCCCCACCTCATGGCGTTTGTTCGTAAAATAATGAATGTGGCTAGAACCGAGCCCGAGATAGACATGGAAGTGGTTAGAGAACCTATAGGAGTTTTTGCTGTAGTAACACCATTTAATTTTCCGATAATGATACCGATGTGGTTTGTCCCGCTTGCGATAACGTTAGGCAATACCGTTGTCATAAAGCCAAGCGAACTGGATCCAACGCCAACAACGTACTTCGTAAAGCTATTTCGAGAAGCAGGATATCCGCCTGGCGTTGTTAACTTAATTCACGGTGATGCGTCAGCAAGCCAAGCCTTAATCACACATCCTGAAGTCGCAGGTGTAGCATTTGTAGGCTCTACCCCGGTAGGCGAGAAGGTGTACACGCTAGCATGCTCCCATGGCAAGAGAGCGCTTTGTCAGTGCGGTGCTAAAAACCCTGTACTACTGATGCCCGACGCTGTCCCAGAACCTTCCGTTGAAAACATAGTTGGAGGCTTCTTTGATATGTGTGGCCAGAGATGTCTAGCGCCAGGTCTCCTTATAACGGTTGGAGATGCCTACGATAAATTCATGGGAATGATAGTGGAAAGGACTAAGAGGATAAAAGTGGGCTATCAACTTCTTGAGACAACCGACATGGGTGCTATAGTTTCTGCGAAAGCTAAGGAAAGGATAAGTGGAATGATAGAGCGAGCTATAAACGAAGGCGCTAAGCCTCTAATAGACGGCCGCAAGTACAAGGTTGAGGAGCCATACTCTAACGGCTTTTACTTAGGTCCCACAATACTCGTGGATGTAGCACCAGACATGGAGATAGCTAGGGAAGAGATATTCGGACCAGTCATGCCTGTAATTAGGGCGTCAAGCTTTGAAGAGGCAGTCGAGATAGCTAATAGCGGAATTTATGGCAATACTGGGACAATATATACGTCAAGCGGAAAGTGGGCTAGAGAATTTGCAAGGAGAATACAAGCCGGAAACATTGCCATAAATATGGCCGTAGCCCAGCCGCAACAGTTCTTCCCGTTCCCTGGACGCAAGAAGAGCTTCTACGGCGTATTGCATGGACAAATGGATGCGCTGGACTTCTTTACGGACAGAAAAGTGATCATGCAGAGATGGTGGTAGAGAAGCATTACTTCCACGCATTTTTAAACCTCCTTTTTACATTACTCCTTTTACACGCAAATAGTCTTCGGTGTTGGTGATGGTCGAGATTTTACGTGAGGTCAAAATTAATGGTAGGAAGCTAAAATTAGCTAGAGGAGATATAACTGAGCTGAAGGTAGATGCAATAGTAAACGCTGCGAACGAGAGGTTAAAGCTTGGAGGAGGAGTAGCAGGCGCCATTTTAAGGAAAGGAGGCCGTGAAATCCAAGAAGAATGCGATAAGATAGGCTACTGTCCCGTTGGAGAAGCAGTGGTTACTAAGGCTGGTAAACTTGAGGCGAAGTACGTCATACACGCGGTAGGACCTAGATATGGTGAAGGAGGCGAGGACGATAAATTGAAGAACGCAACCCTCAATAGCTTGAGGAGGGCTGATGAGAGGGACATTAAGTCGATAGCCTTTCCAGCAATTTCGGCAGGTACTTTCGGCTTTCCAAAGGATAGATGTGCTGAAATAATGCTTAAAACGATAATAGAGTACCTTAGAGGTAACACAAATCTAGAAGAAGTCATAGTGTGCCTCTACGATAACGATACGTATAAGATATTTGAGAGAAAGCTCGCGGACCTCTTAGGGTCTTACATGTAGAGTCTAGAGTTTAGAGGTTATGGAACGATAACCCCGATCGTTAAGGAAGGTCTTAACTTGGTCTAACGTCGGCAAGCCAGCTTGAGCACCAAGCCTAGTACACTTTATTGCAGCTACAGCGCTTCCAAATATCGCAGCTTCTTCGACTTCTAACCCCTTTAGCATGGAATAGATAAAGCCCGCTTCAAAAGCATCTCCGGCTCCAGTTGTATCAACAACATCTACTTTGAAGGCCTTTACTTTGACAATTTTGTCGTCGCTAGCTATGATGCAGCCCTTCCTACCCAGCGTCATTACTGCAACCTTAACTCCGCACTCGAGCATTTTACCTACGACTTCTACATCGCTTAGTCCTGGAAACATCCTCAATGCATGGTCTTTAGAAATGAAGGCTACATCACATAAATTAAGGACTTCGTAAACCCACGCTTTTTCAATTCTCTGAAGTATGTGTTCAGCTAAAGCTCCGACATCTACGCTCGTCGTAACGTTGTTTTGCTTGGCTTTTCTCAGCAAGATGCAGGCCTGCTTTAGGTCTAGGCAGTCTGTGTGAAAGGCTTTACACTTCGTTACGTATTTAAATGCCACATCGGGCAACTTAACTTGAGCCTGGACGCCGGGGTCAACTATAAACGTTCTTTCACCCTTACGGTCAACTATGCAAACGACCTTCGCTGTTGAACCTTTAGGATCTACGAGAAGCATGGACGTGTCGATTCCGGCCTTCGTAAGGCATCTGATAACGGTCTTACCGTACCGGTCTCCACCAATAACGCCTATGACACCGCATCTTAAGCCAAGTTTAGAACAACAAACTAAGAAGTTTCCTATTATACCCCCGAAACCTACAAGACTCGCAGTTGAAAGATTTGTTAAACCTTTTCTAGGGCATCTGTCAACCTTAAATACGAAGTCGATGCAGAGAGATCCAAAGCCTACGACGTCAATAGATTGCATGGTTACCACTTTAAGCTTAATTTTAAATTAAACCTTGAGCTGAGCTTAACAGTTCTGCAACATTGAAATCCTGCTTCTCCATTGGTATAGAGGCGGTAGGACTAAGACGTAAAGGATTGTGCGAGTGACTCGTACGGGTAAGTTTTCATCATCTATCAGAAAGGCCAGAAGAATTCATCGTCGTAAAATATTGTATCTAGAAAAAATATATTTTCATACTCCTTAAGGGTTTGGCCGACGCCTTAGTACAGGGTAAACTCGATCTTTTCATATCCACCTACGGTTTCCCCTCTCCTAGCCCACACGTACAATGTATTTCCGCCTATCACTTGGCTACTACTAGATACCTTTACATTTACAATTCTACTCCTCCTTGGAAACTGCCAAACAATTTCGAAATCGTATTCTGCTACTTCGCGCTCAGTCGTATTCTCGAAGATGTTTAGACCACTCCTTAACTCTCCCTTGAAGGTTATGATCCAAGTTATATAGGGCGAATCCATGAATCCTCTATGGCTGAGGTAAGCTGTGACGACTTGAGGGTAAACTCTCAAACCGTTGACTTTAACTTCTTCTTGGTCCAAGAAGCTCTGCATGTTAATGCAGAGGTTTTTAAGTTCTTCCCTACACCTTCGGGGCTTGTTAAGTAATTTAGCGTAATACCCTCTAGGATCGTAGTAGTCGTAAATTAAAAACTGATTGAACTCCCCATTCTTTGAAACGCTGAAGTAGCATGACGCTGAGGTTGGGATCACTTCCTTGCTCATACTAAAACACCAAAAAGACTTTTCGTGTTCGAGCTAAGAGCTTTGTGCTTTATGGAGATTATGCATTTAAGGATGGTAGCCCGGGGGAGATTCGAACTCCCGTCGACGGGGCCAGAGCCCGCCATGCTTGGCCGCTACACCACCGGGCTTCTGAATATAGAGCGTGTACTCGACAAAACTTAAACTTTAACAGTCGTCGACTTTCTTCATTAAAACAGGAAGGCAATCTTGTTAAGAAGTAGTCGCCGCAATTTCCTGATCCTTAATACGGCATTTGTCCCTAAAACAGGGTTAAGGAAAGCTTTTAAATTAAGAGACAGGTAAACCATCATATTGAAACCGCTTAAGGGGTCTCCCTCTTGCTTAAGGAGATAGACGTAGATGATGTCGTGTTATTGAAGGTTATGAGTAGGTGGAGTAGAGTGGGTACGAAAGCGCTTATGTCGGCTGTAAACTTCAAAAGGACCAAGTTTTACAACTGTATAAACAAGCTAATTAAGCTTGGCCTTGTAAGCAGGGTTTTAACAGGAGAGTACCAGTTAACCGAGCAAGGCAGGTTGTTGGCGGAAAAGCTTGTAGACCTCCATGAGGTACATAAGATACTTAATGGAGAGGGAGAACCCCTAAAGCTCAAGGCAAGCAACAGTGAATTAGAGGTACGAAACCTTCGCGACTTCAAAAATGTTGTAAATGAAGTCGAGAACGAAAGTCTATATCAACAGGTGAGGACTGGCAACCTGTCTAGATGGCTTTACTCGATAGGCGACAAGTACCTGTCGCGCGAAGTTAGCAAGTTGAGATCAACCATTACTAGGAGTAACGTCAAGGAAAAGTTGAAGGAATTAGTAGAGAAGAGGGTAAGCTTCCTCGAAGAGTTGTTGGTTTTGGCTGGATCAATGCAAAGAGATAAAGTTTAAAAACAACAGTAATTCTCTCAAACTAGACTCATCAACCATTCAATGGATGTTTATAATTGTGCTAGCTATACTTGAAGCTCCAGCAACAATTATTAAACGCTTCGAGGAGATGTATGCGGAAAGCCTTAGCGCCCTGGCCGCTTAAACCTATGAGCTAGGGCGGTGAATTTGAAGTCTCGGTTAAGAGGAGGACGCTAAATGTATGGCCACCATGAAACCCTTGTCCAGAAGGCGCTTGACGTAATGTTAAGCTTCAAAGTAGACTTCGCGGACGTCAGGTTTGTTGAAATTAAGGGTCTTAGAATAGAGGTAGCTGATGGCATCTTAAAAGAGCTAAAGTTCATGAATGAAAGGGGCTTGGCCATAAGATGTCTTATAGGTGGTAAGTGGGGGTTCACCTCTACTTCGGCCTTAACTCCACATGAGATTGAGAAAGCGTGTATACGGGCGTATAAGTTGGCTAAGAGCGTTAGCAAAGATAAAACCGAAAATCTCGACATTTCATGTAGATCGCTCAAGCTCTCTCAAAGAGTGGTTCCAGGCGAAGACCCATCGTTGGTCACGGTAGAAGAGAAGCTTAAGCTGTGTGCTGAAATGGAGAAAGCCATGAAGAGCGTAAGCAGTAGAATCAAGAGTACGAACGCAGTTTACTTCGAAATGGAGGAAAGCGCATGCATAGCTAATAGCCTTGGACTTCGAGCAGACTACGCAATACCGTCACTAATAATTTCAGCTACTGCATACGCAAGTGAGGCGGGGGTTATTCAACGGGGGCACGAAAGTCATGGTGGAACCGGGGGGCTCGAAATATTAAGGCAACGAGACCCAGTTCAGGTTGCCCAGAAAGCTTCAGAAGAAGCCTTAGAACTCTTAAACGCTAGAAGCCCGCCTGCTGGTAAGTATACATGCATTCTCGATCCAGAGCTTGCTGGAGTCTTTATCCACGAAGCATTTGGACACGCTTGTGAAGCAGACATAGTTTTGCAAGGTGGCTCGATACTTGAAAGGATGATCGGGAAGAAGGTGGGCTCGGAGGGCGTCACCGTCAGAGACGATCCAACCATTAAGGGTCTCTTTGGTTACATCCCAATAGATTGCGAGGGTACGAATGGAAGCGGAACGCTAATGGTTGAAAGGGGCTTTCTTAAGTCCTATTTACACAGTCTCGAAACATCAACTAGAATGGGTGTGAGCTCTACTGGAAACGCAAGGGCACAAGGCTATAGCTCCATTCCCATAGTAAGGATGACTAATACATTCATAGAGAGGGGGGACTGGAAGGTCGAAGAACTCTTTCAAGACCTTAAAGAGGGCGTTTACGCTCAAGGAAGTAGCTATGGTTATGTAGATACTGCGAAGGGCGAGTTCGTCTTCAAGTGCTCCAAATTATACGTAGTTAAAGGAGGCGAGTTAAAGCAACTTTGCAGAGATGCATCCCTTTCCGGGTACACGTTGGACGTATTAATGAATACTGAGGCCGTGGCCAACGATCTCTCATTTAGGCCAGGTTTCTGTGGTAAAGAAGACCAATACGTGAGAGTGACTACGGGGGCCCCCCACATAAGGGTTAGGGATGTAGTTATAGGGGGCTTGGGCTAAATGGACCTCTTCACTTTTTGTAAGAGAGCCGTCGATGAAGCTCTTAAGTCCGGTGCCGAAGCTGTTGATGCGTACGGTGTAGATGTTGAAACCCTTAAAATAGAGCTTAGGAAAGGCGCTATAAAGGCTTCCAAGATCGTCCATGAAGTCGGTGTAGGCATTAGAGCTATAGTCAAAGGAGCGAGCGGGTATTCTTACGCTACAAGCCTAGAAGCCGACGTAAACGACGTAGCTAGTAAGGCTGTAAAGGCGGCTAAAGTAGGCTATCCGAACCCAGACTTTAAGGGACTTCCAAGACCCTCCAGCTTTCCATCTCCACAGAGAACTTACGACAACAAGATAGCTTCGTTAACCCCGGAAGAACTTGTTGATATAGTAGTCTCAATAGCTAGAAAGATCGAGATAGATAAAGTATATTCCGTGAACATAACACTTGAAAGCTCGAAATTCAAGTGTTTCGTGGTGAATTCAAACGGCGTAGAAGGAGTCGATGAAGGGACGCAATTAAGCTTTCTAGTATATGTAACTGCGAGGGATGGAACTGACATGTCGTCGAGTTATGACGGTGACGTCGTTAGGGTTATGAACGACATAGACATGGAATCCGTGGCAGTGAAAGTTGCTCAAGAAGCCATACGCGGCCTCAACGCAAAACCCTATAAGACCGCTAAGGCGCCAGCCGTATTATCCGGCAAAGTGTTGTTAGCGATGATAGGTGAAGGCATCGCGTCGGCTCTAAATGCAGACTTAGTTCAGAGGGGTAGGAGTTACCTGTCTACGAAGATGAACCAAAAGATTGGCGTCAGCTCTCTTACAGTAGTAGACGACGGTCTCGTTGAAGGAGGTCCCTTTACTAGAAGGTTTGACGTTGAGGGTTCTCCTAGACAAAGGACTATATTGATAGAAGAGGGGGTCGTAAAAGGACTTCTTCACAATTCGTATACCGCTGGTAAGGCTGGGACGAGAAGCACAGGTAACGCCTCAAGGAGTGGAGGCCCCCTAGACTTTAGGGGGCAGGTCACCATAGCTCCTTCAAACATAGTAGTAGAGACCGGTGACTGGCACCTAGAAGAGATGATTCGAGAAGTTGAGGATGGGCTTTTAATACTTGATACCTACGACGTTCCCAACGTAGCGACCGGAGACCTATCTGCAATGGTTACTTGCGGGTATATTATAGAAAAGGGCGAGGTAAAGACGCCCGTAAAACATACACTGTTTGCGACCAATATAGCCGGTTTAGTCAAGAACATCAAGGCCATAGGTAATGAAAGAGCTAAGCACTTTAACTTGTACTCACCACCAATACTTGTCTCGGAAGTACAAGTATCAAGTAAAGCCTAATTACAAGGAAGCCATAGTGGCGAGGTGAAGCCATGGAGCTGGACTGGAGAAGCATAGAAGAAAGATGGAAGGAGAGATGGTTAAAGGAGGGAATCTTCGAGGCTGATCCTCAACCAGGCAGACCGAAGATCTTCGTCACATTTCCATTCCCTTACGTGAATGGAAGGCTCCACGTTGGACACGGCTTTTCAGCAACTAGATTAGATGTGTACGCGCGATTTAAGAGGATGCAAGGCTACAACGTGCTCTTTCCATTCGCTTGGCACTGGACTGGAGAACCAATTGTAGGTGCAGCTGAGAGGATAAGTAAAGGAGATGAGAAACTCATTAGGACGCTTAAGACTGTAGACAAGGTCCCTGAGGAGGAAATTAAGAGGTTCACGGACCCCGTATACATGGCCTCATATTACATGAACGAGAACAGGAAGACGGTTATAGACATGGGTTTATCAATAGACTGGAGGAGGGAATTCCATACTTCGAGCTATCACTCAGCCTTCTCGAAGTTCGTAACTTGGCAGTTCAATAAACTTAAGAAGAGGGGCTACGTAGTCAAGGGCACTCACCCAGTTGTTTGGTGCCCACACTGCCAAAGCCCGACGGGAGATCACGATAGACTTGAGGGTGAAGGGGTTTCGCCAGAACTCTACGTCTTGGTGAAGTTCAGGTGTAGCGATACTTACCTACCTGCAGCCACCTTTAGGCCTGAGACGATATTTGGGGCTACGAACCTGTGGGTAAACCCAGAGGCGATCTACGTTGAAGCAAGAATTGATGGCGAGAAATGGATAGTAAGTAAGCCTGCGGCAATGAAGCTTAAAGAACAACTTAGAAAAGTAGAGGTTCTAAGGGAACTTAGAGGAAAGGAATTAATAGGATTATCCTGTAGAGCTCCGATAACCGGCCGGGATCTTCCAGTACTTCCAGCAAACTTTGTGGACCCCGAAAATGGTACAGGCATAGTCTTCAGCGTGCCAGCCCATGCACCGTATGATTGGTTAGCTCTAAGGGATTTAATTAGAGACCCGGAGAACCTTAAAAAGTACGGTTTAGATCCTAAGGTGATTGAGGGCATAACCCCGATATCAATAATAAGGGTCGAAGGTTTTGGGGACTATCCAGCGATAGAAATCGTAGATAAGTTGAACGTCAAAGACCAACTAGATGCTAAAGCTGATGAAGCCACCAGAATCGTATACAAGAAGGAGTATCATTCAGGAATCATGAAGGAGAACTGCTTGAACTATGCTGGGCTCAAGGTCTCGGATGCTAAAGAAAAAGTTTTTGAAGACATGAAGAAAGCAAGCCTGTCAGATCAAATGTACGAATTACCTGAAAGGGTTGTGTGTAGATGTACGACTAGGTGCATAGTCAAGATTTTAACTGACCAATGGTTCCTTAGATATTCAGATCCCGAGTGGAAAGCTAAGACTAAAAGGCTAATATCAAGGATCAACATTTACCCCGAAGAGGCTAGGAACTACTTCTTTGAAGTAGTAGATTGGCTTAGGGATTGGGCTTGTGCTAGGAGGACAGGTCTTGGAACCCCTCTTCCTTGGGACCATTCTTGGATAGTTGAGACCCTCAGCGACTCAACGATATACATGGCCTTCTACATAATAGCCAAGTACGTAAACAAAGGTCTTTTGAAGGCCGATAACTTAACCGAGGAGTTTTTTGACTACGTCATTCTTGGCGAAGGAAGTCTAGAGCTAGCTTCGAGTACTAGCGGCTTAAAGCCAGAACTCGTAGAGGAGGTAAGAAGAGAGTTCTTGTACTGGTACCCCGTAGACCTAAGAGGCTCTGGTAAAGACTTAGTTCCAAATCACTTAACGTTCTTCCTCTTTCATCACACGGCAATATTTCAGGAGGAGCTATGGCCTCGAGGTATTGCTGTTAATGGGATAATGATGGTTGAAGGAGAGAAGATGTCTAAGTCTAAGGGCAACTTCGTTACTTTGAACGATGTGATAGCGAGCTATGGAGCCGACGCTGTTAGATGCTCCCTTATGATAGCTGCTGAAGGTATGGACGATCCAAATTGGAAATTTGATACTTGCAGAGACATGAGAGAAAAGCTAAATCAGGTTTTCAAGTTTATTGCTGACATAGCATCGACACAAAGTTCTGGTTCCAGAGGGGTCCTTGAAAGGTGGTTGATAAGTAAGTTGCAAAGGAGGGTAAGAGCGGTAACCGAAGCCCTTGAGTCTATGAGGAATAGGACCGCCTTAGAAATCGCTCTATTCGAAGTCTGGAACGACATTCGATGGTATCTTAGAAGAACTCAAAGGCCCTCTAGGGAGGTATTGCTGGAAGTAGCTAAGACTTGGGTTAGGCTGTTAGCCCCCTTCGCCCCCTTCATGTGCGAAGAGCTTTGGAGCATGTTAGGCGGAGAAGGCTTCGTCAGTAGAGCTCCATGGCCCTCCCCCGACGAGTCCAAAATAGACTACCTTGCAGAAGCCTCCGAGTTGCTAATAGAACAGGTGATTGAGGACCTAAGGGAAATAATAAGGGCGACGAAGATAACTCCTTCGATAGCACATATCTACGTAGCTTCTAAGCGGAAATGGGAAGTTTATTTAAAGGCCCTAGGGGCACCATCACCTAAAGAAGCGATCAAAGTGGCATATCAAGCAGCGAAAGATCTTCAAGTGAATGATTCTAAAATGATACATAGAATCGTCATGGAAGCTTCGTCTGTAAGCAGAGAGGAAAGAGAAGTGAGGTTAAATGTCGGGATATTAGATGAATATGAAGTTCTTACATCAGCTAAAGAGTTTCTAGAACGAGAATTTAAATTTAAAATTAAAATATGGAGGGAAGAAGAAGCTTACGACCCTAAAAACCGTCGATTCAATGCAGTACCATATAGGCCGGCATTGTACCTCGAATAGCTATTTTTGTGAAGCTTTTCTTTCGGCTATCTTCTTTAATATGGAGATTCCGCTCTCAATGTCCTTGACCTCCAAGTATCCTTCTCTGACAGCTCCCTCGAATAGCTCAGCTCCTTGGCTAGTTCGTATTATAACCGTTGACCATCCGCGCTGGGAGCCTATGGCTCCGACAGATATGTCGGAGTAGAGCGCAGTAAGATCTCTACATACATGGCAGTACTCGTTTACGCACCCCTTAACTTCTTTTATGGGAACGCCTAGGACTTCAGCACCTTCTATATAAGCCTTAAATTTACCTTCCTTTATGTCAAACTTAGACACCTTTTGTATGTCAATATTGCGAGATGCCATGAATTCCAGAAGCCTTCTATGGTTGAAGGATTCCATACAGAACAGTCCGATAATGAATGCTATCTTGTCTCCTAGTTTTGTCGCAGCTCTTGGCTGAACCTTAACGTTTCGAGCCGCGGCAACTTGACAAGGTACCCCAACTACGCAAACCTTATCGAGCTCATAGCCGTAAACTGCCTCCTCTAAGGCTACTAGGTTTGGGCAATTGGAGTACTTCGTTCCAGCCGCCTCTAAGATATCGTCTACGGTTAAGGCCAATCGAGGCTCTGGTCTCCAAGGATCTGGGCGACTTTTCGACGCTACCACGGCTCCATCTACTAGCTTGTTTCTAAGGGCGTATATCAAGAGGGATGTAACGACGCCACCGTCTTGCGCCCTCGCCCCTACCTCCTTAAGCAAGGTCTTCGCGCTAACTATCTTGATGTATCTTCCTAGAACTTCGTCTTTACTCTTAGAATTTAAAGAAGCTTCAAGTAACTCATGCGAGAAAGCTGGACCCCTTGGACAACCATAATAGCATGCCTCGCATTGTTTACATGGACTGACGAGCTCTGGACCTTCTTCGGTCATCGCAACTGCGTGTACTGGGCAAGACGAAACGCAAAGACCGCATTTACAACAAATTCTTTTAGCTACGACTTCGTTTACTAAGTCGTTGAATCCCTTGGGTCCAAGAAACTTTTGGGACAAGCTTTCCATACTAACCACTTTAACTCACCCGAATATTAATTCACTTCTTTTCCAAGTTGCGAGCTCATAACTTTTTCCACGTTTTATAGCTCCTCGAGGACACGCGTCTTCGCATTGAAAGCAAAAAACACATTTGCCCAAGTCAATAAAGGGGTAAACCCTCCCACCTACAGGTCTCATCAATATGGCGAATGCTGGACATACTTTAGAACAGAGACCGCAACCTGTGCATCGCTCCCTTACCAGTATATGTAACCCTCGATATGTTTGGGGGACTGGTAATTTCTTAAACGGATACTTAAGCGTGGCCGGTCTCTTGATTAAGTTAGACCACACCTCTTTAAAGAGCGAAGGAATCTTCACTTCCTATACCTCCTTGCCAATGTGAAGATATCTATGCTCGTCTTCTTTTCAGTTTTAACGTCTATAATAGCAACTCTATCGGTACATGAAAAACATGGATCTATACTGACAAGAGTTGCAGGAATGTCAGCTATGTATCCTCCTCTTAGTATCTCACAGACCGCAGGTATATTAGCGTAAGTGGGAGTTCTAACCCTATAGCGCAATGGTTTTTCGCTACCCTTCTTAACGTAGATGTGATGTATCAGTTCTCCGCGGGGGGCTTCAATTATAGAGAAGCCCTCAGCGTTTTGAGGTGCAGCTCCAGGAACTGGTACCTTAACTGGACCTGTAGGCATCTTATCTAGGCAATTTTCTATTATCTTTATGGATTCTATTATCTCGTCTAGCCTAACCATGAACCTAGCCCATGAATCTCCCTCTTCATACACGACTACATTAAACGTCAGTTCGTCGTAGACGGCATAGGGTTCTTCGACTCTAACATCCACACCTAAGCCTGACCCCCTAGCTACCGGGCCTACTGCCCCAAGACTTAAAGCCTTAGATCTATTGAGGTAACCAACATTAACTAACCTAGCTCTTATTGTTGGATCCTCCATGAATGCATTTTTATATCGCTTAACTCTCTCGACGAGGCCACCTAATGTCTTTTTGAGCTCTGATACCTCGAAATCTCTAATATTTCTTCTAACTCCGCCTATAATGTTGTAGGCCGACATAACTCTATTCCCAGTAATCATCTCGATTAAATCCATAACCTTTTCACGGTCTCTCCACATTAACATGAACATGGTATCGAAGCCTATTAATTCGCATGCTATACCCAATATTAGTAAGTGGCTATGAATCCTGTTCAATTCGTGGACCACGCTCCTTAAGTATTTGGCCCTCTTTGGTGGCTCGATGTTAAAAGCATCTTCAATGGCTTGGACGCAGGCTAGTGTATGAGAGACGTTACATATACCACATATCCTCTCAATCAAGTATAAACTTTGAATAAAAGTCCTTTCGGTTGCGGCCTTCTCTATACCTCTATGCACATATCCAAGTCTCGGCTCTACGTCGACTACGACCTCACCGTCAACTTTAAACATGAACCTTTCAGGTTCATGTAAAGCTGGGTGTATAGGTCCAACAGTTAAGTCTATGGTTGACAAGTCAATCCCTCCTTAATGGGTAAGACCCTTCAGGCCAGTCTTCGGGTAGGAACAGCCTCTCAAGCTTTTGATGACCTTCAAAAACTACCCCCAACATCTCATAGGTCTCTCTTTCATAAAGCACCGCTGCCGGTATAAAATCGGTTAGACTTCGAATCTTTAATTCTCTCTTTGGAACTCTTGTCTTAATTAATACTCGAAGCTTTTGAGGTAAAAGCCACAAAAAGTACGTGAGCTCTACTTGGTCGCCATCTAGGTCAGCCCCAGTTATAGTTGTAAGGTGGTATTCTCCATTACTAATCTTGCTTATTAGCCCTATAGTTCTAAGTAGGGCCTCTTTTTCGATTATAACCTTGAGGACCCTTCTCTTAGCTATGTACTCGCAATCAAGTAGGGCCTCCTTAAGCTCTTCTTTAAGACTTGTCGAGATATCGGGATGTACTTCAGCCACCTTTTGTCACCTTCTCTATCAACTTTAGAACTCCATAGATTATGGCGTCAGGTCTTGGTGGGCAGCCTGGTATATAAGTATCGACGGGGATGACTTTGTCAACCCCACCCAGCACTCCATAACAGTTTTGGAATACACCTCCGCTTATTGTGCAGTTTCCCAAGGCCACTACAAATTTGGGGTCGGGGGTCTGCTCGTAAATCCTTTTAATCCTCTCTGCTGCCTGCCTAGTAACGGCGCCCGTTACCATTAGCACGTCAGCGTGTCTCGGAGAAGGCTTTAAAAGTATTCCGAATCGCTCAACGTCAAACCTAGGGGTCAGAGCCGCCAGCAATTCTATGTCGCACGAATTGCATGCACCAGTATTGACATGTAGTATCCAAGGAGACTTAATCCTCGCCCACGTCGCCAGTCTCTGTAGAGACAAAGCTCCACACCTTTTGCCTCTAGAGCTCACAGCGCTTAGACTTTTAAGCTCTACGTAGTCTTCTACGTCCTTGCATAAAGCCCGTTAGTATGATAATCCATCAGAATCTCCGACTTAACATTAATTGTGAAAGAAGGCGTAAGACTTATAATAAATATCTATGTGAGATGGTGAAAGAGCCCCTAAATTATAGGGCGGTGCACGGAGCTTGACGATTGAAGAGCTCGTCAAAACGGTCATCATCGCAGTTATACCGATATTTGGTGTTGCAATAATCCTTTACGTAGTGAGAGCGATAAAAGGGCCAACGGTTGCAGACATGACTTTAGCGGTCGACTGCCTGTCTTACGACGTATGTTTCCTAATGGCCGTATTAGCCATATACTTCGAAGCCCCCATCCTGATAGTATGTGCAATTTGCCTCGCCCTTTGGACTTACATTTTCGACTTATACGTGGCTAAATACCTTGAAAGAAAGGAGTTGGGTGAATAATCGTGTGGTCAATATTGGAACCGATTTTCCTATACTTAGGGATTGTACTAATGATTATTGGGGCGTTTTGCGATCTTGTAGCCGCTCTAGGTCTCGTAAGGTTTCCAAACTTCTTTGTTCGACTTCATGCAGCTACGGTGGGAGTAATTGGCGGCGCAGTCTATCCATTATTCGGCTTAACCCTAATGGTTATAGCCTGCGACTTTCTTGGAGAGTGGAAATGGTTCCTAGCTGCAGGCTCGTTTATAACCGCCCTAATAATAGTAATTACGGCCCCGGTAGGATCACATGCCTTAGCTAGAGGGGCTCACCGGCATGGGGTTCCAGTAGAACCTAAGGTCTGCGATCTCCTAGAGGAGGATAAGAGGAGGGGAGGATAATGTCTCTAGTAGCATTATCATTATTAGCATTATCGTTCACGCTAGGAGCGTTATTCACGTACTTTGCCATCAAAAGCAGAGACTTGGTAAAGGCAGCCATCTTTTCAGCTGGCCAGTCAGCAACGTTCGCTATAGCCCTACTCCTACTCATGGCTGTTGACATAGTTCTAGCGTATGTTGCCGTAGCCGTAGGGATCTACACAATAGTACTTCTCTACGTTATAAGCAAGACCGAAAGAATGGAGGAGTCAGATTGATGCGAATTAAAGATGCAATTGTAGGAATAATGGCTGCGGTCTTCCTCTTTACCTTGGTGGCAACAGTAATGTTGGGTAGCACTGGTTGGACCCCTTCAGAAGAAGTAAGGCCATTGGCTAAGTTCTACTTGGAGAACTCATTCAACGTATTCAATAAGACATGGTGGGCTGCAAGCCGTGAGCCGGTATCAGCTATGATATGGGATTACAGAGGACTAGATACGTACTACGAAAGCTCGGTATTCTTCTTAGCTGTCATGGGTAGCCTAGCCTTATTCAAGATAGCTGGAATAAAGCTTGGCCCCAACAACAGGAAGAAGGAGCTGGGCCTTTCAATAATAGTTAAGACAGTCAATAGGCTTACCTACCCCCTAATAGTTATAGTTTCGGTAGCCATAGCTACCATTATCGGCGGCTTCCAAGCAGGCTCCATTTTTGCTGTTGCACAACTAATAATTATCGCCTCTTTCTCGCGATATTTCCTAGAGGGGACCTTAAGATTAACTAGGAATAGGTGTTTAACTATTGAGACGACTTTTCTAATGATGATTGTGTTGGTTGCAGGTCTACCTGTTCTAGCCGGCGCAATAGCGTTAATGCAAAACCAAGCAAAACCCTGGTCCCCCTTATTTTCATTCCCCGAAGCCATAGGCCCCGTAGAGACTTCTGGATCAATTTTCTTTTACAACATTGCAGAGTTCCTTGCAGTAGGAGCAGGCTTTACACTATTGTTTCTCTTACTCTCAATTCCTGAAGAAGAGTTTAGGAGGGCGTTCAGCCGTGAACATTGAAGCCTTCCTTCAACTGTACTGCTACCTAGCCCTCATAGCTATAATGGCGATATCGCTTTACGGAGTAGTTAGGGGTGCCTCACTTACCAAGAAGCTTATCGCATTAAGCATTTTTGGTGACGTAGCCAACGTCTTGATAATATACATAGGCTTTAGACTTGGTACACCTCAACCTCCAATACTGCACGTAGAAGCACCAACGCCAACTGACATAGCTTGGTTTGCTTCTGTAGCCGTAGATCCAGTGCCTCAATGTTTAGTAGTAACAGCCATAGTCATAAACATGGCTATAACGATGTTAATTGCCTTCCTAATAATCCAGGTATATAGACTCTACGGCACCATCATGGTTAAGAAGATAACTAGACTTAAAGGGTGATAATTGATGAACCGGACGAGAATTCTAAGCTTTATAGTAGTATTCCTGTTACTGCTCGTGGTCTTCCTGATCGTGTCGGCGTCCGTATCCCTCATGACGATAACGCTCGGCATAATAGCGTCTGCGGTTGTAGCCTTCTTCACTTCAACTTTGGTGGTAAAGGAGCATCCCGGTAAAGCGTTTAACTTGGCTAGGTGGGCATGGGCAATAGCTTACTTCTTCTACTACTTCTTAATTGCGGAACTTAAATGCCATTGGGATGTGATTAAGAGGATACTTAACCCGAGAATGCCAATCAAGCCCGGCATAGTTAGAGTGCCCTATTACGTCAAGAGCGACTACGCTATAGCTGCAGTCGCTTGCTCAATAACCAATACGCCTGGAACAGTCGTCGTTGACATAGATGAGACTAAGAAAAGCTACTACGTTCATTGGATAGATGTGAAAGACGTGGAAGATTCGAAGTGTTACGATGCAATATCAAAATCCTTCGAGAAATATATTAGGGGGGTCTTCGATTGATCGAACTAAATTATGCTGTAAAGCTTGCAGCTGTACAGCCGTTCTTAGCTATAGCTGCAGCTTTCCTGCTACCCTTAATAAGTTTAATTATAAAGAAGAGGGTTGCTTGGGAGGGCTTTGCTTTAACGATTTTCTCAATAGACTTCATGTTATCGCTCGTAGTAGCATATCATCTCTTCGTTGAATCGAGTGAACCGCTTATTTACATTTTCGGTGCATGGCCTCCGCCCATAGGTATAGTTTACGAGATTGATCGTAGCGGAGCACTAATGGGCCTCCTGATAACTAGCCTAGTATTAACGGCGGCAATCTTCAGCCTGCGCTACATGGAACATGAGACGAGAATGCAACTATATTACACGTTGATGCTAGGCTTCGAGGCAGGCATGCTTGGCTGCGTCTATACTGGCGACATGTTTAACCTTTTCGTAATGCTCGAAGTAATGTCGGTTTCAGCTTACGGTTTAATAGCGTTCCGCCGAGAAACCCACGAAGCTGTCGAAGCAGCAGTAAAGTATGCGATTATAGGCTCAATCGCTACAACTGCATACTTCATAGCCCTAACGTTTGCCTATGGAACCTTTGGTACGCTGAACATGGCCGACCTAGCCTTAAAACTTAGAGGCTCCACATTACCGGTAACGGGTCCACCGATTGGCAATGTATTCCTAGGCTCTGCTATATTCTTGGCTTTGACGTTCTGGGCCTTCAGCTTAAAGGCTGCATTAGCTCCCAACCACTTCTGGCTTCCCGATGCTCATCCAGCCGCTCCATCACCTATATCAGCAATACTATCGGGGTTAATGGTCAAAGTTGCTCTCTTCGCGCTGATGAGGTATCTAATAACGATATTCAGAGAAGCGTCACCAACAGTCCCGATAGTTCAAGCACTTAACTACGCACTGATAATCCTAGGCGTTACATCCGCAATCATAGGGTCCACGCTGATGCTTACGCAACGCGATCTGAAGAGGCTAATCGCGTACGGAACAGTCCTCAACGTAGGTTACATAGCTATGGGCATGGGTCTAGCTAACCCGGATGGATTATCAGCGGCCCTCTTCCACTTAGTAAACCACGCGATAGGGAAGGCCCTCCTATTCATGGTAGCCGGAGCCATCATACACTCCGCGGGTAGTAGGAATCTTGACGAGCTTGCTGGCATTGGCAAGAGAATGCCCCTGACGAGCGTGGCCCTTCTTATAGGTTCTCTAGCTCTTGCAGGTGCTCCTCCACTTAACGGGTTTGTGAGCAAGTTGCTATTGTTTAAAGCTTATTTGGAGACCGGCTGGTTGGCTCCACTTGTAGTCGTTATAGTATTGACAAGCGTATTTGCGTTGATGGGCTACTTAAAGGCCTTCTATCACATTTATGCTAGGCAACCGACTAGAGATATGTCTTCGATAAAGGAAGCGCCTAAATCCATGGTCGTACCTCTATTGGTCTTGGCAGGTTCATGCATAATGTTGGGTTTACTAGCGCCAATATTTGTGGATAAAGTAATATTGCCAGCCGTTTCATCTCTCTTCGATACCCAGAGCTTCATATATGCAGCCCAGAACATCATAAGAATGGTACTTGGAGGTTGATGTATTATGCTACCTCTCCTAATTACGGTACTGGAAGCGGCCTTTGCTATTGCTGTAACGTCAGTAATACTCATAGCCATCTACGGCCTCTCCTTAAGGGCTACGAAGTCAGTTGCAAAGGGGTCTGAGGAGAAGAGGAAGCCTTTTGCTTGCGGTGAGTCGTTACAGCCCTCCAAGACAGGTCTTCCCGACTTAGGAATGTACTCGATAGTATGGAAGAGGGTCTTCCATTCTCTCTATAGCACACTTCGAGATAGGATCCATACAGGAATCTTAAGCGACTGGATGTTCTGGATGTTTATATTTATGGTGATATTAATAGCGACTTTTGTGGCGGTGATGGCTTAATGACAGTATTAGACCTTTTATTTGAGGTGATAGTGTATCCAGGGCTCGTATTCTTAAGCGTAGCAGCTTGGTTAACACAATGGTACTATAGGAAGCTTTGCGCACACATGCAGAATAGGATAGGGCCTCTATACACAGGTCCCTTCGGAATCTTGCAGCCAATAGCCGATTTCATCAAGCTCTTCTTTAAGGAAGACGTTTCAACCGAGGGCTCCAGCCCAAGGCTAGCAGTTACACTTTTGTCGATAGCTCTTGGATCTACGGTAGCCCTAGTACTCATGCTACCTATAGCGCCACTACGCCCAATAGTAGCTAGCCACGATATAATGCTGGCCATGTACCTCCTCGTGTGGCCAACTATAACTTTAGCCCTCATAGGTGCCCTTACCCCGAACCCTTTTAGTACCGTTGGGACATCGAGGGTGCTCAGCATGACTCTTGCCTACGAAGTTACTTTCGTTGCATCGGTACTGACACCTGTAGTCTTATCTAGCACGATTTACGGAGCTGAATACTCGCTCTACAAGTCGTGCCTCACAGCATGGAAGCTTTGGATGAATCCATACACAGTCATACCTATGATACTCTCTATCATAGCAGCTCTGCTCTCTCTTCAGTGCAAGCTTATGACCAAGCCTTTCGACATACCGGAGGCTGAGACAGAGATAGTTGCAGGACCCTTTACCGAGTACTCAGGCTTTAAGCTGGCTCTAATACTAGGACTGCACGATGTAGAGGTCGTAGTAGGCTCATTACTGATAACGATGTTGTTCTTCGGAGGCCCCATCCCATTCTCAGGCCTTCCATTATATTTATCCCTGATAATAACGATGGTAGAGTACTTAATCGTAGTGACGGTGGTGACGTGGATTAGAACGATGACCGGTAGATTAAGGATAGATCAAGCATTAATATTATTCTGGAAGTACGTCCTTCCAATGGCTGCGGTAGCCCTCATAATTTCAGTGATAATTCCCTCGATCACGGCCTGGCTCTGAGATAAAACCCGTACACAATTTAACCTATTTGTCCGGTTATCTTCGACGACGCAAAATATGTTTCACGCTCTTGCTACCATCCACACTCTATGCCGTTGTAACGATTATCGGCGATCCACGCTTGGAAATATGAATAATTGCAAATTCTTCTGTTATCCGTAGGCATAACATCGAAAAGGTAGGCTCCATCCTTAAAGCCAACAAATGTGGTGTTCGATACCAATTTTGCTTAAACAGGGCCTGCATGCTACGTTAAAAATTTAACATTTCGAAACATGAGTCAGAAACTCGTTTTTAGAGCAGCAAGAATGTTAAGGAACTCGCAGTTATATATCGGTCCCCTCTAAAGATTATTTTAAGGACAAGTCTGTATCATCAAATAAATCGCGTGGCTATAAAATCGAGGGGGTGCCAGTTCCATTGGAGAGGATGGCTATCATAATAATTGACATGCTTAACGATTTCGTGTCCGGCAATCTAAGATGTGAAAGGGCTCAACACATAATTCCAAAATTGAAGAAGCTCGTAGAAGCCGCGAGGAGTCACGGAGTCCCAGTCATTTACTGTAATGATGCCCACTACTACAGTGATTTCGAGATCGTCCATCGTTGGGGGCCTCATGCCATCAAAGGCACCAAGGGTGCCGAGGTCATTCCGGAACTTCAACCTAAAGAGAACGATTATATCATTGAAAAGCGGACCTATAGCGGCTTCTTTGAAACCGGTTTAGACACCCTTTTGAGGAGCCTATACGACGGTGAAGGAGTCAAAACCGTAGTTTTGTGTGGGTTACATACGCATATATGTGTAAGACATACAGCCGCCGACGCCTTCTTTAGAGGCTATAAAATAGTAATAGCAAAAGATGGGGTAGAATCATTTACGCAGGAGGATCATGAGCAGGGCCTTCGATATTTAGAGTTCGTATACAACGCAAAGTTGATGACCGTAGACGAAATAATAGAGGAAATGGAGAGGGAAAGAAGGGTTAAAGTCCAATGATAGAACTATGAATGAAAAGTAGAGCGTTATGCAAGCGTGAACCCCTCGACACCCCATTTACATCACTTTTTGGGCTCGAGACAACATTAATATCATATCGTTCCTTTAACATATTTTTCAAGATCTTGCCTGAATTGATAGTTGACACGTTAACTTTCGCCACATGGAGGCCCATTTTTAGGAGATTTAGTCCAATCCTTTCCTCAAGGATGCCTATCTGCTTAAGTTTTCTAATTCTAACGACTACGGCTGGCTGAGATGCGCCAATTTTCTTTGCTACTTCCTCTTAGCTAATTTCAGGGTTCTCGGAGTATAACGATATTATTTTGAGGTCTTTGTCGTCGAGTCTCCATTAAAATTTAGAATACAAAGTCGTCATCTCCTCCTAATTATAAATGATTTCACAATACACATAAAAGTTTATTAAATATCGTGACACAACAATCTGTGTACCGATATGGGAAAAATTTCCACGACGAAAATTATTAAGATAGATGAAACGAAATGTGATGGGTGTGGTGCCTGTATATCGGCTTGCCCAGAAGGGGCTCTCCAAATAATTAATGGGAAGGCAAGGCTAGTAAAGGAATCTATGTGCGATGGTTTGGGGGCATGTATTAAGGAATGTCCTAGGGGTGCCATAACAATCCATGAGCGGGGAATAGAGTCGGTCGAGCCGAACGTCGAACAACCTCTTCGCCATGAAGAGGCTCGATCTGAAGATTTTGGAATAGTAAACTGGCCTATAAAACTTGAACTTATTAATCCGCGGCTATTGAATTCAAGTGGGCGTGAACTCGTTGTAGCGGCCGATTGTACAGCTTTCGTCTACAAAGACTTTGCTTCAATGTCGAGGGGTAAGATAGTCGTATCGGGTTGCCCAATATTCGGGGATAAGAGCCTCTATAGGGATAAACTTATGGGATTAATAAAGCGTAACGACGTTATTTCAATAAAGGCAGTGAGAATGGAGGTCCCATGTTGCTCAGACATAACAAGGATAGCTCGCGAAGCCCTTGAGAGATCTGGGAAGAAGCTGAATATTGAAGAACTTATAGTGACAATTGACGGTAAGATAAGGAGGGCTTAGAACAAGGTGTCGGGCTTATGGCACTAAAATATTGTCCAGGGACTAAGAGCTTAGTTGAACCTCAAATAATAATTGCCTACTGTCCAGTTTGTGGAGCTGAAGTAGAGTTCTTTGAGTATGAGATTGAGAGGAAGTGTCCCGAGTGCAGTAGAGTGGTCAAGAGGGAGGCGTCAGAGTCATGTATTATGTGGTGTAAATCTGCGGCTGAGTGCATAGCTAATCTGAAAAGGTTGGGTGCACTCCCCCTCGAGAGGACAGATTACCTTGAAAGGATGCTAAGAGAGAAATCAAAGCAGAAAAACAGGTAGACCACCCACATACCTCCATTTTCCCTCATCTTGACTATGAACCTATTCCTTGCTGGATAAACTTGATACTTCGTTTATTCTTACATCCTTCCAACAGAGAAGCCCGAAATCTCTATAGACTCATGACCATAGACAGGGGTATTGTAAAAGAAAGGAGTTACGCATTGTGTGAGGAGGTCTATGCTTAAGATAAAGGTGGGAGACGTAAACATCTACTACGATATCAAGGGCGAAGGAGCCCTTTAGTCATGATAATGGGCTTAGCTGGGAACTTAGATTAGTTGGATCCAAAAATGATTTCGAAATTATCAAAGCACTTCAAGCCCACTCTCTTTGACATCTTGGTGCTGGACAAAAGAATCGGCTATAGATATGCTAGACGTAGTAACACGGGTCAAAAATCGTTCTCCATAAAGCTCTTTGCTGACGACACTGCTGGCCTAATGGATGCATTAGGCATCTCCAAAGCCAACGTCTTAGGCTTCTCGATTGGTAGGATGATAGCTCAAGAGCTAGTGTTATAATACCCTGAAAAAGCCAAGAAGCTGATTCTTTGCTCAACATTCTGTGGTGCTAGACGAGGTATTCTTCCACCTCCACAACCAGTACCTCTTGACGATTTAGTAGAGAATCCTGGGAAGGTTATGGAATTTATTAAGAACTGCAACATCGCATGAGGAGCTTTAAGAGGGTGGAGAATGCACAGAAATACATAAATGCACTTTAGTATTACAAGATTTAAAAGAAGCTGGAAGGGAAGAACGTTTCTAATTCCTATTGGGATAGCCAACGCAAGGCTAGACAGATACTTAATCTCGTACCCAAAAGATGGTGGGCCGGCCCGGATTTGAACCGGGGACCACTACCTCGTAAGGGTAGCGTTCTAGCCGGGCTAAACTACCGGCCCTCCACATTCTCCTTAAACCGACGCTAGAGACTTTTATGCTTTAATGTGTTAGAGGTAATGTGAGATTCTCCCAAAATCCTTCTTAAGTATTTTCCTGGCTGCGTATATCATTGCATTTAGGTATAGAATAGCCCACTCACTGGCATCTTCAGCTGGCATCCCAAACTCTAAAGCCTTCTTCGAGAATAGCACTTCGATGGTATCCTCAAACTCTGGTGAGTATTTCTGCATACAGTAAACTATGTGGAAGCCCGGTAGCGGAGTCACCGCTATAGCCCAAGCAGTCGACTCATCAATCTTAAAGTCTACGACCCTACCGCCTACAGCTATGGCAACGACCTTAACTTCTTCGGGCTTCAAATCTTTAAACGCTTTTATCCTCTGTTGAACAGCGCTCCGCAGGAACCTATCGTGGGTTAACCCTCCCTCCAACTCTCTTATGCTAATTAACTCTCCCTTCTCGAACATGAGAGATCCAAATACCTCTACAAGGAGATTAACTAATATGTTCTTCGAATAACCGTTAAATCATCAGTTAACGATGGGTAGTAAAGAGTTATTTTTGCCGAAAGTCAGCGAGGTACAGTCCCTACGGCGTTGTATGGCTAGGGAGTACGAGCATAAGTTCAAGCGTTCGTCGAAAACTTTTCTGGACCGACAAATAATGACTTTCATAGACAAACTGTTTAGATACCTCACTGAGCGAGTTCGTCGAGATAACGTTGAAATCCGCGTACTTTTTAATATTGTAGCTGTACTAAGGTTGCCGAAGCTACTCTTTGAAGGATTATGTGCTATGACTTGTTAACAAGAGGATTCTTGCTTTTAATATTATGCAAGCGCTAAATTCATTACCTTTCAATTACTACTTCGTTGCACTTTTAATCGATTTTATCTCTCGAATGATTTCTACGCGTAAGTTTTAAAACATTCTATAGAGGCAGTTATTTTGTTCTTGCCGCATTATTGGAGGTTTAGTTAATGGTCGAAAAAGGCCCCTTGAAGTTCTCGGTTAAAGAGTTGACGAGCGGGCTTGTTCACGCAAAGGATGTTGAAGTTGCCATAGGGAGACTAGCAATGGAAGAGGAGTGGGAGCCATTAGGGCCAACGCCCTTCCCAACCATTTCAACGCTTAGAGCTTGGGATCACTTATTGCTAAATAGGTATAAGCCCTTCTATGCGCCCTTCTGCGACTACTGCTGTTTATGTACTTACGGGAAATGCGATCTATCTAAGGGAAAGCTTGGGGCATGCGGACTTGACATGAAAGGGCAGACTGCCAGAATAGTCTTGATCGCCTGTTGTATCGGAGCGTCTACTCACTTAGCACACGCTAGGCACATGGTTGACCATCTAATTAAGAAATATGGTGAGGACTACCCGATAAACTTAGGTCAGGACATAGCTATCGAAATGCCTCACGCAAGGCTGATAACCGGGATAAAACCAAAAACTTTAGGCGACCTAGCTTACTTACTCAATTATTGCGAAGAGCAGGTAACCCAATGCTTAGCAGCTTCACATACAGGACAAGAAGGTAGCTACATAGACTTCGAGTCTAAGGCCCTTCACGTAGGGATGATAGACCACTTAGCAATGGAGATAGCTGACGTTGCCCAAATAATAACATTCAAATTCCCCAAGGGAGACCCTAATGCCCCCCTAACTTGGGTCGGGCTCGGAGTACTAGATTTAACTAAGCCAGTGGTTTTATGTATAGGCCACAACGTTTCAGCTGGAATAGGAGTCATAGATTATTTAGAGAAGACAGGCCTTGGAGGTCCAGGGGAAACAGTCGAAATAGGAGGTTTATGTTGCACAGCCCACGATATAACGAGATACAGAGATCAGGCCAAGATAGTTGGCCCGATATCAGATCAACTAAGAATTATAAGGTCGGGGGCGGCCGATGCAATAATGGTCGACGAACAATGCATTAGAACTAACGTCGTCTACGAAGCGCAGCGCGTAAAGACACCCGTTATAGCCGTTTCAGACAAGGCGTCTTACGGATTACCTGACGTCAGCGAACTACCGATAGAAAAAATCGTGAACATGTTGGTTAGCGGTTCGACACCTGGAGTATTCCTTCCAGACCTTGAGAAAGCTGGCGCAGTTACAGCTATAACCGCTATAAGGATGGCGCCTGTTAGGCAGAAGTTTAAGGTAATACCTGATGCATCGCAAATACAATCCCAAGCAGCTGGATGTACGCTTTGCGGTACTTGTAGAAGGAACTGTCCAATAGATCTACCCGTGGATCAGGCAGTATTTAACGCTAAGAAAGGGGACTTCGAGTTACTGTCGATGTTACACGACGTATGCCTTGGATGTGCTAGATGCGAACAAGCCTGTCCAAGAAAGATACCTGCTTTATCGCTGATTGAAGCGGCATCTCAGCAGAAGATTAAGAGCGAGAAGTACAGAATGAGGGTTGGTAGAGGTCCAATACTCGACACAGAAATAAGGGAGGTCGGTTCTCCAATAGTTCTTGGCGAGATACCTGGAGTTGTGGCTTACGTAGGATGTGCGAACTTTCCGAACGGTGGAAGGGAAGTTGCAACTATGGCAAGAGAGTTTGCTAGGAGAGGGTACATAGTAACCCTTTCAGGTTGCTCAGCAATGGTAGCCTCTTATGTGAGAAGCGAAGAAGGCAAGACAATATACGAAGAGTTTTCAGGGGCATTCGAGAGGGGCGGCGTCGTCAATGTCGGTTCATGTGTAGCAAATGCCCACATAACCGGTGCGGCTATAAAGATAGCCAACATATTCGCTAAAAGACCTTTAAGAGCGAACTACGAGGAAATAGCAGATTACATACTTAATAGGGTTGGTGCGGTAGGCGTCGCTTGGGGGGCATACTCTCAAAAGGCGGCATCCATTGCTACCGGTTGTAACAGACTAGGGATACCAGTCATAATTGGACCGCAAGGGTCAAAGTATAGGAGGATGTATCTAGGCAAAGCCGAGGACAGGGAGTCCTTTACTGTTTATGATGCAAGGACTGGAGAAAGGGTTTGGGTTGGACCAGTACCTGAACACTTGATCATAGCCCTCGAAACCATGGAGGAGTGCATGGTCTGGACTGCCAAACTATGCATAAGACCAAACGATACTACAAAGGGTAGGATGATTAAATTGACCCACTACGTTGACCTATACAAGAAGCTCTACGGAAAGTTGCCACCAGATATTCACCTCTTCATCAGAACTGAGGCCGACATACCGATAACCTTCAAGGATGAGATAATGCAGTGCTTAAAGGAAGTTGGCTGGAAGCCATGGGAAAAGCCATCTATAGATCCAACGCTCCTAAAAAGACTTGTTAGAGTCTAGGAGGTGGTAGTCGTGGCTATGACTGTTAAGCCCTGGCAGTGGGGTAATGTGCCAGGTCATGAGATGGCTACGCCAGTAAAAGGTGACGTCGTCGCCAAGTTAATAAAAAATGCTAAAAGACCTTTACTCATAGTTGGGGGAGCGGCTCTCAAGGATGCATGGAGCGGCAAACCCCTAATAGACTTCGTAGCTGAGATAGCTAAGATAGGATTACCCGTTGTAGCTACCGCCCATACGTGCAAGGCGTTAAGGGATAGAGGTGTAGAGCCCACCACAATCATGACCGTAGCCGATGTGACTAATAGGCTCCAGGATCCAGCATGGAGTGTAGATGGCAAGGGGCCCCACGATTTAGTGATCTTCATAGGTCTTTCGTACCAACTTCAATCTCAAATGTTGTCGGTACTCAAAAACTTTGCACCGCATTTAAGGACGCTCTCGCTCGACAGATATTTTCACCCCAACGCTACCTTTTCAATACCCAACTTAAGTCAAGAAGAATGGGAGCAAGTTTTAAATAACGTAATTAAGGTTCTGAAAGAATAGATCAAAAAGGTGTGATGTAGATGTCTTTTGAAGGCTTTCCAGTCGAGGTAAGCCCAATATATGAGGGAGAGAGAATACGAAAGGAAGACATGTACGTTGAGTTCGGTGGAGCCAAGGTTCCTTATAAGTTCGAACTAGTGCTCTCAGCTCCAATGGAGGAAGTCGAGGACGAATCCGTGAAGATCATAGGCCCCGACCTCAACGAGCTTAAAGAGGGAGAGAGTTATCCGCTCGGCATATTGATTAAGGTTGCTGGCACTAAAATCGAGAAAGATCTTGAACCAGTCATAGAGAGAAGGATTCACCTATATACGAACTATATTGAAGGAGTCATGCACTTAAATCAGAGATACGATATATGGATTAGAATAAGTAAGAAGTCTTTCAAGAAGGGATTGACAAGCCTAAAGTGGTGGGGCAAGGCCCTCTTAAGGCTATTTAAAGCTGAGATGCCATTCATAGAGAAAATGGAAGTGACTTTCATTACTGATCTAGAGAAAGTTAAGGAATGGTACAGCAAAGCTCTAGCGATTTATGAAGCGAGGGATGCTAGGGCGCGAGCAATAAGGGACGAGGACGTAGACACGTTCTATGGCTGTGTACTTTGTCAGTCCTTCGCTCCGCAACACGTCTGCGTAATAGCTCCTAATAGAGTCTCTCTATGCGGAGCTCTTACGTGGTTCGATGCTAGGGCCGCAGCAAGCGTTGATCCTAAAGGACCTAACTTTCCAATACCGAAGGGTAAGTGCTTAGACCCAGTAAAAGGTGAGTACGAAGGAGTTAACGAGGTTGTCTCTAAAAGGTCTCTAGGTGCGGTAAAGAGGGTATTTCTGTATTCTATGTTTGGTTACCCGCACACATCGTGTGGATGCTTTGAGTGCATAGCCTTCTACATACCTGAAGTCGATGGAATAGGCTTTATCCACAGAGGCTTTAGAGGAAATGCCGTCAACGGCCTACCGTTCTCGACAATGGCCGCTCAAACTGGAGGAGGCATACAGACCGAGGGGTTCCTGGGGATGGGCATCGAGTACTTCAGATCGCCGAAGTTCTTCCAAGCTGATGGAGGCTGGAGTAGGGTTGTATGGATGCCATCAGAACTCAAAGAAAGGGTCAAAGATGCTATACCTTCAGAGATTTATGATAAGATAGCGACCGAGAAAGATGCATCTAATATCGAAGAGTTGAAGAAGTTCCTTGTGGAAAAAGGCCATCCACTTGCAACTAAGATAAAAGAGATGGAGGCTGCAGTAGCTCCGCCAGAAAAGCCTAAGGAGGAGGTACCAGTAGTCTCAGCTACGACTGGTGTTGAAGTGACTGGCATCCCAGTAGGAGCATCTCTAGCAGCTGGCGGCATCAGAATAATCCTTCAAGGTGCTAAGATATCGATTAAGAAGCTGATAATCAAAAAGGTCGAGAAGAAGTGAGCGAAGATAAGTTCTTCGATCTATTTAAATTGTTCGGTGAAGCAGAGGAATTGGAACTTGAAGATGTCGAAATAGAAGCCGAAGAGTTAGTCGTAGAGTTCTTGCCAACAATACTTCAGACGATGACTAAACTAGTTCCTGAAGCAGCCGCAGCACTTAAGAAGTTAATAGAGTTCAAGGTCGAAAAATTTGAGCCACCATTAATGAAGTATCCGGGCTCTATATGCGAAGTACAGATAGGAGCAACGAGAGCTGAAGGCGGTACTAGGCATAAAGTAATAAAAATAGGGGGAGACACTTGTCCTCCATTCTATAGATTTGAAAGTCCACCAAAGAATAGGCCCGTGGTAGCGTTAGACGTATTCGATCAACCAATAGTGCCGCTTGCAGGGCCGGTTAAGAATGCTTATAAAGATGTCCTTGATGATCCTGCCGAATGGGCTAGAAAGGCCATAGAGGTATATGGAGCCGACCTAGTGTCTCTACACTTAGTTAGTACGGATCCTACCTTGAAAGATACCCCCGTGAAGGAGGCGGCCAAAGCCGTTGAAAGGGTACTTCAAGCCGTTGACGTCCCAATAATTGTCGGGGGATCAGGAAATCCTCAAAAAGATCTACAGATATTTCAATATGTAGGCGAGATAACTGCAGGAGAGAGGCTAGTTTTTGCATCAGCTACGATAGATATGGATCTAGATGCTGTGGCTAAATCAATGGTCAAGACGGGGCATAACGTCATAGCGCTCGCCTTCATGGACATAAACCAGGCAAAGGAACTTTCAAGGAAGCTCATAAGTGCAGGCCTTCCAAAGGATCACCTAATATTGGATCCCACAACGGGTGCCTTGGGTTACGGAATCGAATACTCGTTTAGCGTTATGGAGAGGATTAGGCTCTCAGGTTTAATGGGTGATGAGACCCTTCAAGTACCTATATCGTGCGCCGCAACAAACGCTTGGGCGGCTCGAGAAGCGTGGATGAAGGTTGAAGAATGGGGCCCTAGAGAGCTTAGAGGGCCTCTCTGGGAAGCAACAACTGCCATTGCTGGCATGATGGCTGGGGCCAACATCTTCATGATGATGCATCCTATGGCGGCTAAGATAGTTAAAGGACTAGCAGAGATTTTGTCGAAACCAAAGCTAGACATCAAATTAGGAGAAATAAGCTATAGCAATTGGATTAAAATGAAGGTGTAGCGCTATGCCTAAAATACTTAGACCTCTCGACGTGTACAAGCTCCTACCGCAGACGAATTGCGGTCAATGTGGCGAAACTACGTGTATGGTATTCGCCGCTAAAGTTGCTGATAGAGTGGCAGACATAAAGACATGCAAGCCCCTCTTTGAGGACCCGAAGTACAAGAGCAAACTTGAAGCGGCGCTAAACCTTGTAAGGCCTCCAGTGAAGTCGGTGGCTATAGGAGTTCCGCCTAGCCAAGTAACTGTTGGAAATAAAGTAGTGATGTATAGGCATGAGCTTACGTGGCATAACCCAACAGCAATAGCGATAGATGTGATAGATGAATTAGACGAAAAATCTCTTATAAGTAGAGTTAAAGCTGTTGAATCTCTCAAATTTGAGAGAATAGGTCAACTCCTCAAGCTCGATATGATAGCTTTGAGGTGTACATCCGACGTACCTGAAAAATTCGCTAAGGCTGCCGACAACATCTCAAAGAATACATCCCTTCCCCTAATACTTTGTTCCTATAACCCGGACGTAATAGAAGAAGCACTAACTGTCGTTGGCGACAAGAGACCCCTCATATACGCCGCAACTAAGGACAATTGGAGAGAGATGCTTGATTTGGCGGGCAAGTACAAGTGCCCAATAACCATCTCATCGCCAGGGAACTTAGACCTGCTGAAGAGTCTATCTTCGACCTTCGTTGATGCAGGGATCGAGGACATAGTGCTAGATCCAGGAACATTCGTGAAGGGAGATTCACTAGCCGAGACAATCAACATGTTCACGATGCTGAGGAAGGCAGCAATAGATGGAGAAGACAAGTTGGTAGGCTTTCCACTAATGGCCGTGCCAGCCGTGGTTTGGATGGAGCCTGAAGGAGAAGAAGTCGAGAAGAAGATGAAGGAGTCTTACATAGCATCGATAATGATGACAAGGTACGCTGACCTCTTAGTGATGCATAGCTTTGATCCTTGGGTCTTAATGCCTGTCTTGGTATGGAGACAGAACATTTACACAGATCCGAGAGTGCCACCATCGGTTAAGCCCGGAGTCTACGAAATAGGTAAGCCCACCGATGTTTCACCAGTATTCGCGACGGGCAACTTTGCCCTCACGTACTTCTTGGTTAGAGGCGACATAGAGAACGCTAAGATAGATGCCTACTTGGTTGTGGTGGATAGCGAGGGCTTGAGCGTAGAGTCGTCAGTAGCCGGTAGAAGGTTGACGGCAGAAAAGTTCGCTGAAGCCATAAAGTCTAGCGGCCTGAATGAGAAGCTTAAGAAGAAAGTGCTTGTGATACCGGGTAGGGCAGCTAGACTTAGCGGTGAGCTTGAAGAACTTCTTCCGGGGTGGAAGATTCTAATAGGTCCAAGGGATTCATCAGCCATACCTGAGTTCGTAGAGAAGGTGCTTAAGGGGAAGATATAGTCGACTTAAGCTACTTCTTGAACAAACCCCAACAATCTTTTTCCCAATCTTAACAGCTTTTTAACGGGGTCTTAAGTGTCGAAGGGCCAGAAGCTTATAATAGCTGTCCCGAGTAAGGGGCTGTCGGTAAGACAACAATCACAGCACCCATGCTAAGGTCACTCGTAGACATGGGGATTAGATCAATACTCGTCGTCGACGCTGATCCAGCATCTAACTTGCTCGAAGTGTTGGGCATGAAGGTCCATAGAACTGGTGGCGACGTCACGAACGAGCTCAAGAAGGTGATAGATAGTGGAGAGCTTCCACCTCTTACTCTATAAGCTGCATTAACTCCTCCACCAAAGCCCGTAGAGGAGATAGAGAAGGAGATAGAAGCTGAGCTTAAGAAGATCGAGGAGCCGAAGAGCGAAGCGCAAGAGAAGCCCTCTTCAGCCGAGCCTAGACAGGGTTAAACTCTCACCTTCAAATTTATTGATGATTTAGACGCATCGCTAACTTAACGCTTGAGGCCGAGCAGTGATTTAACCATGTTCTTGCGAGCCCATTCCTTTTCGCTGACTATCTCCATTAGCAGAACCTTCTGTGGCGGGTTCTGGAAGAGCTCATTTATTACCTCCTCAATGCTCCTCCCTCCTCGATATAGCTCCTCCGCCCCTCTCTTCAGCTCCAGCAGGTAGTTTAGGTAGGCTCCTAGAAGCCCATATATGGCTCCACTAGCGCCAACGCAAGGTATTTGCAGCGGATCCACTACTGTTGGCTTGCTGTACGGATTGTAGATAATCATCGGCTAAGACGCCTCGGCGACAATGGCTATGTGTATTAAGAAGGCGGACAAGCCATACACTAGGTAAAGGGCTAGGAATCAACCTATCGTTCTCTTTAGCTAGGCATACTCAAAGAGACATATCGAATATGCGATGGACACTTGAGTCTTTTAGTACTCTAGGAGAGACATTGACGTGAAGATCTTTGGGGGTAGAGCAGCTAGATTGAGTGGTGAACTTGAAGAGCTTCTAGCAGGGTGGAGAATTCTTGTAGGGCCGAGAGATTCATCGAAGATACCAGACTTCGTCAAGAAGGTTTTAAAGAGGGAAGAGCTTTCCACCTAAGCCCCAAGACCTCTGCAACTTTTATTATTCACCTTATAAAGCGCGCTAAGTACTTTTATCACGAGCTGATAATTTGCTTATTGAGGCTGGTTTCCTTGTCTAAAGGCGAAAAACTCGTAATAGCTGTTGCAGGTAAGGGAGGGGTAGGAAAGACATCAATTACGGCATTAACGCTCAAGTCTCTCATAGAGGCTGGTGTTAAGTCAATCCTCGTTGTAGATGCGAACCCTGACACTAATCTTCCCGAGGTCCTAGGCGTAAAGGTTGAGAAGACCATAGGCGACGTGACAAACGAGCTTAAGAAAGCCATAGATCAAGGAGAGCTTCCACCTACAATATCTAAGAGGGACCTGCTTGAGTATAAGGTATTTGAGGTGCTGAAGGAACTTCCAGAGTTTGACCTACTAGTCATGGGTAGAACTGAGGGTGAAGGATGCTATTGCATGGTAAATGATATATTGACTGAGGTTGTAGATGCGCTATCAAGGAATTACGCTATTACCCTTATGGACATGGAGGCCGGTCTTGAACACCTTAGCAGGAGGACCGATAGGGACGTAGATTACATGATAATGGTTACAGATCCAAGTAGAATGGGCTTTCTTACAGCCTCAAGAATAAAGAAATTAGCGAAGGAAGTTCACATACAATTTAAGAGAATATTCCTAGTTGGGAACAAGTTTACTCCAAGTCAAGAAGCCCTACTATACGAGCAGGCCAAAGAGATAGGCGTCGAACCTCTTGGCATAGTTCCGTACGACGAAAATATCTTCCGCTTCAACCTTGAAGGTAAATCTCTACTAGAACTACCCGACGATAGCCCGGCTCTAGTAGCTGTAAGAAGTATCGTAAGAAGGATGGGCTTAATACGATAGCTACGCACTTCTCTGCCTGCTAGAATAGTTCTAATAGTTCTTTTACTAGCTTAAAGTTCTTTAAGACGTTGCTCGTGCCGACAACTATAGGACCATGACCTGGAAGGAGCATTTCCACGTTCAGTTGAGAAACTTGTTCTATAGACCTCTTCAAAAGGTTGCTATTGCCGCCTAAATCCGTCCTTCCAACGCCTCCTTGAAATATCAGATCGCCAGTTATTAAGTATTTTTGTGATGGAGAATATATCGAGATGCTTCCAGGAGTGTGCCCTGGGGTATGGAAGACTACTATATCTAAATTTAAATTTTCAAGGCCAACTGATTTATCGCCTTTAATCCAGTAATCAACTACGAACGGTATGAGGACTTCTCCTATTAATCTATGAATGCGCTCTGAAGACTCATAAAGATACTCTTTCTCCGCTTCGTGCATTGCAACCTTAACTTTAAAGAGCTTTTGAATTTCATGGACTGCACCGCAGTGATCTACGTGGGCGTGAGTTACTATGACCCAGTCTAAGTCCTTTAATTCAAATCCGTCTTCCCTCATTAGTTCGGCCAAGTCACGAAAATGGTTGTGGTGTCCGGGATCTACCAAGATTCTTACGTCATTCTCAATTAAGTACGAGTTTGATGTAAATCCGGTCTCTGGATAATAATAGAGACCACTCTTCAATTTCACTTTGAACCACCGTCACGAAGCGCCTTCTACTTTATTCATTGAAAACATTTATAAAATGCTCTATAGTTAAGCTAAGAATGACTTTATGTAGAGGTGCGATTTAGAGATCATGTCGGACCCAGAGGTCTACGTACCAGATCTATTAGCTATAGAGGCGGGAGTAGTTAGGAGATTAGTGGATGACGGAGTCGTTAGGGGTAGGCTTGTAATACATAGAGCATTAATAAGTGAACTCGAAAGGAAAGCAAAGTTCAACGACTTTTCGGGTCTTGAAGAGCTTTCAAAGATTAGGAGGGCGTGCGAAGATAAGGATGTAAAAATGGTCTTCGTCGGTGAGGCTAACGGCATTAAGAAGTCTTCACCTGAAGCTCTGAACGAGATGATAAGGGAGTTAACGCTCGACTTAAAGGCAACCCTAATAACATGCGACGTAGTTATGGCTAAAGTTGCTGAAGCCATGGGGATAAGCGTCCTGCACGTAAAGCCGTCAGGTAAAATGAAGCTTGAAGACTTTTTTGATAACAAAACTATGTCAGTTCATTTAAAGGAAGGCGTGATACCATACGCTAAGCGTGGTCAGCCAGGTAAGTGGATGTTTGAGCCGATAAGAACTTCTCCGATGACTCGCGAAGAGCTTCAGACAATTATAACAGAGATCATGGAGCGAGCTAGGAGCTCGCCAGATGGCTTCGTGGAAGTTGATAGGGAATCGTCAACTATAGTACAACTAGGTAGCTACAGGATAGTAATAACGCGACCCCCATTTTCAGATGGATTGGAGCTTACCGCAGTTAGGCCAATAGTTAAGCTGAAGTTAGAAGAGTACGGCTTACCCTCGAAGCTACTTGAAAGATTGGACTCTCATGCTGAAGGGATATTGATTGCTGGAGCGCCAGGGATGGGAAAGAGCACTTTTGCTCAAGCGCTCGCCGAGTACTATAGGAGGAAGAACAAGGTTGTGAAGACTATTGAGGCACCAAGAGATCTACAACTACCACAAGATATTACTCAATACTCTAAGAGCGTAGCATCTTCGCAGGAGATTCACGATGTACTATTGCTAAGTAGGCCTGACTACACGATTTTCGATGAAATGAGAGATACCGACGACTTTAAGCTATACGCAGATCTAAGATTAGCAGGCGTAGGCATGGTAGGGGTTGTTCATGCTACATCGCCTATAGACGCTATACAGAGGTTTGTCGGTAGAGTCGAACTCGGCATGATACCATCTATAGTTGATACAGTTCTCTTTATAAGTGAAGGTAATGTAAAGAAGGTTTACTCCATTGAGACTACCATTAAGATACCGCACGGTCTTAAAGAAGAAGACCTGGCAAGACCTGTGGTGGTAGTCAAGGACTTCTTGACTGACGAACCAGAATACGAATTGTACGTCTTCGGTGAGAGGACGTTCGTGGTTCCGGTAAAAAAGAGCCTCAAGATCCCTAGCTCGATAATAACTAAAGCTCTAGAGCACGCCTTAAGTAAAGTGACGACGGAATTTGAGCTGGAAATGCCTGAAGAAGGCGTAGCGTTTGTCTACGTGCCTCGCCATCACCTACCGCTAGTCATGAAAAGGTGCCGAAAGAAGTTAGATAGAATAAGCAAGCGCTTTGACATGCACATAGAAGTAAGACCTATGGCTTAAAACACAATCTTTCCTTAATTTTTGAAATAAGCTCCTCTGCTTCGTCAAATAACTTTAATATTTCTTTGATGTCCCCCTCCTCTAGTTCGTGAAGTGGGGAGCTCTTCCTCCAATAGTCCTCTATCTCAATAACTAGGCGAATTAGCTTGCTTGTAAGTTCGACGACGTCATCGCTAACTTTAAATTTCGAATTCAACTTTAACAGGCCTCCTAGCCCTCGACGATTCTAGCGCTAGTTCAGCGCATAGAAGGGCCCTATAACCGTCAACCCCTGTAACGTATGGTTTTTCCTCTCCTCTAATAGACTTAACGAAGTTTTCAAGTTCGAGTCTTAGGGGTTCAATCCATGGGCCGGCTATCGTAAATTCTTCTTTTTCGAGTTTAACGGAGACTTCTTGACTTAAGAAATCGAGCTCTGCAGTCCCTTCAAAACCGGTAACTTCCATCAACCTAATCTTACGTTTTGTAAGCCATGAAGCCTCCAAATAAGCTTCAACCCCGTTTTCCATTTCCATCATTATGTATGCGTAATCCTCCTTGCTCGAATGCTTTGAACCCGTTATAGAGTATATCGTCGATGGTTTTGAAGAAGTTAAAAGCATTACTAGGTCTAGGTCGTGGATAGCTAAGTCCAACACTACCCCGACGTCAGAGATCCTTGAAGCGCCACTTGAAACTCTCTTAGTTCTAATGGACACAACTTCACCAAGCCTATTGCTTTTAATTAAGTCATGAAGCCTCCTAAAGCCCATGTTAAACCTTTCAATGTGCCCTGCCATTATCAGTAGGCCCTCTTTACAAGCCCTCTCTATTAACTTAAGCGCCTCTGAGCTCCTACTAGTTATAGGCTTTTCAACAAAGACATGCTTGCCCAGCTCTAGAGCCCTTAAGGCAATGTGGAAGTGAGATGAAGTTGGAGTGGATATGACAACTGCATCACTACGCTTTATTGCATCATCTAGACTTTCAGCGATTTTACACCTATACCTTTCAGCAATACTTTTAGCTTTAATGATATCTATGTCGTAGACAGACTCTAGGAGTACTCCTTCAAGCTTGCTGAGAACCCTCACGTGGTTCTGGCCCCAAAAGCCGGCCCCTATAACCGAGACCTTGACGTCGCTCATTAGCTTCACCAACACCACCTTACATACTAACGAGAAATGCATCGTTGAGGTTAAGTGTTGTTCTACAATTAATGTTTAAGGTCCGCTTCATCGCGGAGGATCCATCGTGATACGACATACTAGTTTTTTCCTTAGGCGTTGCAAATGAAAAAACGATAGTAGTACAAGTAGAGTCTCCTATCGAAGCTTCTCGGTTTATGCGATCAACGTACTCTACACCATTAAATACAAGGATGGGAGTTGGAAAGTCGTAGGCCCTGGATTTAGAATTCGCACATCTAACATTTACGATAAACTTCCCATCTCTCTGAGAGAGTACATCAGCTGAATATAATTCGAACGTCATTTTCGTCATCAAATTGCGTGAATCCTTATGGTTCTCCTTCATATCCCATCAAACCATCAAACACCAGCTTAAACATATGGATAGTAAGTAGGCTGACGTCGAAATCTACGGTGTAAGTCCCTAACCCTTTAGTATTAAGCTTTCTGATGCATCATTAGATGGCGGCTCAAATAAAACAATATTGTTGTTAGCAAACTTAACCAGCTCCTTAGAACAGCACGTACTTAAGACTTCTATGTCTGACACCCTACGGAAATTTAGAGAATTTAAGCCTGCTAGAATAACTCGGAATGTGCATCATGTGATGACTCGGCATGGAGGTAAATCTCACACATTGAGAAAGCGAATAAAGCATCGCTTAATAATGTTAATGGTCTGTGGCATGTTAAAAGGAAAGTTGAGGTCTTTAGTGCATAATTTGGAATCTCAAGGGCATCAAGACTAAGTGAGCTGGATAAAATGAGAAAAATATGTCGTCGAAAGCTACGATTAATGTAAAAGCCGTCGAGAGCGAGGAATAGTAGCACCTTACTTAGTCATCGCGCATAGAAGACTTTTTATCAATACTTAAACTGGGAACATTTATAACAATAAAATTGTTTATGAAATTACTAACTTCATACTACCAAGCCTTCATAAACTAGAGGTCTGAGAAGCATGAAGATATGGATTGAATATTTAACTCCAAAACAGTTGATGTACTTTAAACCACTGATGGAAGAAGCGAGGAAAAGGCGCTACGACATTCTTGTGACCACACGCAGGTATAGAGAGATCGACATCTTGGCGAAGAAGTTAAACGTCAAAGCTTGCATTATTGGAAGATATGGTGGCGGAGACCTCTATGGAAAGTTATCTAGTAGCGTAAACAGGATGAAGAAATTAATGCCATTAATTAGAAAGTTTAAGCCTGACGTCGCTATTTCAACCTCACCTGATGCTACAAGGGTATCTTTTGGCTTAGGGATACCACATGTCTTAGTCAATGACTCCCCACATTCAACGGCAGTAGCAAAGCTTACGGTTCCTTTGAGCTCGAAACTCGTAACGCCTTGGGTCATACCCAAAGAGGAATGGATTAAATATGGCATCGCTGCTGAGGACGTAATTCAATATAGGGCACTGGACCCAGTCATGTGGCTTAAGCACATACCAGCAGAGGAGAAGCCTATAATTCCAGGTTTAAGGAAGTTCAAGTATCTAGTGACTGTAAGAATTGAGGAAGTTCACGCCTCTTACTTGATGATCGATAAGCCGACGGTAGCGGAAGAGTCGATAACCATATTGGCTAAGAAGGTTCCCGAAGCTCTCATACTCGTAATGCCGAGGTACTGGTGGCAGGTAAGATACTTAAAGGCGAAGTTTAAAGGTGTTGCAAACGTAACTATACTTACAAGACCGACATATAGCCCGCCAATTTTGGAGAAGACAACTCTATTCATAGGGTCTGGGGGGACAATGACTTGCGAGGCAGCATTACTAGGAGTCCCAGCTCTATCCTTCTATCCGAAGGAACCCATATTCGTGGAGAGCTTCTTGATCGAATTCGGGCTTCTGAAGAGAGTTAAAAGCGAGGAAATCCCGGATGTAGCGATAGCGTCGTTGTCTGAAATTAAAGAGCTGAAAGTTAAGCAGAAGGAGCTGAGTAAAAAATTGTGGAGTATAATGGAAGATCCATTGCCCAAAGTCATTGCTGTCCTTGAAGGTCTTTGCTCCAGAGCTTAAGTCTCCTCCTACGACAATAATCAGTTAACTTGTACCATAAGAAGAGCCATGCTAAGAACATCACGCCGCTTATCGCCAGCTGAATGAAGTTATTCAGTAAAGAACCGATAAAGCCGTAGATGGGTAACTCGACTTCTTCTACCACTTTATTTACGAAGAACAGTAAGGCAAGCATTAAGCCCCATACCAATACCATTATTCCAAGTATGTCGATTATGTACCTTAGAATCTTCATTTTATCACCATGAAGCATGCCGTCACTATAGTTAGGATGAAGGAGGAGAATGAGAGCAAAGCGTAGGCCTTAACTAGATCCGGCTCTCGGAGAGGGCCTCTCGCTAGTATTAAGTTTGCTAAGGTCATGGGGGCCTTCTCGCTTCTATTTGCAGCTATAACGTTATTTCCAAGGACTACGGTCGGCCTCTCTTTTATCTGTCTCCTTTCGAGAAGACCTTTAACTGAAGTCAATATATAGAACGCATTCATTATTTGAGGCATGAGCGATACTATTCCTATTATCTCCATTCTGCCTATGACCGATATGGCCCCTATACCAGCTCCAACCGCTAGGCTACCGACATCGCTTGCAAAGATCTTCGATGGGTACAGGTTGTACGGCAAGAAGCCTAGTAGGGCCCCGAGAATTAGTAAACACATAATCGTGGCCTCATATCTTCCAAGTATTATAGATGAAATGAGGAGACCAGCAACGCTAAAGATTGATGTGAGCGGCATGACACCGTTGAACGTATCAATCATGTTAACAGCGTTTGCCGATACCGCTATAGCAAATGGTAGAAGGATCCAGTAGACTATTGTAAGCCTCAAGGTCCCTATGAAAGGAAGCTCTGGCCTCCCTATTATTATTTCAGTAGGAGAGAGGAGCCAGCCGATTATCAAGGGTATACATGCAATGACTGTTAGAGCGGTTTTCGTAGTTCCACTCAACGTTTTAAAATAATCCCATAACCCTATAGCTCCAGCTATAAACACGCAACAAACAAAGACTACGAGATAGACCTCGAGTTTGAAGGACACGAGACTATAAACCAAGAACCCTACAATTAATCCAAATAATATTCCTATACCGCCAATTTCTGGTACGAGAGGTTGGCCGGGTTTATGCACATCTCTCCCCATAAACCTCCTCTTTTTAGAATATTCTATAACCTTAGGCATGATTAAAAGGGAAGACAGAAAGCTGGCTAGGAATGCTATAAAACCTTTTAACACTAGCTCCATGACCTTCGACCACCGATTGCAAATAGCTGTGGTGTATCGGTCACCACTCCACACACTCCCAGCGACCAAAGTCGCTCGGCTTCTTCTTTATCGTTAACAACCCAAGCATAGATGTCAAGACCTAGGCTAGTTGCTTCCTCCAATAGCTCACAATCTATGTAGTCTTTCTTTACAAATACGCAATCCACATTTTCGCATGTGATTCTCGATAAGCTTAAGGGCCTTAAAGACAATATAAGCCCTGCCTTAACCCAAGGTACAGCTTTCTTTATGGTTAAGGGAATTCGGTGATCAAATGATGCAATAATTATTTTTCTGTTACTTAAATGCCTTAGCAAATCTGCCAGCATCTCTACAGCTCTCCACTCTTTTACGTCCAAGACTAGAATAGTCTCCGCGCTAACAACAGTCAAGAGCCCCCCTATTGTGGGGATAGTGAAGCCCCTGATTTTACCCATGCATCTAATCTCGTCGAGCCCTATCTCATTAACAGGCTTGTCAATTCCCAATATTCTCGAGGTAGTTTGATCGTGAAATGCTATTGGAATACCTTCTTTAGTGGTTCTTACATCAACTTCTACACCGTCTACGCCTAGCTTCAAAGCTTCAACTACTCCTTCTAGACTGTTCTCGAATTTAATAGAGGGGGCCCCTCTATGCCCTATGACTATCTTCTTCCTCAACCTTTACACCCTGCGTTGTAGGTGAAACCTTAAATGCAGAGGCACCTATAGCCTTTAGGGCTGCTATCACCTCTTCCTCGCGCTGGGGAGCCAACGCGATAATGCATCCGCCACCGCCAGCCCCCGTTATCTTCGATCCTAGAGCCCCTGCAGCCCTGGCTGCATAGGCCATTTGAGACAACCTACTAGTCGATACCCCCATCGCTTCGAGGAGCCCGTGATTGATGTTCATTAGTACACCTAAATCCACTAGCCTCCCAGCTTCAATGAGACCTTTAGCCTTCCTACTTATTTCACCAACTGCTCTTATAATGAAACCAAGCACTTCTGGTATAGAATCTCTAAGGTTCTTGACCTTCTCAACCATCTCGCCCGTACTAGTCTCTCTATTTACGTAACCGATTACGAGACCATCAAGCTTTTCAGCGCCCCTGATGGATTCATATACCTTATCCATCCTCGGATCGATATAAAGCACCCCACCTACAGCAGTTGTTGTAGAATCCATTCTACTAGCTATCCCCTGAACGCTGAGCTCAACTTGGTAGCCAAGCTCTGCGCACTCCTCTCGGCTTAAGTCGAGTCCAGCTAACAACGAATAAGCTTTAACTACTGAGACAGCAACTGCCGCCGAAGTGCCTAATCCAGCTCCAACGGGCATCTCCGAAGTAACTGTTACGTAAGCTCCTATGTTAACTCCATACTTAGTACGGACCATTTCAATGGCTCTCTTTACGTAGTTTAAGGCTGCTAGGATCTTTCCCGACTCTCCTTCAAGAGTTACAGAACCATTGGGCATTAGTAAGGCCTTAAAGCCCGCAAGCATCAAGTCTTTGGCCTCAATCCTAATAACTTCATCGTTCCTCCTAGTCGCCTGAACCCTCACTCTTTTATTTATGGCAACTGCAATGGCTGGTTCACCATAGACGACGGCGTGCTCACCGAATAGCGTTACCTTCCCAGGTGATGATACGGTTATCATAGCTAACCGACCTTAATACTAGGCTCACTAAATTACGCCAGAAAAAGATTTAAACCGAATTATCTTTTAAGGCTCTAAGAAGAGGTGAAGTATAAATTGTCGAGGGCAAGGAGTCCGACGACCTCCAAATAGTGGTCTCAGCCCTTATAGAGAGGAACGGTAAACTCCTCTTCATCAAGAGGGGCGAGACTCCGAAAAGGGGTTACTACTCGTTTCCTGAGGGACATTTAAAGGTTGGGGAATCGATTTTTTCTGGGGTAGTTAGGGAATGTCGTGAAGAGATAGGTTGTAATGTAGAACCCATAATGCACAAAGTGCTCGTCCTTGAGGGTCCTAGCAATGCAACCTTACCGGACAACTACTTAGAGATATCTTGGCCGCCGCTAAACGGAAGAATTGGAATGCACAACTATAGGGTTATTGAGCTGCAATCATCCGAGATTGAAGAGCCTCCCAAACCAAATAAAATGTATTTCTATATACCGTGCATGCTTAATGGCGAGCCTAGAAGGACCTCTGCAGCATTAGATATCATCTACATGACTCCCAAAGAAGCCCTTGAACTTAAAGTTAGAGGCAGGATAAGACTCATGCCTACGACATCGATTGCGCTAGCGTTAATAGAATTAGGAGAATTCAAGTTGTAAATGCTAAAGGTTTACGAGCTTCTATAGAATTTAATATAACCAAAGGCTTACTATGGATATCCAGAAGTCTATCGTGGAAACAAACTATACTATTCTACTTAGAGCATCTCTCTAAAGCTTTCGAGAGGTGTTCTCGCCTTAAAGAAATTAAGGGCTAAAACGTATAATTATGAGACAGTGTCCATTTAACGGCGATGATTTATGGTGTTAATAGGCTTTCCGTTATGGCTAGGCGACAAGGCGAAGTTTAAATACAAGGTTGACGAATCCCACAAAGCTGGGTTCGATTTCATAGAGCTCAGCCTAGATTATCCATGGCCGGTCCCAGATAGCTCTACGCCAAAGAAAATAGCTGACTACATCAGAGAAGCAGGTCTCGACTTGGCGGTTCATGGAAGTTGGAGGGACATAAGGCTAGCCTCACCAATCGACGAAATAAGAGAAGCCTCCGTAAAATATACCTTAAAGCTCCTTGAGATTACGGAGGGTCTCGAACCTAAATACGTGGTGCTTCACGTCTCTACAGATCAAGCGATAGAGGAGGCAAGGAATTTTGGGCAATCGATAATCGATGCTACGTCTGCCTCTATTCAGACAATACTAGATTTTGCTTTCGAGAATGGGTTAACAATTCTCTTTGAGAACGTCCCATCAAACTTCTGCTCCTCTATAGATCACATAAAAAGAGCCATCTTAAGTGTAGAGGGATCGGAAATATGTTTTGATGTTGGACATGCCCAAGTCCAAGCCGTAAGGTCCAGTAACTGGAAAGAAGTGGAAGTCGACGTAGTAATAGACGAATGGTTTAAAAATCTCGGATCCAAGATACGTGGAGTGCATGTATATGACTGTCTAGTTGAAGGTGGATGGATCAATGAACACGTAGCTCCATCCACGTCATCTAAATCCATAAAGTCTCTCCTTAAATGGATTAAGGACGAGAAATCGAGGGTAAACTTCGTGGTCATAGAAGCTTTTAAAGACGCTAAAGGCAATGAAATAGGGCCTAGGAAACTAACGAGCCTAGTGAGACAGGTAAAAACGTTAGCTTGACGAGATGTAGGTGCCGGTGCAAAATATTGAGAAAGCTTTTAGCCATAAGGAATTATCTATAGAAAAAGGAGAATGTTGGTCGCATCCAACGCCGAGAAAATCGCGGGTACCGAGTCCATAAGGCTGGAATACCATAGCGGAACTATAGTAGTTAAAGGCTTGACTCACGAGATTCCACCGTTGAAGTGGGACCCAAAAGTCAAATGTCTACGAGCACTAGCCTACAAGTATCTTGAAGTTAAGAGATCCCTTGAGTTGCTGGGCATCAAAGTGGAGGATTACGTGTTGTCCCCCATTAAGGGCTCTATTGGAACAATATCCATAAAGCCTTTAAGAGACTATCAAGAGGAGGCTGTAGAAGCATGGTTTAAAGCTGGTAAGAGAGGAGTAATAGTGTTACCGACCGGGACAGGTAAGACCATTATTGCTATCAAGATAATAGCTCTCCTCAACGAGCCTACACTTGTAGTCGTGCCAACCTTAGAACTCCTTGAGCAATGGAGGCTTGAGCTTTCAAGGGCCCTTAACGTCCACGTGGGCGTCGTAGGCGGAGGGTCTAAGGAATTAGCTTTTGTGACGGTCTCGACTTATAGCTCGGCCTATATCAACGCTGAAGAGCTTGGGAATAAGTTTAAGCTCATAGTATTCGATGAAGTTCATCACTTACCTAGCGAGAACTTTAGGCAAATAGCTCTTCTAAGCGCAGCTCCGTATAGGCTTGGTCTCACAGCAACCCCGGAAAGAGAGGATGGTAAGCACGTAGACCTATTAGACCTCGTTGGCGACATAGTGTATAGGAAAAGCGTATACGAAATGAAGAGCAAGCATTTAGCAGACTTTGATCTAATTAGGATATATGTAGAGCTTAGCGATGAAGAGAAGAGGAAGTTTAAAAACCTGTACTTCACGTACAAGGACTTCTTAGAGAAAAAGAGGTGGAAGTTAAGGTCTCTCCAAGACTTTAGGCGCTTTATAATGGTGAGCGGTCTGAGTCGTGAAGCTAGGAGAGCTTTAATAGCGTGGCGTGATGCTCGATTATTGATTCTTAATTCCATTTCCAAGCTCGATATATTGAAGGACCTCCTTAAGAAACATCAAAACGATAAGGTACTAATATTTACGGAGCTTAACGATATGGTCAGGAAGATATCTAAGATGCTATTAATACCCGAAATAACTTATAAGACGAACCCTAAAGAGAGGGCTACAGTAATGGAACTCTTTAAGAAGGGTACTTACAAAGCCGTGGTAACTAGTAGGGTTCTCGAAGAAGGCGTGGATGTCCCTGACGCGAACGTGGCCATAGTTCTAAGCGGGACGGCGAGCAGAAGATCTTTCGTTCAAAGGCTTGGAAGAATACTGAGACCGATACCCGGTAAGAAGGCAATCCTCTACGAGGTGGTAGTTAAGGGTACTCCTGAAGTAGCAATATCGAGGAAGAGACGTAAAGGGCTGGTAGGAGGCTAATGTTACCCTCTACTTTGCTTAGAGTTAAGAGGAAGGGCAATAAGATTCTTCCAAGATTTGTTCAACTGACGTATGAAAACGAGTTTGCTGCCTCGCTCTTAATTGAAGTATACAACGAACATGTAGGGAAGAGGCTAGAAGAACTGGAGAATTCTCTAGACGAAGTTGAAAGTCAACTTGAAGACATGGGCTACCATCCTAAGTTCATAAGAGGGCTTATAGAACTTCTAAATAGGCGAATAAGGACTGAAAAGCTGAAGACTAAGGCACCACCTGACGTGGCTAGGAGAACTGTCTTCTCAATATCATCGGAGAAAGGGTTTGCCGTTACAGAACAGGCTAAGAACGAAATTCTATGTGAAGCTGCCCGTAGACTTGGAGTGACGATGGAGGAGCTGGTCGAAGCCTTTGAAGCTAGCTACGAGGGCTCTGAGTTAATAACGGGCTTTGACGCACCTAACCCCTTAGATCTCTTAAAACAATACAACTTGTCCTTACTTCAAACGTTGTTGTTTAAGGCCACGTCTATGTCGATCATAGCCAACATGACTGGAACAGAGGTAAGAAGCGTACTCAGGACGGTGAAACTACTTGGCCTTATGTACGCAGTTGAAAAGGATGATGGATTATTAAAAATCTACATAGATGGTCCCGTATCTATACTCACTAAAACTAGAAGGTATGGCACCAGGATGGCTAAAGTGCTACCCGTAGTCCTTCACTTAAAGACTTGGAGGATAAAGGCTGAAGTACTTCACGCTAACAAGCATTGCATCCTAGAGATCGATGAGCGCTATAGCGGCTTACTACCAAGCAAACCACCAATAGAAGAGGGGTTCGACAGCATGTTGGAGGAGGACTTTATATTGAGGTTCAAGGCATTCAACATGGGTTGGGACATACATAGAGAGCCAGAACCCATAGTTATGGGGGAAACAATATTGATACCGGATTTCGCGTTGACTAAAGGCGACTTAAAGGTTTTCCTAGAAATAGTGGGCTTCTGGACACCGAGTTATATTGAAAAGAAGCTTAGAAAAATAAGTGCCGTAAGGGTTCCGATCATAGTTGCATTAAATAAAGCCCTTTTATGCACCAAAGAAATGGTTTTCGCATTGAAGGAATCTCCAAATGTTAAGCTTCTATTCTTCGAGGAAAAGTTGAAACTGTCTGACATAGCCCCAGTGCTAAGAGAGTTGGAGAAGCAAACCATTATGCCGCGCAAAGAAGGTGAATCACAACAAGTCGACGAAGAAAATCTTCGATCCTTCCTTCTAAGAATAGAAGAAGAGCCATTAAAGAATGTGCTTGAGGTTTTAAGGAAATTCGGTATTCAAGATATTCGAGAGGCCCATAAGATTTTGAAGAAACATGGGTTCACGATCTTGTGGAGGAGCCTTGATAATTCGGAGGCTATTGTCAAAAGGGTCTATAGAAACTAGAATATTTCCTTAGCCCTTTTGATCATCTCTTCCTCTTCCAGCTCCTCTCTTGTCTTCTGATACTTCATTTTCCTTGCTTCAACCCATCTTTTAACGGAACTTATAGTTGTACCCCTCTTTTTGCCTTCATGTTTGTCTATTTTTACGGCCACAGGCATCCTAACCCACTCGCCAAGTAGTATGGCCTCTCCTCTCTCCAGTGTTGGTAATGCAGCAAGCATTTCATTAGTTAACCACTCGCTATACTGTTTAACGTATGCTTGATCTTCAGGTTGCATTATCTTTAAGACGCACAAGCTATTCATCTGACTTAAGACGTTAGGATCTATACCCTTAGGTCTTTGAGAGACTATGATTAAGCCGATGCCATACTTCCTGCCCTCTCTCGCTATCCTCTCTATAGCTTGCTTAGCTGCGCCTCCAGACTCGCTCTTCAAGTACAAGTGAGCTTCCTCCACCACTATAAGCGTCGGCAAAAGTTTTCCAATCGTGGCCCTCTGCAATACTTGTTTACATATATAAGACACGACTTCATCTCGAGCGGCATCAGGTAAGAGAGATACATCAACGTCAACTATGGTTCCTGGTTCTAGCAAGTCCACGGGATCGACCACATCTGTACTATATATATCGTATTCAACAATATTCTTCTCCAACTTCAAGAGTATACCATCAAAGACTTCTTGTTCCCGCCTGCTCGATGCAGCTTTCGTTCTTAAACTCATGATGATCGCGTACAGAGCTTTAAGGTATCGCCTACCGCTAGTATCTTCAACTTCGACATCAAGCTCATTGTTTGCTCTCTGAATTAGGTCTTCTATCCTCTTCTCAACTTCTGCTCTATCGCTTCCAGCCTTAGAGTATAGGGCGTTAAGTTCTCTAATCGCTTTTCTAAGGATATTCCTTTGCTTTGTAGCTGTAGCCTCAGGTATTAACGTCGACGAAAGGACAAGGGGGCTAATTTTAAGTGGGTTTACCTTAGCCTCAAAGTGTACAAGCTTAACACCTTTAGAGGATGTATTCAGGTCTGAATACTCTCCATGGCTATCAATTATGATTACTTGGCCTCCAAGGCTCGCTATCTTATCTACTAAGAGAGCGACTAGATTACTCTTCCCGCTACCGGTGCTTCCGAGAACCGCTAGGTGCTTCGACAATACGGCATCGACATTAACCCTGACCTCCACATCTTCATGAGACCTCAATATTCCTATTCTCACCCAACTGGATAAAGGCGAATCAGAGTAAAGCTCTGTGAAGGCTCCATAGCACACCGAGAACGCCTCTTCAAGTACTTCCTTGGAAGCTACACGTACCGGTGTGCGAGGAGGTATTGGAAATTGGGGTCTCCGCTTTGCTATGAGGTCTACGACAGGTGAAGCCTTTACTACTATTTTCAATGCACCACTTGCTTTGACGTACTTGGCCATAATTTCAGCTTCCTTAGAATCAAAAACTCTACTGAAGGCTTCATCCGTTGCTTCTACGTCCGTTACTACCATAACTACCTTCATATTGTTGGCTTCAGAGTAAAGGTAGCTGGCGATTTGAGGTGCCTCGTAAGCAATTATATACACGTTCGTAGGAGTTGACTTTGCAACTAGACCTATTTCTCTCACGTTCACGCAAAAGCCTCCCTCAAAGCCTCCCTTCCTGTCGGAAGCCTAATACCTACGAGCGATAAGGCCTTCCTCAACGTTATACCTCTTATCTTTGCGCTACTATGAGCGACGAGGAGAGGTACAGGGTAGCCAGATGGCGACACGTCACTTAACTTAGCTATCACGTCACGTACCTCGTCCTCAGAAACTATTCCGGGGATTTCTATCTTCAATAAGGGCCCGTCGTCCGACAACTTAACGTAGGATAATGTTAAGACCTTGAGCTTAGAGCTAAGGGGTAAGTCGTCGAGCTCTGTCTCAGGTATGTTGTAGAGCTCTGATATTTTCACAGTCTTCGGTACACTATAACCCTTAGGCATCGAGCTAAATAGCATCATGTCCGGTAGGCGTCCTTCACCATAAATGGAGTTACTGCTCCTCTTAGCTACAAAGACTACGTTCCTTTCGTTGACCAGAAAGGATAGCCCTCTGGAGATGCTGTCTGCAATGTTAGGGTATATGGGACTCCTGTGTAAGACCACTCGGTGCAGTATTAGCGAGGAGACGCTTCCGTCGAAAAGTAACGTGGCTTCTCTGCCGTGCTTATTTAACTCTAGCAGAGCTCTTGTTGCAGTTTCAACCTCTAAAAGAGCCATCACGGCCTCCGCGTGCTGTCTTGCGTAATTGTCATTGGTTGTTTTGAGAATATCAGACCTAGATACTCTGAAGCCTCCAAGTGAAGGGGCTATGGCTATGGCCCTAGCTAAGTAGAATGTTGAGAATATGAGTGGTCTTACCAAGAAACTTCCATCGACCCCTACAACTTCACAATTATCGCTATGGCCTAAGTCCTCTACCTTGATCCAGTACTCCAACGCCTTCTTTAACTCCTCTTTTCTTTTCTCAACCTTCCTGAACTTCTCTAAAGCTCTCTGAACTTCCTTAATGTCCTCTTCCCATACCGACATCAATACTCCTCCACTACCGACATCCCGCCATCTTTCCTCACCTTGTAGACTCGATCAGCCGCTTCGGCTACTTCATGGTCATGGGTTACTACGATAACTTGAGGTATTTCCTCAGCTAAGTCTCTTAAAACCCTCACTAGCTCCCTTCTTCTATCTGCGTCTAAGTTCGCCGTGGGCTCATCCAATATTAAGATCTCAACTTCTTTGCTGCTAAGGGCCTTTGCTAGAGCTAAGCGAGCTGAAAGTGCGAGGACGGCCTTCTCACCTCCGCTTAAGCTATCTACGCTTAATTCTTCACCTCTCGATAAGACCTTAAGCTTCAAGTCTTCGTCGAACTCTATTTCGAAGTCCATACCGAACCTCGATAAGTAGTTATTGACTTCGCTTTCAAGCTTCGTCCTATACATTCTCCTAAGACTTTTAGCTATGAGTCCATCCTTTCCAAAGACCTTGACTCTCAGGAGGTCTATGAAGTCTATGAAGCTCCTGACTTTAGAAGCTTCGCGCTCTGCGTTTTCAGCTTTGCTACAAAGCTCTTTGAGCTCTTCAAGCCGCTTCCTATAACCACTAATGCTTTCTTCAACGCCTAGAAGCCTACCCCTCTGTTCAGCTATTTGAGTTTTAATCCTATTACTTTCTTCAGTTAATTTCCTTCGAACTTCAAGATTCTTCCTAAGCTCTTCGATGCGCCTTTCTAAAGTAATAGCTCGTGCATTTAACTCTTCTTTACGATTAAGAAGTCTCTCTAATTCAGACCTCATTTGGCTCTCTTCCATAGAAATCCTTTCGAGCTCTTCTAACTTACCTTCGGCCCTACTTGCGAAATCAGAGATTTGACGCATTAATTTTATAGCTTCTATCGGTGTCTCAATAAGCCCTAAGAGCTCCTTAAGCTTAATGACAACTTCACCGCTTATCTCGCTACTCAATATCCCTTCCAATATCTTGTTAACATCTCTGATAAATTCGAGATAAGCCTTCTCTTCTTCATCATACCTTCTCCTCTCCTCATTTAAAGCTGCAGCTTCATCGACTATTCCAGCCACATTTAGTCTTTCTAAGATGCTGAGCGTCTTTTTCCTTTGCTCTAAGGACTTGAGCAATTCGTCAAGCTCTGAAGATGCCCTACTAAGTTCAGTCTCTATCTTCTCCAGAACTTTAAGCCTAGCTTCATTTGTCAATTTAGTACCGCATAAAGGACACTCATCCCCGCTCTTTTCGAGGCTACTTAGCATTGCTCTCTTCTCCTCTATATTCGCTTTGAGGCTATCGATTAACCTCTCCTTCGTTTCAACCTCAGTTTTTATTTTGTTGTAAGCTTCGATAATAGAGTCCAATTCAGGAGGACACTGCAAGGTTTGCGATAAGATCTTTATTTTGTACATCAACTTCTCTTCGAACTTATGTAACGCAGATTTAACTTCTTCAAGCTTCAAGTAAGCTAAGGCCGCTCTTTCTAGCTTGTCTTGTAAGCGGTGTATTCCTTCCTTTAATTTTAATGTTGAAAGCAGAGCGCTTACATCTTTTTTTAATGTTTTTAAGCTCTCGAGCTCCTCGTTGAGTCTTTTGATCTCTTTAATTAAGCTCTCAAGCTCGCTCTTTACTCTATAGTACTCTGCCGTTATCGAGTTTAGCTCTTGTTCTATACTTTCAGGAACTTCCGCTAACGCCTTCTCTATATAGGACAGGCCCTTTTCAAGGGCGTTCAAGTTCTCTAATATCCTATTTCTCTCGTTTTCAAATCTCTGCAGTTCTTTCTGAGAATATTCTAATTGTCTCTTTAGATTTTCCAGTTGCGCAGCTTCACCTAATAACCTCATATACTCTTTCTCAAACTCGTTACGCTCCTCCTTAAGGGCTTCAGCTATGTCGTCAAGCTCTTTAAAACCTAGTGCTCTCATAAGCTCTTCTCTACCGCTAGCTGTCGTGAAGCTTTCAAGTATTTTTTCGAGTTCTCCCTGCCTTACTACGATGGTGTTCAGGTAAGCCTCCTTTCTAGGAATACCGAGCACTTCGAGTATCTTTTTGTCTACGTATGACGTTTGAATTGCTACAAGCCTATCATCTTCGTAAAGCCTATCTACAGAACCTTTCTCGATGAACCTTTCAACCCTGAACCTCCTCCCGGCAACATTGAATACTAGCTTAACCGAAGCTGACTTAGCACCTATCCTTTTGAGGGACTCCTTAGTTCCTCCTCGTATCGCTCTAAAACTATCTTGGAATAACGAGAAGACTATGCCTTCTATCATGGACGACTTACCTGCACCATTGGGTCCAATGATCGCCGTTAACCCTTTACTAAACGTTATCACAGAGTTTCTATGAGAAAGGAAGTCCGTTAACTCAAGTCTTTCTACTATCATGCCTAAGCCACCCTAGAATCGTTGAATCCCTGACTTTAATCGAATGATCAACGGTTTTTGACGCATCTTCCGCTTTGAATTGCTGAGGAACGAGCTTCAGCCACTTTTCAGTTTTTAGCAACCTTTCAAGCTCATTATGAAGGGTCCCAAGCTTGTAAGCTCTGTAGAGCTCTATGATCTCATCGCTTATCCCAGGAAATAATGAGTGTATCACTTCTTCAACCCCGCTGAATGAAGCCTTAGATATTGAAGGTAGCTCAACGCCTTCCTCCTCTATTGATATGAAGGTCCTTAAGCTGACCTTTGATAGCTCTTCCTTAACCTTTTCGAGGCTCCTCCTCTTAATGCCAACGCCCCTAATAGTTAAATGAATTAGCGGCTTCAGTCTCATATCAGCGACTTGGGATAACATTTTTGTCACGAAATTTTCAACATCGCTAAACTTGACCTCGCTGACTATCCTAGGTCTCACATTGTCGAGTTTTTGGAACTCTACCTTAACTTCATCGTTTGACAGGTCCACGAAACAAAATCCCTTCCCCGTGCTAGTCAAGTCGTTTAACGATATGACTTCGCTAGATCCGGGATATGCTGCTATCGAGCCGTGCACATTAAATACTTTAAAAATGTGGTAGTCGCCTAGAGCATAGTAGGTAAATCCCTTTGGTAACTCCTGTATCGATATGTCGCCTAAAGGTGAAACCTCTTTGAGAAGAATATGCATTAGGAGAATGCTCTTTTTTGCTAATGGCTTAAGTGACTGCAACCTCTCCTTTAAGACTTGTTTCTTCATGTAGTCTAGTCCTATGACGCCATAATCTCCACGTACATAAGGTTTTTCTGATACGTGTATTAAAAGGTCCATATCCTCAAAAATTAACGTAGGCGCCAATGCTTGGGTCTTAGGTCTATCGTGCTGGCCCATGACATATAGAAACGGTACACCGCGTTGCTTGAGCGCTTTCAGGGCCCTTAGAGCCGATCTGTAAGCTTGAGGTGGCGGATTGGGGGAATGAAATAAGTCTCCCGAATGAATAACCATGTCGACGTGCTCCTCAAGAGCCTTAGATACAGCCTCTTCAAAGCAAGCGTATAGATCTCTCTCCCTCTCAAATAGCCCGTACTGCCTATAACCCAAATGGTTATCACTCAAATGCGCTATTAACAACTTCCATCAACCTCAAGCAGCGAATAAAAATAGACCTTCCTCAAGAACCTTCCTCCTATTATTGCATTAATGGGATAGCAATATAAAGGTAGTCTTCACGCCGCGTATCATCGTAAACCACCACGGCTTAACTCGGCCTTCAACTAAGAGCGTATCTTTCTGCGGAACAAAACTCAATAATATATTTATGTTAAGGACCCTCGGGGAGGCTTTGACGGTAGCTAGATAGCACATGTACTCAATGGAGCTTAATGTCATAAACCTCCTCGAAACTGTCTATGAAGACCTTTCTAATATGATCCTTACTTACAAGGTTACTTGATAACATCTCTAATACCTCAGTCGCTATAGCCCACGGGTATGACACAACTCCAGGCCTATTAGGGTCATCTATGAAATCGCTTTCGACTAAGAAGGTAGCTCTCTTAGTGAAAGCTTCTCTCAAGTTCCTGCCCCTACGGGGTATAGATGGAGTCAACCTCCCGCTTTCTCCTATAATCTTTGATTCAGCGTGATGGATTACGACCCGATAAGGTTTTAACCCTACTTTACGGACCCTTGCAACAACATCTTTAACGGCATGGCTCCTCCTCTCTAGGTGGAGGTGTATTGGGCAATCCAAGTCCTTAGCGAGCTCAAGTGAAACATCCAATATACGGTTACAGACTTCAAGGGATATCTTAGAAGTATCGTAGTGAGGTCTGCCTACCTCTCCGAGACCTACCGCGAGTCCTTCAGCGACGTAGCGAGCAGCCTTCCTCATAGCTCCTTCGGCTACCTCAAGGGCCCTTCTGGCCCCGAAAGCTTCAACTAACCTAACTACCTCTGCAGGATGTATCCCCAAGACAGCTAATGTTTTGATATATGCTGAAGCTTCTTGAACACCTTTAATTACAATATCGTAAATGCGAGAGTAACTTTCGGGTGAAGTTACCGATACCGAGTAGTACCATGAAGGTAAAGGCGCAAAGACTATAGCAACTCCACCAGACATCATGAATCTTTTTGTTACCTCCACGAATCCTAGCCCCTTAAGTGGGTTCGCGTGTGCATGGTTGTCTGTAACTTCGATCACGGTATTGACCTCCAATAACGCGTAACCTGTTAGAGTTTATTAGAGTGACGATAGATGAGTTGTCCTGAAGCAAGTAGAGACTATGACATCTCGGCATAGATCACTTGGAGTCAAGGCTAAAAAGCCCGTAAGGTCGATTTCAGGAGTAGTAGTGGTAACCGTAATGACCAAGTACTTTCCGTGCCCTCATGGAAGATGCATATATTGTCCTAAAGGTTCTAGCATTACCCCCCAAAGCTATGTTGATCTAAGTCCCGTGGCGCTTAGAGCTCAAAGGCTGAACTACGACCCCTACCTTCAAGTGTTTTCAAGACTTAAAGCTTACAAATCTATGGGGCATGAACCATCGAAGGTGGAGCTCATAGTCATCGGAGGGACCTTTCCTGCCTTGCCAAAAAGCTATCAGGAATGGTTCGTAAGGAAATGCTTTGACGCTCTTAACTCGTATCCTAGCGCAATTTGCGAGTCAAAAAGCATTGAAGAGGCACATCAGATAAACGAGGGCGCCTATAGTAGGTGTGTCGGTCTGACTGTCGAAACAAGGCCCGACTACGCAAGTAAGGAGATAGCTGAGTTCCTACTGAGACTTGGGGTTACCAGGGTCGAAGTTGGTGTGCAAAGCGTATACGACGAGGTCTTAGAGAAAATAAAGAGGGGCCATAAAATAAAGGATGTAATTGAAGCCACCAGAATCCTTAAGGATGCCGGCTTTAAGGTAGTCTACCACTACATGCCTGGCCTACCGGGGGTTGACTTCGACAGAGACGTAGAGGGCTTTAAGGAATTATTTAGAAACCCCGACTTTAGGCCAGACATGATAAAGATTTATCCGACGCTAGTCTTACCTGGAACGGAACTCTATGAAATGTGGCTTAAGGGTATGTACGAGGCGATGGACGATGCCAAAGCTATAGAATTTCTATTAAAGGTTAAACCATCCATTCCGGAATGGGTAAGGGTCATAAGGATCCAAAGAGCCATACCAAGTAGGTGTATCGCTGCTGGGGTTAAGTCGAACAACTTAAGGGAAATTGTTAAGAAAAGGATGGAAGAGCTTGGGCTAAAGTGTAGATGCATTAGGTGTAGGGAAGTAGGCTTTGCACAGCTAAAGTATGGGATAATACCTCAAGACCTAAATCTCAATATTAGTAGCAAAGTTTATGATGCATCTCAAGGCTTAGAGTTCTTCGTATCAATCGAAGATCAGGATCTAGACCTAATAGCTGGTTACGTTAGGCTAAGGTTGCCTTCAAGTCCTTGGATTCGCGAGCTCACGGAGAAACCGACGGCGATAGTACGCGAGCTTCACGTTTATGGCCCTGAAGTACCCATTGGTCATGATGAAGAGTGCGCGTGGCAGCATAGAGGTCTTGGCAAAAAATTGATGGAAGAGGCCGAGAGGATAGCGAGTGAGAAGCTCGATGTAAAGAGGTTGGCAGTTATAAGCGCTGTAGGTTCTAGACCCTACTTCTATCTTTTAGGATATAAAAGGTTGGGCCCCTATGTAGTTAAGGACTTAAAGTAGAGGGGGACGAATAGTTAGCGGCTTACGGCGGGTGAGAAGCAAGTTCTGACCAAGTGCTTCTCTAACACTTCATACACTATGATTACATTCATGACTCCTAGCAAGTCGCCTTCCTCTATGACGCCCTCTCTAAGAGCTAAGAAGACGGCCTTATCGTATACCCTTTTATTCTCAACTAGTTGTGGTCTACCTTCAGATCCATATAGCCCGAGAAGGATTCCAAGGGCATGTCTAGAAACCGGGCATGTAAGTGTTATCTCTTTCGGGTGTAGCTCTACCGGGTATATCTTTACCACAACTGATTGTCCAGTCTTCACTTCAACTCTCTCGCTTGCAACAACATTAACCCATCTTCCGGCAGTACTAATTATGTAATCGAACGACTCATTTGGATGCTCGATCTTCTTTATGTTGCCAGTCTTCTTGCTGACGTACTTAATGGTGATCCTTTGGTTTAAAGACATAGTCTTCACCGAAAGCATACTCTCCATATACTGCCTTTTTATAGCTTACTAAACTATTACCATAAATTTTGGGAACCTAAAGGGGTAGTAGACGTCATGAGTGCCATGCTTAACAGGGAACGTGCATGGTATGAACGTAAAGGAAGTCATCATCCATCTAGCCTCAAGATCTATTAATGTAAGACATCGACAAACCGAAACCTCACTTTTGACGAAGTCCTGCTAAACCCTTAAGAGAATGCTATCCTTTAAGAAGATGCTAAGACAATATCGATTTTGCGTTCTCGACTGATTCGGAGGAGATGTTCGATGAACGATGAAGTCCGTGGGATGGTTGAGCAGACCAGTCTTCTACTAGGCAAGAAGCTTGGAAGCAAGCCTTCCTGGATCGCTTCCCATCCATGCTTCAACCCTAAAGCCAATTTTCGATATTCAAGACTTCACCTCCCAGTCGCTCCTAAGTGCAATATTCAATGTAAGTACTGCGGACGAGGAATAAGCAAATTTGAGTATGGACCAGGCGTTACAAGTTCAATGATTAAACCTGAAGAGGCAGTTAGGCTTGTAGACGAAATAATTAAGATAGATAGGAGGCTAAGGGTCGTAGCGATAGCTGGTCCTGGCGAACCCTTATTTAATAATGAAACATTTACGACCCTCAAATTAATAGACGAGAAGTATCCCGACATTATAAAATGTATCGCGACTAATGGTCTATTGTTGCAAGAGAAGGTTGCTGACCTTAAGAATCTTGGGGTAAAGACCATCACTATAACAATTAATGCTTTAGATCCCGTAGTTGCTTCTAAGATTTACGATTTCATAATCCTAGACAAAAGGATAATGCAGGGTCTCGAGGCGGCTAAGACCTTGATAGAAAGACAACTTAAGGGTCTCAGGACTGCCGTTGACGAAGGTCTAATAGTTAAAGTGAACACGGTACTTATTCCAAGACTAAATGATAGAGAAGCCGTAAAGGTAGCTAAGAAGGTAGCTGAGCTAGGCGCTTTCGTGCAAAACATAATTCCTCTAATACCCCTTTCCTCCTTTAAGGACTATAAACCGCCGACATGCGAGGAACTGAAAGCTGTTAGGAAGAAGGCAAGCAAGTTCATTAATCAATTTAAGTTATGTAGGCAATGTAGAGCAGACTCTTACGGGATACCGGGGTTAGAGAAAGCAAGTATGCACGAGATATTCCAATTAAACTTTCATGCATGATAATTGACACTATCGAGGACGACCGATCAAATCATTACCTTGAACCTTTAAACAAAGGCTCGTAGAGAGCATATATAGGTTTATTCTATAGAAGTATACGCTCATATTTTGTTACTAGACACACTTCTTTTGCTAGACGCATTTTGGCTCCTTGGTACATGTATTAGAGGAAAAACTTTAGAACGCGCAAAAGGGTCTTAAGACTGGTGGCGAATTTTGGACTTTGAAGACATATTAAACAAGCTATTAAATAATGAAATCAAGCTCTATGAGCTTGAACAAGTGGTTGGTGATGTGAATAAAGCCGCCGAGATAAGGAGGGCTTTCCTTGAAAAAGTTGCTGGCGTTAAACTCGTTAACATAGGGCAATTCTCTATAGACCTAAACATGACAGCTAGACGCAATATAGAGAACCCAATAGGTGTAGGGCAGGTGCCTATGGGCATTGCAGGTCCCATAAAGGTCAAGGGCGATTATGCTGACGGCGAATATTACATCCCACTCTGCACCACTGAAGGGGCGCTTGTCGCAAGCGTAAATAGAGGTTGCTCAGCTATTTCCGAATCCGGCGGCGCTAGAGCGAAGATAATAAGAGACTACATGTCAAGGGCACCTCTATTCATAACTCCAAGTATAGAGCACGCATACAAGCTAGTCCGTTGGATTGAAGAACATAGAAGGGAGATAGAAGGGGTCTTTAACAGTGTCGATCCCTTTGTGAAGCTAATAGACATCCAACATTGGGTTGTTGGAAGAAACGTTTGGATCCGCTTCGTCGCTAACACCTTCGATGCTATGGGTATGAACGGGGTCACTATGGCTTCCGATAAAGCCGGGAGGTTCATTGAGGAAAACGTGAAATTTGCTAGGATGCTGAGTCTAAGCGGGAACCTCTGCGTCGATAAGAAGCCCAGCGCAGTTAACTGGCTATTAGGTAGGGGGAAGACAGTTATCGCCGAAGCCCTTTTGAAGAGAGAGGTAGTTATGGACAAGCTTAAGACTACGCCTGAAGACGTGGTAGAAGTTTGCCTTAGAAAGAACCTCTTGGGTAGCGGTCTTGCGCACGCATACGGTCTTAATGCTCACGTAGCGAACGTGGTCGCCGCGATATTCATAGCTACTGGACAAGACTGCGCTCAAGTAGTTGAGTCATCTATGGCTATAACGACAGCCGAGTTAACCCCTCAAGGAGACCTCTACATTTCAATAACCATGCCGTCTCTTGAGGTTGGAACCGTCGGCGGTGGAACTGGGCTCCCGACACAAAGAGAAGCCTTAGCGATAATGGGTTGTGCGGGTCCTGGAAATCCTCCAGGATCTAACTCTAAGAAATTCGCTGAAATAGTTGCAGCGGCCTGCTTAGCAGGAGAACTCTCATTACTCTCAGCTTTAGCGGCAGGCCACCTAGCTCAAGCCCATGCAAGATTGGGTAGAGCCATCAAGGCTTAACGCGTCTCGACATACAGACGCTATTCAGCGGGCACTTACTACACGCAGGGTCTCTGGCTCTACATATTTCCCTACCAAACTTTATGAGAGCTAGGTGAAAGAGGTCCCGCTCTTCGGGTGGGACGAAAGACTCAAGGGTGAGCCTAATTTCTTCGTAACTTGCCTTCTTATCGACTAAGCCCAATCTCTCCGCTACTCTCCTAATATGTGTATCTATGGGTATGACAGGGGCTCGAGCCTTAAAGGCTAGCATAACGTCGGCCGTCTTATAGCCAACGGCTGGAAGTTCCATGAGTTTAGTCCTAGCGTCTTCAAACGACATGGACAAGATGCCGTCTAGGTCGGTATTCCAAGTCTTAATTATTTCCGCTATTTCCTTGATCCTGAGAGCCTTAACCCTGTATAATCCCGAGACCCTCAGCGCATCTTCAAGCTCAGCAATATCGGCACTTAAAATGCCGTTCAAGTGCACTAAGCCCTTTCTCCTCATGTTCTCCATAGCCCTCTCAACGTTTCTCCAGTTAGTGTTCTGAGAAATTATCGTACTTAATAGTAATTCAAATGAGTTTAGGGTCCTCATCTTCTCCGCTATACGATTTACGTCTTCGTAAGAGCGTCTTAGCACATTGAGCAATTCATTTTTCACTTCTTGCGCCATCACTCAGCATCAGCCTCGAAACTTAACAAGTAGGAGATTACCTGTATCTATTTGGTAGAAGCAGTTAAATTATGAGGGTACTTTTCACTTCAAGCGAGACATTAATATAGAGGAATCTCAAAATACAGGATCCTGTGAAAGCGTTATATACAGAGTAGCCTGTTAGACACTCAACGAGACTTTCGGGGGACATAAATATGCTACCACTATCAATGAAACGATATGTGGTAGCTCTATGCCGTAATTGTGGAGAACCTAGAGTAGTGAGGATGCCGGCAAGAACCTTTATGTGCTTTAAATGCGGCATCAGAAACGCTATTTCTAAATCAAAGTTCATAGGGGCGACAGACGACATAGATGAAGCAACCAATATAGCCAAGAAATTTAAGCTTGGAGGATTTTAGAGTCACATCATATTAGGCTGGTCATGTAAGGCTCTAAATAGAGGTCTTCTTCCTTGCCTAGGCATTTAGTCATGTGCTGTGGCGCTAGGGTAGAGATCGAGGACTCAAAGGTAAGCGTCATTGACGACCCGCGAACTCGGCATTGTCCCCTCAGCTCTAGCCTTTACGGCTTCGAAGAGATAGATCGAAGTACTGTAAAGAAAATAATTGAAATAAAGATGGACAAAAGAGGGTTTGCAACGTCGAAAAGGGTCTTCACGGCTGAGGTACTCGTACCCTTCGGGGCATCGGAGGTCATAATGTCTTGTTTAGAAGAAGGGCTCTTCGACTGCGCTGTCACAGTATGCGAAGGCGCCGGCACCGTTTTAGCATCGAATCCAAAGCTGGTCCAAATGATAGGCGCCTTCTTAACCGGTATAATCGAGACTACTCCAGTACCAGAGATAATAGATAAGCTAAAGGAGCATGGCGCAATAATTTTGGACGAAGAGAAGGCAACTATAGATCAAGTAGAAGGAGTCAATTTGGCGGCACAAAGAGGTTACAAGAAGATAGCAGTTACAATAGCTGGATTCAGAAGTTGGGAGATAGCTGCTGTAAGAGGCTTAGAGCTGGGCGCGGACGTCGACATTACCGTGCTAACCGTGTGTACGACTCGATGTGAAGAGCAAGATGTAGAAAATTTACTGCTGTCGGACCTAGTTTGGGGCTGTAATTCGAAGATCATAAGAGAGAATGTTGCTTCGAATGCTATCTTCCAGCTAGGCGTTTCAATTCCGGTCTTTGCCTTAACCATGAAGGGTAAAAGGGCCTTACTCTCCCATCTTATGAAGCTTAGAGACCCCTTAGTAGCGTTTAGGGCTAAAATGCCCTATCTTGTTTCTGAGAAGTTACCTAGGTAGCGACCAAACTTTCGGACAACGAGTATGAACGAAGGCCATATATATCGTATTGTAAAGATAAGTCTTCATTAAAAGAGAAGATAAGCCATGAAATACCTCAAGCTCGACTTACACACCCATCCCTTTGAGGCCATGGGTTTTCCTAATCCAAGTATTGATTCCGTTGCTAGAATAGTTAAGCAGATAAAGAGAGCTGGGCTTGACGGTATAGCGATAACTGAGCATGGAACTACCTTTTACGGCGTTAAGGCAGCTGAAATAGCTAAGGAGTATTTTCCGGAAATAGTAATAATACCCGGAGTTGAACTTGAAGTTCAAGGGATGGGCCCCTCGACCCATAGACAGATAGTCGATCTATACTTGGGGGATAGGGTCTTCAGGTTTCAGGCCCATCCTTATGACGAACGCCCACAAATACTGGCTACATGTCAGGGAATTGAAGTTAGGAATTACCTCCATAGGGGGATGGATAGAGAGTTGGCCGAACAGTTGGCAATAAAGTTCGGCCTGATACCTTTAAGGAATTCTGACGCCCACAGACTCGAAGATATTGGTAAATACTACAACGTGATAAGTCTAGAGGCATTATACGATAAGTCTCGTTCACATGTAGATAATGTAAAGGGCACTCTTTAATATCGGGCTCAGCATTGGAGTCAGACATCATTTTTCAGGCATGCAATGGTACATCATTGCCCATATATTCATTATGTCCTCCTCTAAAAAACTTATTTTGAGGATTTGATTTTTAGGTTTCTAGGTATCTATAGGGTGTTCGCCTGGGGGCTAAACATGGACGTAGATCCGACATTCTTTATAGGTTTATTGCTGGTCATAATAGGCGTAGTATTCATAATATTTTCGTCGATGAAGATTACCGGTACGAATAAAGGGAAACAGGAGTCGTCAGGCTTTATATTAATAGGACCTGTTCCGATCTTATGGGGCTCTTCTAAGAAGGCCGTAGCCGTTATGGGGATCATTGCTGCGGTCATAATATTCTTTATAGCGCTATCCTGGTTTGTGAGCCTAATAGGTGGTGGTTAACATGAACTACGTTAAAGTACTCTTTTTAAAAGAAGTTGGAGCTTTTGTGGGTAGTGACGGTAGGGTTTACGGTCCTTACTCGCCCAGAGATGAAGCGGAGATACCAGAAGAAGACGCTAGGGCTCTAGCTCTTAAAGGCGCCGTAGCGATCATGGGAGGTTACGTAGTCGGGGGAGAAGCATTGCCGGACGCTTCCAGTTCTAAGGACACTCAACTTTTCAAGCCTTTGTTCTCACCGTTAATGCTAATGTTTCTAGGTTTCATCCTAGTATCTGTAGGGTTCATAGTCATGTCGCTTTCGACTGTAGACGTAAGGGGCTGGGTATGGTATTTTCCATTGCCTCCGGTACCTATTTCGGGTTCCGAATCCATTTTAATGGCTATCCTACCGCTGGTGGCCTTTTTAGCGCTATTCGTTGCGCTCCTATACTTATTTATGAAGTGTTAATCTCTGCTTCCTGCTTGAACCACGTCCGTCTCCATAAGGTACTCGATTAGTTTAGGGCTTATGACAGGCTTACCATTTACAAGTGGATAAGAATAGGGTAAGTATACTTCGAGACAACCACTTTTCAATGTTAGGCTCGTAGCTAAAGGTATCTCGCTCAACTTTACTCCTTGAGCTACTTTGAGAGCCATGTAAATGGCGCCGTCTATTGAAAACTGGCCTTTACCTAGGCTCCTAGCTTTAACCTTCTTCATCTTCGAGGTTATAAGCTTAAACGTTCTACCTCTTGGAGGGTTATCTCCCAATATTCCTCCAACCACTACGGTCTCAGCGTAGCAGAAGTCTGAAGGGTCTAGGAGCTCATTAGCCTTAGGGTCGAGAACTACGGTCTTCTCGTTGTCGAACAACTCTGTAGCACTCTCTCTATAGACTTTCCCGAACTTCTGCAAGATGTTAAATCCTTTCTTCACGTTTGTGAAAGCCAAGCTTTCCTTTCCAACGATCAACGAGGCGTGCTCATACTCTATGAGAGCCCACTTACTCAAACGAGGCTCTAAATGCTCTATGACGAATAGTACGCTCAATAAGTTACACCAACCTTTTCTGGCGAATTATTATTGTTAGATAGAGGCGTACACTCATATATTCCTGCTGAATTTCGAGGGGTTAACTTTGAAACTGAAGCCAGAATGCTTACCTTGCATATTGGATGTAAGACGACGAGAGTTAGAAATGCTCAACTTAAATGAGGAGGAGACCACCAAGATAATGGTTGAGTTAACTAAGTACATGAGCAGGGTATTGAAAGTAGACCTAAACGTCACAAGGCTTGCTACAATGATTTACAGGAAACTCAAGGAGCTTACTATTGACGACCCCTACTTCTACATACGCGAGAGGGCATTAGCTAAGTTCTCTGAAATAAGAGACCTCTGTTTTAAGATCATTAAAGACCTTGAAGGCTATAGAAGATTCAAGGAGATAGTCAAGCTCTCCCTCGTAGGGAATAGCTTTGACTACGGTGTTGCCGAATTTAGACCTCCGACACTTGATTCTATAGAAAGTCTAATTGTTTTAACGGATATTCGTAGGGATCACACACTTCAACTTTACGAAGCGGTTAAGGCTGCAAATGTAGTCTACTTGCTCGACAATGTCGAAGAGCTACCCTTTGATTACGTCATGTTAAGCGAGCTTAAACGACTAAATTGCCGCGTCGTAACCATAGCTAAGTCGGGCACTTTTCAAAACGATACGACCATAGACGATGCGATATACGTAGGTCTCCACAAGGTTGTAGACAGACTTATCGGTAGCGGAACAGATGGCTCGAGCGTCTTCCTAGACGAGGTATCTGAGGAAGTCAAAAAATCGTTGGAAGAATCCAACGTTATAATAGCTAAGGGGATGGCTCACTACGAATACTTGTCCGAGACACCTCTTAGAGCTAAGACCTTCTTCCTTTTAAGGGCTAAGTGTGGAGCCGTTGCTAAGGAACTCGGTGTACGCTTAGGAGACTACGTAGCCTTCAGAGGCACCTAATTTAACACTACTATGGTAACACAATTAAATTAGCCTGGCATACCGTATAAATTAATGTATGTTCTCGCACTACGCAGCTCTAGTAAAAAACATGAGGGGGGTCATAGTCTTTGACCCGACCGATGACATCTCACAAGACTTAAAGTGGCTCATCGATAGATTCAAGTACAGGCATCTTGGAGTTCCTCCATCTCTCGCGAAGAAGCTAACGAAAACTACTAAGCCTCTAGTGACGTTAGCGTATCCTCATCGAGAGGTCATGGACTTTGTAGGCTTCGTATCGAAAGCCTTAGGCTTAGGAAGCCTCATCTCTGAGGCCATATGCCTAGCCTCCTGTTACGTAAGCCCCCTTCTAGTACTTGGACCTAAGGCACAATCCTCCGTGAAAGACATAGCGGTAGATGAGGTAATTGCAAGGGCCAAAATTAGCTTAAACGACTGGAAGCTTCATCTTAGAATAGCAGATTACAGCGTCCTTGACCTCTATGAGTGGAGTACAACCCAGGCACAGAAGCTATGGCTTCAGGGTATAAATGTAGAGGAACTAATACGAGAAAGGATCGCGGCCATAAAGAAGGATGAAAAGCGCTACTGGCGTCTCCAAAGAGGAGAGGAGGAACCGAAGGCCTTTCTAGCTTATCTAGATCTCGTACAAGCCTTCTACAAAAGGGACGTGGACTTTAAAGCTATGTTAAGCTATGACGTCAACGTAGTTTCAGCTTGCCTAGCGATAAACGTAGCAGTATTTGTAAGTCGAGAATAGAAGGCCTACGTCTTAAGCGAACTAGGGGATTACCGATAAGGCGTCTCAACATATTAGAACCCTATATATTTTGGCAGGCAAGTTTCCGTGCTTTATACTTCTTAACTCTAGTATTTTACAGTTTATGTTGTTTAGCGCGTCTTCGAATATCCTTGGATGAGCGACTATTATTGTTAGGGTCGAACCGCTGAGAGTATTAGAAAGCGCCTTTAAGAACGTCGAATACAAGTCTTTGAGCACTTTAAGCCTACTCTGCCTAATTCCATAGGGTGGATTTACGATTACGGTATTCACGTCCAAACCTACATAGGTATCTTCTTTCCTAGAGTCTTTGACTCTAAAATTAATGGTATCGCTAACTCCTGCAGATAAGGCGTTTAGCTTTGCTCCTTCAACATGTTTAGGCGATATATCGAAGCCCTGCACTTCAAGTTTGTCTCTATTAGCTTCATCCAAGGCCTTCTCAAGAACCTCTTTATGAACTTTAGGATCGTAGAGTGGTAGTTTAGTGAACGCAAAGCCATTCCTAAAAAAGCCAGGTGGAAACTTCCTAGCCATAAGCGTTGCTTCTATGACTATAGTCCCCCCGCCGCACATTGGATCTAGCAACCCATCGCCACGCCAGCCAGATAACCTTATCATTCCTGAAGCTATGGTTGTCTTCAGAGCCGCTGGGTGATCGTAGACCCTATAGTTCCTCTTGTGAAGCGATTCTCCGGTCGTGTTGACGCCTATAGTTATTTCTAGGTCCTTGATGTACACGTCTATCTCTACGTCTGGGTTCGTAAGGTTTACGTGTGGCCTAACGCTCTTAGTCTCCATGAAGTTATCTATTATAGCTTGCCCGACAGTTGCCGAGACGTCTATACTGGTATAATCATGTGACCCAATCCGTGTAGTTTTTACAGCAAACGTCTGGTCCAGCCTTATAATATCGAAGTAATCGACTGCTCTAGCGAAGCGATATATTTCGCTTAAATTAAGGGCGTTGCCACGACTGAGAACTAACACTAATTTGTGAATACACCTAGCCTTAATGTTCAACCGATACATAAGGTCGATACTTCCGCGAAGGAATACTCTCCCCCTTCCAACCTCCGTTACGCTCCCTCCAAGTTCCTCCACTTCCTTAGCGGCTACGTCCTCTAAACCCTCGATGGTAGTAGCCATAAACTCTAAGGTCATGAACCCAGACCCCTTAGAGTCGAGGATTTTGCTACCCTAAACAACATTACAGGTCGTAATTATTTAATGGATTCGTAGTTGAAGTACGATCTTAAGTTTAAGTGTCCCTCAAACGCGCGTGCTCTATCTCACAGGTTGTATTATGCTTGAAACTTAAATTTTCGGAAGCATGGTTACTCTCGGGTTCTGGTGATAGGTTCTTGGGTATTAAGGTTTACAACACCTTGACCAACTCTCTCGAACCCTTCGAACCCTTCGACCCTCCGAGAGTTGGGATTTATGTATGTGGGCCCACGGTCTATGACTACACTCATGTAGGTCATGCTAGGACGTACATTGCCTTCGACGTCATTAAGCGCTTCCTTAAGCTTAGGGGGTTTGAGGTGATCCACGTCCAAAACATTACAGATATAGACGATAAGATAATTAACAAGGCAAAGGAAAAGGGTGTGGATTGGAGAGTCATAGCGGATACTTACACCAAGGACTACATTGAAGCTTTAAAGAAGCTGAAGATTGAGGTCGATCTGCACCCAAGGGCTACGCAGCACATAAAAGAGATGATAGATTTCATATCTAAGCTCGTAGAGGCGGGCTTCGCTTATGAGAGCAATGGAAGTGTGTATTTCGACGTCGACAAGTTCCTTGATTACGGTAAGTTATCCAAGAGAGTTAAAGGAGAGGGATGGAGGCAAGAGGAACAATTCATACATGAAAAGAGAAGGCCTTACGACTTCGCCCTTTGGAAGAGAGCTAAACCAGGCGAACCGTACTGGGATAGCCCTTGGGGCCCTGGAAGACCAGGGTGGCACATAGAGTGCTCCGTCATGAGCAGTTTCTATTTAGGCGATAGGATAGACATACACGGTGGAGGGGCTGACCTCATATTTCCGCACCACGAAAACGAGATAGCTCAAAGCGAAGCTAGGTATGGAGTGAGACCTTGGGTGAAGTTCTGGCTTCACGCAGGCTACTTGACCATTAAGGGAGAGAAGATGAGTAAGAGCTTGGGGAACATAGTACCTTTAAAGGACGTACTCAGCAAGCATAGACCTGAAGCACTTAGGTTGATGCTCGCACTTACGCACTATAGGAGTACTGTAGAATTCTCATATGAACTTTTGGAACAATACGAAAAGATGTACGAAAGAATTAGGAATTGCGTAGAACTCTTAGCCAGAGCATCATCGGAAGAGAATCTCGGTTTCAAGCTCTCTCAAGAGGATTTAAAAGTAGCAAGGCATGTAGATCTAAGCGTCTTAGGCTTCTTAGAGGCGATGGAAGAAGACTTTAACTGCGCTAAGGCCTCTCCATATCTTCAAAGGCTAGTATCGATATCGTACAGCTCCATAATACCGTCAGGCAAAGCGGAGTTAGCATTGAAAGCGCTTAATGCCTTTAAACGGTTAAATCAAGTTCTAGCGCTCCTCGACGATGCTCCAGGAGTAAAGGGTTTCGATAGAGAGTTCGTAGACAAGCTCGTGAAGATAGTAGTCGAGCTTAGACAAATACATAGAGACCGAAGGGAATACGAAATAGCAGATAAGATAAGGGAGCAGTTAGCAGCCCTCGGGATTAAGATCATGGACTCCAAGAGTGGATCCACCTGGGTTTACGTTTAAATACCATAAAAAATGAAGCAAGCAATATAACTGAGGTAGGTACAGCCTAGCTTGATAAGGATGGAATGGCCCGTCCTCCAATTGGCCTTGGACTTCGTAGACTTCCATAGGGCCCTCAAGGTAGCTGAAGAAGCTTTGAAAGGCGGCGTCGACTGGCTTGAAGCTGGGACGCCGCTCATTAAAAGTGAAGGCTTAGACTGTGTTAGAGAACTTAAGAGGAAGTTTCCGAATGTGCCCGTGGTAGCGGACATGAAAACCATGGATACCGGAGCCTTGGAAGTTGAAGCCGCAGCTAAGGCTGGTGCCGACGTGGTTATTGTATTAGGTTTAGCGGACGATAGCACGATAAGAGAAGCTGTTGAGGCCGCTAGGAGGGTTGGAGCCAAAATAATGGCAGACATGATAAATGTGGAGGACATGCCTACAAGAGCTGTTGAACTCGAAAGACTTGGAGTCAACTACGTATGTGTTCACGTCGGCATAGATCAGCAGATGCGAGGTATGAAACCCCTAGAGGTGCTCAAGCAGGTCGTTGACGTGGTAAGCGTTCCAGTAGCTGTAGCTGGAGGTATAAATAGCGAGAGTGCAGCTAAAGCAGTTGAGGCTGGGGCGTCAATAGTAATAGTTGGAGGAGCAATAACGAAGGCTGAAAAGGCCGAGGAAGCGGCAAGAGCAATAAAGCAAGCAATGTTGACTAAGAAGCCGCTTGAAACTAAAATGTTCAGAAAGTTCACCGAAGGAGAATTGATAGAGGCCTTTAAGAAAGTTTCGACTCCGAACATAGCTGACGCAATGCATAAGAAAGGCGCTATGAAGGGAATAAAGCCGGTAGTCCAAGGAGTTAAGGTGGTAGGCAGAGCGGTAACAGTTAGAACATATCCGGGAGACTGGTCCAAGCCTGTTCAAGCAATAGACGTAGCTGAACCAGGCTCAGTTATAGTTATAGACGCTGGGGGATCTGAAGAAGCGGTCTGGGGAGAACTTGCAACGTGGAGTTGCGTAGTTAAGGGCGTAGCAGGCGTGGTCGTTGATGGCGCTATAAGGGATGTAGAGGTCATAAGGGAACTAAAGTTTCCAGTGTTTACTAGACACGTAAACCCGAAGGCTGGCGAGCCCAAAGGTTTCGGAGAAATAAACGTCGAAATATTATGCGGTGGCGTCAAAGTTGAACCCGGCGACTGGATAATAGGTGACGACAATGGCGTAGTAGTGGTTCCTAAGGATAAGGCCGTGGAAATAGCTAATAGGGCTATAGACGTGATGGAGAAGGAGAATAGGATAAGAGAAGAGATAAAGAGGGGTAGTTCCCTTTCAAAGGTCTTGCAGCTCAAGAAATGGGACAAGGTGATAGGCTGAAGGTGTCAAGTATTGAAAGTAGTCTTCATAGGTGCCGGGGCTATAGGAGGACTCTTTGGAGGTTTGCTTTGCAATAGCGGTCACAAAGTCATATTCGTAGAGCGGGAACATAAAATACCCAGTCTTAGAAATAGTGGCTTAAGGTTAAAAATGCCGGATTCATCGGTCATCTACGTTAAGGCCGAGTTTAGAGCAGACCTACGAGGGGTAAACGATGTAGATGTGTGCGTCGTAGCTGTTAAGGCCTACGACACTAGGTCGGCTACCACACACGTAGCGTTTGCTAACTTAAGTTGTCCAGTCATTCTCCTTCAAAACGGACTCGGAGTCGAAAAGGAGGCTGAAGAAGTTTTAGGTAGGAGCGTGGCGCGTGGATTAACCAGTTGTGGTGTAATGACGGAGGAAGTGGGGGTCATAAGGGCCGTAGGCTTATCGAGAACGGTATTAGGTTCAAGGGACGAGGATCTCTTGGAAGCTTGCTTTGAATTCGCTGATGCGTTAAAGAGCGCTGGACTTCTAGCCGAAGTAACGAGAAACATAGATGGTGCAACATGGGTTAAAACCATAGTGAACTCGTCGATAAACCCATTAGGAACTCTCTTCAACATGAAGAACGGGGAACTCTTGGAAAACGAATATACGAGGACTCTATTAACTATGATTGCGAGCGAAGGATGGAAGGTCGCTTTAAACCTAGGGGTTGAGCTCGAGCCTCAAAACCCTGTAGAAGAAACGTTCGCTATCGCTAGGGCGACTTACAACAACAAGAACTCCATGCTTATAGATGTATTAAGGGGGAAGAAAACCGAAGTAGACTACATTAATGGCGCTATATGGAGACTAGCCGCTACGCGCTCTTTTGAAGCAGTCTTAAACAAGACATTGTACTTCATGGTAAAGGCAATCGAGCAGAGGACCATAGAAGCAGGGCAAGGGCGAAGCCGACGGCTGTCGCTCAATTAAATTGGTTTGCATATCTAACTAAACCTAAACACCATTTTAACCTACTTATATTGAAGAGATACATTAAGTAACCCCATTCTTTTATGGGAAGCTTCGAAGAGCCTAAGCCTTTCTACAGCCTCTCTGTTCGTAATATATTTTCCTTAGGGTCTGTATTGTGTCTGCCTCAAAGGGCGACTTATCTTCCCTAATCTTGGTTATTCTAGGAAACCTCAAGGCTAAGCCAGACTTATAGTGTGGACTCTTTTGAACTTCGTCAAAGGCTACTTCAACTACTATCCTAGGCTCAACGTAGACAGTCCTCCCCTCCTCTTTGATAGCTATCTCTTTAAGTTTTTTAGTGATCCAAACGAGCTCCTCATCAGTTAGGCCCGTGAAGCACTTTCCTACAACTTCGAATTCATTGCTTTCAGGGTTGTATGCAGCTAGGTGGAGATCGCTCAGCATAGATGCTCTATAACCATGCCCATACTCAGCTGCTACCACAACGAGGTCTAGGGTATTGAATACTGGCTTCACCTTTAACCACTTCTTGCCCCTAACACCAGGTGTGTAGGGTGCCTCCAGGTCCTTGGCTACGAGCCCCTCATGCCCCTCTCGAAGGACCTTATCGTAAAAGGCCTTGGCCTCCTCGTATCTACTCGTTATTAAGGCGTCGATTACCAGCTCCCTACCAACAACAGTCTCTAGTATCCTTCTCCTCTCGATGTATGCTTCGTCTATCAAAGTTTTACCGTTAAGGTAAAGTATGTCGAAGAAGTAAAGCCTTAACGGTATCTTGCTAGCTAGTTCGCTCACGTTTTTCTGCCTCCTAAACCTCCTCATCAGAAGCTGGAAGGGAGCAGGCCTACCGTTACTTGTAAGCGCTACTACCTCTCCTTCGAGGACAGCGCTCTCAGCCATGACTTTCTTCGTTGCCTCAACTACTTCAGGTAGGCTCGCGGTCACGTCAGTTGCTCTTCGGCTAAATACCTTGACTTTATCGTGGGACTTGTGTACCTGAACGCGGGCTCCATCAACCTTAATTTCTAGCGAAGCCCTTCCTCCAAGCTCCTTTAGGGCTGATAGTAAGTCGTTAACCTTCTCAGCTAACATGGGTTTAACTGGATTGAAGAGCACTATCTTTTGGCTCTTTAGCCCCTCTACTCCTCCAAGCTTGGCTATTTTTGCTGTAAACCCAAGATCGCTTGTAAGCATGTGAACTCTCCTAACAAGTTCATGTGGTACGTTAAAGGCATCTGCTATTGCTTCCTCCATTAAACCCTCGCTGAAGCCATGCCTCCTTTCTCCTAAAGCGAGCTTTACAAGGTACTTCACTTCTATTGGCCTCTTAGCCCTCAATAATAGTCCGTGGAAAAGCCTGAGCTTCTTGTGCCTAGAGCCCTCTCCCGAGGCTCTCGCTACTGACTTAAAGACTTCATGTACTTCTTTAATTGTCAAGTCCTTCTCGAAAGTTATGAGGGGCGAAGTACTTTTCCTTTTTTCAGCAATGATCATTGACGCTAGGCCTAGGTCGCCCGTCGACTTAAAGGCTTTAAACAGCTTACTTTTAGACGACTCAAATGCTTTAACAACGCAATCAATTACACCAGATGCTCCAAGTCCTATTTCAGGCTCCCATGGAGGGAAGATCTCACCTATTATGAACCTGACCGCCAGTTCAAGTTCGTGAGCCTCTAGGCCTCTTATGAAGCTTGAAACTGAGGCAACCATGGAACTCCTAGAGCTAGTTGACTCAAGCTCATCGCAGAGCCTACATACTTCGACGAAGAGCACCATCAATAAACCCTCGGTTACCGGGTTAGCGTAACAAAATTTGCGTAAGACCCTCATAAGTTAAACAGCTACTTCAAGATACAATACTGCTCAAGAACTTACGTTAGAAGTCTCGTGCCCTCCGCTGAACCACTTAAGTAGTCCTTCATGTCGAGTAGTCCTTCTCCTAGGATTTAGGACGACGTCTTCGAGAAACCTGTCTCTAATGGGCTCATACACTTCTTTAAAGAACTTCTGTTGATCGAGCAATGTCTCCTTCTTAAAGCTCTTTAAGTACTCTAGAGCCGCTTGCCATGCCTTCTCGTAAGGGACTACCCTCTCTATGTGCTGTGCTATTTGCCTATCATAGTCGTCCGGCTTCTGCTCTTGACCCCCAATGATGAACCAGCCTCCATCAGATAAAAAAGCGGTTTCATCGCCTATTTGAACAGTTCTTCCTTCTGACGTGCTTTTACCTGTAGAACCCGTAATCTTGGTTACTTTTTTAGAAATAGCATCTCTGGCGTGTTTCTTAGCCCACGCGTAAAATATTGCTCTATTCAAACCGAAGGATTTTGCCTTCTCGAGATCCCCCGTTATCAAGTAATAGCGTGCTGCTTGAAGAAGCCCCATGACTTGGAATCGCCCGATCTCCTCCTTCCGCTTGACCTCTACGGGTTTAGGGAGAGTAATCGTAGTTCTCGCTCTCACCTCCATGGTGCTAAACCAACCCTTATAACCGCCTATGGTCTTGATGGCTTTAATCGCTACTTCATCTCCCTCGCCTTCAACATAATCCCTCCACCTATCATCATGCTTAAAGCCCTTAGGATTAGCCCACTCAAGCTCAAAGCTGTCTAAGGCGCTTGGCTTAAGGCATACGCAACAAAGGTCTCTCTTCCTATGGATCGCTAATGGAGCAGTAAACACCCTTTTCAGGTCAATCTCGTTTTCGACTTTGAGTCTGCCGGATCGAGATGCAATCTCAAGTATTTTCTCCTTGCTCTCCTTTAAAACGTACTCTACTAATGAGTACGCTACGTCCAGCGGGTTGTGCCTAGACAGGACGTCAACTGAAAAGCACTTTTCATGGACGTGAACGTGAGCCCCCTCGCCACTCCACTTTATGAAGACTGACCTCGAGATGCCTAGCTTTTCAAGCTCATCAACTATTATTCGAGCAACTTCAATGATATCCCTCCATTTATCCAGCTCTCCATCTATGTCCCATATTGGAGAAGCGTAAGCTATGTTTCCGCGATCTTCTATGTCAAGCTTAGCAGACAACCTATTGTATACGTTTATGGAGCCGTAAATGGTCCTAGGCTTAACACATTCAAACTGTTTAATTAAATCTTCGACCTCCTGAGGGCTATTAATTTTTAAGGGCCTTCCATCTCTCCAATACCTCAAGAAGACCTTGCCAATACCACCTCCTTCTAGGGCAACCCACCTACCCTTACAATACTCCGCCACCTCTCTCTTGACGATCTCGTTTGAGTAATGTTGTTTTACAAGCTCGTAATCCACCTAGTACCATATTTTAACCCAAAGAAACCAATAAAGTTGAAGATTCTGTGTGCTTGAAATCTAGATGAACTAAGCAAGACGCAAAGCTTTATAAGGCCTTAACGCCGCCAACCCTCAGCGGGTGCCGGAGATGCTCGGTGATCTAGTTTACCTTGAGTAAAAATTTAGAGACATTACAGTTAAAGAGATTGAAATGGACCATAGAGCAAGCCTCAAAGAGCCTACTGTACTCTAATAGGCTTAAAGGATTAGCAATAACTTCACTTAAAGATTTATCTAAGTTACCGTTTACTACCAAGCAGGATCTCATATCCCTCTACCCCTATGGAGCGCTTGCTACGGAGCTCAGCGAGGTATCCCTTGTCTTATCTTCGTCAGGCACGACCGGGAAACCCATATTAACGTTTTACACGGAAAGCGACTACAAACTATGGATGGAGAGGCTCCTCAGGAACCTGAAGGTCGTCGGGATAGGGAAGGGGGACATCTTCATAAACACTGCCAATCAAGGGATGTTTACTGGCCGAGGCTACAGCGAGGCTGCATTGTTAGCAGGCGCAATCTCAATACCTTTAGGCCCTGCATCGCCGGACAAACACTTGAGGTTTATGGTTGAGCTGGGAGTAACATCGTTTCACGCAATTCCTTCCTTTGCACTTAAGATGGCCAACATAGCTAAGGACACGGACATAACCGAGAAGCTGAGGCTTCGAGTAGCGGTCTTGGGAGCTGAGACCTGGAGCGAGTCTACGAGGAGAAGAATAGAAGAATCTCTAAACTTAAAGGCGTACGACAACTACGGCGTAGCAGAGCTAGGAGGTCCAGGAGTAGCGATTGAGTGTTCTGAGAAGGAAGGTATGCACGTATGGGCGGACCACTACCTGATAGAAGTTATAGATCCTAAGACCGGCGAGCAAGTAAGTGAAGGAGAGGACGGAGAACTCGTAGTAACGACCCTTACCAGGGAGGCTATGCCTCTAATTAGGTACCGCACTGGAGACATGGTTGAGCTTCTATCAGGAGAATGTTCTTGCGGTCTTGAGACCCCGAAGATATCTCGAATTAAAGGGCGAATCGACGAGATGATTAAGGTTCGCGGTATAAGCCTTTACCCCAAGATCATAGAAGAGATTACTTCTAGTATGTCACAGCTTACCGGGGAGTATCAAATCGTTCTTTCAAACATTGATGACATAACGGTAAGAGTGGAAGTCAAGAAAGGAGTTAAGGATATAGAAGGAATAATAAATTACCTTAAAAATCAGATAAAGGAACTTACGTTGCTGAACGTTAACATAGAGCCCGTCGAAGAGGGCAAGATAGAGTACCAGGGGAAAGCTAAGAGAGTCATAGATCTAAGACAGTTATAGCCCCCTCCACGCGCATAAAGGGCTTCGAGCAAATTTTTTTACTCTCTCCATCAACCAAACTATTCTTAAGGTCTTCGGAGGGTTAAACTTGGAGATCCTAGGCTTGGTACCTAAGAGAAGGAAGGTTAGCAAAGACGATTTCTATAGGAAGCTGATTTACGGTAAAGGTGCGGTCTACGGCGTTGATAGAGAAGTTCTAGTAAATGCAGTAAATAACCTGGCTCTGGAGATATCATCAACACCTTTTGGGCTGGCCTGTAAGGCTCTATCTACCACGGCTAAGAAGGACATCGGGAGCATAGTGGTTTTGAGTGAAGTAAAACCTCTCGCCAAAGAGTTACGAGAACTGCTGATATTAGCAGGCTTGGCGGCCGATGACATCCTCGACCTACCTCACGCAAAGGAGATATTTACGTCAAAGAAGGCCAAGAGGTCCGTCGTGTACAGCCACATAAGGTCCACAGCCGAGTGCTTCTTACTTAGTTCTCTACTTAGAGGCGAGACCTCCCAATTACTGGCTGATAGGGTTATAGAGATCGCTATGATGGTCCAACCATCAATAGTCAAGAGCGTTGAGAAAGCAAGTAAAGAAGGTTCATCGGTATGGGACATAGCGTGGAGTGCTCTCTCGTCTATTAAACCTCTTGTGGATCTTCACTACGTACCCTTAATGCTATCAGCCTTACCTTATGCAGCTCAACAGACAAAGTTAACGGCGGCCTACATGTACATGAAGAAGAAGCTCCAGATAGACATAGACACCCTATTGACGCAGTCCGTTGTGAAGCCCAAGTAGTTAGCAAAACTGAGCTCGTCAATCGATAAGGTGAATGGGCTACTTGGAGCTTTAAGTAAGATATCTAAGTTTAAATCTCCGCTACGACGAAGTGTTGACGTGAATCGAGCTGGGCATGTAGGCTTTACGTTGACAGTCATCGGCTTAATACTGTACTCTATTAACATAGTGTCGCGAGATAGCATTATACTATTGCTGCTCTCCGGCGCTTTCTCCGCTCTTCCAGACATAGACTTAAGGCTCGAAATTAGGCATCGAAGGTATACTCATAACGTCATCGTAGCCACGATAGTTAGTATACCAGTGGGGCTCCTCACGTATTACGCTGGCTTAGGCTTTTGGGTGGGGTTTTTGGCATGCTTATCCGGCTTCCTATGTCACATATTTAGCGACCTCTTAACATACATGAGCTTCCCGCCACTTTGGCCTATAAACAAGAAGGAGGTTAGCTTAAAGCTCTTTAACTCCAATAACAAGGTAGTAAACGGGCTGTTTACGGTTCTTGGAGCATTAATAACGTTGACCTTTATCTTAAGGTTCTACGCCATATAGTGAAGAATGGACGTTAGAGGATTGAAGTAAGCTTATTTATGCATTAATGCTCGCCCGGCATCGACAATCATCTTACCGAAGATGGTTAAGCTAAAAAGTCAATTTCATACAATTCTAGTATCACCTAACCTAAAGAGCTGGACCTCTCCGGGTGCCCAAAAGAGAATGGGGTCTCCAAACAAAGGCAAGCTTAGCTTCTTTGGTAGGCACATTATGATGAAGAAGGAGTTTGCAGACCTAGTATTGGCTGGCGTTAAGACCACAACTATAAGGCTTGGGATAGTTAAACCGAAGAGGAGGCGCGTTATACTTCACGGTGGAGGTAAAGTCCTAGCAGAACTAGAGATATCAGACGTGAAGGTAAAGAGGGTTTGCGACCTTACCGATGAAGATGCTAGACAAGACGGCTTTCAGGATAAAAATCAACTGCTCCAAAACCTTAAAGAAATATATGGTTCTATTAGTCCAAGCGACAAGGTCACAATCATAAAGTTTAAGGTCATAAGGAGGATAGGGGAGCCCTGCAATGATGAGAGTTCTCGGTACCTTGGTTTAAGACCTGCCGATATAGCCAGTATAGCGATGAGATACGGGTTAAAACTCGGTCCTAGGGACATCGCTATATTGAAGAAGGTCGCTGAGACCGGTAGCGTTAGGAAGGCCGCTATAGCGCTTTTTGGCACTATCGCTAAGAGGAGGGTTATAAGGGCGGCCTTAAGTAGAGCCCTCAAGAAACTTATAGAAACGGGAATCATAGAGAGGAGCGGTAATGGAGCCCTAAAGAGAAATCACATGAGCTAGGGACTACAATAACTAGACCTCGTTTACAAGATAAGCTTTAAAGATCCTATGATGATTAACTTGGAGGCGGGCACTGTTCTGGCTCAGGTCGGCCTCAAGAGGACATTGGGCTTTTGGCAAGCGTGGGCTATGAGCCTAGGTTTAGTAGCTTGCTCAACTACGCTTATGATGATTAGCCTTGGCTTTGGGGATTTGGGGGCAGGGTTTACGTATACGCACTTAATAGCACTTTGCTACATATTACTGGTTTGCTTAGCTCTCTCGGAATTAGCAACGGCTTACCCAAAGTCTAGTAGCTTTGTGTTTTACACAAGTATGGCTTTAGGTAGGGTTGCCGGATTATCGATAGGACTTTGGTACGGGTTTAAAGACATCTTTGGCTTTTCGGCCGAGTCAGCCATAGTAGGGATAATAATGGAGAAAATCATTCCCCAAGTGCCTTGGTGGGGCTGGGCGATGCTACTTTTAACGTTATTTACGATCGTAAACATGCTCGGGATTACCGTTACCGGGCGCGTTCAATTAGTGCTCGTATCAATAATGGCTGGCTCGTACCTAGCATTGGCTCTCTTAGGCTTCATAGTAAAAAGGCCTTGCTTAGAGTGCTTAACTCGTACACTCTTAGATCCTCCAGCTTCCTCCATCTATCACGGAGTGCCGGCAGGGCTTCCAAGCATCTTGGCTTTAACGCTCATGGGCGTGTGGTTATTCGTTGGGGTTGAGGTATTAGCTCCCTTGGCGGAGGAGGTTAAGAACCCTTCTAGGACGCTACCGCTAGCAATGGTGACGTCAATGGTTATCCTGTTCGCTTTAAAACAGTTCTTGGGCTTATCGTGGGTAGCTTCAGTTCCTCGAGAGATATTGCTCAGTGAACCATATCATGTAGGAGCGGTCGGGTACTTGCTTGGTCCAGCTGGCGAAGTGTGGATGGCCATCATAAGTCTAGTAGCGACGGGAAGCACCGTAAATGCGGTTTTAACTGGAGCCACGAGGGTGCTGTACGGGATGGCTGTGGATGGCTATCTGCCAAGCTTCTTTAGCTGGCTACACCCCAAGTTCAGGGCCCCATGGGGCTCTTTATGTCTACTATACGCCCTCATGTTGCTAGTCTTGGGGGTTTCAGCATCCTCTCTGGGTACTAAAACTCCTTCATTCTTGGCCCTAATATGTTCTTTCGTATTCATGCTCACTTACCTCACGATATTCATAGACGTTATAGTCTTGAGAGTGAAGAAACCCGACGGCGCAAGGCCCTCCAAGGTTGAAGGCCCATTAAAGTTGCCAATTCCAGCGTTTTTAGGTCTCATAGCGACCTTCGTGATCCTAATATTCTCGGTGGCCCCTCCTTTCGGAGACGTTAACATCCTAATTTACGGCGGAACTTACTGCCTAGCCTTACTTCTCGTTTCGATGGTCATTTACACTAAAAGATTGTCCAGAAGGTAAACGCTTTAGTTGCCCAACTACATTACTAACCTAAGCCTAGTCCCTACACCCCTCGATACTGCCTTCTCGTAGACGAGCCTAGCCGTAACGGCGTCCTGTATCGCTAGCCCCGTCGACACAAATACTGTTATTTCTTCACGTCTTTCTCTACCCTTCTTTATCCCAGCAACTAGCTCTCCAAGCTCACCGTAAATTTGGCCTTCCCTAAGTATTCCTTTAGCTATGGGCACATTGATCTCGCCGCTGTGAACTGCTTGTTCAACATCGTCGACCACGACTTTTGCCCTTAAAAGTATATTAGGATTTATTTCTTCTTTGCCGGGCGCATCGGCGCCTATACAGTTGAAGTGGCACCCTTCTTTTACCCAACGATCCATGACTACTGGCTCGCGAGAGGGCGTTGCTGTAACAATTATATCGGTACCCTCGACGGCTTCTTTTGGGCTCCTGCATACATCAATTTTCACTCCTTTAACTGTATTTGCTGCGTAGTCAGCAAAAGCTTTGGCCGCCTCCTCTCTTACATCGTAGATCTTAAGGTGTTTTAAGCTCTTTAGGACAATGTTGATAGCCATGAGCTGAGTTCTAGCTTGAGTGCCGGCGCCTATGAAGCAAATAATTTCAGAATCGTTGCGAGCAAGGTACTTAACTGCTATGCTGCCTGCTGCGCCGGTCCTCATGGCCGTCAACCAGCTTCCACTCATGATTGATAGAGGAAAACCCGACTTTGGATCTACGAGTACAACGATGGCCATGACCGTCGGTAAACTATACGTAATCCAATTTCGCGGATGAGAGTTCACGATTTTGACCGCAGAGACTTCGAGATCTTCGAGGTAAGAGGGCATGACCCTTAAGTCACCATCGTGCTTTCTGTAGAATAAGTAAACCTTTGGGGGCATTTGAACCCTACCAAGACACTTCTCTCTAAATGCTGACTCCACAGCACTGATGACTTCACGCATCTAAAGAAGCCCTTTAACATCGTCGTCAGTTAAGATGAGGGTCTCGTGCAATCAACCTCACCTACGATAGGTCTACGTTTTAAAAGCTAAATGCCTTTCCATGGTTTTGTGAGGTAAAGGCTTGAAAATCAGTAAGTCTACTAGCTCACCATGCTAAAGAAAGCGAGTTGTTAGCTTAACTTCCCAAGCCTCCTTTCGATGGCGTCAATACCTCTCCTCCACCTCTCTATTACGCTCTCGACCTCTTTAGCTAGATAATCGCAGACCTCATCGAGGAACCTCTTAGCCTTCTCTTCATCAAAATCGATTTTTGGCTTCTCATTCTTGTAAGCCAATGCTGAAGCTGGGAGGGGGTAGGCCCAGAGACCTTCTTGATACAGAACGTACTCGTCCTCATCGTAGAGGTCTTTCTTAAGGAGGTCGGCTCTAGAAGCTATTAGAGCTGCTGTCTCTTCAGCCAATGCGTGCCCTTGACCTACAGGATAGTACTTATCGATAACGTTTTTGGCCGCAAGCCACCAATCAATCACCATACCCTTCACGCCAGCTTCCGCGTAAGCTTCCCTAATGGCTTCCTTTATCAGTTCTGTGTTCCCTCCATGTCCGTTAACGAAGATGATGTACTTAAAGCCTTTTCTGCCAAATGATACTGCTAGTTCCTTGATCATAGACTTAAAGGTCTCCGGCGTCAAGGTAAGCGAGCCTGGGTATCCGATCATGCTTCTTGTAACTCCATAGGGAATCGTCGGAGCCAGTACCCCGCCAACCTTTGAGCATAGGACTTCAGCTATCTTGTCGGGGATGTAAATGTCAGTACCTAGTGGCAAGTGCTTGCCGTGGGCTTCAATGGTTCCGACGGGGATAAAGACCGTATCGAGTCCCTTGTCTAGTAGCTCCCTAAGCTCAACCCAAGAGAGCTCGGCTAGCTTTAAAGCTTTCAAATCTCGACACCGTTAGAGCTATGCGACGATGAGGCATATAAGCATTGCAAGTAAGTGAGTGTTACCGTACATAATACCTTAAACTCTGTACAGCAACCTGAAGGGGGATACGTGTTTCTCGACAATCTTGTAATCGGCTTCATATATGTGAGCGCTAGCAGACAGTAGCGTAAGCTTTCTGGTACCTTTTGGGTAAAGTTCCTCCGCTAATGTCGCTATCGCATAGAGGTTTGGATAAAGAGCTTTGGCATAATCGTGGCTCCTAAAGACGGCTGTAACGTGTAGCTCTTTCTTTCTTAGCCTAAATTGAGCCCAGTTCCAGCACGGTGGATCGCCATGCTTGGTGCTATCCGAATCTCTTAATGGATTGTATAATACAACTACCGCTTGATTCGTATTCGGAAATTTCGATAGCTTTTCCTTGACGAATGATACTTGGTCGAACGTTGCACCACACCTTGGGCACGCGTAGGCTCTCAGTCTCTCGCCATAGGTGTAAGCGAAGCCCATTTTGTCTGACGACGTAAACTGCTTAACGTAAGCTTCTAGTTGAGTAGGACTTAGGCACCCTATCTTTTCGAGAACTTCTGGGTGCCTTGTAGGTTTCGACAGGTCCCCTATATGGAGAATTAAGTCTTCCACCTCTAGGATCTTAGAATCCTCCTTTGCAGTCCAAGATCCATGATTTAGTACAGCTAAGACTGCCTTAAACCATCCTTCGTAAATATTCTTAGCCTCAATTAAAAGAGGCATATCCATCAATTGTAGAGTTTAAGGTTAAAAGATATTTATTTCTAGTCGACTTCAACAACTAAAGAGCATAACCATCTTTCAAGCCAACTATTAGATGATATTGAACCTGAGGACGAGTTAGGTCATCAGCGCGCTAGAAAGTTAGAGACTTGCTATGAACAACAAGCTCCTACTCTGCTTTACAAAAACTTAACCACTTATATCCATGGAAGTGTCGCTTCAAGGCCGACAGCCTTTAAGTACCTACTGACATCTTTAACCTCGAACTTGGGATGAAACGTGTATTCTGAGATGCTCTTCCGCACAATGCTTGGCTCCACGTTTATCAGATCGCCCAGCTTAACGGCGTGGTCCTCGTAGTTCCTCTTCGACAAGGAACTTGCGAAGCCATCGATTATTAGATCTACGAGCTCTTCGTCTACTGGATTTACGGCCAACATGCAACATGGGTATAAACCTAGGTAATCGCTGAACCTAATGATCCTTTTGTGGCCCTTCGACTCCAGCACGCTTGCATAGGGTTCCCATATACTTAGCATCTGAACTACTCCCTCCTCTAACGCTTTAACCATGCTTTGTGGGCTTTCAAAGTAAACGACCTCAACATCGCTGAGGCCTTCCTTCCTCAAGTATGCTGTTAGGCAAACGTCCATCGTTGAAGCAAGCGTCGAGCCCGTCCTTTTAACTTCGCTTAGCTCAACTCCTCTCCTCAAAACTATGTTTCCACCACCGCTAACTCCCAGCGCTACAATCCTAAATTTCCTCCTAGAGGAGGCATAGAAGATCAGCTGAGTTATGAAAGGCGAAAACCCGGCATCTATCTTTCCTTTAACTAAGTCGCTCATGACTGCTACTCCATCATCGTAAACCTTCACGTAAACTCCTAAACCCCTCTCTTCAAGCATAGACTTGAAGTCAAAGATAAACGGGTACTCGGCGGCTCTTACAATACCAACCCTTACGAGCTTACTCGAGGACTCCGAACTTTTTAGCCAAACTCTAAAGCCGGAGCCGGGAACCCTTCTCCTAACAATAATCCCCTCGCCTTCAAGTTTCGATAAGAAGTAGGATATCGTCGATTTCGAAAAGCCTGTAGATTCAGGTATCTCGGATTGAAGGGCCCCTCTACTACCCCTTTCCCTCAATAGTCTTAGTATCGTCTCTTCAGCCATTTCTAAAGAGAAATTTTATAAAAAAACTTATATATTTTCTCTTCGAATTAGAAGAAATTCGAAGAGAAATGAAATACCGTTCAACGATCATCTACTTCATAGTCCTACTGCTACTAGCCTACGTAGTTCCATACACTGCCTTAAGATCCCCAGAACTTATGTGGTTTACGTACCTCTTCTGGTGTATTGATGCACTGGCTGCCATAGCGTTGATGTTTTATACTATGAAGAGCTGGAGGGCCTAGAAATGGACCCTCTACTTGTCTTGGTCTCAATTATAACGTTCTTTGCCGTATGTTTCTTCATAGCTCACCAAGGCAAGATGAGGACTGAAAAAACTATTGAGGAGTACTTTATAGCCGGAAGAAAGATAGGGAGCTTCATTGCCGCAATGACGTATTCAGCTACAACATACAGCGCTTTCATGATGGTTGGCCTCGTTGGATTAACGGCAATACACGGTGTTGGGGCTTTAGGGTTCGAACTCATATACTTAATGGGTTTAATGTTAGCGGTCTTGCTTAGTTTGAGGTTTTACGTTGCCAGTAGAAAGTGGAACCTTGTAACGCCGGCTCAGCTACTTGCAGAGAGGTATGGAAGTCCGTTACTTGGAATGATAGTCGCCGTCCTCTATCACGTCTTCTTGATACCATACATGGCAGCCCAGTTAATAGGTGTGGGGGTTCTTGTTAGTGGATTAACCAATAACGCCTTACCGTTTGAGTTTGGTGCAACACTAGTGATTGTTGTAGCCTTTGCGTACACGCTCTGGGGTGGCATGAGAGCCGTCGCTTGGACTGACGCTTTACAAGCTATCGTTATGTTAGTGTCGTCTATCGTAATGCTATTAGCGGTCTTCCAGCTAGCTGGAGGTATAGGAGCGGTTTTCGATAAGCTGGCCCAGGACGTAGAGATACTGGGCGTTCCAGGGCCCCACAATAAGTTTACACTTCCGACTTTCGTTAGCATGACTATTCCATGGTTCTTCTTTTGTATATCGAACCCTCAAGTGGTTCAAAGGTTCTACGTACCAAAATCTGTTAGATCCCTTAGAAACATGATTGGAGGCTTTCTAGTCTTCGGCTTCGCTTACACGGTGATTGTGACCTTACTTGGTCTCGTAGCTCATATAGTGGTTCCTGGAGTCAAAGATCAAAATATGGTTACACCCACCCTCCTAACGATGGTATGGGAGCCTATAGCACTAATAGCGGTTCTGGGGATACTTGCTGCCAGCATATCGACCCTTGACTCGATAATGCTAACGCTGAGCTCCGAGTTCGCGGTGAACGTCGTGAAGGCGGTAAGGCCGAAGTTCGATGAGAGTAAAGCCCTATTGGTTGGTAGGGTCTTCATGGTAATTATAGCGCTAGCGACTTTATCCTTCTCCTTCACTAAGGGCTTTATAGTGGATCTTGCAGTTACATCTTCAAGCTGGCTTCTACAGCTTGTCCCAACCTTCATAGCTGCTTTGGTGTGGAGACGGGCAAACAAGGTTTCAGCGTATGCTAGCATAGTAGCAGGCATAACCGTAACCGGGGTATTGACCTTTTCACGCTACGCGCTACAACTCGGTCAGTTAACCTCGTGGATACAGAACGTATTACAATTCGACCCGGGAGTATGGGGTCTCTTAGCTGCAACACTGACCCTACTGGCATCTTCGTTAATTACTAAAGCTGAGGAGCGGGGGGAACGCTTCGTCAAGGAGGTCGAAGAGTCACTTAAAACGCTCCTTAAATAGATCCTTAAACGATTTAAACCTAGTCTAGCTTAGAAATACTCATGCCCAACTTCTTTAGGGGTTGGTGTACATGATCGTAAAGAGCTTGCCCGAGAACGAGATTACCAGAATAATAGTTGAGAACGCCTGCAAGGATTGGATTGAGATATCAAAGGTTGACGTTGTAATTGTTGGAGCAGGACCATCAGGTATGACGGCAGCGAGGTACTTAGCGAAGAGAGGCTTCAAAGTTGTGCTTTTGGAGAGGAGATTGAGCTTCGGTGGCGGCATAGGGGGAGGTGGCATGCTATTCCACAAGGTGTTGCTGGGAGAGCCGGCCGATCAAATATTGAGGGAGGTCGGTTGTAAACTGACTCCTGTGGGTAGTGGGGTCTATATAACGGATGCAGCCGAGATGCTCGCTAAGTTAGCTTCAGGTGCAATTGATGCAGGGGCTAAAGTGATACTTGGCCTCAGCGTGGACGATGTAATATATAGGGATAACCCTTTGAGGATTGAAGGTGTAAGCGTTCAGTGGAGTGCAGTTCAAATAGCTGGGCTCCACGTAGACCCAATGTTCATTAGATCTAGGGCAGTAATAGATGCTACGGGCCACGATGCCGAGGTCGTGACCGTGGCTTCTAGGAAGATACCCAACGCATCAATAACCCTCGTAGGAGAGAGGTCAGCTTATAGCGAAATCTCGGAACAACTAGTCGTGGAGAAGACGGGGAAGGTAATAGACGGCCTCTACGTAGCAGGAATGGCCGTAGCTGCAGTTTACGGCCTCCCTAGGATGGGGCCAATATTCGGCTCAATGCTACTTTCTGGGAAGAAAATAGCTGAAGTAGTTGAAAGGGACCTTAGAGGAAAATGATATGTGAAATATGTAGAAGCAGGGTAGCTCATTTAATCTGCAGGCGCTGCCAGAGGCACATATGCTCCTCCTGTCATTTAGGCCACGGGCTTTGTAAGATATGTAGACGACAGTTGGTTAGGAAGCCTTAATTCTATAAGTCCAACGTTTTTAACAAAGCTCTTAGCCCCTATATATTTATATTGTAGGTCACTATTAAAATCCCTCCACCAAATTTACCATTAAGCTACGAGGCTCTAGTGTAGAGGATTTTCTTAGGCTCGTTAACCTTAAGGTTCATTAATCAGCTCGATGAGCTATGATTTAGCACTAAGTCCACTTAAAGGCTAGGTTCCAAGCAGCTATCAGTGCCCCCTTTTCAGCGCTTAAGTAGTCGTCGGCTATGCTTATTAGGACTGCATCTCCATCCATTGGGTTAAACGTCTCTAATATGGAGCGGGCAGTTTTAGGCCACTTACTTACGACATCTTCCTCTAGAACGGGCATGATTAGCTTACCATCAATCAAAATTAATGTTATAAGAGCCTTTGCACCCCTCTTTACTGCTTCGTCTCTGAGCTTAACCACATCAATCCTTGCCGGGGCCCCCCTTATCAGGACCCCGACACCTTTACCTCCTATACCGAAGTCGTTAATTGGGACCTCACATGTTAAAGGTATTTTAGAGGTCAGAATATCAGCAATCTCCTTTCCAAGGCTTGTTAAGGAACATCCCCTCTTCGTTTCCTCTATTAAGCCTAGCTTCCTCATCTTCGAGATTAAAGTTCTAGTAGATCCCTCTCCCAATGATAGGATTTTCGATAACTTAATCCTACCAATGGCCCCCTCTTTAAGGAGGGACATGAACAGCTTAATTATGTGAGATTCATCAAACTTAGGGGAAGGTCCTAGGGCAGAGCTCAAAATTAGTGTTTCCACCAAGTTAACGACCCTTTGTAAGCTCATAGGGCGCACCGCTTCGCACTACTATTTGTGCTGCTACAAATTCTTTAGCTTAATTATTGCGCTTACGGTTCAAACATCGACGATTATAGTGAGCTGCGTAGTACTCGCTTAAATCCACGTAGCACCCACAGTAAGGGCACAACATCTTTCTACCTTCAACTGGAGGTTTAACGTTCAAAACAGATGTAGACAATAATTTTCTACCCTTCTGTATCATTTCTCTGCGGGTTAAAAGGTATTTCGCTTTAATGTTACGTCAACTAAGCTAGGGCTTCATCCTCAAACCGCATACTTCATATTACTTCTTGGGGATCACTATGAAGCCTTCCTTGACGTTGCCTAGCACCTCAACCTCTCCTTTAAAGTACTTGTAGGCCGTATAAGCTGCCATCACTGCGTCAAGTTCGTGAACGCTCCTCACACTACAAATCTTTAATCCAAGACCTTTTAGTCCAGCTACGGCTTCTTCAAACCCCCTTTTAGGCGGCTTTATGCCTAGAGCCTTAAAGCCCCCCGTAGGGAAGACCTCTATGACGTTAAAGCCAGCTTTTCCTAGACTTTCTTTTAATTTAATTCCTCTCTCGGTTAGCCTCGTCATGCTTGGCATACTTAGTGGCAATACCATGAACCCTCTTTTTCTAGCTTCTAAGTCGCACCCTCTAAAGGGACACCCTCTAAGCGCGCGAGATAATGGAGAGTCTATCGCTATGACCTTAGGCCAAGTTTTCAACGCTAATTCCATTATCTCCTCATCGCTTCTTACAACGCCCGTTTCACAGAGCAAGTCTTTGGAATGGAGGATGCAGTAGCCTGAAGGCCTCTTATTACTGGCAGCGAGGTCTATCCCTAAGAACTTCATCGATGAAACCCTAAGATACGTACTTTCCTTAAGGAGATTCGCCTTTCTCCTATGTAAATTTAGCTACTCCTAAACGTAAAGGAATTCGCCTTTCTATCGTCGGTCAGTACCGTGCCTTGATATGATTGTAGCATGACTTTTCAAGCTCAAGGGAACAGATCACTGTATACTTTTCTCCCGTAACCGCTAATTTATACTTCAATCCTTAACCACTCAGTACATACCGGTAAGTCAGGGTTCTCGAGGTATACGCGGCCGCAATAATCCATGAAAACGGCTATAGACCTCACTTCAACCTCGCTCTTCAAAGCCTCCCTAACAAGCTTATCGACTACTGGGTCGGCCTCCCTAAAAGGCATGAAGCACCTAGGCTTAGGCATTGCTGCTATGAATATTAGGTAGGCTTTTAAACTACTTTCTCTTGAAAGCCTTATCAAATTGGCTATGTGCTTTCTACCCCTAAGCGTAGGACAGTCGGGGTACATGGCTTCGCCGCGCTTCCCTCTAAACTCAGCACTCTTAATTTCAACAACCGCATACTCCTCGCCGCGCTTAAGCAGGTAGTCATGGACGACCCCGTTAATCAAAGGCCTCCTCCTAACCAAAACGTAGTCTTCAAGGTATGGGATCAACTTCAGTTCTAATGCCCTCTTAAAGGCCTCTTCCTGAGTGATTGTGTCGACTATGTCGTACAGCCCATCCCTATGCTCGACACCAACGAGCCTGTAACTAAGCTTCCTACCCCTTATTGGAGCAACCAGAGCCCTAAAACCCCTAACAAGCACATCGTGAAGTCTACCGGTATTGGTATTGTGGACCCTAACGAGCTCTCCGTCCAGCTCAACGAGCACTACGAACCTATTCAACCTCTCGACTATAACCGCTTGACGGACATTGCCAAGATCCATGAGCTTCATAGGGCTAGACCACACTAACTAACATCAGGATCACTAACCAACAATTTAAACCTAAGGCATCCAATGAAGAAGCGGGGGGGGGGGACGCCAAGGTAATAAGAGCGCAATACGCTAACTGACGTTGGAGGGCCCGTAGCTCAGAAGGATAGAGCGCCGGCCTCCGGAGCCGGAGGTCCCGGGTTCAAATCCCGGCGGGCCCGCCAAAAATCCTCGTTTTTTTTGAAATGGGGCTTAAAATAGGCTCTGCTATTAAGGCCCCCCTTCGCTGGTTTGGGATCGCCCTATCTGACCTATTAGGAGGTTTTCGAAGTACTGGTTAATGTCTTAAACTGAAGCTGTAGGTGAATCACCGAGTATAAGAGCAAAAGAACGAAATGTTCATCCAATCCCTAAAACCTCAATACTTCATTCAAGTGCATTTTAAAACTTCTTAATATTCGATCGGAAATGTTTCTCACACTAATCGTGTAGCATAATTTCATGTAGAGAAGGAACATAAACTTAAGCTAAAAGTAATTCGGATGGTGAAATACTCAAGGTAATAGGTTTGAGACTCTTTTGTAGTATTCAATTAAGCGTGGTAGAACCTCTTCAACTCTATATTGCGGATTGAACCTCAATAGTTGCTTGGACTTACACATATCGGCGAGGGTGTGTTGAACATAGTTTGTTATCGGGTTCCCCCTATACGTTAATTTTACGTCTAGACCACTAGCTCTAAGGAGCTTAGCCATATCGTTAAAGGAATACGAGGTCCCAGAGCCTACGTTGAAAACTTCGAATTTAACGTTTCCGATATAGTCGCTAAACTCTATGGCCCTTATGTTTGCTTCGACCACATCCTTCACGTATATTAGGTCTCTAGTCTGAGTTCCATCACCGTAAATTACGAATTCTTTCCCTTTTAGGGCGCTCCATAACATCTGGGTTAACACATTAGCATAACCCTTCTTGTGTTCTTCTCTCTCGCCGAAGACGCTGAAGTATCTTAACGATACGCTTTCTACGCCATAGAGATATGCATATAGCTTGCAGAGTCTTTCGCAGTAAAATCTCGCTTCGGTATAGTAGTCCGTTACCATGATGTTCATGTCTTCTCGCCAAGGTATTGGATTACCGTTATATATACTTGAAGTGGAGGCTAACACAACTTTAGAACGCTTTTTCTTAGCGTATTCTAGGACGCTCATGGTTCCTCTAACGGCTTTCACCACTAAGTAGGGGTCAGCCTTGTACATTGGGCTACTCGAAGGGATGCCGTTATGCAGTATTACATCAAAATGTTCTTCAAATGTAGCAACGCTCTCCGAGTCCCCTCTTACAAACTTTACATCTAAACCTTTGATGTTATCTAAGGATCCTAACGACAGGTCATCTAAAACCGTTACGTTAAACCCTTTCTTTGGCAGCTCTTCGACTATATGGCTACCAATGAAACCACAACCGCCAGTAACTAGCGCTTTCACCCGAATGACACCCTCTTGAAATTCTAACCTATACCTTGCATTTTAAGGTTAAGGAATTTCCTTCTTACTTAACGATGATGGCCTCCTCCCCTATTGGCTCCGCTCCTTCTTCAAGGAATTCTTTAAGCCACTCTAACGCTACTTGAGGACTTGGAGCGTGCTTGGGAGGATGTTTAAAGTAGTAGGCACATACTTCGGGCACGGGGCCACATAGCCCTCTATCCATAGCTACCTTGGCTAACCTTATGGCATCTATCATCGCTCCAGCAAACATAGACTTATCGTCAACCTTGAGCTTGACTTCGAGCTCTACCGGAAAGTCTGCGAAGCTCAACCCCCTAGCGTATATGTAGCAGACCTTGGTATTGCCTAGGAAAGGTACGTAGTCGCTAGGACCAATCCTCATCCTTCCTTCCTCTTCAAGGCGAAATCCATCAGGCACCAAGCTTGTTACAGCCCTCGTCTTGCTTATCCTCTTGCTCTTAAGCCTATCCTCAACCGTCATGTTCAGGAAATCCGTATTGCCGCCGACGTTAAGCTGATAGGTCTCAACAAGCTTAACACCTCTATCCCTCAATAACGATACAAGCGCTGTATGTAGTATCGTAGCTCCAAGTTGCCCTTTGATGTCGTCACCTAGTAGTGGGACGCCGGCCTTCTGATACCTTTTAGGCCAATAGCCCTCCGGGTCGCTGGCTATGAAGACAGGAATCCCGTTAACGAACGATGCGCCAGCTATAGCGGTAGCCTCCGCATAAAACCTTGTAGCCTCTTCGCTACCGACTGGAAGCATGTTAACGACAACTTCGGCCCGAGAGCTTTTCAGCTCGTCGACCACGAAGTCCAAGCTTATATCCATGTCGTGAGGTTTGAAACAATCAACCATGTGAGGGGCGACTCCGTCAAGCACGGGTCCAGGTTTAACTTCTACGCCGAGCTTAGGCACGTAAGCAAACTTTTTGGTTATGTTCGGATAAGCAAAGATGGCTTCGCTAAGGTCTCTACCTATCTTTTCTTTAGACACGTCGAATGCCGTTACGAACTCCACGTCGCTTATGTGGTAGCCGCCAAGCTTTGGATGAAGAAGTCCAGGAATATTAACGTCATCATCGGCGCACCTATAGTAAAATACCCCTTGAACGACCGCTGAAGCACAATTCCCTACACCTATTAGCGCAACTCTTACCTTACCCACATGAAGCCACCTAATGTAATATTCGTGCCCGTAAATATACAATAAATGATGTTTATGCGGAGCATATAAATATATCTAACAAAAGGTTTAGAGAATAGGCTAACTTAGTTCTCGCCATCTTAAGCTTAAGTAAGGAGCCTAGATGTTAACGTCTCATCTAGCCTTGCGGAATGTTTAAGTTACAGGACCGCCGAACATCGCCTTAAGCTTAAGATTGTCGACCGCGTAAGCGTCATACTATCGGCTTCACGAGCCCTGGATAATACTCCTTCATCACCCTCTCCATGTTTGCACGCGCGACGAATGTTCTTAAGGCGTTTGACCCCACCTTGTAGTAGCCCTCTGGATTATTCCTGTACAGTTCGTGCACTTTAAAGAAGAGGTCTCGGAATTGAGCGTACTCTTCCTCGTTAATCTTTTGAGCCTCGGGGGAATAGTAATCTATCAACGTTCTAAGATCTTCTCCGAAGAGCCAGCCGTTTATGCCGTCCACCAAGAACTCTAAAATCCCTCCATCCCTAGACGAGAGTGATGGGACCCCGTTCACTGCTGCCTTCATGTAGCTTGTTCCACAGGCTTCCCACCCTGAGAACGGTGTGAATAGAAGTAAGTCGGCTCCGCTTAGCAATATCTTAGCTATTTTCCTTGAGTAATTGGGTATGTATACGACGTTCTCCACTTCCTTGTGGATCCTTCTGAACAACTTCATGAACTCTAATCCCTTAACGTCGTGGGGGTGCGCTTTGCCGCTAAGCACAAAGACTATCGGCAGGTCCTTAGAATCGGAGATTAGCCTTACAGGAAAGTCAGGTCTCTTGTACGCCACGATCCTCCTAGACCATACAGCTATGAACTTATCCTCATAGTCTATGTCCTTGTACTTCCTTAATAACTCTATTAGCGAATCCTTCAATCTAAGCCTAACGTCTATAAACCTATCTAGCGTAAGTTCGTGGTTTTCATACTTCTTTCTAAGCTCACCATCCATCCACTTCTCCAGGTTTATGCCGTTGGTAACGTAGGTGAGCTTCTCGCCGTGATGTGGAAAGACTTTCAACAATATATCTAGATGCTTCGCTGAAACTGCAAAGGCTTGCTTTGAAGCCGATAGGCCTATCTCGGTTAGGACTATATCTTGGTCAACGAACATGTACCCATACTCTCTCCTAAATAAGTCTCGAGAGAACGTTGGGTGCCCCCAAGGGCCAGCAGTATGTATTACGAGCCTATATTTTCCTGGTATCCTTAAGAATAAGGGCAGTAGAGCTGCGTATGCTTCTTGGAGATCTATGTACTCTATGTCGTCGAGAGCTATGGCACGACGTATGTATGCCTCCGAAGCTTTGGCAAGCAGAGTATACTTATAGAAGCGCTCTTCGACGGAGTCCTCTATGTAGAGCCTCTCAGTTAATTTCGCTGCCCACTCGGGGTTCTCGGCGCTAAAGAAAAGTGCTTTTGAGGTTCCTTCGCAATACTCGAAGGCCCTAACGTATACGGTCTCTCCCTTAAGTTTGAGCTTTAGCTCGTCGAAGAGCCTTAACCTCTCAATGAACTCTTTCGGTTGTGGTTGTGGTAGAGGAATAGGAGAATCCTGTGTATCAAAGCTATAGTCCACATACCCACCTCTATAGAATAGGGAAAAAACGAAGTAACGTAGTCCAAGCTTCGAAGCGGCATAAAACTTATCTCCCTCAAGAATCCCCAGGCCGCCAGCGTAGTTGTAGCCAAGGTCTAGCGCTAAGTCCGGAGTTATGCTGATGATCGCCCTATCCCGTCGCTGATTCGTCGACATTTTCAGGCATCCTCTAGGCGGGGGTTTATTGGCTCCATTTTTAACTTAAAGCTTATATACTTTCCTATCGAAGCAAAGCTATCTGTCTATGGCTAAAAGCGTAGCCTTCATGTTCGAGCTACATCAACCCGTAAGACTTAGACCATATAACGCAAAGTGCTTATTGGACCTTATTTCTCGGGGCATCGATGCCGCTTACGATGAACAGCTAAACAAGGAGGTATTCAAGAGGGTCTCACTTAAGTGCTACAAGCCTGCCCTCCAAACTATCTTAGAGAACATTAAAACCCAAAACTTTAAGGTCTCGCTAGGTATAAGTGGAATCTGGATAGAGCAAGCGGTTAAGTACTGTAGCGACCTCGTAGACCTCCTACGTAAAGCCGTCGATACCGGGAACGTAGAACTAATAGCCCAAACGTATTATCACAGCATCTCTCCACTACTCTCGGACTTAGAGGAGTTTAAGGAGCAGGTTGACGAATGCGTAGAGGTAATATCGGAAGTCTTCGGCCTAGGGCCTAAGGCTGCCGAAGCTACGGAGTTCATATACAACAACGTTATAGGCAAGACGCTCCACGATATGGGCTTTAAAACATGTGTTACGGAGGGCGTTGAAAGGCTTCTTGCTTGGAGAAGCCCCAACTACGTGTACTCTGCCTACGGCTGCGACTTAAAGTTGCTACTGAGAAACTATAGGTTGAGCGACGACGTTGCGTTCAGGTTTTCTAACAGCGCGTGGGACCAATACCCGCTCACCGCCGACAAGTACGCCGACTGGATATTGAATAGCGCTGGCGATGTAGTCTTCGTAGCCATGGATTTCGAGACCTTTGGAGAACATCATTGGCCGGAGACCGGGATACTCGAGTTCTTAAAGTGGCTTCCCTACGAACTCAATGCTAGAAGGATAGAAGTCATGACTGTATCGGAGGCCTCTTCAAGGTATAGACCGGTGGGTGTTTACGACGTTCCACCCTGGAGCACCATAAGTTGGGCTGACGTCGAAAAAGACGTGAGCGCATGGATCGGCTCAGACCTTCAAATTAAAGCTTTAAAGCTCTACGAAGAGCTTGGAATGTACGCGAAGGCCGTTGGAGGCGAGTACCTGAGGCATTGGAGGCTATTCGGCGTAAGTGACAACTTCTACTACATGTCTTCGAAGAAGGGCTCTTCAGGTGAAGTCCACTTATACTTTAGTCCATTCAAGAAGCCCCTTGACGCCTTCGCTAGCTACGTCTCACTGCTTACATCGCTATACGAAGAGACCTTGAGGGAGTACATGAAGAGAATAGAGGAGTACGCTTGGAAGGTTAAGACACCGCCTGCACTTTCATTCAGGTTTCTGTGGAACGGGATGATACTATGCGAAGCTAGAAGCCTTGGAGAGGCTTTAGAGTCCCTAAAGAGGATTGATAGGGAGGTCGCAGAGCTACACGTTGCTCGCGGCTATTTGCAAAAGTGGATTAGGGAGGTCCTTCTTTGGGTAGATCTCGCAAACACAATAGACTTGGCTATAGAGAAGGGCTATGGATCTGCTCTAGAAGCCGCTATTAGGGTCCTAGAGGGATCGAAACGCTTACGTTAAACCCCTTAATGCTTATATTTTCGTAGGTGTTTTTCAAATTGATAATGATGGCTGAAATACACCTTACCAAGAGGTTCGACGTTCTCTGCGAAATTGAACCCTACGAGGACCCCGATTGGGATTACGCTAGGAATAAGCACGTTTTATTGAAAGACATTTTGCTCGAATACTCTACCTCCAACTTCGACGCCCCGATAGCGACGCCCATAGGGCTTCTACATGGCGGTAATAGGGACTTCTCCTGGCAGGGCTTATTGGTGGGCCCCCTTAACAATAGGCTGTACAAGGTCCTAGATGCAATATACTACAAACCTATTGGAGCTGAAAGCCTTAAACCGATAACGGTAACTATTGGAAGGAGAAGTGCACGCTACGCGTATGTAGACGATCGTGGCGATAAGTACGAGGTTACAGTTTCCATAAGGGTCGAAGAGGGCCGAGGCGTCCTAGAAGCTTCAGCATCTAGACCATCAATCTTCGCCCCCCTCCTAGCCTTCTACGACATGGATACTTGCGTAGAATCGAACTTTAAGTTGATTCAAGAAGGTGAAGCAATTACTGTAGAGCCCGAGACCATTCCGTTAAGTTTGAAGATAAGGGGCTTCAGCGAGGTCTATAAGCTAGAGTTGTCCTTCGATTGGATCTACAAGCTCGGCGATGGATTTAGGACCTTAGAGGGAGGCAAGCCTTACTTCGTAAGGCACGTCCGTAGGGTAAGGATGCCCATAGCTTTAAAGTGCGATGGAGGCACTATTAACGTCGAAGTACCGTTAAAGGCGTGGAACTTCAAGAGGATAGACCTCAAAGTTAAAGGGAAGTTGAAGAGGCTTCGTAGGGAACTTGAGGAGAGGATTAGGGGTAAAGTGTCCGTTAAGGTAATCGACGCGCTGGTCTTAAGGGTAGACAGGTTATTGGGCTTCGGCATACCTTTAAACTCCATACTGGCCCCAGAAGCGGGGGCTATGTGGTTTAAGAGGGTGTGGGCTAGGGACCTCCTCGAAGGCTTAAGGTGGAACTTACTGACCTACACTACTGTTTTAGGGCTTTCAAGTTGGCTTGTGGAACTAGTTAGAAAGTTGCTCCTAGAAGCCAAAGAACTTAAAGGATTAAAGACCTTCCTACGCGAAGGAGACTATTCTAGCGATGCCTTCCCTCAACTAATGAGCATAGCAGCGAAGCTATACTATCTAACAGGCGAGAAGGCCCTTGTGAGGGAAGCTTTAAGACTCACGTCGACCGCCCTCAAGCTAATGAGGGCTGGAGACGGCTTCTCCGGTTGCATAATTCGCGACGGCTTGATTCTATGTAGGGCTAACTCCTCATGGATGGACGTCATTTACGCCGTCAATGACCTGAAGTGGCCCACTAGGCTACCCTTGAACTGGATGTGGAAGGTCTCCCCCCAAGACCTCTTCGCCCTAGTAGAGGTTAACGCTCTATTCATAGAGGGTTTAGATAGCTTACTGAAGGCTGCCCAGGACTCTGAGGTTAAAGCCGATAAAGAACTTCACGACGTGAAATGTGAGCTGCTCGACGGCTACAAGAAGTGGTTCTATTCGAGAAGTAGCCTACCGCCGCTTACCATAGAACCTTCAAGCAACTTAAGGGACGAAACCCCAAGCTCGGCTGGCGTAGTGGCGCTAACTATACTCAAAGGTATAGCTTATGGTGAGGAGCTATCGAGCATGTGGAGCTCAATAGAGGCTATGACTGTTAAGAGGAGGCTGGTAAGCTTAGGTAGCTCCTGGGAGCCTTTCGGTATAATTGCCAGGAGGGTCGAAGAAAGACCATACCTAGGAGACCTGGAGTATCACGGTCCGGTAATCTGGCCTCGAGATACTCCATACCTCGTAGAGGTCATGAAGGTCCTCGGTCTAGACCCTTACGGGATCCTAGTGAACAACTTAGACCACATGATCTCTGAAGGCGCTATAGGATACTGCAACGAGCTCTTCAGCTTACCGATAGGCATAAACCCAAGTTACTTAGGAGAAACGTCTTTAAACCCAGTGCCAGTAAAGAACTACGCACAGTACTGGAGCCACTGGTGCGATCCCTTTGTAGAGTACTTCTTGCTGAAGGGTTAGTTATGAACGGGTGCGAATTAATATCTAGGATACATAAGGTCTTATCGGTCATGTACTTTTTATCGGCAATAAACGACGAAACGGCCGTCGGCATAAGCGAAATCGCGAAGTACTCCAAGATGATGAACGAGAACGAAGTAAACGAGCTCTTAAAGTGCTGTAAGGAGCTCGGCTACGTTAATGAGGAGGGCGGTCGATTCTACCTAACCTACAGGGGGATCATCTCTGCTCTCTCCATAAGTAGTTAACAGGCGGGTGCACGCTGTTGATACTCGCAGTTACCTGGCATATCGATGGTACGATAGGCCTACTAGTAAGGGAAGACGCTCAAGAACTCGTGAATAGAGGCTACGAAGTAGTAATTTTATACCCGTGGCACTCCGATGAAAGATTTAGAAGTGATGGAATTGTATACCATTCGGTCGCAATAACGATAAAGAGTAACACGAACATAGTGACGAGCGTGTTGTCAGCCATGGGCGCCTTCTCTAGGGCCTTCTCATCAATAATTCATGAATCTTGCGAGCACCCTAAAATTGACTTAATACTCTCATACGAGTGGACTGGAACGATTCTTGGCTTCTTAATTAAGTGTTACTTGAAGAAACCCATGGTATCCTCAGTCTTCAGCGTTGAAAGCATGAGGGCTAGCGAAATGAACCTCCTAAGCTTAAGTATTCGCGGCTTAGAGTCGCAATCTCTATATCGTTCTGACTTAGTACTTGCAAGGACCAACGAAGCTTTTCTCAGGTTACTTCGGGAGTACAAGTTGCCTAGCAACAAGGTCAAGGTCGCGGCGAGCCCAAAAGAAGTCCCTACTGCCGTTGAGGAGGTCCTGAACAGGAAATGAGGGTCTTAATGCTTAGCTGGGAGTACCCGCCTAGAATTATAGGTGGACTAGCCCGCCACGTTTACTGGCTTTCAAGAACCCTAGCTCGTAGAGATGTAAGCGTAACCGTCATAACACTCGATTATCCTGAGGTTCCAACAATAGAGCAGGAGAAGAACCTGAAGGTCATTAGGGTCACGAGCTGCGGATTCCAATCGAGCGACTTTCCGTCGTGGGTCCACCAGTTCAACTTAAACATGGTAGAGGCCGCCCTCGAAGAGGAAGATGACTTCTCTGTAGTTCACGTTCACGATTGGTTGACGGCGACGGCTGGCATTACACTTAAGCACTTACTTAGGAAGCCGCTTATATCGACTGTGCACTCGACCGAGTACGGTAGGCGGGGCGGGCTAATACAGGACGTGTTGCAACGACACATCCACGAAGTCGAGTGGTGGCTAACTTACGAAAGCTGGAAGGTGATAGTGTGCAGCAACTACATGAAGGACGAGCTGAGGAGGTCGTTAGGCGTACCGGACGATAAAATCATCGTGATACCCAACGGGGTTGAATCTATACGTATGCAGGATTTCGTAAGCCTCCAAGAGTTAAGGAGGAACTACGCTGAGGACTGGGAGAAGATAGTACTTTTCGTGGGGAGGATGACGTACGAAAAGGGGCCTCACGTACTGGTAGAAGCGGCACTAAGGCTACTATCGAAGAGACAGGACTTAAAGGTAATTGTTGTGGGTGAAGGGCCAATGCGCAAGGAGCTTATGGATAAGGTCGATAGGACTGGGTTCAGACATAAATTCTATTTTACTGGCTTCGTCGAGGACCTCGAACTCATGAGGTTGTACAGGATAAGTGATGTAGCTGTCTTCCCCAGCCTGTACGAGCCCTTTGGCATAGTAGCCCTAGAGGCCATGTCGGCCGGAAAGCCCGTCATAGTTTCAGACGTTGGAGGCTTGTCGGAGATAGTTGTTAACGGCTTCAATGGGTTAAAAGTACCTGCAGGCGATGCACTTGCACTGAGCTCAGCGATTGAGTACTTGATCGATAACCAAGACGTGGCGAGGAGGATGGGCGAGAACGGCGCTAGGAGCACGCAAGAAGCTTACTCTTGGGACGCTATAGGGGAGAAGACCTTAAAGGTATACCAACAAGTCTTACGGGAATATTCCGCTAGCTCCTGGAAGCCTAGACTTGGGCTACGCTAAATGAGTTAGGGATTATCGAAATACGGTACGAGATGAGCGGTACCGATGGACCCAATACTTATAGGATTCACGGCCAGCTTAGTAGCTGGCCTAGCCACGGGCGCTGGGGCGCTACCGGTACTCTTTGTAAAGGAGGTTTCGGAAAGCTTACTAGACATCCTTCTAGGGCTCGCTGCTGGAATTATGCTGGCCGCATCCACCTTCAGCCTATTGGTGCCGGCCGTCGAGTTAGGCGGATCACTAATATCGGCTGCAGGTCTCGGAGTAGGCGCTCTGGCACTTCACGCCATAGACCGCTTAATCCCTCACTTCCATCCAGTAGCCGGTGCTGAGGGGCCGCCGTCAAAGCTATCGCACGTATGGTTGCTAACCATAGCCATAACGATACACAACTTCCCTGAGGGATTGGCTGTAGGCGTGAGCTTCGGCACGGGGAACGTGGAATCCGGGCTAGTCATCGCTATGGCTATAGGGCTACAGAACTTACCTGAAGGGCTAGCAGTAGCGCTCCCCCTCTTACGGGAAGGGTATAGCCCTCTAAGAGCCATCGGCTACGCGGCCCTTACAGGCATAGTTGAGCCTCTCGGAGGACTACTGGGACTGATACTAGTGTCGGCTTCCCATTCTCTACTGCCTTGGGGCCTAGCGTTCGCGGCTGGGGCCATGATCTTCGTGGTGGTCGACGAGATGATCCCTGAGATTCACAGGAAGGGCTTTGGTAGGGAAGCGACTTTCGGACTAATAGCAGGCTTCATCATAATGATGATCCTAGACTCCATAATTAAGTAATAAAGGACCGGCTTACCATTTATGGGGGACCTCTTCGTAGGTGCAAGGGCTAAGAATTGCAGCCATCTTCAACTGCAACTCAAGTTTCAATGCTAAATGTTTTGCATTTTTACTTAAGTTTACTTAGGTAGGCAGGATAACTTGAGTTCACGGTTCTCCAATTACAACTTACTATTACGGTGGAGAGCTACTTTACTTATAATATAGCTTCTCATTCTACGTAATACTCTTTTATTTTTATAAATCGAAATAGTACAATGATTAGTTTTTTAAGACATACAAAAAACTGAATACACATTTAATAGATTAAAGGTCTGTTTTTAAAATTGAGGGATGCAAAGTTATGGTAAAAGAGAGGAAGTATTCTACTAACGTTGGAAGGGAAATGGTTGAAAAAGCTGGAGTCGACGTCGACCTCCTGATAGATAAGTTGAAGAGGGCAGCTGCCGCCGAGTTCACTACGTACTACTATTATACCCTTTTGAGAATGCATTGTACAGGGCTAGAAGGAGAAGCTATAAAGGAGGTCGTAGAGGACGCTAGGCTTGAAGATAGGCTTCATTTCGAGGCTCTTGTGCCACGCATATATGAGCTTGGAGGCGAACTTTATAGGGACCTTAAAGAACTCCACGACGCCGCCGCCTGTCCGGCGGCTTACTTACCTGCGGATCCCAGCGATTTAAAGGCCATCCTCAAGGTCTTGCTGGAAGCTGAGAGATGTGCAGTAAGAGTTTATACGGAGATATGCAACATGACCTTCGGCAAGGATCCGAGAACATACGACCTATCGCTATCGATCTTACATGAGGAGATAGAGCACGAGGCTTGGTTCCAAGAACTCCTAGAAGGAAGGCCTTCCGGGCACTTTAGACGTAGGAAACCTGGAGAAGGTCCATACACGCAGAAGTTTAGACACATAGAATGAACTCTTAACCTCTTTTTTGTGAAGGGAAGTATGAGCGGTAAACTTGTCGAGCTATGTAGGGTCGACGAAGTGCCTAGGAACGGGATGAAGCTAGTAAAGATGGGGAACCTCGAAATCCTAATAATAAGACTTGAAAACGACTTCTACGCTTACGATAATCGATGTCCTCACATGGACTACCCGCTATTTCTCGGATCGTTAGAAGGACATACTTTGACGTGTGGCTTTCACTACGCAAAGTTCAATGTTAAGAGCGGCGAGCCGTTAAACAACATCTCTGAAAGACCTCTCAAAAAGCTAGAATTGAAGAGACTTGACTCGCAACTAGCAGTCGACGTATCGCTAATTTAAACGTAGCTTTATACGCGAAGTTTAAAGCACACTCTTGTTCCGCGTCCTCAATGCTATAGCCGGTATCACCTTCTAGAATGTTCGAGCGAGCGATTCCGCTGATTTATGGGTTTCGCCTAGACGTTGACCATTTTAAATTAAGAGAACTTTGGCTAGACGACCTTAGCCTACGGTCTGATAAACAATAGGGTAGATTCTTATAATGCTGTCAACTTCGTGTAGCTAAGCTTTCTTAGCGACTTCCTCGTAAACCTTTAAAGTCCTTGAAACAGTATGATCCCACGTAAAGCTATCGAGAACTCTCCTCCTACCGTTCAAGCCCATCCACCTACCACGGTCTTGACTTGAGAGAACTGCAGTTATACCCCAAGCTATGTCTTTGGGGTCGTAGGGGTTTACGTGTACGCCGCACTGGCCAGCGCCTGATGGAACAACTATTTCACGAAGACCACTACAACCCCTAGCGCCGACGACGACGGGCCTCTCCATGGACATGGCCTCTAGGGCTACTATGCCAAAGGGCTCGTACAGGCTGGGGAAGACAGCTACATCGCATGCAGCGTAGATAACAACCTTCTCTTGGTCGCCTAGAAACTTATCAATGAAGCTAACGCGGCCAGCTACGCCGAGTTTACCGGCTAAATGCACTAGGTAGTCGTAGAGGTCCCCCCGACCTACCACAAGTAGCCTGCTTTCCGGGTATTCTTTTACCACGTACGGCATAGCCTCTATTAGCTTGTCTACACCCTTGACCTTAACGAGCCTACCGATGAAAAGTATTAGGGGTCCATTAGTTGTAGCGTACTTATCCTTAACTTCCTTAACTGCGTGCTCTGAGACCCTTGAAGGTGAAAACTTGTGGGGATCAACGCCGTTCCATACTACGCGTATCTTACCCGCCGGAAAGCCTTGGGGGATCAAGTCCTCGTCCCTCATAGCGTTAGAGACCGTAACTATAGAATCCGCCCTATCGGCACATAACACTTCTAAGGCTGACACAGTGGCGGATCCTCCACCAAAGTTCCTTCCCTTCTCGGTAGAGTGCACGTGGAAGATTAACGGTATCCCTAGCTCATCTTTAACTATGAGCCCAGCCATCGCCGATAGCCAGTCGTGGACTGCTACGACATCGTAGCCCTCGCCTCCCTCAAAGGGCTTAACGATTGTGAGTGCAGCCTCCACGTTGTAAAGCAGGACGTCGTTAAAGTACCTAAAGCCGGGCCCCCACCTATTCAGCTCCTCGTTTACGACGACCTTAAGTAAGGAGGCAGCGTTTACCGGCTTAAACCTATGAACGTAGACCCCTCCATCGTTGGCCTCTCTCGGTAACTCCCCTGAATTCATTGTGAAGACGTGGACTTCGTGGCCTAGCTTAACTAGGCGCGTTGCTACCTCCTGAGAGTAGACCCCCAAACCTCCGTAGACGTTGGGAGGGTACTCCATGGTGACGAAAGCTATCCTCAACCTAAATCCCCAGAGAGGATAGGGGCGACAGTTTTTATTTTAACGTCGCGGGAGGAGCAACAGCAACTACATGGCAGTTCGCGAGTCTAAAACGTTCAGTAACTAATCAGTAGTATACAGTTCTTCAACTAGCTTTAAGGAAGCGTTATCTCCACGTAAACGTACAAACCTTTTAAGCTCTTAAATGTAAGAGAGAATAGACGAGGCGGAAAAGATGAGCAAGAAGGAAGAGAAGAAAGCCGAAAAGAAGGAAGAGAAGAAAGCTAAGAAGTAAGAACCCCTAATAACTGTTTTCCTCCCCTTTTCTTATTTCTTTCTATTGTAGAGTCTTAAAGACCTTGACTATCCGAAGCTCCTGCTTACTCTCTTCTAGCTTTAAGCGTACCTCCTTCGCCATCTGTATTGCTACCAACAGCTGCTCCTCAATCTTAGCTCTCTTTATCACCCCTACAACTGCTTCAACGAGGTTTAAATCGTCCACTACCACGTCGATCAGTAGCGCTCTCTCCCTTCCGTGTAGGCTCCTCCTAGGAATAGCTATCATGCGTAGCTCTCCATCCCTCGAGGAAATGTAATGTGCCGTATAGAACCCCTCCCTCTCGCTCCTAGCACCATAGGTTGTTACCGGGCAAATAGCCGTCTCAAGATCCATAGCCACTACGGACGCTAGAGGTAAGGCGTAGTATGATAGGGGCACGATGACGTCGACCTTTAAACCTTCAGCCAGCTCCTCGATAACCAGGGAGAAGAGCCTCAGGAAGCCTGGTTCCCTAGCTAGGCTCCATATATCTACGTCTGGGTCCGAGAGCACTCTACCTATGGTTTCCTCGATGAGCTTGAGCTCTCGGACCCTACTCATAATTTTCTCTATAGTTTTCTCCTCTGGGACGCTCAGCAGGTTAACGTACCTCCACAGGTTCTGGAAGGGGACGTCAAGGACCTCCTCTAAGTCCCTTAAACTGTAGAAGCAGTTCAACGCGCGGAGCATGTCTATAACCCGCGAGAAAGAGCTCCTCTTAGCCATAAGAGCGCTGCACCTACAAGCATTGTGTTGCGTCTAGGTTTCCCGTTAAACCTTGATGGTGCAACCCTATATTAACCTACTGCGGACTTATGAGGTGTGTCGGCCGTTGAAGCTCGATTAGGGACCTGCCTATGTGGGCGTAGGGGTTGACGGTACGACGGCTAACTTCGACGACTCGCGGTCTTGACCGTAGACCCAAGGCCGTGGGATATGCTGAGCTCAGCAACGTGGTAGTCGCGGTCTGGGACGACCTGAATAACTTCGTAGCCTCGGCTAGCGGTAGCGGCGCTTGTCGTCGAGATGAGACGTAAAGTTAACGAGTGGCTTTGGAGGACCTTTCCCGCTTCAACGCCTAAAGGCAGGCTACAGCTTAAAGTTAAGGTTTAACGTGCTTCAACTGCGTATACTGGTCGACAAAGACTTTCGTCACCGAGATTGCGTGAGCCTACCCAGCGTACTTCCAAATTCTCATACCTCTAAAGTTGAAGACTATGGTCTTGTAGGCCGTCACGTACTCTATCGAGTAGCCTATTCCTTCCCTCCCAATCCCAGATTCCTTTCTACCTCCGAAGGGGTAGTAGCCGACTCCGTGCCTAGGCATGTCGTTTACGTATATGGCTCCAAACTCGAGGAACCTAATGAGCCTCCTTAGCCTCTCTATGTTGAAGCCAAATATGGATACGTCCAACCCGTACCTTCTACCATTCGCTAAATCTACTGCTTCATCCAATTCCTTGAAGCTCGTGATCAACGCTACGGGGGCGAAGACTTCCTCCCTATATAGTCTTAAATCCTTTAAGGAACTCTTATTGAGGAACTCCACTAATGTCGGCTCCACGTACGTCGATCCAAGCCTCCTGCCACCGTAGACTACGGTTCCTCCCCTACTTACTGCTTCTTCAACTGCATTGAGCATCCTATCTACAGCATCCGGACTTATCAGCGGGCCCATGACCGTTATGCCATCCCTAGGGTCTCCTACGACTACTTTAGCTAGCTCCTTCGCCAACTTTCTCTTAAACTCGTCGTATATGCTCTCCTCTACGATGACGAGCTTTATCGCGTCGCACCTCTGTCCAGCGTAGCTATATATTCCCGCAGCTATCCTTTCTGCGGCTAGCTCTAGGTTGGAGTCCTCTAAGACTATTGCTGGGTCTCCCCCGCCAAGCTCCATTACGAACTGCTTTATCCCAGCTGCAGCTAGCACTTTTTTGCCGGTCTCGCTACTTCCAGTAAAGCTGATTACGTGGATTCTTTCGTCTGCTACGAGTCTACCGCTCTCCCCGCCTGGTAGGGTTAGGACAGCAAAGGATTCTTTGGGGAACCCGGCCTCTTCAATTAGTCTTGCGAATAGTAAGACTGGTAGCGGGTCTGCCGATGGAGGCTTTATCATTACGGCGTTTCCAGCCACAATGCTGTAGGCGAACTTAGCGGCTGAATCGAAGAGCGGGTAGTTGAAAGGCACAATGGCCAAGACAACTCCGAGGGGCTCTCTCCTTATGGTTGCCTCCGTCTCCATGGTTGTCTGATCCCAGTCGCCTGGTATGTACTCACCGAATATCTTCCTAGCATCTAAGTCGGCTCTTCTAAGCCTATCTATTGAAGCATTTACTTCACCAATCGCTTGGGGCCCAGTCTTTCCGGTGTTGACTATTAATGTCTCTACGAGGTCTTCGCTGTACTCCTCCATTAGGTCAGCCAACCTTTCTAGCATATCAAGCCTTCTCCACCCCGGCACGTCCCTGATCTTCCACCTACCAGCTTTATATACGACGTCCAAGGTCCTTTCAGCTTCATCGAACGTCAGCTTTGGAACTCTAGCTATCACGCTGAGATCTATGGGGCTCCTCACTTCAACGCTTTCTTCGCCGCTAACCCAGTCACCAGCTAAGAAGGTCTTAAATTTGTATACGTCTCGATCTTTTTCAATAACATCCTTAAATACATCGCCTTTAAGCTTAAGCAATTCCCAAGAACACCAAAATAGTAGTCAATGCCCCGAGGTTTTTAAGTAGTTTCCTGTAGGCTCCATGACTAAAACCTTGGCTCGATCTTAAGTTTTTTAACCTCCTCCAGCCGGGGGTATCATGGAAACCACGTCGCCGTCGGAAAGCCTCGTAGCGTCGCCATCTATGAAATCTATAAGCCTACCGTTAACAAAAATGGCTATGTTCCTTTTGCCTTCATCTCCTCCCTTTAAGAGAAGCTTCTCAAGCTCATCCCCATAGCGTTCAACTAGCACATAAATTAAGTCTCTTATCGTGGATCCCTCTTTCAGCTTCAGCGTCAACTCGCTCGAACCTATAATTCTCTTTAGGTTGAAGAGGGGCCGTACCTTGACGGTTATCAACGCTACACCCCATTAATTAGGGATTCAGCAAGCTTATATTCAATACGATAGATTAAGTTCTATCGAATAGCTTTGGTGGTAAAAATGCCTAATTTGATTAGGCTTCCGGCAAAACCAAGCCCTGTGACCGTGGATTTAACGAGGTCCTGCTTAATAGTTGTTGACATGCAGAAAGCCTTCTTAAGCTATGGCGGTATGTTTGACATATTGGGATTCGACATTTCAAGGCTTCGGAGAATAATTGAACCAGTTAAGAGAGTTTTAGCTTCTTGGAGGGAGGCAGGGTTAAAGATAATCTACGTCAGGCACGTATACTCGCAAGATCTATCCGACGCCGGTGGACCTGAATCCCGAGATAATCGATGAAGTTAAACCTTTAGCAGGAGACATCGTAATCAACAAGCAGAGGTACAGCGGGTTCGTAAATACAAAGCTTGAGGAGGTACTCAAACAGCTTAAGGTCAAGTACCTCTTTTTTCGTGGGGATAGCGTTAAACATATGCGTGGAATCAACGGTTCGAGACGCCTTCTTTAGAGAGTTCTGGCCAATAGTTGTATCAGACTGCTGCGAAGCTATAGGACCTAACTGCGCTAGAAGGTCATCTCTCTGGAATATAAGTAACATGTTTGGATGGATCACTTCCTCTAGAAGCTTAATTAAAAACATAAAAAAGTTGAAGGTAAGATGAGAGATGCAGCCTAATCTCTCAGTTCAGTAAGAAAAGCTTACCTGTAACAGGGATATCTGGACTCTCCCAATTGTAAATTATTACTGGATCCCAGCGTTCCCCTACCTTAACCCACTGAATTGCGACTGGTGGTACGACGACGTAGTGATCCTTGTATTTAATCATGTTCTCAAATGCTTGATACCTCGCTTGCTGGCTAGACGTTAGAGGAGCCTTGAAGTTGACGCGTCCAACTATAGTGTTTAAGTCTATGTTGGCTAACGCATCCCTTATCTTGGCCTTATCGAGACTTCCAGCCTTCTCGATCGCTTTAACCGCAACTTCAAGTACCGCGTGAGTCATCCCTAAAACAGGAGTCCACTGTTTGCCAGAGTAGGTCTCCCAAGCTTGGCATAGGTCTTGAGGAGTCTGTCCCGTTAACGAAGACTCGTATGGATGGTAGGGCGTCCACCAAATGTATCCGACTAATCCATTCCCTAAGTCGCCGCCTAGAGCAGCTACCCACGATGGGAACAGGAGGGACCTAGCCATCGCCACGAGCTTCGGCTTGTAACTCATCTCGTTGCATTGCCTCCAGAATGATGCGAAGTCCGTGGGAATCATGTTGCCTGTAAGTATGTCTGCTCCGGCCTTCTTGCATGCTTCCACGTACGTGCTGAAATCTTTCGTACCGTAGGGTATTAGGCCAAGATCCACTATCGTATATCCTCGCTTCTCAGCTTGTGCCTTCCAGGCAGCCGCAGTAGCTCTACCGTCGGGATCATCAGAATTTATCAGAGCAACAACTTTATTTGTCTTGTCTTTAATGGTATCGAAGAGGTCGAAGAATAGTACAGCGTAGTCTGGTTCTGCTAGCCCAATACAATATGACCAAGTGTAGGGGCCTCCCATTAACCACGAAACTATTATAGTTTGGGAGACAATACATGGGACTCCGTACCTCTCACATTGGGCGCTTATCGGGTTAGTCATGGCTGGAGAGTATAGGGCCAACATTAAGTCTACGTTCTCTCTAGTTATTAGCTCAGCAGCAACTGAAGCAGCAGCATCTGAATCGCTCTTAATATCCCTCAAGATGATCTTTATCGGGACCTTCTTACCGTACTCAGCTAAGTAAACGCCGCCCATAACGTTGTTAACATACTTTTCAACTTGCTCGACCATCCAAGGCGTAGTCTCAGCAAAGGCTGCTATGCCCCCAGTTATTGGAGCTGGCCAGCCGATCTTTATGTACTCGGGGGCAGCTGGACCTGGTGGAGGTAGGGTTAAGAAGTAGGCGGCAACGCCCGCAACAATAACGACGACAACGACCACTATCGCTATCGCTTGGACTTTCGTTAACCCAACGCCTTCTTTCTTCTCCAATTTTTCCACCATATGTTGTATATAGTTTGCTTGCTAGTTAAAATAATTACTCGAGCTAAATTTAAATAGATTACGATGATAATATCGAGGAGTTGAAAGTAATTAGAATTTGTGGAGGTCTATGAATTGTTGGAGAGTCTTGGGTTGCGGCTTGAAGAAATAGGTAGACTTTTAGAGCCCGGCTACCTGCCTTTAGAGAGCGGGTACGTTCGTCTACCTGATGGCTATTACTTAGTAGCAGTGCTTACGAGAATGCCTCTCTGCAATAGGAGAATGATTGAGTGGTGGTTCGCTTATGGTCTATCTCCTAAGGAGCATACTGAGGTCTACAAGCTTTGGCATCCAGTTGACCACATATACGGTGCGTGGGACGACAAGTGGAGCCCTGGAAGCTACATTGGAGCAAGCCACATAGTTGACGAGACTCTGGGGGGCAAACCCCCAGTAGCTAAGCTCAGGATACACTTTCAGGATCCCTCGCAATACTTCAATCCAGCTAAGCTCGAGCAAGCAAAAGCTACTGCGGTCTGTGCTCGAATATACTTTCGAGGAGCAGATGGAGAGGTCGAAACGGGCTTCATGACTCACTTCGTCAGAGACAGGGATGTAGGATGCGAGATGAGGAGCAGGTTCTGGCTTAACCCGAAGTATGCGAGCTATGAGATGGCTAAGGGACTGTTTCAGCACTGCGTTGAGGAGATGAGGAACCTAGCCGTCATCTTACCGTTCATATATGAAATTAAAAAGGAGAAGTAGGAGATCTAGGTCAAGCTAGCCACTCAATTGGTAGGCCAAGTTCAACCATCTTTTCTTTAGTTGGTATGCCCTTCTCCTTATCCCAACCTCGAGCTTCGTAATACTCGTCTAGCATCTTATTCAGGTCTTCTCGAGTTATCACTTGTCCTTTCGATGCCCCTCCAGGTATGCCCTCCTTCATGACTCTCGCTGGGAGAGTGTCGTCAGCTCTCGTAAAGCCAGCCTTAAAGTTAAATACCCTAGCTATGTTGACGACTCTTTCTCCAGTTTTCTGGACTTCCTCCGGCGTCATGGATAAACCGGTTAAGGCTGTGTAGAGCTCTGACATCAGCTCTAAGGCGTTGGCTGCGAGCCCCATGTCGAACGGAAACACGCAGAGCGGCATGCAGTCGCAGACGGCAGTCCTAACGTCCTGGTTCCACTTGCAAAGCTTTCCTTTACCTTCTATCGCTAGCCTATCCACTTTGTAAGGTACTGGGACACTGAATATCTCTTGTATAGAGTAACCCCTATTGTGATCTGCTCCAGTATAGGCAGTAGCGTAACTTAGGCCGTGCGCTTTAGCTCCTCTAACGTCATAACCAGGTAGCTCAAGACCTTTAACGTGAAGTGCATACCTCTCCGAGCCTCTTCCAATGAGTTCTGAGGCACGCTTAACCCCCTCGGCAAGTATGTTTCCAAACCCTTCTCTGAAGGCTATCTTTCTAATCATCTTTACCACGGTTTCGTAGTTGCCGAATCTAAGGTCCATACCGTCGACCTCATCCGCCGACAGTATACCTTTTTCGACGAGCTCCATCGCAAAAGCTATGCATACTCCAGTGGATATGGTATCTAAGCCGTATTCGTCGCATAGCCTGTCGGCAGCTATTACAGCCGGCAGGTAGCTGACACCGACCATGGTTCCAAGGCTATATGTGGTCTCGAACTCAGGCCCTTCAGTCATAAAGCCGGCGAAGGGACCGCTTTTAACAACCTTTACCTGTCCGCACCTTACGGGACAATTGTAGCAACCCATACGGGTGATGGTGTAATAAGTTTGTGCCTCTCCACCAAGAGTTTCAACTGGGGCGAACAGGCCAGTAGCAGTCCAGTTTTTAGCTGGAAGTATTCCAAGCTCGGCCGTAACCTCAACAGTCATAGGTGTCCCCATCTTCGAGAAAGAGGGGTAGAGAACAGGGCTTTCCTTCATTAAGTCGTACATCCTCTTGACAGCTTTTCTGAACTTCTCTTGGTCGGCAACTTCAACTTTTTTCGTCCCCCTCACAGCTATCGCCTTAAGGTTCTTAGAACCCATGACAGCGCCTAGACCCTTTCTTCCTGCCGCCCTCCTCTCGTTTATTATGCATGCGTATCGTACTAGTCTTTCACCAGCCGGTCCTATACATGCTACTTTAGCTTCAGGTTGATTCAGTTTTTCCCTCAATATTATTTGGGTATCGGTCGTCGATAAGCCCCAGATTCCTGATGCATCTCCTATGGTCACTTTATCGTCGTATATCCATATGTACGACGGTCCATCTGCTTTCCCCGATATTACGATAGCATCATAACCGGCGAACTTGAGTTCAGCTGGGAAGTACCCGCCACTAAGCGACATTCCAACTGCGCCTGTTAAGGGTGATTTAGATACGACAGCCATCCTACTTGTACAGGGGGCTAAGGATCCTGTTAGTGGACCTACAGCAAAGATCAGTTTGTTCTCAGGGGATAGTGGTTCAACTTTCGGGTTGACCTCGTCCATGAGTATCTTTATTCCAAGCCCAGCTCCACCGATTACGGGATAGACGTAATCTACATCGAGAGCTTTGACCCAGCTTTCTTTGGTCGTTAGATCTATGTAGAGTATCTTACCAGCATAACCATAAACCAATGCTACCACCTTTTTAGCTAATATTGGTTTCTTGACCTATGCTTTAAGCTTTCAGTTGACATTAACTCTTCAGAGATTATGGGCCTCGCCTCAACGTATACCTAGGAGCGATTTAGCGTTTTGAGAGTATATCTTCTCTTTTTCCTCCTTTGAGAGAGGTAGAGCTTCAATGCGCTTCACAGCATCTACAGAGTTTTCGTAGGGATAGTCTGAACCGAAGAGAACCCTGTCTAAGCCCATTATCTCTATGGCGCAGGATATTGCTGGTACGGGGAATTCGCCGCTCGTAAGTATAAACACATTATTCTTCAAGTACTCGCTGGGCTTCTTCGATATTTTTACGTCCATGCTTTCGTAGACCCATGGCCTCACGCGAGGAAAGTCTATACGGTTGATGAGAAACGGCATGGCCTCTCCAAGGTGCCCTAGCACGAACTTTAGGTTAGGGAACTTATCGAAGACGCCGCTCAGTATTAATCTCATTAAGCACATAGCAGTCTCAAAAACGAAACCAAAGGCTGGACCAGCCATTGCGTACCCGTAGGGTTCTCCGAGTTGTTTTATCCTCGGGACGGTAGGATGCAGAAATATTGGTACACGAAGCCTCTCAGTTCTCTCTAGTATAGGCCAGAACTTCTCGTTGTCTAGGTACTCACCACGTATGTTGGAGTGGGTCTTCCAACCCTTAAGTCCGAGATCCTTAACAGCCCTCTCAAGCTCTTCCGCAGCTTCTTGGGGACTTTGAGGTGCGAGGGCTGCGAGCCCAATGAATCTGTCGGGGTTTTTCTCAACGATCCTCGAGAGTTCGTCGTTGACCTTCCTAGCCATCCTAGAACCTAACTTAGGTCCTAGCTGCTCACATCCAGGTGCCGAGAGACTTAGGATCTGAACTTTTATGCCGGCCTCCCTCATATCATGTATTCTCTTCTCCTCTACGTTGAGGAGCTTTTCAAGCAACGCTCCTACGTGGGGTTCTTGGACGCTAGGCGTATATAAAAGCCAATAGATATCTTGCTTCTCATCTTTCTTATATCTTGGATAAGCCTTGTTTTTAAGCAGAGCTTTAACGTAATCTTTCGTATAGAAGTGGGCTTCAAAGTCATAAATTTCCATTTTTACATCGTTATGCCTTTTTTTCCGTCTAGGCTTAAAGGCGTTTCTATTTGCACGTAATAAGTCCCTTGTCGCGCTGGACTACTCCTATTGTCTAGCAAAACCTATCGCTATGCGCAGTCATCATGTACCTACCGCACACTACAAATTTCCATGCTGGCTAGTAAGCGTTATAAAGTGAAGCATGAGAAATGTGGAAGAGATGATAGAACTAATACTTTATATCATTGGAGTGGCAGCGTCAGCCTTCATGGCCTTCAATATAGGAGCTAACGATGCTGCGAACCCGATAGATACCGCTGTAGGTGCCGGGGCCTTAACATTAAGGAGGGCTCTCCTGCTATTCTCCATGTTCACTATCATTGGGGCCCTGCTCCAAGGGAGCTACGTAATTAAGACCTTAGGTAGGGGGATTGTACCTCAGATAGATATAGTTGCCGCCCTAATAGCGGTCGTAGCGGCCGGCGTATGGATACTTACTGCAACTCTTCTCGGTTTGCCCATTTCGACTTCGCAGAGCGTAACGGGGTCAATATTGGGGGTAGGTATAGCGTACGCTGTAATAGGCTCCATTAAATTTGATGAAATAAATTGGAGCGTCATGACGAGGATCATACTAAGTTGGGTAACATCGCCAGCCATAGCCATGAGTCTAGCCGTCCTCCTGTACTTTCTCTTCCTAAAACTCGAGTTATCTCTTAGGGTGAAACGCGACGTTGAAAAGATATTCCTAGCGCTTCACATAGTTTCCTTGGCGTTTGCCGCCTATTCCTTCGGAGCGAATGACGTAGCTAATGCTACTGGAGTGTACTTAACTATAACAGAGAGACAATTCGGGTTACCAACGCACGAAACAATGTTGCTCTTATCTCTTATGGGAGGCACATTCATTGCCATAGGTGGCTTCACTTTGGGGAGAAGAGTGGTGGAGACCACCGCGTTTAGAATAACTAGGTTAGATAATCCAAGCGGGGTTGCGGCGGGCTTCTCATTAGCTTTAACTGTATGGTTATTCACGACTATACCCTACATGCTCTGGGGGTTTGGCATGCCAATTTCGACAACTCACACAAGTGTGTCGGCGATAATTGGTGCCGGAATAGCGAAGGCTAGGTGCTTACGGGGATTAAACATGAAGGTAACTGGTTACATAATAATGTCGTGGCTTTTAACCGTCCCGGTAACGATGGGGATAGCTTCATGTCTCTGCCTTTTCGCTCACTCCTTGATACGATTGTCAATTTAACAAACAACAAAGTATATAAATGCAGGGAGGAAAGCTAAGAACGTGCCTTACGGTGGTCTTAGTGTCAACTTGGATATGGGCATCTAAAAAAGTTGAAAAGGGTATAGTGTCTAAGTGCATAGAGCACGGCGTTGAGGTAACGAAAGTTATTGAAGGTCTAATTTCAATGCTTAAGGCGATAGAGGAAAGGCGGTTTGACGACGCGAGCTCAACGTTCTCCGAAGTATTGAAGGCCGAGCGTAGGGCTGATGAAGCCAAGAGGAACTTTATATACGACTTGTCGAAGGCTACCTTACTGCCTCTAGACAGAGACTACATAATGAGGCTCGTACTAAGGTTGGACGACGTTGCTGACTATTCTAAGGCGGCTGCTAGAAGATTGCTTATTTCGACGCGTATAGGTGTCTACTTCGACGAGGAGTACATTTCAAAACTGTTGAACATGGCGTTGAAGCTACGTGAGGCTATGATGCTGATAGACCAAGCGTTTAAAGAGATGTCGGACAACCCTCGAAAAGCTCTTACCACTGCTGACATGATAGAGCGCATTGAAGAAGAAGTCGACGACATTAGAACCGCTCTTTTAGAGTACGTGTTATCGAAGTGTGATGAGAAGGGGCCGAAATGGTGTGCTATAGCGAAGGAAATAGTCGATGAAGTAGAGAACTCAGTTGATAGATGTGAGGAAGTCGCGGATATGATAAGGTATATAAGTGTCGGCGTAAGCTGACGACGGCTAACTACGATATACGACAAAACAAGCCTAACTTCTTTAAAAATAGTCGCTAGAATTCACTTCGATAACTGTTCTCATTCGTATGGTCCTCGACTCTCTAAACGCGTAGAAACTCTCGGTATTTCCTGCGGGAACGGAAGATAGGATTGCTAAATAGCTTTAAGTAGGCTTTTAGAATGCAAGCAATGTACGTAAAAACCGAATTTTAGGAGAGCTTCGCTAGCTTGATAAAAAAAGGGTGTAGAAGATAGCTAAGTTGTTATTTACTTCTTTATTTTTAGTAGGCCTCTGCTTATGAGTTGGTCTATTAACCACTCGTCTCTGAGCTTTACTATCTTTTCTACTTGCTCTGGAGTGTACTTGTAAAAGCCCTCGTAGCTCTTTACTCCGAGCTTGCCCTTTTCAACAAGCTCTTTAAGGATCTTCGGCGGTTTAAACCGCTCCTCTTTAGTTGCGTTATACAAGTAGCTGTAAGCGTAGTAGAAGACGTCTACACCTCCTAAATCGACCACCTGTAGTGGTCCAAATAGAGGATACCTCAATCCTAGAGTCATCTTAACCGCTATATCTATATCTTCAGCTGAGGCTACGCCTTCTTCAAGCATCCTAGTAGCCTCTAGGACTATGGCTGCCTGGAGCCTAACTCCAAGGTAGCCTGGAGCCTCTTTCTTACATAGAACTGGGACTTTTCCTAGATCTTCGATAAACGCTCTTGCGACCTCGACGGCTTCATCCGATGTGTACTCGGTCTTAACTATCTCAACTAATGGCATGAGGTGCGGCGGGTTCCAGAAGTGCACCCCTAAGACCATCTGGGGCCTACGAGTGACTTTAGCAAGCTCAGTTATGCTTATAGTGGACGTATTGGTGCCCAGGATCGCGTGGGGAGGCGCGTTATCGTCAACCTCCTTGAATATCTTTCTCTTAACCTCCAAGTCCTCTACAACGCTTTCGATCACGAAATCTGCCTCTCTCACGGCCTTTGCTACGCTTAACTCGATAGTTATCCTTGAAACTATTCTGTCGACGTCCTCTCGATTTATGAGGTTCTTCTTTACGAAGACTTCGAGATCCTTCTTGATATTGTTTAGGGCTCTCGCCAGACTCTCTGGCTTAGTAGCTACCATTACGGTTTCGTAACCGCTCTGAGCACAAACTTGAGCTATACCATGACCCATGGTTCCGGCTCCCAATACTGCTACTTTCCTTATGTTAACTTTATTCAACTATTATCCCTCCATTAAGTCCCTTAATACGCGCTATCGTAGAAGCCCCATAAGCTTATCGCCTTCAAATTGTTAGCCGTTAGTCGTATTGCTTAGGTTCTTTAGGTAGTCCAAGCATCTTTCTAGCTTCATCGGGGGTCGCTATGGGTCTCCCTATCTCGTTGGCTATCTTTACTACTCGCTCAACTAATTGGGCGTTACTCTTTGCCAGCTCTCCTTTACGGTAGAATATGTTGTCTTCGAGGCCCACTCTGACGTGAAGGCCCATGACTATAGCCATAGTGGTTAGGTATGCTTGGAATGGACCTATTCCAACTACGAACGGAAAGCTATTCGGAGGTAGATGCTCCACCATGTTTATCAGGTTCTTATAATGGGGTAGCTCTCCACCCGTAACTCCAAGTACTAGTTGAACGATGTGCGGCTCTTTGGTTAAGTTGTTTTCGATGAGATGATATACCACGTGGAAGTGTCCTTGCTGATAGACTTCGAACTCAGGCTTTACGTTCTTCTCTAACATCCTCTTAGCTAATACTTCCGCCTCCCTCCAAGTGAAGTTCGGAGGCCACGTAAGGTCTACCTGTACGTCTTGCGTCCTCACGGGCTCCCTCTTCTTAAGTAGGGTTCTCCAGGCAACAGGCCCAACGTTAAGCGAAGCTATTTCGGGATCTGCTTCGAGCACTTTAAGCCTCTCTTCAAGAGACGTGAATAAGCCTATGCCAGTTGAATTGTTAATTATTATGTCGGGACATAGCTCTCTAACCTTTTTGTTCACGAGCCTTATCTGGGCCGGGTCGGCTGTCGGAGTTGCGTAGCCAGTCTTCGGATCCCTAACGTGAATGTGTACTATTGATGCACCTGCCTTATACGCTTCGTATGCTTGTTGAGCTTGCTCTTCGGGGCTTTCAGGAAGGTAAGGAGTGACCTCTTTTCCCTGTATTCCTCCAGTTATCGCGACAGTTATTATCAGGGGAGGTAGCTCCCCTCTCCTCACCCTCCTAATCCATTCCTGCATATCATTATAGTTCCAAGACATTAACGCTCACCAAAGCATACAACGAACGTTGAAGTTTTTTAACCTTTCTCAAGACTTCTTCCAGTAATATAAGTATCTTACCTACGAGAGGGTTACCTAATAAAAGGGGAAAAGAATAAAACTCGTAGAGGAGGTTAAGTTAGCCCTTACCAAGGACAAGGCCGTAAGGATCTAGTTTTCTCAGAACCCTTAACTCTTCGGCAGTCGGCTCCGGGAGCACCTCAATTTTTTCCGGTATTTTTATGGGGAAGCCGCTATTCTCCTTTATCTCCTCAAGGCTAACGCCGGGGTATACCGCTAGCAACGTCATTCTCTTGTCCTTCTCGTCGAAGCTGTAAACGCCGAGCTGAGTTACGACCCTCCACGGGCCTGTGTTTCTAGGCAGACCGTTTCTCTCCCTAGCTCCAGGGCCATTGAAATAGCCTGGGGTTGTAAGGAAATCAAGCTTTTCAACGAACTTAGTCTTATCCTGTCTCATTATGACTATAGTTCTCCAACAAAGTGATCCAATATCGTTAGCTCCTCCGCTACCGGGAAACCTTACTTTGGGTCTTTCCCAAGGACCTATAACCGTCGTATTAATGTTGCCGTACATGTCTATTTGAGCCGCGCCTAACATTCCGTACTCTATGAATCCTGCTTGTGCCAACGTCATTACGTAATCCATGCTTAACGCAGCGCTAGCCTTCCATGTAGTCATGGAGTCTCCAACACTAATGGGTAACGTTGGTCCAGGAAGCGGATCTATACCTCCAGCTTCGAAAAGGAGCACTAGCTTTGGAGAGTAAAGTGCTTTTGCAACCATAGCTGCTAGTAGGGGCATCCCGGTGCCAACGAAAACTATTTTTCCGTTCTCTAGCATCTTTGCCGAGGCTATAATCATCTGCTCCATCCTAGTATACTTAAGTTCTCCACTCATACCATCACCTCTTAGCCGCAACCCACGGGTACTCAAACGGTATTCTACCTTGTTCAAGCATAATTAATCGCATTAGCTTCTTCACGCCTCCAACCTTCTCCAAATATTCGTAATGGTCCGAAACGCTATAGACATACTTCTCAAAGTAAGCCTTTGTGCCCTCCTCAGTTCTCGTAAGGTTTAGGTATTCGCCCATTTGCTCTTCATCGTAGTAATAGAGCGTCGGCATGTTACAGGGATGGCTACCGAACGGCACTTCGACGACTGCATCTACTACAAAGAATGGAATTACTGTACGCCATGGCTCTTCGCGTATCTTCTCGTGAGGTATTATCTTCTCAGTCGTTATAATAACCCTCTTCGCAGCCCTAGCGAGCTCGCAGTCCATGATTGTTATGCCGTCTATCTGGCTGTTACCGTACACATCACATCTATGTACGTGGATGATGGCAACGTCAGGGAAGCATGCAGGTATTAAACATATGGCCCTTTTGGTGAATGGATCCCTAACTATTTTCGCAGCGCTTCGCCTAAAGGTGTCGGTTCCCATGAGTATAAAGGATGGTATCCACGGTAACCCGTTAGCAGCAGCCTTAAACCTCCACTGAAGAGCTGCATTGCTCCATTCAGCTGCAACCTTAACGCGGCCGCTTTCAACAGCTCTACGAGTTGCGGGCGAGAGCCCTCTTAGCTCGTGGCCGGCTGAAAGATATGAGGCCTCCACTTTACTGACGCATCCAGCCGCTATCAGTACATCGAGATCGTGGGTTGACGTCTTCCCTGAAGCTACTAGGTTTCTCTTGCCCTGCCTGATAATTTCGTATATTAAGGCCATTGGTACTCGAACTTGGCCGAATCCTCCTAAGGCTATGTAAGTACCATCATTGATGAATTTTTTTACGGCCTCCTTGGGGTCCATGACTTTTTCGACAAGCGACGTATCTTTGTTTTTGCGCACCCACTCCCGAAAGTCCTCTGGATCCATCCAGTTTAGAAGTTCTCCTTGACCTTCATCAATTACCTCTAAGTCTTTATATTCGCCATGAAACGGCAATTTTGCCACCCCTTTTAGCTCAATTGCTACACCTTTGAAGTCGTGAAGAGTTAAAAAATTTCTCCTATTATTCTATTGCCTTTCTTTGCGTACTAGCTAAGGACCTTGGCATACCCGATGAAAGTACACTTACAAGGCGTGATCTCCACTTTACTGAGCATCTAACATTCAATACTTACGCGGAGACTTTGCCTACGGCCTTAAACCTACCATGGAAAGTCTTCCGCGCGCAGCTATCGAGGAAAATAAAACTTAAAAATTCTAGGGGACCCCTTTAACTTGAAGAAGGGTGATATTAATGAGCAAGATTAAGAAGGTGGAGTTAAAGGACGTAAAGCCATACGAGGCACCAAAGCACTTCAACATGGTTGCTTTGAGACTCCACAGTAGAGATACTACTGGCACCCAAAAGTTCTGGGTAGGGCTTTCCCACTTCCTGCCAGGCGGCGGCGCTGAAATGGATTCAGGACCTGAACGGGTTTACTTCGTCCTTTCGGGGGCGATAACAGTCATCGATGAGGAGGGCAATAAATACACGCTGGGTCCTATGGACTCAATATACATTCCCTCCGGCGTTAAGCGGAGGATAATTAATGAGACCAATATGCCGGCCTCAATGCTAGTAGTAGTAAGTTACCCCGACTAGAGGTGTATGGCTTTGGCGGAGGAATTTAGTTGGAGTAAGGTCGACTGGTTTAAGATATCTGAGTCGTACGAAGCCTACCAACAATTCTTGGCCGAGAGAGTCAAAAAGAAGCAATTGTATTACAAGAAGCTATTCGACTTGACGGGTAAAGTTGCAGTTATAACTGGGGGCGCTGGAGGTCTTGGTACACCTACAGCTCTCGCCCTAACAGACTTTGGAGCTAAGGTAGTTCTAGTGGGCAGAAACTTGGAGAAACTGAAGGAAACTATAGACATGGTAAGAGAGGTTGGAGGAGAAGCTACTACGGTTCAGGCTGACGTAACTAAGGAGGACGATGTTAAGAGATTGGCCCAACAAGTCGTGGACGCTTACGGTAGAATAGATGTACTGATTACGTTTGCGGGAATAAATATACCATCAAATCCAGCCGAGGAGTATCCACTCAACAACTGGCACTCAGTCATAGAAACTAACGTTACGGGAGTATTCTTGACTTGTAGAGAAGTAGGCAAGGTAATGATAAAGCAGAGGAGGGGCAAGATAATTAACATAGCCTCCGTGAGGTCATTCTTTGGTCTACCGGGCAACTACGTGGCCTACTGCACCAGTAAGGCGGCGGTCGTGGGTTTAACGAGGCAGCTAGCCACCGAGTGGGCCAAGTACAATATCCAAGTAAATGCCGTAGCGCCTACGGTCGTGCTGACCCCGCTCACAGCACATATACCGAAGAACCCGCAGTTATCTCAGACTATGAAGTCACGCATACTGCTTGGCAGATGGGCAGTTCCCGACGACGTCGTCGGCGCTATAATATTCTTCGCTTCCGATGCTTCGAACTTTGTAACTGGACAAGTCCTGCTGGTGGACGGAGGAGTAACCGTCTGGGCTTAATGTTGAAGTTAAATGCCGCTTAAAACTTAAATATGGAAGTACCTCGTAGAGGGTCGAGGGGGATTAGGTTATGAGCAAGATCGAAATCCCAAAGGACCTACCGAAATCCCCTAAGTACATCAAGAACCTTCCCGTAGACACGCCTTACATACATGGAATGTTAGATCCAAAGTGGATAGGCAAACCAGAAGACATACTTAAGAAGCCACCATTAAGGCTACTCGGCCGAGAATTCGAGGTATACGACCTCTCATGGCCCTTCGGCTTCCATGCCCCGCTCTGGCCGTACTTCGAGGACGTCCACTTCGATAGAATCCACTACCACAGCAAGTCACGCGTATTAACTCAAAGGATTACGACAGTCATGCACGTAACGACCCATGCAGATTCACCAGTCCACGTCGAGGAGGGCTTCCCTACAACCGATCAAATCCCTGTCGAAAGGTACATGGGTGAAGGTGTGGTTGTATCGATACCTAAGGGCAAGTGGGAGTTCATAACTGTTGAAGAACTAGAGAAGGCCGAGCCATCGATAGAGCCCGGCGATATGGTAATAATAAACACTGGCTGGCACAAGTACTGGGGCGACACCGTAAAGTACTTCTGCTATTCACCTGGCTTATCCATCGAAGCTGCATGGTGGTTGGTTAAGAGAGGGGTGAAGGCTGTAGGCCTAGATACACAAGCACTCGATCACCCGCTGTACACGAGGGAAATATGGTCTCAAGGTCCTGGAACGCTTGACGAGAGGAACATAGTAGTTCCGTGGCTAGTTGAGGAATACAAGAAGACGTTCGGCCGCGATCCTAGAGAGGACTTCCCATACTGGGAGCCCTGCCACAGAATCCTACTAACCAACGGAGTCATGGGTTATGAGAACGTCGGAGGAGACATAGACAAGGTGACTGGCAAGAGGTGCATCTTGATAGGGCTTCCGCTTAGATGGGCCGGAGGAGACGGCTCAATAGTTAGGCTGATAGCATTAGTTGAAAAGAAATGATATTTAAAAATAAAGCACTACATTAATCTTTCCACTTTTTTTGTATCGTTAACGGCTGAAATTAGCTTCAAACGTCTTTGAGGTTTAGAGATCAATACCGTAATCCTGAGAACGTCTGGTAACCTACGCTTTGCTCATATTTTCCCTGATCAGCACGTCTATTAAGCTTAGGAGAGCGCTACTGAGTTCCCTTATGCGTCTTTGTGGTATTAAGTGGGACCTTGGGCATAAGGGATCTACTAAGACTGCGTCGCTTTCTTCATCGTAAACTAACGGGTATAAGCGGCAACCTTCAGGTCTATCAGGGTAGATGATGCAGGTATTTGTGCTAGTATCGAGGAAGACGCAGTGCCCCTCTATGTTTTTAAGCCTTGGGATGCGGCGGCGCCTATCAACAAAGTACTCTTCCCTAAAGCCTAGGCCTTTAATCCTCTCAATATCTCTCTTAGTTAGGGGCATCATAGTGTTATAACAGCACTTACCGCATAGCTTTCCATCAACTCTACAATCGACGTAGACTACTGGCTCCACAACTTCGTGAATAGTGCAGAGGAGATAAGTTAAAGCTTCTCAGGGCTCAGTTATTGAGGAGAAACTGGTTTGACGCTAGCAGAATACATTCAAGACGTTGCAAAAGTTATATTGGACTCAAGAAAAGTCGTAGCATTGACCGGTGACTGTATATCGAGTGAGAACAAATATCCTCACTTCGAGCCCTCTCAAGGATTATGGAGACTAGTAGGTCCCGATTCCCTTAAGAAGGATCCAAGCGCTTTCTGGCGCTTTCAGCTTGAGGTAATAAGGGTGGCTCTAAATGCCCAGCCAACTAGAGCTCACTACGCCTTGGCCGAGCTTGAACGTCTGGGCAAGCTTAAATCCATAATAACTCAAAGTGTCGATGGTCTCCATCTTAAAGCTGGGTCTAGAAACGTTATCGAGCTATATGGTAACGTGAGGGAGGCTTTATGCACGAACTGTGGTAAAGTTGTTCCCATAGAGGAAGTTATAATAGACATCGAGGGGGGAACCTTCCCTCCAAGGTGCAGAGACTGCGGCAACCTTCTTAAGACAAAGGTGGTGCTATTCAACGACCAGGTACCGCAAGGAACGTTAAAGAAGGCCCTTTACGAGTGTAAGAATTGCGACCTAATATTGGTTGTAGGTACATCGTTGCGAACTTACCCAGCTACTTATCTACCCGTAGTTGCGAAACTTAGAGGAGCGAAGCTAGTGATAATGAATTCAGGGCCAACACCATTAGACGAGGTAGCAGACGTAGTAGTTAACGCCAACTTAGGGGACGTATTAGCGTCAATCGTCATGATTGTTAGGGAGACACTTAGGCAGAGAACCTCGACTTAAAGTGAATAACGAACTTCCACAACTTTGATGTAAAGAATAAAAGTAATATCGTCGCTTTTTAAGACGTAACAGATAGCTTGTCGAGGTCGCTGTCGATGATGACCACCGGCTTTCTCGATTGATGAGAGAAACCGAGCGCTTCTGAGGCTGCTTGAACCAACATGCTGAGATAAATTTAAGTAGTAGGGTAACGAGCTCTCCCTAAGAGAGCTAATGAAAGATATTGATGAGCACTTGGTAGAGGTAAAGGTAACTGGGATAGCAATGACCTCGACACCTCAAGGACCTCTTCCGGTAGCTTTTCTCGAAGATTCTCGAGAAAGGGTTCTACTATTGGTTATGGATGGAGCGCAAGCTATGAGCGTCAGGTATATGCTCAACGGTGAGGCCATACAAACGGCTCACGGCTTCATAATGGACATTCTAAACCAATTAAACGTGAAAGTCAAGAAGGCAGTTATTGAAGGCATGGAGGAATCAAGGTTCTTGACCAAGATAACCTTAGAGACGAATGAAGGTCTAAAGGAGATCGAGGGGAGAACTGGCGACATAGTTGCCTTAGCTTTCATAGCTAAGGCGCCGATTCTAGTATCGAGTGAAATAATGAATGAAGTTGCTCTCAACAAAGCAGAACTCTACAAAACACCAGAAGAAGAGGAACCTGAATTTAAAGAAGAGGAAGAACCATAATCTTCCTCATTTTTGTTACGGAAAGTGAATATAAGGTTAAGCCTATAAAAACTAAAGTACGTATTGGTGAACGTTAACTTTTAACAGGGAGCTTGAAATAGGTGATGACGACTTGAAGGATAATATTAAACATGTTAAATGTATAATTGTGTTCTTAGCGGTATTCGCGTTATGCTCTTCAACTGTAGATTTATGTTCTTCTCAGGCGACTCAAGCGGAACCTATAGTACGTATAGATGTCTACCCCAACGGTGCAGCCCACGTAACCATGAGGTTAAGCGATGTTAAAAGCGAGAAGGCGTGCCTAGAACTCATAGGAGCTCCCGAAGTCGATCAAGTCATAGTTTACGACGAAAACTACATCCCTCTACCATACAACATAAGTCCCAGTACTATACGCATATACCCCTTAGGCTCACAGCAAGTCAATGTGGAGTACGTAACTTACAGCCTATGCTCTATGGCTGGTGGAATATGGAGTATAAGCATTTCCTCACCATATGACTTCGAGTTAACTCTACCGGAAGAAGCTGAAGTAGTTAATCTGAATGTTGCACCAAAAACCCTAAGGGTTCAAGATGGCAAAATGACTCTATCCTTCAGTAGAGGGTCTATCCAAGTTGAGTACATCATTCCGGCTTCGATACCCTCAAAGCCCCCAAGCATCGCCGAGATACCGTCATGGAATCTATGGAATCTAGTACCGATAGGCGTAGTGGTCTTAATAGTCTTTGTTTCAGCCATAGCGTTTCTGAAGAGGCGTAAGAAGACCTTGTCGGGGGTCGAAGCAGCCATCGTAAGTTACCTTAAAGGTCGTGGAGGCACAGCCTTCCAAGACGAAATTGTAAGGGAACTTTCACTACCTAAAAGCACGCTGTCTAGAGCGATAAGCTCCTTGAAGAGTAAGGGGATCGTAGAAGTCAAAAAGGTCTCTAGGAGAAACTATGTGGTTCTAAAGCAGGAATTATAGACTGTAAACAATTTGGGACTGCTTAGATATTTAAGGTTAAAACTAATGTATTACTCTTTTATTTAACCTCTATGGTATCTAGCTCTCTTCTAATACTTATCGCTACATCTTCAAGTTCGCTGAAGCTACTTAGTCTCGCAGGCCAGTATAAGTTCAGAAGGTCGCCTGACCATCTAGGTATTACGTGCACGTGGACGTGGAATACATGCTGCCAAGCGGCTCTACCGTTGTTTTGAAGAATGTTTATTCCTTCAGCCCCGAGAGCCTTCTTAGCGGCTTTAGCTATGAGACATGCTACGCCAAAGACGTGAGCTACCTCATCGAAGGGCATTTCAAGCACGGTACCGTAATGTTTCTTGGGTATGACTAACAAGTGGCCCTTATTGACAGGTGCTATATCCATGATTGCCATGCATACATTATCTTCGTAGACCTTTACTGCCTTCTCAGCACCTGCAACGATCTTGCAGAATATGCATCCAACATTGCTGCTGGACAATTCCATCAAACCCCTTACGCATAATTCTTTAGGCTAAGTAACTTCAATTCTCTGAGCAAATAAAGTTCTTATTAGCGTTATCTCGCTCTCGCTGTGAGCCTTAGGGAATACTATGAAGATTGCGACGTCCTGGGAATCTAGGACGCCAAGTACATCACGTGCAACCTTGTAGCCTTCCTTGACACCCAACGTCACTATCACGTCCGTGAGGTTATCGAAGACTAAGCATACGGGCTTTTTAACTTCCCTCTTGATCTTATCGACGAAGTTAACTATATACGTGGCTTCGGGCGAGACTCTATAAATGCTGGCACCAGCGCTCTGAGGATACGTAAAAGAGGAATCAGTTAACGCTATCACGTCGCTCTTCGTATAGGAGGCTAGAATCGATGCTGGTCTTGTTATTAGGACGAGGAGCCTATCTTCACGCTCTCTCTTTATGCTATTAACTACTTCTTCAAGCCAATTGCCGGTCGGATTCAGCTCAAGCAGTACGCCTCGCGAGCTACTAAAGCTACAGACGTCTAAAATCTCCGTTTCAACCCTTAAGGTCAGGATTATACTTGCAAGCACCATTGATGGTGCAATCACCCCAAGGGCTTGGCTTAAGATTTTCGACCCTACATCCATCGACAGCATATACGAAACATCCGTTAAGCCGAAGAGCCCGAAAGAAACTATTCCGCAAGCAAAGAGATCAAGGGACTTTGAAAGAAGTGGAGTATGCACTTTAGGCAAGGATAATATGGTGAAGAATCCCACGGACACTAAGAAGTTAACGAGATGTACAGCTACGCTGAATGAATTGAGGTTCATAGTATGAATGTGCACCCTTAAAGCTAAGGTTACCGTAGAATATGAAGTTACTAGGATTAAAATTATAGTAGTTACGATGAATGTTTTCCTTAACAAACTTGCTCTTATAGGTCTCCTTTCGTAAACTATGCGGGCAAACGCGTACATACCCATAGAGGCTAAGGATATTCCAATGGCGAAAGACAACCACATAAATAGTTCGACGTGGACGTATCTCAAAAAGCAGAAAACCACGTAAAGAGAGGAGCCGTAAAGTGTAAGGGTGAAACCTAATGGAATTATATACCACTCGGCATACCTGAATTCAAACCTTCGGAGAAATAGTGTTGAAAATACTACAATAAGTGCATTTAAAGTTAAGTAGAGGAACCCGGATAATAGGTACAGTACATCTATTCTGATAGCTAATGTGGTATAACCAAGAAACGCTGGCATCGCTATAGATGTTGCAGTTGAAGACATCCAGACCAATATGAGGCCGAAGGTCAAGGATCTGCGTAGCATCTAGTATCCCATAGCTATCTCATTACTCCAATAACCTCGAACCCTCTTCGGGTAACAGCCACCTCATACATCACCTTGCTATGTTCTGCGAACCTATTTTTAACGATGCTCATCACGTTTAATAACCTATTACCCCTCTCCACGAGGCCCAGCCTTATGACTACGTCAGCTACAAATTCTTCGAAACCGGAGATCGGCTTAGATTGAGAGAAGAGCGGTAACTCGTCTATAGCTATAACCATGGCATTGCTCTCCACGGCGTACTTTGACAGTAGAGATACTAGTGTTCGGGCATGCTCCGTTGCTGTAAATGTCAATAATGCACTAATGCTGTCGACCACCAAGTTCCTATAACCCATGTACACGAGATCGTTTATTTGATTACTTACGACTTCGATAACGTCCCTACCGCTAATAGCTATTGCTTCCCTTACGGTTATGAGCCCCCTATCCACAGCATCTTTAAACCCAATGTCGAGCCGTGAAAGCTGGGCCGTCAGCAACTTAACGGGCTCGACAACTGAAAAGTAAACTCCCTTTTCGCCATTTTTCAAAGCCCTATTCGAAAGTATTTGCGCTGAAAGCGTTGTTTTTCCAGTGCCAGGATGACCAACTATTAGGGTCAGCCCCGGTCTAGGGAGACCTCCGCCAAGAGCTTCGTCTAGCCCATGCGTATAGCTTTCAACTAATTCAATCATTGAGCTCACCATTGCACCCGGTAACAGTAAAAGATTTGTGTAATGATAAACTTTAAGCCTTTTCACGCGTCCTCAACATTTAACCTCATGACGACCCATTGGTTCCTATAGTGAGGCCGTAAAATTCTTTGCAGACATTAAAATCCTTTGTTAGCTTAACTCGAATCATCAGCGAACTACACTGTTTATAGGGTTAATGTAAGGAACGACTACCTGTCGTCAACTTCGGTGGGAAGCTTTTTATTTTGTATTACTCAAAAATTTAAGATGCTAAGCAACGCCTTGCACGTTAAAGGTGTAGTTTTATGTCTGTTGAAATTCAAAGTCTCATGGAGCGCCTTTCTAGGTTAAAAACTATAGATAAAGTTGTTGATTTATCTCGCTCTAACATTCAGCTAGAGATAATGTTTCTGCTTTCGTCTCGTGGGGAACTGACGGCCCACGACATGGCTAGGTTGATGGGACAACGCAGGAAGGCGGTTACGGACGCTTTGAGGAAATTGAAGATTAAAGACGTCGTAGAGGAAGTTGAAGTCGAGGGGGAAAGGCTTTACAGGCTCTCGCCTTTCGGCGAAAAATGTTTAACCGCTCTCCTTGAAGCTACGGGGCTTAAGAGCATTACATTACAGAGGCAAGAGCTCTACAAGTTTGAAGGTCTTGAAAGCACTGTCAAGAACATGACCATGTCTTACTACGTCTTCGACTGCCTGGTGGCGATGGGTCTCGCTGGAGGAAAGGTCGATGTGCAAAGGCTTGCAGAGATCGTAAACCTAAGTCCCCAGCGACTGCAAGCGTATTTAGACGTCTTTGCTGGCGAAGCTAGCCCACGCCTATTCAAGAAGTATGTAGTCCCAACGAGGCTCTCTTCCTTTCTACAAAGACTGAACTTAGGTTGTAGACGATCAAAAACAATGTATGCGCTTACGGAGGAGGGTTCAAGGCTCTTCCTTAGGTCTCCACAATATGCGAAGCTAAGGTCTTCGAGACTCTATAGATTACTTTCCGCCTTAACTAAAGCGCGTCATCCAAAAGAGCTTTGGCAGACCCTGTCCTTAATAATGTACTTGGGAGTTTCGGTCACAGCTATAGCTGCATTTATATCACCTATTGCTCTAATAGCGTCACTAATCTTCTTCAATGTGCTAGGGATATTAGTAGTGTTGAGCCGGCTTAAGAAGAGCTTCTAGACTAGACCACATCAAAAATCTTTTTATATAAATCTTCAACAACCCCCTAAATTCGAGGTTCGCATCCACGCGCCATCACGTTTTCGTTTCTAGATAAATCTCCCTACTCTTTGGGTACTAATGCTTTAAGGACTCTTAAGCGACCTTGTTTACCAACTTGATTACTTGTCTATTGCATTAGAAGGTTTGTCCACTTGAATGACACTTTACGGCTCCGATCTTAGCTACTTAAGCATGGAAGGTTGGGCGATCTTTCAACTCCAAATGGAATGTAAACTAAATACTTTCGCGTCTCTTCTTGGTTCTCCTTATTCCTCGGAATATCGCCCCTCAGTCGCCTAACAAAGGCACCCTCAAATCTCTTGGATTCGCCAAGAAACCTCGGATCGGGCATGATAAGGGCAAGGAGGCTAGCTAGGAAAGGTCTGACGGGCATCGAGACAGCGATTATACTGATATCCTTCGTAATAGTGGCATCAGTGTTTGCCTTCGCTGTGCTGAACTTAGGTATGGTGACGACGCAGCAATCCCAAAGCGTTGTAACAACCGGCCTACAACAAGCATCATCAGCCCTACAGATACAAGGCCATGTAATTGCTTATGGTGATCCAAACAGCGAAGAGGTATGGGGTATAAGAGTATACTTGAACTTAGCGCCCGGTCAGGCTCCAGTCGACTTTAACCCAGAGAAGATGGTTATATCCTACCAGAACGGTAGGATGCACGTCCCCGATGTATACGAAGCCTCAGACATTAGCTTCTGGAGTGCTTCAAGGGCCTCTGAAGCCGAAGGAGCTTTCCAAAACGGGAACTACTCGGACCAGAAAGTTAAGTGCATGGTCGTTGTAATTCAGGGCAACGACAATTACCTACTGGAGCCCGGCGAGACCTTTGCACTGTTATTGCGTCTGGACAACATAAACGAGAATGCTATACTCAACCCGTATGACAGCTTCACCGTAGAGATAAAGCCTCAGATCGGTGCTACGCTAACGATAACGAGGACCATACCTGCGTCCGTGACTACGATAATAGATCTACACTAAAATCGTTACCCCCTCTTCTTTTATTTTAAGTGCCCGGTGATGATCTATGAGCGTTAAGGAAGCTGAAGAGTTGGTACAAGAAGAGGAAGAGGATATCCAGACAAAGGTCTTCAAGCTCGAGGGTAAAGTTGCATCACTTGAACAAGCACTTAACAACATGGTTAACGACGCTAATCAAGTGCTAACGGACGTTAGAACAGTCCTCTCAGAGCTCGAGAACCCCATGAATTACCTTAAGGGACTCGGAATAGACGAAGTCATGCTCAGCATGGCTGAACAGATAACTGAGGCCAAACTTGGAGATTTCATGGATCGAAAGGTTTCGGCATTAATAAAGACTGTAGTTGAGGGGAAGGTTAAGGAGCTCGTGACTTCAAAGGTCAAGGAGATACTCGACGAAGAGCTTAAGAAGACCCTAGGCGAGGCAGCCCAAGACGTGAAGCAACTAGTCGAACTACTAAATAGTCAAGACTTCATTAAGGCCCTTCAAGATAAGGTGCCGCAACTTCTTAACGTAGAGAAGATGAAGGAGGAAATAGTCGGTGAGTTGATGAAGGAACTGGATGAGAAGTTAAATGCTCTAAGAAACTCTTTGAATAAGGTAGATCCTCACGCGCAGAAGGCCTCCGACGAGGGCCTTCAAGACGGGTTGGAAAATAGGGGCTTTAATCTTAGTGTTAACGTTAAGAAGGGCGCGCGAAGCTTTTCCCTTCCCCAGCTCCTAGGTTCTTATTGTCTAATAAATTTGCTAGGCAAGGAGAGGCTTATCAAGGCTCTCGGCAATTTGATAGATTTAGGTCTCGTCGATAAAGAGCTCGTATCAATGATACTTCGCTTATCTCATGATCATAATGGAGGATCCGCGTCAAGCCTATTTGACGACGTAGAGAGCTGCTTACTCTCCTTTGTCGTATTAAAGCACCTGCGCGATAGCTCCGACGTATTAGAACTTTATTCGCTCTATACTTTAACTAAGAAATGTTTATTCTTGCTTGATTTAACGTCGAAGCTAAAATCTAGGATGCAAAAAGAGGGGTAAGCCAGTGCCCCACACGATGTTTACCGAGATCATGCTAACTGTAGTGGTAGCTAGTATAGCCGCCTTCCTAGCAGCCGCCTTCTATTCTAATATTTCGTCATTTTACGACATCTACAGGGCAACTATAGATTCTGAAAAAGACAAGATGGTTACGAACATAAAGATAATATATGCAACCAATACCTCTTCTACTACAGCTAAGCTTTGGGTAAAGAACATAGGTCAGAGGGCTATACATAGCAACATTTTGACTAAATCGACCTTGATATTTGGTCCGGTCGCTGAATGCTACCTTGTAAATTACAATGCATCGAATCCTCCTCTATGGGGGTTTTACTTGGTAAGCGACTTTGACAGTGACGGTGTTTGGGACCCCTCGGAGACGATAGAAATACTCGTAGTATGGGGGGAGCCCCTGCCTCTAGGTGATTACTATGCTAAGCTAATATTGTACAACGGTGTCAGCGACGAGTATTACTTTTCCATTTAACCTTAACAAGGATGGGTTTTCTGTGAGTGGTTTCGGGGGCTTAGTATCAGCCTCGATAATAATACTGATAATCTCTTCTTCCCTCGGTTTCCTAGTAGGCGTGGTTATAACCAGCATGCAAGCATACGAGTGGAAATGGTCCTCGATAGAGGGGTTAGCTGCGCCTAGACCAAAACCACGGATAGACAACGTATTGATATATACTTCAGAAAACTTAACCTTGGTAAAGCTTAACGTCACGAACGTTGGCGAAGGCTCCCTTAGAGTAAGAGACTTCTTAAAGTCCGACCTGATACTGCTATACCGTGACGGCCTTCTGAAGAAAGCTGTTAGGCTTAACTATAGCGACTTGCTGTCGCCCAATAGCTGGAGACTGTCTAGAGTTTTTGTTAGCAATAGAGAAGGGGATATCCTCAATCCAATACATGTAGAATCGGCTTCTGGATTATGGGATCCGGGCGAAACTCTAGAGATAGAAGTTAGAATTGGTGATACGATAAGCGCCAATGTTGGTTTGGGCGTCGTGCTGGCGCTTCCCGACGGAGTAGTTACTACCGCCGAGCTCTAGTTTAAGAGTCGTGGAGAAAGAGAAAGTAATATCGTTACGCAATGCTGAGCTAGATAGAATAATGGGCGGGATACCGATCCCCTCAATGAACCTCATCGAAGGCGAAAACGATACTGGAAAGAGCGTGTTCGTACAGCACTTGACATGGGGGGCCCTTAGTGCAGGTTATAGTGTTAGATACATTACCACAGAGAGTACTGTAAAGGCTTTAATAGAGCAGATGGAGAGCCTAGCCTTAACTGTAAAGTCCTACTTTGTGAAGGGCCTCTTGAAGGTAACTCACCTTCATGTTAAGGGGATCAGTTGGGATAAGGCTGTAGCCAAGAATTACCTACTTGTTGTACTTAATTTCATAAAGAAGAAGGGTGGCGCTGATGTAATCGTAATAGATTCTTTGACCTACATAGCGACTCACGCAATGGAGGAAGACTTGTTGAGCTTCTTATCGGAGCTTAGAAATTACGTTGACAATAGAGGGAGAGTCGTCGTAGTAACTCTTCATCCATTTGCATTCAATAATGACCTCTTGATAAGGATTAGGTCGATATGCGATGGGCACATAGTCTTCTCGGTCAAGACGACGCCAAGTAAGGAGATCATAAGGGGTCTTGAAGTAAAGAAGCTTAGAGGGGCTAAGAAAGCCATCGACAACATGGCTTTCTTTAAGGTTGAGCCTAACTTTGGGATTAGGCTACTGCCATTCTCGGCCATCAAGGCTTGAGGTGCTATCGTCTTGCTAAAGCTAAAAAAGCCAAGGTCGAATGAAAACGCTAAAGATGAAGGGAAAGAAAAGAAGCTTCCGGCAGAGATACCTTTAGAGGTGTTTTCCGAGAAGGCCCCATGCCAACTGTTAAGCCAACTTGAGCCCTCGTTCGCTAAGGTCGTTGAGAAGCACCCTCACCTACACAAGCACCTACACGATTTCCTAGATTCCCAGAACCTACTTGGAGTTCCGATGTACTCTGAGAAGTTGACTAGAGAAATGGGTAGGACGAAGAAGTACAACTACATTTACCCTATAGGTAACGGCATCTTTGTCCACGTTTACAAGACCCAGCAAGAGGCTTATGGTACTTACCAGCCCATAGAACCGAGGTTGCCTGAGGAGGTTCGAGAGCTAATTTTTAAAGTTGAAGAACTCATAGCCCTAAGGATAGACGATAATTACGCTGAAAAAATAGAGACCGCAAGACAGGAAGCCTTAATGGCGATATTCGATGAAGTCGTGAAGAAGGATGAAGGTGCACCTAAAAACGCCGTCTTGTACAGGAAGAACGCAATTTCTCTAGGCTCATATGCCTATGAGTACGTAAGGTACGAGTTCATTCGCGAGAAGGTAGGTTTAGGTATTTTGGAGCCCTTCTTGAAGGATCCATACATCGAAGATATATCATGCGATGGCCTAGGTCCAATATTCGTGGAGCACAAGGTGTTCAGATCCTTAAAAGCGACAATCGAGTTTAGAAGCCAGGAGAACCTAAATAGCTTCATTGTTAGGTTGTGTGAAAGGATAGGTAGACCTGTAAGTCCTCGAAGACCTATAGTTGACGCTTCTCTCCCCGATGGATCTAGAATAAACGTCGTATATGGGGTCGATGTTAGCAGGAGGGGTAGCAACTTTACTATAAGGAAGTTTTCTTCAACGCCACTAAGCATAACCCAGCTCATAAAGTATGGAACGATGACCGCACAGATGGCTGCATATCTTTGGATGTTGCTTGAAGCCGGCATGAGCATCTTCGTCTGTGGAGAAACTGCTTCAGGCAAGACTACTACGCTCAACGCCCTCGCGGTCTTCATTAAGCCTACGGCGAAAGTAATAACCATCGAGGATACACCCGAAGTTGTTGTTCCTCATCCAAATTGGATTAGTGAAGTTACAAGGAAGGGTGAAAGCGAGTCGTCATCTATAGAACTCTACGATCTTTTGAAGGCAGCTCTAAGGCAAAGACCCAACTACATAATAGTGGGCGAGATAAGGGGGAGAGAAGGCAACGTAGCTTTTCAAGCTATGCAGACGGGCCATCCAGTCATGGCAACTTTTCACGCAGCCGATATGCAGAAGCTAATTCAGAGGATAACGGGCGACCCGATAAACATACCTCCAGCCTACATAGATAATCTTAACGCGGTGGTTTTTCAGAATGCTGTAGAGAGCCCAAGAACTGGTCAGAGGGAAAGAAGGGTAACATCGATATGTGAGATCGTAGGGATAGATCCTGTCGAGAAGACTTACAACTTTATTGAAATATTCTCTTGGGATCCAGCGACAGATACTCACTCGTTTAGGGGTGTTGGTAACAGTTATCTTCTTGAATACAAGATAGCTCCGACGAGAGGTCTCTCCGCGAAGGATGCAAGGAAAATATATGGTGAGCTCGAGGCAAGAACCTACATACTTCAGAAAATGGTAGAAGAGGGCATCTTCGACTATTGGGACGTCTACAGGGTAATATCGAAGATATACGCATCACCGATACTAGCGAACATAGCCTACGGGAAGTCTTCGTTCAAGGTTATAGATAAATTGATAAGGGAGGTCTAGGTCTTGAGCCCTTCAAGGACACTACTTCAATACGGTTCAATTAAAAACACTTTTGGGGGCATTCGGCTGAACAAAGCTATATGGTACTCGATGCCGAAGGTATTGTTGCACTTCCTTGCATGCTCAACAGCCAAGATCTCCAGCCTAGAAATGGTACGCTCGCTAATTAAAGGCAATTATGGTTATGCAACTAAGGTGTTCAAGAGAATAATAGCGTTAATCAACATGGGCTTCGAGCAGAACAGAGCTTACGAGCTTATCGCGAAAAAAGTTCCAGCTTCCTTCTTTAAAGACTTCATATTGAGGCTCTCTCAGTCAATAAAAGTAGGTGAAGAAGCTGAGGACTTCTTTACGAGAGAATACAACGCCTTCATATCAACCTTCAAGAGCAGGTTCGATAGAGTTATGGTTGCTTTACATCGACTATCGGAGGCGCACTCAGCCATGCTATCTTCGTCCGTTCTAGTAATGGCAGTAATGGTATTCGCTTCCATGATATGGGGCTTATCGCAACAAATGATTTTGAGTACAATAGCGGCAATCGTGGGTATCCAGTTCATTATGGCGTACATTTTTTACTCGCTCTCTCCACAAGACCGGGTAGTCTCATGTGACTATAGACTTGAGAGACTCAAGTCCCTGATGGCTCTTTCGAGAGGTATAGGGATGTTTTCATTAATCATTAGCCTTTCATCTATAGGCCTAAACGCCATCGGTCTCCTAGATATTACAACTACAACTTTGATCGTAGTAGCTGTAAGCGGTCTCGCTGCCCTAGTAGGATGGCTCGGCAATAGATGGCTCACTAGGATAAAGAACTACGATAAGCGCTTCCCAGAATTTATTTCGATGATTGCCGCCGGGCTTTCGACTCTTGGCACATCAATGAAGAGAGTCATCGATGACATCATAAAAGTAGATTTCGGCCCCCTCAACAACGTAATAAAGAGAATGAAGGCAAGGCTGGATGTAGATGTAGACGAGACTCTATGTTGGAAGCTGTTTCAGAAGGAGACTTGTAGTGACATCATTGTTAGCCATACAACAATATTTATTGAGTCGATGAAGCTGGGAGCGCCAATAAGCAAAGTAGGTTCGTTAGTTTCGAACTCTGCCATAACTCTCCTTGATGGGAGGAGGAGGATAGAGGAGATATCGGCCTTCCTAAAGGGCATAATGTTGCCTCTCCAGCCGACGTTATACGCAATAGTGGGATTAGTTCTTGTGATAATGAATAGCTTCTCGGAGGTCATTAGCCAGTTCGGTAGAATGAACCTTCCAATGCCCTTAATTATAGCTGGAGGAACGAACTTACATGGCATTTTCGTCGTCGCATTATCAGCTATAAGTATAGCCAATGCGATGATGTTGTACTTCGTTAACGGTCAATCTCCATTCGCCTTCACATTTTATGTTGGGTTATTTCTAGCTTCCGGATGGGCTACCTTATTTGCTGTACATACCTTTGTTGGCGGTCTCCTCAAGAGTGTTGGCCTTCAAAACGTAATGATGGGAGGTGGGTAGGGGATACCTTATGGATCCGATATCTATAATTCGTAGCTTAAATGAAGTGGCAATGCTACTTTTACCGTTAGTGCTCGTAGCCACTATGATAATCGTATCATTCAGCGCCATCTACATGCTCCTAAAGTTCGCTAGAGTGGGACTTTACGCGCCGAAGGTAGCTCAACGGCGATCAATTAAAGTCGGGACTTTAGGATTCGGTGGGAGAGATTTGCGACGGAAATCAAAGCACATCTTTGGAAAGAGGGCTCCTCACGTCCTTGAGGTGAAGGAGCAACCTTCAGTGGAAGTCAGCCAAATTGCGGAACAACCAAGATCTCTCCAAAGCAAGGCTCAACCAAGTACGACTACCGAGAGCTCCCAAGGACCATCCGAGGCAATGGAGACTAAAAAGCTAGATGTCGAGGCAGGACAACCCTTAAAGACCGACGAGCTACAAGGTCAATCGCAACAGTTACAAAAAGAATATAGTACCCCTACAACCCATAATGAGCCTGAAAAAGTGGAAGAGCTTAGAGGTTCTCAGGAGCATGCGCAAACCGAAGTCGATGAGATAGGCGAGTCGAAGAAGCAAGTGAGTGAAAGAAATGATAAATGGTCTCCAGTTAATGCAAAGAACCTTCCCATATCGAAGATATCTTTGAAAGATGTGGAAGGAAAAGACGTAGAAATTGAAGTAACGCATGAAAGCGAAAGATCAAAACATAGGGAGAATAAGTTGGAGGAACCTAAAAGAATTGGAGAAAAAAACTTAGAGTCATTAGAGGCTGGTAGAAGCAAAATAGCTGGCCCCTCCATACCTCCGTCAGTCGAAGAACCTACCTCTCAACCGAAGCAGCCTGAGCCGAGGGTAAGTACTGCGCTTAAAGAGGACCTCATTGATATCATTGAGATCAAAGAAGAGAAGCATAAAGAACAAACACTAGAAGAAGTCAATGTGCCTCAAACCACGCATGAAGACGTTAACGAACTCGTAAGCTTACTAGGTCCATCGGTTCCTGAAGCGACGGCTGGCTCCAATAACTTAGCATTCATCTTTAAGGATTTAGCGTCTAACCTCAAAAGGCTTAAAGAGAAGCTTGAGAGCTTCGACATAAAGGCTAAAGAAGCTAAAGGTTCGGAATCTTGAGCATTTAAGTTACTCGACCGTAAAACCACAATTTAAACATCTGCATTTATAGGGTTCCATAGCCGGCATACCCTTAAGCTCTATGTTCCTGCTCCCACACCTAGGGCACCCATACCTTCTTATGAGTTCACATAGGAACTGAGCGTTCGGCATTTCGGGCACATCCTCTAGTAGACTTGATAAAACCTCCACAATCTCTTCATCCATTAATTGAGCCTCGTAAAAATCAGAGAGTAAAAGCATAGCCCTTCGGGTAAGATCCTTTTGCAACCCCTTAGCCTTCAAATACCACTTTGCTGTCGCCACTTTGCTACTTATCTCGGCTAGTACTTCTCGTACTGCCTTTACTTTTCCTCTGGCACCTATTTTGACTTCAACGTTGTGCAAGAGACTCCTTAATTCTAGCGGTATAGGTTTATCGGTCAGTAAATAGATAGGTTTCCTAGCATCAATTGCTATGAGGAGCTTCGATAGAATACTTTCAAATCTTTCATTTAGATCTGCAAAGATGTATTCCTTACCGTTAATCTCAACTACATCGACTTCATGAACTATCCCGGAGCTGCCTATTAGTTGTTTCTTAATGATGATCAACGTTCTTCACATTTTTTAAACAATATTTTTAGAGGAAAATTACTAACAAATATGTGCATCGCTCTCAGCCAATTTCAAGCATCTTTCTGTACTGCTGCGGCATTATCCTAGTGTTTTTACCGTACGCTATCGCTACCATAAAAAAAAACAAAGTTGCATTTACCGTGATTGTTGTGGCTCACTTCCCTCACATTAACATTCTCTCCAAATACTTCTGAGAGTATTCCAGCTAACAACCCCCTCATTAGGTGACAACCGTTACCTTTTTGTTCGCACGAATTTTCAACTACAATAGTACCCTTACGGCTTATGGTTTCAATATCCTTGAGGTTAAAAGTCCCCCACCCCATTGCTCTCAATGTATCGAAGAGGATTCTTAAGCGCTCTTCCACTGAAGGGATCGTTATTTTTTGATACGCTTTGGCTACCATGCGCTCTCCCCACTTCTTTCCTAAGTGCCATAATAGAGCAGCCCCTCCGGAGCCTAAATAATTTACGAAGTGGTCTGTGAGTTCTTGAACAAACTCCCTTAAGAAAACCACTACCCTATGACCATCAACAGTCAACGGAAAGTCGTCGCCGAGGTATGCGGCACTACTTATACATTCTACTACTATGCCGGTATCATTGAAGTTGCACTTTTGAAGTAGTTCTTCGACATTCTTCACTTCTTCTTTTAATACAATAATACCGTATAATTGAACTTCATTGCCTTCATATGCTACTAAAAGCTGCCCTTCCGGGCTACCATTTATCATTGCGTTAATGAAGTCATTTATAGCCTTAGCATCGGATTGAAGCCTACATTTAAACTTGACGAAGCATTTCTCGCCGTCGACCTTAAATAGGGGGAAGTCGGGCGACTGATAATTTTTAAAGCTACCGACCTTGTAGTTGTGGTCCCTTCCCAACATTACCACTCGAACATAACTTGGTTGCCTAAGCTATATTACATCGTTAATCGGGCGACTTATGACCGACATTAGGTTTCAAGGTTTCTACCCCAGTTATCTTAATGTTGCTTTCAACAGTATTTAGCGCCTAGAAGTTAAGGCATTAATTGGGTCTAGGGGTCGCTTTCTAGGCTTAGAGTTAAGCATCATAGCGATTGCATGTTAATCGGGGCTTTGCATGGATTCAGGCAAAACGACGCCCGGGAACCTTAGAAGTAGATTACGGTCAGCTCTACTTGAAATGCAGACCGATGTTAATAGGGTCGATGACGCAATCCAAGGATTCGAGAAGAAACTTGAGGACATAGTATGTAGGCTTGAACAACTCGAAGAGCGGCTAAAAAAGATAGAGAAGGCGTTAAGTGAGCGAGGTGTCGTCAAACCTTGGTAGTTTCAATAGCGATTCATTCTTACCGCGGTGGAACTGGAAAGAGCACGACGACCGCAAACTTGTCAGTGTTACTTGCAGCTTTAGGTAAGAAGGTTGCTACCATAGACTTAGACATAACTTCACCCGGCCTACACGTCATATACGCAGTCTCCCAACAGATACTAAAGAACACTCTTAACGACTACCTCTACGGCAAAGCGCAATTAAAGGATGTCGTACTCGATTTAACCAACCACCTCAGGTTGCCTAGGGGTAAACTTTATTTTTTAGGATCGAGCATGAAGCCGGAAGACATAGTTAGAATCATGAAGGACGGCTATCACGAAAGCTTCTTCAAGCATATAGCGCTAGCCCTTGGTAGAGAGTTCGACGTTGACTACGTGATCTTCGATACGCATCCGGGACTAAATGAAGACACTTTGTTAGCCGTACTTTCAAGCGACCTATCGCTACTTCTTATGAGAATGGACAAGCAAGACATCGTTGGAACCTACGTGACTATGCAGGTAATGAGGAAGTTCGGTAAGGTCTGCTATGTTATCCTCAATATGGTTCCGCCAAATTTGGCTAACGCCCCTGAATTAGCGAACGAAGTATCTAAAATAATAGATGCCCCAGTGATAGGTATTCTTCCGTTCTACGATGAGGTCTTATCTCATAGAAGCAAGGGGGTTTTTTGTTTGTATCACCCTCAACATCCCTATTCTTCGAAGATGCTTAAGATAGCAAAGCACGTATTGTCGCTAACGACCCCCCAAAGCCAGCCAGCGATACCTCCTGTGGACTGAGGGTGGTATTATGGATGTACTAAAGTATAGGGACCTCTTTATAAGCGAGGCTAAAGAGAACATTCAGGCCCTCAACAACCTTCTCGTGCACATAGAGAAGAAACCGGGCGACGTGAACGCGATAGTGGAGGCTCTTCGACTAATGCACTCCATTAAAGGCTCCGCTGGAATGATGGGTTTGAATGAAATATCTGAGATAGCTCATGAGGCTGAAAACCTATTAATTGAAGTCCGAGATGGTAGAAGGAGAGCGACGAGCGACGTTATCGATACGCTCTTCAAATGCTTAGATAAAATCAACACTCTACTAGAGGGAATTACAAATAAAATTGACGAGAAGCCTATAAACATCGAGAGCGATCTGAAGGACGTTAATCTAAAGGTATTCCTGGAAACTATGGAGCCCCTAAAGCCTCTCAGAGCATTCATGCTATTAAGGACCTTGGCGGAGTGCGGAGACGTAGTAAGAACTCAGCCTCCAAGCGATGCTCTGGCGCGAGGCGAATATGGCAACCTGGTCGAAGCTGAGGTATTAACTAAAGATGTGCACAAACTCGAGGAGTCTATAAAACAAATACCTGATGTAGTTAAGGTCGAGCTAGCTATATCAAATACCACGCCAAAAACGGATGTCTCTTTATTGGGTTCAATAAGTCTCTTAGAAAGAACGTCGCAAATAGACGAGCTCGTCTCTTTCGTTGAAGAAAGCCAAGCCCAGTCGACGGTAGCTACCATAACTCTATCAAGAGCGGGGGAAGAGAGGAAGCTCGAAGAAGTAAAGGTCAATATAAAGAATCTCGATGCGCTCTTCAACCTAATAGGCGAAATAGTCCTCATTAAGTCGAGGTTAAACAATATCATAAGTAAAATGGACAACGACGAATTGAAGGAACTGATCTCGACACTTGAGAGACTTATATCCGACATGCAAAATGAAGTGATGAACATGAGGTTAGTTCCATTAAGGCAGATATTTAACATGTTCCCTAGGATCATAAGGGATACAGCGAAAGAACTTGGGAAAGAGGTTGACTTCATAATTACAGGTGGGGAGATAGCTGTCGACAAGAAGATACTTGAAGAGATTGTGGATCCACTTATCCATTTGATTAGGAACGCCATCGACCACGGTATAGAAAAAAGCGAAGAAAGGACTGCTATGGGTAAGCCGCCTATCGGCACGATAAAGATAACAGCCAAAAAAGAGTCCAGCTACATAGTTATTCAAGTTGAAGATGATGGTAGAGGCATAGACCCAGGGTACGTTAAGCGCGTAGCCGTTGAGAAAGGCTTCATAAGTCAAGAAGTAGCAAGTAAGCTTAGCGACGAAGAGGCCTTAATGCTAATATGCCTTCCGGGCTTCTCAACTAAAGGCTCAACAACATTAATGTCGGGGAGAGGTATGGGGATGAATACCGTAAAAAACAAGATTGAAGCCCTTGGCGGACATCTAAGCATAACGTCGCAAGTTGGAAAGGGTACTACAGTATCGCTTCGCTTGCCAACATCCATGGCAACTATGAAAACCATGCTTGCAACTGTTGGAAGTAGAATTTACGCTATACCTATACCTGACATAGAGGCCGTGCTCAGAGTACCAAAGAATGCGATTAAGACAGTGAACGGCAGGAAAGTAATATTGTATAGAGGGGAGGTAGTCCCTATACTGGATATGTCGATGGCTTTGAACACTGGGGACATCTTAGACCAAAGATCTGATAATTGCTCTCTTGTGGTCATACGAAGGTCATCTGGCCAAATGATAGCCCTCCTGGCCTCTTCGGTTATAGGAGAAGAAGAGATAGTTATAAAACAGCTACCTAGAATGCTAAGAGGAATTAAGGGTCTATCTGGCGCAACGATACTTGGCGACGGGAGCGTAAGCTTCATAGTTGATCCCTTCACGTTGCAGTGAACGTTTCTACTAAAACCCTCTCGGTGTTTTAAGCATGAAGAAGGAACGGTGTCCTCCAAATAGTACCGGTAATAGGGAGAGATTACTACAAAGAAGGTTGAAGTTCAACTTCAAGAGTCTAGAGAATTTAAAGAAATTAGGTCTTACGAGACCGATTATCGAAGCTAGGGAGGCGATCTCAGCGCTTGATCGTTCTTCTCAGCTTAGAATCTTGACAATAAGGTCTTCGGCATCGCTATTGTTGAAAGGTAAAGTAGTTAATGTAGGGGTTGGAGAGTGCTGCATTTCGTCGACGAGCCAAGAAGTCCTATCAACACTCGTAGGATCTTGTGTGGCAATAGTAATCCACGACTTTAAGCTTAAAATGGGGGTCTCGTCCACGTACTACTCCCCACACAGAAGTCGAGGGGGCACGAAGCGTTCGAAAGTCGAGCATGTAAGTTCGCGTCAACAGCAATTCCATATCTAATCGACGAGATGAAGAGAAGGGGGGGGGGGGGGCATCAAAGCGAATATGGTCTCAGCATTGATAGGAGGTGCCCACGTGCCTGGCTTAGGTCTTAAGGGCATCGACATCGGTAGACGTAATATCGAAGTTGTTGAAGAGTTATTAAGAGAGATGGAAATACCTGTGGTAGCAAAGGATGTCGGAGGGGTTTGCGGTAGAAGAGTTATGTATGTGGTCTCAGATGCTATCATATACGTTAAGTACACGAAGTAGAACGCATTTATTCTTAAGACGTCCTGTAGGCGCCTCTCCTCTCTCTTTTTAAAGCCCATGCCTCCTTCGATGAATTAAGGGACCCTGCGGGGGGTCGTTGATGAAAGGAAAGAGCGAAGTTAGGGTAGTGACATTTAAGTTAGGTAACGAGCAGTACGGAATCTCGGTTCAGAACGTTAGGGAGATAATCAAGGCCAAAAGCTATACAAAGATCCCTAATGCCCCTCCATACTTTGAGGGGGTCATAAATTTAAGAGGACAGATATTGCCAGTTATAAATCTAAAGAAGCTACTGAAGGGAGATACCTCCTCCACGAACTTTTCGGAGAACAATAGAGATGATAAATCGAGGGACCCCCAGCAAGCTAGGATAATTATAGCAGAGCTTGATGAAGAAAGTTTTGGCCTACTCGTAGACCAAGTGATAGGGGTTATGCAAATCGATAAGGACAGCATAGCTCCGCTCCCATCATACGTAATGTCCGGTGAACACCCGGTCGTTGACAGCATCATAAAGTCCGGTGAGGACCTCGTAATGCTATTAGACATAAGGAACCTGTTAAGTAAAGTTACTTCAGGTACCTTACATCAAACTGAACCCCGCACGGTTATGTCCATTAAAGCTTGAAGGGGATTCCGTTGTATGAAATGCGAAGTGCATCTCCTAGCTTAGAGAGTCCGTCGAAGAAGATAAAGGTACTGGTAACTGATGACTCAGCTCTAATGCGTAGACTGTTGTCAGAAATTCTTCAAGAAGACCCGGAGATCGAAGTCATAGCTCAAGCAAAGAATGGTAGAGAAGCCGTTGAATTGACTTCAAAGCTGAGACCCAACGTCGTCATAATGGATATCCAGATGCCAGTTATGAACGGGCTAGATGCTATAAAAGAGATCATGGAGGCTAGCCCAACACCGATAATCGTATTCAGCGCCTTAACGAAGGATGATCCCGAGCTGGCGCTAACGGCTTTGGAATACGGCGCAGTCGACGTATTGGCTAAGCCTGGAGGATCCATATCTTTAAACATATGCGACGTTAAGCAAGAGCTTATAAGTAAGGTCAAGGTCGCGGCAAACATTAATATAGCTAGAAAGCTTGGAAAGCCGAAGCCCTCTCAAGAATTCCTTTTATCGAAGAAAAAGTCGCCAAAGTTGTATCCTCAGACAATTGCAACTATAGTCACCAGTACGGGAGGCCCCTCTACATTGATTGAGGTCCTTGCAAATATGCCTTTAAACCCTACGCTTGCTATTCTAATAATCCAACACATGCCACCACTATTCACTAGGAAGCTTGCTGCTAAACTTAACGCAAGGTCCCTCTACGACGTCAAGGAGGCAGAAGATGGGGAGACGATAATGGGGGGCCGTGCTTATGTAGCGCCAGGGGGCCATCACATGGTAGTTGAAAGGGCGCCCTCAGGAATACTTAAGATAAGGCTTAACAGAGGTCCTAAAGTAAACTTCGTAAGACCCTCGGCTGACGTCACTTTGATCAGCTTAACTAGCAACTTTGACGGGTTAATGATAGTGGCGATATTAACAGGTATGGGAAAGGATGGTTGCGAAGGGGCGAGGGCTGTTAAGAGAGCCGGAGGTCGCGTCATAGCTCAAGATCCTGAGACCTGCGTCGTAGAAGGAATGCCACAGTCAGTTATATCAGCCGGGCTAGCTGATTCAATACTCCCACCAAAGATGATCGGCCTTAAAATACTTGAGTTCGCGAGGAGCCACAATCTATGAACCTTGGGGCATTTTCTGAAGTAGACTACCTTAAAGTAGTGTTAAAGAAGAGGTTCAACGTAGACGTATCAACATATAAGGATAGCTTCATAAAGAGGAGATTGCACTCCCGAATGCTTGCAACTCAATGCAGTGATGTTTTCTCTTATGTTAGGATGCTGGAAGAGAAGCCTGATGAGCTTAAAGAGCTCCTCGAATCACTGATGATTAACGTTTCTGCGTTCTTCCGAGACCCTCAAGTATGGCCTAGGCTCCGGAGACTCGTGTTTGAGCCTCTAATAGAAACTAAGGTAAGACTTAAAGGGATACTAAGGACTTTAAGTGCAGGTTGCTCTTGTGGAGAAGAGCCGTACAGTATCGCAATAACAATAGAGGATATAGCTAGGAGTAGGGGGTTTAAAGTAACTTACTCGATAACTGGTATAGACTTAGACGATGATGCCCTTACGAGGGCGAGGGACGGCATCTACGACGAAAAAGAACTCATGAATATACCAAGAAACATACTTGTCGAGTACTTCGACCCTCTAGCAGGCGGAAAGTTTAGGATCAAGAACTTTATTAAAGAGCATGTGAGGTTTGTAAAGCTCGACTTAAGATCCTGTCTGTATCCTAAAGGGTTTGACGTCGTCTTTTGTAGGAATGTTTTAATATATTTATCTGACGATGTTAAAAAGAAGATTATAAGGGCCTTGGCAAACTCAATTTCTATGGGGGGTTACTTGGTTCTAGGGCTTACTGAGGGTCTAAGCGATGACTTCTACGGCTTGTTTAAGCTTGTTGACCCTATAGCCAAAATATACAGAAAAAAGGCCGTTACGCCTCTTGAATCTCAGCAGTCGCCTTAAATAACTAGATATTTTCTCTTGTCTTCTCAGTTTTACCTTAATAGCTTAAGGTGGTAACGCTTGGATATCGTGAGTGATTTAATTCAAGTTAACGATCGGGAGCGTGGAAAAGAAGCTAGTAGTCAAAAACTCTATTGTGGCATGACTCCTGACGAACTTTACGAGCTCGTGGATTTAGCTTTTAAACAAATGCCAGCGTACGCCGTCCTAGTAGATAGACATCGAAAGGTGGTATTCATAAGCGAACTATTTGCTGGAACTAGACTTAAATCTCCTGACGAGGTCAAGGGTAAGCTTCTATTGGACGGACTCGAGCTGAGGGGGTTTATTGAAAAAACTCAAGTCGATGTAGCTCTTGAAACAGGTTCACCAGTAATTAATAAAGAAATTGCCGTCATATTAAAAGATGGCAGAACCATACCTGCACTCGCCTCTGCCGTACCAGTTAGAGACAAGAGTGGAAGGATAATAGGTGGAATCCAAGTAATAGTTGACATAACCCCTCTAAAGGAGAGGGAGAGACAGCTTAAGGAACTTCTAGATTACTTGTCGAGGAATGCTGAACGCGTTAGTGAAGCTACACGGAAAGCTTCGCAGGGAGATCTGAGGATCCGCCTATCTAAAGAGAAGGACGATGACATGGGCAAGATAATGGATAACTTCAATATACTGATGGATTTATTCTCGAGGACTATAGCCAACATAAAGGAGGAAGCTAAGAGAATACTAACCTTCGTAGAAGACTCTGTCAACGCGATTTCACAAATAAATTCCGGCATGCAGCAGGTTTCGTCGGCTGCTCAGCAAGTCGCTCAGGGAAGCGAGAGCCTTGCTAAAATAGTTTCAGAGTCGGCTAAGAAGGGTAAGGAGTTGGCAGGTTTCTTTAACATTATAGACTCCAAGGCTAAGGATATATCTGTCTATACTCGTGACGTTGTAGGACTCGTCAACAAGATCTCAGATGAGTCTGGTAAGGCTCTTAGCTTCTTAGGCAATATAGCTGAATCCGTGAACAAGATGACCGATCTAGTTAAGAGCCTTATAGGGTCCGCAAAGGCCATAGGAAAGGTCACGGAAACCATAAAGGACATAGCTGAACAAACTCACCTACTAGCTCTAAATGCTGCCATTGAAGCTGCTCGCGCCGGCGAGCATGGCAGAGGGTTTGCTGTCGTGGCGGATGAGGTCAGAAAGTTGGCTGATGAAACTAAGAAGTCCACCGAGAAGATAGGAGAAGTCATAGAAGGAATTCAAGAAGTCGTCAATAAGATAGCGTCAGCTTTTGACTTTGTACATTCGACAATAAATGAGGGCAAGGAGGTCATTGGAAACGCGCTCAAGAACGTAAATAATATAGTCGTAGCAGCTAGAAAAGTTGAAGACATGATAAGCGACATAGCCGCTAACATAGATAGTGGCTTAAAGAAGGTGGAGGAGCTAAGTCAAGACATGGAGAAGATGGCTGCAACTGCTGAAGAAAGTGCAGCCGCAAGTGAAGAGACTAGCGCAGCACTAGAGGAGCAAACTGCCGCCATAGAAGAGCTGTCGGCTAACCTCGAAGAATTTAAGAAAATAGCTAATAACATCGTGGAAAAACTTGAACAGCAATTTGTCGTTTAACGCGGGCCCTACCCCTCAAAACCTCATTTAACCCTTTCAAGAAAAGGTTTTTAGCGTAGTATCAAATCCTTAATCACTGGTGCGAATATTGCTTAGACGTACGATAGTAAACGCCTTAAACTCTGCTAAGGCTCGCTTCATGGAGCTGAAGGGCTCCAACGAGGCTTCTAGAGAGCTAGGCATAGGAGCTGGCGGCGACGTAATGAGAGTACTCGATTTCGAGATCGAAAAGGCCGTAGTAGAATCTTTAAGCAAGGATCTAGGACGTTTCACTTTAGTTAGCGAGGAAAGTGGAATTAAAGAGTATGGGAGAGGAAAATATTCAGTAATACTCGACCCATTGGACGGTAGCTCCAACGCATTAAGGGGCTACCCAGCATGTAGCTCAGCAGTAGCTATAGCTGAAGGAGAATTTTTGGACGATATAGTCGCCGCGGGGGTCATTAATCTGGTGACCGGCGACATATATTATGCTGAAAGAAACGTTGGAGCCTATCTAAACGACTCGAAAGTAAAGCCCCGCAATGTACGTAGAGTGGAAGAGGCCTTCATTGCCTTTGAATTAAACGTTAGGGGGCAGATAGCCGGCTACGTATTGAGAATCGCAGAAATCATCGAAAAGGCGAGGCACGTAAGGCTCATAGGCTCTGATGCGCTTGAACTATGCTTAATAGCTTCAGGGGCTTCGGATGCTTTTATTGATTTGAGGGGCTTTCTAAGGGTTCCAGACTTTGCTGCATCTACTTTCATACTTCAAGAGGCAGGAGGTATAGTGACCGACTCTAATGGAAAGAAGTTGAGTTGTAAATTGGATCCCAAATCTAGGTCAACTCTAATAGCTACTTGCACTATGGAACTTCATGAAGATATACTTAACAGGCTTAAGCGGAACGGTTGGGCAAATCTAAATAGCCATCATGCCGTCTCCTAAGTGACGTGTAAGTTTAGGTTCAAAGTAAAGCGCCTAATCCTAAAATCCCCTCACTTCTTCGACTCTACGAGACAAACATTTTTTTACCTAAGCAAGGATACTACCTTTTAAAGTGCCTCGAATTTAACGCATGGTGTAAAGTCCATGTTTATCGAACCCATCAAACAAGCACTGTTGTTGACCCCTGCACAGGCTATAGCTACGTTCTTCCTAGTAATCGTAGTGCTCATAATCTTGGCATCGTCAATAAAGATGGTCTACGAATACGAGAGGGCAGTTATATTTAGGCTTGGAAGGCTTCTTGGAGCCAAGGGGCCAGGTCTCTTCTTTAGAATACCGATAGTCGATAGGTTCGTAAAAGTAGACCTAAGGGTTGTGACAATTGACGTCCCTAAACAGAGGATAGTTACAAAAGACAACGTTACAGTCGACGTCGACGCGGTCATATACTATCGGGTAATTGACCCGGTAAAAGCAGTAACGGCAGTTGAAAACTACATTTACGCGACAAGCCTTCTTGGACAAACGGTTTTAAGAGACATACTTGGACAATCAGAGCTCGACGAACTGCTAACCAAGAGGGAAGAGTTGAACAGGAAGTTAACACAAACATTAGACATACTTACTGACCCGTGGGGCATAAAGGTCACGGCTGTCTCGATAAAGGATGTAAGTCTCCCCGAGAGCATGTTGAGGGCCATGGCTAAGCAAGCAGAAGCTGAAAGAGAGAGGCGGTCTAGAATCATAGTTGCTGAAGGCGAGCTACAAGCTTCTAAGATAATGGCTGAGGCTGCTAGGGCATATCAAGAGCAACCCGTAGCCCTTAGGCTTAGGGAGCTTCAAACGCTCCTCGACATAGCTAGAGAGAAGAACTTGATCATAGTTGCTCCTCAAGCGTTAGGCGAAATGGGTACAGTAATAGGCTTAGCGTCAAGCGTTGGAGGAAAAGAGAAGGAAAAAAGGTGAGCAGGTTACGAGGGTTAGGGACGTAAACATTCTCTTACTTTTTTCAATACTTCTAATAGTAACTATGTTTTCGGTTCCCTCCTCCACAGCATTAGATCGACATGATTCAGTTGTTTACGTTCTGAGGATTGAAGGGACAATCACCCCAGCAACCGCGGTATACATTGAAGAGGGCATTAAGGCTGCGCTCAAAGCAAGAGCGTCAGCAATAGTTTTGCTCCTAAACACCCCTGGAGGCCTTCTTGACTCTACCATTAGGATACTAGATCAAATCGAGCTATCTACGATACCCATCATAGCTTACGTATACCCTAGGGGTGCTAAAGCTTGGTCGGCTGGAACTTACATACTTGTTGGCTCCCACGTAGCAGCTATGGCGCCCTATACTGTCATAGGGTCATGCCAGCCAGTAGACTTTATGGGTCAACCAATTAACAACACAAAACAGATCAATGCCCTAATAGCGATGATGAAGGAGAAAGCCAAGGAGCGGGGCAGGAACGTAGACGTCGCGGTCAAGTTCATAACCGAGAACCTAAACATTGGAGCTGACGAGGCGTACGAGCTCGGTATAACTAACATTCCACCAGTGGACGGCTTAAAAGACCTCTTAAATTCAGTGCACGGTATGAGAGTTGATACAATAGCCGGGTTAATAACTCTAGAAACGGGCGATGCAGAAATAATTGAATATCCCCCATCTCTAAGGGTCGCATTATTGAATGCGATATCTGATCCGCAGATAGCCTATACCCTCATGACCGTCGGCATGCTGGCCCTCATATTTGGGCTGGTCTCAGCAGTTTACCCGTCAGCTATAATAGGTGCAATAATGACGGTCCTCGGCATAATAGGATTGGGAGCCACACCTTTAAGCTTGGGGTCTCTAGCCCTTGTAGCTTTAGGTCTAATCCTTTTATTGGTCGAAGCATTGACGCCCGGTTTCGGCATCTTCGGCATCTCAGGCATAATATCCATTGCACTAGGGGGGCTACTAATGATAACTCTTGAACCAACTCGATGGGCGGTAAGCCCAGAGTGGGTAGGAGCGTTCGTATTAGTCATAGTCGCAATAACTGCTCCCTTGACAGCTTTCGCAGCTTTCATGGCCTACAAGGTCATCAATGTTAGGAGGAAGAGACCAAGCGTAGGGGCTATGGTTGGTGAGACCGCTGAAGCCTTAGATGACATAGAGGAGGGCGGCGAAGGCTTTGTAAGATTTCAGGGAGAGCTCTGGGTGGCGAAGGCTTTGAAGAAGGTCTCTAAGGGCTCTAAAGTAAAAATAGTCGGTAAAGAGGGTCCGAGGCTCTTAGTTGAACCTAAGGACTAGGGTTACCTAAATCCTCGCGAAGAAATTATCTAGGCGCCAAACTTAATATATTATAAATAGGCCACCGTTGAAGGCGAATACAGAAGATGAATTTTGGAAATTCTAACTATAAGAAAGGGCTTAGAAGATCGAGAAGAGGCCTTACGAGCGTAGAGCTAGCTAACGTTGTAACTGCTATGCTGGTAGCAGCCTCGGTTCTAGCGTTTACACTGTTTAACACGAGCTCAGAGCTCGCTCAAGAGGCAAGTCAAGCGGCGTCTTCGAGTTTAGCTCAAGTCACTACAGTTATGGTCACTACGGGGCACGTAATAGCCCATGGCGATCCCCAGATTCAAATGGTTGTTGCCGTTCGATTTTATGTAAAGTTAATTACCGGAGGTAGCTCCGTAGACTTCAATGAGAGCAAGCTGACGATAACCTACTACAATGGTAGAATTCACGTCGCAGACGCCTACGGTATAGGGGGGCAATCGTTTTGGAGCGACCTAAACCTAGCGGAAGAATGTTTTAAGAGTGGAACTTCATCGTGGTGTTTAGTTTCTGTAGTTAAAGGCGACGAAGATGCAATGTTGGAAGAAGGCGAAATATTCATGGTAATCTTGAACCTCAAGGCAATAGGCTACGACGCCCTCTTAAATGCATACGAAACCTTTACCATCGAAATAATACCACATTTAGGTGCTCCACTCACTATTACTAAAAAGATTCCGCCAGCAGTAGATAGGATAATGGATCTAGGATAGATGGAGTCTAAGGGGCGCCTACAACCTAATAGGTTTTATATTATTGGCCAGAAGTAATTGGTAATGACAGGGAAAGCTCTTGGAGTATCGCAAGTACTCACATCATTAACCCTAGTGATGGCACTGTGCTCACTTGGGATCACTTTATACATTACACCAATAAAGATGAACGCCTCAAGCCTAAACAGTACATCAACTACGTCCCTAAGGATCGAAGCTTACATGTTAAGAGACGACGTACTGACTGTGTATATCAGAAACCTCGGCGAGAAAGAGACCATTATCGTAGACGCTTACATAGATAAACCTTATGGCGGAGAGGCGACGTTCCTAGAGGTACTTGAACCAAGGTTAGCAGTTATAGCGCCTAAGAGCGTAAAGCCCCTAAGTTTAGTCCTTCCAAAGGGGTTAAACGGCATCCATGTCGTAACATTGATTGGATATAATGGAGAGCAAGCAACATGCATAGTGGAACTCTAAAGTACCGCTTAGACGTTGTAGGAAGTACAAATGCTATCAACTAAGTGAAATGTTCTCCTTCGTACTTCCAAAGTTTTTTTGGACTATCTCGAGCACTTTCCTTAGCGGTATCCCAAGTTCCCTTGATATCCTATTAAGATCTTCATACTCTGGCTTGACTCTTACGAGTTTGCCGTTCGGCATCTTGGATTCCTTAACCGTCACTTCAAACTTCTTTCCTAGGACTTCGATCTCAACTAGTTTCTGGATTCTTTCGACCTTAATTCTGGGGGTTTCGAAAACTCTAACACCTAACGTCCCGAGCTCGTTGATTAATGCTTCAGCTATTTCAGCGTAGTTCTCAAGCCTAGCTAATACCTTAACAAGGTGTACTGGCCTTCCCTTCTTTCCTATGCCTTGAAGGACTACGACGTCGAGCGCTCCAAGTCCAAGAAGCTTCTCGATAACGTTACCTACAATTTCTCCAGTCACATCATCAACTGTCGTCTCGATAACCACGATCCTTTCTACAGATTCTAAATTTAAGCTCCCTTCTCCCGAGACAACTCTAAGTACGTTAGGTATCAGCGTTAGATCCTTGGATCCAGCTCCATAGCCTACACCCTTAACCTTTGCCGGTGGATAAAAATCGACGACCCTTTTAGCTAAGTTGACGAGCAAGGCTGCACCAGTTGGCGTTGTAAGTTCATAGTTTATAGGAACATTAGAGTAGGGAAAGCAATGCTTACGTAAGATCTCTAACGTAATTGGCGTTGGAACGGAGAGGAGACCGTGGCTAGTCTCGACGACCCCTGAACCTAGAGCTGGCGGGGTCGCGTATATTTCAGAGTCAAAGAGCCTCGACCTGTCCAGTAATGATGCCACCCCTACAACATCGAAAATCGTGTCAACCGAAGCTACCTCAAACATTTCGTGCCCTTCGTCGTGTATTCTCGCCTCAGCCTCGCAGATTTCCTCTACAACCTTTTTAACAAAGTTCTTAGCTTTGTCTGATATATCTACTACCTCTAAGACTCTGTCGACATTACACTTGAACTTGCTAGGAGTAACACCTCCAAGGTTCTCTTTAGCTTTAAGCTCGACTTTCTTCGCTTTGACCCCCTTCCTATAGACGTCGTAAACCTTGAGTTCAACCTCTTCGCAGTACTCAACAGTCCTTTCAATAATTGAAGTCAACCGGTGAAGACAATCCACTTCTCCTGTTAAGTCGACTAGGGCTGCTAGCATCATGTCGCCCGATACTCCCGCCAACCTCGAATCTATTATCAACAAGTTCAATCACTTATCCCTCCTAAACTTAGCAACCCTACTAACTATTAGGGCTGCTGCAACGGCGGCTCCTACGCTGTTATCGATGTTTACTACTAAGAGACCTGGGGAACACGATTGAAGCATGGATAGAAGAGCAGCGACCCCTCCACCGCCTATGCCATAGCCTGTTGAAGTTGGAAGACCTATTACCGGAACGTCCAACGTTGAAGCTAAGACCGATGGCATTGCACCTTCCATGCCTGCAACCGCAACTACAACGTCAACGTCTTCTTCCAGGAGCTTCTTGGCAGCGTCGACGGTCCTATGGAGACCTGCTATCCCCACATCGTAGATAGTGATAGTATTGCAGCCGAGCTCTTCAACTATCAGCTTCACCTCATCGGCTATAGGTATGTCGGCTGTACCAGCTGTAACTATTCCAACTTTCCCTCCAATCTTTAAAGTCTCGTATCCTCTTTGCTTTATAATAGCGAGTCTACGCGATGCGCTCAAGGCAACGATATACCCTTCCTCAAACTTCTTTACGACCTCAAGCTGGTCGCCCCTTAACCTAGAGACTATCGCCCTCCCTCGAGTCTCTAAAAGCCCTCGTATAGCGAGTTCTAGCTGGTCTGAGCTCTTATATTCTCCAAATACTATTTCTGGAATGCTTTTGCGAAGCTCCCTTCCAACGTCTAGCTTTAAGACTCCAGCAATCTCTTCGAGCGCCAACAATTTTAATTGCTGTTCAGCGTACTCGATGCTTACGACGCCTTCGGCAACTCTCTTTAAGAGCTCTCTCAATGCCATGCAAACTCCTCAGAAAGAGAGTCGACGTTTAGCTTGAAAAGCTTGCTATTCAACTAGATCGTTGAGCCAATAATATTGAGAAGATAGAGACCTTGACGTAAGTCTAATATTTGTAGACGTAAGCTTATTACCTTAAACTTCGAGTAGCTAGTGGGACTCACGATGCGCTCCTTTAGAGATAGGGACTATATCGAGACCGTTGAAGGACTATTTTTTACGGTCGTCAGCAATGTTCACCCGACGAGCCACGTCGTAGCTTATTTGAAGTACGTCCCAAGCCCGGATGGCAAGTGGGGTAGGGACAAGAAGTTCAAGAGAGCCTTGCCATACTACACGGTGCCCATGCTCCTCGACACAATAAGTTACTTAAAGCTACGTTACCCTCACTACGTTACCTTCTTTGAAGAGCTTGGAGTAGAGATGTCTGCCGTACCTTTAAGTAATGTTTTCAGACACTATCGGCCTGAAAGTAGACTGCAAGAAATGATTAAAGAACCTAGAGACCAGTTGGAGGCTATGGCGGTGGACCTGGCACAGAAGATAGCTGATGAAGCAAGTATATCCGTCAGTGACTTAGGAGTAACAGGTTCCCTACTAATAGGTATACACCAACCCTTTTCAGATATAGACCTTGTAGTCTATGGAAGGGATAACGCCATGAAGGTAAGAGAGACCCTCGTTAGGCTCTACGAGGAGCCTAGAGGGGGAATAGAGAGGCTACCTAAGGAGAGGTTTAAAGAGCTTTTAGAGAGAAGACAGAGGTTATTTTATCTTTCTAAGAGGGACGCAGAAGTAGTGTGCACGAGAAAGTGGAATAGGGGGTTTTTCAAGGGGAAAGACTTCTCAATTCATCCGGTAAAGAAGGAGAGCGAGGTAAAAGAGGTCTTCGGCGAGTTTACGTATAAGCCGGTAGGCTTAGCCACTATTAGAGGGGTTGTGCTGGATTCTTCAGAATCCATATTCATGCCTTCAAAGTGGCTCGTAGGAGATGTGGAGGTCTTAAACGGACCTATCGTCGAAGGTTTGACGGAGCTATGTAGCTACGAGGGGCTCTATATGGGTATAGTAGAGGAAGGTGAGAAGTTCGAAGCTCGAGGCAAAGTGGAGCTAGTCTACTGGAGAGGGAAGCTCGATCATTATAGGCTTCTAATAGGTTCACCTGAAGCGCGAGGTCAAGACTACCTAAAGCCAATAACCTAAACTTCAACTATAACGAATTGAGATAGATTTAACTAGCTACAACCCTTGTTGTTGAGAGACTTCGCGTGAAGGGGGTTAGACTTGAAGAAGCCTAAAGAGCTAAGCTTCAGGACGAGAATCATAACTCCTTCGGGCATTAGGAGACTTTTCGACCTAGCCCAAAAAATGTCGGGCGTAATAAATTTTGGAATAGGGGAACCAGATTTTGAAACGCCTCCATGTATTAAGGAGGCTGGTAAGAGGGCTATAGACCTCGGCTATACGCATTATACACCTAACGCCGGCTTTTTTGAGCTCAGAGAGGCTATAGCCGAGAAGCTTAGAGTTGAAAACAACGTCGACGCTAAAGCCGAAAACGTTATGGTTACTGCTGGGGCTTCAATGGGGCTCCTATTGTCAACTTTAGCGTTAGTCGAACCTGGAGACGAAGTTTTGATCCCCGATCCCGGCTTCGTAATATACGAAGCCGTGGTAATCATGGCTGGCGGCAAGCCTGTTAGAGTCCCCCTTGACGAGGAAGAAGATTTTAGAATGATTCCGGAGAAAGTAAATGAACTAATTACCTCGAAGACAAAGTGCATCTTCTTAAATACGCCTCATAACCCCACGGGTTCCGTATTGGAGCTAAGGGATATCAGAGGGATAGCCGAAATAGCTATGGATAACGGGATATACGTTATATCGGATGAAGTATATGAAAAACTGGTATACGACGGAGCTAAACACTACAGTATAGCTTCAATACCAGGCATGGAAGAGTTGGCCATAACTGTTAACTCGTTTTCAAAGACCTTCGCTATGTGCGGTTGGAGGATAGGCTACGTAGCTGCAAGTAAAAGGTTAGTGAATGAAATGTTGAAGTTGCAACAGTATACGATAGTCAACGCTCCAAGCCCTTCTCAGATGGCAGTGCTAGAAGGCCTTAAGAACCCTGAGGTAAATAAGTTCATCGATGAAATGGTTAAAGAGTATGATAAGCGCAGGCGTTTCATGGTTGAGAGGATAAATAGAATAACAGGGTTTAAGGCTAAAATGCCCAAAGGAGCCTTCTACGTATTCGCTAACGTAAAGGAACTAGGAGTAAAGTCAACAGAGCTTGCAGAGCTTATACTAGAAAAAGCAGCCGTAGCGACTATTCCTGGTTCGGCTTTTGGACCTAGTGGTGAGGGATACTTAAGGTTCTGTTATGCCACTTCCATACCCAATATAGAGCTTGGGCTGGAGAGGATCGAGAAAGCAGTTCAAGAGATGAGCTAGACTTTAAGAAGCGAGAGACTTAAAGACGTAGGCTATGATAAGCCAAAGCAGTAACCATAAAATCCTATAGAGGAGCTCGACACTTGAAACTACAAGCCCTAATAAACCTAAAAATATACAAGTAATGGACACTGAGTATAATGCAATTCTCTTAAAGCCTGCTTTTTTTAATGGCATAAGAAAAGTTGGAGAAAGGTCTTCCACTGCGAACCTTAACTTTGACTTCATCGTGCTTCGCTAGGTCTTGCACGATTGTTGGCTCGACCTTAACTCTTAAAAACGTTATGGCTAAAATACCTTTATTAGTTATGTAGTACTTAGGCTTCTTGTCACAGGACCTTGCTATGAAGCCACGGTCTATAAGCTCTTTTAAATGCCTCTTAATCGTACTTTCGTCACGCTGAGCGTTTTCTATGAGCTCTCTTAAAGTGCAAGGCCCTTTTTCGTGAATATTAATCAAAAGCTTGAGTCTTGTTGGATTACTTAATACGCTAAAGTCGCCCGCCATATCTTCAATCTTTGTTCCTTCCTTTTCTTCGTTCAACTCAATGACCTAATATCATGTAGTGGGAGGATTTTAATTAAGATTGCTTGGCAAAGGGCGAGCTCTTAAAGATAATGCTTTTAAGTTCAAAGAAGACAATAAATACTATAGACACACCTCCGACTATCACGCTTCTTAGAACCCGGTAGAAGGGGTGTACAATTATTGTATCAAGATGAGTGCGAATGCATTCCACTACATCTAGGTAGGCTTATTTTGAAGGAAGGTGTTTACGGCTTCTTCATTAAGCATATCGTGAGACCGGGTATAATGTCTACCATACTGGAGGTTGCAGCTAAATATAACCTGACGGTTCTTCACATAATGAATTCAGGCCCAGCTGAGCCAGGTTCCTACGCGCCCTTTATAGTCTTCTATGATTTTAGCAGAGCTACTGTATCGCCAGAGGAGGTCAAAGAGGCAATAGAGAGAGCTATAAAGAACTTAGTGGAGGTCAAGATAATAAGGCCTACGCTCAAGGGGCTTACATACGATCAATGCCACTTTCCACTGATATTTGCAGGTGAGAGGGCAATTATAATTAGGGCTACAACACTTAAGGCCTGGCTAATTAAGATCAGAGACAAGTTTGGAAGCGGGGGCGAAGCATTCTTATTTCACGAGGGTTTCGAAATGGGGTCCGCGATCTTCGAGGACTATGCCCAAAGGAGGCTTAAGGGGAGGGAGCTGTGGGAAGCCTTAACCGCTTACCTATTTTCTTGTGGATTTGCTAGGAACATAGATGTGAGATTTGAAGACTCGTCAATTGAAGTAGAACTTCTAGATAGCATAGAATGCAGTTTGGTTAAGGGTCTAAATAAGTGCTTTAGCCAGTGGTTGAGAGGGATCCTGAGTGGTTTTGCTTCGCGATACTTTAACAAGACGATGTATTTTCATGAATTAAAATGCGTAGCTAAGGGGGATGCCTCCTGCTTTTTCGTTACATCAATTTAACTCTCTGTTACTTAGAATTATTTTTCCTCGAAGTACTCCCTAAATTAAGGGATAACTGTAAAATGAAAGTCTACGTACTTAAAAGGCTCACAATACTTAAGCGGATCCTAAATTAAAGGCTTACCATGAGAAAGCCGATAAAGGAGTTACACAATCAAGGCGGACCTTATTTGACGACTTTAAAGAAGTTTGCCACGCCGTGGCACCTGCATGCAGTTGCTATGTAAACGATGACGTCGCTCCTAGTAGCTTTAATCTTAACTTTGTTTATGAAATCCCATATAACGTCAAACTCAAAGCCTCCACTGAAATCCCCAATCCTTTTGCTCTCCAATGTTAAAGCGAGATCCGCGAAACGTACGACTTCTTCAACAACCTTGATCATTGGCCTAGGCTTCGATACGCCTGTGACGGGACAAGTATCAGGCTGGGTGCAAGGGATCAAACATTTAGACCATGATGACATGTAGCTACACGTGAATACCGAGTCCTTAAAGCTTAGATTCACCACCAAATCTTTAGGGAAAGATTTCAAGCTTGCCCTCATAACGTCGGGAGAGGGCATTACTTTGAAGCCCTAAGCCTCAAGTTCATGCTTTAGGAAATCCGCAGCAAAGTGTCTTGGAATTGCTGGGATTACCAGTGATGGCTTAAAGCCTAGGAGAAGTGCCTTACTTAAAACACTTGACGAATCTCCGACTACTAGAATAGACTTTAAGCTCTTAAAGTGCTCTTTGCTTAGCCCCTCTAACGAGACTACGAGCTCAACGTCTTTACTTGCAAGACAATCCTTATCGACGTCGACAACTACTATTGAGGCATAGTTTGAAGCTTCGCGTAAAGCCTTGGATCCAAAAAAGCCTCCACCGGCTATAAACAAACCCCTTATCATAAGCGGTCAGTCCCGCGGATTTCGAGCACTAGAAAGCCCCTCATCCCTTCATCATCATCCCGAAACCTTCTATCGCCTAACTTAATTAAATAGCTTAGCTCTAAATGGTTAACAAGCCTTCACGAACTTTCTCTACGATCCTCCCTATAAAGTCGAAGTCACTAAGCAATTCTTTCTTCAATTTAGGGTTATATAGCCCCGCAGCCGGGTGATAAGTAGGTATTACTAGAAGGTTAAGCCCTTCAAAGCTCAGTTTAAATAGTTGACCTCTGACAGCCGATATGCTTACAGCACTTCCTCCAAAGTGAACCTTTATACCGCCTTTAAGTAGTACGTAGCTTGTTGAATGTCTACCGAGACACACGACAATTTTGGGCCTTATGGCCGCTACCTGCCTATCGAGGTATTGACCGCATGCCTCAATCTCGTCTGGTAATGGATCCCTATTATTCGGCGGCCTACATTTTAATACATTAGTTATGAAAACTTCCTTCCGTTTAAGACGGGCTATGTCTAAGAGTTGGTCTAAAAGCTTACCTGCAGCTCCAACGAAAGGTTCTCCCTCTAGGTCTTCGTTGTACCCCGGCGCCTCCCCAATAAGTATGACGTCTGCATTTATGTTTCCTCGACCTGGAACAGGCTTAGTCCTCGAAGACCACAGCCTACACTTCCTACAATTAGCGATCTCTTTTGCTATTTCTTCAAGTAGTCTAGCCCTTTCGCTATTCACAGTAATCATAGAATTCAGCATAGAAAGGCACCTTTAAGCTTTACAATGATTGATTAAGCCCGTGTAGCCGGTAGGGAGTGCGCACTCCTACAATGTTGTTTTAAGATGTCTCGAGCGCATTTTGATGGTCCGACTGTTTATTGGGTGCTTTAGCTTGACTTAAAAGCGATGGGACGATGATAGAACCTGTTAATAGACCCTCAACCTCTAGGAAAGGGATAATAAGCCTAAGGACAACATTACTATTGCTAGTATTGTTGTTATCCGTCTTCTTTCCTTGGCTTCTGATACCCATAGGGGCGTACATCATCTACAAAGTTGGAAAGTACCTATACAAACTCGTTAAGAGACTCAAGTGGCCGAGGTCGAAGAGAAAAGAGCGTGCATGTAAGGCGTCGACAATAAGCGATATTCAAGTATATGAAGTTGAAGGCATAGGACCAGCAGTCGTAGTGAGAAATGGTGCTGAAGCTCTAGGCTTAGGGTGCTTGGAAGTAAGGTCCTTGGGGGGAGGCCGAGTTGTAGAGCTTCTAGGTGCAATAGATGTAGCGGCGAAGACCGGCTTTGAAAGCAACTTGATAGTTTCTAAGAAAACGTCGGGGGATGCATGCTTTATAATTATGATTAAAGTACGCAAGCCACTCGATAAGGAGTTCTTGGAGACTGCAAAGGAAGTAGTAGATGAAGTCGTTAAGGGCCTTACGACGACCATGGGAGCCGTTAAGGCCAGGTTGCCGAGGTCCGAGATCTGTGTTCTGGAGTTCGACGAGCTTATTAGAGCCGTCAAGGGGGTTGTGGCATGAGCTTTGAGGTTGATGTTGGATTTATAATTGAGGATGACGCGGAGGCGCTGACGAGTACTTTAAGGGTCAACTTGTTTAGCGCACACCCACTAGTAATCAGCGGTGCGTGGAGCTTAAACGCTACATACCACTTGCTGGGACAGTTGGCGGACTCAGCAAATTTGGTGGTAATATCGCCCTACATAGCTGAGGGTCCTAGATGGCTTAAGCATGTAAGTCTTGGTCTAAACGCCTCATTCAATCCATTTAAGCCAGTCGGAGACAAGCTAGTCTACGCACACTTCGTTGCTGATGCCTTCAAGGGAGCCTTTAACTTGAATAACGCGCAAACCTCGTCTCTTAGAAGAGCGCTTACTAGAACGTATCTGACCGGAAAGGATCCGACAATTGAAGACATTACATCCGCGCTGGAGTTAGAATCAAACGAACTAACGAATCGAGATGCCGTTGAACTCATAGAGATAGTGGAGGCTATGGGGAGGGGTAGGCTTGGAGCGGCATGTAGTAGCCATTTTGAGCTTACGAATATTCAAGCGCTGATATCGATGTACGAGCTACCGCCAAGTTATGCTTCGCTTATATCCATGGCCATATTGATGCATTTACTAAAAAGCGGTTTTAAGGGGGTCGTGACTTTATGCGACGTCGACATACTTAAAGAGTTCATAGGCTCTGCTTGGAAGAACCTTATAGACCTTCTTAACAAGATGAGGGCCGAGTCCTCGATAGTTATCGCATGCGCGAACGGCACATCATCTATACCGCTGGAATTGAGAGCGGGAGCCCGCATGGCAATCATGGGCTCACCCATTACACCAGAAGATGTAAGATATGTTAGTGCAGTTGTTGGTCGAAGATATCTCAGGCTCCTCAACAGTAAAGAGAGGTTCGCGTATAGTCTCGCTTATTCAAGTGGAGTGGTTGAGGTTCCTCTTGAGGAGACGGCAAAGATAAGTGCGATTGAAGAACTTAAGGTCCCTGTCGAGGTCCCTAAATCAATGCTTCAAGCAAAGCTGGGCAATAAAGCTAAGATGGCGTACGAGGTCTTGAACTTCTTGAGAGATGGAGCGTCAACAAGGGATTCAGTAATATCATATGCGATACATAGGCTCGACGTATCATCGATGGAAGCTTCAAAGCTCGTAAACGCACTATTAATCCATGGACTTGCAAACGAAGTCGTGGGAGCCGACGGTAAGTACTGGCTCAAAATTACGGTTCGTGGCCTTAATGCTTTAGAGGAGCTTGAAGCATTGGAGGGCTGGTTGATACGAGAATAGAAAGGAAAAGGAAAGGGTGTTCTCTAACTTGGATCGCAGGGGCCTCATGTAAAGGCCTCTATACGATTTTGTTAACGATGTACAAATCCTGTAGTGGCTAGAGGGTAAAGAGAGAGTTAAAGTTGAGGGCTAAGAGGGCCAAAGAAGAAAGGGTACTCTTCATCGAAGAGTACAGTCTGCTGGAGTTCCAAGCAATCTTAGAAGCTTGTCAAGCAATGATATCAGAAATTAGTATCGAAGAAGTCGATCGACGCCTAGCCCTTGCCCTTAGAGCTCTTACAGCCATTAACTTGCTAATAGGTGATCTTAGAGGTGTCTCTAATTGAGTGGAGAGGTTAAGCTCGAGGATCTAGAGGGCATAGGACCTAAGACCGCAGAGAAGCTTCGAAGTATTGGTGTATGCTCGGCCAAACATCTATCGTTGTTTAATATCGATGAACTATTAGGCTTAGTTGACGCCGATGAGAGGACTCTAAGGAGGGCGCTTGCACACGCTAGGAGCATCTTCATGCCTTTAAAGGCTGTTAAGGCTTCTGACTACTCAGTTCAAAGACCTCTACCGCATTTGACTATCGGAGTCAAGAGCATAGACCTCCTCCTTAACGGTGGCTTAAGGCCTAAGGCTATCTACGAGTTATGCGGGCAGCCTGGAACAGGAAAAACCCAACTTTGCCTGCAACTCTCAATTACAGTTCAGCTATCGACCAATAAGGGAGGTATTGGAGGTAAATGCTACTTCATGGACACTGAGGGGACGTTCGACCCCAGCAGGGTCAGGTCTATAGCTGAGAGGTTCGGTCTTGACCCCGAACACGCGTTGAACAACATCTACGTCATAGACGTCATAAATACGGATCACCTACTTCAGGTAGTAACCTCGGATCTCGTGAGGACAATAGAGGGGGGCATAAAGCTCGTTATCGTCGACTCTCTAATGTCAAGGTTTAGAACTGAATACTCTGGAAGGGAGTCTTTAGCCTTGAGGCAGAGCAGGTTGGGTTACGTACTTGACTGGCTTATAAGGATCGCCAGGCTATACGAAGTTATAGTGGTCGTTACGACGCCGGTAATGGAGGTGCCAGTGGCTTTCGTAAATATCAATGAGAGGCTGAAACCCATAGGAGGCACAACTCTTGCTCACGCCACAACGCATAGGTTCTTTTTAAGCACCAAGAGTGAAAGAGGCTTTCTAAAGGGTACGATGACCGTCCTTGACAGCCCAACGCTACCCTATGGTGCGTCGGCAAGTTATATGATAACCGAGAGGGGGGTTGAAGATGTGGCGTAGAGAGCCTGATGCCAGCCCAAAAACATTAGATTGCGGCATCGTAGAGAAGCTTCTTGAATTAACTGAGGCAAAGGGTAAGTCGTGGGTTAAAAGAAGTATTGCGAGGGTGTACGACGTCTACGAGTGCCGTAAAAACACGTGGATAGTTAGGGGGAGGAAGAAGCTTGGTGACGCTGAGCATCTATACGTAGTTAAGTACGACGAGGGTAGAGGGTCGCTTATATGTACATGCAATCAACCCTACAAGCCGTACTTTAAGTCTAGGAGACATACCTGTAGCCATATAGGTGCATGCCTTTTCTATCATTTGTTCTTTTAACCGAGGTGTATGTATGGGGAGGACCTACCTAGTTGTTGGCGATGGCAATAGACCTCTCTTAAAGTCATTGAAGGTGTCGGGCGTTGCGAAGATCGTAGTGTCCGATAAACCTTTGGAGACATTCCAGCTGATAGAGGTTTTAGACCTTTTTAAGCAATTTGAGCAAGTAGTATCACTACCTCTAGAAATCTCTAGGGATAGCAACGTCATTCTAGATCTTTATTCTCACGCCTCCAGATTGTCTGTTGCAAGCAAATTCGCCAGCTTGAAGGCTTATCTTAGGATATGCGAGATATTAACGGCATCCGCTAAAGCTAAGTGCTTTAACTTATATATCAGCTATTGTGGAAGCCTGCATTCAAAACTTTATGCAAGGCTTAAAAGCATGGTCGATGAAGAAATTACGTGTTAAACCATGGAGATAAAGATAATACCAATAGGGGGCATCCCCGTACCGGTAAAGCCTGGAGATGACATAGCTATCCTCATATGTGAGGCAGCTGAGAAACAGGGGACGCCGCTTATAGATAACGATGTCCTCGTGATTTCTCAGAAAGTAGTTTCCAAGGCAAGGGGTCTAATATATAGGCTAAGTGAAGTACAGCCGTCGGATAAAGCCATAGCGTTATCGAGAGCCTTAGGGAAACCGCCAGAACTCGTTGAAGTAATACTCCGAGAAACCAACAAAATAGTTAAGCTAGGAAGTAACCTCATTATTTGCGAGACCAAACACGGTTTCGTGTGCGCTAACGCCGGCGTCGACGTCTCTAATGTCGATGGAGGGCTTAGCGCGGTAACTCTACCGCCAGATCCAGATGAAGAAGCAGCTAAGATAAGAGAAACCATTAAGAAACTGAAGGGCGTTGACGTAGCAGTCATAATTAGCGACACGCATGGAAGACCCTTTAGGAGGGGTCAGATAAACGTGGCAATAGGTGTAGCCGGAATAAGGCCTCTAAGAGATAGGAGAGGAGAGAGCGACCTCTTCGGTTACGTCCTTAAGTCTAAGATAACAGCTATCGCGGATGAAATAGCTTCTGCAGCGGAGCTGGTGATGGGTCAGGCCAATGAAGGAGTACCAGCCGCTATCGTAAGAGGATTGAAGTTTGAGAAGAGCGACAATGCAACGGTAAGAGAGTTAATAATGCCTCCTCAGGAGGACTTATTCCGATAAACCAGGTTTAAGCGAAGAGTTTAAAACTAACCGGATACAGAAGTGTCAGACTACGACAAACCATCGAGGCGGAGGTTACAAGACATGAGCAAACCAAAAACAGGAGAGAATGTTGTTTTAGTTGGAAACAAACCAACCATGAACTACGTCCTTGCAACGGTAATTCAGTTCAACCAGGGGGCGGACAAAGTAATAATAAAGGCTAGAGGGAGGGCTATATCGAAAGCCGTCGATGCAGCCGAGATCGTGAAGACCAGGTTCCTAGTAAACCAGGTAGAGATAACGGACGTCAAAATAGGTACCGAGAAGGTCGGCGAAGGCGAGCAAGCTAGAAACGTCTCCACGATAGAGATAACGGTAGAGAGGAAGAAGTAGAAGAAAGAAACATCGGTACTAGAATTCTTTTTTTATTCACTTTTATTGTCTTTCTTTCATGAAGAGGATTACGTAAAATTTAAAAATATAAGGTGGAGTGTCGTCGCTTTCTAAGTTTAAGCTAAATTACCGTGCACCCATGACCTTAGTTAAGGCCTCGCAAATCTTCCTTTTTACTTCTTCATCGGGAACTCTCTTAAAGAACTCTATCCTTAAAGTTTCAAAGTTCCACTTTATCTGGTTATTATTGAGCTCGTAGTCTATGACTACCCTGACTACATCGCCTTTATCGGCCTTAATCCCGTTGACTATGACTTCATATAGTACCTTGTTTAGCTCAGCCGAAGCCCTTACAGCCTCTTGCGGGTTTACTTGACCCTTTACTTGAGCCATTAGGACCCTTCTAGCCTTGTCGGCGTAGGCGCCCGCTATTATTAGACCCGTGTTCAACGTGGCCATGCTATATACGTTGCTATGTCTCGGTTTATAAACATTAAACGACCGTCTAAGATTCGGTTCCATAGATTTTAAGGTTAACTCTTAAGCAAACGTTCCTCACCAGTTTAAGGAGTTAAAGTTCCTTGACGGTAAATCCTCTTTTCAATAGGGCGTTTTTAACTTCTGTTAGACCGACTTGGACTGCTAAGACTGCGTGACCGCCAGGCCATTCAGCCAAGACCTTTGATTGCTTAGACTTAAGTCTAAGCAATACTTGAGTTCTACACATACTCTCTTTTTCGAGCTGACTTCTATCAATGTAGCACTCAACTACGTACGCATCTCTGAGCTGAGGGTCGCAACTAATCATTACAGCCTCGCCTAACCTTAATGGAACATCAACAGCCACGCTCCTGTCGGTCTCAAAGTGGCTTTTCAGTTTAACCTTGCTAATGTTTGAAGCTAACACCGTAGCAGCAGTACAGTGAGCTAGCGTCACCGATTCGTCGTTTACCGCAACTATGTTGCCCATGAATGGGTGAACTAGTTCTCTAATTGCAATCATGCATGCCGCTGCTTGTACATCAGCTTCGCAGATTCCTAAGAAACCTTCTTCAGATAGTAAAGATATGGCCAAGCAAGGAGTTACGCTAATCCTCTTAAGGATTTCGAAGCAGTCAACAGTAAATACGTTGCACTTCATTTTCTCGACAGCCTCCTTGATAGCCTCCTTTAAAGCTAAGCTCAATTGAAGCTCTTGTACTGGTACCCTTACTTCACCCCTAAACTCAGAGAGAAAACTATGAGAAAGCTCAGCGTCCCGCACATGCCTTTCAAGATATTTTTCGAGCTCCTCCTCCGCTAAATGCATGATCTTAACCTTAAGTCTATGAGCTAAAGTAGCTGGGCAAGTAATATCGAATGTCCTCGGAGAAACTTCACCTATAATAGTCATGCAGCCTACGAAGACGCTTTCCAACTCCTTGATTTTGAGTGTTCCACTACTAGGCTCGAGGAACTCAATTTTGGCGCTAAGCCCCAGACGCTTAAGCCTAACAAGCGTCTCTAGGCCTGAGGGTAGTGAATTGCCTTCACCGTGAGTAACGAGCGTAATAGGAGTATTACACCACTTCGCTACTTCGACTGCTAGCTTAGAGGTTCCGCCCGTAAGGTGTAGTATGACTAGAGGCTTGTCTAAGCTAAGTATCTTATGTCTAATGGACCAAACTTCTTCCATTGAAGATATAGGTTCAGCTACGACTTCAACGTCTAAGCCACGGTCTTCAATAGATTTTAAAAGCATGTGAAAGGCTTTCGTTCGTTGTTGTAGTGGATGAACTGGAGAACCAACAGCTACCACGGACACTCTATTATTCATTGTCCTTCCTCCAACTAATTATCACGCATAGTTCAATTAAGGTTTAAGTTTTTAGAGCCGTAGGAGAGAGGAAGCTTTGAGGGCGCGCTAAAATGAATATACCAATAAACAAACCAGTCCTAGGCGAAGAGGAGGTAGCTGAAGTCGCGAAGCTGCTAAGCCAAGGAGCTTTAACACACTCCTCGCCTGAGGGGGGTCATAACGTAAGGCTATTCGAAGAAGAATTCGCATCTTACATAGGCACCAAAAACGCGGTGGCTGTGAACTCCGGTACGGCGGCCCTCTACATTTCCCTCATGGCTTTAGGGGTAGGACCAGGCGACGAAGTCATTCTACCATCATTAACGTTTGTAGCGACGGCAAACGTAGTCCTCTTACTGGGCGCTAGACCTGTCTTCGTTGACGTAGATTCGAAGACTTACACCATGGATCCTCTTGATGTGGAAAGAAGGATAAGCAGTAGGACTAAGGCACTAATACCGGTCCATCTCTACGGCTTAATGGCGAACATGGACTCCATACTCTCAATAGCCGAAAAGTACGGGATTCCGGTAGTGGAGGACGCAGCTCAAGCTCATGGTTCCGAGATTAGAGGTAAACGTGCAGGCTCATTTGGTACGTCAGGTTGCTTTAGCTTTTACCCTAGCAAGGTAATGACGACCGGCGAGGGAGGTATGATAACTACAAACGATGTTGAACTTGCTAGGACCTTAAGGTCTATAAGGACTCACGGACAAGAGTGGGTGGGAGACGAACTTGTTTCGACTAGGCTCGGGGGAAACTTTAGGATGCCGGAAATAGAGGCAGCAATAGGTAGGGTACAATTAAAGAAGTTACCTAAATTCCTTGAAGTTAGGAGAAGGAATGCGAAGATAATGACCGAGCTACTTGAGCCCCTAAACGAAGTTGAGTTACCCTTCGAGCCTGAAGGCTACAAGCACAATTGGTACCTGTACACGGTTAAGTTTAGGAATGCTACGCTTAGGGATAAAGTTAAGGAGCACTTAAATCGTAAGGGTATAGGAGCAATGGTCTACTACAAGACGCCAGTGCACTTAATGCCGCTATATAGGAGACTCCTTAATACGAAGGAGGGACTCTTACCGGTCACCGAAGAACTTTCCAGAAAGCTCTTATCTTTACCGGTGCACCACGGAATGAGCGAGGGCGACGTTCAGAGGGCTGCAGAAGCCGTTAGAGAGGCGGTTAAAATATATGCATAGCGAACGCAAGCTCGACCTCATCGAGACCCTCAAGCTCTGCGATAAGCCAAACGAAGTCTTCGAGAAGCTGAGAGCTATAGTAAGAAATTACGTAAATGAAGGACATGATAGCTTCATATTGAGCATAGACGTCAAGGTTTACAAACCGCCAAAGCGCGTCAATAAAATGGTCTTTAGAGCTGTAGCGGACGAATTCGTTCAAGGAGCGTCTCTTTACGAGATATGGGACTTCGTCAACAGATATTACTCCTATGCATCCAAATACGACAAGTCCTTAAAGTACAAGGGATGGAAGACATACGTCTCTCGAGAGGTCCTTAAGTTAGTAGAGATGGGCTATGCATGTACGGATGAAGTAAGCATCCTTCGCGAACTCGTAAAGTCAAGGAAGAAGCTCGGGCGGTTTAAGAGGTTGTGGTTCCTATACTCTAGAAAAATATCCATAAAACTAATAGCCGAGGAAATAAGGAAGTTGCCTTCAAGGCCTTCTAAGAAGAAGCTTAAAGTTGAAATGCGTGGTAGCAAGGCAATCGTATATGGACTCTGCAGTAGGAGCTTAATGTTAGACCTTTAATTCTACGCTCTCTCCTCAGTTGTTTTAAGGATCTTGCTTATCCTAGAATAACCCATGAGCACCAATAACATCGTTAGGTCGTTGACGTTAATCTTACCCTTAACACCTAGCTTTTTAAGCTTCTTCGTTAGGTCTTTAAGCATCGAGAACATTTCGTCCGGCATAGATATTTGATGGGTCTTTCCGGTTAAAGCAATAGTTTTAAGGGCATACGTTTTTGCGTAGGCCTCCTTAAGCTCCTCTAAGGTCGATAACCCCTTAGATTCCAATTCGTTTATTATGTCTTCAATCTTTGGCATCATTCATCACTCCAAGGAGACGTATAGCTACTACATCTAGGTTTCCGCTTAAAAATATTTTCAATTTCCTGAAGTCTCTACTTGAAAGTCTTAATTAGTCGCTATGTGAATAAAGTAAGTATAAAATGAAGTTTAAAGGCGCTTAACTGGTCGTAAGAAATCTCGGCGAAGAATATTCCCCAGTCCATAGGCTTAAACAGCATTTGATGGTATACTTTTGAGCTTCTTTACTTGAACTAACCAAGTTGTCGATGTAGCGGCTTCAGCTATCCACTACATCAAGTATAGCTTAACATTGGCCGCTTAAGCCAGAACCTAATATGGGCTTCTAGATTTTGAAGGGAAAGGGTTATCTTGCTGGGTTTACGTAGAGAATCTTGGGGGATGACGATCAACCTGGTCCCCCTTGCCGAGAGGATGATGTTTAGGCCGGGACATCCGACCCCTCTATTAAGGGTCTATACTGACACGCGATGTTAAGTGGCCTTCCAAACTTTTAGTGATTCCCCTCTTCTTAATGCGTGAACTTCGACTAAGTGAGCTATACCTGAACTCTTAATCTTAGTACCGAGCACTTGCTCTATCTGGAATATTCCTGCCTCGTTTTCCATGTCCACGATAATTTTGATAGGCCTCTCTTCGCCTTTATCTATCTCGACCCTCTTGATCGCTAGGGCCGAGAAGCCATGTATATCGCTCTTGCCAAGCTTATAGGGTATCCTAGCCCTGCCTTCTGCCATATCGGTTCCATCCGCAACCTTGACTACCCCCGCTTCAATAGTGAGTGGGGCGACTTCTTCATCGTGGGAGAATATAGCGTGAAGGATTTCCTGCCTTATGGAGATCGCTTTATGCTTATCGGTAGCGTAGAGCTTCGATAGAAGCCTTCTTAAGACTTTATCGGCCACGTAAGTCCCATGTACATGGTGCATCTCCCTATGGACTGCGTTACCTACGTCATGAAGGTAAGCCCCGCCCAGTACGACTACCTTAGAGTCCTCCAAATCTCCCTCACCATCCCTTACTATGGTTGGTTGAATACCTCCCCTAACCAAGAGGTCGAGGACCTCTAACGCTGACCCAGATACCACTCTTGAGTGCGTTAACCCGTGGTCGTTGTAAAAGAGCCTCGTGACTGCCATGATGTTAGCCATCTTAAGTAAGGATTGTACTTCAACGTCACATTCTAGAAGCTTAAAAAACTTAGCAACTCTAGGGCTCTCGTTTACTTTAGTGTAGATGAGCTTGGAACTTACAACCACCAACTAATGGCACCTACATAGGTTTTAGCTAATAAACGAGAAAAACGTTGCTATAGCATTCCTACCTCTAGAAACCTTATAATAAGATGAAAGAAATCTACCTAGGAAGTAAGCAACTTAGAACTTCAGGTGTCTAGTATATGAAGAGGTTAAACATACTTTTTTTGGGCTTTGGAGTTGTCGGAAGGGGTCTTGCCGAACTTCTCGTAGAGAAGAGAGAAGTACTTAAGTCGAAGTTTGACGTTGAAGTTAAAACCGTAGGCATATGCGACCTGAAGTGGGGCTCCATAGTAAATGAGGACGGAATAGACATTTCAAAGGCGTTAAAGCTCGTTAATGGTGGAAGAACCTTAAACGAATACGACTTACCGGCTAAGAGAGGCCTTACGAGTCTCGAGGCTATCAGGGAGACGCCTTCTAACGTAGTAGTCGAAGTAACTTGGACTAACATTAATACAGGAGAACCGGGTATAACCCACATAAGGGAAGCCCTTAGTTTGGGGAAGCACGTAGCTACAACGAACAAGGGCCCTATAGCTCTAGCCTACAAGGAGCTGGCTACCTTGGCTAAGCTGAAAGGGGTTCAGTTAAAGTTTGAAGGGACTGTTCTAAGCGGTACACCAACCTTTAACTTAAGGTGGTCGTGCCTAGCGGCTGCTGATGTGAATAGAGTAGTAGGCATATTGAATGGAACCACAAACTTCATACTGACTGAGATGGAGAAAGGGCTGAGCTACGAAGATGCTCTGCGTAGGGCTCAAGAGCTCGGCTATGCGGAAGCCGATCCGACATTGGACGTCGATGGATGGGATGCAGCGATTAAATCCGTAATACTAGCCAACGTATTGATGGATGGCGACCTAAAGTTGAGAGACGTAGAAAGGGAGGACATAAGAAGCATATCGTGCAGGGAGGTATTCGACTCGCTGAGAGAGGGCTTCAAGATCAAACTCTTAGCTGAAGTAAAGAAAGAAAACGGTAAAGTTGTGGCAAAGGTCTCTCCAACACGTATACCAGTAACGGACGTGTTGGCTGGAGTCTCTGGAGTCCTCAATGCCTTGAAAATTGAGACAGACTCGCTGGGTGAAGTAACCGTGATAGGACCTGGAGCTGGAGGCAGAGCCACTGGCTACGCCCTTCTTAACGATATTGTTGACATATCTAAAGTTCTGTAGCTAATATTTCATAGATTTTATTCGACTTCAGTTGGTCGACTTATCTCCGGCGACAATTCGTAGCTGAGCGAACAATAGAGCAAAATTTTTAGCTTGATCTTGAACTTTTTTAATGGCGATTGCTTTGAGCATCAAGAACTTAATAAGCGCTATCAGGCTTGTCCTTGGAAATAGGCTTTCTCGCTTTGTCATAAACCGTATGGTGTCGCCGTGTCCTCATGGGCATAGAAGCAAGCTCGAGCATGCCTTAAATTACGTAGTCGGCGAAGCTAGCATACCACTTAGTTTATGTAAGGTTGAAGGATGGGCATTAAAGTCTTTGATATCGATCATGACTAGGATGATGCATGTCGACTTCGAAGTATTTAGAAACTACGCCAAGGATCCCTCAGTAAGGAGGGGGCTGACCCTCGTCCTTAAGGGTATAGCTAAGTATGGTATTACTGTCCCCCAAAAGTTACCAGCCCCGTTCTTAATAGTATGGAACTTTACGAACATGTGCAACTTGAAGTGCAAGCACTGCTATCAGAGGGCTGATAGGCCTTCACCTGATGAACTTACGTTGAGCGAGAAGATGGGGGTTGTAAATCAACTCGACGAAGCGGACGTAGCTGCAATAGCTTTTTCGGGTGGCGAACCTCTAATTCATCCAGATTTTCCCGTTGTGGCTCATGAGGCGGCTTCTAGGGGGATGTACGTTTCCGTAGCGACTAATGGGACCATGATCACGAGAGAGCTTGCTGGTAAACTGAAGGAGTTGGGTGTTAAGTATGTCGAGGTAAGCTTGGATTCTGTAAATTCGAGGAGACACGATAACTTTAGAGGGGTCCCGGGTGCATGGGAGAAGGCTGTTAGGGGTATAAAGAGCTGTATAGAGGAAGGACTTACAACCGGCGTTGCCATGACCCTAACGAAGATGAACCACCATGAAGTAGAGGATATGGTAGACTTCTGCGAGGATCTTGGAGTAAATAGGGTAATATTCTTTAATTTCATTCCTACTGGTAGGGGCGTCGACATTACAGATTGGGATCTAACACCCGAAGAGAGGGAGGAGGCCCTCAAGACTATATACAAGCTTGCTAGGAGTAGGAAGCTTGAGGTGGTATCGACAGCTCCTCAGCTTGCAAGAGTCTCACTACAGGAGAGTTCTGGGTGCGTAGTTGCGCCAACCCACTTTTCACTAGCTGCCGATCCAGGGATTCTAGCATTGGCTGAGTTCATAGGTGGTTGCGGTGCTGGCAGGATATACTCGGCTATAGAGCCTAATGGAGATGTAGTGCCTTGCGTTTTCATGCCCATCAAGGTCGGTAACCTGAAGAGCGAGCGATTCGAGGATTTATGGAATAAATCCTCCATACTCCTAAGGCTGAGGAATAGGGAATCATTCGAGGAGCCTTGTGGGAAATGCCAGTACAAGTATGTATGCGGTGGCTGTAGAGCTAGGGCTTATGCATACACTAACTGCATAACTGGCCCGGATCCTGGTTGCATAAACTTTAAGCTGATGCAAGGCGAGGTTGACGTAAAACGAGAGGAGTACCTTGAGCTAAGTAAATAGAAACGTTAGTAGCAAAGCCACTATGCCGCTCAGGTATATGCCGTCAAATGTACCAGCACCACCAATGCTGACCAGTGGGGACTGGAGTTTATGGAAGTGCTTAACGAGATTTACAACATCTGCACCTATGAGCGTTCCGATAACAGCCCCTATGTAAGCTATGGCAGGGCCAAGGTCTACCACTTCTAATATGTGGGAAAGGAGGATTGTCGGTAAGGAGGCGGCGAGGGGCGGTACTAAAGCTGGAACTACGATGCCAACTCCTGGGATAACTCTAGATGCTATATGAGATACTGTTGCTACCACCGCTACTGTACATGCTGTTGCTAATGTTGCTGGTACGGCTTTTACGTTTATGGAAAATAAAGCTAACATCAGCGTGGATAGCGTTAGAGGAACAAGAGCGCCACCGACATTAACGGCGACTATAGTCTTGGAGACCACGAGACGAAGTCTTGGAATCGGGTAAGGGAGACCGAAGAACCATACGTAATCTATTTCAGGCACAACAACTTGCCTAGGAACTTCGGTTATGGCTATGTTCACCGCGCTAAAGACTATGGATAAGAACACCATCAATAAGGCGACTATGTAGCCTAAAAGCGGGTTAAGACCTAGAGGTTGGAACGCTTGGGCCAAGGCTCTTGGTATTAAGTAAAACCATAAAAGAGGCATTAGACCCAGTAAAAGGAATAGCGCGAGGAACATTGGATGTATGGGGAGCTGAATTATTATCCTCTTGCTCATCAACTACAACTCCTAAACGGCCTTAAGATGATATGGAAGAGGAGGTATAAAAGCGCATGCAATTGCTCGTGGAATTCATGTACTTAAAAATAATTCTACAGCTTAAAGCCCTTTAGCTACCTTTAAGCTTCGAGGATTAATTATACGTTTTAAGTAAACTTCATATCTACAAGACTGCTAGGTTGTGTAGAGCGCTTTGACGGGTCCTGCTGAAGGTAAATTGAAAATAGAGGCTCATGTGTATCTCAATGGCGAGCCCTTAGATGATGTGGACGTGTACATACACCTCAAAGGTCACTCTCTTGCGCGCGTCACTCATTTAGACATAGAGCATCCAAGGATGAACGAATTACTGAGGCCTAACACCGGTAGGTTCTTAAAGATTTTGGGGACTGAAATAGGGTTTGTAGTTGATGGTAAGTCGTGGCACTTGGTTGTAAAGAGCCCCGTACTTAAAGGTCTCTTCAACGTAGGCGAGGAATCATATGCTTGGGTTGGGGGCAAGGTAGGAGGAATATACATAGGCTTCAAGAAGAGATACGTAGAGAAATTAGAAGAAAAGGCCTTGAAACTCTCTACGACTACTTAATTCTAAGGACAAATGTGTCGGGCTAAGACTACTTAAAATAGCTTCAAGCAAAAGTGGAGGATACTCAAGTTGCCAGAGCTTATGGGCGTGTAACCGAGCGACTTGGGCTCCACGTCTCGGAATTAAGGTTGCTGGCTAAGTTAATATTAGCACCAAGGTTTCCAGTCGATACAGACGGTTTTCATGGAATTGCTCTAAAGCTTTAACGTCTCTTAGTGTACCTCTTTACCGGTTGATGAGTAGCTCGCTCACATAGCTTTCTTTGACTTAATATCCAGCACGTAAAAGTCCACGAACAGAGCATCGTTATGTTGTCAAGCTTAACGCAGTTGACTTTTTAACGTAGAAATTACGTAAATAAGAGCATAGTTGAATTACGTTGGTGCCTAAATCTTGAGCGAGCGGGAAGAGCTGCTTGAGAAGATACGTGAAAAAGTCAGGCGAGACCCTTATGCAAACTTGCTAGGAATAGAAGTTCTTGAGCTTAGAGAAGGTTACGCGAAGGCTTCATTAATTGTTAGGGACGATATGGTGAACTTTCACGGAGTAGCCCACGGAGGCTTAATAGCATCGCTAGCTGATGTAACATTTGCAGCGGCAAGCAATTCGCGCAATAAGAAGGCTCTCGCCCTTAACTTAAATGTAAGCTATCGAAGGCCTGTCAAGGCGGGTGAAACAATAATAGCGGAAGCCTTCGAAGAAAGCCTTGGAGACACTACGGCTCTCTACAGAATTGTAGTTAAGAACTCTAAAGGCTCTTTGGTTGCTGTATGTCAAGGCCTTGTATACAGGATGAACGAGCCTGTTGCGTGATGCGGGCGGGCACGTCCCTTTTAGAGAATCTTAACTCTATCTCTTTTCAGGGTTAAAGTGGTTACTAAAGCCATTGCGATAACGTAAGCCATTACGCTTAACTGTAAAGCCTTAATGTAGCTTCCAGTTGCGTCAGCCACAAAGCCACCAATTATTGGCGCTGCTAGGGCGCTTAAACCCATCATCAAGGTCCAGAGGCCAAGAACGGTTCCAACAGAGCTTGGGAAAACGTCTCCGGCGCACGCAGCGTATGTAGGCCATAAAGCTCCAAAGAAAATCCCATAAATAATTATTATAATTATTATTGTGGAGCTCGATGGGCTTGTATTGCTCGGCAAGGATGACATCATGAATGCACTTACTGCTGCAATGGCGTTGCCTGATACTAAAATCGTTATCCTTCCCACCCTATCTGAAGCCCATGTGAGTATAAGGGCCCCGGCTATGCCGATAAAACCCATTATGCTGGACATCGTAGAGGCCTCTATGTAGGACATCCTGACTTCACGCTCCAAGAAGTCTACGAGAAAGGTCAATATTATGTAGCTCGCAAACGACATGAACGAATAAGAGAGTCCTATGGGCCAGAATTTCTTTGATGCAAGTAGAGCTCTATAGCTGACGAGGTTCTCGCTCCTATTCGCATTTTTTTGTAACAGATTTTTACTTGAAACCTTGTAGAAGACCAGCCCATAAACGAAGAGGGGTAAAGCAAGGATCCACCATGTAGTTCTCCAACCGACTGTGAGGGCTATTGTAGGGATTAAGAGCCCAGCGGTACCATGCGAAATTCTTATTCCAACCTCTAACAACCCTATGCTCCTACCCCTCCAAGACTTCGGAAGGTTCGAAGACACTAGGGCTACCATCGGAGTCCAAGATGATGAGGCTCCTAGCCCCGCTATCGCAAACGCTACGGCTAATGTTAGGAAACTCGTAGAAAAGCTTGCAAGCACCATGCCGAATCCGTAAATAAAGCTTAGAACAGTTACAACTCTAATACCCAGCCTGTCAAAGACCCTTCCGGTAATGACGGAGAATATCGAGTACACGATCATATAAATCGAGAATATCGAGCCTGCCTCAGCTCTACTAAACCCTAAATCGTCTATTAACCTTGGCACGAGGACGCCATAGCCGAACCTAGCTATAAATGAGAAGTAAAGGAAGCTAGTCGTAAGCAGAAGGATGAAGAGATATCTTCGCTTATTGAAGTTGATTTGAGCATCCTTATCATCAATGCTTAGTGGGGCTTCTCTCAAATACGTCGCCTTTACAGCATATATCCTTGTGCAGTTTAACGCTTTCGCGCAATATAGAATGTGCACCTACTCCTTAAATAAGGGAGGATCTATAAAGTCTATGCCATGGTTCCTACCCTAGTTAGGGACGTCGATAAACCGCCATACGTAGTCGATAAAAACAAGCTGCGTCGCTTTGATAGCAAGAACACGGTTTCAAGGAGGGTCGCATGGGATACTTCGTGGCAAGGTTATGGGAGGAAATATAATGAAAGGATGCTTGACGTTATGGCTCAAGGAAGGTCGGGTTATGGAGCGTTGGATTTTTCACTTTTCGACGCCTCAATGTACCTCTTTAAAGCCCTTAAAGGAGGGCGAGAGATAAATTATGAACCGTCGCCCGAAGCCACAAGGGTCCTGTGGGACGAAGTAAAGGATCGCGTAATCAAGGAAATGAAAGATAGTAGAGCACTTACGTCCTACGTTAAAAAGGCCGCTAAGATATTTGGAGCATCGCTTGTAGGCGTATGCAAGCTTAATAGAGACTGGCTCTACGCTGACGTTGAGCTTCCAGGCGATTATGAATACGTCGTTGTTATGGCTGTCGAGATGATCCCTGAACTAGTTAAGCTTTCACCTTCAGCATTATCGGCCGCCGCGACTGGTATAGGCTTCTCTAAGATGACTTGTCTCGTCGCGACCCTAAGTAAGTTTATTCAAAACTTAGGCTTCAAGGCAATACCGTCAATAAACGACATAGCTTTAAACATACCTCTAGCAATAGACGCAGGTCTTGGAGAACTAGGTAGGAACGGCTTACTGGTAACACCTGAGTACGGTCCGAGGGTTCAGCTATGCAAGGTATTTACTGACATGCCTCTAGAGTCCGATAGGCCTATAGAATTCGGTGTAAGAGAATTCTGCAAGAAGTGTAAGAAGTGTGCTAGGGAATGCGAAGCCGATGCGATATCGATGGATGACGAGCCCAGCTACGAGATCAAATGTAAATCCAATAATCCTGGAGCGCTCAAATGGTATGTAGACGTTGAAAAATGTTACCTATTTTGGTGCGAAAACTCGTCGATATGTACCACTTGTATAAAGGTCTGCCCATACAGCAAGGTCTAGGAAGCCAGCGTGCTTTAATATGCCAAGACAAGAATTAAAGTCTCTACCTACATAAGACATTTAGTGGGGGGGGGGGGCCATAAAATTTTGAGAAAGATAATTAATGGGCTACTCTTCGGAACTGCCGGCATACCCTTAAGTACTCCCAAGCCTGCTACGAGCATTAACGGGATCTTGAGGGTTAAGGAGCTCGAGCTCGACGCAATGGAGCTTGAATTCGTAAGAGGAGTTAAGATGAGCGACGAACTCGCTTATAAAGTTAGAAGCATAAGCGAAGCAGCTAAAGTGGTCCTAACCGCTCACGCCCCATACTATATAAACTTGAATTCTCCAGATCACTCCAAGGTTAAGGCGAGCATAGATAGGATACTAGAGACTGCAAGAGTTACACATAAAGCGGGCGGGTGGTCCATAGTCTTCCACCCAGCGTACTATGGTAAGGATTCGTCAGATATAGTTTATAGCAAGGTCAGGGAAGCACTTAAGGTAATAGTTAGTACTTTAATTGATGAAGGAGTAAACGTATGGATTCGACCTGAAACTTCTGGAGGCCTAGCAGAATTTGGAAGTTTAGAAGAAGTAGTTAAACTAAGCCAAGAAATCGAGAACGTCTTACCATGCATAGACTTCGCTCATATACATGCAAGAGGTAAGGGAAGGTACAATAGCTATGCAGAATTTATTGAAATACTCAATTACTTAGAGAAGGAACTTGGTAGAGAGTCCTTAAAGAGTATGCACATGCACTTTTCAGGTATAGAGTATGGAGATAAAGGGGAGATAAAGCACTTAGACCTCGAAGTCTCGGATTTCAAGTACGTGGAGCTCGTTAAGGCGCTTAAAGACTATTCCGTCGAAGGGGTAATAATAAGCGAATCTCCAAATATAGAGGGCGACGCTCTCCTATTAAAGAAGGTATATAATCGGGTATAACCTAATTAGCACCCAAGACGGTATAAATAGGTTCTTGATAGCTCATTGCTTTACCTAGTGGGATGAGCCATATGCCTAGGACTGGTGTTTTCTTTAGCTCGGCCCTAAAGGGTAAGGAGTGGCCAGTTATAGGTGATAAATTCAAGAATTTCCCCGAAGTGATGGTTGAGGTCTTGAATAACCCTAACGTTGAACTTTACGATCCTAAGCCGGTCGATGAAAAGCTGCTTTACAAGGTTCATACACCGAGAGTAGTTATGGATTTGCTATCCGCGTGGTACTCTGAAGGAGCCCTGTACTCTGTTGGTGGCTGTGTCGAAGCATTAGAAAGGATCTGTCGTGGAGAAATAGTTAACGCGCTCGTGTTTAACGTGGCTGCAGGGCATCATGCCGGACCTTCCTATGCTTGGGGCGGAACCTACGTTTCTTGTACTGGTCCAATGATAGCTAACGCTAGAGAGAAGTTCGGCGTTCGGAGGTTCGCCATACTCGATACTGACAGCCATCATGGTGATGGAGATAGAGCCATGTTCAGAGGCGATCTAGACGTCCTTCACGTGTGCTTCTGCAATAAAAACACTGTAGAGAACCATGGAACAAAAATAGACGTAGAAGTAGGGTCCAGCGTTAGCGACGAAGAGTATTTAGGTTTAGTTGAAAAGCATTTTAGGTCTCGAGCGATAGAGTTTAAACCTTATGCCATAATACACTTCTTCGGTCATGACACTTGCGAAGGAGATTACGGAAGCCGAGGGCTAACTCCAAACTTCTACTTAGAGCTAGCTAAGCTAGTAAAATCAATAGCCGAAGAAGCCTGCCAAGGCAGGTACATAGTGATTACTGGCGGTGGCTCTAGAAGGGATGTAGCAGAATACATATTTCCATTAATAGTAAAGATACTAGCGGAGTAGCCTTAAGATTCATAGGAGCTTAGCCCCCGACAGCAAAGCTAGGAATATTGTTGTAGCCGTTAAGTCAGCTGATGTACCAGGATTGTGAGTAGGCCCCTTAAATTCAAGCTCCTTATCTAACTCTTCTACGAGCTTTCTCCCTTCGTTCGTTGTAAGTCCTCCAGCTTCAAGTGCCTCCTTAGCCCTCTTCGAGACCCTCTTAGCTTCTTCCATTCCCAGCTTGATTGCTTTATCTATGGAAGCGTGAGGAGCCTTAACCAGCCCTACGTTTCTAGCTATGAGCGTATCGGGCTTATGGGATAGGAGCTTTAGGAAGCAGTGAACTATCGCAACATTTAAACTCTTAGTCTCTTCGAAAGTCTTAATTAGAAATGGCAATCCGATCTCTAGGCAACTTCTTAAGCCACTTACAAGTTCTTCGGCTACGCCGTCCCACTTTGATGAAGCTTTTAGGACTTCATATAGAGTTAAGTCGCTTTTCTGCTTTTTTAAAGCATCTGGCAACCCCTTAGGCGGCCTGCCTAGACCGCTGGGCCTTAAAAGTCTAATACCCCTCAGCAGAGCATTAGTATCCGCTGGAGTCGTAGACATAAGGACTCTTAGCGTTAGCTCTCCTAGTTCTCGTACTTCATTGCCTTCTACCATCCAGATAGGAGTTGAAGAGGCTATGGGGACGAACAACATGATTATTCCTAGATGAGTATTTCCAACACTATGAGCATGTAGCTGAAGCTTAATTGCCTTCTCAATTAGCTTCCCAAGCCTTATAGAGCTCAAGTCTCCTCGGAGCCATGCCTTATAGCCTTTTACGAAAGCTTCCTTTATGGCGGGTCCCATCGCCACAGAACCCGCAACAAAGTGTTCAAACTTTTTACCCCATCTGTCCCTAAGCCGATGGACATTGCCAGGCTTGGGATACGCAGATACTTCAAGTAGCGCTGCAAGCTGTCCTTTAATCATGACTTCAAGAGCCTTTTCTTCAACCTTCATGTTCAAGCATTAACACCACACAAGGTTAATATCCCTAGCAACCGAATTTGACTTGGTGTAACAAATGGAGATAAAATTTAAGGCTATAGTATTGAGCAAGTCCATGTATAACGACCCCCTCGGAGGTAGGGGGATAAAGATCGAACTCGCAGAAGAGAAAGAAACCCCGCCCCCCGTCGTTATGTCGAGGGGAGATTCTTCAGACTTAGTGAAGGACGTAATGCCAATAGTCAATCAGATACTTCAATCACTACCATTCGCTAGAGGAGGTAAAGTGACGGTTCCCAGAATGATCGTATGGTTATCTGAAGAGGAGTGGGAGAAGCTAGAGCCAAAGCCAGATGTAGGGGATGAGGTTGAGGTGACGATATCTTCCTCTAAAATAACAATAAACCTTGCGTAGGGGGCCCTTTCTTGCGTAGTGTGGGGGTTCACCCCAAAGGCTCTTTGTCTCTTCAAGAGCTCATAGATGAAGTCAAGAAGGGCCCTCAAGCTTATAGGATAGGGTGTATCCTGACGTTTACCGGTGTTGTCAGAGGGATTGCCGAAGACGGATCCAAGGTTTCTAAGCTCGAATACGAAGCGTACGTAGAAGCCGTTAACTCAAAGTTAGAGGAGATAGCTGAAGACTTAAAGAAGATACCAGGAGTGGTGGACGTTAAGATACACCACTTCATAGGGTCGTTATCCGTTGGAGAGGACTCAGTCTATATAGTCGTAGCATCTGAGCATAGGGAAGAGGGTTTCAAGGCTCTGCGAGAGGCCATAGAGAGATTAAAGGCCGAAGCTCCTATATGGAAGAAGGAGCACACGGATAAGGGGTCCTACTGGATTGGAGTTAAAAGGGATTACACTACGTGTTAGTGTGCTTCAAGCTTCCCGACTCTTAAGCTTCACTCCGTTTATATTATCGGGGTCAGCCTTGGCATAGGACACCCTTCAGATACATCCATTTCGAGGGCGTGGAGCTTCGTCCTAGGCTTTATACCGTAAACCAGCACCGTTCCATGTCTCCTTGTCACCTTCAAGTGTAAATCCGCTATTGCACTGACAAATTTCCGTAACCTTGGAGTCCCCGGCTTTAGTATTGCGATGCCCAAGCTACTAGTACTTTTTGTCCATGTGGCTAAGGCTCTAAATATTGATGGTATTTTCTCAGGGTCATATATGTCCATAAGTGTGTCGACGCCGATTAAACGCAACACTGGTTGACCTGTCAACTTTGCTAATTCTCTTTCAAGCATGAAGCAATTTGAAAGGTCTCTTTCAGGGTCTTCACCTTCGAGAAGGTATATGTACTGTTCTAGCTCGAACTCGGGATATCTCTTAATACATACTCTAAGCAACCTGTTTATCTCATCTCTGGTGAATCCTCCTCCTTCAATCCTCCTCCTTACTAGGTTATGGTCTACTCCGGGCGAGGGAGTAATGATTACACCCCTTCCTTGAGCTATGAAGTTCCATATGATTGGGGTGACTATCAAATGGTATTCTGCTGTTACGCGTGGATCCACATCTACAAGTACTATAGAACCTCTGGGGTATCCTCCGCCAAGCATTTCGTCGAGGTCCCGCGATCCTGTTGAGAAGCATAACTCCGTATCGGGTCTCGGTTTAAACCTACACGGCTTCTCTACGTGCTTAAATTTAAAGGGCTGTAAGACTCTGAAGCCATCTTTAAGCGTAAAGAACAGGTGTCGTTCGAACGTTGGAGAACCTTTTGTTTTAAGTATTTTTAGTTCACGAGCGCCTCTTCCGCAGTACCGGGATATTTTAAGAAGGAATATGCAGTCTGCTACGAACTCCTCTATCCCCAGACCCAACATTTTCTTTCCATAAGGCTTCTCGATTATTATTATTGAAGTACATCCTCGGAACTTGATGAACTTACTCAATAGAGAGTGAAGAAGTACTCTGACTTCGTGGGGCTCCATAAAAGCTTGAGCTAAGGCAGTAAAGGAATCTATCACCAGCCTACGGGCTTCAAACGTACTCACGTCTCTGAGTATAGAGTCTATGGTTTCAGGTAGCCCTGTTTCCCTCACAGTTAAGTACTCCCTAAAAATAAACAGGCCTCTCTTCTCTAGTTCCTCAAAGTTAAAGCCTAAGTATAACATGTTCTTAAGAAAGCTTTTTTTATCTTCAGCGAAGCTTACGTAGATACCTTTTTCGCCGCAGTCTACCGCCCCACGATATAAGAATTGTGCAGAAAATGTTGTTTTCCCGGTTCCCGGTTCTCCCACAAGCATTATTAAGCTACCTCTAGGAAAGCCTCCTCCAATAATTTCGTCTAAGCCTAGTATCCCACTTGGACTTCTCTCACTATTTTCGCTGTTCATATACCTCACTAATTCACTAACCTTAGTAAATATTAAGGAGACTGGAATAAAAAATAGTTACTTCGAATTCATGATGAACCTACGATGGAAAATGTTTCTGCGAAGCCGGTAAATAAGCAATACCCTCTGTCATTTACCCTCTAGAAAATTCTGTCTCCCATATTTTGAAGGCTTTAATTTACCACGAAATTAGGTTATAGAAATCTTATTATAAACTTAAATCTCGCTGCCCTGACTCCTCAATAGAGAAACGTGGACAACGTTAAAAGGTCTTTAGCAATATTGGTAACCCTTAGCCTCATTGGAGGAGCGTTGAAAATATGCGGAGGAATAGTGGGCGGATCTAAGTCGGTTTTTGTCGATGCCTTGACTTCGATAGCCAACAGTTTGGCTATAATATTAGTTTTGAAGTTCTTTAAAGCCAGTATGGAGCCTCCTGATAGTGACCACCACTACGGCCATCATAGGTTAACTTTTGGAGGACCAATATCAATGCTCATGATGTACTCATTTGTTGCTGGCGTAATAGTCCTAGACTTAATAGCTTCATTTGGAAGGGACTACAAGGTCGGCTACGAAGCTCCCATCTTTGCCGTGCTCGCCACAATTCCTTATGGACTGGCAGTATATGTGGCTAGGTCGCGCTCTCTTACAATCAGCTACGCTCGCTTTACAACTATAGAACTTATAGAAAGCTCGACATCCATAGCTTCATCCATAGGTGGGGTAGCAATAAGCTACATCATAGATTACGTGGGGGCGATAGCTTTAAGCCTTTACTTATTCATCGAGCTTGCAAATAGCTTTAAAGAGATTGTAGTAGCGATAAGCGACGTAGCCCCAAAAGGAGTCATAGATAAGATCCTTGAAAACGCAGATAAGTACGGTTTAGAAGTCCATAGACTTAGGGTCAGGAAGGTTCTCGAAAACGTATATCAAGGAGATATGGTCGTAAGGTTGTCCTCTAGCAAGCCACTTGAAGAAGCCCATAACGTAATTGACGTCGTAGAGAAAGAGCTTAGAAAGGATGGAATAGACGTATCAATACACGTTGAACCATCAGATAAAGAAGTGAAAGAAAGCAAAGATGAGGCTACACATTAGCCTCCTAATTTAAGGATAGAAAATCGAAAAATTTATATTTTGGCAAATGCTAACCGTTAGCCAGGTGGTGAATGTTTGCCTCGCCGGCCACCTCTTAGGAACTCCGCTTACCTCAATTCGATGTCTACAACAGATACTGCTACTAGAGTTGAGGACGTGAGCCCAACAAGTGGTTTATGTCCTATATGCATTAGGGAATGTCCATTCATATGCCAAGTATCTCTCTCAGCTTTTAGGGGCCGCGAAGCGCTTTACCCCGATCCAAACATGTTCGGTAAGAGTACAGCATCTTCAGTAAAAGATTACGGCTTGGATTGGTCTCATTTCAACATAAAAGCCAGGCTCTTGGGTGCTAAAGGTATAGAGCCTGACCCAGATGTAGCCATTTTCCCTAACGTTGACGTTGAGTCGAGTGTAGGCGGTATTCCACTCAAGGTACCGCTAGTAATAGGTGCTTATGGTTCAACTGAAGTAGCTAGAGTTCATTGGGACAGCATAGCAATAGGTGGTGCTCTTTCGGGGATTATGGTTATAATAGGTGAAAACATTTGTGGAATGGATCCTCAAGCTATGTTTGAGGGCGGCAAGGTAGTCAGCTCACCTGAACTTAAAAGGAGGGTTGATGCTTTCAGGAAGTTCTGGGATGGCAGATACGGAGATGTAGCTGTGCAGACGAACGTTGAGGATCAGCGGCTTGGAGTTGACGTCTACGCTATTTCAAAGCTTGAAGTGAACGTGATCGAGAGGAAGTGGGGTCAAGGAGCCAAAGCGATAGGGGGAGAGGTCAGGATAAGTAGCCTTGAAAGGGCTATTGAACTGAAGAAGAGAGGCTACATAGTTATTCCCGACCCCGAAGACCCTAACGTCAAGGAAGCATTTAGACAGGGAATCTTCAAGACGTTTGAGAGGCATAGCAGGGTCGGAATGCCCAGAGAAGTAGATGTTATAGAAGATATAATGAAATTGAGGGAGCAAGGAGCTAAGAAGATAGGCATAAAGACTGGTGCTTATAGCGTTGAAGCAGTAGCTTTTGCTATGAAGGTTGCATCCGAAGCAAAGGTGGATTACATCGTATTCGATGGATGTGAAGGTGGTACGGGAATGAGCCCTGTGCCAATGATGAACGAGCAGGGAACGCCAACGGTATACCTAGAAGCTCAAGTCCTTAAGTGCGCCGAGACATTGAGGAAGAAGGGAAGGTATATCCCCGACATTGTTATGGCTGGTGGCTTCGTCGACGAGACCCAGATGTTCAAGGCCATAGCTATGAGCAACTTTGGAGGCGTCCCTTACGTGAAGGCCATATTAATGGGTAGGGCCCCGCTAACAGCAATAATGAAGGCTTCATACTTCGCAGAACTTGCTGAGAATGGTAAGTTGCCGAGGCACTTCCAAGAGTTGTTCGGCGATAGCCCTGAGAAGTTCTTCATAACGCTTCCAGAGCTCAAGGCTAGGCTTGGCGAGAAACTTAAAGAGGTACCCTGGGGGGCTGTAGGTCTCTACACCTACATAGACAAGATAAAGGTAGGTTTACAACAGTTGATGGCAGGAGCTAGGAAGTGGAAGCTAAACTTAATCGATAGGAGCGACCTTATAGCTTTAAGCGAAAGAGCCGCTAAAGTAACGGGGATACCTCTACCAGAAGAAGAAGATTATATACTTGAGTTCCTTCTTTCTTAAATAGCAACTCCTCATACTTCTTTATACTTCTTTCATATTTTCTAGTGGAGTTAAGCAGTGAGGACTGAATACTTCTACCTTCACCCCTTCTTCTAATAGAGCTGCTCCTAGAGTTAAACCCCCTACCATGCATAAACCGAATCTGCCCATCGAAACTGGGACACCTAAAATTGGCTCGTCAGGCGCCGATATTGAAAGTATGCCACTCCACCCTTTAGCCGCTAGCTTCGAAAGCACTTGGAGGGTCTTGTCCCTCGCCTCAGCTATTATCTCTCTCAAGGCCACTGGTAAAGCTCCAGTTCCGGTCTTCAATACCTTGGTAACGGACGTTAATCCGCTACGTATTAGAAGTTCAAGTGGCGGTATGGTCGTCCCTTCATACGATATAAGCTCTATGAAACGTAAAGGCCTTTTGTTCACGATCTGGACTAGTCCACCATACTTAAAGAATACTGGGATACCTGAGCGTATCAGGATTCCGTCGATCGTTAAGTCACAAACCGTTAAGAGCGCTATCCTCCCATTTGAAACGTAAATACCTTGATATTCTTCACCTTCATTCACTATCCTTACATAAGGGGCTGTTAGTAGGCCAGCCTCTTTGAGCCTTCTCATTATCTCCAGCGCTTTATCTCCAAAGTTTTTGTCCATAATTAAAACGTTTGCAACTACTTTTCCGGTATTGCTATCCGGTTCGTATGTAACTGAGTAAGCCATAGATAGGAAGCGCGTCGCGACGAAACCTACCCTTTGAGACACTAGAGCACTGCTTAAAACGTCTAAGCCCTTTTCAGTTATAACCTTCCCACCCTTCTCGTGCCTCATAACTAGTCCCTTTAGCTCAAGGGACTTGAGATGATATCTTATAGTCCTATCGCTTAGGAAAAGCCCTCTCTTCTCAAGCTCTCGTCTGATTAGAGGCGATGATAGGGGGTCCGGCGACTCACTTAGAACCCGCAATATTCCGATCTCTCTCGACGATACTTCATAAGACTCAGCCATTTTGTAGGGCCCCTCTAAACTATAATGGTAGGCTCACTTGTACAAGAAGTTTTCACCATAAACAACTAATAACTGCTTCTTTCACATTTTCGTGGCGTACTTAAGCTAGTTGCTGGACATCGATTGTTAGGAAACGTCTTAATTCTCTAAGTGCTTCAAAAGCGCCTTCGAGGTAACAGCCCTTCTTCGCCCTCTTAATGCAGTATCCAAGGGCTACTAACGATCCTCCAACAATGTTTGATACTATCGGTTCCGGGAAAGCCAGGCAGGCTATTCCCATCTTTATAAGCATATTGCCACTATTGCGTTTGCTAGTCACTAAATCTTTAATTTTTACCAGCTCTTCAACTGCTCCTCTTATACTACGGGCTATATCTAAGTAAACCGGAACCATATCTTTACGATATTCGTTGAGAAGCCCTAAGTGATACCTGTTATAGTTTTCCTTCACGCGTGTAGCTCTATGGTAATACCTTAATTAATATTCGAAGCTCAAGAATCGCAATGATATGCTTATTCGCATTGAACCTACGATTTCAACTTCAATTTTAAAGGATTGAAAGCGCTTAAGACATGACGTTGAATTGTAGAAATATAGTAGGTAGCGGAGTACATAAAGAACAGCCTTAGTGTTGGCTTTTTATTCCATTACAAGCACTACGGTATCGATAATTTTTTAAACAATAAACCATATACGTTGTTTTAGCAGGTGAACTATGAGCGGACAGACTACGGTTGAAATAGAGTGCCCGTACTGTCACAGCAGGATCGTGCCTAAGAAGCGCTTTTCTCGTCTCACATTTGCTGGGCTAATGGTTATAGGGCTTCTACCTTTCTTGATATTTCTGGTCTTCAACGTACTCTTCATGCTGGCCCTATCCTCACTTTTAAGGTCGATGACTGCTGATACCCCTTTAGAGCTCTTTGGCCTTGAAGCATTAATTTCAGCACTATACCCAGTTGCGATAGCAACATCAATAGCATTTCTACTACTAGTTCTGGTAATAGGTGTAGTCCCAGCAATAATTTATTGGTCTGTTAGGCGAGATACATACAAGTGTTCGGTGTGCGGCATGGCCCTTTAAGCAACTATATTCTTTTCTCACACTTTTTCATACCCTCTGAGCATAAGTAGAGGCTATATTCGAAGCTTCATTAGCTTTTGTTACAACGATCCCGATGACGTAGGTAGGCAAAATATCGATTCTTAGAACTTGAAGTGATGGGTCGAAATATAAGTTTCCGGCTACGAGGTTTTAAGAAAGCGGCTAGACCGTACCAGTCAGGGGGTACTGACAACGCTGAGCGATATGATAATTGCAGTCGCTATCTTTGCGATATCAGTAGTGCTCATCGTGTGGGGTAAGGTGCATAGGGTCTACATAGGTTTAGTTTCAATAGCAACCCTTATAGCTGTTGGTATACTGCCCTTGGACAAGGCTCCAAAGTACTTAGACGTAAACGTTGTAGGACTACTGGTAGGAATGTCGATAATAACTTACTACCTAGAGATGTCAGGCCTTGCAGGTTGGATTTCATCGAAGATAGTGAAGATTACTGGATTTAGGTCAATGCATGCTCTGATAACCCTAGTCCTCTTGGGCTCTCTAATCTCAGCTATTTTAGACAACGTCTCGACGACCCTGCTCCTTGCTCCAATAGCAATTAGTCTTGCAAGAGCTTTTGAAGTTAGTGCCGTACCGTACGTAATCGGCGTCGCGTTGGGCTCTAACTTAGTGGGTGCAGCCCTCATGATTGGAGACCCGCCAAGCATGATGGTTGCGTCCGCCTTAAACATGAGTTTCTTAGACTTCATAGTATTTGAGGGAAAGCCTAGCATATTTTTCATGATAATGGCTTCATGCCCAGTAGCTGCTCTAACACTAACGATTACGGCTAAGAAGTACCTTAAGAATTCACGCTCGTCAAGCTTCAGTATCGAACTTGAACCTATAAAGGATAAGGCCTTACTCGTAGAAGCCATCGGGGTTTTAGCTGTTGTAATTGCACTTTTGAGTATCAGAAATATCTACGGAATACCCCTATGGTTCCCCCCAATCATGGGGGCTTTAATACTTTTAGCTTTAAGAGCCCCGCGAGACAGATCACTTAAAAAAGTGATTAAAGGGATTGACTGGAAGTCAACAGTATTCGTGGCCTCCGTTCTATTGATGGTTGGTGGATTAGCTGAAACGGGCTTCATAGATGCGGTAGCATCAATGCTCTGTGGTTTATGCAAGTCCGACATCATGGTAGCTTCAACTACCATCATATGGATTTCAGTACTTTTCTCCGCCTTCATAGACAACATACCGTACTTCGCTGCCATGATACCGGTAGTGATGAAGTTATCAACGACTTCATCCATGGATGTCCACACCCTCATGTGGGCCCTCCTCATAGGAGGAAGCTTAGGTGGAAATTGCACTTACATAGGGGCGTCGGCAAACGCTATAGCCGTTGGCTTACTAGAGAAGAAGGGATTTAAAGTCTCTTTCGTAGAGTTCATGAGGTTTGGAGTGCCCTACACAGTAGCGGCGATACTTGTTGGAGAGGTGCTGCATTACTTAATATTCATACGCCCTAACTTCTGAGGTAGAGTAACCTCCATGTGCTATGCTAAACGGTACTTAAAGCTTATAACTAAACGTTGGAGAGTTTAAGTCATGCTACGCTTCGGTATAAATCCATCACCACATCCTTGGAGCGATGTAAGTAAGTTTGCAGATTGGTGTATAACGGTTGAAGATCTAGGCTTCGACTCTATAGTCATACCGGACCACTACGAGCTTCCAGTTCCTCCATTTCCATCAAACGAATTAGTAGACTGCTGGACCACTCTAGCTTACGTAGCAGCTAAGACCAACAAGATAAGGCTTGGAAGCATTGTGAATCCGATACCTAGATGGATCCCCAGTCAACTTGCTAAGGTAATAGCTAACGTTGACTACCTCTCGAAGGGTAGAGTTATAGCCGGGTTTGGAATAGGCTTCTATGAAGGTGAGTTTGTAAATTATTCTCCTCAAGCAAAGCTCGAAGACGTCGATACGAGGTTAGAGAGGTTCGTAGAAGGCTTAGAATTAATACTCAAACTGTGGACCGAGTATAACGTAAACTTCGAGGGGAAGTACTATAAGTTAAGAAACGCGATTTTACTACCAAAACCTATACAAAGACCTCACCCACCATTGTGGTCTGGGGGCTTAGGAAAACGGGCCCTTATGTTAACCGCGAAGTATTTTGACGGCTGGTTCCCTCATTCTGTTCCCCCTCCATCCCCACATGGGGTTCGCTCTCCAGAGGACTACGAGATGAGGGTAAAGATAATTAAAGAGTACATGAAGAAGTATGGAAGGGATCCGAGTCAATTTACATTTGGCTACCTATTAATGATAGGGCTTATAATAAGAGACTTTTCTGAATGCGTTGATGTCATAGAGAGCTACCAGAAAGCTGGATGCCAATATTTCATAATCGAGTTCGTCCCAACGCCTCCACCCGAGAAATATATAGATATGACTAAGAAGTTCGCTTCTGAGGTCATGTCCTCATTCGTTTAACTTAATAGAGTAAACACATACTACAGGTATTCGTGTTGAAGATATGCCTACTGCTTTAATGTTGAAGAACCTTTAGGACCGTTAAAGCCTGTACAGCATCTAGGGCTATCGCGTAACGGGCTAGAGAGCCGTTCATAGTTCAAGTGACATTTTTGAGGAATTCCTTATTGAAGTCCTGCTACGTTTATAGATATAGAGCCTATATGAATGACTTTTAGAGGTAAGGCGAATGGACTACCTATTCGAAGACTACCTTAATTGGAGCTCTCAGCTCGAGAGAGCTCTGAGGAACGAAGTACTGGATGCTGAGACTTTAGATCTAAATTCTCTTCGAGGCATCGCCTTTATCGGTATGGGAGGCTCCGGAATAGTCGGAGATATGGTCTCGAAGTACTTAGAGAAGACGATCGAAATTCCAATAATTACGGTTAAGAACTTTTACCCACCAAAGTGTGTTGGTAAGAATTGGCTTGCTATAACTCTGAGCTACTCAGGTGAGACCTTAGAGACTATAATTGCATTCCGCGAGGTCGTCAAAAGAGGGGCTAAGACTTCAGTAATTGCTTCCGGCGGGCAATTGTTAGCAGTAGCTGAAGAGCTGAAGATACCGCGTATCACAGTTGAGAAAGGTCATGTTCCAAGATCGGCATTGCCAGCACTGCTTGCGGGGACCGTAAAATTACTCGGCTCGCTGTTGAACCTAAACTTGAACGTAGAGAGGGGAGTTGAGGTACTTAAAGATCAGACAGCCCTCAAGGTCTCGGAAGAGCTAGCTTCTTCGTTGTACTCGCGCTTCCCTGTTTTCGTAGTAACAGAGGACCTTTACCCGCTGGGGCTTAGGGCTAAGAATGAGTTTAACGAAAACTCGAAGGTTTTGTGTAAGGTTGAAGTGTTACCAGAGTGGGGGCATAACGATATAGTCGGGTGGGAGGAGATGCGGAGAGATTGGTTGAGGCCAGTACTTTTTAAAGACGGTCCTAGCACCCTAATAGACTTTGCAGCTGATTACTTTAGAGGACTTGGCTACGATCCTAAGATAATTGATGTCGGCAAATCGGGTTACCTCGAGACCATGCTATTTGGTTCGTGGATTGTAGGCCTTTCATCAATTATTTTAGCAAAGCTAAGAAAAGTGGACCCAGGAGAGACTAAACCTATAAGACTCTACAAGGCCTTCTTAGAAGGCTCCTTTAAAGGAAGGATGTAGCGATAAAGGTATAATCATTGCAAGTTATTCCTTACTAGCACTGTTCGCTAAACTTTCTAAAACGTTGTAAAAAATTCTAAGGATATCAGTATTTTGTAGGTCGATCTTGGATTTAAACCGCTCAACCCCTACTTGATGGTCTTCTGTTTATCTGAGGATGCTACCCCTGAAGTTGGTATTTCAGGTAACTTCTCTCTCATTTTCTGTTCAGCCATCATCATTGCTTCTTCCAAGATCTTCTGAGCCTCTTCAGTAGCCTCTAGTACTGGCGATTGTCCTGTCGTTTCGCCTATTTCTGTAACTAGCCCGTTAAGAACGTCGCCCAACTCTCTTAGCTCTTGTTCTGCGTCAGGTAGTAGCCCCGACAGACTACTCTTAATTGCCCTTACAACACCTACAGCTGGTGCCACCGCAATTAGGAGCTCACCGACATCCTTTATAGTCCCAAGCCTTAAGAGAACCTTTTCGAGCGACAATTTACTGTACAGTATAATTTTACTCATCTTTCTTAACTCGGCGAGCTCATTTGCATAGAGGGTAGCTCTTTCGGTATCATGCTTCATGTATGCGTCGACAACCTTCTCGAAGATTTCCTTATCTCTGTTCATGAGTCTTGCACTTACTTGATCGAGTTTATCTACTTGTATTTTCATTTTACTTATCGCTAGGTCTATCTTATACTTTAGAGGGACGTCGGGGAAGAACAAAGTTTTCACTTTGGACGACGTTGGCTCCTTCAACTGTCTATCCCATCTCTTAGCGAACCTCTCAATCTTAGACAAGTGACATCCCCTTGACCTTTCAAGGGGTTAGCACTAATAAAAATGTATGTTAAAAAGTTGAATGGAAAAAATAGGGCTAACAGCGGTTAAAGTTTCAAGTCCCATTTTTATCGTAATACCTATAACTGAAGGTTTTGCTGCTCGTAATACTGGAAGGGGCTTTAGAGTAGCTTTAAGAAGTGTCAATGCCTCTCTTGAGGACCTTAATAAGGCTTTAGGTAAGAGTTAAGATATTATTATTAATACTATTATGATCTTCTGTTCGATGAATCAGGAGTAAAGGCTTCTCACGGCAAACCTAGGTTGAACTGTAGAAACCAAGTAGATAACTGTAGGAAAAGTTTAAACAACCAAATAAAAGAGGTGATGGAGAATGCGAGAGAAAATATTGCGTACTATGAAATTGAATTTTATTGTTACAAAAGGAGTGTAGAATTGTAGTTTTTACGTAAAAACTACAAGATATCATAGTCGTAGGTAGACAAAGACGGAGAATGAAAGATTCTTCTAGGTTTATCAGACGCGCTTCAACCTTTCCACAGCCCTATTATTAATCCTGCTATGAACATAATTGATGAATATGGCAGCAAATTGATTAGGGGTCCAAGTTTTTCTTGAAACTTTGGTAGTACGGCCATGGAAGTCTCGATAACGTCTTTTATGCTTGGAAGGGTTATGTATCCAAAAACTCCTAGTACTATTATTAACGCTAACAGAGCCAAGGCAAGCTTAAAAGCCTTCTTCATGACTATCCCCACTAATAGACCTATGATGAATGGAGCAATTATAGGTACGACCCAAGAGACTTCAGGTGGAAGGGACATCTTTCATAACCTCGATAATTGATTAGACCATAGAAGCTTATAAGCTCTCTGGCTAAGTAAGGCCAATTTATGGGGCTAAAACATATGAGCTTTAAGCCAAAAACGCGGTGTTCAATTACGTTAACGGTAAACTAGTCTTGTTGAATAGCCGTTGCTGAACTAAGAGCTCACGGTATAGCTTTACGAGGAGCAAGCTCAATAAGTTCTTCACCCCGTCTACTTTAAGAATTTTTTTAATTGATACCTAGAGCGAATACCTCTCAGGAGAACAAAGTTTATAATACCTCTTCTCCCTCTCCGCCTTAGAGGGTATCTTAATGGTTACCGTCGATGTCTTAAGCAATAAAAAGGCCTCCACCAAGGTTTACGTATTGGTATGTATACTAATTGCTAGCCTAGCGCTTAACGGCGTTCTTTCCTACATGTTGCTTTACGAGCTTAAACTGCCTACAAGTAGCGTTTCTACGGGAGTTGAAAGCGGTGAGAGTGTTACTGGCGGCAAGGGGGTTGGCGGTACCGGGCTAATTTATTTACACAATGTAACATCAATTCGTATAGTTGGAGTAGTCGGAGGAGAATATAGAGGTGTGGTTATGACCCTCCAAGGGGCTCTAATAGAGGGCGAGGGTCAAGTTTACGTCTCGACATCTCCTAAGATAGGCATAGAGCTTCAAGAAGCTGCGGAAACAGCCTTTAGGGCAGCTCAAAAGTTTACTGGTGTAAACGCTTCTGACCTAGACTTAATGCTAAGAGTGGTAAGCAACGAAAGCATATACATCGTTGACGGCCCATCTGCTGGGGCTGCAGTAGCGGTCCTAGCATCATCCCTCCTACTTGGGGTTCCTATAAGGGGCGACGTTGTATTAACGGGGACAATAGATGAGAACGGGGCTATAGGACAGGTTGGCGGGATATTATACAAGGCTGAAGCCGCAGCTAAAGCGGGAGCAAAAATATTCCTCGTTCCTCCGGGCCAAAGCGAAGATACTATATATGTGGTTACCGAGAGGAGGGTTGGCCCATTAACGCTAAGGTACTATAGACCTCAAATGGTTAACGTTGAAGAGTACCTAAGGTCACAAGGTTATAGTATAAACGTCGTGGAGGTATCAAGCCTAAGTGAGGCTTTCAATTACTTCAGAGCATAGCAAACCTGCTGAGTTCATAGGAAGTAGATAGTTTATTCTTCTTGACAAAATACATGAGTTAAGAAAGCAACGCAACTACTTGCAAGGCCTACATGAAAATTATGCATCTAACTTATGTAGCTTACACGTTAAAGTGAACCCCTCACCCCTCCTTATCGCTTAAATTTTAAGCTTAGAGCACACGATTGTCGCCTTCACTTAGCTAATTTTATATTTCCTAGCGCTATCAAAATCTTCTTAGGCGGTCTGTATGTGCAAGGCTAAGAAGGAGAAGAAAGGAGAGAAGAAGGAAGAAAAAGCTCCTAAGTCTAAGTAGGTGCTACGCCAATACATCGATTCAACTGCTTTAAGAACCTTTCTTTACTGTTGAAGTCTATTGTAAAGAGCTTGTTTTTAATACTTTTTAAGTGGCTTAGTCATTCAAGGCTTCATCGCAACTCATTCTTAATTGCGTGTAGTAGTAACGTTAAGGCTGACATGAATGGTAAGAATGGGGCCACCAAGAAAACTATGTTGAAGCTCTTGAAGCTCTCGATAAGAAACCCGAAAAACGTAGGACCACTTAAATTTCCTAGATCCAAGCCCATAGTATATATGCTTGAAAGAAGACCTCTACTTTCTGCTGATGCTTTTGCTAAGGCAAGCGTTTGAGATGCCGGAACATATATGCCTACACCTAGGCCATACACGAGCGATGCTATGTAGAGTAGTGGAGGTTCCTCAAAGAAGTATATGGCGGAGAAAGATGCCGATATCACGAAGAGCCCTATAGTAGTTGCTAAATAAGGTTTCACGTCAGAGAACCTTCCAGCAAAGACCCTAAATACTAGGCTAACCGCGGCCTGAATGGCCATGAAGAGCCCTATTTCTATATCTCCAAAACCTTGAATCTTTAGGTATGCAGATAAAAATGTAAGGAGCCCAGTCCACGCCAACGAATAAATTATTAAACTCGTGAGAGCGAGTATGAAGTGAGGTCTTCTTAACTCAATTAAATACATCCTAGTAGTCTTCGTATTGTGTATGCGGACCTTTTCCTTGCATGACGCCACAAGGGGGATCGTAATAAGCACGAGAACTGCTGCAAGCATAAAGGTATCGTTGTAGCCAAAAACCTCTGACATAAATCCTCCTAGGGCAGGTCCAAGCGAGAAGCCTACCCCTATAGTTAGGCTTCTCCAGCCTAGAGCCTCGCCTACCCTTCCTTCAGGAGCGTAGTCTATTGCGCTGGCGATAGACGAGGGAACGAACAACGCTACCGCTACCCCTTCGAGGATTCTTGAAGCTACTATCGTGCTCACGTCTCTTGAAAGTGAAAGTAATACATAGGATGTAGAGACTAATGCGACCCCGGCGACCATAAGATTCCTCCTAGACCCCCTATCGCTCAAAATTCCTCCGATAGGCCTAGACAATATGGCAGAAATAGAGACGCTTGACGTCGCTACACCTATAATGAATGGCTGCATACCTATGGATACCGCGTATCTTGGTATAAGCGGAACCACCACTTGAACGAACGTGAAGAATAACATAGTTGCAATGTTAAGTCGCCAGTTATATGAGATCATCTTGACCGATCACAAACATTTAGACTAAGGTTTAAGGATTTCTCGTCCCTCTCTCGTAGTAAAACATCTTAACTAGAATGCTTAGGAATTTAAAGTCAATGGCGTTGTAAAACCATCTATGCTTAATGCGATTTAAATGCCTCATATCATACCGTTTGCGTATAATATGAGGAACCTCGCTAAGCCTTCTCTAGTTGAGGTTTGAGGAGGTGATCAACTTTATATCTTCGTTCTCGTCAACCTTCTAGTTGCGTGTCCGGTATGGAAAGGATACTGATGGTAAACCCCATAGTGGAAATAGACGGAGACGAAATGGCTAGGGTTTTGTGGCATTGGGTCAAGGAGAAGCTAATTGAACCCTACATCGAGCTTAAAGTTGAATATTACGACCTACACGTGAAGGTTAGAGATGAAACTAACGATGAAATCACTATAAGAGCAGCCGAGGCGATCAAGAGATGGGGGGTCGGCGTCAAGTGTGCTACAATTACGCCAAACGCAGAAAGAGTTAAGGAGTACAACTTGAAGAAGGAGTGGAAGAGCCCTAATGCCACGATAAGAGAGATGCTGGACGGAACCATATTTAGAGCTCCAATAATGGTCAAAAATATTGCGCCAGCAGTTAGGTTCTGGAAGAAACCTATAGTTGTTGCACGTCACGCTTTTGGCGATATATACTCGGGTGTCGGGTTAAGATTTGGAGAGCCTGGCGAGGCTGAAGTAGTGTTTATATCTGTATCTGGCAAGGAGACGAGAGTTAAATTACCTAAACTTGCAGGCTCCGGGGTTTTGCAAGCATACTATAACCTAGATAAGTCGATAGAGTCCTTCGCTAAGTCAGTTTTCAAGTACGCCTTAATCAATAACCTAAATGTTTGGTTCGCTACTAAAGAAACAATATCAAAAGTCTACGATACTAGGTTCAAAGAAATATTTAACGAGGTCTACGATAAGGAATTCAAGGAAGACTTTGAGAAAAAGGGGTTAAAGTATGAGTACTACTTAATAGACGATGCCTACTCTAGGGCTGTTAGGTCTGAAGGAGGCTTCGTGTGGGCAGCTAAGAACTACGATGGAGACGTGCTCTCTGACATGGTCGCGTCAGCTTTTTCGGGGAGTCTCGCCATGATGACCTCTGAGCTCATGTCCCCTGAAGGATATTACATGTCGGAGGCAGCCCATGGAACTGTTCAGCGACACTACTATCGATACCTCAAGGGTGAGAAGACTTCCACAAACCCTACAGCGATAATATATGCGTGGTCTAGAGCTTTGAAGATGAGGGGCCAGAAGGATAAGCTCGACGACCTCGTCAAATTCGCGGATATGCTTGAGGTGGCAACAAAGACTACAATAGAGGACGGAATGGTTACTCAAGATATAGCTAATGTGTGCGAAGGACCAGTAAAAGCAGTTCTGACGACTGAGCAGTTCATAGAGTCGGTTAAGAGGAGGCTAGACTTACTTCTCTCTCGTCAATAAAAGCCACTTAAAAGGAGTCATTGAAAAGTTATGTTCCTTAAGAGGTTCAGCTTAAATATTAAGATAGAGATAACAAAGATAACCATCAATTTTCTTTAGCTAAGATACGAAGAAGCGCTAGAAGAGCAATCCCTTAAACTTGTTGATGTTAATCACAGTTTATATAGCTTATATTGAGGAAAAATCGATGTAGGTGCCCTCGTTTCGAAATAAAATTTACTACCGCCACTAACTGCAATTTATGAAGTACTTCGTGGAAAGGAGCTTAAAGCTACCTTAAGATTTCGTAGTTTAGAACGTAAAAAAGAGATTATGATTCATTTACTTCTTCTGGATAATTTTGTAAACTTTGTCTCCTTCTCTAACCTTCTGAATAACCTTTAAGCCGATGCTTTGCCCGCCATAAGCGGCGATAACGTTTTTGCGTTCTATTTGCATGGACTCAACATTCTGCTCAAAGTTTGTAGTTGGTCCCTTTATGAGGATCCTATCTCCAACAGACAACGTATCTGTTAAACTAATTACTGCTACACCTATCTTCGTGTAATAATGAGTTACTATGCCAACTTCCTTTAATTCTCCCTCAGACATTCTATGCCACAAGTGGAATTTATAGGCTAGAATGTATTTAAGTTGATTCGATTCTCTTCTTGCATGAATCCATGTTGGGTTGGGATTGCTTATTTAGCAACGAGTTGCCCCTTCAGGGAAAGTAGAGGTAAGTACTAAGGGCTTAGTGAAGCAACTTTATTGAACACCATTAAAACTCTTAATGTATTGTACGCCATCTAGTCGTTGTTCTACGGGTAGAATTAAGATTGTTACGATAATTATAATTAGTGCTAAAGTTAATACTATAAAACAAAAAGACATGCCTTGAGCACTACAAAGTAATATATCTAGTCCTTATATCCAACACACCCTCTCGGTGAAAGTCGTTTAATCGGTGCTTATCTACAATTGCCGACTAGCAAGTAAATGGTCTTCATAAAGTTAGTAAAGTAGTTAATATTGTCCTGCCATGGTATCAGTAGTTATCCCAGCATAGATCATCAATTCTAAGCCGAACTATAGCTATAATGCACAGCTTTTGATCAATCCACCTATTTGAGGAATTAGCGTCTTCATGATTGACGTCAAAAACTCCTCTTTTTGCGTCCTAAGCGTCCTTTGAAGGTTTTAAAGTTGAATTAATACGATCTTAAAACAATGACAGGAACTTTGACAGTAGAGATCTACGAAACTTTCTCGCAACTTTCTCTATCGGCTCTCCCACAATCTCTATTTCTTCTAAGCGAAGTGTTCCGAGACCCTTCTTCTCGGCCAATACGAGGTGCTTGACTTCCCTTGGATCGATACCCATTATCATGGATCCCACTGCGTCTGCAGCTACTGGATCTGTGCTGGCTACTATTACATTCATTTCTACAGGGCTTCTACTCATTTCATGAACTTCTCCAGCTATTATTCCATCTATGACTGTTAGGCTTGGTTTTAAGACTGACACTAAGTCGGCTATATTCTCGTGGAGCCTACCATTGTGCATACTTCCCTTCGACTCCAAAACCCCCATCATGTTCTTTAAGCCTAAAGTGACTGTGGCAAGTCTATGAACCTTCAACTTAGGAACGCTAATTATAGCTCTCTCTAGAGCTGTCCTAGCTACCTTAACTTTCTTTAAGGCGAAGGGATTTGGAGGGTATACTTCTATGAACTCGTCTTTGTTAAGATCAGCCAGTTTAACATTCCACTTCTCAGCTAACTTATCTACACCTGCAACTCTGAATGCTTCAAAAGTGTCTACGAACCCGCTGCCTTCACCTATAACTATGTCATTTACCCCCCTCTCTTTAAGGAACTTGATTACTCCCTCTATTACTCTAGCATCGGTCGTCACTCCTGTTGATGGGTGATCAGCAGTTATATAGTTTGGCTTTATGAGAATGGGCCTCCCACTAAGTATTAAGGTCTTTACGTCGCCCTCTATCGACTCTATAGCTTTGATGACCACCTCAACTGGGTTTGAACCCCTAAATATTGCAACTCTAACCATTACTCGACTAATCTTTCTACAAAGACCTTTTTCTTTTAAAGTTTCAAGTTTAGGGTCTTGATTAGTTAATTTAATACGTCAAGGGAAAATATATTTATCCGAATCGCAGAAGTCTTTTGAACCTGTGGCGGAGCTGACGCTTATCGTAGTTATCATTGTAATAGCTTTTGGATATTTAGTCGCTTATCTTAGCTGGCGTAAATTGAGGTTCCCCTTCTTTAAATGTACGCTTTTACTATCCTTCACCATATACTCTACTATAAAGTTCTTGGAGGCAGATGCTGTGGCCTCCCTATTTGCATGGTTTTCAGCAGTCATGGCTATATCTTTAGCGCTTGACGTTCTTTCATTGCTTAAAAAAGAAGTAAGCGAGAAGCTAGCAGTAGCATTAATGCTTATAGCTATAAGTGGGGGCGGTGTACTAGCCAACATTATAATTCTTCTCTCCTACATAGACCTATGGATTAAAGTGTTTTCGCTCGCTCTCTTAATAGTGGTCCACACACCCCTTCTAGTTGCAGTAGCCTACATACTACTAGGTAAAAGCAAGCTCTCTAGGAAGTTTGTAAAGGAGTTTTACTTACCGGGTAAATTGAAGGATTAAGAAGACCCGTATGTATAGAGTCCAGCCGTCTCTGCATGGTTAGTCTTTTTCTATTCAGCTCCCTGGTCCAACTTCAACTTACGATACAACTTTAGTATACGTCATCTCCGGTCTCGACGTATCCAGCGAAGCTGTAGGTTCCGGGTACTACTAGCATGAAAGCAAACGGTCTATCTACTCTTTGAGTTACTACGGGGGTATGAGGTATCCAAGGCCTAGGAATCGTCACCAAGGTAGGTCTATCGATTACGTAAACTTCTCTTTCGGATCCAAACCAGAACTCTACTGAAGCTCCGAGGTCGTCAATCCTTGACGGATCTAAGCTCAAGAAGGCTAGTAACTCAGGTTCGGGGTGGACGTGGGCGTACCTAGTTGACATCCAAGTCCCGGTAGTCTTAAAGAACTCCCATGAAAAGCTAATGTTTATGCCTTTCAAGTCTTCAGGGGTCATTTGAACTATTTGATAAGACTCTCCAGGACGGCTTGCGCTTCTCAGATCCATTACTCCTCTTTCATCAATTTTTACTGGGCCTTGAGAAAGCCAAGTTTCATAAGCACTCTTAGAAGTAAATAATCTCTTTACATGGTCAGAGTACTTAAGGCCCTTCGAGGTTTGTAGGCTACAGCTTAAGAAGTCAGCTGAGTAGCTAGGCGAGTTGCTTAAGATTATGTTTATCATAGGTCTTCCCAGTTTTTCGATTTTCAAGGGACCGTGAGGAGTTTTTCTAGGTATTGCTATTACCGTGGACTCTTGAAACAAGTACTCCTCCCTTTCCTCTCCAATAATTATAGTCGCTTCCCCGCCTAAGTCTAACATGTCTTCCGGGTTAGTCCCAACAAGCAGTATCAATTCGTCATATTGGTGGACAATTGTTTTATTCTTATCCACCGGGTGTAGAGTGCATGCTTTCTCTATATACGCTATACCGATGTGTCCTTGATAGCCTTCAAGGTCCCTTGACTCCATCCAAAAGGCTTTTGTTTCCGGTGGAAAAAGTCCTTCAGGAGCCTTGCTTACGATTAGACGCTTTAAAAACCTCTTATATTTGGAGGTCATAATATTGCACCAGTATTTTTTCCCATAACTAACTTTTTAGAAGTTTCCTTAAATTCGGGACTTATCGATTATAGAAATGAAATACCCTAGATCTATTGGGTTTACCTAGATCGTGTACTTTAATTCATGGAAAAAGAACGTAAAAAACGACTGTAGCTATAAGAGTCGCAAAGATTGACGGAACAAGCTCCTTGTACGCCTTGCCTATGGAGACCTTAAAGTAATCTATTGTAAACGCTAGGCAGAGATGTACTGGCGAAATTACGTACCCGAGATATGACGTCATGTAAAGCAATGCGATATCCTTTGGAGCTATGTTCATAAGCCCTCCGAGAACTGAAATACTTATAGCGAAGCCACCTGCAGCTGAACCCGAAAAGAAGCCGCATAACATTGGTATAGCTATCGCTAAGAGGAGGCTTAAATTCCCCCTCGGGATTAGGTTATTTAAAATCTCTGGAATCTCTGAAGCGTTTATTACGCTTCTCAATAAGAGTGCTCCATAAGTTGCAAGTGTTATGTCGTATACGATTGGGCTTTTTAGAGAGTTTATGAGCTCTTTTGAAGACATTTTGGATACAGTACTCAACGTGATTAAACCCATAATAGTTGCTATTAAGACGTCTATTCCACGTTTGGCGAGCTCGCTATTAAAAAGGCCGAGCCCAATAGCTCCGACTATCGATACCATTATCGGTGAGGACGACTTCAAGAACCTCTTTAAATCTAAAATTTTGTTGCCCACAGCTGTATTGTTAAATGCGTTAAGCTTCTCGATATTCGCATTGTTAAAACTTACTACGTAACCTATGATAGCCATAAAGACCATAATTGGTAGGACCATTAAGATTAATGTCGTAGAAGTTATTCTTGTTAGGGCTATCGTGATTACGAACATGGGCGACAGCGGATACGCTAAAAGTATTATATGTCTAAACCATATGTTTACGTAAACCTTCCTAGGTTTCGAGAGCTTCAGCTTACTACCTTCAGCATCAACTACAGGGGCTGATATCAGAGCCCCACCGGCAACTGGTAGGAGCCCTATTATGGCGGGGATTATACTTAAAATTGCCTTTGGGTTATTAATTATCCTCTCAAGGGTCCTATTTAACTCGTCCATAGTTCCAGTTTCTCTGTATAATTGGCTAAGTAGCATAATTCCAAATGCTGTGAAGACCATTGTTAAAGCGAGCTGGCCTTCAATTGTTATCGGATTGACGCTAGAGTACAAGACCTTTGGAACTTCACGTAGATCCATTGAAAGAATCGCTAAAAGAATAGCTGTAACATTGAGTGATATTCCGAGCTTCGCGCGCTTAAATAACATTATTCCAAGAAATCCTAACGATAGGAACAACGCGACCAGCGAATTGACGATTCCCGACAACGTTCATTCACACCTCAAAGTTCTGAGACCATTGAAATAGCAGGTATTTAAAATTGTATAATGAGTTCGATGGGGGTATGGACAATAAAGCCACTTAATATTAGGTTCAGCGTAAACTTAGCTGGTTTTTATCCGATGTATAAACGTGGAAAGCTGTAAATTGAATCTTGCTTTAAGATCAATTACGATGGAAATAAAAATGTGTTAGAGAATTTATTGCTCCAGCTGAAATTTCTTCAAAAACTCTATGAGCCCTCCAGCTTTTAGTATTTCTAGTGCCATTCCACTTATTCCCTTACCTTTAATGACTCTGCATCCTGCACGTACTTCTCCTGTTTCTATATTTACTGAGATTACATCTCCATCATTTACTTCTCTAGTTATATTTGGGCACACTATCGCTGGCAGACCGTTATTTATGGCGTTTCTATAGAAAATTCTAGCAAAAGACTCCGCTACGACGGCTTTTACTCCTGCGGCCTTTATGGCTATGGCCGCTTGCTCCCTTGATGAGCCCATCCCAAAAACCTTTCCAGCAACAATTATTGCTCCTTGAGCTTTCTTGTAGAATTCAGGGTCTATGGGTTCGAAGACGTGCTGAGCCAAGTATTGGGGATCCGTATATTTTAGGTGTTTAGCCGGTATTATCACGTCGGTATCTATTTTGTCTCCTAATTTGATTACTTTGCCCTCGACTATCATAAGACATCACTCGGATCAGCTATCCTGCCCAATACTGCTGTAGCTGCAGCTACAGCTGGCCCTGACAGATAAATCTTTGACTGTGGGCTACCCATTCTTCCGACGAAGTTTCTATTTGACGTAGACACAACAACTTCATTGGGCCCAGCTACCCCGAAGTGTCCTCCTATGCACGGCCCGCACGTACCATAGGTAACTATACAGCCGGATTCTACGAGCGTCTGAATGTACCCTAGCTTTAATGCGCTCTTAAAGACGCTCCAAGAAGCTGGTATGACTATACATCTTGTCCTCACCTTCTTACCCCTCAATAACTTGGCTACTATCTCTATGTCGCTAAGACGACCGTTAGTACAGGATCCTATGAAAACTAAGTCTACTTCAACGCCCGCGAGCTCTCTAACGCTTTTAACGTTGTCGACACTGCTGGGAGCTGATACAAGGAAATCTACCTCGTCCAGTTGAAGGACGTACTCGTCAACGTACTCAGCGCCCCTATCTGGCTTCTCGGCGTTTGAAACTCTAATGCCCCTAGTGGTCTCTAAGTAACTTACAGTTACGTCGTCTGGAACGAACACTATGGCGTCAGCATTCATCTCTATGCCCATGTTTGCAAGCGTTAACCTATAATCCATTGGAAACGCTTTAGGATCGTTCACGAAGGTCTCTATCGACATGCCACCAAAGTAGTCCGCCTTAAACTCTTCAAGTAGCTTCAATGATACTTCTTTACCCGTTATCCATTGTCTTGGCTTGCCTTCTAAGATCAGCTTGAAGGGCTGCGGAACTGTTAACCACGTCTTCCCAGTTATTAATGCTGCAGCTACATCGCTTGCCCCCATACCTTGAGCAAAAGCTCCGAGGGCGCCTGAAGTGGAGGTGTGGCTGTCAGCTGCAACTACAACTTGACCGGGCAAAACGTACCTTTCCACGAGGACTTGGTGGAGGATTCCATAACCCACATCGTGGAAGTTGGGAACTTTAAATTCTCTTACGAATCTCCTGATTACTTGCTGAATTTCGGCACTTCTCGCGTCAGGTGGCGGCACTAAATGGTCGAATGCTACGACAAGTCCATTAAGCTTATCTAGTTTCTTTGCTCCGACCTTCTCTACAACTTCTATCACGTGGTATCCTGTAAGGTCGTGGAAAGCTACCACGTCGACGTCGACTTCAATTACGTCTCCTGGCGTAACGACCTTCTTAGAAGCTCTACTTAGTATCTTCTCAGTTAAAGATTTCACTCTATTCACCCAACCACTCGCCCACTACTGTTAATAGGCGACCTCTTAGAGTGAATTCGAAAAGCTATATAAGTCTAGAGTTGTTTTGCTCTTGCCCCCTTTGTAAAATTCTTACTTTATACTCGCTATACAAATCTTTGAGAAGCTAGCCTTGTTATAAGGTTCATGGCCTGCTAGGAGAATTAGCAAGGGTGGCACGTAGTCGATAATTAATTAACCCTTATAAATGCAGTACCTTATTTTACTGAAAAGCTTTAAAGCCCCTCATGCGTGAACGTCTTAGATGTGGAGCTGATGATGATAACTTCAATGAGCGGATTTTAACGTGATGAGTAGAGAGTCATCTGATGGCTCCTCAATTCAACTTTAGAATCACTTAGTTACAGTATTAAAGCCAGTTTCTAAGTCCAGGTATTATTACGTTGTTGAGTATGACTTTAATGAAATCCCTGAAGAGTCCCATTTTAATTTGTCTCGCCAAGAACTTGAGCCTTGTATAGAACTTTAAATAAGCCTCTTTAAACACTGCTTCAACATCCCTTATAGTGAAGTAAAAGCCCCTCATAACTGGCCTTACAGTAGTAAAGTGACTCCAATCGTGGTCTACTATGAGATTGAACCTTTTAGCTATATTGAATAGCGGAGTACCAGGATAAGGCGTAGCATATGTGAATTGTGCGTAATCTGGATCTAAATCCATCGCGAACTTCATGGTTTGCTTCATGTCACTTACAGTCTCCCAAGGAAAGCCAAAGATGAACGTAGCGACAGCAGACCCCCCTATCCTCTTAACCGTCTCGAAGACTCTCTTAACTTGACTTAAGCTTATCCTCTTTCCTATCTTATCTATAGTTCTCTGAGAACCAGATTCAACACCGAAGTATATTGTTTGACAACCGCTGGAATACATTTTCGCTAGAAGTTTCTCGTCAACGCTATCGACCCTTGCTCCACATGTCCACTGTATATCTACCCCCATTTCCTTTAGCCCTCTTATGAAGCTTTCTATCCACCTCTTACTTATTGTGAACTCGTCGTCCGTGAACACGAAGGTCTTGGTCTTATATTTATCAATACAATCGACGATCTCGTTAAGGACACTTTCAACTCTTCTAAATCTAACTCTCCTGCCAAAGTAATAGCTGGTGGCGCAGAATATACATCCATAGGGGCAGCCCCTACTAGCCATTACGTGGACTATATTTACTGGCTTACCGAGGGCTGTATACTTATCCATCGGCAAGAGGTGTCTTGCCGGTGGAGGTAAGTCTTCTAAGTCTACAAGCTTCCAAGGGCCAGTACATACAGGTTCCCCATTCTCATTCCTCATAGCTATACCGGGCACATTACGCGGCTTGACCCCCTTCTCTAGGGCGTCGACAAGCTGGGGCATAGACCCTTCACCTTCGCCCAACACAACAAAGTCTACGTACGGGCACTCGCTAAGTACTTCGCGCCACATGAACGTCGTATGCACTCCTCCCATCGCTATCTTAATGTCCCTATTCAACGTCTTGACCGCTTTCGCTGTTTTGTATGCAAGCTTAATAGTTGGAGTTAAAGAGCTCAAACCAACTATATCTGGACACCATGAACCAACAATTTTAATAAAGTCTGTAAGTGAGAGACCTAACGTTGGAGAATCGACAATTTTAACGTCATGGCCATATCTTTCAAGTACGCTCGCTATCCACGCCAACCCCAAAGGAGGGGCCCTAATCCCTGCGACTTGATATATTTCGAGTTTATCGCAGCCAGGCGGTATCGCTAATAGAATCTTTGCCATAAGCTTCCACCGTAGGCTTCTTCACCATAAATTCTTGACGGTCAAAGACCCTATATTTCTTTCTGAGAGCTCTTAACAAGGAAGATATACCTTCGGTATAGTCAGTCATGCTTCTTTCAGGAGCAAGAATTATTAACGTGAGCCCCCAAATCCTAAGGCGGTTCCGACAATTATATCTCCTACAATGTGTAAGCCGAATTTGTCTATTGAGCTTGAGTCTATAAAGCCTTCCTTCACTTCATCATGGTGTAAATCAATTAGTCCGTCAGATGAAAGTAAATGCTTTAACTCTTTAATCGCTTCAAACAAGTCTCTAAGATCGTTGTTCTTTCCCCTCCTCATACAATACCCCTTTAAGGGTTTTTAATACGCAATACGCATTCATAAAGTCGACTTCATTAACATAAGCATTTCCCTAAGCTTTCATAGTTTTTAAGCTGAATCTAGGCATTCTAACGTATCAATTTAAGAAACGTCATTACTTTGTAAAAACCTAATTTTATTGTATTTTTATCGATTAACTTCTCGCTTTCATATCCCCTTAATAAACTTCTCTACATAGTGACAAGCGACTTTTCTATCTCCTTCAATCTCTATCATCTCTGGCTCTTCTCTGGCGCATCTTTTTCCATCGGAGTATGGGCATCTCGGATGGAATCTACAACCGGGTGGTGGGTTTATAGGATTTGGCGGTTCACCTGCCACAACTCTTCTAAGTCTAAATCTATTCTGAGGATCTGGGTCCGGAACGGCATCTATTAAAGCCATTGTGTATGGATGAAGTGGATTCTTCAGGATTTTTTGGGAAGAGCCCAATTCGACAATTTTCCCAGCATACATGGTTGCTATCCTATCTGAAAAGTACTTTGCCGTGGCTATATCATGCGTAATGTACATTATGCCAATACCGTACTTTCTCTGTAAAGAGCGCATTAAGAGAAGTATTTCTACTCTGCTAGATGCATCGATCATAGAGACGGGCTCATCGGCGACGATGAAGACAGGTTCAAGTACTAGACACCTTGCTATGCCAACTCTCTGCCTCTGACCACCAGACAGCATGTGTGGGTACTTTGATAGAAACTCTTCAGGAGGTAGCAAGCGCACGTCTTCAAGAGCTTTAATTACTCTCTTTTCTCTTTCCCCTTCGTCGAATCCATGTACCATTAGCGGTTCTTCTATTATTTGCTTGATGCTCATGAATGGGTTCAATGAAGTGTAAGGGTCTTGAAATATCATTTGTGCTCTTCTTCTAAACCATTTTAAGTCCCCAGAAAGATGAGTTATGTCTTTACCTTCAAAAATAATTCTGCCAGAAACAGGTTTAACGAGCTTAAGTGCAGTTCTGCCGAGAGTTGATTTTCCACTTCCTGACTCACCTACTATAGCAACAGTTTCTCCCTTACTTATGTTGATAGATACTCCGTCAACTGCCTTCACGGTTAATGTCTTAAATAGTCCTTTTCTAACGTAAAAATAAGTCCTTATTTCCTGTAGTTCCAATATAGAGTTACTCATCTAGAACCACCGTTGTAGAGCCAACATTTTACGAAGTGGCCGTCCTTAATCTCTATCATCTCTGGCTCTTCTCTGGCGCATCTTTTTCCATCGGAGTATGGGCATCTCGGATGGAATCTACAACCGGGTGGTGGGTTTATAAGATCAGGTGGAGCTCCCGGTATGAACTCTGGCATTTTCTCTTCTCTCAAACGTGGAATGCTAGATATCAACTTTTGTGTATAAGGGTGCTTTGGATTTAGTAGCACGCCTTCACTTGAAGATAGCTCAACGATCTGTCCAGCGTACATTACGCCAATCTTGTCGCATATGTCGCTTGCCAAAGCAATGTCATGAGTTATAAATATCATAGATAGTCCTAATTCCTTCTTCAAATTTTTTAGAAGGTTCATTATTTGTGCTTGAATACTTACATCCAAGGCTGAGGTGGGCTCATCTAAAATTACTACCTCGGGATTAAGCGTTAAGGCCATAGCAATAGCGGCTCGTTGCTTCATACCGCCACTGAGCTCGTGCGGATATCTATCAATATAATCTGGTGGCAGCCCTACGAGTTTGAAGAGCTCTCTAACCTTCTTTAAAGCTTCAGGCCTTTTCATATTTAAATGTACCATTAGGGGTTCAGCAACTTGAAAGCCAACCTTTAGAACTGGGTTAAAAGAGTTCATTGCCCCCTGAGGAACTATTGAGATTTTCTTCCACCTTATCTTCTCTCTAAATTCTTTTTCACTAAGCTTCAACAGATCAATGCTATTTAGAAGTACTTTCCCATCATACAGCTCAACGTTTCTCGGCAAGAGACGCATTATTGCTGTGGCTGTACTTGACTTTCCACAGCCCGATTCACCTACAAGCCCTAATGTTTCCACTTTCTCTAAAGAAAAGCTTACTCCATCCACTGCTCTGAGCGTTCCCCTCAAAGTTTTGTAGTAAAGCTTTAAATTATGGACATCGAGGAGAGACATTTATCGCCACCGCCTTAATCTTGGATTTACAACGGGCTCTAAACCAAGAGCTATGAACACGAACGCTATTGCGGAGAAAACTATTAACAGACCTGGAGGCAGTATCCACCACCAATAGCCTAGAAAAACGGCTCCATTACGGAAACCGTATTCGAGAATTTGACCCCAAGTCGGTATTGATGGATCGCCCAATCCTAAAAAGCTTAGGGCAGCTTCAGCAAGTATTGCTGAAGGTGTGAAGAATATCATTTGAGCTAAGACGTATGGTGCCACCTGCGGGAAAATGTGTCGAATCATTATGCGCCACCGTGATGCACCTACTGATATGGCTGCTTCAATAAAGGGTGAAGATTTTGCTTGCAATACCATAGATCGAACGATTATTACGAGTGATGGCCATCCGAAGATCACTAGAATAATCACGATTATCCAGAGCTTCCCCCCAAATATGAAAGTCAAGAATATGAGAAGTGGGAGCTGAGGTATATTATTCATCACGTCACAAATACGTTGTATCATCACGTCTACCCGTCCTCCAATATACCCACTAACGATTCCTAGCGTAGCACCGATTATAGTGGACAAGATCGAGACAACAACTCCTATAAGTAGAGCAACTGGGAAGCCGAAGAGTAATCCTTGCGACAAGTCTCTTCCTAGGACGTCAGTTCCCATTAATCCATAAACTTGGCCGCCAACAACTATTGTTACTCTATCTATTTGATCCCTAACATCTCTTGCATAAAGTAGGACCGTAAAAATATACTTACCCTTAAGCGGCTTAAAGTCACCATCGTAAGGCTCTCCGAAAATAATTTTTTCGTAACCAATCTCAGCCAAAGTCTTTGACTCAATAGACAGATTATATCTATCTAGCAAGAAGTTTGAGAGAACCAAAGACAATTGTGGCTCTCCACTCAACATTATTCTCTTCGGTTCAACTACATACCTGTTGTATGGCGGCTCTTCGCCTGCAATAGGTGCTTCAACTATGAACTTATACATGCTGATGGTGCTATTGTCAGGCCTCGTTACGAGCAGTTCTATTGTTGGAGGTTTTGAGAAATAAGTTACATTATCAAGTTTTAATGTGAGAAACAGGGGGGATTGCTCGACAGTAAGTTCGTATACGAACTCGTAAGACTTAATGTAATAAGCTCCTGAAGGATACGATCTCTGAATGGTGCTTGTTGATAGTATTTTATGTTCAAGAAACTTATTCCCAGTGAAGAAGTTGATCCACTCAGGCATTGCAACCTTGGGGTTGTCGACCCAGTACTTTGGATTATTCCAGTAGCGTGTTCCATAATCTAGGGGGAATGTGAGTACAACATACATCGAAATTAAAACAAGTACTAATAGGAAAGCCAATCCTATCTTCGAAGTCTTGCTTGCCCAGAATTCGCTTAAATTCTCTCTGAGGTATCTACTCATGCATACCTCACCCGTGGATCAACCGTGACATAAAGGACTTCAAGAACGAACCTTGCAATGACGTATATGAGTGTGTACATGTACGTTAAAGCAAGTATTAGCGCTTCATCTACAGACATTATGGCCTCAAAGTATAAAAGGCCCATCCCAGGCCATGAGAAGATGGTCTCTGTAAGTATTGCTCCACTAAGATAAGCAGCTAAACTTAAAATAAGGTTAGTCAGAATCGGAGGCGCTGCAGCTCGAATTATGTACCTCCATAAAACTGTCCTTTCTGAAAGACCCTTAGCTCTAGCTATAGTTACGAAGTCTTCTTGAGCTGTTGTTATAACAATGCTCCTAGTTATGTAAATCCATGAACCTGACGTTGCTATCACTAAGGTCAGTACTGGAAGGCAAAGGTGCCAAGCTAAATCAAGACTACGCATTAAAGGGTCTGTTGGTGGTGGTGTACTATACATACCGCCAAATGGAAATATTTTGAGGTAGAAAGCGAATGCCAAAATCATGATTATACCCAACCACCAAGTCGGTAGAGCATAAGACACGGCAGAATACATTGAAACGAACCTGTCGAGGAATGAGCCAGGTTTCGTGGCGACCTTAACGCCTATCATTAAACTTAAAGCAAAGTTTATGATCAAGACCGTAATCATGAGGAATACGGTATTAGGTAGCCTTTCCAATATTATATCAGAGATTTTATTGCTTCCAGAAAAGCTGGCTACCGTTCTGGAATTGCCAAGATCAAGCGTCAATATCCTCCACACCATGTCAGGCATTCTGACGTACCACGGCTTATCTAAGCCGTAACTTCTAATAAGATCCTCTTTGATTTTCTCTAAAGTTCTCTCTAAATCCTCTGGGTCTCTTATCTCACGCGCTAGCTCTTGTCGAATAGCCCTTAAGTTGTCTTGGACCATGCCACTTAGTATCTTATCTGATATACCCGTTGCACCTATGATTATTGTAGTTAACAGCAAAACAAATAACAAAACGACCGCTAGGCTCGTAGCTTTAAATGCCAAAGCTCTTTTGAGACCCAATAACTAACACCTTGAGGTCGGCGCTTCACGTAACGTTACGCCAATATCTCAAGAAAATATAAAGCTTTCCTTAAAATTGTTGATCCTCTGACAAATAGTAAAAAAAAAGATGAATTAAAAGAAGTGGATTTAGGCTTTTACCGTTCTCCTTCGGAGGCCCATGCTGCTAACTGCTATGCCTACTATGATGAGTACTGCTATGACTATAAGCATTATCGACATGCTACCCACTTGTGCCGCAAGGGTGTTTAGACTTTGAGTTAAAGAGTCTAGGGTACTGCTTATCCTTGCTATTTCTTGAGACAAGGCCGTTCCAATGTCTCGGAAGGTGGATTCCAAAGGCCGTACATTGAAGACGTCGAAGTATGTTTTAGTTGCGTCTACGAAAGCTACTTGCTCACTATATGCAATAGCAGTCAGCTCATAGAGTCCTGGTTCCAAGGCTCCTGTAAATGTAGGCGACATTCTAATGACGAACTTCGAAGCTGCTAGGGCTTCAGCATCTCCGATGCTTACTACGTCTCCGGTTATCGGATTTCTAATCAAGTACTTTACTCCAAGAGGTGGAAGGCCTTGAACTTCAATTATTATTGACGCTGACCCGCCAGGAACAACCATTGGTACTCCTACACTAACTACTCTAGGAGGCTCTGGCTTACCGTAATACCAATCACCTTTCGAGAACGGATAGCTTGGATCTCTAAAGGCTTTAAGTTGAGCATATTGAGCTACCGGGTCAAATACGTTAAGATAGAATGGTCCATCGCTAATTACTAAGTGACCCTTATCGTTGAACCACGCGATATCAGCAGCTCTTCTAGCTGCAAATTCTGCCTCGCTCGCGTAGACTTTGCCTCCTACTGTAAAGATCTTTTTATAATCACCGAACTCTATCTTCTCTAATGCTGTCTTAACTAGTTCGCCGTGCATCTTCAAATTAACTGAAAGCCATGGAACTCCATAACTCTTAGAGGCGCTTCTCGAGTACATAGCTGCTTTATCTTCAAAGACAACTTTATCCATAGCAGCGAGCAATTCCCATGGATAATGTCCTCCTGGGATGACGGCATATTCAGCTATGTAATCATCGCTAAAGTGCCAGTAGTCCACGTAAACCTCTAAGTACTTTTCATCGACTATTCTAAAGCCTTTAAATAGATTAAGTGTCTCACTGAGTGTTGCAGCTATGGACGATTCTATAGAGCTTTTTATTGGGTCATAAGCTATCTCAAAGGCTTGGTATATCGCGTACAAAACGTCAGCCCAAGTTATCGTCTGACCATTATGCCACTTTGTACCCACGTACTTTGACAGATCGAAAACGACCTTGCTCTTAGCCGTCACCCCCCTCCCTACAAGCTTCCATGTATCTGAAACCGCATCCCATATGAAGGCATCTTCAGGGACGGATAGGCTACCTACTGGTCCAGCTGTTGTAACCTTGTAACTCCACCTCAAGGGAATGGGCGCTCCACTAAATGGATGCCTCCACATAAACGGGTCATGTACAGCCCTCCATATATCCACGCTGTACACATCATCGTGACCTCCTATCGGGTTCCAAGCAGTACTCTCGGTGTGAACCCACAGGTGACCAATTCTTATGGTGGTCTTACCAGGTATGTAGACTTCTCGTGGATTAAATGGTGATCTAAGCCCTGTACCCACATCCTCTGTTAATCCGCTAACCTCCTTCTTAGTTGGATGTGCTTCTAGCCTTGTAGCGATCCATATTCTCACAGACTCTTGAATTATCATCTCCGTGGCCTTCCTGTACATCTCGTCTCTCTCCTCTTTGTTCATGAAGTTACCCATGTAGATCTTCTTTCCAAGTTCATCTATTGTAGAGTTCTCGTATTGCCAGTACCCGGCTTCCTGCCAACCTGGCATGTAACCATACCATGGTGCACCAAATTGGTTGATGATTGAATAATCGTGCTTTTCAGGGGCTGACTTACCCCAGCCTTCAGTATAGAGGTGCCATTGCAATTCTTTAGGGTCAGTTCCATATATTATTGATATTGCTTGCCCAAAAGCCATGTAGAGCCTGTTAACTGTGAAGCCCACACTCTCAAGTGCTGAGGCGAGCATGTCGCCTATCTCTCTTCTTTCATCTTCAATTCTTATAATGAAGTTTAGGGTTATCGGCTTGCCATCGTAGTACCACTTTCCTCCTATTTTGCTGGCACCAGCTCGTGTCAATGCTTTATCAATTATGGCTGCGGCAGTTACTGGATCGTACTTAAAGTCGTATTTAGCTATTATATCGTAGATTGTTACGTAGTCGGGATCGTATTGAGAGAGGAACGTTACCATTGGTGCTGCAAACCCTTTGTATATCTGATTAACGACGTAATCCCTATCAAGCAGATAATTCAAAGCAAACCTCACTTCTCTTATTGAGAGCGGATTCAATGTTCCTTTTGGTGCTGGTGCTGGGTTCAGTACAATACTGACTAAACCAGCAGGCGCATAGTATAGAGCTACGTCTGGATCACCTTTCAACGCCTCGGCCTGAGCTGGCCTTAACCCGAAAATGTAGTAGTCTATCTCGCCAGCTTTTAATGCTTGAGCCGCCAGGTCCACGGGGACTCTCTTAAATTCTATGGTGTCTGTTGCTGGACCGCTTTCAGCTGAGGCTGATATCGATATTGTTGCAAAAACGTTGAAGGTCAGTAGGATGATCATAAGTATGGGGATTCCAACACTCTTTTTCATCAAATCGCCTTCCCTTCAGTATTCTCTTATTACACTAAAACTTCATATTTTTTATTTAAAAATTTTTAAGATTCAGCTAAACATCGTACAGCTTTATTCGCTTCAACTTTTTAATTTTTGAAGCAGCTTCCGTAAACACAAAGTAACTAGCTTGACCACATTTTAACGAAGCTCTTTATTACTATTTAAAAAGAAAATTATCAAAGCAAATTCCTCTAACTTTTATGAAGGTTGTAAGAGGAACTGCACATCGACAAGATTATACAACCCTGTAAGACTCTAACAAGCTACTAAACCTTTAATAGTAGTTATGCAGAACGTGAGCAATAATTACGATAATTACGACAAGGCTTTCCGAAATTTTCAATGGTTATTTTCCTTTGTCTCGTTGCATCTAGCATTATTTTCTCAAAGTGTTTAAAAATGTTTAAAGATGTTTAATTTGCTTATTGGGTGTAAACTATGCGGTCTCACGATAAAGATCTTATAGTGATCACGGTTATAGGTGTCGATAAGCCAGGTATAGTTGCTGGAATTGCGAACGTCTTGGCGAGCTTTAATGTGAACATCGAGGATATTAGCCAAACCGTTCTAAGGGGCTTCTTCGCGATGATAATGATTGCTGACATGAGCAAGGCTAGGTGCAGTTTGAACGAGCTTAGAGAGAGGCTTGAGGCTAAGGCTAAGGAGCTGGGCGTTGAGGTTTTCGTCCAACACTCCGACATATTTAAGGCCATGCACAGAGTGTGACCTCGAAACAGTCAATAACGTCCTTAGAGTAGTTTAAGAGGTCGAAGCTTAATTGATGCTTCACAGAACTTTACAACATAAAAAAGAGGTTTTACTGATGCGATTGAAGCCACCCTAGTATGTCGCTCAAGACGTTTTGCTTAGCTACTTCATTTAAAATTTCGTGCTTCATGTTGGGGTATATTTTTAAATTTTTATTTTGAATTTTAAGCGCATTGTACAGCTTCCTTGATGCTTCGACGGGCACTATCTTATCGTCGGCTCCATGCATTATTAGTGCTGGCACGTTTATCTTCTCAACGTACCTCCAAACTCTTTGGGAAGCCCCTATGAGCTCGCGTAGGAGCTTGACTGTGGGGTCTTTGAATACTAGGGGGTCCTCCATATACCTTCTACCGACTTCAGGATCGGTCGAGAGCTCTCTTGGGTCTATTGGTAGGGCAATCCTTCTCATGGGCGAGATAGCGCTAAGAAGCACTAATAGAAGTCTTTGCAGAGCTGGGATAACTAAGTACACTCCTGCCCCGCTGATAATGAGGGTCCTAACGCATTTACCGACGCAGCCAGCGTAGTAAACTGCTATTAAGCCGCCCATGCTGTGGCCTAGTAAATATGCCTTCTCATGCCCTTGTCCTCGACGACACGTACTCTATGTACGCTCCTAGATCGTCCAAGTAGTCTTCAAACTTCTTTACGTACCCCCTTGTGGTCTTCTCGGCTGTTCTCACATGCCCCCTTAAATCCATGATGCAGAAGTCGTAGAAATTATCTGCAAAGAACTTGCCCACATGCTCATATCTACCACCATGCTCCGCGAAGCCGTGGATCCCCACTATGAGTCCTTTACTATTAGTTGCCGTCCAACATCTATGGTAGACCTCGATCCCGCTTCAAAGCTTTACAAACTCTTCAAAATAAGCCAAGGGCAGCACCCAGTTATTGAGTTTTTGAGCTTAACTGTAATATCTCTTGCCATGCAGTCGACGTAGAGGAAACGAGGTGTCGGGCGATCAGCACCAATTGCTTGAGTTACTACTATGTTCTTCTCACATGAAATGTTATGGTGCCTACCCCTTCAGCTCTCATAAGTGCTTTCTTCGGGATCTTAATTCTAATAATCTCAGCGGGCCTAGCCTTGTAAAGCTTCATGCGAAGTCCTATCTCGTCAGCCTCCAGCGTCACGTCTTCTATTGGCATACGAACCCTCATGTAGAACATCACATCCCTCAGACCTGAAATGTAGTGGGGCACGACAAATCTTAAGCCCTCGCCAGCCTCTACTTTAATCTTGGCTTCATGGTCCCCTTGCTCATCAAGCCTCTCTAAGAAACCTTCAGCAGCCCACTCACCCTGCTCTACGGCGTAGTCCACCAAATCGTTTATGAGTAACGTGTTCCCAGCGACATGCACTCTAGGCTTGCTCGTCTCAAGAAGGTCGTTCACCACTGGACCACCTGTAGCGGGATCAATCTCTACGCCCAATTTAGCTAGCAGATCTATGTCGGGCCTAAGGCCAGCTGAGACTATTACAGTATCGCACTTCAACTCGAAATCTGAGCCCGGTATAGGCTTCAGCTCTTCGTCCACTCTACACACAACAACCTTCTCAACTCTATTTTTGCCCTCAATCCTCTTCACCATGTGGCTAAGGAGGAGTGGTATATTGAAGTCATGCAAGCACCACACAACGTTCCTAATTAGCCCGCCGGGGTAGGGCATGATCTCTATGACGGCCTTCGCGTTCGCTTCTTCAAGAGCGAACCTACGAGCCATTATCAAGCCGACATCGCCGCTTCCAATGACTACTACCTCTCTTCCAGGCATGATGCCGTACAGGTCCATTAATGCCTGAGCTTCTCCAGCTGTATAAATGCCCTCAGGCCTCTCTCCTGTCACCCATATCTCAAATATGCTTCTCTCACGCGCGCCTGCAGCGTAAACTAAGTCCTTTGTCTCTATCTTGTAGACACCATCGCGAGATATTGCAAATAGCTCGTAGGTGCTCTGAGTCTTTTCTCTTATTTCACTAATGTGAGCTTTAACCATGTAGTCTGCTCCTGTGTTCAAGAACATGTCTATTAGCTTCTGTGCAAACTCTGTTCCAGCCATGTCCTTTTTGAAATGGAGAAGCCCAAACCCTGTGTGAACACATTGAACTGGTATTCCACCAAGGTACCTCTTGTTCTCTATGAGGAGTATGTTCAAGCCGTTCTTGGCCAATTTTGTAGCAGCTGCTAGCCCGGCTGGTCCTCCACCTATCACGACAGCTTCGTAATTCACTTGCCTCATGTTCTTTGCCTCAAGAGCACCTTTACATCACCTACACCTATTGGGGCTCTCCTCCACATCACAGCGTGGAGGGGCTTGCCAGTGACTTCAGAGATTATCTGGGCGATGCTTATTCTGCATCTAGATCCTTGACACTTACCGAAGCCAGCGGTCGTCCTAAACTTTACTCCATCAATCGTGGGCTCAGCTCCTATTCCAAGGATCCTTTGCAGTGCTTCAAGTACTTCAGCTCTCGAGACCACATCACAATAGCAAATCACTTCACCGTAGTCGAGATTCTGCTGTATGAGCTTGTCTATCTCTTCGTAACTCTTCTCGGCCATCCTTTCTATGCTCTTCACCACCTTAACCTCCTCCTTATCTTCAAGCCTTAAGTCGAAAGTCTCTTCAACAACCTCTTTGACGTAATATGCTATTGAAGGAGCAGCTGTTAGCCCATGGGACCTGATTCCTGCTACGTTGACTAGACCCCATGGTTCGACATACGCCTTTATAAGCCAATTACCATTAGGTGGCTCAGGCCTTAAGCCGCTGAAGAATCTTATCACTTTCGATCTTGGCGGAATTCTGTATATCCTTGGAGCCTCTTTAATTAATTGTTCCAGCCCAGCTTCAGTGGTAGCGGTATTCTCCCTTTCCTCATAGTCCAAATCCTCGGCTGTGGGTCCTACTAGGAGATTTCCGTGAACTGTTGTTACGACGTAAACTCCTTTGGTTAGGGGGTGTCGTATGAAGTATTGTTCTTGGCTTGGGCTCAGCCTCCTTTTCAAAAAGGAGGTACTGCCCTCTTCTTGGTTTTATCTCGAAATCCAATTCTACACCGGCTGTGTGTGCTAGCTTATCTGAGTAAAGACCTGCAGCATTTACAACTACGTCGCCCTCTATGAAACCCCTCTTGGTTTTAACCCCTCTAACCACTCCATTCTTGACGACGATCCTCTCAACTTCTGTGTTGACTAAGAGTCTTGCACCATTCGCAACGGCGTTCTCTACCAATGCTATGGTGGCTTCAAAGGGGCTTATGACACCAGCAGTCTTAGCGTATACTGCACCAAGTACATTTGGTGACACGTTTTTCTCCAATAATAGAACCTCACGTCCTTCAAGCATATAAACTCCAGGCACATCGTTAAGCCTAGCAAGGTCGACGTACTTTAGAGCTTCCTTTCTTTCCTCTGGTGTTATGAAAATCATAAGTTCCCCCCTCTCCTCGAAGTGTATGTTCATTAGTGAAGACCATTTCCTCCAAAGCTTATTGCCTTCTACGCATAACTTTGCTCTCAAAGGATGAACTCTTGGATCCTCCTCGTGACCTGGATGTATGATCCCAGTATTAGCTTTACTAACCCCCCCAACAAACATCAGGTTCCTTCTCTACTACGATCACTTCTAGGTCCTTGATGGTGGAGAATACGTAGGCTATACTTGCTCCAACAACTCCTGCTCCTATGATAATGATCCTCAACGACACCACTTCTCTCTATTCTGATAACTATGAAGCTTCCTTAGCCCAGTTGAGGGCTCTTTTAACTGCTGCCCTCCAATTTGCATACCGCTTCTCTCGCTCTTCAAATGACATCTTGGGTTCGAAGACCTTCTCAGGCTTCCATACTCTACTTAATTCTTCTAATGACTTCCAAACACCTGTTGCAAGCCCAGCCATGAATGCTGCTCCGAGGCTTGTGGTCTCATAAACGACTGGTCTGATAACCTTAATGCCGAGGACGTCTGCTTGAAACTGCATTAAGAAGTTGCTTCTAGAAGCTCCACCGTCAGCCTTCAGTATGCTTATCTCCCTCCTTGCGTCTAACTTCATTACTTCCACTACATCGCGGGTCAAGTAGGCTATCGATTCAAGCGCTGCTCTTGCAATGTGCCTTCTCGTGGTGTTCCTTGTTATGCCGATTATCAGCCCTCTAGCGTACGGATCCCAGTAAGGTGCACCCAGTCCCGTGAAGGCTGGGACGAAGTACACTCCACCAGTGTCTTCAGCTGCTTCAGCTAAAGGATCCACTTCAGCTGAAACTTCTATTATTTTCAAACCGTCCCTAAGCCATTGAATAGCCGCACCAGTCACAAATATGCTACCTTCAAGGGCATAGTAAGCTGACTTCGGCTTATCACTGTAATAAACTGTAACAAGGAGACCATGCCTTGAACTTATCACACTTCTTCCAGTGCTCAGTAATATGAAGTTACCAGTACCATAGGTGCACTTCACATCCCCCTCGCTAAAACAAGCTTGCCCAAAGAGAGCTGCCTGCTGATCTCCTGCATCACCTGCTATTGGCACCTCCACAGAGCCTAGAATTGACCTCATCTCCAGCCCAGTATACCCATAGATTTCTCTATCTATGCTCGGTCTTGTCAGTGGTAGTGATTCTATCGGTATCATCCCTTGCACCTCTGCCAGCTCAAGGTCCCATTCAAGTTTCCTTATGTTGAATATCATACTTCTGCTAGCATTGCTATAATCCGTCACAAAGGCTCCGTTAAACTCCGGAGTTAAGTTTTCTTTAGACCCTCTCGTTAGGTTCCATATGATCCACGTATCTATTGTCCCGAAAACCGCTTCACCTCTTTTTGCCTTTTCACGGAGACTTTCAATATTTTCCAGCATCCACCATATCTTGGTGCTTGAGAAGTAGGGATCCGGTATGAGCCCAGTTCTCTCCTTTATCATTTCTAAGTAGTTTTCTCTGAGGTACTCAACGTAGTTCACCGTACGCCTATCTTGCCAAACCAAAGCATTACCGTAGACTATACCAGTCTTTGGATTCCAAGCCACAATAGTCTCTCTTTGGTTTGTCACGCCTATCCCAGCTATCTCCTTCGGCTTAACGTTGCTTTGAGCCACAACTTCTTTAATGCAGTACTTAACGTTCTCCCATATCTCGATGGGGTTATGTTCAACCCAGCCAGGATGTGGATATATTTGTGTATGCTCTCTATAGCACCATGCTACTGGCTTGCCCTCTTCATTAAAAAGCCCCACACGACTACCTGTGGTTCCGCTATCTATTGCCATAATGTACATGACAGCTTCACCCATCAATTACTATGCCTTATGTAAGTTCTCCCAAGCAATCATCAAGTTCTTCAATGCCAAAGATAGGATAGGCACCTGACACACCCGGCATAGAGGTAAGGCACGTAAAGGCTAAATTAGCCTTACCAAGTTAAGAGTTATGTCTAGAACGTGTAGGTAAAGATCTCCTCGTTACTACGACATCTGCTCCATGAAAGTTCTTTAAGACGATTTGTCCTTCAAGTACCGGAGCTTTAAGCTTCACGTTAAGCAACCTAGTTACGAGCTCACGTATAGCTAACTTTGGTATTGGCTTAGTGGTTTTCACAGATACTATGGGTGGATCACCGCCTTCAACTGGTATGACGGTGAAGACAATTCGTTTAGGATTAGAAACTTCCTCCTCTGCATACTCCACACCACGTTGACAGTTAGCGCCTTCAACCACGATCTTTTCATTACTCATCACAACTCTCAAAAGACAGCTACGCGGACAGACGATGCAAGCCAGCTCTTGATACTTCATCAATTCACCCTGGTCAATACCTCAAATTCACGAATTATGACTATGAATATTTAAACCTTGTATCAGTAGACTTTTTAGTTAAAGCTACGGGCAACATAGATGATGCTGTTAAGTGCGTCTAAACTCTAGTACATGCACTTGAGCTTCCTGAAGTAATAATTTATGTATCCCTAACTTATAATATTATTTAGGATGTTATCATGGAGATCTCCGTAATTTTTCCAGTGAAGAATAGGGAGGAATACGTTAAGAGGGCTGTAAAGACAGCTTTTAAGGCAAAGCATGTAATGGAAGTGATAGTTGTTGATGGCGGTAGCAGTGATGGGACAGTTGAAGTTTCCAGAAAAGAGGGTGCTAAGGTCATAGTTCAAAGCAACTTGGTTTATCCAGGTAAGGGCATAGCCATGCGGGATGGAGCTTATCTTGCGGAAGGAGATATTTTAGTCTTTCTAGATGTAGACATCAAGAACCTGACTCCAGATTTCATTGAAAGTTTAGCTGAACCATTAATTAGTGAGTGGGCAGCCTTTGTGAAGGGGTGTTTTGATAGGGCTGCTGGGAGAGTTACGGAGTTAGTTGCTAAACCTCTTTTAAGGATGTTTTATCCTGAGCTGGCGAAGTTCAAGCAGCCTTTAAGCGGTGAGATTGCTGGATTAAGGAAATTGTTCTATAAGGTAGAGTTTGAAAGAGGGTGGGGTGTGGACGTAGGTTTGCTAATTGATTTTCACAAGCTTGGAGCAAAGATCGTTGAGAAGGACCTTGGATACAAGGACCATGAGATGAAGCCTCTGCACGCGTTAACGGATATGGCCTATGAGGTTGCAGAAGCTATACTGAAAAGAGCTATTAGGGACCGTAAAATAGATGCTTACTGGGCCGAGAAGTACTTAAAGAGCGTTAAGAGTCTCAACTTGAAGCCCGAAGTTGATGGGGAATTCATTTGAGGGTCTTACTAATTGGAGGGGGCCACTCAGCCTACTTTGCAGCGGAAACCATTAAGAGGATAGATCTTAGCGGGAAGCTCATGATAGTTGAGTTTACGAGCGAAAAGGTCTACGTTCTCTCAAAGCTATTCCCCTTTGCAGAGATAATTCAGCTAGATATCGATGAAGTGGAGGGATACATCAAAGCTAATGGGAGAATCCTAGACGCGGTCGTAGCCGCTACAGAAAGCGATTCACTAAATCTTCGATACTGCAAAGTAGCTAAGGAGAGCAACATTCCACTAGTAATAACGATAATCAACAACCCACTTAATGCTGAAATCTTCTTGAAAGAGGGGATAGCCTTCATAGTTAATCCCTACAAAATGATACCAATAGAGTTTTCAGAGATCTTGGATGCCAAGGTAAACATTTTGTACAGCTTTCATAGAACCGGAGTTCAAGTAGTATCGATAAAGGTGGGTGATAGACGACTTCTTTCTCGACTTAAGAAGGAGATGGCTAAGAACCGTGACCTAGCTGCTCTCTTCGTATCTCCAGTAGGCGAGATAACGAACTCTATTGATGAGGTCGACGTTGGATGGAGAGCTTACGTAGTTGGATATGAGGAGAAAGTTAAGAGATTATTAAGAGTTGTGGAGGGATAAGAGTTGTTTGAGCTTTCAGAACCAATGATAAACCTCCTTTTAAGGATCGTAATGGCTATTATAGCTGTAGCCTTGGCATGCTTCATTAGTAACTATGCACGCTCAAGCTTAGAACGAGTGTTATCGAACTTCGGAGCAGAATTTGCTAAGAGGGTAGCTGAGATCTTTCGGTACTTCATCATATTCATAGGCGTAGTTGCTGCCATAAGCATTCTAAGTTTAGAGACGACGATCCTCACAGCAATTGCTGTGATAATCGTAGTGTTGCTGATCATTGGCTTGAGAGATGTAATCCTTAACTTGACCTCAGAGTTATACCTAGTTCTGAGGAGACCATTTAAAGTTGGAGATCAAATAAAGGTCGGTGACGTGGAAGGCACTGTTCGAACTGTTAAGGCATTAGATACCGAGATCATAACTTATGAAGGTGACCTAGTAATAGTACCTAATTCATACTTCCTGAAGAACCCTATCATTAATAAGTCGCAATCGATTGTGAAGCACGTTGAGCTTAGATTAACTTTTCATGGGAAGGGCGTAGGAGAGGTCAGAAACGCTGTTCAAGAGGTCTTAATGGAGATAAAGCCTGAACTGTTTGGAGAACCTGAGGTCTTAACTATTAGCGAGAAGGAGAACAAAGTCGAAGCGCTCGTAAGCATTCCAATAGTTAACGTGAGGAAGCTGAGGTGGCTGGTAGCTAAGATGGCGAGGAGCTTCTCTTCAAGAGGGCTGGAGGTTGAGGTCGAGTAAGATCTTAGTCGTGGATCTAGACGAAACCCTTACAAGGGGTGGCGACGACCCCCTAAAGCCGTACATCAAAGAGTCGTTGTTGCGCTTAAGAAACCAAGGTTGGACGTTGGTGCTCGCCACTGGTAGGGATAGAAGGTACTTATCGAAGAGAACCGACCTCAAAGGAATCTTCGATGCATGGGTTACTGAAGCAGGCCTCTCGGTTTATATACCAAGCAGCGGAGTGTACTACTGCTTCGCTGATGAACGATGGGTAGCAAGTGTGAAGAAGTTAGCGCACCTTCCATTCATCGAAGAGAAGGAAAACACCATAGCTTTCAAGCTTGAGTACATGGATTTAGTTAAACCCGAAATCTCGAAGCTAGAGGTGAAAACGGTCTTAAGAAACAACAAGGGATACGTAATTGTCCTCCCCGAAGGAGTAAGTAAGGCGCTTGGGGTAAAGGAAGCGTTTAAGCTTTTAAACGTTGATGGCTACACCATAGTCATTGGAGACTCGGAAATAGATTTAGAGCTTTTCGCGATAGCTGACTTCAAAGCTGCTGTAGCTAATGCTGAGCAATCCTTGAAGGAAAAGGCTGACTACATAGCTTATCGAGACAACGGAGATGGAGTCTTGGAGATAGTAGAGTTTGTGCTTCTTCAAAGCAACGGAGCCACCTTTAAAAGACAAGTAAAGCAATCTTCATAAATAATGAGTGGCACAAGCAATTTTACGAAGTCAACGTCAAGGCCAAGAGGTTCTAACACGCTATCGCTCTCTGCTCAATACTGGTTTGAGGTGCATCGCAGCATAAGGTTTAGCGATCTCCTTTCTTAAACCGAAGTAGCTGTAGTTCCATTACCATGAGTATGATGGATTTTGGTCATCTCTTTCCTAGATCTCTGAAGTGCTAACGAAATTGTCTCCACGAGAGGGAGCGCTTGCACACTCCGAGCAAGACCTTTTTATTTAAGCTTAAATTCAAAGGCTTGGTGTATCGAGTGGTGACGGATGCATGCCGATCGTAGTCCATCCATCGGAGATACTTGAAACCATAGAGATGATAAGGTACTTGAAGTTCGACATCAGAGCTACTACTCTAAGCTTAAGCTTAATGGACTGCGTAGACTCAAACCCCTCAAATATGATGAGTAAGATAGAGAAGAAGCTTAAGAGGATATTACCGAGCTTCGCGAGCATAGTTGATGAGGTTGCTGAGCGCTATCAAGTCCCAATAGTTAACAAGAGACTATCAATAACTCCTCTAAGCATCCTCATCGAACCTTACTCCTCCATTAGCTTAGAGTACGGTATGAAGGTGCTCCTTGAGATCTCCTCACTGATAGATGACATAGCTCGTGAGTGCGGGATTAATTACGTCGGCGGGCTTTCAGCTTACGTAGCTAGGGGGGCAACGCCGGGCGACATGGTTGTAATCTCATCCATAGCTGAAGTCATAAGTTCAACTGAGAGACTATTCTCATCAGTAAACGCAGCTCAATCAGGGATAGGAATTAACATTAATTCAATCCTCGACGTCTCAAAGCAAATCAAGGAGCTTAGTAGTAGAACACCTAAAGGCATCGGTTGTACTAGGCTAGGTGTCTTTGCTAACATGCCTGAGGACGCCCCCTTCTTACCAGCAGCCCACCATGGTCATAACATGCCCGAAGTCGCATTACACATAGCGATAAGCGGACCAGGAGTCCTTGAGCACGCTATCAAATCTAGGTGTCAAGGTAAGAGCTTAACCGAGCTGCTTGAGGAGATTAAGAGAGCCGTCTTCAAGATAACGAGAGCTGGCGAATTCATCGGAAGGGAGATAGCGAGGAGAATGGGGATAAGGCTGTGCACAGTAGACCTATCATTAGCACCCAGCCCGAAGATCGGAGACTCGGTTGCCGACATAGTTGAGGCTATGGGCATTGAGAGCTTTGGAGCTCCAGGAACGTTAACATCACTAGCTCTCCTCACAGAAGCTCTAAAGAGAGCTGGCTCAATGGCAGCTACAAATGTTGGAGGCTTCAGTGGAGTCATGCTTCCTGGAAGCGAGGATTTAGGCTTAACCGAAGCCTTCAAGAGAGGCTCAGCATCCATATGGACCCTGATAGCTTCATGCTCAATATGTTCAACAGGCTTAGATATGGTCTGCATACCGGGGGATACTCCAGTTGAGGTCATCGCTGGACTGATATCAGACGTGCTTTCGATAGGCGTCATCAATGGAAAGTGCTTGGGAGTAAGGCTCATTCCAGTACCAGGTGCAAAGCCTGGAGACGAGGTGGACTTTGGGGGCCTACTTGGGAAGACTGTCGTTCTAGATGTCGGGAGATTTACCCCCAAAGACTTCATTGCTCGAGGAGGAGAGATACCCCACTTCAAGCAGAGGTGGTAGAGACCCCTTTAAATTCAAGATTCGCTGAGCAAGGCTTAAAGTTGGTTTCCTAGTCCTTAATCTAGGTTGAGGTTGAAGTGGTTGAGGAGAGACCTAGTTGGGACGAGTACTTCATGAGACTAGCCCACGTCATGTCCTCAAGATCCACGTGTCTTAGGCGGAAGGTTGGAGCTCTACTAGTCAAGGACAAGAGGATTCTAGCTACGGGATACAATGGAGCTCCTAAGGGACTACCACACTGTAAGAATTGCTTGAGGGAGGAGTTGAGGGTTCCATCAGGTCAAAGGCATGAGCTCTGTAGAGGGGTGCATGCCGAGCAGAATGCGATAATTCAAGCAGCTGTTTTTGGGGTTAGTACGAAGGGGGCCACTCTCTATACTACAACCTTCCCATGCATAATATGTGCTAAGATGTTAGTTAATGCTGAGATAGAGGAGATAGTATACGACTCTGACTATGAGGATGAGGAGTCAGCTAAGATTTTAAGAGATGCAAATATAAGGATCAGGAAGTTTAAGTTGAGGAGCTAGTAAATGTCTTTAGTATGCAAGGTCTACGTGGATGGATCGTCGCGAGGAAATCCAGGACCAGCTGGGATAGGCATAGTGGTAACAGATCAGGCCGGCAAGGTCCTCTTAGAGCACTACGAGTTCCTAGGATTGAACTTTACGAACAACCAAGCAGAGTACATGGCCCTGATGAGGGCTCTGGAAATATGTCACTCCCTATCCCTAAAGGGGATCCTCCACATATTTAGTGATTCGGAGCTCTTAATTAAGCAGATAACCGGGCTCTATAAGGTTAGAAGCCAAAACTTGAAGAAGCTTTTTAGAGAAATTAAGCAGAAAGAGAAGCTATTCTCGAAGGTATACTACCATCACATAGACCGAGAGCTTAATAGGAGAGCCGATGAGCTGGCTAATAAGGCTGTGGATGAGGTTATAGGAGTGAAGTCGAATTCGCAAACATAACTCAGTCTTCTAGTTGTTCCAAAACTGTTTCATGAGCCTCTAATTAGATACGTTAACTCCACTCTTAGGAAAAAATGAATGACAAGCATGTCTCAGCTAATCCATTCATCAGAAGAGCTGTTGAGAGACTTTAGAGCTACGTCTTCTGCTTTCCAGATAATCGTGGTAATGATACATAGAGCTCATACTTCAAGCTTGTAGCATACGCAATAACCAAAAAGCTTCATTTAAAAAGAATCGTAGAGATAGTAGGAGTAGCCTTGTTACCTAGGAGGATTGACTCAGCCGAGGTCCTATCGAAGCTGGACTACGATTTTTACTCCTACGTAGAGCCTGCATCCTAGCTACAAATATTATTGCCAACAATTTCATGCTGAAAAAGACTTTTAAGCCAAGGAGCCTTCTTACAGCTCCAAGCTATATGAGCTTCTTCAAGTGTCTCATACCTGACTACATAGTTCTTAATGTAATCGACGTAATCATTAACTAGACATTTAAGTTCGTCGACGCTCAGTTCTCCCCTCTCATATTTCAATACCATAACTTCTAGAGGACTTCGAACGTACGGGAGGCCAGCGGCCCTTACCTTGACCTCAAGCCCTCGTTTCTTGAGAATCTCGACTAACTGAAAGCCCTCTAAGCCTGTTAGGACGGCCATTCTAGAAGCATCAGTTACGCTCAATATTTCTAACAGGCTGTCAGCTGTCTTCTTACATTCAGTGCTGTATTCGCTTAATATTCGAAGCCACTCTCTAATTTCATAGTCATCGAGCTTCTTAACTGAAGCCCTGAGAACCAACCTCGAAACTTCTACGGCTAGTTCTCTTTCTCTTTCAAGGTCTGCCAAGTTCAAGTAACATACAACTTTCACACCTCTTTTAATAAGTTTAGAAAGGCATGATATCATGGGTTCGCAGGCTCTCATTATGCTCTCCGAATAGAATAACAGGCCGTACCTAACAGCTGCACTTAATGCTTCCCTCGCCTCTTCATAACGCTTTAGGATGGCCTCAAACCCTTGAGGAAGGTCTGCTAACACATATTTAATATCGTAGCTTATCACGGTGGAGTACAAGATCAAGGCTGCCATCGAATTCGAGTATCCGAATTTCGAAGGCCTAAGTACGAGAAATAACTCTTGCGTATTAGAAGCCATAACCTCAAAACCCCTTAGTAGGGCTATTAGATACTCATAAAACTATACTCTATTAAAAGCTGAAGAAGTTAGAACTCGCGCTACAGCGATATCAAACCATATCATGCCCCGATCCGCGAACGACACCTTTCTATTGATTTAGAAGGGTTTAAGCTTTGAAGTTGTAGTGGCATTCTTAAGGTAAGCAAGTTTTATAAGTAGATCAAGGAGTTAACCTTCCTTTTTGAAGGTGGGGATTTCATGAAGGCCATGAGGTTAGTGGAGACGGGGAAAAATCTTGTTCTTTCAGAGTTAGAGATACCTAAAGTTAAGGGCTATGAAGTTCTAGTGAGAGTACGCGCTGCAGGAGTATGTCACAGCGATGTTCACATTAGAAGTGGCTATGTAGGTGGAATTAATGTGGGTAAGCTTGGGATAAAGCCCCCCTTAACTTTAGGTCATGAAGTTGCTGGCGTGGTCGAGGAAATTGGAGAAGAAGTTCGAGGGATAAGCAAGGGGGACATGGTAGTGGTAAACCCATGGCAGGGTTGTGGTGCTTGCTACTACTGTAAGACCGGTGAAGAGAACCTATGTGATAACCTGAAGTTTCTCGGAATACATATGGATGGAGGTTTCGCCGAATTCGTCAAGGTACCTCACTACAGGTTTCTAACGAAGATAAAGAAGCTATCGCCAATAGAAGCAGCACCCCTTGCTTGTTCCGGTGTAACAGCGTATAGGGCAGTAAAGAAGGCCGAGCTAACAGATCCCTCAAAGACGCTCCTCGTCGTCGGGGTTGGCGGCCTAGGGGTAATGGCTATTCAGATAGCCAAGTCGACTTCGGGGGCTACTGTTGTAGGTGTCGACGTAAGAGAAGAGGCCTTAGACGTAGCTAAAAAGGTTGGGGCAGACTACGTAATTGACGGTAGGGCTAGCGATGTAGTCGAAGAGATAAACTTCCTAACTGAAGGTAGGGGGGCCGATGCCATCATAGACTTCGTAGGCTCTGAAAAGACCTTATCAGTATATCCGTTTGCCCTTTCAAAAAGGGGTAAGTACATTATAGTAGGTTTCTATGGAGCTGAACTTAAGCATCCTAGTGCATTGCTAGTCTTTAAGGAGACAGAGTTCACTGGTGTACACGTAGGCTCACAAGCGGACTTTATCGGGACGGTTGCACTTGCCGAAAAGGGTAAATTGAAGCCCGTAATTTCGAAGGTCATGAAATTGGAGGAAGCAAACGAAGCTCTCGACAATATAGAGCAATCAAAGGTTGTAGGGAGACAGATCTTAATTCCTTAATCTCTTGAAGTGAGAAGAGTAGCTTGCAGCATCTTATTTTTCTAAGAACTTTAAGGTCACCCTCTAGAGATATCTTATCTCTTAAGAAGTCCATAAGTGATTCTTATGGATGTTGAAACTCCAACGTACAAGCATAGTGAGCTAGTAACAATCATAAACCTCATAACAATCGTCGCTAAAAGTGCTTTGAGTGCAAAATCCATCGAAACTAAGCTTGTAGATGGAGAGCAGAAGGAGGAGCTTGCAAAGTACATGAACCAGTTAGCGGAAGAGCTTAGAGATCCTTCATATAAAGCAGAGATTGAAGATGTAAGGCTTGCAGACGTAGTTATGCTAGTGGGGCTGAAAGATGGAGGGGAAATTGCAAAGATGAATTGCGGTGCATGTGGCTTCCCAACATGCGAAGATATGCTTAAGAATAGAAGGGAAGGGCTATTGTTTCCAGGACCAACATGCATTATCAGAGCCTTGGATTTAGGAGCTACAGTAGACTACATTACGAAGCTTTGCATATCTCTGGGTATAAAGGCTAAAGCGTCACTTAAGGTAGGCGTAGCGGCCAAAAGGCTCGGCTACTTCAAGTGCGATGTAATAGTCGGCGCTCTACTGACTACTAAGAAGTCGAGGACCTAATTGGTTTAAAACTCCAACATTTTAGTTATTTAAGTGAATTGACATAAACTTCCTTTCTGATGAATTCGTAGATCGCAGGCCACTAAAGCCGCTATATGATGATGGACGACTCAGGCTACTCTTAAATTATTCAATAAAGATGGTCTCGTGAGCTTTGGGACGTCTAAGTTCTAAAGGGGGTCTCCAAGATCTCTTTAACCCTCTTTACCGTGGCTTCTCCGATGCCTTCAACCATTTTTGCCCAACCGTCGACCCTCTTAAGCGCTTCGATGGGCGTTCTGTATACCCTTAATATGGCTTTGGCTCTTTCCCTCCCTATCATCGGGAGCCCACACAAGAAGAATATTTGTTCCTCATATATATCGTCCTTACTTACCTGTTTAGTTCTAACTTTGGCCTGTCGAACGCCTTTTCTCTCTTGTTTGGCTAAGTAAACTATTAGCTTGGCAGTAGTTGAAGGTGATGGCGAAGGTATAATTGAAATTCCCATTCTAGCTATCGATGCCAGAGCCCCGAGTACGGCATTCATGTTTATCGAACTTATCATGGGCACAGACCCTATATCGCCTTCAAGTACTAAAATCGGCTTACTAAAGTAACTTTTAACCTTGTTTAATTGCTCAAATATGTCCCTTTTAGTTAAAGTCGATATAAAGTCGCTTATTGTCTTACGTTCGATAGCGATATCGCTCGAAACTATATAATCGCCGGCATCGAGAAACTCTACACGAACCAGCGCTCCAAGCTTTTTTATCTCGTCGATTATGTGCTTAGCTGTAGAGGCTTCTCTCGAATCTGCAATAACTTCCAAGCGAGCTTTAGACGGTATGTACAAGGTCATCACTTCAATTATACTAAAGCTAGAATTGAAGGTATTAAGCCTACTTTAAATCATAAGATTGCCGATCAAAAGCGATTGGCATCTTAGGCAAAACGATAGATCTTTGTGATCGGTGTCGAAAATTGTATTGCTGAAATACATGACGCACCTAGGGTTAGAGCAGTGTCTTAGCCCGAACGTATGTCCTAGCTCATGAACTACTTCCTTACAAGTCCTCTCTATGAGGAGTTCTTGATTTGATGATTTACCATAAAACTCGGGCTTAAGCCTAGCCAGGTATACGACTGCTACGGGCCCTCCAAGTAATGCTTCGCCGAAGACGAAGTTTAGACCTAGAACATAGGCATCTACATCTACTAACCCTATGATCCGTTGGTAACCCTCGAAGAAACCCCTATTGTATAGTCTTGATAGCTCATCTAAGATAACTGAAGAGTTGTATTGCCCCCTATCTTCGTTGAAGGCATGAAAAGGTACTTCCATACGCTTACAAGAGACCACAAAAGTGAACAACTTAAAAGTCTCGTTAAGCTTCGAAGAGACTTCGTACATCGTTTCGCCGATTGAGCCTATTGGTTGAAGTAAAACCTTTATACTATTTCCAAAGGGCGAAGTCAATCTTTACGCCCCACAAACACTTTGTGGAGCACATCTATTCGATCTAATTAGTTCAGCCACCTTAAATGCTCCAAGCTCCGCTACAACATGCGTAAATAGGTCTTCGAGCTTAATGAAGCCATAGCTTCCATCACTTCTTAACAAAGGTACGAGATTTATGTCTTCCTTAAGTGCAAGCTTTAATACCTCATCGAACCTCCTCGCTTTACTATCCAAGAGCTTACACTTACCATAGACGTTAATTACCTTGAGTTTCTCCAACCCCTTGTCGAGGACCTCGCTTATTATGTCGCGTAATCTCAAGATTCCTACTATTTCGTCTTCTACTATTGGGACTTCATAATAATCAATAGACGCCATTGCTCTAAAGGCTTCAGCAAGGCTGTTGTGGGCTAGGAGTGTTACTATGTGCTTTGATGCCAGTTTTTCTAGGTCAATTTCTAACTTTAAATTAAAAAGCATACTTAGAAAGCACCTGTAGCTAAGTAGCCCGATGGCCTTAATCCCTTTCACAAGGGCTATATAATGCTTCCTCTCTTCAACCATCAACTGAAGAGCTGCCTCTATTGGATATTCGTAGTGCATTGCTATAGCTCTCTCGTTTACGAATAAGCTTATAGGGTAAGTGCTAAGCCTAGAGCTTAGTTTAAGGGCTGAAAGCAAACTTAGTACCCTTGAAGTTGTAATTAAACCGCGTAGTCTATCATCATTGTCAACCACTAAAAAGACGCTAGATCCTTTAGACATAGCATTAATGGCCGTAGCTAGAGTGTCTTCAGCCTTAACTTTAAATTGATGATGTTTACAAGGTAATTCGCAAAGCCTCATCGCACATCAATAATTTTCTTACCCTACCTAATATGATTTTCTTCAATGTACATATATGTACACAAAAGGCTTAAAAAATTCATTTATGTCCATAAGTAGGCAGGCGAATCATATGGTTGATATGGATCCATTAATACTAAGCGGTTACATAGCTGCGATAGTCGTGCTGTTGATTGGATTGATCTATGGAGCCTACAAAGCCTCTAGGGGCGAGTGAGCATGGGACTAGACTTCCTTGATATCTCCGTGATAATAGTCATGGTGGTTGTGGTAATCCTCATAGGGGTCAAGGGTTACAGCGTCAGCAAGTCGATGACCGGCTACTTCCTGGCGGGAAGGGGGCTTGGAGCAGTTGCTCTAGCCTTCTCCATAATGGCCACATATTTCAGCGCCGCCTCCTTCCTTGGAGGAGGAGGTGCTACGTATCTCTTTAATTTAGGCTTTGGAGCATGGCTTACGGCATGGCACGTAATAGGAGTAGTGCTTATGTGGATTCTAGTTGCCGAAAGGTTGTTCAAGTATGCCTCGAAAACTAACATAATTAGCATACCAGACTTCATAGAACGCAGGTACGAAAGTAGGGCTGCGAAAGCCGTCTCGGCAATGGTTATGATATTCCTCTTCACACTGTACTTGACCAGCGTTTACAAGGGGGGCGCGATAATAATTGCTACGCTCCTGGGCACGAGCTTTGAAGTGGGCTTGATGCTATTAACAATTCCTGTCTTAATATATGTCGGTCTCGGTGGGCTTCGAGCCGCCATACTCAACAACCTTCTACTGGGTTCTCTGATGCTCTTGGCCGCTTTCTTAGCTTTCGGCTACATAATGGCAGCCGTTGGTGGTCCATTTGAAGGCATTAAGAAGCTTCAACAAATGATGATAATGGACAAATTGCCCGGATCCTTATGGCTTAAGCTTGATGGTGCCGGACCGCCCCGGGCAATGGAGACTGGCATGGTCCCGCAAATGATAATGGGAATAACGTTTTCAATAAGCATGGCTCAAGTGGCTCTACCAAGCTTGCTGATGCAATTTTATGCTGCTAAAAATGTAAAAGTAATAAGTAAGGGAAGGCTTTTAGGGCCAGTGCTAGTGGCAGCTTATGCGATTACCGTTTTCTCGCTAGGTGCGTTCTGCCACTTAATCCTCGATAAGCAATTGTCAGTCAGCGAGGTCGCAAGCTTGATGAAGGACTCTGATTGGGTTATTCCCAGGACCATAAACATCCTCGCACCCTCAGGCGTGCGAGGCCTAATATTAGCAGCACCGGTAGCGGCGTCAATGTCAACCCTAGCAGTAACTCTCATCGTGTTGTCAGCAACTCTTACGAGAGATGTAATACAATCGTTTAAGCCTGAGGTACATGAGGACAAGTTGGTGGCCTTGGCAAGGGTCGTTCCAATAGTATTCGCCGCGATATCGCTTATGCTGACGTTAGTCCAAGAAGAAATAATAGTCGACATAGTTGCAGCAGCTTTCGGAACACTTTTCGTCTGCTTCTTAGGTCCTGTAACTATAGGTCTCTACTGGAAGGGGGCTACAAAAATCGGCGCAATATCGTCAATGATTTCAGGTCTAGTGATCGGTTTATCTTGGCACTTATTCCTATATAAAACCACCAGCGTACACGCCGTCTTACCAGCTTTAGCAGTTTCGTTGCCGCTGTTCTTCATTGTTAGTTTACTTACTAAGAAGCCTTCCTCTGAAGCTTTAGAGCCTCTGAAGTGATGCTAATGGTTAACTTCACATCTTTCTTAGACTCCAACTCCATATATTATGGTGCCAAACAGGCAATCGTGTACCCGAAAGGGCAAGAGACCATTACCTATAGGGAACTTCTTGAAAAAGTTAGTAGGCTAGCCAATGGACTGAAGAATCTTGGACTTCGAAAGGGGGACAGAGCAATAGTGTGTACTGGCAATAGGCCTGAGACCATAATAAGTTACTTTGCCATCTGGAGGATAGGGGCGATAGCGGTTCCGGTCAATCCGGACTTCAAGTCGGAGGAACTAACGAACATAATAAACGACTCCGAACCGAAGGTTATAATAGCGTTAGACGACGTTTGCATTAACGTACTGCCAAAGGTTAATGTCGACTTAAGTGAAGTAAAGGTCCTATCGCTTGAAGGTGTTGGCAGTACCATCAGCATAAGTGAGGTAATAGAGACTTCAGCTACTAAATGCGTCCCTGAGAATTGCTCGTTCGACGACTTATGTCAAATACAGTATACGTCGGGGACTACCGGTAGACCTAAAGGTGCGATGTTGACTCACGGGAACTGGATGGCAGCCGTCGAAGCTGAAAGATGGGTTTTAAAGTTAACGGAGAGCGACGTATACCTCGGAATCTATCCGCATTTTCACGTTGGTGTCAGTTGGGGGATAACAGCATTAAGGTACGGGGCAACCTTCGTGATCATGGAGCGCTTCAACCTGGACGAGTACTTGAAGTTGGCGGATGAAAACAGGGCTACGATCCTATCCGGGATGCCTCCAGTACTTTATTCACTGCTTCACGCGCCTCCAGGCTCCGAGGATAAGCTCAGAAGCGCCAGGTGTATAATAACTGGTGGAGCGCCAACACCTGAAGAACTTTGGAGAAGGTTCACGGAGAGGTACCCTCACATAGAGGTGGTCAATGCATATGGACTTTCTGAAACTATCGTCGTAGGGACGGCTACCGCGGTGTCTTTCTCCTTCCAACATTTATCTAAAGGGTTCAAGAGTGTTGGAGCACCGGTAAGCTATTGTGAGGTCAAGATAGTCGATCCAGAAAACCCGTCGATAGAACTAAAACCGGGAGAGGTGGGAGAGATAGCTTTGAGGGGTCCCGGAGTAGCCAAGGGCTACTGGAGAAACCCAGAGGAGACGGCAAAGGCATTTCTACAAGATGGTTGGTTCTTGACGGGCGATTTAGGCTATCTAGACGAGGGGATCCTATACGTAACTGCGAGGAAGAAGGACGTGATAATAATGTCTGGTTGGAAAATATATCCAGCCGAAGTCGAAAGCGTACTACTTAAGCACCCTAAAGTTGCCGAGGCAGCGGTCTTTGCTAAATACGATGAAAGAAGGGGGGAGGTTCCGGCTGCAGCCATAGTTTTAAAGCCGGGCGTCGAGGCAACTAGTGAAGAGATAATAGAGTTCTGCAAGGAGAGGATAGCTAGCTATAAGGTACCGCGCTACGTAATATTCCTCGACAGCCTGCCGAGAATGGGTGGCTGGAAGATCCTGTATAGGGAACTGAGAGAGAAGTTTGGAGGGTTCCCCCAAAGACAATAACAAGGTTGTGAAGGTCGTTTTCGAAGTTTAGGATCTAGAACTTAGAAGGATCTAGCTTATAACTTTTTCATAATCTCTGTAAGCTCGCTTTATAGTAACAATAAGCTTGAAATGAGGCTTCTACACAAGGGTTGTTGGGGAGACCGTAATTGAAAGAAGCGATGTTGTATTCTCAGCTATCCGATGGCAGTGTTGAATGTAATCTATGTCACAGGAGGTGCCGAATATCAAAAGGTAGTGTAGGCTTTTGTGGTGTTAGAAAGAACATTAACGGTATACTGTACACCTTAGTTTATGGAAAAGCGATAACCGCTAACATAGACCCCATAGAAAAGAAGCCTCTCTTCCATTATTACCCCGGGTCGGCCGTGATGAGTATAGCGACCATAGGTTGCAACTTTAGATGTAAGTTCTGCGACAATTGGGTCATAAGCCAAAGCAGGGAAATAGAGGGCTTCGACTTTCCGCCCGAAAAGGTTGTCTCTGCATCCATAAAGCATGGTTGCCAAGGGATAAGTTACACCTACACCGAGCCAACGATATTCTTCGAGTACGCCTATGATACAGCGAAGTTATCTCAAGGAAAGGGCCTCTTCAACACGTTTGTTACCAACGGTTATATGACCCCCGAAGCCGTCAAAACTATAAGTCAATACCTCAACGCTGCAACTGTTGACTTCAAGGGTTCAGGAGACCCTAATTTTTATAGGCAGTTTATGTCTGTCCCAGATCCTGAACCAATATTTGAGACTTTAAAGGAGATGAAGAAGTGCGGCATCTTTGTCGAAGTGACTAATCTCGTAGTCACTAAGTATGGAGATGACTTAGAAAGCCTTAGAGGGCTGGCATTAAGGATAGTAGAAGTCCTAGGTAAGGATACCCCTTTCCACATATTAAAGTTCCACCCTGACTATCAGTTGCTCGACGTCCCCTCAACTCCAATACAAATTTTAGAGAAGGCCGCTGAAGTAGCTATGGACGTCGGACTGAAGTACGTCTATATAGGCAACGTTCCAGGACATAGACTTGAACACACGTACTGCCCCAATTGTAGAGAAGTGTTAGTGGAAAGGTTTTCATTTGATATATTGAAGTGGAGACTTACCATCGACAATTCGTGTCCAAAGTGCGGGGAGAAAATAAATATAGTTGGATCACTCCAGCAAGGTGGTAGCAAATGGCTTTCACTTATATGATTATCCCTCTAAAGCTACTGTGGCATCTCAGCTTAGCTTGTAAAGACATCGGTAGGCCGGGCTCGCGTATTGAGGGCATCATCACAAGTCAGGCGCGACATGCTAGCTCATAGCCCAATATGAACATTTTCAAAATCTCCGGTATAAAGATTTAGGGGTAAGCCTTGATAATAGCTAAAACCTTACTAGGAATGGAGAAGGTGGCAGCAGCAAGGATAAGGGAACTCTGTCCTCAAGCTAAGGTTCAGATTTCACCTCAAGGTTTTGCGGGGGTAATACTCATAGAATCGACAAATGAAGACGAACTCCTGAAGAAGATTAATGAAGAAGTTGTTGAAATAGAAAGGGCTATAAAATCCATAGTCAAATGCAAAGCAGAACTCAAAGAGATAACAAGTGTCGCAGTTGAAGCGATTAATGGCCTTATAGGACCCGACGAAACATTTGCCGTTAGAACTACTAGGCGGGGAAGACACAAATTCACTAGCATCGACGTTAATGTAGCGGTCGGGGCTGCTATTAAGGAAGCTACGGGTGCTACCGTGAACTTAGATAAACCGGACAAGGTTGTGGCTATAGAGATAGTAGGGGATGAAGCATACATAACTGTTTATCCGGGCAGCGAAGAGTTCAAGAAGATAACACCCCAAAAGAAGCCCATTATAAGGGTTCTAAGGAAGATCTCTGTCGTCCAATTACCATACCTAGGAGACGAAAAAGCTTCTAAGAACATGGGTATAAGGATAGGTCGGGCAGTACAAACGTTTGAAGTAGGTGAACTCGTCGTAGCGATAATAGGTGCAGTAAATGCCAAGCAACTAAGAGACTTCATAGACGGGCTCTATGATGGCATGAAGACGAGGTACGAGGTTCAACGTAGAGTTTATGGGAGGGAAGTCTACAGAGTTCCGATACTAGTTCAAGATCTATTTCAGCTCGTAAGAGAGAGGTCCGGTGAGGTTATTATAGTCTTCGAGCCCGAGGGAGAATATGTTGGCTCAATTGCCGATAAGCTTAGAACGCTTCTGTTAAGCGGCAAGAGGGTGAACGTCTTAGTGGGCTCGAGGGAAGGCATACCTAAAGGCGTCTTTAGGTACGCCTCTGCAGTCGTTGATCTATGCCCGGGTGTGACTATAGCAACCGACTTCGCCGCTTCAAGCGCAATAATAGCTTTAGCGTCCCTTCTTCAACCCGAAGTCGAAGGGGAGATTAGAGAAGGAGGGTCAACCTAAACGTTCAATATAGAGTGGAGGGCTTGAAGTTCTTGATGTGAAAGCTGTAGATGAAACCCTAAGGTCTTTACGGAGTCAAAGCCAAGTGCTAGAGCAACGAATTGAGATACATGTAGTATAGGTATGGTCCTTTCAACTTTCCCTAAATTCATAAGCTCTTGTTGAGCTTTATCGAGCGTAGCCAAACAAGTTGGACACATAGTTAAAAGCAAGTCTGCATCGCTTTCTATGAAGCTTTTCGCTTTTTCGTGCGATATTGTAGAGGTAACGTGTCCAAGCCACTTAATAACCGGACCTCCGCAGCAAGTACGTTTTTCTTCGTAGTCCACCACTTTAGCGTTGAAAGCCAGCGCTATATCTTCTAGTATATCTTCTCCTTCCTCCCCCTTAATGGTTTCTCGATATGGAGAGTAAAGGTAGTGGCAACCAACTTGAACTGCGACCTTCAGTTTATTGAAGTTTAGCTTGGCTTTTTTAGCAAGATCATGCCTCTTGAGCCATACGACCTCTGCTACGTGAAAACATTCAGGGTCAATTCCGTATTCGGATTTAAGTTCTCTTAAACTCAACGCCCTACTAAAGACAGAATAGCAGCCATTACACACTACGATTAAGTATCTTGGTTTATCCATCAGCTTAGTCAAGTTAAAGTAGGCCAGTGCATTCGTTTGCTCATCTTTTAATATCCCTGTGCTCTCGACGGGACGCCCACAACATAAAATGTTCGTAGGAAGCTTTACCTTTAGGCCTAGCAACTTTAAGACTTCGAGTGATGAACTAGAGATTCCAGGATATTTGTTGAGGGCCCTACATCCAGGGAAAAGGATGGCCTCCGCGCTAAAGTCTTTTATCAATTTTCATCACGTCTCTTAATCTGCTTTCTAAGTTAATTTTCCTCAAGAAGCCCCAAAGTTCTGACTTTACTTCCTCCGTAAATGAAGGGATATTTAACCCATTCTCAACCTTAAATTCCTCTATTTTATTATTAGATGCTACAATCGTTAAACCGCTATCAAGCAGCGTCTTTACAGTATCTAAATAGAACTCGATAACTCTTTTCTCATAACCTTCCTCCAAAATTTTGCTTCTCATATAAGTTATGATGTCCGGTATCTTGATAGAATTCGGGCATTTAGCTTCACAGGCATGACATCTTAGGCAGAACCATACGTCATCACTTTTAACTATTACCCCTCTTTTAGCTGCATACATCAGTAGTCTAGGGTTAAACTTTCTCGTTGCCTTGGATACGGGGCAGACCGAGGTGCAGGCACCGCATTGAATGCACCTTCTGGCTTCAAGAAAATTATTTATGAAGCCCACCCCCTTGCGTCTCTTGTGATCGAGCTAGAAGTGGACTTATTAATTGAGAGCTTCCACGACTTTGAAAAAGCAAAGCGTTTTGGCTCTTTAAGTGATGAATATGCGAGGGAATCGGCAACGATATACATGAGCCCGGAAGACGCCTCATCCATTGGAGTAAATGAAGGCGATGTAGTAGAGGTACGTTCAAAGCATGGCTCGGTAAAAGTTCGGGCAAGAGTTAGAAGCGAAGTCAAGAAGGGCTTAACGTTTATGCCGCCTTCTCCGCACGCCATGGCTCTAGTTGGGCCGGGCGAGCAATTATTGCCAATCAAAGTCAGGGTTTCGAAGTCTGCAGGAGAACCTACAAGCTTAATCAAGCTTTTCACCTCTTAATTTAAGTAGTAACTCATCAATCTTAGAATTCTCGAACATCAGTCTCTCGGCCGTGCCTGATAGTAACTTCATAAGCCTTTCAACTTTCTCAACGAGTGTACTAAAGCCTTTTGGTGTCTGAGGCATTGAAGCTGATGGCTGAGGTACCGTTAATGTCTCTTCCACTCTGACAGCTCTATGGTAAATGCTGGGTTTAGGAGGTTTATAACCAACTAATACTCTATTTAAGTATTCAATGTTCATGTTAAACCAAAGAGAACTTAAGCCCTCAAGTCTCATGTTCTTTCTTATAACTCGTATAGCATTTACCGGGCAAGCTTTTTCGCATGCTCCGCAGAATATGCAATAATTCTTAGCGAAAAGCATTTTGCTCTTCGAGGGCGGCTTGGACACGTAAACGATGTTTATCGGGCATACGTTTATGCAATTCTTACATCCTGAAGGATCGCATTCATTAGGTTCAACCATAAAGACTTCACCATCAAAGGGCTTTTCAACCTTAATTGCGTTTACTGGGCAAAAACTGCTACATAGCCCACACCAAATGCAGTCTTCGCTTATCTTTATTGTGCCCTCGATGGCCGGCTCCTTTATCTCTCTAGGAGCAGACTCTATGCACTCAACTTTTATTGCTCCTACTGGGCAAACTCTTTCGCATAGACCGCAGTAATCACACTCAGTCTTATCTATCGTTACTGATAATCCAGGTCTAAAATCGGGTGGTCTAGGTTTAGCCCACTCTATTTTTATGGCGTCGCACAAAAGCTCGCATAGACCGCAATAGCAACACTTTTTAACATCAATACTTATATTACCCTTACCCCACGACTCGCCTTCTTTGACATATTTTACTAGCTCGTTCTTCTTTTTGAGTGAGACCTCGACTTTGATGGCTTTTCTCGGGCATATTTTCTCACAAAGCAGACATGGAATGCACTTTTTTGTATCTACCTCTATACGACCTCTTACCTTTGGGTATTCGAGTTCTGATCGATACTTGAATTCTAGTGCTCCTGAAGGACATATGGACGAACAGAGCGTGCAGACCACGCACTTTGTTTCATCAATCATTACATATGGTGCTTCAACTCTACCCGATGCTATTTCCTTCACAGGTCCCATGAATATTGCTCCTACTGGGCAAACGACTTCGCAGAGTCCACAACCAAAGCACTTGTCGAGGCGATAGAAGAGCTTCTTCTCCAGGATGGGAGCCTTCCACTTATACCCTAGAATCTTCTCTCCCACTTCGACCTCGACCATCGGTTTAGAGGCTTTCAACATCTACACCCCGAACTCTGAGCCTATTGGGCCAAGTTTAGTAATTTCCTCAACAAAGGACCTCACTAGTTCCGCTAACTTTTTACCTTCTGAAGCTGCGACGCCATCAATTACGAGTCTTTCAGGGTTTATTCCGACGTTTCTTAATAGCTCTTTCAGCGTTCTAACCCTTTCGTTAGCTCTCTTCCTTCCAACTCTATAGTGACAGTCTTGCTCGTAACAGCCAAGTACCATGACCCCATCTGCTCCTAGCTTAAAAGCCTCTAATATATTACTTGGAGAAACTCTTACGGTGCAGGGTACTCTTATAATCCTAATGTTCGTAGGATAGACGATTTTACTCAAACCAGCATTGTCAGCTGCAGCATAACTACACCACATACACATAAAAGCCACTATAAGTGGAAACTCGCTCTTCCTCGATAGTAGAGCTTTCAGCATGGCTGAGATCTGTTCATTATTTAGACTTCCTTGAGGAATTAGAGCACCCGTCGGGCAGGCCGCTATACATGCCCCGCAACCCCTACAACTTATTTCGTCAACTTCAACAGCACCCTTGCTGGGTTTTAAGGAATTAAATGGACAGACTCTCACACAGTTAAAGCAAAGCCTACACTTAGTCCTATCCACTATTGGAGCATACACCTCGACTTCGACTTCCCCTCTTAATAAGAGCTCTGAGATCCTCGAAGCCGCTAACCCTGCTTGAGACACCGACTCGGTTATGTCCTTTGGACCTGAACAAGCACCAGCTAAATAAATCCCCTTATTGAAAGTGTCGGCGGGATTGAGTTTAAGATGATACTCAGTAAGGAAGCCATCTTCACCTATAGGGATGCCGGTCATTATAGCGATGTCTCTAAGCCCTTCGGGGGGCTCCATCCCTACACTCAGGACCACTAAATCGAATTCTTCTTCTGTAATTTCTCCACTTAAAATGTCTTCGTAAAATACTTTTACGTTACCATTTTTCGCCCTCTTGACTTCGCCCACCCTAGCTTTTATGAACCTTATCCCCATCTCCATCGCTCGTCTATAGGCCTCTTCGGCCAATTTACCCGTAGCTCTAATGTCTACGTAAAAAATCGCTATATCGACTTCCGGTCTCGCAAGTTTAGTCTGGACCGCTTGCTTTATTGCGTAGTTACAGCATACCCTACTACAATACCTACGACCTATCCTATCGCTCCTACTGCCAACACATTGAATAAAGGCTATCTTTTTAGGTTTCCTTCCATCAGATATCCTTACAATAGTTCCATTCGTCGGACCGGAGCTGTTCAATAATCTCTCATATTCTGCACCGGTTACAACGTCCGGTATCTTTCCGTAGCCGTAGTCAGCTAGCTCTTTGAATTGGGAAGGCTTAAAGCCCGTGGCGACGACTATGGCTCCAACTTTAAGCTTTATTATTTTATCTTCATCCTTAAAATCTATAGCTTTAGGATCGCAAACTCCGAAACAACAATAACATCCAATACAGTGCTTTAAGTCTATGTAGGGGGCCTGTGGGACGGCTTCCGGCGACGGCTTCACTATTGCGCTTCTAAACCCGATGCCATAATCATACTCGTTAGGCAATTGTATTGGACAAACTTCGAGACATTTATTACAACCATTACAGAGCTTCTCATTAACGTACCGAGCCTTTTTTAATATCTCTACTTCATAATTTCCTGGAAAACCCTTTATAGACTTGACTTCGCTTAGAGTCAGTACCTCTACGTTCTGATGATTGTAAAGTTTAGATAATTGGGGGCCTAAGACGCATATACTACAATCCAGTGTTGGAAACACTTTATCCCACTTAGCCATATGCCCCCCTATGAAGCCCTCCCTCTCTACTAAATAGACTTTAAAGCCCATTTCTGCTAGCAATAGTGCTGCAGTAACTCCGGCAACTCCTCCTCCAATTACTAGGACGGCCTTTTCAACAGGCACTTTAAGGACTTTAGTTGGCACAGTATGTCGAGCTGCCGCTAGCGCCATCTCTATGAGGTCTATCGCCTTGTTAGTAGCTCTTTCAGGGTCATGATAGTGAACCCATGAGCATTGTTCTCGTATATTTACTATCTCCACGAATCCTCGATTTAAGCCAGCCTCTTCGGCATTTTTTTTGAACAGCTCTCCATGAAGCGATGGAGTGCAACATGCTATTATTAATCTCGAAACCTTTTCTTCTTTTATTGCTTCCCTTATTTTCTTGAGACCATCATTGCTACAACAGTGCTCGTGATCCCTAACAATCACTCCGCTTTTACCTGAAAAGTGCCTAATTACTTGCCCTACGTCTATTACGCCTGCAATGTTTGTACCGCATTTACACACGAATATCAATACTCTTTCTACGCTTTCTTGAGCCGACAGATCGCTACTGATTTGAAGCATCTATAACACCTTAGATTAAAGATAGCAGGCGATTTAAGACCTCTTCTTCGCTTGGCAATTCTTCGTTACATATAAAATGTTTGAGTTCAACGTCCACCCCATCCGTCCTAGTAACGACTCCTCCAGTCTCGACCCCTAAAATTTTGACTGGCACAGCGATATTAGAATAGGCCTGCGTCACGCTTTTTAGCTCGGTAGTACACGCTATCTTTCCTTTAAGTTTCTTTGAAATTTGAAGAGGTATCTGGGTGAGGAAGTCGCTACCAATGGCTAGGACGAAATCTATGTTCGTACGTGCAAGTAAAGAGTCAACTGGTTCCACCACCTTTCTTTCTTTAAAGTTGTACGGTAGGCATGTCCCTAAGGTTTTCCACATAACTTTCGCTTGGCCGTAAGAGTTAATATTTTCGGCTAATGGATGGACTGAGCACTTACGTTCTTCAATTAGCGTTTTCGCTAAACTTAAGAGTGCCCTTACGTTTTCTTCACCCTTTCCGCATCTCATTATGCCTCGACCTAAGAAAATTGCTATAGATGAGGCGCCTTTAAGGTCAGATGACATTAACATTACTTGTCTTGCTGTTGATGCGCCAAGTATTTGGGCTGACCCCTCCATAGAGTCCATTATTGCCTTAACCATGTAAATATCAGTACAAGGATTAATTACTATCCTATGTTGAGCTATCTTCATACTCATAGATTCCCTTACGTCTATCACCGAAACGACTCTGTTTTCCCTCCCCATCTTTATCGTTCTACCTCGAGGCATAACCGCGTACTTACTGGCGTGCCGCAAGTGTGTGTCGGCTATGCTTACGCCCCAGTAGAGCACAAAGTCGGCTTCGTCTAATATCTCATCGAGTGTTAAGTTTTTAACTCGAACTTCTTCTTGGATAGGTACCGTTATTCTGCATATGGAAGGTGGAGAATCATAGTATGCGTAGATTTTCTCCGCCAATCTTAATGCTAGTTCGACGACCCTATTGCTAGATGACTCTCCGCCATAAATTAACGGAGCTCTAGACTGCTTGATCTTCTCAGCTATAGCCTCTACAGCCTCGTCAACACCAACTTTTTTGCCTTCTAGAAGCGGCTCCTTAAGCCTGTTCTGATGAAAGCCCTTAAGCCTAGCAGTTCCATGACTACAAGCACCTCTCGTCTTAATAACTGAAAGGTTCTCTACTTCTACATCTATATCGTTACAAAATAGTGAGCAACCGGTGCACACCGCATTCTCTACGATCACTTCTACGCCACCACTCTAATAGCCCCGCTATAACAGACAAGCTCGCAGACGTTGCAGTTCAGCCTCGATGGAGGATAACGTCTACACTTCTCTAAGTGTAGGATCTTTATCTTGCCGTCCTCAATGGTCCATAGAGCGTCGGCTTTCTTCGGATTGTAACCTTTCGAAGTCATCGGATCTAAAATTATGTTTTCCGGACATGCAACGACACAATTGCCGCATCCAATGCACTTCTCATAATCTATTTGAATTAAAGTCTCGCTCGCAGAAATTACTGGAGCCAAAAGTTCTCTCAATTTCGCCAGCTTATCAGAGTACTTAGGTTCGACAATAAGCGGCATACACTCTTCTATTTTAGCTTGTTTACTTACGAGCTTAACTGCAAAACCCATACAGGTCGTACCGCATTTTTTACAATTCAACCCGGGTAGAAGCTTATAGACTTGAAGTGGGGATATTCTCACTGACAAGGTCTAGTTACACCAACTTTTAGGAAGACGGGCAAGGGAACTTTAAGTTTTATGAATTATTTAATGTGATTTTAAAAAGTGAGCTTTAAGCGGCCCTTCTGGGTTCGGTACTTTGCAGCCTTCTCTTGATCTCCTCGAAATCTTGGTGCAAAGCCTCCATTACCTTCTTGCACACGACGTTAACTGCTTCCTGTAATTCTCTCTTAACTTTTTCTGGTTCGACGGCTTCATACTTGTAGTAGTACCCTCCCTTATCTATTAGGTAAGCTTTCCTTACTAGGAGACCCATGTTTGTAAGCTTAACAGCTATCCTGTAAGCGGAAGGCTTGCTTTTGCCTAAGGCTTTTGCTATATCCTCAATGGTCATAGGGTTATTTAGTAGCATGAAGTACGCTTTAACTTCGTCTCGACTTAAGCCCAAGAGACAACGCATAGCGTCGTCTACAGATATCTTCTCTGCTAGGATCTTCATCCTGAGAGCCCTAAAGCCATCGAACAAGACGCATCCACCGAATTAGTTAATGGTTTACTAAAGCTAATAAGTTTTAAAAGCTATGGAGCTTGAAGGCCGACTCGATACAGCCATCACGGTTCGCGTCTATGGAGGTAAAACTCGTATCCATCAACTAGCGCCTCCATACTTGCTTCAAGTATGTTAGCTGAAGACCCTGCTGTCGACCAATACTCTCCGTTCCCCTCAAACTCTATGAGAACCCTTACAACCGATGCCGTTCCTGCGCTTCTGCCAACTATTGACACCTTGTAGTTCATCAGTCTAACGGCTTCAATGCATGGATACTCAGACTTTAAAGCCTCGACTAGGGCTAAGTCCTGTGCGTGTACGGGGCCTATTCCTTCCGCAGTGCTCGCAATTATCCTCCCCTTAACTTTGAGCTTTATATTACATAAAGACTTTACACCTGTTTTACTTGCTCTACTCGTGACGGTCCACGACAATACTTCAAAGTGAGGCCTATATTTACCCATGGACTTCAGTATTAGAAGGTAAAGCGAGCCATCAGCATCTTCGTATCTCTTGCCGGAAGATTCGAGTTCTTTGACCGTTCTCAAAACCTTTAGGACCACAGAATCGTTTCTATCAAGGTTCAGCCCGAACTTTCTAGCCTTGTAGACTATAGCGGATCTACCCGAAAGCTCAGAGACGGTTATAAGCCTTTCATTACCTACAAGCGATGGGTCTATATGCTCATATGCCCTCGACACTTTTATTACTCCGTCGCTATGCGCACCAGCTTTATGAGCAAACGCGTATTGTCCCGTGTAGGGTTGATACGGATTGGGATCCATCCCGACGAGGTCATATACAAATGTCGAAAGCGTTTTAAGCTCTTGAAGTCCATTAGCTTTCCTTAAAGCTTTAAGGCCCATTTTAAGTTCCAAAGCAGGAATTACTTGACAGAGATCTGCATTACCACATCTTTCTCCAATACCGTTAATGGTCCCTTGAACATGAACTGCCCCGGCTATTACAGCCATTAAGCTATTGGCCACGGCTAATCCAGAGTCGTTGTGACAGTGGACTCCTATACTGCTGCCAAACTTTTCGCATATTTTCTTCGTTATTTCGTAGAACTCGTGAGTCAGGGTACCTCCATTGGTATCGCATAGAACAAGTCTCTCGGCACCGGCTTCCCAAGCAACTTCGAGTACCTTTATAGCGTACTCGGGATCCTCCTTGTAACCATCGTAGAAGTGTTCGACATCAAATATCACTTTTATTCCATGGTCCCTTAGATAGCTTATCGAATCGTATATCATATCTAGGTTGTCATGGAGCTTAACTTTTAAAACCTCCCTGACATGAAGGGTCCACGCTTTACCAAATATCGTTGCGTAATCTACGCCGCAGTCGATTATAGCATTAAGGTTTTCGTCATTTTCAGGTTTAACGTCTTTCCTCTTAGTGCTTCCAAAAGCTGTTATTTTAGCATACTTAAGGTGATAATTCTTTATTGCTTTAAAGAACTCTTCATCCTTGGGGTTTGAGAAGGGCCAACCCCCTTCAATGAAGGGTATTCCGAACTCGTCGAGTTTTAACGTTAAACTTATTTTGTCTTGAAGCGAGAAGCTAATCCCAACGCCTTGAGCTCCATCCCTTAGAGTGGTATCGTATATCTCAATGAACCTCGATTTGACGATCACCCATGATCTGAAGCCTCCGCAAGCCTACAACTTTTTATAGAAGGCTAATAAGTTTTACTTCTCAACGTCTTACGTAATAAAAGCATAAAACTTAAACCCCCGAATAGAGGGGTGTCACTTTGCGCTAGAGCATATGGAGGAACATGGTAGTAACGGGTCGAAACGGCGTTATAAGGTTCATACGCCTACTATACTTAAGCGTAAACCTAGTGCTAGCATTAAAAGAATGATAGTAATAAGTGGAGTAACCGAAATATGTAGAAGATACTTTGTCATGAATATGTTCGACGGTGCTTTAGCCGCGTTAGGGATAATAATGGGCATGTGGATTTCAGGCATTGAAAATCCGAGCATAATAGTTAGGACTATACTTTCAGCCGGTTTAGCGATGTTCTTTTCAGGATCTTTAGGGGCTTATTTGACCGAGAAAGCTGAGAGAGAAAGAAAGGTACGTGAACTCGAAGAAACTATGTTTCAAGAAATGAAGGGATCTATATTTGAAAAGTCATCGAGATTGGCGGTCTTCATAGTTTCAGTAATTGATGGAATTTCGCCTCTCATAGTGTGCACGATTCTATCGATGCCCTTCGTAGCCTCTCAAGTATTTATGTTGGACTTCACCGTGAGCGTCATAACTTCAATGGTGATTAGCATTGTGATGCTAGGCTTATTGGGCTTCTTCTTAGGTAGGATAGCTAGAAATAAGCCTGTAGGGTACATCTTGTATATGGTAATGGCTGGAATTGCATCAGCAATGGTTATAGTCTTGCTCGGAATCTATGTATAAGTGTATTAGGTGTTTCATATGTCAATAGTTATAAGGAAGCTCCTCATAGATGCGTTAAAGCCGAGAGAGATACCTATAACAGAACTATCTAGGGCAATATGCTCAGCTAAAGGTGTCAGAGAAGTCGATGTAATCGTGACGGAAGTTGACGCAAAAACTGAAACCGTTAAAATAACAATCACTGGTTCAAACATAGATTTCGATGAGGTAACGAAAATAATAGTTGAAAACAGTGCAGCCATAAGAAGCATTGATCAAGTCATAGTGTGTAAAGTTAGGAGAGTGACTTAGCAAGCCCGTTTCTTATTCAAGTAAATATCGGCACAAACGTAGCGCTTGTAGGGGGCCACAGATCTTATAGGTCTAACAAAGCTTATCTTCCACTCCAAGTTTAAGTCGTCTAGAATTGGCGATACTTTATCTTCTACGTAACCTTGCAAGTCATCTACTCGACAAGCCACATCATAGTAATGGATGAATCCTTCTCTCTTCAAAGCCTTAACAGCCTTAACTAAGTGGTTAATTGCATGTTCAGGCGATGGCATTAGAACCCTGTCCGCTATGCCTTTAAGATCGTGAGTATCTATGACTTCTGATGCGTCGCCTAAAAGCGGTACGACTTTGTCTTCAACATTATTCAACTTTATATTCTCCACCATGAACCTGTAAGCTTCAGGGTTTACATCTATGGAGTAAACTTTAACGCCCGGAACCCTCTTCGCTATGATTATCGAATAAGGTCCTACACCCGCAAACATGTTTATTATAAGCTCGCCAGGCTTAACGATACTTGCTATCCTATACCTCTCGTATTGAAGTCTAGACGTAAAGAATACCTTGGATATATCTAACTTAAAAACACATCCGCTCTCTCTATGTAAAGTCTCAAAGCTTCCAGACCCTGCCAAGATTTCATAATTATGAACCCTTTCAGGATCCTTGGCAGGTGATGTCCTTCTGACTACGAGCCTAATTCTAGGTTTTAAGTAATTTAGGAGGGTTTCGGCCACATTAAATCTATATTCTTCAAGCTCTCTTGGTATGTTTAGAATTGCTATGTCCCCTATGATCTCAAATCCTTTAGGTACCTTCTCCAATAAATTTGGCGGTGCAATCTTTTTGGTTAACTCTCTTAGTAGGCCTTTCCTAGTCATATTTACTAGGTCAACTCTCAGTTTTAAGCGAAATTGGGGTACTCAAGGCTTTTTCCACTGACGATCGATGGATGCTATTGTAGGTGCAGAAGGGCCTTATGGTTCCATCAGGTAGAGCGTAGTGAATGCAGCACCTCTCAACTCTTTGGGTATCAAAGTTGTAAGGATCCATGAAGTGCATGCAGCCCAGCAACACCATCTTTCTCATGAGTTGTCCGAGAGCATCATAAGATCCTTTAACTAGTACGCTCAACATGTACTTCCTAAGCCTTCCCTTAATTCGGCTACTAGTCTTCATAAGTTTTATGTATGCTCTAAACCTTTTACCTTCAGATGCAAGCTTATAGACCTCCCAGAAGTCCTCTGCTACCTTATCTACATTTACGTATCTTGTCACGGGAATGATATCATCGCCTTCTACCAAGAAGAACGTGGCAACACCACAATGTGGGTGAGCCGTGAACTCTGGATAGCTCTTGCCTTTAAGAGCTCCAACAGCTCTAGCTAAAGCCACAGGCCAAGGTACTGGCCTAAAATCAGAGACCCTAATTGATCCTCCAGTCTGTTCTTCGCATAGCTTCATAAAGTCTGGTATAGTTATCCTCATCTTTTCTCTCTCTGCTTTATTTATCCTTCCGGTTATCGAGACCGGCTGGACGTTTATCCCTCTAACAACATCGCAGTTCTTGGCTGCAAACCTTATTATATCGCCCAATTGATGATCGTTAATCCCCTTGACGAGGGTCACCACTAGAACTATGGAGTCGTGATTCAATTTTCTGGCGTTTTCTATAACTCTAAACTTGACGTCAAGAAGCGGGAGCCCTCTTGTCTTAATGTAGACGTCATCCGTTAAGCCATCGAACTGAAGGTATATAGTTGACATGCCTGCATCAAGCAACTCCTTATAGAAATCTATGTTCTTTGCCAGAACAATACCGTTGCTGTTGACCTCTACGTGCCTAAAGCCCTCCTCCTTAGCCATGGCAACTAGCTCTGGTAAATCCTTTCTAATGGTAGGTTCCCCGCCTGAGTATTGAAGAGCTGTAGGAGGTATGGGTTTAAGCCCTCTAAGGTTCTTTAGCATTTGTCTTATCTGATCCTTATTTGGTTCATAGAGGTAACCGATAGCTCCTGCGTGGGCAAAACATATCGGGCAATTAAGGTTGCATCTATTTGTGACATCTATGATTCCTAGCACTGTACAGGTCTTATGGTTCTCGCATAATCCGCAATCGTAAGGGCAACCCTTCTCTTTCTTCTTTTGAGGGTTCCATATACCCGTGCCTACGACACTCCACTTCTCGGCTTCGCAGTAAAGTTCGTAGTCGCTCCAATAGACGTCTGTGAACTCTCCGTGCTGAGGGCATGATTTAGAAATATATACGCGCCCATTTTCTTCGTAAACGCTTGCATCGATAACTTGTAGGCATTCGGGGCATAGGCTCCTTGTACTCTTTATCAATTTCAATACTCATCACCGAGACAATTCGACACGAAGTTAGCCTGAAACTGTATTTAATATAAGCTTTATGTGAGAAGTCAGCTGTAAATTAATTTGTACTTTCAAGTCGCCCGGACTTTCTTAAGTAACGGGTTTAAGCTCGCAATAATTCACTTATCGTGATTTGACCTTTAACTGATGACTTTTGATAAAAACCATTGCCATGGTCGTTTAAATTCTAATAAGAGAGCATATTTTGATGTATAATTCAAGAATATAACCTATCCTTTTATTGAACGTGTTATCCCTACGTTATAGGTGATAGGATGAGGATAATAACGGTCAAAATTCCTGAAGCCTACTTAAGAGAGCTGGATGAGCTTGTTAGGTCAGGGATTTACCCTTCGAGGAGTGAAGCAATAAGGACAGCCCTCAGAGATCTCTTAACGAAAGAGTTTCATAAACCTCTTGAAGACAAAAGTTTTCACAAAGCATTGTACTTTACGTCGAAGCGTCGAAGTTTCAACTACTAGCAGGTCTCTAAAAAGAATTTTGAAGTTTTAATACGTCGATTAAGACAAGCATGCAACTAAAGTCCAAACAGAAGAAGTTGTACATCTATCTTAAACATTTCTGGATTTTCTTCACATAGTTATGGTATAATTAATTTTGTCTTTCTAAGTATCTCGGAAGCTTAAAAAGGGGTTTCTGCTCGGGTCCGTGAATCTCAGATACTTTCTCAGTGAGTTTCTCTCGATAACTATTTTTCGACTATTGCAGAATCTTATTTAGAGGTGTGCATTCTTAACTTTAACTTTTTAAACAAAGTTTTCACGTAAATCCAAAAACCTTTTCATTAGATAGTTTCAATTAACTCTAGTGCCTCTGTCGAGGTGGTATTGTGAATTACGTTATCAAAATTCACGAATATAACTGTGGCAATTGTGGTTCAAAGTTCTTTGCTTTAACAAGGGTATATCAATGCCCAGTATGCAAGAATAGGGTGAGGAGGAGGGAAACAGAGGTTAGGGTCTTTAAGAAGCTTGATGAATATAGAAACGAGATAATGCGCTTCAAAAGCGAGTTCTACCATAAAGTAGTTGATGGTAGAAGCGTCTGGTTTGTAGATAAGGTAGGTAAGTTTAAGGGTGCGTGGAAGAGCAAGTTTATGGAAGACTAGAGAAATAGCTAAGTCTAAGCTTATCTACTACTATTAGGCATAAAGCCATGGAGATAGCATCGATACTATCTCTAACACTATTGTTAGTCATAGCGATAACAGAACTCGTTTATCTAGGCTACCACGTATGTATAGCAAGCGCATCTTCTAGGTATTTGAGTCCCAAGGGATATATTTCGAGTGCACCTGTTGTCGCTTTTCACATACCTATTCGAGGAGAATCGCCGGCCCTTCTTGAAAGGGTCCTTGCTTCGATCCGACAGCAAAGATATCCTAGAGATAAGATCAAGGTCGTAATCGTGTGCGATGACCAAGATCCTAAGCCGATGGAGGAGGTATGTAATCGTGCTCGAAGGGATCTAGAGGTCATCTTTATACATAGGAGGACCGCTACGGGATTTAAAGCTGGAGCTCTAAACGAGGCTTTAAAGGTTCAAAGCGATGTAATAGTAGTTCTGGATGTAGACAGCGTATTACCATCAGATTTTCTAATGAAGGTTCTAACAACGTTATATGAATCAAACGACGTCGCAGCCGTTGTCGCCAGATGGGAACCACTTAACTTAAGAGAGAGTGCGGTATCTGAAGCCATAGGCTTTGGACAAAAATTCTTTACTAATGGTCTATTCAAGGGACTCCAAGTCATCTTCGGAAGCTCAATACTATTAGGTAATGCGTGTGCGATAAGGAGGAATGCACTCTTAAGAGTTGGTATGTGGGATGAGAAGTGTCTCTTAGAAGACGTAGAGCTAGGCGTTAGGCTTAGACTTAAGGGTTACAGGATAGTATATAACAGTGATGTACCCGTTTGGGTTGAGCATCCATCGACTTATAGTGACTTCAAAAGGCAACAGAAGCGGTGGGCATATGGTATAAGCCAAGTTTTATTGAAGCACGGTAAGGCAATTATTAAATCTAACTTGAGGATGCTTGAAAAAGTAAGTCTCCTGATCTACCTTACCCAATATTGGGGCCTCGCTTTGGCGGGTCTATCAATTATAGCCTTGCCGTTACTAACGTTCTTTAACGGAGAGCCGTCGTTATTGCCGATGCTACCTCTTATGACTATTGGAGCTGTTATAACGATGATATACAGCTTTAACTTCATGAGACATACCATCGAAGAATGCAACCTGAGTCGGAGAATTAAGTTGCTTGGAAGGTCGGCTGCTCTAGCTTTAGCTATGAGTTTCGACCTTTTCCTATCCTCATTGAAACCTCTCTTTAAAGTACCGTGCACGTGGAGGGTAACGCCTAAAGGTCCTTTAAAGAAGACTTCAAAGGCTGTACCCAAGCTCGAACTAGGCTTATCAATTTTACCACTGTCAGCCTTAGTCGTTGCGATGCTGAAGTCTTATGTAGTACTATCGTTATGGTCGTTAGCTTGTCTAGCGCCATTAATCTACGTAACATTGAAAAGATTTGGTTGAACTTTGTTAAATAACGAGACTAACCGAAATAACAAACAAATAGACAACGACCATCCTTCTTGGCTTCACACTCTACTTCCTCAACTCTAACGTTTTTGCCTAAATAAACGCTTAATAAGCCGGTCAAATAGCCTCTTATAAAGGTGCATCGAGGATTTTTAGCTATACCTTTCTTATGTTTAACTTCAAGGTTATCTATCGCTTCTATCTCTATGACTTTTTCGACCCAATCGAATCTTTTAAGCTCAAACTTACCCCAGCCAGCGGAAAAGAGTGCAGCCAAGTGAATCTTAATTTTATCTTCTACGTCCAAACTTTCAAGGTTACTATTAAACCATTTAGCCGTGCTAGATCCACCATCCCTAGCCAGATACCATAAGAAGGCTTCACCAGCAGAGCCGAAGCAAGCTTTAATGCCCTCAAGCATATCGATAAAGCTCCTAAGCCTCATTATTATATTCTCGTCGAAACCGGAAGAAGTAATTGGAAAACCGAAAGCCTCATACACACAGCCATAATGTTTCGGGCTGAAAAAATCGACTTCGGAAACGTTGGGCAAAGCCTTCATTTTACTTATTACCTCATTAACATCGCCTTTAATGTCCGTTAGATCGACTATGATGAAAGCCACTTCTTCACCCTTTATGGAATATGCAATAAGGTTCTTTATCTGAACGTTATGCTCATTTAAGATTTTTACGACTTCGCTCAAAACCGAAGGCTTGGCAAATCCTTTAACCCAAAACTCTCCGAGAACACGATTTTTTGAAAAGATGATTACGGGCAACTCTTTAATACTTTTCTCCTTATACATAACCATATCACTATAGACCAAATTTACACACAGGCTTTGTGTATTTTAAAGGAGTAATAAGGTGATAAACTTATAACATTTTTGCAGTTTACCGCAAAAAATCTGTAATTATGAACGCTTTAAATTATTATCGTGTAACGTCGCTGATCGCATGGACTATAATTTAGTTGCCTAAGACATTATAGCTAGCTATGTGGAGCTTAAAATAGCATCTTTGGGAAATAGCGGGATTCGTTAATGATTTGAATGGTAACACAAGACATTTTATCTCTTTGCAAGCTTAAGTTATTATGAGACCTTAGTATTCTCAATCTTAATGGTGAGAGATTTTGACCATAAAGTTTGGTACCGACGGTTGGAGGGGGGTTATGGATAGGGATTTCACTGTTGACAAGGTCAAGGTCGTTGCTCAGGCGATAGCCGATTATATTAGTAGTAGAGGGTTAGCTAAGTACGGCGTAGTTATAGGGTATGACTCTAGGAGGAATTCGAAGGCATACGCTAAGGCTTGCCTTGAAGTTTTCGCCGGGAATGGCATTCCGATTTACATGGTTGAAGGCGATGTCCCAACGCCTCTAGTCGCTTTTGCAACCGTCAAACTTAGGGCTGGAGGAGCCGTTATGATCACTGCATCTCATAATCCTCCTGAATACAACGGGATAAAGTTTATACCTCACTATGGAGGTCCTGCTTCATCTGAAATAACGCAGGAAGTCGAAAAGTTGATTTTTAAGTCGAGCACTAGAACTATGAGCATTAAGGACGCTGAAAAGAAGGGTTTAATAGCGCACGTAGATTTTAAAGAAGAATACATCGATTGGATGCTATCACTAGTAGAAAAGGACGCTATTAGGAAAGCCAGGCTTAAGGTACTCGTAAATCACATGCACGGCTCCACAATAGGCTTCTTAGACGAGGTCTTAATGAGGGTTGGGTGTGAGGTCAAACGCATGCGGTACGATAAAGATCCCAGTTTTGGAGGACTCATACCTGACCCAACGTTGCCTGAAGCAGTCAGTGATATTCCGCTCTTCATGCATGATATGGATGTAGGTCTTGCAACCGATGGCGATGGAGATAGAGCATCAGCTTATTCCGATACGTACATCTCGCCTAACATGTTATTTCCACTAATTCTTAAACACATGCTTGACAAAGGGATTAAAGGTGGGGTCGTTAGGACTGTCGCTACAACTCACATGGTTGACGAGATAGCATCTAAGAACGGGATAAGAATTTATGAAGTGCCGGTAGGCTTCAAGAACATAGCCCCTCACCTACTAATGGGTGAGGCAATTATGGGTGGCGAGGAGAGCGGAGGCTTCGGATACAAGTGGCACATCCCAGAAAAGGATGGAGTTTTAACTTGTCTATACATAATTGAGAGCTTGGCTTTATCTGGGAAGAAGAAGCTTGAAGAATTAATCCGTGAATTGGGTAAAGAGTATAAACTTCTATACAGCTTAAGAGGTAAGGTGGAGATAGGTAGATCTCATGAAGTTAGAGAGACCTTGCTGAACCTAGAACTCGATAACGTCGGCGGGCTACCTGTTGAGAGAACAGTGAAGGTTGATGGAGTGAAGTTCATAACCAAGAAGGGCTGGCTTCTCATAAGGCCCTCAGGCACCGAACCCGTAGTGAGGGTTTACGTCGAGTCAGAAAGTCTTGAAGAAGCCAAGATGCTTCTTGAGTGGGGACTGAAGAAGGTTAGAGAAGTGGCAAAAGCTTGTTGAAATTGTTTAAGCCTATGAAGTTTCTCACCATTCTTTAAGGGTTCTAGATATCTTCTCCTTTAAATCCATAATCTTGCCATCAGAAATTACCGATATCTTAGTTTCAAGCCTAGGTTTGTAACCTAGCTTTGCGAATAAACCCATCAACCAGGGACCCGTGATCTTCTTTATTAAACCAGCTTCAACCAACTTTGCTAGTTCTGCGACAACAACATTTGTAACTCTCGGAAACTGAGCTTTTGCCGCCTCAAGGACTTCATCGGCTCTCTCTTCCAATAGAGGTCTTATAACTTCGTAAGGGTCTTTAGGCTTAGGCTCATCCTTCTTGGCCGTCAACGCTAGAAGTTTTCGCTGAAGTTCTAGCTTCTTCATTTTTAACCATAAATCTTCACTGCTCATCTAATTCATCCTCCCATTTTCATAGTTCCTTAAACTCAACCTTAAGTGTTGCTGTATCAAGAATAGCTATCGACTTAACTCCATATAGGTAACCGCAGGTCTCGCCGGGATTTACTACGAGCGTTTTTCCTATACGTTCAAGCCTCTTAACATGAGTATGTCCATGAACTACGACGTCGTATTTACCGCTTAAAGCCAATGCTTCCACTATCTGTTGGTGGACGCCGTGGAGTAGCGCTATTTTGGTACCTTCAACTTCAACTTCTTCAAATTCATTTTCAACCTTGAAGTTAAGGCTCGAAAATCTCTCACGTAGAAGCCTTCGATCACCGTCGACATTACCGAAGACCCCTACAAGTCTGCATTTAAGCTCTCGATAGGCATTAAATGTGAAGGGGGCAACGTAGTCTCCGGCGTGGAGAACTAATCCAACCCTCATGGAGTTAAAGTGCTTTACTGCTTCAGTTATTGCTGGTAAGTTGTCGTGAGTATCAGATATTAAACCTATTAGCACTGCTTTCCCCCCTTAAGTAGTAGGGGGCTGAACCTTTAACTTACCGAATACATAGTTATTGCCTCTTCTACAAGCATTTAATAGCAGGTGCATATGATTTATTTTGATAGATTTGAGGGCCGTAAAGCTAAAAGTCAAATTAAGGAGCTTCGAAGGCTATGAGGAAAGAGAAATGCTACTCTTCGATATAGAAGCTAAGGCAGAGGAGCTTTTTCGCACTAAGAGCACGGAATTGCATAACAAGAGGGAGGATTGAGGAAACCTTGAGCGAACCTGAATATAGGCATGATGCTACTACAGATCGTTGGGTAATTATTGCTCCGGATAGGGCGAAGAGACCGAAGGATAGGAAGAACTTAAGTTCATGTCCTTTTTGTCCAGGAAATGAGAATTTAACTCCTCCAGCATGGCTTGTTTACTCTCGTAGCGAAAACGGCGAATTAGTTAAGACATTCGATAAGGAAGATGGAAGGGTTGAGAAGTGGATTATCAGGTGCTTTAAGAACATGTTCCCTGCGCTTAAGAGCGACTTACCATTTGAAGAAAAGCTTGGTGAGGCTCTATTCTTTGCAACTACGTCGTATAGCGGGTTCGGTTACCATGAAGTTATAGTCGAGTCCCCAGATCATAGAGCTCACCCACACAACAATAGTATAAGGGGTCTTGAGCTAGTTGTAGAAGCGTACTTTGAAGTTATGACCAAGTTGTCCTATGAGAGAGGTATAAAATATGTATGCCTCTTCAGAAACTATAAACCAGAGGCCGGTGCCTCAATATCTCATCCTCACAGCCAAGTGATAGCCCTACCAGTCGTACCTTCAACTGTAAAGAGAGAGGTTGACGTCGCTAGAAGATATAATCGGGAGCGAGGCGGATGTATCTACTGTGATTTAATAGAGCTTGAAATATGTTCTCCAAGACTTATTTATGCCGATGAACACTACGTCGTCGTGGCACCTTGGGCAAGCGTGCTACCCTATGAGTTTTGGATAATACCAAGGCGACACGAACCTTCCTTCTTAAATACTTATCCTAAAGAGAGAAGAGCCCTTTCAAGGGCCCTTAAGGCAACGCTACTTGCATTAAAGAAGGTCTTAAACGATCCCCCTTACAATTACGGTTTTCACGTAGCCCCTCTACGATGGAAGGGGGAAAGCTATCATTGGCATATAGAAGTCCACCCAAGAGTTATGGTACCCGGCGGATTTGAGCTTACTTCTGGAATGTACATAAATACCGTTCCGCCTGAAAGGGCAGCTAGCGAGCTTAGGACAGTCGTAGAGAAGCTTGGCTTCTAAATAATTGTTCTACCGAGTTCCATAGAGATCTCTTAACCCTGACGTCTCGACGTACACGTCTATCATCCTCTCGAGCCTCTCTCTGGTTAGCTTACCGTGAGGTGTGGGGGTTTCAAGGAACCTCTTCGCTATTCTAAGCTTATATGGGCTGTAGCCCTCTCTAGCCTTAAACGAAGCCTTCATTCTCTGAATCTCTGCTCCAATCTTCATAAGCTCTTCTGGCGTGGTTTCGATTCCTAAAGGTCTAAGCGCCTCGACGATTCTTTCAAGCCTGTACGACCCTCTGGCGAAGAGACATATGACTAGGCTCGTCAAGACGTTTCGTAATCTCTCCTCTATAACTAGCTGTCTTACCATTTCTTCGTCATTCATTGAGGTCCTCAAGGCTTTTTGATCGATGCTATATCCAGCACTATCTAAGTGGGAGTGCCTCGCTCCCGTCAAGAAACCTACTATGGCACTTGGTCCAGTATGATATCCAGGCATTTCGTTGCCTCCACATGTAAGTGCAAAGTCTAGACCTCCATACTTTAACGCTACGGCTTCGACTCCATCAGCTAAGGCGCTGTAGAACTCGTTTGCTCTCTTAGCTATCTTCTCGGCCATTCTTATGTAGACCTCAACATCCTCGCCCCAATTCGGTCTCAACCCCATGGTCTCCTTATCGGTTATGATACCTCGGTGATAGGATTCCGTTGTCCAAGCCATCGCGACCCCTACGCTTATGGCATCAAGCCCTAAGCTATCAACTTTCTCGATAAGTCTAAGCAATCCTTCCGGAGAGCCCACTCCCAACATTGAACCCAAGGAATATATGGGCTCGTAGTCGTACGGTATTATGAGGGTTTCGTACTCATATCCTGGAGCAAAAGCTATCCTAAGCGATGCCAAGTGGATACATCCTATTGGGCAGTGGGTACACGCTATCTTCCTAACCAAGTACTTTTCCGCCAACGCTTCGCCCGATATGTTCTCAGCCTGTTCGAATCTAGTTTGCATAAGGTTCCTCGTTGGAAGTGCCCCCATAGCGTTTAGGGGTAAGACGTTCTCAGCGGTTCCAAGGATGTGGTACTTACTCATGACGTCGGTCTTAGTTATTTCCTTGTATATTTCTTCGTAGACTTTCGTGTACTCCTTGACGTTGTTGACCTTAATGCTCCTTGTGCCAGCAATGACTATTGCCTTAAGCTTCTTACTTCCGAATACCGCACCAAGCCCAAGCCTTCCGAAGTGCCTATAGCTCTCAACGATAACATTAGCGTACTTAACTAAGTTCTCTCCAGCAATCCCTATCCTCATTATTGTCCTCTTGCCCGCTGCAGGTTCAACTTCCCTCAAAACTCTACCGACAGCGTAACTAGACTTCATCCCCCAAAGAGTTGTAGCGTCCTTTATATTGACCTTGTCATTAAATATTGATATGTAAACTGGACTTTTCGAGGCGCCTTTGATTACTATCGCCCCGTAACCGGCAAATCTAATGGCTACAGCCGATCTACCGCCAGCATGGCTTTCACCTAGATTTCCTGTTAACGGCGACTTGAACATAGCTACGGTTTTTGATGCTAGTGGATAGAAACATGTCAAAGGTCCTACAGCAAATACTATAGGGTTATCGGGCGATAAAGGATCGGTATTTCTAGGGCACTCTTCTTCGAGAAGTTTTATCGCAACGCCCGCCCCACCTAGGTATTTCTCAAAGAGGTCTCTTCTTTCATGAACTTCATACTTTCCTTCGCTTAAATCTATGTGGAGGACGTTGTATAGCCCCGAGTCAATCATGTCAAAACTTCCCTCCCCATGTGTTCGAGAGCTATGACGTTGTGTGGGCAGAATTTTATACAAAAACCGCAATACCTACAAATTATTGGTTTATTTTTTTCATCATCCCATACTATCGCCTTTACTATGCACGCCTCATAACAATTCTTACACGAAATGCACTTGGAGTCATCGTAAGTTATCCCTCCACCAGGTCGAGGAGCTATAGCACCTGTAGGGCAATTCTTAGCACAAGGAGGGTCAATGCATGCCCTACAGACTACAACTACAAAGCCCCTCTCAATACCGCCCGCTGATCTAACTTGAATTGCACTCTTCGCTAAGCTAACTTCGCCGAACCTTAACCTTGAGCAAGCGAACATGCAACTATAACAGCCAATACACCTCTCAATATTGATTGCAGAGACTCGATAAGGCATGGTTGTAGCCCATCAATAAATATATTTTTAAGAGCTTAAAGATATCGACGCGAACTTTCAGGCCCCTCATTAATGAACTTCGTCAACCTCTCCTGTTTAATTTGATCGCTTAACAACTTACCAACTTGCATCCAAATCCTTGGATTTATGTAAAGCTTGTTGAAGGCTCTTTCAAGCGCTTCCTTTAAATTATCGAATTTCTCATACCCTCGGCTAAGCGCGCTTCTAACGCATTCTCTTACAATCCAGACCCCTACTGGCATTATGTAGCCTGGATGAGACTCTCGAAGAATTAAGACTGAAGCTTGCCTACCTATTTTAGCAAGATACTCAGTGACGGCTAGCCTCGCAGCATAATAACATCCTCCCATACTGGCGTAGGTAGTCCTCCCCCAATAACCTTCCCAATCACCGCAGAAAGCTATGGAGCCTCCTTCAGGATTCCAAGTCGTTCCAGGAAACCAAGCCTCTATAGATTCGTAGCTCCACTTCCCAGGGAACATTATTACGACGAACTTGTTGTCCATGTAGTCTAGGCTATAGACCCTATATTCATTAAGCTCAGGCATCCCCTTAACCTTCTCATCTCTCAAGACTCTGGATATCGTGCTATCTACGGCGGTTATGCTCCACCTCGTAGGTACAAGCCGCCTCCTTCCTTTAGTTCCAAGAAGGCCGACGCTTAATACTCTTTGAATTTGTGATACTGGTGCCCCCTTTCTATATAATTCAAGGATTGCATCTTTAGCCTTCAAGTCTGTGTCGTTAACGACTTTTTCAATTAACTTGTTAGTACTAATGTTGCTTATCCTAAGCTCCTTTATAGGTGCTGAGGGACCCATAGGTTGTACTTCGTCGTCAAGCAGTATGCTTGCGCTCGGCTTCTTTAAGAGCTTCATTTCAGAATCAACGGGTCTCACTCCCATGGCCATTAGTTGAACGTCGCTCAAAAGTCTTGGAGATTCGTTAGCATCATTCACGTGAAACCTAGCTTTTCCACGTATAAGCTTCACCCTGAAATCCACTACGTCTTGTAGGCTTGCTTTAAGCCAAAGCTCAGGCGTATCGAGGATATAGGTATCCCCCGTGAAGGGTGGTACGAGAGGGCCAGCATAGACGTAGGGGTACCCGAGGCGACCAACGAACGCCGCAGGAGGTGATGATCCTACAACATCCAGCGAATTTAAAAATGAACTAAGCTTCGTTATGCTATATACCTTTACTAATATGGGGCACCTAGTTTTGCCGCATAGCAATTTAGAGCCCTTACAGTAGACACACATGCTTCCAGAGGGTGTCCTAATAACTAAATCTATCTGATTTAAGTCGCAAGCGTCATTGAAGTCTTCGATTACATGCTCTAGCCAAGGAGTTCTCGTCTTAACTACTTTGACGAACTTTTTAAATTTCTTAACCATCTCCAACTAAATTTCTAGCAAGGACGATATTAAAGCTTGTGAAAGTTAACGCAACTCCCAATGGTCATTAATGTCAAAATTTACTAAGCCATTATCGTGCATGAACTTCAAAAAGGTTTTTCACACATGCCAACCCTAGATTAAGGCTCCTTCCTTAAGCTTCTATAAGTTTCGTTGAAGATCTCCATCGTGATTTAGGCATCACTTTTTAAGTAATGATATTCCATCTATGAAGCTTTGCCTTCATAGACCTAATCCTCCATTGGCATCTGCATAGATTTAAGCACTAATCCAACAACAATAATACCACCAGTGACTGGAGGGAGCAATTATGAGCCTGCTCGATAAAGTAAAGCCCAAGAGTTCAGGGCAAGAAGAACTACTTCAAGCTCTGAAAAGCGACTCTTACGAAGTTATAGGGGTCTTCGGTCCTACAGGTACTGGTAAAAGCTTGTTGAGCATAACCTACGGCATTGACAGCGTTATGGAGGGTAAGTATCAGAGGTTTGTCATAGTGAAACCAGTTGTAGACATCGTAACAGGGAGAGAAGTCACAACAATTGATGCCGGGGAACTGTACTACGACATAGCTTCATCTTATCTTAAAGACATTTTAACTAGCCTCATCGAGTGGCAAGTCGTGGAGAAGGTAGCCAAAGAAGGTAGGTTGCTATTTGCTGATGCACATTACTTGAGGGGTAGAACGTTTGATAAAACCCTAATATTTGTTGACGATGCTCAAGCAATAATGCCTGAATGCGTCGTAGAGACATTTATGAGGATTGGTCATAAGAGCAAGCTGGTAATTGCTGGAGACCCTATTTTGCAAAGCGTTTTAGAAACGAGCCCCAGTGGAGTGGTTACATTGAGGGAGGTACTTTTGGGCGAAGATTATGCTAAGGTAATAGACTTAGGTTTAAAGGATATAATTAGGCCGGGGGCGAAAAGGGGTATTAAGCTACTTCTTGAAATGAAGATGAGGAAGAGACCGTTAAACGATGTAGAGAAAAACATAATAGACGTGGCCAAGATGCATGCACCGGATGCTGACATCGTAACTGTCTTAGACTTAATTGAGTGCAAGAGGATTTTTGATATAGCTGCTGAGCACGTGCCCGACGCCCTTGTTGTAGTTAAAGAAGGGTACCTAGCCAGGTTGATAGGTAAAAGCGGTGATAGGATAAGTAAGATTGAGCGAGAGGTTCAGCTTAAACTCAGAGCAGTAGAACTTACGCTGAACTTTGCAGACATCGTAAGGGCTATACATCCAGTTTCATGGATTCACAAGCACATAACCGATGTGGACTTTGCTGGGCCGAATTTAATGGTAAAAGTGAAGGGAGAGTTCGGAGCATTTGTAGGTCAAAGAGGCTCTTACATAAAATTCTTAAACTCGGCTTTTAATAGGCTCATGGGTGTAGGCATCGTAGCAAGTGAAGATGAGGACGCAAAAGAGAGGGCAAAGGAGAAGATCAAGAAAAGAGCAAGCTAAGGATTAACACCACAATCTCCACTAAAACACTTTTCATGAATCTTTGAATGTTCTTTATAACGAGTTTTGTCTGGAACCATAGCTTCTATGAATGCTTTATGTCTATTAATACAGGACTCGCATGTACCGCAGTGGATCGAATCACTGAGATAGCAACTCCAAGTTTCGTATATTAAATCTCCTAGCAACTCGTAACCCTTCTTCAGAACCTGAGTTTTAGTAAAGCCTTCTCTCGCCGGACTCCACACCTCTAACTTCTTTGCTCCAACGGGGAAATGAGCTATTCTTATTATTTCTTCTAAGGCCAACGCAACGTTCGGATGACAGTCCGGATAAAGCGGTTCACCAGTATCTGCCCGAGTAGCGATATCGTTAAGATGTGCCCCATAGGCCACGATATCAGCTCCAATGGACAAAGCGTACGCGCAAGCTATCGTTATGAAGACCACGTTTCTAATGGGCACCACTACCGTGGGGCTATAGTTCTCCTCGACTTTTACTAACTCATCTAGGAGCTGCGTTTTCAACCACACACTCTTGAGAGATGAAACGTTTAGAACGAGGGGTTCTTCAAACCCTATAATCATGCTCAACCTCTTTGCCACCTCAACCTCTCTACGTCCTTTTTGACCGTAATCAAATATTACTGGGTAAACATCGTAGCCTCTATGCTTCCACAGTGCTGCATAACTCGTACTGTCAAGTCCTCCGCTGACTAAGGATACCACTTTCTTCAAACCGTCTCCCCTCTAAACCATATGGGCTTCATACCCGTCAACCTACGGATCAAGTAAACGCCTAGATAACAGAAGGGTGTATCCAGAACTGCTACAACCCATTTGACAATGTAGAGCGTGAATGCCATGCTAAACAGGCTAGCTATATCAATGACCCCCCAGAACGCTATGAACGTGAATATCAAAGTATCCATAGCTTGGCTAACCATTGTTGAAGCATTGTTACGTATCCACAGATGCTTTCCTTTAGTTAGCTTACCCCAAAAGTGGAACGCCCAGACGTCGTGGCTCTGCGAGATTATGTAGGCTACCATGCTTGCAAGCACGATGCGCCATGTAGAGCCTAGAACTCTTCCGTATATTTCTTGGTAACTTTCTTGGAACTGAGCGATTGGAGCGATTATAGATGCTTGGATCAAGACCGTCATGAGGATGTTCGCTACAAAGCCTGCAAGAACAACAAACTGAGTTTCGCGTTTGCCAAAAAATTCTGTGTACAAATCTGTACAGAGGAAAGTGATACAATAGGCTAAAGTACCGGCTGGAAACGTCAGCCACCAAAACTGTACAATCTTCGAGGCCGCTATGTTGGCTACTACTAGAGCCGCGGTAAATGTTGACGTTAATATTATTCGAGTACCCTCACCAGGCAACCTCCCACCTCTCAGTGGGAGAGGTTGATTTCTCCCTTAGCTAGCCCTCATTGGGGCTTCGCCGCATTTAGAGTAACGGCGGAGCTCAACCCGCCGGGGGTCTATACCCCTTGAAGGTCCTTTAAGGCCTGAAAATAAACCTTTCTAAGCATCACTACAAGCCTTTCTTGTTGTAGGAGGCTGTGGAGCCTTAAGCTTCTATGGATCACATAAAGAAAAAACCAACAACCTATAACTAATTTATAGTAGAGCAACCCCAGAAAACAAGGATGAAACGTGTCGAGAGAAAACAAGACTAAGATTATAGTCTCTTTAGGACCATCATCGAGCGAGTTCAAAACGATACTTGAACTTGCTGAGGCAGGAGCCTCTGGTTTCAGAGTTAATTTTGCTCATGGTGACCATGATTTTTGGTCGCCAATACTAGATGACCTAGCAAAAGTGGAGGAGCTCTTAAAAAGGCCTTTGACTTTCATAGGAGACCTACAAGGTCCATCAGTTAGGCTTGGAGACATTAATGGGGTCGTCAAGCTTAGGAGGGGTGATAGAGCTAGGTTGATCCTTAGCGATAAGTGCTTGCCTGATAATCTCGAACTACCATTACCAATCAAGGAGGTTTACGAAAACTTGGAAGTCGGGGACGTAATGGTCATGGATGACGGCAGGGCTAAATTGGAAGTAATTGATGTAACCCCTAACTACATAGAACTGATGGCCCTTACCGATGCTACTATTAAGTCAAGGAAGGCTTTAACAATTCCTAACAAGGACTTCGACCTACCTCCATTGACAAATAAAGATTTGGAGGACTTGAAGTTCGCTTTAGAACATAACGTAGACTATATCGGTTTAAGTTGTGTGAGAACTGCAGCCGACATAGAGTCCCTGCGGAGTTTATTGAAAAAGTGGGGCCACGAAGAAATTAAGATAATAGCTAAAATAGAGACCAAAGCGGCTGTAGACAATCTCGACGAAGTAATTGAGGTCTCTGATGCAGTATTAGTTGCTCGAGGAGACTTGGGAATGGTTATGGGATTGGAGAAAATTCCTCACCTTCAGAACGCCATAATTAACAAGGTAATGGAAAAAGAAAAGCCTATGATAATAGCGACCCAACTCTTAGAATCCATGATGGAGAACCCAGTACCAACTAGAGCTGAAGTCGTAGACGTAAACACAGCTGTGGCTGAAGGAGTTGATGCCCTAATGTTAACTGGAGAGACTGCTGTGGGCAAATACCCAGTTGAGGCAGTAAAGTGGCTCAAAAAGATAATTAAGGCCGCTGAAGAAAGCTTTGTGGTATCTAGACAACGAGTAGCTAAGAGCCTATGGGCAAGTTTCACTAAAGGAGTAATTTCTCTTGCTGAGCACCTTAATGCTAAGCTGATAATATATAGTGTTCATGGCAATACTGCAAGGCTTACTTCGTTGCTAAGACCAGCTGTAGACTTCTATGTTGGAACGCCAGACTCTAAGGTCTTAAAGCAATTAAACGTACTTTGGGGCATAAAGGGTTACTTGGTCAAGGCGTCGAGTTATGATGAAGGGCTTGAAGAAACTTTTCAGCTTCTTAGACGATTGAATGAAATTAAGTTGGGAGATCTTGTAGTATTGACGTACGGGCTTAGGGAGAGCGAACAAGTAATAAGGGTTAAGAGGGTTGAGAGTTGAAAACCTAAGAACTTTTTGTAAGCATTTAAAATGGTAGTTTCTAAAATTGTGATTTAAGGGAAAGGGCAGTTTGACGAGAAATAACCGTTTCTTGGTGACGAGCTTTGGTTGACTTGCTTGAATTGTTGAGAGCTAGGAGGACTGTGAGAGAATTTGAAGATCGTAAGGTCCCACTAAACCTTGTACTTAAGGCGCTCGAAGCTGCTACTTGGGCTCCATCTGCCCACAACTCTCAGCCTTGGAGGTTCGTAGTTATTGGTAGAGGGAGTGTGAGAAAAATGCTTGTTGAAGCTATGTCCAAGAAGTTTATGGCTGACTTGCTGAGAGACAGGGTTCCTCGAAGTGAGGCCGAGCTCATAATTTCAAGTTCAAGTGAAAGGTTCATGAACGCTCCATTGCTAGTGATGTTCTGCTTAGCTAAGAGGGACCTCGAAAACTACTCCGATGAAGAGAGGTCGAGAGCTGAGTGGATAATGGGAATTCAGAGTGTAGCAGCAGCGATACAGAACTTCTTGTTAGCACTACATGCCTTAGGATTAGCTGGGTGTTGGAGGTGCGCCCCCCTCTTCGCACAAGAGGAGGTGAAGAGGATACTTAATTTACCAGAGGACTATGAACCTCAAGCAATAGTAGAAGTAGGATATCCGGCTGAAAAACCTGAAATGCCGATCCGAAAACCGATGAAAGACGTCCTAACAATATTAGATGCTTAAAGGGTTATGAAAAGGCATAACTGTGGATATTTGTTTAGCTTAACGTTATTGTAAATCCATGAATTTACGATTAGGAAACACGTGATGCTCTATCTTTTCAATGACAGTTTACGGCGAAGGGTTAAACTGTGGTCTCTTCAAATTAGAAGCTTATAAGTCTGTTAATCAATTTTAGGACTGCACGAAGAAGTCAGTAGATGTATCGATGATATTTTAATATAAAGATAATTGGGGTGTAAGGTCGATGAAAGTTAATAAAGTTATAAGGAGTTTAATATCATTCGACTTCGTAGTTCTAACTGGTATGGGCCTGGTAACTCCAATATTCGCGATCTTTATTACCAACAGAATTGTAGGGGGAACACCGTTCGTTGCAGGTCTTGCGTCGACAGCTTATATGGCCTCATTTTCAGTGGCAAGGCTATCTTCGGCTTACGTAGTCGACAAAAAGTTAAGTGAGAGAGGGAAGATACTCCTCTCAGTCTTTGGCACAGTACTAGCGGGCTTTTCATACCTCTTATACGTCGTAGCTAAGCTACCATGGCACGTTTACCTCCTCCAAACGTTAAATGGTATAGGAATAGGTCTACGCTACTCTCCATTCATGAGCCTTCTTTACTCGTTACATAGATAAGGGCCGGGAATCCCTCGAATGGGGGATGGTCGCTGTGTCAACGAGTTTAGGTCAAGCATTGACCGCCGCCGTCGGTGGAACTCTGACTGAAAAGTATGGGTTTGAGACCGTGTTTACGGTAGCCGGCATTCTAATAGTGGTAAGTTCCATAATACCCCTCTCGATTCATAAAGAGTTGGCTAGCCTTAAACGCTAGGTTTTGAAGATGTAGCCCATCTTAATAATTAATGTTCATGCCAGCAAAGCCCACCGCTCTTAAATTAATAGGAAGGCCAGGTAGATAGCTATATTGGCGCTAGTCACTACAACACCGACTTTAAAGAACTCCTTGAATGTTACAGTTGAGCCGTACTTGGATTCCATCATCTCGACTACTATTATGTTTGACGCAGCCCCTAAGAGAGTTAAATTCCCTGCTATTGTAGAGACAAAAGCTAGTGTAAGCCAAGAATTCACTTCGAGCCCCGTATAACCGAGACTTTTCATGTATTCGACGTATATGTTCGTAAAGGGGACATTGCTTAATGCTTGGCTGACTATCACTGAAAGGACTGTTATTGATGCTATGTCCAATAAACAACCGAACTTATACGGGTGTATAGCGCTTAGCAGAGGTTGCAATACACCACTCTTCCATATTCCGTCCATAGTGACGAACATAGTTATAAAGAATATTATGGTTCCCCAGTCGACACCTGCAAGTACTTTTCTAGGTTCTGATGTAACTATATACATGGCGGTTGCTATTATTAAGGGTATGAAGCCCCTATGAGCTATATTCTGAGGATTACCTATGGGCGTCATCACTGACCCTACGGTAATGGAGAACATCAATAATAGGAACGCTACCCTTGGATCCACACCGGCAACTCTAGATATAACATAAGCTATTGGAGGACCTACTAGGGCAACGGTATCGTTAACCATGAATGCCGAATAAGAATGCTGAAATATACATGAGAGCATAAACGCTCTTAGCTTTCGATAGAACCCAATAGGCAATTGCCGTCAAAAGGCCGGAACTCTCAGCTAAACTAGCAATACTAAAGAAGCCTATGAGGAATAATATTACGTTAAGGTCTATGCTGTAGCCGACGGCTTCGATGGGTTCAAGGCCTGATACCACGGTAATGAAAGATGCAAAAGCCATTATACCCCAAATAGGAGTTTTAGGTCTCTTTCCTCGAAGACAGAGAGAAACTATTAAGAACGTTAGAGTCCCTAGACCAATGAAGTATTTGTAATCGAGCATTGATCATCGCCTACACCTTTGTTTATGGCGCCAAAGTTCGTTCTAGCTGAAACAGAGGAGAATTTATGTTTTTCTCATAAATTGATCGTAAGTACGTCCTTTTTACGCTTACCTGGCGTTGTGCTAAATGATGCAATTAAAGGTGGGATTGATATGTAACGACGGTAAGCCCTGAAACAGTGCGTTAGGACCTAGCATAAATCTTGGAACAAAGAGGTTCGTTCGCTTAGAATTATGATTTTAAATCGAATTACGAAGGTTTCGATGAAACATTGCTGAAGAGGCAACTCTTAATAAGTTTATACCTCTTATATTTAACCTTCGTACGAAGAAGGCTCATAGTCGCCCATCTTCGTAACCCTTATCGGCTTATTCTATGTTAGAACCATTCGGTGTAAAATATTGATGAGAAAAAGGATTTTATATCTAATGTTAATCTTTATTTTAGTTGCCTTCAGTACATTCATCGCAGGTGCAAACATTCCTTGGCACCAAGACATTAACATGTACATGAAGACTGCCTATGTAAAGATAATAGATGCCACTGATACTAAGATTTACTGGATTAACGTTACTTCAGCCACCGGCAATGAGGCAGGTTCAGGGCAGATGGCTCCCTATATTCTTAATGATGGCTCTGTATACCGCCTCAACGATGTAAGTGTCAATGACTTTATCGTTAAAATCGTGATCGGAGAATATGCAAACAAAAACTATGGTAGCTCAAAGAAGGCTTTAGTAACTTTGGTAGTTGACGGAAGTAGAATTGAGAATATAGAGATACAAGACGAGACCGGCGATACTAGTCAAAGCGAAAAGGTTACTTTAATGTATAGCACTGGGACAGTACCTCCTACTAGCATAACTATTATAGTCCGAGAATCTAGTTGAAAAGGGAACGTCAATAGTGTGTTTTATTAAACCTCTTAGTACTGGGACTTAGGTTGACATGAAGCACAACCTTTCGAAGCCGAATTCGTAAGCAGCCGACGCTATAGTTACTCCATAGAACATTAATTTCTTGCCTTCACACAACTTCACTATCTCGTCTATGGAGCCGTTAACTATGGTTGAACCTGTAGCTAAAACCACATCGCTCCATTCGATTGCCTCCGCATTATTTTCGTAAGATTCAATACATACGTCTTCCTTCTTCTGTCCAATGTTTGAAGGGTCCATATCTGTAACTCGAAACTCCTTGAAGATTCTTGAAAGATGGCGTGCTATTGCAGGTTGGAAGCCTATCATTAGTACTCTTGTTCGCACAGGTAAGAAAGAAGCGAGAAACTCCGCAATTTTCTTGCCACATAGCTCGGGTCCATTGTTTTTGCAGTGTACGGTATTCGAAATTAACCCCAAGTACTTGTAGGTGGCATTCGCAGTAGCTACAAAAAGCGCTCTATCCTTGTTGGAACGTAGCTCCATCTGCTGAACATCCTTTATGCTTCCTCTATAGTAGCAAGGCTCGTCCGTAAAGGCCTGTCCAGGCACTCCACAAAGCTCTGCCTGAATCATTACTTCACGCCCCTTAAAAAGCGGGTAATCCATCCGAAGCGGCTTGCCAATTGCCTCTTCAGGACTTAGCCCTCTTGCCTCAACTTTTACCTCAATTCTCTCGAGATTGTTTGCTAAGACCCTCGACCACCATCTTCGCTTAAGTTCTTCAATAATCACCTGAAGATCCTCCAATTACGTGCATGTTTTAAGCATTTAAATGTTCAAAAACAGGCTAGTATAATTAAATTCTTCTTGTAAATTTAGTGTTTTGTTTATGTATTCATTTGTTAACTTTAAAAAGTTAAAATTTTTTTCTAGCACGTCTTATAAGTAATTTAACTTCTTCTTTCTTCTTAGTGGTAATTAATGAAACCGAGCAGAGTTGTAAGCGTTATAACGGGCGTCATGCTAATATCGCTGTTGGCATTGGTTCTTTTCATAACTTTGCCGACCTTTAAAACGAAGGTCGAGTCTATATCCATGGCCGTCGAGTTTAACACACATTCAGCCGCCGCGTGGGTCGCTCTTGATAAGGGAATCTTTATGGAAGAAGGCTTGAACGTGACGTCCCTTCAAACGTTTGTTACGGGCGTAGAGCTTGCTGCTGCCTTAACTAAAGGTGACGTAGAAGTGGCATGGGCTTGCCTAGGACCCCTAGTGTCAGCGTACAGTATTGGAGTACCCATAGTAGTAGTAGCTCAAGCGCACCTCCATGGTTATGCTTTAGTCGTAAAGTCAGATATAGAAGACGTACATCAATTGAACGGCAAGGTCATCGCGCATCCAGGCGTCGGTAGCCCCAACTACCTTTTGATAAGAATGCTCATGGATGAGTACAAGCTCAACGTTACGCTTAAGCCGATGAAGCCTCCAGCAATCGTAAATGCCTTGGTAACAGGACAAATAGATGCCGCAGCCTTGCCAGAGCACTACGCTACATTAGCTGTTAGACGCGGAGAGTGTAAGATCCTCTTAAGAAGCCAAGACGTATGGCCGGAAATGCCCGGAAGCTTCCTAGTAGTTAAGAAGGATTTTTTAGAGAAGGATCCTGAGAAGGCTGCGAGACTAGTGAAGGCTACTGTCAAGGCTACGGAGTTTATTCGCAACCACTTTGAGGAGTCTGCGAGGATCGTAGCCGATAAGCTTGACATAAGTTTCAAGGAGGCTCTTGATTCCATGAGGTGGCTCGACTACCGTAACGAAATAGATGTTAATCAAGTAACGAGGTACATCGACTTAATGGTTAAATACGGGGTAATAGAAAAGCCCGTGAACGTTAGCGACTTTATCAATACTACAATATTATCAAGCGTATTGGGGAGGTAGACTTAGGTCCATGAAGTCGCTCGAAAAATACTTGAAAATTGAGCTGGTATCGCTAATATTGCTCTTTGTTATTTGGGAAATTGTTGCTAGATCCGGAGTTTTTCCAACATACCTTTTTCCACCTTTTAGTAAAACTATGGAATCGCTCTTCAACTTAGCCGTTACGGGTAAGCTCGGCTTAAGCTACGTAGCGACTCTTACTAGAGTCCTCATAGGTTTAGGTCTGGGCTCAAGCCTTGGAATACTTTTAGGTCTTGTAGTAGCTTACCATACGCTTAGCTATCGAGCTATATACCCGATAGTAACTCTGCTCTACACTGTACCAGCTGTCGCTTGGATCCCACTATTCATAATATGGATAGGGTTAAACGAGGGTTTACCTATAGCTGTGATCTTCATGTGTAGTTTCGCTCCAATGGTCTACGTAACCCTTACTGGAGTTAGAAGCTTAAGCCCGAACGTCATAAGAGTAGCGCAGACCTTGGGTGCGAGGGGATTTAAGGCTATACTTCACGTCCTACTTCCTCAAGTACTTCCATCGATTTTTTCTGGACTTAAAGTTGAATCTGGTATGGCGTGGAGATCCTGCTTCGTCGTCGAGATGACTGCCATCTCGCCAGGCTTAGGGTCGCTAGCAATGGAGGCCCAGTCAGTGCTTAGGGTGGACATAATACTGGCAATAATATTGATACTAACCATTACGAACTACGTATTTCAGTTGATTATCGAAAAAATTGAAATTAAAATGCTTAAGAAATGGGGGTATGTTAAGTAAATGCCCAGAATAAGTATTAGAAATGTCTCAAACTTCGTGTTAAGAAAAGTCGATCTAGAAGTTGAAGATGGAGAGCTTATGGTAATACTTGGGCCGTCGGGTTCTGGTAAGACGACCCTCCTAAACGTTGTAGCCGGCCTAGTGGATTACAACGGCTCGGTTTTATTCGATGGAGAGCCTATCGACCACTTAAAGCCTTATGAAAGAGGTATAGGCTATGTACCTCAAGACTTAGCTCTCTTTAATCATCTAACAGTAAAGGACAACATAGCATTCGGCTTAAGGATGAGAGAGGTGAGCGAGAAGACCATAGATGAGAGAGTCGAAAGGGTCATGGATGCACTCAACATAAAATACTTAGCAAACCGATATCCGTTAACGCTTAGCGGCGGCGAACAGCAGAGGGTTGCAATAGCTAGGGCTATAGTGCTTGAACCCAAGGTCTTACTCATGGACGAACCTTTCAATAACCTCGATGTTTCGTTGAGGAGGAGCCTAAGAATGGAACTAAAAGCTTTGCAGAAAAAGCTTAAACTTACGACTATGTTCGTAACTCACGATATAATTGAAGCAGAACAGCTGGCCGATAGGGTGGCAGTCTTAGTCAAAGGCGAAATACGTTGTGTAGGCTCTTTCAATGAAGTTTTCTTTAACACTACAGATCCCATAGTTAGAGAGGTTCTTGGAAGCTATAACATTTTAAGTTGTGAAAGCTTTAAGCTGATCCACGAAGGGTTGGCTGAAGTCAAATGTGGAGGCATTAAACTTTTAGCGCCACACGACGACGGTGTAATAACTAAAATAGCGATACCGCCAGAGAGAATAGCATTAATGAAAACGTTAAACCCCAAAACAAGGTTTAACACTTTTAGAGGGGTTGTCGAACAAGTAATTAGAAACGGTTCGCTATATAAAATAGCCGTCTCTATAGATAGATTAAGGCTAGTATCCGTTCAAACCGAAGAAGAATATCTATCTTCGCCAGTCAACGTTGGGGATGAAATTTACGTTAAGATACCGATAAAGCACATCAAGACCATGTAAATAGCGGTTACATCGAGGTCTTATTCGTACAACGACTTCAAGACGGCTGAGCTGACAGTTAAAAATTCGCTCGAAAACCTAAAATTCTAGCTTAATAATCTCTTCGGCGATATTTATGGGCGAGGTAACTATAGATCAATTCAACTTGTTGGATCTTAGGATTGGAGTCGTACTTGAAGCTGAAAGAATATCAACGTCAAAGAAGCTTTTAAAGTTAAAGGTTGATGTAGGAGACGAAGTGAGAGAGATAGTTGCAGGAGGAGCTGAATACTACGATCCAAGTTATTTCGTAGGTAAGCGCCTTGTAGTTTTAGTGAACTTGAAGCCGAAGAGAATTGCAGGGGTTGAGTCGAAAGGCATGCTACTAGCAGCGGACGTTAACGGTAAGCCGATCTGGTTAACTGTTGACGGCGATGCTCCTCCCGGGTCTAAAGTAAGGTAAGCGATGGTTGATGTAAATCTAGCTTTAAAACTTGAATCTACGTCTTAATTTGATTAGCCTCATCCTATAGAAGCATACAACATTGTTCTCTTCTTTATTTTTAGCCTCTTATAATGGTATTTGGTAGGGCACTACAATTATGAAGTTTTCGACATGTATCATTCCAAATCCCGGATGGTAATACCAACCGCTTACCGTTATTGGTCCGTAGAAAATTTGGTCGTTTTGGGGTTCAATGTATACTAAACCTTCTCTACACTTTATAGCGTTGAATACGTGATTGAAAGTGTTTCCTTGAGAATCTCTGCCAATGACCAGCACTATACCCATGTCCCAGCGATTTAGCTTGGCATGCATCGACAACATTACTGCATAGTCCCCACAAATGAAGTCCCACTTTGAGTAAGGTATAAGATCTGTAGTGTCTTGTCTAAGCCAGTCATCGAGTTCGCTGATTGTTGGAGTAATAATATCACTCGATAGAAGCGGGCGATACATCGCAAAGCAGACATCATCATAAGCCTTCTTTAAGAGCGAAAAGTTAGCTTGTAGTGCTTCGAACTTGTTAGAAATGAGCTCGTAAGTACCTTGAAGTTCCAAGTAACTTTTAACCTGTTCTTCGTATCTTTGAAGGAGAGCTGTATAAGAATTGTTGAGTAGCAAATAAGCTGTAGTTAATTCTAGGTAGTCCGCCATAAGCTTCTCGTAGTTTTTGAGGATTATAAAGTGCTCCATCTTTAGTGCGTTATATGATTCGTTGAGGGAAAGGTACCTCTCGAAGAAATGTTGATGCGTTGAGGAGAGTTTTTCGTATTCTTTTAATAACTGTTCATATCTATCTTCGATGGCTTTAAAGTTTAGAGTCACATCATTTAATTCTTGTCGAAGGGAAGTTGTAGCCCCTTGTAGTATGTAATTTTCATAAGCTAGGATGCTCGACGTAAAGATGAGGATGATAAATATAGCCGAGAATACTACATTCTTCATCCTATTAGGTATCATATAGCTTCAACCCTTGCTATTATAAAACTAGCACTGTCACTAATCTTCTACGAAAATTGGTTGAGACTTTGTGTCGAACTTTACGTTATTCTGTAGTATTTCTCCATGAATCTCTGGCTCGTCAGTCTATACGAAGCTATGCGGCACGAATCGCATCAATCGAGAAACTACTTGTTGAAGGCTTTAAAAGCTACGAATGAAGCAAAGAACGTTATGCCACTTAACAGGAAAACGTAATTGAAGCCCATAATATCAGCGATGAGAGGCCCAATAAATGCTCCGCAGACTGAGCCTAAGTTTATTGTAGCATCAATAAGCCCCACTTTTTTAGGCGGTAGAAACTCCATAGAGATAGTCAATACGTAGACGTCAAACAGCGCGTAGAGGTAGCCTAGTAGAGCTAATAAGGCTGTAATTGCTTCTATGCTGAATGTTGATGATAATGCGGCGATCATTGAGAAGGCTAACACGCCTCTTAATAATACTATTTTAAGCAGAGAAGTCTTATCAACAGTTTCGCTCGGTCTATGAATTAAGTATAGGTAACCTAAAATCACAGCCAGAGAATTTAGGGCGTACACTGCAAAGATCATGCCTTGTTGAAGAGCTAGTTTACGTGAAAGAAATATGGGCATAGGGGTAAAAAGCATGGACGATGCCATTTGAAAAAAAGTTAAGCCGCTACAAAAAGCCTTTATGTTTTCCCCTCTATAAGTAGGGGTTCTAGAGAGACCGTCGAGGGCTTTACAAAGGGTAGATACTCCACTATTTATGAAGTCTACGACCTTTCTTATAGTTACTAAACGACGCTCCAATATTACTATGGGATCTTTAATAAGGACGATAGATGAAATGAAAGCAACTATGTGTAGGCTACCACATAGGGTTATTAGGGAGGCAGTATTTGCCCCGCTAAATGAAATGTAGGCGCCCATGAGCAATCCTATAAGCCGCCCGATCTCCGCGAACCCTCCAAATACTGCAAAGTTCCTTTTCCACTCTTCGTAGGTATATAGCTCTGCTATCAACACGTTTCTCGGAGGACCGTGAGCTGAATGGAAAATAAATAATGCAGCATATAGGATTATTAGGTGGCTTACCTTCGTGGCTATCATAAAGGAGTAAATTATTACCGAGAGGGATAGAAATGACAGGAGGATAAAGAACTTGTAACTTCTAGTCTTATCGCAAGCGTAACCCCAAAACATCGAGGTTGGAATAACTAAGAGTTGACCGATCATACACATAATGCCGACATCGATAAGTGATCCACCAATAGCAACTACGTAGAGCGGTAAGAATATCAATAGTAAGTTAAACCCAGCTTCGTGGAAGACGAAACTTAACCACCACATGATGAACGGCTAATAAGAAAGAAATAGAAAAACTCTCTAAGCAGGATCGGACGTATCGTTCACCTTAAGCTTTAATCTCCCTTTTCCTTTGGATACCAAAATACTACGTTAAACTCGCTCTGTTTATATTACATGGAATATCGTAAATCAAGCCAACGCAGCCGAGGCCTTAAGATGTAAAAGTTGCTTTAGACCCCTCGTCTTCAGATATAACTAAGAGAATGTTAAATGCTAAACGAACATTTAAAATAAAAGGAGTCCAGGATAGGTCGCTGGCTTACTTTATAACATTCTTTCGATTTTGATATTGGTTAACTTTTCAAAGTCGTTTTGTTACTTTTCAATATAAACTTCGAGAGCTACAGTCGGAGGTCGAAGCGATGGTGCTTCCGGGGAAAATTGAGAGAATTGCAGGCTACTATATCGCGGAAGGACCTTTAAAGATCAAGTTAATTGAAGGTTTTATGGAGGTTACGGGCAAAAGCCTTAATGCAAGTGAAGAAGTCATCATACCAATGTCCAAAGCCACACTCATAGAGGCGCCTGCTGAAGCTAAAATAGAGCTTAGAGGAAGCGGCTCTATAACCAAGCTCGAAACCTCAACGGTACCTAAAGAGTGGGTTAACCTAATAGACTCGCTGTCTAAAGACTCCATAATATTTACGCTGGGCTACATAGACTCTGGCAAGACCTTCTTCGTCACTTACACTGCGAACAAGCTTCTCGCCAAGGGTTTTAGGGTTTCAGTAGTTGACTGTGATGTAGGTCAATCAGATATAGGCCCTCCCACGACAATAGGATTAAGCGTTTTAGATAGGCAAATAGCATTTCTCGAAGAAGCCCCCCTAACTTCTGCCTACTTTGTAGGCTCGACCTCTCCTGCTGGCCACCTACTGCCAATGGTTACGGGGACCTTAAAACTAGTGAACGAGGCAGTAAAGGCTGGAGGAGCGGTCTTGATAGATACGCCAGGCATGGTTTACGGAGGACCCGCAAGAGCTTACCAGCTCTACACCGTCGAGACTTTAAATCCCAGCGTCATAGTTGCTCTCCAGAGAAACAATGAGCTCAAGCATCTAACAAAGCAGTTTAAAGCTCTAGGATACAGCGTAGTTGAGCTACCAGCTTCTCCTTGGGTTAGACAACGTAATCGCAATGATCGTAAGGCATTGCGCGAAAGAGCCTTCTATAACTACTTTACTAAGAGGGGGTTGGTAGACCATACCTTAAGCTTGGATAGGGTGGCTATAGTAGGTTCGTTCATGGGCAGCGGATATAAAGCTCCTCCAGAAGTTGTCCAAGCAATAGAGTCAATGGCTGGCTGTAAAGTTGAATATTGTGAGCTCTCCTGCGACTCGGTAGTAATAGTTTTAGAGAAGCCTCCGGAAAACAAAGAGTTTTACAGAGACATTAGAAACGCATTCGCCGATAGAGCTATCAGGACCTTGATAAAGGGGTTTGAACGTGGGCTCGTTGTAGGGTTAATGGGCGAGAGAGGCGTCTTCCTAGATTTAGGAATACTGAAGAACATAGACTTTAAATCTGCGAAAGCGTTGATATCGACTCCTTTAAGGAGCGTTGAACGGGTCAGAGCTGTAAAACTGGGATACGTTAAGTTGGAGGAGTGTCGAGAAGTCGAGAAGCTAGAGCCGGGCTTCATTTAATCTCTAGCTAGGCTTCTAATAACTGTCTTTATAAAAACATTTAAGTTATTGAAGAGGGATTTCTGACACCAAATTGAGCATCTCGGTGATAGACTTGGAACTCATGAGCATATTGCGCACCTTAACCTTAACTCCCGGAGTATCTGGTTGGGAGGACCCTGTCAAGGATGAAATAGAAGGGCTTCTTAGAACTACGCTACCTCAAGCATCATTTAGTGTCGATGAGCTTGGAAATCTATACGTTAAGGTTGGCGATAGGCCTAAGGTAGCACTTATAGCACACATGGATGAGCTGGGCTTTACAGTCAAGAGCATTGTGGAGAACGGCTTGGTGTACATAGAGCCCATCGGCGGATGGGATGATAGGGTGTTACTCGGCGAGGTAGTAGTCATCTATGGTAGCGGAAGAGACCTTGACGGACTGGACTTGAGAGATAGAGTAGTTCTAGGTGTTATCGGCTCAAAGCCTATACACCACTTAAGACCCGAAGAGAGGGATAAAGCACCTAAGATCCAAGAAATGTTTGTAGACGTAGGCTTGAAGAGCAGAGACGAGGTGGAGAACCTCATTAGAATAGGGGATTTGGCCCACCTCTACAAGAACTTCACGCCAATACCTAGAAGCAATTCAACGATAATAGCATCAAGGGGCTTTGATGATAGGGCTGGCTGTGCAGCAACAATCTTGGCATCAAAGCTTCTGAATGAGTTGGACATTGAACACTACGCAGTCTTCACGGTTCAAGAAGAGGTTGGTGCTCGAGGTGCTACAGTTGCTGGATACAAATTGCATCAAGAAGGCGTTAGACTTGCAATAGCAGTCGACGTTACGCATGCAGGAGGATATCCTGGCTTTGAAGAGAAAGACTGCCCGATAAAGCTCGGGCTAGGTCCGGTAATAGCGAGGGGTCCGCCAGTGCCATCAACTCTGCCTGCGATCTTCGAAGATGAAGCTAAAAAGACAGGCATCCCCTACCAGATAGGTTCTGAAGCTGGAAAAACTAGGACAGATATGGATGTCGTACAGTTAGCGAGGACTGGTCTAAAATCTATGTTAATTTCGATACCGCTAAAGTATATGCATACAACTGTTGAGCTTGTGGACGTGAGGGATATAGAGTCAGCGGCCAAAGTTATAGCTCATGGAATTGAGAGGGCTCTCCGAACTTAGCTTTCCTACGTCGTAGCGTCCCTTTCCATATCTCTCTCAGTTCTCTCCACTTCTAGTATGGTGTGCATTACCGCTCCATGCATCAAGTCACTACACATGCGATATCCGCAGGAGACGAGTTCGTAAAGTAAATCGCATAGTTCCTTCCTGCAACACTGATTACATCTACCGTTCATACCGTTGTTTACGGTTGCGCTTAAGCAGCTTACGGCCTCCTTAACAACCTTCAATATATTATCGTTGTAGCTCACACGGTGACCCCGTTTCGAGGAATGCCCTAGAAAGGGCAGGGGCGAACTTAAAAACCTTTTCCTCAAAATACTTAAAGACCACTTAGGCAATGAATGGGGCGCTTAACTTTCCACGTCTATCAATATAATTTCAGCGTTTAAAGTAAAAGTCTTTCGTTCGGTAAATTTTTTGATTCTTATATCACAGAGCTCTCCAATGGAAATGAAGGTTTCAATGCTTAACTCTTGGCAACTATCGTAGGGCATGTACGGCAAGATTAAGAGAGTCCTACCCCTAACCTAGGGTTGGGTTTGGGAGCGAAAGTTGATTATAAGAGCCGATAAAAGTTTTAGTAAAGAAGAGGTCCTTAAGCTACTCGACCCTATCGTTGCTAAGTGGTTTTCGCGTTTTCCAGATATAACGCCGCCTCAGCGCTATGCCATAGCTCACATATACGAAGGCAAGAACGTTCTCATAGCGTCACCGACTGGTAGCGGTAAGACCTTAGCAGCCTTCATAAGTATCATAAGCGAGTTATTTAAAATGTCAAGGAACGGAGAGCTTCAAGATAGCGTATATTGTGTATACGTCTCCCCTCTTAGATCTCTTAACTACGACATATACAAGAATCTTAAGAAACCCTTAGAGGAAATTCAAGAGCTTGCTAAGTCCGAGGGAATTAATGTAGGCGAGATAAGAGTTGCAGTTAGAACCGGCGATACGACTCAGTCGGAAAGAGCTTCGATGCTTAGAAAGCCACCTCACATACTAATTACAACCCCTGAAAGCTTAGCGATAATACTCTGCGCTCCCAAGTTTAGGCAGAAACTCAAAACTGTCAAGTGGGTAATAGTAGACGAGATACACGAACTCTGTAGTTCGAAGAGAGGCGTCCACTTGACGTTGAGCCTTGAAAGGCTTCAAGAACTTGTCGGTAGACCGTTCGTAAGGATCGGTCTCTCGGCGACAATACATCCACTTGAGACTGTAGCAGAGTTTCTTGTGGGTTGCAACGATGACGGGACCCCGAGGGATTGCGTTGTAGTTGATACAAGGTTTGTAAAATCAATAGATCTAAGGGTCACGTGCCCCGTAGACGATTTAGTGCACACTCCAGCGTCGATTACGAGCGAGAAGATGTATAGAGCCCTCAAGAAGCTGATAAGGTCCCACACGACGACGCTTGTCTTCACTAATACTCGGAGTGGAACCGAGAGGGTAGTGTACCACCTATCTAAACTTAAGGTAGTCGACGGTGATGAACTTGCAGCCCACCACAGTAGCCTCTCAAGAGAGATTAGGAGAAACGTTGAAGATAGGCTTAAGGAAGGAAAGATGAAAGCCGTTGTTTGTAGCACATCGCTTGAGCTCGGCATAGACATAGGCTACATAGACCTAGTCGTACAGATAGGTTCTCCAAAGTCCATTTCGCGCTGCTTGCAGAGAATAGGCAGGTCAGGTCATGCTTTAGATAAAGTTTCTAAAGGCATACTTATAGGCCTAGAAATGGACGACTTGGTTGAAGACGCAGTAATGGTTTCCGAGGCGTACAAGGGCAAGCTCGATAGAGTATATATACCTGAAAACTGCCTTGATGTACTAGCTCAACACGTAGTGGGAATGGCTCTTGAGAGGAAGTGGTCGGTTAAGGAGGCATACAAACTCGTCAAGAGAAGTTTCTGCTATAAGAATTTGTCTTATGAAAGTTTCGAGTCGATCTTAAAGTACTTAAGCGGTTGGTACTCGACGCTTGAAGTATACAAGGTATATGGAAAGATATGGTGTGATGATAAGGAGGGAGTTTTCGGTAGAAGGGGACCTCTACTTAGGCTCATATATTCAACGAATGTAGGGACCATACCTGATGAAGTTGCAGTTAAAGTCTTCACACTCGATGGTAGATGGGTTGGTTCGATAGAGGAAGAGTTTCTCGAAAGGCTTAGCCCAGGCGACATCTTCATACTAGGCGGTAAGCCCTATGAATTTAGGTATGCAGTTGGACTGAGAGCCTACGTTACCCCTAAGGAAGGCGTTAAACCTACAGTTCCCTCGTGGTTTTCAGAGATGTTGCCGTTAAGCTTCGATTTAGGTGAAGCTATAGGTAAGTTCAGGGAAGAAATGTTTAAGCTCGTTGAGGAGGAGTCGAAAACCAAGGTAGTAAAGTACTTAATGGTAGAGTACAGGTGCGATAGAAAAGCCGCGAACTCTATATACATGTATTTTGCTTCGATGCTATCCTTCTTGAAGATGCTTGGGATTAAAGCTAGACCGAATAATAAGGTAATCCTAGTCGAGAACTACTTAGACCCGGAAGGAAGGCAAAACATAATATTCCACTGTGTCTTCGGTAGAAGAGTTAACGATGCGCTTTCAAGGGCTTACGCCTATGCTTTAATGAAGATGCTTGGAGTAAACGTCGCGGTAACGGTGGGGGATACAGGCTTCATCTTAACTCTACCTAGAAGGTTGCTTCGCGACGTAAACGTGTTACTTAACGCTGTGAGCCACGATAATTTAAGAAGACTACTTCGAGATGCAGTTAAACATACGGAGATGGTTAAAAGAAGGTTTAGACACTGTGCTACACGATCATTTATGATTCTAAGGAACTATAAGGGTAGAGAGGTAAAGGTCAGCAGGCAGATTATTAACGCACAAATATTAATGGACGTTGTCGAGGACATAGAGGGATTTCCGGTACTCGAAGAAACCTATAGAGAAGTACTCGAAGACCTCATGGACGTTAAGACGGCAGAGAACGTCCTTAAAGAGATAGAAATGGGTCTTAGGAATTTCTATGTTATGCCCATCTACGACTTACCTTCGCCGTTTGCCCACGGCTTAGTACTACAAGGGTTAAGCGACGTAGTGTTAATGGACGATAGGAGAGCCTTGCTCCAGCATCTCTACGACCAAGTTATTGAAAGGGTTCAGAGGAGCCTATCGATTAACAGCTAGACATTTTTTTACTGGGCTAATTTTCGCTAACATATAATAAGGTTAAGGAGGTTAGTTTGTATAGTGGCATGGGTGCCTTTACTGTGAACTTTGAAGTCTCAAAGAACATAGAGATTGATCGTATGCTGCCGGGGCTCTACTTGAAAGATGTAGGGATACTCGTGGTCACAGATTTACACATAGGTTACGAGCAAGCCCTTCAAAAGCAGGGCATATATGTGCCTAGATCTACCTACCCTAAAATGAAGCAAGCCATAAGCGACATGGTAGAAAAGATTAAGCCTGAAAGCATAGTCATGCTCGGCGACGTTAAGCACGAATTTGGGATTCCAACAAGTCAAGAATGGGTAGAAGTCAAAGACATGCTCAAGCACCTTACAGATAGCAACCTAAAAGTCCACGTCGTCAGAGGGAACCACGACAACTACATAATAACCATACTAAAGAAGTATGGAGCAGAACTCCATGATCCAATGATGATTAGAGGTCGATACTTAATGGTTCACGGGCATAAATTGTTAGAAGAGCTACCTAGAGAGGTTGAAGTCTTACTTATGGGCCACGAGCATCCAGCCCTAGCTGTCAGAGATAGCTTTGGAGTTAAGAGAAAGTTCAAGTGCTTCCTGAAGGGATTCTGGAAAAATGTTATGGTAATAGTACTTCCAGCGCTCTCGCCGTTAGCAAGCGGTTCTACGATGAATGAAACCCCTAAGAACCTTTTACTCTCTCCTATCTTGGAGAGTCAAGTCGACATAGACTCGTTTAAGCCAATAGTCGTTGAGCCCGAAGCCGGAGTCTACGAGTTTCCAGAGCTTGGTAAGCTTAAGTGCATTTTCCCATAATTATTGGAGCTTAAGTTAAGGCCACTGCCATCTTCTCCCTAAGTTCCTCTCGCTAGCCCATTTATTCGCCTCTAAATAGGACTCCGGGGTCCCTATGTCAGTCCAATAACCTGTAAACCCGTACACATACACATCTGCATTCTTAGAGAGCCATTCAAAGAACTTGCCTACTGCATCCTTGTACTTCTGCATTCCTAAGAATTCCTCAATTTTCTGAATAAAGCCGCTCGGTATGTAATATATTCCTACAGATATCAGCGTTGAAGGAGGCTTCTCTGGCTTCTCTATGAAGGATAGGACCTTATTTTTCTCATCGGCCACTATAACACCATATCTCTTTGCTAAATCGACGTTTTTTACGTTGTAAGCTCCTATAACTATCCGATTTAACCTCGCTCCATAACTTACAAATCCCTTCAAATCAAAGTCGAATAGATTATCTCCCAAAATAACTAAAAGGTCGTTTCCAGCCTTGTCCACGTTAAATAATTTTATAGTATAAGAGAGACCTCCTATAGCGCCAAATTTCTCTTCTTCTGTTTGTGAAGGTTCGACGGACAAGAAGATCTTGACGTTTTCGTAAGTTGCTTCAAGAGTTTTCATCCAGTACCTAAATGAGCTCTCGAACTTCTTGTTCGTTGAAACTATTATCCTATCGTAGTCTATCTCTAATACTTTCTCTAAAACGTGATTTAACAACGGTACTCCATCTATGTGGAGTAGCGGCTTGGGCATGACGTCCGATATGGGTCTCAACCTCTTTGCAAAGCCGCCCGCCAATATTATCACGTCGAGCCCCATGAAGAGACCACCATGCACAATTCACTGTTAAGCGAAAATCGTAGAAAAAACTTCCTGAGGCTTCCGCCTAGAAGTGTGCATTATACGTCAAGTCTTGGAGATGATGGTTTGGTGTAGCTTTTAGGATGTGAAGCATAGCTCTTGCGTCGTCAAGCATCCAGTGATCGTTGTTGAAGAAGACGTACACCCTTTTCGGCTTGAGCATTAGAACTCTTACGGCCAACTCTCTAAGCTCATTCTCCTCGTAATCGTATGCGTACCAGATGTCTCGTCCATGCATTCTAAGACATATGGCATCGCTGCTTCTAGCTATCCAGGTACCTATGGGGGCGTCTATCGATACTACAGTTATTCCAAGCTTTTCACATACATCGACGGTCTCATCGTTAAACCAAGAAACGTCTCTAAATTCTACTGCAAACCTAGAGCCCAAGTCAGTCTCCTCAGCGTAGGTCTTTAACCTCCTAACGTTCTCGCTAGTCCTCTTGAAGTTTGGTGGGAGCTGGAACAAATAGAAGTCTACTAGGTGATCCATTGGCTTCAAGAGAGTCCTAAACCTCATCCAAATGTTTAGAGAGTCCTCTTTCAGTCTCTTGACGTGAGTTATGAGTCTGTTAACCTTAATAGCCCACTTAAGCTTACTTCCCTTCTTAGCCCAAGAAGACACTTGGCTCGGAAATGGGAATCTGTAGAAAGAGGCATTTAGCTCAACAGCGTTAAGTTCAGAGTAGCTCACATACCAGTCAAAGCTTCCATCGACGTTCCAATCGTAAAGCCAACCAGAAGTACCAACGTAAACCTTAAATTCATGAATTAGAGAAGAGCCGCAATTATTCTCCTTCAAACCCCATTCGACTCCTAAAAAACTAGTTAGCACATGTATCCTTAATAATTTAAAATAGTTATTGGCTCCAAATAAATTTAAGGAACTTTCAAGCTAAGAAGTTGACTTCTAAAACATTTCAACGTCAAAACGCCTTTACCTTGCCTTAAAGTTCTTGAAGACTACATCGAAAATCGTAACTTCAGGATAGCAGAATCCATATATTGACAACTGCTATCCTTTACGTCAAATCCAAATTTGTCTCCCTAAATATGAAACAAGCTTTTTTGACTTCACGAAATCGCTTCAACTAAAGAAAAGGTATGTCAGTAAACGTGACATGGTTGAAGCCCTTTTATAATCATAAACTTTTACGCTTGCACATTTTTAACGTATTTATATCGTTTATTTTCAACGCTTAAATTAAATAAAAACCACCATTGCATTTATTGATTAAAAGAATCTTCGCTTAAATAAGAAGAATTTTATAGAAACAATTATATACTTAACTGAAGTATTACTAGTTAACTAACCTGGCCGGTTGTAGGGTGGCGGCCTAGTAGGGCCCGCTGCCCTTTTTGCGTTGGGGGAAGATCTATTAAGGGGGATATAAGTCATCGTACTTGCTAGAGCCATGATTAAAAGGAAGAGAAGGAGTGGCTTGGACATCCTATCAGACATCCTCCTTCTACTTAAGGAAGGAAAACAAAGTAAGACCATGATTATGCGCAAGGTCAACTTGAACTTAAATAGGACTAATAAGTACTTATCCTTCCTTCTTTCTAGGAAGCTCGTTTCCTTAAATGGTAGTTCTTCAAAGATAGCGATTACCAAGAATGGTCTGGACTTCGTTGAAGAATTTATGAAACTCAAAGAAGCTGAAGAAAAACTTTTCCAAGCTCTTAAGAAGCTCGAGAGACACCTTAGTCTCGGGGGAGTTCAAGAAAGTCAGGCTTAAGTCTTACCCTTCGACCCTCCTCATCGAAATCCGCGAAGTCCCATTTCTTCAAGAAGTTTGAGAAGGCTACCAATAATTCAAGCGGCATATTCAATTTCCTAGATAGGTCCTCGAGGTTGTGAAACTCCCCGTCTTCCAGTGCTCTAAGAAAACGCCTAATGTTTTTCTTCATCCTCTCAATCGAGCCGCCTCTTTTAAAATGCCTACACATGAGATATCATTGATGATACTTATAGACGTTATGGACTATCAGTTCCTTAATTAATAGACCATATCTTGGAGTAGATTAATACCCCTCACCTTGAAAAAGTTCACATACTTTTAAAAGCAAAGGACGTAAACGTCTACTACTAGACGCGCAACACTGGTTAATTAAAGTTTTAATACGAAGATGGTAGATTCGTGATGCGTAGAAACCAAGTTAATATAATTATGGAGATACTTAGGTTATGCCTTAAGGGCGAGAAAATAACCCATATCATCTATAAATCTAATTTAAACTTTAAACGCTTTCAAGCGTACCTCCAGTACCTCGTCGGCAAAGAGTTGCTAGAAATCGTTGAAGTACCGAGCGGCCCAAAAATTTATCGAACAACCGATAAGGGAAGACTTTTTCTTAAACTGCTAGTAGAAGAGTAAGTACCTAAAACTCCTTAAGGCCTAAAGCCCTTTGGATTTAAGCTTATAATAGAAAGTAGGCCTTTGATTTACGCTATGCTTCTACATGTAGATTGAACTGCATTAAGTGTGGTCGAGCAGATACATACCCCTAGATAACTACCAGCTCATTCTTACTGAAAGTTTCACATGTTTAAAAACCATTTTCCATGATAACTCCTACCTACGGAGTACGTATGAAACGTACTTCCCGGGGGACTAATGTGGGGTGGCCCCCGTTAAAGCCGTAAGGCGATGATAGATCCCAAGAATATGTATGAAATATGGAGGTGGCTTGAGTGAAGACCAAGATTGTCGGTATTGTTGCATCACTACTCGTAGTTATGCTGGCCTTAGGAGTAAGCTACGCGTTGTGGTCCACGAACCTCTACGTAAGCGGTACTATAAATACTGGAACGGTCTCTGCAGAAATAATAGCAGGCGCCAGCTACGATGGAGATGATGATGTTCCTGGAAAAGACGTTAGCGAAATATCTGCTCTTGTTGATGGAAATACGTTGGTGGTTACGATTACAAACGCCTATCCGAGCATAGACTACTTCCAAGAGTTTAAGGTAAAGAATACTGGGACAATTCCTGTCAAAGTTCAAAGCATAGCTATTAACGGTAACGCGTCTGTATGGGTCGTGGTTAGCGGGATAGCTGTGGGAGACCAAATAGAGCCAGGGCAAGAGGTCAACTGTCTGTTAACTGTCCACTTAACAAATGATGCTCTACAGGGCGCGACATACACGTTCACGATTGATATAATGCTCGTACAGTGGAACGAATTCCAAGCACCAGAGTAGTTTAAGCAATTAGCGGGGTATCTGCTGTGAAAAAACTTGCGTATGTACTTTCAGCCCTCGTAGCTGTCATGTTATTGATAGGTTTAGTGTACACGTTATGGAGCACGAACGTCTTGGTAAGTGGTACTATTGAAACTGGTACTGTTGAAGGAATGTGGGTATCTGCGGTATCTAACGATGAAGGTGTAGATCCTGGTTACGATAAGGATGTTGGAGGAGTTATATTCGACGGCTTGGGGACAGATACACTTATTGTAGTCGTAGACAATACGTATCCATGCTACAACGCAACAATAACTGCCGTGTATAGATATACTGGAACGGTCCCAGCAATAGTTAATGAAACCGTTATAACCACTATTGGTTGGACACCGTCGAGCGGATATGGAGCAAATGATGGACCTGTCTGGTTACAGATTACGCACGATGCCCCTGTAGGGAGACAATTACATCAAGGAGATGAAATAACCGTCGTAATTAAGGTGCATGTTGAGCAGTGTGCCGACCAAGATGCATCCTACCCGTTTGCTCTAGAGATGGAATTGATACAGTGGAATGAGTATGTACCGCCAGCTCAAGCGATAACGGAGACAGTGCGTTTGAATCCGAATAAAGGCTGTGACACTACAGACTTTGGGTACCAGCTAAAGAGCCAAGATCTAAACAGGCTTAAACAAAGTGATGATGATAGGTATCGCACTAAGAGTACGTGGAGTGAGTGCTATAGTGAGTTTGAGTACCTAGATATATGGTTTGAAAAGGTAACCCTACCTGCTGGAGCATCGATAGACAGTGTTGTATTGTACTTCGAGTGGAACAGACCATCACACGTAGATAATGCAAGGATAAGAGTGTACGTTGGGCCGACGTTGATGGGTACGATTAACTTGTCGCCCCTACCTGCGCCTGGACAAGATCGTACCGAGGTTATAGACTTAAAGGCGCTCGGTGTAGATACAGTTGCTGAAATTAACGACTTAAAGGTACGCTTCCAGGCAACCGACGGATGGGGCGCATACACTTACCACGATTTAGCGGTAGTTGAAGTAAAGTACACGTACACACCGTAGAGACAGCTAACTAAGCCTTACGTTAAGTTAGAGTCCGAATAAACCCCTCTTTTTTTATGCTAACGATAATGTTGGAGGTCGCCATGGATGCGCTTGAAAGACACGTTTGCCCAATACAAAGGGCAGGTCTCAACGCTAACCTTAATTATCGGTATATATGTCGTTTTGAACTCCTTTAATTTTACTGGATTATTGGCTTACGTGATTCCATCACTATTGTGGACGTTATCGTTTTTAATCTCGCTTTATCTTATTGGAGGTCTAAGACGGTTTAAGTTGGAGACCCATAGATTCGTAATTATAATAGCGTTTTTAACGGCTTTACTGCAAATCGTAAGCTTAAACCTTGTAGCATTGTTTACGGAGTTCGGGAGAAGTCCCTACTCGTTCACGCTAATAGGAATGATTACAAACATAGTATACTTTACAGCTCCGATCTTAGCTCAGGAGACTGCAAGAGCATACGTAGTCAAGTCTGTACCCAGAAGTAGAAAGTATACTGGACTAATCCTGGTAACAGTATTTTTTATGTTCCTTAAACTTTCAGCTTTCAGCTTTATTGCCCAGAATAGCTTAGCTGATTCAGTAAAGTTTTTAGCTTCGAAAGTACTACCGGCCGGCGCACAGAGTCTATTGTCAACTTACCTAGCTCTAATAGGCGGGCCACTAGCATCGATTACCTACGTATGGACCATAGAAGCATACAATTGGTTAGCACCTATACTACCAAAACCACCGTGGGGGGTAGAATCGTTGATAACTACGCTTACACCTGCTATTGGAGTGATAATGATAAATGAAGCTCTCTCGCCCATGAAGTTAATCGCTGTAGGAATCATGAACAAGAAGGACATCAAGCAAATAAAATTGAGGGGGCGTAAGGCTTCAAGGTCCGTAGAGCTGGTAGGTCTTGTTGCGGCTTTGATTATGGTAGCAATGGTCTGGGGTACGAGTGGGCTACTGGGGTATCAAGCTAGCGTAGTCGTAAGTGGAAGTATGAGGCCAATGCTTGATGTAGGCGACATAATCGTAACCGTACAAACATCGGCAGAAAAGGTTCACGTGGGCGATGTAATACAATACTTGAGAAGCGGGATCGATTCCCCAATAGCACATAGGGTCGTGGAAGTAAGCAGGTCTGGAGGCGTAATAGTAATAGTGACTAAGGGTGATGCTAACAACGTACCCGACGAACCAATAGTTGTAATACCTAGCCAAAAATTATGGAAGCTTGTCTTCGCAGTGCCGAAGATAGGCTGGGCCAGCATATTCTTAAAGAACATGGTTGGCACCGTTGCAGTATATCTGACTGAAAACCCATTGATCGCATACGTACTATTAACTGCTGTTATTAACGCATCCATAATATACGCGTACAAGCACGTGAATGGCTCTAGAAAAATCGTTAGGAGGTGAAGAGGTGAAGTGAGGAGGAGCAGTTTTCTTAATAGAATGTTCGTGATGGCGCTAATCCCAATAGTAGCTTTAGCTGTAGTCGGCCTGACCCACACATTGTTGCAGGACAACCTATACGTCGTTGGAAGAGTTGAAACTGCAGTGTTTAGACAGACTATTTGTTTAAGCAAGATAGTCAGCTCAATGGGATACGATGGGACAATAGTTAGTAACGTGATAGGTGGCGGACAGACGCTTATAATTGAATGCACCAACGTGTCGAGCGGATGGTACATCTGGGTGGGGCTTCTAGTGCGAAACGATGGAACTGTGCCTTCAGTTCTAGAGAGCCCTATGGTATGGGTAAACGGCGCAGACTATGACGGCAATACTGTGCAAACGTACTTTTATGGTCCGTATAGTGGAGATGGCTGTGGAGAATATGAGGTTGGCGATCCGCCGCTCGACGGTTTAAATCACTTTGGAATGGTGGTTCTGAATCCAGGAGAGAAAGCAATCGTGTGGATTAGAATGGAATGCGGACAAGAGGAGAGAGATTACATGATAATTTATGTAACATTGCGATACAGCGCGCCCTAATAAAATGTTAGGGTGTTGGTGGATTTCGCTGGCTACTTTGCTACCTTGCCAACCACCTTTAATTGTACACGTAAACGCTTATCGAAGTCTCGGCGTAATTGTCGTAGATATCGTAGACTTTAGCAGTTATAGTATGCCAACCATTTTTGACAGACCTTGTATTCCAATTATAGGTGTACGGTTCAGCATTAATTGTAGCTATTAAGTTGCCATTCACGTAAATCTCGATCCTCCCTATCCCTGAATCGTCCGATGCTGAAACAACTATATCTACAGCTTTTGACACCACCTGTCTGTTCAAGGGCTTAACTATTTTAACTGTTGGAGGATTAGTGTCGGAAGGGTTGCTTACAAGACTGTTAACGACGTTGACCGCGATTGCGTTCGACTCACCAACGTTACCGTAAGAGTCGTAGGCTCTAGCTACTAAGAGGTACACTCCGTTTGGATCTGCCGCACTATCCCAGTAGAACTCGTAGGGCGCATCATAATCTACAGCGAGTAAATTGCCATTCTTGTATAGCTCTACCTTAGCTACTCCGATGTTGTCGCTCGCTTCAACCTTGACTGTCACCGAGCCTGAAACAACCTCTCCACTAGCTGGATAGACTATCCTAACACTTGGTGGGGTAGTGTCTATTATTGTTGGAGGGCTGGTACTTCTGCTCGTCATCTCTAAAGCCGCTTTGAGGGCAGCATAAGCGTCGATTCTTCCCCAACCATAATAGACGTCGTAGCCGGGCGCACCTAAGTCGACGGCGGTGGACTCTAGTACTTGCTCGATTTGCGATGGTGTTAGAGAGGGATTAATTGAGAGCATCAATGCAGCAACCCCAGCAACAATGGGAGCCGAGAACGATGTTCCTGAAACTGCACCGTAACCGCCACCTCTAGTCGTAGTGTATATGCCTGAACCTGGAGCTGAAAGGTCCACGTACGGTCCATAGGACGAGTAACTTGCTAACGTATCGCTACTAGTCGTAGCGCTGACGGAGATTATGTATGGATTATCGTTATAGCTCTCGTACTTCCCGGTGTTGCCTGCTGCTGCTACAACTACTCCTCCCTTGTCCACAAAGTACTTAGCCGCACTCGAAATAGAGGAGCCACCAAATATTTGATAACTTATCACTGCGACCTTGGCACCTCTATCGGCGGCGTAAACTAGACCCTTGCTTAATAGCGAGGTGGTAGTGTAACCGCTTGGGTTTGTGACCTTAATAGGTAGTATCAGACAGTTCCAGGTCACGCCGGCTATGCCTACATTGTTATTAGTTACTGCAGCTATTATACCTGCAACCCTTGTACCGTGTCCAAAGGCGTCGGAGGTATCGTCATTGTTATCGTAGAAGTTCCATCCTTGAATGAGTTTACCGGCTAAATCAGGGTGTGTGGGGTCAACCCCGCTGTCGATCACTGCTATTATAATGTTGCTTCTTCCAGTCGAAATATCCCAAGCGCTAGGACAATTAATTTTAGCCAAATACCATTGGACTGGATAATATGGATCGTTGGGCACCTGCGAGTAGGCTATAATCGAGTCTACTTCAACAAAGTCTATTATAGGGCTCTCAGCCAATGCCGATTTAATTGATGGAAGTCTTTGTACTGGAGCTGAAACAACGAAAACATCTATTTGCTTTATGTAGTCTACCGTCTGTAGACCGTGAGACTCTAGGAACTCCTTCTTAAAGTCCTCGGGAACGCCCGGCCTAAACCTTAGCAATAATTGGACGGTGGGCTGAGAAGCCATCATGCACATAGAAGAAATAGCTATGATTAGAGGTAATGCGATCAATAAAGCGCCCACAAGCCTAACGCTTGGGGGCCTCATGGTTTGTCGAGAACGTCTATCAGAAGCGGAACTTTCTAAGTTTTGTAGTTGGGCGACTACGTGTAGTCATTTCCTCACATTTAAAGATCTAATAGATATAGAAAGGCGTTGAGAACGCAGCAAATAATGAAGAATTATAGTAAATAAAAAATTTAAAGGGGGCAATATAGCCCACGTGGGGCAACCCCGCTTATTGCGAGAAAGAAGAATTAATCCGTTTATGGCCGTAAGGAAAAACATGGTAAAGGCTAAAATATGTGTCAAATTAATATTATAAGGAAAACGGCTAGTGATGAAAGGCATGAAGAAAGACAAGGAGTTAATTAAGAAAATATTGGTCATTTCTTTCATTGCGCTAACTGTTTTCTCACTCGTAAACCTTTACTATGTACAACAGAGGCCAACGTTTGAGAGGCGAACGGTAACCTTAGCTTCATATATGCATAAAGCATTTTACGATTGCGTAGCAGAGTTGAAGCCGAACGTCATTTATAATAAGACCGTATTGAGACCCGACGAAGGGATCTTGTATACATCTCTAACGAACAGGATTAACGTAACATTTACGTACGTATTCGCTTCAAACCCAAGTCCAGAGAAGCTTAACGTAACAATGGAGAGTGTGGCTGCAAAAATAGAATCGCCAGGTAGATGGGTAAAGTACCTGCAGGAGACAGAACTTGTGGAGTTATTGAATTTTAGGGGGTCGCTAAACTTTACACTTGAAATAAACTGTCCAGCAATAAGGAATATCGCTCATGCGATAGACAAAGAGTTGGGAATGTACTCCTCCTCCTATAGTATCTACGTGATGCCAAACATAAACATAGAAGCCGTTCTTGCTGGGAGAGAAGTAGGGGAAAAGTTTACCCCTCAGCTGACCGTAGTTTTTAAATCGACAACCGATAAGGGTAGCTACATATCGCTGGAGGGCCTAAACCAGACTGAAAATAAAGAAATTAGGGAAACTATTGAAGTAGGGTACCCCGACGTCGAACTACAGAAAGATGCGTCTTATGCTGTGACCGCAGTTATGATTTCAGGATTAGTCGTATCGACAGCCCTATACTTTAAGGGTTCAAGGAAGGCCAAGAAAGAGTCTAGCGAAATAGCAAAGACCGAAAAAGTGGCTGAAGAATATAAAGACTTGATAATTGAGGCAACGAGATTACCTCCCGAGACGTGGACAACAATAGACGTGAAGAGTCTTGGGGACCTCGTAAAAATAGCGGAAGTCTTAACAAAGCCGATACTAAAAGCCGAAGATGGTGAATGTTTAGTGTACTATATAATGGATGGAGAAGTAAAGTATCAATACATGATACAAAGAAAATCGAAGGATATTAATTAAACATGAAAAGGTCGATAGAGACCTGCTAAACCAATCATTTTGAAGGCCTATTAGACATAAAGTTTAAAGCAAATCTATAGTTATAGGTAGAAGCCTCAGCGTTGAGTAGTAATTAGCGTTTATTCCGGCGAGTGTTTGAGGCGAGCCGTTGATGGTTGCACGGTTTATTCAGCATATCAGAGAAGACCTAGCTTTCGTTAAAGGAAACTATGCCGTCTTGGTTGTAAGTTGGCTACTCATGGATTTTGCGATGGAGATACCAGCCGTCTACTATGCTCTATACGTAATCGGTCTAGGGGCTAGCGAGACTATAGTAGGGCTAATAGGGTTTTGTCACTTCATTGCTTTAGCTTCAATGCAGTTTCCCGGAGGCTATATTGCCGATAAGTTTGGGAGAAAGTGGATAATATGTACCATGACATTCGGGGTGGCTTTAAGTTACCTATTCTTCGCCCTAGCCCCCTCCTGGCACTTCATCTTAGTGGGCAGTGTACTAATGGCCGTATTTAACTCTATGTATCAGCCAGCCCTCATGGCTATGCTGGCCGACTCTCTACCGCCCGAAAAGAGGGGCATGGGCTTCGGTATAGTTTCGCTAATAGGTAACGCCTCGACGACTCCAGGCCCTATAATCGCCGCTTATTTATGTGGAACCTTTGGGTTGATGATGGGGATGAGGATGGGTTACGGGTTAGTGGTCACCTTCTTTCTCGCCGCGGCTTTCCTCAGATTGTTCTACTTAAAGGAGACTTTTAGGGGTTCCGAGAAGCCTAGCGTATCGAATCTCTGGAGGAACTACCCGATTGCGGTTAGGGAATGTTTAACAGCGTACAAGAAAGCGTCGAGGTCTCTCTTATACCTCGTTTTAGCGGTTGCTATCGGACAATCGGGTTTCTCCGCAATAACACCATTTCTCCCGGTATACGCGGTGAGAGAATTATTGATAAACGAGACTCTATGGGGGCTTCTCTTAACAATTGTACCGGTTACTACAGTCGTCTTCTCTATACCGATAGGAAAGTTAATCGACAAGGCCAGCAGAAAGATATCCTTGATAGTAGCCTACGTACTCTTTACTTTCTCTATATGGTTCTTCGTAAATGGAAGCACGTTCTTAGTAGTAATCTCCTTGATACTTGTAGGAGCTGGCCAAGTAATGATGTACGCAGGGGCGAGCTCACTTATCGCAGATCTCACACCTAGGGACGAGAGAGGAAAGATTAATGCCCTTTCCAACTTCCTTAGCGTCATATTTATGGCTCTTGGAAATCTTGCAGGAGGCTCTCTCTACGAACATGTATCGCCCAAGGCGCCTTTCTACTTGGCAATGACCCTTAGCATACCGTTAATGGTAATGATTGGAACGTTGATCAAAGAGCCTATGCGAAGAGAGGAGTAGCCAATCAATAGTCGCAAATGGTTTCATCGCAACAGCGTCCACATACCTTAGTCTGTATAATTGGGGTTTAAACTTAAACCTTTAACTCCTCCTCTTTTGCTTTTTCAAAACTCTCCTGTATTCGAGCGAGGGATAGAACTTAACGTCGACATGGTAAATGAGGTCGGAGACTTCTTTAACTAAATTTACGATCTTCCTGCGTAAAGAATGTGCTTTTGAAATGGTGGTGTTTGGATCCAAAAATATATCGGTAGACACTATGTAAAACGATCCGACCTTCCTAGCCTCCACGTTCTTTAATTTAGCATCGAACAATCTCTCTTCGATGGCTCTTCTCACTCTATCCGTTATCTCGTGATCTAAATTGCTTCCCGATAATACCTTAAAGGTATCTTTAAATATCTCAAAGATGCTATGAATTATGAACATCATGATGATTAGTGTAGCAAAAATCTCTATCGTTGGGTCTCCCAACCAAGCTGTAAGGATTATTCCAAAGGTAGCGAAAAAAGACGATGCGGTATCTATCAGTGCATGGTTACTATCAATTCTTAAGATCTCTAACGAATATTTCCTGTAGTTCCTTCTTTGAAGCACGAACACTGTTAAAGTAATTATTCCTCCAATAGCTGTAGCTATTGCAGCCAGCGGCGATACCGTTGATACACTATACTGTTGCATGAGGCTGTTAACGTAATTGAAGAAGTAGAAGCCATAGAAGCCTAAGACAACGATCATCACTATTATGCTTGTCAAGAACTCAAGCGCTATTATACTCCAAGGAAACCTCTTTCCTACTCTACTAGCGTAATAAATCGAAAATAGGAACATAACCTCAACTATTGTATCCAAGACCCAGTGAAAAAAGTCAGTGGCGAGAATAATGCTCCCATAAAATGTTAGTGCCACACCTTCAACAATTGCGCCTAGAGAGCTTAGCGAAACAGAGATTATGAGCGCTTCCCGACTCTTCTGCAGGCGATACCTTAACCTCATACACGACACCAGCAAGCAATGGCATGTACTTCACTAACACCCCAAGACGTACTTCATTCATCTTTTCAACTATGTTTTAATTTTTCAGTTTTGTATGTGGACTTTCTATAAATTATTGATTAAATTCTTTTAGCTTTTAGCTTTTAGCTGAAAGTGAAAGGAGGTTGTCTGGACGCCTTTGGTCGCTACATCTAATGCCCTCTTTATCTGAGAGAAGCTAATAGTGGCGGTAAGCCTTTAACGTCTATCTCCATGAAGCCCCTTATGATTATTGATGTAGCTTCTTCGCTAGACCTCTAATTTTTTCGCGATCACTCAGTGAAGGGATTATCACCACTACTTCATCTCCTTCTGCTATGGACGTCCTTGAGATTGCAGCACATTCCGTTATCGATGTAACTCCTGGGACTATCTCTATCTCCACGTCAGGAGCTTTAGCTACAATCTTCCTGCAAGTATATATGAAGGTGCTGTAGAGCATGGGGTCTCCTAACGTTATGAAGGCTGCGTTCTTTCCTGTCATGAGCTTTGAGATTATCAGGTCAGCATTCTTTTCCCAACAAGCTTCTAAGACCTCTCTTTCCTTAGTCATCGGGTAGACAAGTTCTACCACTTCCTGATGGTCTCTAAGCATTGGCTTAACAATCGTCAGTGCTAAGCTAGGCTTGTCAGTGCTGGGTTTTGGAGCGAATATTACGTCCACATCACCCAAAACCTTTACAGCCTTCAAAGTCAGTAAGTCAGGGTCGCCTGGACCAACACCCACACCATATAACTTGCCTAGCAATATAGCTCCCTCAAGATTTTGACGCAGATATTACGAAAACAGGGTTCCTAGCCAGCATGATAGTTCCCGCGTTGGTAAGCTTGCCTTTAGCGATAGATACGTTAACTACTTCCAGCTCACCGAACTTCATCTTCTTGAGCATCTTGATAGCTCTACTCGCCGTTTCAACAGTGACCGCATTGATTACGATGCGTCCACCAAACTTCAGTCTCTTAACAGCAGCTTCAAGGACCTTGGATAAGGGCCTTCCACCTCCTATTATTATGCTATCGACCTCCGGGATTAGCTCAAGAACCTTAGAAGCTTTCCCAAGTATTACCTGAACGCGATCTTGAACGCCAAATTTAGCCACGTTCAGCTTCGTGATTCTAATAGCCTCTTCATCTTTATCAATAGCGTATACTTTCCCCGTAGAGCCAACAATTAATGCAGCTTCGACAGTTATGCTTCCAACACCACAACCAACATCAGCAACGCGACATCCCTCCTTAAGCCTTGCCTTCGATATGGTCACAACTCTTACCTCTTCTTTGGTTGGTCCAGGAACCTTATCGCTAGTTATGAAGAGCTCATCCGGTATTCCAGGTGTTTTATAGCTCCACACAATTACCCCTCCTTGGAGTGATCACCATAACGCATAGAGAGCTACCCTCGTAGGACATTAATTCTCTTAAAGTGGCTTTAACGATCCTCTCACTACTAAGAGTTAAGTCCTCGCACACGTACGCGATTGTCTCCTCGTCTACTCCCTCGCTCAAGAGGTACTTCACGACATCCCTGACAGTGAAAGACCTAGTGTTTGGCAAGAGGATTACCGTCTTACCCGACTTAACAGCTCCAGCCAGTCTCCTCCTCTTTTCTTCGGTTGCGCCCTCATGAAGACTAATTAGGACAGCATCATCCCAACAGATCTTGAGTTTAGCAGCGCATACTTGAATGACGCTTACTCCAGGGATGACGTCAACCTCCACGTCCAATTTTGTTCCAAAACTCTTTATGAATGTTCCAAGTAGACCAGCGAAGCCAGGATCTCCTGTGGATACCATTACTACGTTTGCTCCACTTCTTGCTCGTTCTACAGCGTAAACCATTACCTCCCTAAAATTCCTCGAATCGAGAATGATGACCTCTCCTCTTACGTCGTTATTGAAGAGCTTAACTGCTCTCTCTGAGCCTATTACCAACTCCGCCTGCCTAACCATCTTCCTGGCAATTGGAGTCACGTAGTCAGGATCTCCTGGACCAGCGCCGACAATGTAGATCTTAGCCATGTGCTGACAACCACCTATCAACGCCACTAACTCCTAAAACCTCACCTTCAAGCGACACTATTATGATGCCTACGTTTGCCCTTCCATCGATTAGGTCAATGCACCTAGACCTGGCTCTATCAGCAATCATGTTGAAGGTTTGCTTAAGGATTCCATGAAGTTGAAGGAGCTTAATAGCCTCCTCCGTTGTGTTAGCTTCTAAGATTCTCTTAACTAGATGATTATCAGCTCCTGCTGCAGCAGCATATGCTGCAATGACCTCCATTCTAGCATCAGCAACTTTATGATGAGTATTGAAGATGCCTGCTGCGATCTTCACAAGCTTACCTGCATGTCCAACTAGCAGGATTTCTTTCACCCCCTTCTCTACTGCTTTACGAAGCATGTAGCCGATGAAGTCGCCTGCTTGCACTATAGCCTCATCTGGGATTTTGAGGAGCTGTCTGGCAACCCTCGCACCAACGTTCCCAGGAACTATGACTATTCTATCATGCCCATTAGCCAAAGCTACGTCTACTTGAACTGAGAGCGAACGCTTATATGCTGAAGTAGAGTGTGGTTTCACGATTCCGGTGGTGCCTAGAATCGATATTCCTCCAATGATGCCAAGCTTTGGGTTGAGGGTCCTCTTTGCTACCTCATCACCGCCGGGGACCTCTATCAAGACCTCGGCGCCAATGCCTGGAGGCAGTACTTCTTGAAGAGCTTGTTTGATCATCATTCTGGGCACGGGGTTTATAGCCGCCTCTCCTACGGGGACTGGTAATCCAGGCTTGGTGACTACTCCGATGCCTTCTCCACCTTTTATGACGATCTCTCCATCTCTAGTAAGCCTAACAGTAGCATGTATTTTAAGCCCCCTAGTTACGTCAACGTCATCTCCAGGATCCTTTACCACCCAAGCCACTGCCCTCTCATCGTCGATTCTTCGACACCCTTCAACAGGTACTTCAAGTCGTAGTCCAATAGGTGTTGGAATGCTGACTTTATCAGTCTTGACCCCCATCAAGGCTAGAGCAGCAGCTTTAGCTGCAGCAGCTGCACATGCACCTGTCGAAATCCCGTACTTTAGAAACTTCAAGTGAAGCCCTCCATACCCTCTTCTGCTAACGTTAATAGCGCATTGAATATTGCTACAGCTACGGGGCTACCACCCTTTGAACCTGTTACGACTATGTAGGGGATTGGTAGCTTCATGACCTCCTCTTTAGACTCTCTAGCCCCTATGAAACCAACTGGTGTTGCAACTATCAGAGCTGGCTTTGCTTCTCCTCTCTTAATAGCTGAAACCAGCTCAAGTGTTGCACTGGGAGATATCCCGATCAGGACTATCGCTCCGTTTAACCCCATCTCGACGGCGACTCGCATTGCCGCTGCAGTTCTAGTTATTCCTTCTTCTCGAGCTACCTTAATGGCTCTTTCATCATCCACGTAGCACTCAACTCTTCCTCCAAACCTTCTAAGCCCTACTTCTCTCAACCCGGCTTTAACCATCTTAACGTCGGTCACGACCTTTGCGCCAGCCCTTATGGCTTTGATCCCACTTTCGACAGCTCCATTACTTATAACTACTAGTTTAGCAAACTCTGGATCCGCAGTAGCATGCACGACTCGCTCAACGATTCTCGCATGGCTTGCTGGCAAACTTCTTAAGTAATCTCCAATAAGCTCTCTAACCTTATTGATGCTCATGGATAGAAGTGCCCTCGAAGCTTGAATGTCATCAGGATCGTGATGTTGATCCATGGTTGGATAACCCATCCAGCCTTAAGGATAGGTGAAGCTAACCAACAATTTAAACTTCACTCTAGACCTCGTCCTTAAATGGCTAAGTAAGTTGACCATCTAACCTTAATATAGGCTAAGTGCGGTCACGACTTCATAAACAGAGAAGCCAACATCTTGCTTTAAGACATCTCTTCCCAACAGTAATTACGTTGATGGTAAGTTTTATATGAGTTGGCTGGATAATCTATCCAGCTAGTGATTCCTATGCATATAATGGATGGTTTTCTTTCTCCATTATGGGTAGCAGTTTGGTTCGCCATTGCGATACCATTTTTGATAGTAGGCGTAGTGAAGATTGCAAGAAGGAGGAGAGAGGTAAGAAGATAGCTGAAGAATATCTTAAGAGGTTCTACCAGAAGAATGGGAGGTACCCGAAGGCCGTTGGCGTTGTTTTATGGGCCTTTGAGACCATGAAGACCGGTGGAGAGACGCTAGCAGCAATATTCCACCTTCTAGGTGTAAAACCTGTTTGGAGAGGCCTGTACATTAGGGACCTCGAAGTAATACCTCTCTCAGAGCTCGGTAGACCTAGAATAGATGTAGTGGTCACGATATGCGGGATATTTAGGGACACGTTCTACAACCTCGTAGAGCTCCTTGATAGAGCTGTAAGAATAGTGGCGAAGTCGCATCTAAAAGCTAAATCTTCATCCAAAAGTTGGACTCCAGCTCCAACAGCTTCGAACCCCCCTCTACCAGTGTAAACGCTAGAGGGATCATAGCCGAAGACGGCTAAGTTCGCTACATCACTTTCAGGAACTGTTGAACAGAGAAGCCCTGAAATGCCATTTGAGGCAAGCCAGTTCATGTTGTTTACTCTAGTAGCTTCCAATGGAGTCATGAAGTTGAGCTCCTCTAACGGTCGATCAGCCATTCCATCACCGATTATAATGATAGCCTTCATCTCCTAAAAACCACCGACACCCCTCGCTGTCTCTTAAATTCAGAGTTATAAAGACTTTGGATGAATAATCCATCCGTAGCCTTTCTCCTATCCTATCATAGCTGTTGACTTTAGTCACGTGACGATAATACGAGATGAATCTCATCATTTAGGTTATGACATTAATAATCTACAGCCCTCTCATCGCATGTTGATGTCATTATGCCATGGTGATCGTCATCGCCGTCAGAAACTCCCATCATATTGTGGTGATTTTGTTAGATAGCTGATTTTCTCCTCACTTAAGGCAAACTTATTGCATGCCACACCATCATGCGAATGAGGGGCTACGATTCTACTTCTTAGTATTGATAAAAGTTCTGACATCTTAATGGGACATCTATCACTATAGCCCATAAGCTCTCTATATATGATCGTCACTGTTGGAGGTCTCATCTCGGCTTTGCTCAACAGCTCATCGTTGCACAGAACCTCGTTAGGCTTTCCTTGAGCTATTAACTGACCTTTGGCTAAGACGTAGACGTAATCGGATAACTCAGCGACGATGTCTATATCGTGACTCGTGAACACTATGGTCCTCCCAGAGCCTCTAAGCTTCATGATAAAGTCCATTAAGTACTCGACTGCGTAAGGAGTTAAGTCTGAGAAGGGTTCGTCTAGGAGTAGTACTGATGGATTTAAGATCAGAGTTGTGGCGAGAGCTACTCTACGCTTCTCGCCACCACTAAGCCTATGTGGAGGTCTATTCAGCAAGTTCTCGATGCCCAGCTCGCGCGCTATCTCATAGACGCGCGCTCTAACTTCTTTCTCACTTAACTTCAGAAGCCTTAAGCCAAAGGCTATGTCGTCGTAGACTGTTGGTGCGAAGAGCTGATCATCGGGGTCTTGAAAGACTACTCCTATTTCGCGCCTTACTTTGTGTCCAAGCTTCTTCATGTCTATGCCTCTAAACCTAACGCAGCCCTCTTGAGGATCTAATAAGCCGGCCATTATCAGAAGCAAGGTGCTCTTACCGGATCCATTAGCCCCTGTTATCGCAATAATGCTCTTCTCTGGTATTTTAACGCTAATCTTCTTAAGTGCGCAAGTTCCATCAGGATATGTGTATGACACATTCTCAAGCTCTATTAGTGGCTTTAGGGGCTCATTTTCACTCATTTCACATCAACACCAACATGAAAGCTAATCCAAGCATTAATGCCATGAATATTGAATCCTGTAAGCTAATTTTTCCTGAATATGTTGGGATCAAATCATAGTGGAGTCCCCTGGCTTTAAGAGCCATTTGTAATCTAAGAGCTTTTTCAAACCCAATTATGAGTAAGCTCCCTGCTACCGTTGACAGCATAAACCAAGAATTCTTCGATTTACTTTTGCTCAGTAAACGCGCTTCACGAGCTGAAAATAATCTTACTAACCGTCTTAGCATTATGGGTATGTACCTAATGTATAACGTTAATACGAAGAGGAGCTTTGGAGGAAACCTTAGACTTCTAAGCACCTTCATTAATCTTGTTAACCCCAAGCATTGAACCATAAGCGTTACGGCAGTAGCTGCTGCAACAGCTCTTAATATTAGTGGGATGGTGACGCTGCTCGCTATTGGCATTAAGCTTGCGAGTAAGCCTCCTTTAACATCGTAGCTGATGTATGCTTGGTACAAAGCCATTGGGAGCGTTACTCCCATAACAAAGATAGCCACTACGCTTGCTACTTTCAGCGTGTATCTAACATCTACTTTGAATAGCCTTGCTAGTATGGCTATTAGTAAGAGCACTATTAGAGGTGAATATACGGTCTTAGAGAAAGAGACAGCGATAGCTAGCGTTAAGAGTGAAATAGAAATAGATCTGTCGTCAAAGAGCTTTACATCTTCTTTCCTCTCAAACGAGAAGACCTCCAACACATCGGCTATGCCGTTTAAAAACGATGATAAGAGGCTCTTAGACAAAGATTACACCTTTCTCCTCACTCTCTTCTCAGCCAATTTTAAGATTCCATAACCTATCATCGTGATAGCAATGACCCCTATAGCTCCACTAATGATGTAGCCGATCTCAGCTGGCAAGCCAGGAACGTTGTAGTCGAAGAATGGAGTCCAAGTTATTTCCTCGCTCACATCACGAAGACCTATAGCTTCAGCTGCTAGATCGAGAGGCTCATGATAGCCGACGATATCAGCTAGTACTACACCAAATATTGGGCTTAGAATTAGTAGTACTATTATTGTTGTCCAAGCCTTCTTGCTCTTGATGAGGTTGCTCATGCTTTTACCCCCTCACCCTTATAGGTCGCCATAGGTAATCTCGTGTAGATAAAGTCAACCACGAGGGAAGTTATCACACCCTCTACTACACCTAATATCGCATGCCACCCAACCATTACTGGGACTGTGACGTCAATGTAAAAGCCAAATGCCGGCGACAAACCTATCTCAAGACCACACGCAAGACCAGCTAGCACGATACTCAGCCATCCACCTATAAATGCACCTATAGCTCTTGAGCTTCGCTTATTTCCTATGAGCTTGATGGTAATCTTGAATGTTGCGTAACCCACTAGTACCGCGATTATCGCCATGTTTAAGAGGTTGGCTCCAAGCGTAGTTACTCCACCGTCATGGAAGATGATGCATTGAACGCCAACAACTAGCGCTAACGATATGAAGCCAAGTAAAGGGCCAAGCAGCATTCCAGCTAATGCTCCACCAACAAAGTGCAGGCTAGTACCTCCAGGTAAAGGCCAATTCAACATTTGAGCCACAAATATTGCTACTGAGAGGATAACTAGAAGCGATACTCTTTCAGGAGCAAAGGAGACCTTGAACCTCCTCCAAGCTACATAGCCATAGCCGATGGTTACGAGATATGTTAAGGTAGCTGTGGTAAAATCTAGAAAACCATCTGGTATATGCATGGTAACACCTTAACTATCAGTTCGTAACACTAATGATATGAATTTGCTTATAAACATTACTCCAGAAACCATAAGCTCTACGCCATTACTATGAATTTAAATTAAATTGTTAACTATAGAAAGTTAAAACTAGTTTTCAGTAGGTCTTATAAGGTTGAAGATATAACCATCTCTTCCCAGCAATAAAAGGACGATAATTGATGAAGCCAAGCAGGTCTCATTTGAGACTTTTGAACATATCTTCTCTGATTGGTCTCATATTAGTTGCACTTGGAGTAGTCATTTATACGTTCTATGGTAGCAACCCAGCAGATCAATCGATCGTCGTATTCGCTGGTGCAGCCGCCGCTCCCGTTTATAGAGAAGCTGCTAGCATTTTTGAATCGAAGTATGGCATTAAAGTTGAGTTGAAGCTTGGTGGCTCAGGGAGTTTGCTGTCGTCTATGGAAATTGCAAGAACAGGCGACGTCTATATTCCGGGTTCGCCAGAATATCTTATTTTGGCAAATGAGAGGAATGTTGTTAACCTTACTGAGCACCCAGCAAAAATACTTGCTTATCTAGTTCCAGCAATCATTGTTCAGAAAGGAAATCCGAAGAACATCACGTCAATTGAGGATCTTGCAAGACCTGGAATCCATGTTGGAATAGCTGATCCTAAATCTGTTTGTGTCGGTCTTTACGCTAAGGAGCTTTTAGAGATAAATGGGCTTTGGGAAGCTGTTAGTAAGAATATTGCTGTTTACGCGGCTAGCTGCGAGGCGACGGCTCAGCTAATCTACATTGGTACTGTGGATGCCGTAATCGGGTGGCACGTTTTCCATTATTGGAGCCCCGAGAAGACTGACATCGTGTGGATCGAACCGAATAAGATCCTGAAGATAGGCTACATAGCTGGAGCAGTGTCAACATATAGTAAAAATAAAGTTCTTGCCGAGAAGTTTCTAGACTTCTTAACTTCACAGGACATGCATGGCGTTTGGGCAAAGTATGGATACTTCTCGACATTAGAGGAAGCTAGAGCCTATGCTCCAAATGCAATAATTGAGGAGCTTGGGTAGCATGAAGCCCAATGTGTTCAGAGTCGTAGTGTTCTCCTTCTTAATACTCATTTTGATATTCTTCTTATGCGTCTTTACATCGCCAGCAATCTTTGTTGATCCTTGGCAGCTCGCATATGCTTTTATCTCTGATGAAGTAAGGTTCGCTCTCTCCCTCTCAATCTTTACCGCTACATGTTCAACTTTAATCTCTCTAGTCATCGGCATTCCAGTAGCTTACGCTCTATCTCGTCTCGAATTTCGGGGGAAAACCGTGATTGAAGGCTTCCTAGACGTACCTATAGCAGTTCCTCCAGTCGCACTAGGAGTTATGCTACTTATTTTCTTCGCGAGAAATCCTCTAGGTATGTTCATAAATGAAAGTGTTGTAAGGATTGTCTTCGAAGTCCCGGGGATCATCGTAGCCCAATTAGCTGTAATAAGCGCTTTAACAATAAAGCTCCTAAAAGAGACTTTCGATGGAGTACCTGCTCGCTATGAAAGAGTTGCTCGGACATTTGGATACACGGAGTTGGAGACTTTCCTATATGTAACGTTGCCAGCTGCTAAGCGATGCATTCTTGGAGCAGCCCTCATATCTTGGGCTAAAGCGTTGGGAGAGTTTGGCGCAACACTCATGCTTGCCGGTGCTACTAGATTCAAGACTGAAACCTTACCCATCGCGCTCTATCTTAATCTCGTTGCAGCAGACTTAGGAAATGTGGCTGCTTTGTCATTTATTCTCCTCTTCACAGCTTGCCTAGCATTAATAGCTACTAGAAAGCTCTTGTACGGGGGGCTCGCTATATGATAACTGTTTTAAATTTGCATGCACAACGAGGCTCCTTCTTCTTAACAGATATTAGCTTTGAAGTTCAGTGCGGCACAATTCTTACGTTAATGGGCCCCAATGGATGTGGAAAGACGACGCTGCTTGAATGCATAGCCGGTCTTCAGAAGATCGATTCCGGAAAGATAATAATTAACGGAATTGACGTCACGGATCTTCCACCAGAAAAGAGGAGAGTCGGGTATGTACCAGCTGATTACGTGTTGTTCCCGAATATGACTGTTGAGCGGAATATTCAGCTTGCATTTAAGAAATCGAAGGGCATGGGATTAAATGATCTTCAAAGGATCGTACGCCTACTTCAAATTGAGAATTTAATGAATAAAAGTGTCGAGTCCCTGAGTTCTGGGCAGAAACAGAGGGTGGCTATTGCGAGAGCCTTAGCAGCTAAACCTGACGTTTTATTGTTAGATGAACCGTGCTCAGCGCTGGACCCACCTACAAGAGAAGTTTTTAGAAGAGAAATCTGCGGTATGCTTAAGGAGGTCTTCCGTCAATTTGGCACTTCAGTCATACATACAACTCACGACCTGTTGGAAGCGAGAGCAGTCGGTGATAAAATAGCCATAATGAGTGATGGAAGGATTGAGCAGGTAGGCTCTATTGAGACTATATTTGAAAATCCAAGTTCAAAATTCATCGCAGAATTTTTAGGCTATAATGTCCTTGATGGACATGTCATTTCAATCGAGGATGGACGCGTCTCTGTCGATGTTGGAGACACTATCTTGAATGCTGAGGGTTGTGGAAACTTCCCAGAAAAAGTTAAAGATGTTATAGTTGTCATAAAACCTCAAGATATCATTTTATCGCCTACGAGGGAGATCGTCAAGCCGAAGTGGAAAGGCTGCCAATGCAACATCTTGGTGGGAAGGGTAAAAGGCATGTATATGGAAGGATCAGTTGTTAAGGTTGACGTCGATTTAGGCAATGTTAACCTAAAAGCTGAGATTAACCCGGATTATCTTGACGATTTCAATGTTAAACCCGGAGCCACGGTTTTTGTGCAAATTAAAGCCTCAAGAGTTAAAGTGCTTGCGAAGCATTTTGAAGTTTGAGGAAGCGTACATTAATTAATGTTGCTTACTGCCGTGTGAACAGTTAGAGTTGCTCAGGTCTTCTCTTAAAGCAGCATTTTACATCAAAGACACATATTTCTAGGCTAGTAGCTTTATGGTCAAACAACTATCTATTGAAGACTTTAAACGCTATGAATGAAGCGAAGAATGTTAGCCCACTCAATAGGAACACGTAGTTAAAGCCCACCTTATCGGCTATAAGCTGTCCAATAAAGGCTCCATAAACCGAGCCCAGGTTTATTATGGCGTCAATTAACCCCACTTTCTTAGGAGGTAAAAGCTCCATAGAAATAGTCAACACATAGACGTAGAATAGCGCATAGAGATAGCCTAGCAGGGTTAGCAACGCTGTAATTATCACTACATTAAAGGTCGATGATAGTGCAATGAACATTAAGAAGACCGTTACACTTCTTAGTAGCACGACTTTAAGCAAAGAGGTCTTCTCAACATTTTCGCTAGATCGATAAATTAGGTGTAAGTAACCTAGAACAACACCCAAGGAGTTTAAGGTATATATAGTGAAGACTAGGCCTTGTTGGAGGGCTAGTTCACGTGAGAGAAATATAGGCAATGGAGTGAAGAGCATGGTTGATGCTGCTTGGAAGAAGGTTAATCCAGCATAAAAAGCTTTTACATTCACCTCCTTAAGGTTACAAACTCTAGAGAACCCATCGAGAGCTTTACAGAAAGCATAAGTCCCTCTATCTACTAAGTCCACCATCCTCTTTATGTATACTAAACGGCGCTCTAGAATCAAAATGGGATCTCTAATAAGGATGATGGATAAGAGGAGGGCAGCTATGTGTAGGCTACCACATAAGGATATCAGAGAGATGGTACTTGCCCCGCTAAATGAAATGTAGGCGCCCATGAGCAATCCTATAAGCCGCCCGATCTCCGCGAACCCTCCAAATACTGCAAAGCTCCTTTTCCATTCTTCATATGTGTGTAGTTCTGCTATCAGCACATTTCGTGGAGGACCGTGAGCTGAATGAAATATTGATAATATAGCATAAAGGAAGATCAGATGACTTACTTTAGTTACCACTACTAAGGAGTATATAGCTATTGAGAGGGATGAGAAGGATAAGATGATGAAGGGCTTGTAACTCCTCGCTTTATCGCAGATGTAGCCCCAAAACATTGAAGCTGGAATGGCTACGAGCTGCCCTATCATACACATAATGCCTACATCAGTGAGCGATCCACCAATGGAGACCACGTAGAGTGGCAGCAATATCAACAGCAGGTTAAACCCTGCTTCGTGAAGGACGAAGCTTAGCCACCACACGATGAGCGGCTAATCGAAGGAAGTTTAAAAATTTCTTCTAAATGAAGCTTGATGCGCAAATCACTTAAAGCTTCAACTCCTCTTTCCTTTAAGCATCAAAATGCCACATCGAATTCATTTGACTATCCATTTCATAAATTGTCATCAACTATATTGATGCTATCTTGAGAAGCTATTACGATGCGGAGCCTCGACGTCCCAAAGAAGAGCTTAGCGCTTCTTGAGCTTACAACGTTCTTATGTCATCAAATTAATTTTCAAGGCTTTGGATATCCTTAATATATAAGTCTCGATGATTACATTTGAGGGCAAGTCAATGGAACGTCTAGTGAAAATCGAGAACCTCCTCGGACACTATATTGCAGAGGGGCCTTTGAAGATCAGGCTGAAAGTTTCGAGGAGCTCTACGAGCTCTCCATGACCCTTGCCTGCTCCTTAAGACCAAAGGGCAACAGGGTTGGAATAATATCGGTTCTAGGAGGACCTGCTGTCATAGCTTGTGAAAGGTATGGCCTTAAAGTCCCCTCACTGACTAAGGAGAGCATTGAGAAGTTGAAAGCAATTCTACCACCAATAGCTTCAGTTACGAACCCTGTAGATACTACGGGTTCTATTCTTGAAAATATAGACATGTATAGAGAGGCTCTTGAAATAATGTGCCGAGACCCTAATATAGACATGATAATCTCACCACCAATAATCCATGCACCTTCGCCCATCAACATTTCGAGGGCAATCGTTGAATCTAGCAGGCGATATGGAAAGCCGATAATTGTGGCTTGGACTCTTCCTTTGGGCGTTAGAATGCAAGAGTTTGAGCAAGCACTTGAAATACTAGGTAAGGGGCTTGTTCCCAATTGCTATATGCCTGAGAGAGCTGCCAAGATGGCGTACACTCTTCTCGCACAGGCCATGATAGAGGGGAGGAAAATGTCTAGAGACTCTTTGCGCTAATGTCCAAGGCCTTCTTAATTTGTAGTGCAAGTGCTGGCGGTAAGCCTTTCACATCCACGTTCATGAAGCCTCTTATTATTATTGAGGTTGCCTCTTCCTCACTGAAGCCCCTAGCCATAAGGTAGTATATCTCCTCCTCCGCTATCTTTCCAACAGCAGCTTCGTGTGATAACTCTACATCCCTAGCTCTAGCTTCAAGTTCTGGAATAGCTAGTATCACTGATTTAGGTGAAAGGAGCATCCCTCTACACTCTAAATGTCCTTTAACTCCATCCCTCTCGCCGACGATGAAGCCCCGAGCAGCAACGTAAGCTTCATCTTTGGCCACAGTCTTTGAGACTATCTCTGCCTTCGTGTTCTCGGCTCTTAAATAAGTAGCTCCACCTACATCAAAATAGGAGCTCTTTGAGGCTGCTATTATTGAGGCTAAGTAGCACCTCGCATTCCTGCCCTCCAAGTACACTTTAGGCATCATCTGAAACGTCCTTACAGGGTTTAAGTTTACGTAAATTGAGGTGTAAGAGGCATCATCTTCAAGTATCACACCTGTTCTCGGCCTTACGTCAACTTCTTCAGTCCATCCGTGAATCATAGTGAAGGTCAGCTTACCGCCCTTCTTAACGTAGAACTCTGAAACTCCTACGTGGAGCCCTTCAGCCTTCTTTGGTGTAACGCAACCAGTTATTACGTGAAGCTCAGCTCCTTCTTCTACGATTATTATGTTGTGAACGTTCTGAGCTATCCTTGGAGTCTTCAAGTATAAGCATGCTTGTATTGGGAGGTCTATCTTAACCCCCTTTTTAGCCCTTATGAAGTAACCCTCAGTTCTCTTAACTTCTGCTAGTGCTGTGAACTTGTCCATGTCGACGCTTAGTGCCTTCCAGTAGTAGTCGAGGAGCCAGTCGTAACTTTCAAGTGCCTTGCTTATGCTCATGACTTCTACGCCGCCTGCTGTAGCCTTTTCGATTATTGAGTAGTGGTCAAGCTGTAGGTAGGTTCCTGATCTCTCCCTCTCGCGTAAGTCGATTCCAACGGTCTCAGCTCTTTCTATAAGATCTTCTGTGAGCCAGTCTTTCGGCTTCTCGACTTCATACCTGTACTTGGAGAGGTCTAAGTCTGGCCCGAAAGCAGGGGGTTTGGTTAAAGTTTCTTCAGCCTTCTTCTTTAATTGCTCTATTTGACTCCTTGTTCCTGAAGGCATTCATGGCACCTCTCAAATCCGTGCTCCATTATCTGCTTCAGTATCTCGTTAGGTTTTCCAGAGCAAGCTATCTTGCCATTGAAGAGCACGTGGGCTCTATCAGCCTTAACGTAATTCAAGATGTACCCTAAGTGGGTGATTATTAGAGCAGCTCTAGTCCTCATGCTCGGCTTTAAGTTGAGCTCGCAGAGCTCGTTTATTGCGTTGGCTATGACCGTTAAGTTCTCAACGTCAACCCCGGAGTCTGGTTCATCTAGCAGAAGAAGCTCTGGCGATTGAACTAGAAGCTGAAGTATCTCGGATCTCTTGAGTTCACCACCTGAAAAGCCAACGTTAACCTCTCTATCCAAGTACTCCTTCATCTTAACAAGAGCAGCAGCCTTCTCCACGTCCACCTTGCTTCCAATCTTGCTAGCCATCCCATCTAAGAGGTCTTGTAGCCTTACACCCCTAATCTTGGGTGGGTGTTGGAAGGCTACGCCCATGCCCATCTTGATTCTCTCTGGTGTTGGCAATCGAGTTATGTCGACGCCCTTGAACATTATTTTCCCCTTGACGATCTTGACGGCGGGGTTCCCAATTATGGCATTTATGAGAGTTGTCTTGCCAGATCCATTAGGTCCAAAAAGCACGTGAACTTCTCCGGCATTTATGCTGAGGTTTATTCCTCTAAGTATTTGTTTTTCACCAACCTCTGCATGCAGGTCAATAATTTCGAGCAATGGCACGATGAAAACCCTCTTACTCGGTACCCTAGTTCTACAGAGCCCTATAATAACGTTACCCATTCGCTCAAAAAGTTGTAAAACTGAGTCGAAAATCGGCTAAGGGTTATTAACTCATACTTTCTAATCGCTGAAGGAGGTACGTAGCTCGTTACATACACCTTGCTGCTAGCCTTGTACAGCTTGAAGCCCTCTTGCCTAAGCCTATCTGCATCTATTTCAAATATCACAATCTTCTAACTTTTCCTCAAAGCTACCTCGATGCATCTTGAACTGATGATGTTAAGTGAACCATTACCCTGCTCATGGATTTGATGCCCTCTCTAAGTATGGCATCTAACTTCGAGATGCTTGTACCATGATACAAGGTTTTTATCTCTTGATCTTCTTGGTACTCCACCTTAACTTTAATCTTCTTTGAGTGCCCATGCCTAGCCCTTATGAAATTCCTTCGCAGCTCGAATCTTCCTTTAGGATCTAGGATGGCAACAGCTTTATGAGGTCCTCAGACAACCAACTATAATGGGGTTTGTGATGCTTAATTTTCGTTACTAGCTCGCTAAGCATTACCCAACTATTTTCACTTGACTTTAACCCCACAGAGTCGGGTGCATGCTCCAGTGAGTGCTTTGCTAGTAACGAGCAATGCTCCTCTTCCTCGATGTATTCACCACACATATTGCACTTGTAGATGGATGGAAGCAAAGTTGTTCACCTTAAGTGGCGAGTCAGGAACTTTTGTGACAAAACCTCCATATAGTTTTTGAAAGTCGCATAGTACAAGTCTGAAGCTAGTAGAATTAAGTGAGCGTGTCTGTTAATTTACTACTGTGAAGGAGTGGCTATCAATATTAGATGAAGTCAGGAACGATAGAGAGCACGGAGCGTTGTGGTTGGCTTCTAGGTCTATAGATGCGTTTAAGTGTTTGGCAGAAAACTTGTGGGGTTCAGCCGATCTCGAGAAGGAGCAAGAGCTACTGGTAGAAGCCTTTAAACGGGTAAGACCTAGCATGACCTCATTGAAGAATACGGCTATTATTTCATCTAATGTCGTGAAGAGGTCACTTAAAGAGTCAAGGTTATTAAGTGAGGTCTTGAAAGCCCTGCAGGACCTCAAAGATTATTTAGAGAAATCAAAGATGGAAGTCGCTAGGAAGGCTACCGAGCTCTTAAAGGAGTATAATGTGTTCCTAACTCATAGCTTGAGCTCAACAGTCCTAGAGTTCTTTAAAGCCATGAGCGATAAGAAGTTCGTATTAGTGACGGAGTCAAGACCTCGCTGCGAAGGGGTAGCTACGGCTAAGCAATTGGCTTCCATGGGTCATAAGGTCAAGCTGATCGTCGATGCTTCGGCGAATCAAGCGTCGAGGATATTCGATGTAGAGGTCTTCGTATTTGGAGCCGACTCTATTCTCCGAGACGGACACGTAGTAAACAAGGTTGGGACCGCGCAGATAGCTCTAGCTTTAGCTGATATGGGGCTAAGGAATGTAACTTTTTGCGAATCTATTAAAGTCGACGTAGAAGCGCGAGTCGAAGACGTAGTGCTCGAAGTAAAAGAAGGAGAGGAGATTCTAAGCAAGATAAGCAGAGTAGAACCATTCAACCTATACTTCGACTTGACCCCTCCCAAAGCTCTTTATGCAGTTGTAATGGAAGATGGCCCCCATAGGCCTCCCTTTGACCTTAAGCCATCTATAAACCTGATCTAGGGCTAATCCTCTGCATCGATTACTCCTTTATCTGTAATTGTGAACACCGCTTCAGCCTCCGGATGCTTCGGCGAATCAAATATCCTTGCTATTCTCTTATTCTCCTTCCCCTTTCTCAACCACAGCCTATACGTAGATCCGTGAGCTAATATGTTGCCTCCTGCCGGCTTCTGCGGGTTACCGAAGAATGCTTCTGGATTAGCTAGAACTTGATTCGTTACCACGACGGCTAGGTTGTATATGTCTGCAAGCCTTAAAAGCTGGTGGATGTGCTTGTTTAACCTCTGTTGCCTGATGGCTAAAGTCTCTCTCCCCAAGTACTCTCCTCTGAAGTGGCTTATCAAGGAGTCTACTACGATTAGCTTCACGTTGTTCTCTTTAATTATGTTCGCTGCTTCCTCAATTATCAGCATTTGATGGTCGCTGTTGTAAGCTCTAGCGTAAACCACGTTATCTAGGGCTCGCTCACCGTCCAAACGAAATCTCTCAGCTATTTGAAGTACCCTCTCAGGCCTGAAGGTACCCTCAGTATCTACGTATAGCGCTGATCCGCTGAGTCCTCCCTTCTCCTTAGGTAGTTGTACAGTTACGCATAACTGATGACAAAGCTGGGTCTTTCCGACGCCGTACTCGCCAACGAGCTCTGTAATCGCTTGGGTCTCTATTCCACCCATGAGGAGGTCGTCTAGAGCCTTACAGCCCGTCGTCAAGAAGCCGACCTGCTTACGTTTCTCTAAGTACTCGGAGGCCTTCATGAACTTTATTTGGACGAGCTCTCTTGCCGCCTTTACTAGTTCTAGAGCCTTATCTTCACTTAACCCGGCGACTTCGATTAAAGTTCTTACAGGCGTTACGGCCAGCATCTCAACGCTAGTTATTCCCGCGTTTCTAAGCTTTTCGGCAGTTACGGGGCCCACACCTTTTATATCGGTTAAATCGTAGTCGTAAGCCATCTCAACCTCTCCAACATTATAGAGAGCCGCAGCTTTATAAGTCGTGAAATACCCTGGGTGGGGGAGGGGGTACTGAAGATATTAAACGTAGTTTACGGCTCTAAAGAAGGCCTCTAATGCCTTAATCTCCTCTAGGCTTCGATTCACCACATATTTATCTGGGGATCTAGGGTTTTTGAGCACCGTTAACCAACCTATCGAAGTGAGCTTTTCTAGGTCCCTCTTAACGTCGACGGATTTGAGCCCAGTCGCCTTTTCGATAGCATACTTAGTTAATGGCCTAGAAGCTGAGAGGAGACACTTTAGTATTCTGAGCCTACCAACACTACCCAATGCTACCTCAATTGGGTGCTCGGTCACCTTTGTACCTCCCTTGAAATTAGGTCTTCTAGTATGGTTATCAACTTACATAGAGGTCCCAGTAGGATCCCCACCTTTCTACCGCTTAACTCAACAAAACCCTTCTCGCTAAGTTTCTTTATCGTTTCGCTTATTCGAAGGTCTACTTTAGCTTTAAGTTCCTTAAGCAACACGACTGATTGTTCTTCAACGCCGCTCAAATCAACGTAGGGGGACGTCGTCGAAAATAGAGCCTTAGCAGTCGCCAATAGCAACACTTTCTCCTCTATCGACAGCTCCTCGAAGTCGCTTAATAAAATTGAATCCACACTTTTGCCATAGACGCTCCTCACATGGTCTATAGTTATACGATCAAAGCCCTGCTCTTCAGCTAAAACTCCACTATATAGGAGCAGGTCTAGGGCGAAGCGAACATCACCGTTCCTAGGCGGCTGAACCACTATACTCGATATGAAGTCCAGCACTTCGTGGGATACTGCCCCTGGAACTAGGGCCTCAGATGCCCTGTACTCAAGAATGTCGAAGACCTGAGCCTTCGAGTAAGGAGGAAACAGAACCTTAATGTTCCCTAGCGTGGACCTTTCAGCAGGGTCAAGGAGATTAACCCAATCAGGGTCTCTAGCTATGAATATTGTACCTAAAACATTGGGGCTTTCACCTAAAGTGAGCTCATGGAGCCTAGTCAGATCGTAGACCACGGTCTCCTTGCTCCTCCTAACATGAAAGTCCACCTCATCCACTATTATTAAAGCCATTAACTTCCTAGCCTTCAAGGTCTCAATAAACTGCTTTAAAACCTCGTCTGGGCTCAGGCTTCGAGAAACAGCTTCAAATGCAACCCTTTCAACCATTGACTTAAAGGCCATAAACCTAGAGGAGCCCTCAAGCCTTAAGTTCACGTATATCGACTTGAGGTTTAAGCCCTTACTCAAAGCCTTCTGCTCCAACAGCTTCCCAAGCTTAATGCAGGACGAGGTCTTCCCAGACCCTATTGGACCGATCACCTGAATGTACTTGGGGTAAACTGTTTCCTTCACCCTCTCGACATCAATTAGATCGAGCAGAGTCTTCAACTGGGCTTCTCTATGCGGTAGCCTAGCCGGTATATATGAAGGGGAGAGTTTTTCCTTATCCGCGAATATCTTTGGCAACAACCACTACCCCTACAAGTTCAACTAAAGATATGCTGAGGCAATATAAGAGCGCGATGCCGAGTAAAGCCGTGGAGAGGTCATGATATGTGGGCTTTAGTAGCTTGATCCGAAACTCGCTCTCCATATTCAAAGGTTTAAGCCAGTACCTCTCGATCTCGCTCGCAACTCATCTATAATTGACTAGGACCTTAATCGTAGAGCACACATCCTCGCTCGCTCTTGAGGAAATCGAAGACCCCCATTAGATTGAGCATCTTATCAGTTGTTTTCAATACTACCAATAAGCCGAACTCTCTGAAGATCCAACCTAGCACTAGCTAGCAGATCCAGGAAGCTAGTAGAGGGGGTGAGCTCTAAGCCTACTAGAGCTGGGTTCAAAATCTCGATCAGCGGGCTATCTTGTCCAATCACCTCATAGCGTGGAGACGGTAACTTAACACCTCGAAGGTTTATTGTTTGATAGACTATATGGTATGTAGAGATGAGAATCATGATTAGCGTGGGGATGCTATAAAAATTGCAGACCTCTTCGAGCCTTATCGTGAAAAGAACATGATCGTGAAGCCTGAAGTAAAGTATCTTAAAGACGCCTTAAAATAGCGTTAGATTATGACGTGACGGTGTACGATACTCTATACATAGCTCAAGCCGTACGAAGTAGGGCCCCACTCCTAACGTTAGATCATAGGCAAGAACAAGTAGCAATGAAGATTGGTGTAAAAGTCATCCCCTAATTAAAAGCAATAATTTGGACGCCAGCTTTATGTGGTTGCTTCTCTCAAGTTAATGAAGGGTGGTTACGCTGCCAGAAACTAAGGAGCGCTTAAATAAGGCAGGTCGCGAAGAGGTCAAAAAGGAAGAGGACAACATATTAAAGGAGTGGTCAAAGAGGATCATGAAGGAAGCTAAGAAGCGAGAAGAGATGATGGGTTAAACTCAACCAATTATTTCCTTTAAACAAAGAAGTCTGCAAACGCCAGCTTCACGTGCTGAATACGAGTAGAGCTCGCTAAATTGTGGTAGTGGAATGCGCTATCTTCGATTTTTAGGTACCATCAATTCCTAGTAACGTAAACGTTAATCAAACAATTTTTAAGAATGTAGCATTACAGAAAGTACGGGGCTTCAATGGTTCAATATAGAGTTGAGAAGGGACCTGCATATTCTACATTGAAGGTTCTCCTCAATCCGGGCGAATCAATAGTGGTAGAGCCTGGATCATACATGTTGCATAGAGGAGAAGTACAAATATCAACAAGCTCTCTAGGCGTTTCAACGGGCATTGCCAGAATGCTTACTGGAGGCGAGAGCTTCTTCTTCAACTCTTTCACTGCAAGGTCCCCTACCGAGATATGGATAGCTCCTAGCGTTCCAGGGGACATCGCCGCAATAGAACTCAACGGCGAACTCTTCATACAGGACACAAGCTACCTAGCCCACGTAGGCGAAGTAGAGCTATCAGTAGGCTGGAGGGGACTAAAAGGGCTAATAGCTGAAGGCGAGCTCTTCTGGCTAAAAGCAAGTGGAAGAGGGCTGGTGTTCGTGAACAGTTATGGTGCAATAGAGGAGATATCACTAGGACCTGGTGAAAGGGTTACAGTAGATAATGGGCACTTTGTAGCCATGGATGGAACGATTCAATGGAGAATAAGAAAACTAGGTGGGCTGAAGACCTTTTTCTTCGGGGGCGAAGGGCTAGTAATAGAAACGACGGGACCCGGAAGAATATGGATCCAGACGAGAACCCTACCATCATTTGCATCAGTAATCTCCAAGTACCTTCCAAAAGGGAAAAGATAACTTACAACTTTTTTTTACTTCACACAATTCTAGGAGTACATCGACAGTTAGCATAAACAATGCTAGGCTGGTTGACAAAGGCTACGGGAATCACATATTTAGTTAGTGGAAGGTTATCTAGATACGAGTTTACACCGGCGTTAGCTAAAGTACTCAATGCCAATAAAATGCTCGTAAAGCCATATCAATTCACGACGTGAAGCCTATTAACCAAGAGACCTAGAGATTTTAGCTTGAATACGTCAAAGTTTGAGGCTGTTGCTCAAAGAAGAGGCCCTTTTTCATTAAGGGTAAACAATTAATGCTACCCTTATGTGGAGATATTTCCTGGATAGGTATGAGCAGGGAGATGCGATGCGACGTTTTAGTGATTGGTGGCGGCCCTGCAGGGCTGATGGCTGCTCGGTACGCTGCTAAGCAGGGATCTAAGGTCCTACTCCTAGAAGCTAAAGAGGCGTTCGGCTTGAAGCCTTGTGGAGAAGGCGTTTCATCAGCGTGCTTTGAAACTGCCGAGCTCCCACCATCAAGCGATATCGTCTTAGAGAAGATAAGAGGGTTTGAGGTTTACGCTCCTGATGAGACTAAGAAAGTTAGGCTTGTGAGTGAAGGCGAGGTGCAGGGCTACATCATAGATAAGAAGATGTTCCTTAAGAGGATGGCTGAGGTGGCTGTAGGTTGTGGAGCTGAAATACTGACGAATATTAAGGTTGATGACGTGGAGCTTGTAGATGACGGGGTTGTTAGCCGAGCTTGTGGAGGTGCCGGGAAGCTGATGGTTAGGGCTAAGCTAGTGATAGGCTGTGAAGGCTACACGTCTATCGTTGCCCGAAAGTTCTTCGATAGAAGTAACTACGAACTCATACCATGTGTCCAGTACAGGATGAAAAATGTGAACCTGCCCTACAACGACGTACTCATGTTCTACGTGGGCAACAACGTGGCGCCGGGGGGGTACGCTTGGGTCTTCCCAAGAGGCAATAAAGTGGCTAACGTAGGCTTAGGAGTTAGATGGGGAGGACCAGCAATAAACTACTTGAAAGCCTTCGTGAAGAAGCATCGAGACCTCTTCGAGAAAGCTGAGGTGGTGGATTTCGGGGCTGCGGCAGTCCCCGTAGGAGGCATGCTCAAGGGCATAGTGGCCGATAAGCTAATGCTGTGCGGCGACTCAGCCGGTCAAGTAATACCGCTAACTGGTGGAGGCATACACTCGTCGATAGCTGCTGGAAAGATAGGCGGCGAAGTTGCTGGCAGAGCAGTGGTTAAGGGCGATGCTTCGCTTCAAGCCCTCTCCGAGTATCCTTCAAGGTACGAGGAGCCTTGGGGCTCTAGGATAAGGAGGAGCCTTAAGGCGCTGAGAGCTATAGAGAAACTTAAAGATGAGGAGCTAAACATGCTAGCCAATGTGTTAAGTGGAGACGACGTAGTGAACCTAGCAAACGGATGGGATACATTGAAGGTTGCCGTGAAATTGATGAAGCACCCGATGTTAGCGTTGAAGGTTGCTAGGAACTTGTTTTAGGTCGGTGAGGCTTGAAAAGAGGGTTAAGTAGCGAGAGGGTAGCTGTAGGGATCTTAGAGAAGATAGGCTTCAAGGTCCTAGACGCTAGGAAGAAGATAGTTAAGGATGGGGTTGAAGTGGGGGAAGTCGATATAGTAGCTTCAAGCCCTGAAGGGGACCTCTACGCAGTCGAGGTTAAGGCAGGCAAAGCAAACGTGAGCGATATTAGGCAAGCTTATACGGGGGCCCTCCTCCTGGGGATGAAGCCCCTAATAATATGTAAAGGCTTTGCCGATGCCGCAGCTGAGACTGTAGCTAGAGAGCTTAACGTAAGGGTCTTAACGATACCGGAGTACTACATGCTCCTCGAAGTCGAGGAACTGGAGTTAGCAGTTAAAGCCGCCCTACAGGACTCCGTAGACGAGCTAGGTTGCTTGATACCTCTACCGTACAGGGAGAAGCTTACGAAGAGAGACCTCAAGCTGCTGAAAGCCATAGCATCGTCGAGCGATATGGAGGAAGCATCTTCTAAGCTTAAGTTGACAGTCCAAGACATATGGTGCCAAATAAATAATCTAAGAGCTCGAGGAATTGTAAGGGGGTCTTGGAACTTCGATAAGCTGAAACTTCAGGTAAAAAGGATTTTAGCCTACAAAGAGCTTGAAGACAGGTTAAAGAAGATTGAAGGGAGGCTTGACAAGATTGAGCAACTGCTCGAAGACATTAAGAGGAAGATGGATGCTTGAAGGAGGCTACGTAGAAACTCCAGAACAACTGATATTTACAGTTAAGGGACTTGTCCATCCTCCTCATAGGATTATAGCATATTTGAGGTACATGGCTGACCCGAAAGGGGAAAGGGTACGGAGCAACGTAAGGTATAGGAGGATATATGGATTTGAAGAGCAACTATCGATAATAAGGTCGAGGTACCCTCAATATCTGCACTACGACGAGGTCTTTGACGTAGAGTTACAGTCGGTTCCACGCAAGAAGATTTGGAGGGTGTATGATCCAAGCAAAGGCTTAATGGAAGTAATGAATAGGATTAGAGATCCGTTAGCACAGGCAGCTAAGAGCTTCGCTGAAGAGATTAGCTCAGCATCAGGAGTGGACTTAAACGACATGGGGATATCGGGTTCACTCCTGTTATCGTTACACACGCATACATCAGATATAGATCTCATCGTCTACGGCATAGTTAACAGCATTAAGGTGCAGAGGGCTTTAAGAAAACTTCTAGATGAGGAAGACCATTTCAAGAGGTTTAATGAGGAGTACTTGAAGAAACTTTTTGAGTTTAGGTCTTCGGAGACTCCGATGAGTTATGACGTCTTCGTGAAACAGGAAAGGAGGAAGGTTATTCAAGGAGTATATAGAGGATATACTTACTTCATCCGCTTCGTCAAGGATCTTCATGAGATAGGCGAAACTTATGGTGAAAGGAGGAGTAGGGGTTTAGGTAGAGCTAAGGTTAGAGCCGTTGTAACTGATGATTCTGAGTCGCTGTTTACGCCGTGCACTTATAAGGTCAGGTGCCTAGAGGTCGTAAGCGGAAGCGTGAATTCCAGCTTACTAAAAGAAGTTACTTCTTTTAGGGGAAGGTTCTCTGAGCAAGCAGTTAAAGGTGAAGTAATAGAGGTGGAGGGTAGACTTGAAGAAGTTAACTTCAAGGGCTTGAGGTATCAAAGAATAGTTGTAGGAGCCTCTGGAGATTACATGGTGGCCTTAAACTTCGTAGAAAATGAAGAATGAATCTTACTACTTAGAGATTCTCTTACAAGCTTTACAACTTACTTTAGCGAAGAGCACCCCGCACAGAGAGCACTTACTTAGCCCTACCTTCATCTTTTAACCCCTCCCTCTTTTCCATAAATTTTGGAGCTAAACTATTAGCTTTAACTTGTTAAGCCACCGAATTTGCAAAGTCCACCATAGTATAAGGGTATAAGAACGTAGGGTCTACCGCCTCGCAATAATAGGTAATTGACGTTGACAAGTGGGATTGTATGACCCTTTTGTCCATAGTTCACTAACATAGACGTTGATAGATTTTGCTTTTCTCTAATACCTAGACTTAGCTCTATGAACTCTGGTAAGACTTTTTCCGATAACGTCTTAGTAGGCTTGCCGTACGCGATTCCTCTACAAAAAGTGTTAACATAGATGTAGTACTTACGGCCTTCGTACTCGTACCAAGCTTCCTCCTTAGATCCGTGAGAGGGCATATGAGATACTAGGAAAGGCCAGATCTTACATGCCAAAGGTTTAATGCTTTGGATACCACAAACCCATTTACCATTACTGTATACCTGAAAGATACACCTTCCATCAAGTCTCTTCCTCAAAACGTACCTTTCGATGTTAAATTCTATGCACGTATAACCGAATAACCTCGCGAGCCTCGCCGCCTCATAGGCTTTTAAGGGGACTCTAAATTCCTTACAGCAATCTCCACACGCAATGCAGGACCAGCTTTCGATCCTGCGCCACGGGACAAGCTTCACCTGGCCCCCACCATAAAAGAGCCGTCTAGGTGAGATCCACTTTAACTTAACTTCGTCGTGGCAAGGGTGCTGAGCCCGCTAGCAATGAACGAAAAGGCGAAGTATAGGATGGCTAACGCTAAGGCCGCTAACAGTGCTCTCAAAAATTTAATGTTGAACTTTCCAAGAGAAGCGAGATATGCAACTGATGGAAGCCAAGCGAAATCAAGCCATACGTGACTTACATACATTAAAGCCAAGCCTTGGAAGCTCCAAAGCCTTAAAGCCTCGTAGACCAGAGGCGAGCCTACCCCGAGCCACCAAATAATGAAGAACGGGTTTAGAGCGGAGAGAGTTATGCCTATGAGTATGGGGTTCTCATACGATTTCTTCGCTTTAGAGTTGATAGACACACTCGAGGAGTGCCATCTTAAAGAGTCCTTAAGGGTCAAGACCCCGAAAAACAAGAGGAAGGATCCTCCTATTAAGGCTAGAAGACTTGAAGTAAAGTTGTCTTCAAAGATCGCTAGGACCCCGAGCGCTATTAGGATTACTAGCGGTAGCTCCACCGCCGTGTGGCCCAGAGCTACTAAAAGGCCAGCTTTCCATCCTCTCTTAGCGCCGATGGTAGCCGTTAAAGTTGTTAAAGGACCTGGAGCTAGAGCTCCGGAAGCCGATATGATTACTACTTGAGCTAGAAAGTCGAGAGCCAAGTTGCATCACGGTGATGTGATGACAATCCCTAAGTAATAATCTTTCTCAGCCTAAAAGCATTTTGCCAATCAAGTGCTTTATATTATTCTTACTTAATTTAGTACCCTTTAGTTAGGCTGCTAGGAAAAGGTTATTGAATTTAAGTTCTCTTACTACTTCTGCGCGGGTGCCCAAGCTTTGATACCATTACCTTCCCACGTTCCGAGAACTAGAAGACCTATTGTTACCTGGATCTTAATGCTGATAAACTTCCTTGTCTTCCTATACTTTTACGTTCAAGGCCCTCAAGCTCTTCAAGAGGCTATACAAGACCTGGGCATGATTCCTCACTTAATACTTAGAGGCGAAAAGTTACATACAATCGTAACTTCAATGTTCATGCATGGTGGGTGGATCCACTTATTGGGTAACATGTTGTATCTCTATGTTTTCGGGGCTCCTCTCGAAAACAGGCTGGGAAGAACAAAGTTCGTAGCTTTTTACTTTGTCTGCGGTCTATGCGCAGCCTTTATGCATATAGGAATTGAAAAGTCCTTTGCAGAGCCGATGATCATCTACAACCCGTACGGCAAGCCTCTAGTAGTGGACCCTCTTTGGATACCGTGTGTAGGTGCTAGTGGAGCTATTTCGGGTTTAATAGGTGGTTATCTAAACGCTTTTCCGAGATCCCGCCTTCAAGTCTTAACGATCTTTCTCTTCCTCCCCTTAGTGCTATCCATTCCAGCATCAATATTCATAACTATATGGTTCCTATATCAACTGTGGATGGGCCTTCTAGCCTTAGCTTCGAACTACTTTGCTGGAGTAGCTTTTTGGGCTCACATAGGTGGTTTTGTAGCCGGTTTACTCATAACTTTACAGCTTTTAAGAGACTCCAAGAAAAGGATAAAGGTTACGTACTATAGAGGAAAAATTTCCTATGAAATACCAATCCAATAACGTAGATGTCCTCTAAATGCATAAGATAAATCTTATATGTAGTTATACTCTCAAAAAGTCTTAGAAAAAGCCTTAAAGGGCTTAGGGTCTCAACGCTATCTTGCCAGGCTTAGAATTAATGTAATTAAAATAAATAAAAAATAAAAAAACTAAAAAATACTAAAGCTCAAGCTTAAGATTGATAGTCTTGAGGAGGTCCAATTAATTCCTCAATTGATCCTAAAAATAGCGTAGGAGAAGGAATCAACGCTAAGGTCATCGTCAAAAAGATCATACCAAGAGGCCTTATCGAAGATGTCTTAAGGTGATGATAGATGATTTACGAACTATTTCTTGATGGAAGACTAGGCCATGTTTTTATCTCATAATCTATTCATTAAAGGAAAGCCTAATGAGTATTTCTAAACACACAACGTCTATGTGCCTATTAGATGTAATGCTATTTGTAGAGCGTGATCTTATATGTGCACGTTCATATTCATGTACAAGCTCCTTAAAGACTACCCGATAATAACTATGCACAGCAGGTATGCTCATTGACATGGCGACCATTGGGCTCAAGCCAGAGATTAGCGAGAAGACTGCTCCGAAGATGCTGCTAGCAGGCCAGTAGTTGTTGTAGCCGTCAAATACCTCGTGAGACAAGCTTACAGGAGTGTTCTCTAGAAGGAGCTCCGTGTTCCTTATGAGAGGCCAGGCATCGGTTGAAAAGGGTAGCCCACTCGACAACGTTGGGTAGAGCCTTATGGCTAAAGATGTTGAGACTAGGAGAGTTAAAGCAGCAGCCCTCTACACGATAGTCTTCGCCTCCTTAGCTCCTCCATTAACCTTCACCTTTAAGGTTGAAGGGATGCTATTGGCAATAATAATGGCCACAACAACTTCAACCTTGTATGGCCTAATGATGGCTGTTAAGAGGTACAAGATGATACTGGATTTAAAGGCTTCGGCTAAGATCTACCTGGCTTCACTACTAGCTTCGCTCACCATAATGCCACTAACGCTTCACCAGCTCCTACCTAGCATCGTTAACCTAATAGTTAGTGCCCTGGTTTACTTGGTAGCCTACCTCACGATAGCTCCACCGCTTCGAGTATTGACCAAGAGGGAGCTGGAAGGCTTGACCAGCATATTCTCAACGATAACCATTTTAGCTCCAATAGTTAAAGTCGTTTCTAAATATGAAGACAAGTTATTGAAGCTTATGAGCCCAAGCGCTGATTAGCTATCAAGTTTGAGGTTCTTAGATCTTAACGATGACGTCAAGGCCCCCTTGGTTAACTTCATGTACTCCATGAGGTCTTTTCACAAAGTCTAGAGTTGATTGGCGGCTCGCCCTGGCATTCATCATAATTTTATAGCTTCTCTTAACTATGGATTCTCCTCCAACTTCTGACGGCTTTGCTAAAGTGGAATTCGGGCTCGCGTAAGCTGTTTACAATATAGCTTGTCCGTAATGTCGTAGCTTTCGAAGATGTTCTAAGAGGTTAGGGGTCATATGCTATGGAGGAGACAAACCTCAAAAGGAGCGGATTTGGTGGTATGATAGCTCTTAAGCGTGCGGGTTAAACTTATATGTTGTCATACCTCAAAAGTCCTAGTAAAGCTTAAAAGAGACAGAGAAAGTGGGGATGGGTTTTGAAGCTACTTGAAGTCGAAGGTGTATCGAAACGGTTCGGAGGGCTTGAAGCCCTAAGAAACGTAAACCTCTACGTCGACAAGGGCGAGATACTAGGTCTCATAGGCCCTAATGGAGCTGGCAAGACAACGCTGTTTAATGTGATAGCCGGCACTTACAAACCGGATAGTGGATCGATAAGGTTTGAAGGCAAGGAGATAGCTGGCTGGCCCCCCCACAGAATTTGTAAGCTAGGGATAGCGAGGACGTTTCAGACGCCGAAGCCTTTCCCCAACATGACGGTTTACGAGAACGTTATGGCAGCTTTCCTCTTCGGCTGTGTAAGAGAGAAGAGTTCTTCGGAAGTTAAGGTTAGAATTGCATCTATTTTAAATAGGCTCGGGCTAGAGAAGAAAACCAGCGTTCCAGCTTCAAGTCTTACGATCTACGAACAGAGAATGCTCGAAATAGCTAGATCTCTAGCAATAAATCCTAAGCTCCTCCTCTTAGATGAGGTCCTAGCGGGTCTTAACCCAGCCGAGATAGCACAAGCACTAGATATAATAAAAGAACTGCGCTCCAAGGATGGAATAACCATCGTAATGATTGAGCACAACATGCGTGCAATAATGGGCATATCAGATCGAGTCGTGGTCCTACATCAAGGTACAAAATTAGCTGAAGGAAAACCGCAGGAAGTTGCTAATACCCCTGAAGTCATAAAAGTCTACTTAGGTGAAAGTTTATGCTTGAAGTGAGAGAAGTCGACGTTTTTCGAGGTCCTATTCAAATACTTTGGAAAGTATCTATCGAAGTTAATAAAGGCGAGGTAGTATCGTTAATAGGCCCTAATGGAGCTGGCAAGACAACGCTGATAAACGCTATAGTCGGCCTGCTAAAACCATCATCTGGAACCATAAAGTTTAACGGCATAGATATAACCAGGCTTCCGCCACACAAAGTCGTCGATGTTGGAATAGCTCTCGTACCTGAAGACAGGAAGCTTTTTGGAAGGATGACTGTCCGAGAGAACTTATTGTTAGGCGCTTACGCTGCTAGGGGGAAGAAAACGAAGGAAGAAATGTTCAAGACCGTTTGCGAGCTATTTCCAATCTTAAAAGAAAGGGAGAGACAATTAGCAATGACGCTTAGCGGAGGAGAACAAAGGATGCTTACGATAGCTCGAGGCTTAATGTCGAATCCAGAGCTACTCATTCTAGACGAACCAACTCAAGGCCTTTCGCCTAAAATGGCCCTCGAAATATTCAAAACAGTCGAGAAACTAAAAGGGCGTGGAATTAGCATCTTACTAGCGGAACAGAACGTCTATCATGCTTTAAGTCTGGCGGATAGAGCATATGTACTAGAAACGGGTAGAGTAATGTTGCAAGGAAAGGGAAAAGAACTTCTAGAAAACGACTACGTTAAAAAAGCCTATCTAGGTCTCTAGAACCTTTTTAACTTTGATTTTTTTGTTGCCTTACTTTAAATTCCCTCAATCTACCCATTATGCCGTTCGGCATGAATAGTATTATCGCTATGAACACCAATCCTAAAATTATTAAGAAGTAGTGTGGATACGATACTCGAAGATACTCACTTATCAGCGATAGTATGACCGCCCCAATTATAGGACCGTACATATTTATGGCTCCTCCAAGTAATGTCATTGCCGCAGGCATGAACGTATAGAGGGGATCGAAGGCTATGTCAACGTTTACATATGCGAACCTCATTGCAAAGCAGCCTCCCATAAGGCCAATGAGCATGGAGCTTACAGCGAACCCCAGCGTCTTTAGAATTGTAGTGTTGACGCCTACGTGAACAGCGGTATCCTCGTTCTCTCCTATCATTCTTAAACCCAAACCAAACTTAGACCTACTTAAGAAAGCCACGACGCCGAGCGCTATCATTGCAGGTACAAAAACCATGTAGTAGAAGCTCACGTAATCCATAAATATTGGAAGGTACGTTCCTCGAGTACCAACAACCCTTATTTCCCACCATTCAAAGAAGTTTTTAAGCATTTCGCTTATACCGAAAGTTAGTATCGCAAAGTATATCCCTTTAACCCTTAAGGTTACTAAACCAATCACTAGAGCCAAAGCAAAGCACATAACTGTACCCATCAATATTATTACTGGAAGCGGAAGGGTTGGCCATAGACCTTTATGGCTAAGGTCTAGATACTTTACTGTAAAGTAAACGCCTAAGCCAAAGAAAGCGGCCGAGCCAAGCGATACGTACTTTGTAAGACCCGAAAAGAAGTACCAACTTATCGATAACCCGAGCCATAAAAGTATGGTTCTAATAATCGATAGGTAATACTCGCTAGTATAGAACGGAGCGGAAGCCAACACTGCTACAACTGCTAGAGCTATGACCGCTTTAATCGAGAAAGCTCCTTTAACTTTTTGCGTCTTCTCGACTGACATGTTTCATCGCCCAAAGAGTCCTCTCGGCTTAAATATCAAGAATAATATCAAGAATACGTAGACTATTGCCATGACCAATAATGGTTCTATTTTTAAGGTCGAATAGTATATGTACCCTATAATAAAGCCCCCAACGAGACTACCTACAAAACTGCCCATACCGCCCAAGACTATTATTGCAAGGGCAATGAATGTATATTGAGGCCCTACGTAAGGGGTTAGGTTCGTATAAATCATAGAAATCATTATACCGGCTATTGCTGCTAGCAAAGCACCTAAGCTGAACGATAATGAGTGTGTTCTAAGTGTGTTTATGCCGACAAGCTGTGCTCCTATCGGTTCTTCCACAACCGCCCTCATAGCTAGCCCTACTTTCGTAAATCGTAGCATTACATAAAGTAGAGCACTAATGATTACAGCCATGATTGCTGAGACTATCATGTTTAATTGAAATCTTTCTCCTAATATTAGAATGGACTCCATGAGATAGGAGTTGCTCATGGGCAAAGAACCAAAGATTTCTCTAATAACGTTTTGAATGATGTACATAAGACCGAAACATGCTAAGAGGGACCGAAACTCCAGCTCTTCCGCAACCCTCGATATTAGAATTATCCTACGGAAGACTATGTTTTGAATTATGAAGCCTATAACAAAAACCAAGGGCCCGCTTATAGCTATACAAAGAAGCGGGTTAATGCCATAGTTTATGAAGAAGAAGTTAGTTATGTAAGCGCCCAACATGAGGAATTCTCCATGAGCTACATTTAATATCCTCGTGACGCCATATTGCAAGTTAAGGCCAATAGCTATGAGAGAGAAGATGGCACCCAATATTGCTCCGCCAATCACTACGTCGATCATGGTTTATCCCACAACTCTCATTAAAAAATGAGAATGGTATATAAGGTATCATGGAGTTAGCGTCATTTCGGCCATGGAGGCTTCGGGTATATTGGCTCACTAGTAGCTGCTGGAGAACCTTTCGGCCACACGACTTCCATCATGTCTTTTCCGGTCCACTGAATTAACGTACCAGCGAGCTCAGCTTGAGCGGAGTAGCCTTGCCTGAACTTGAATTTACCCAGTAGGGTATCGTATGTCTCCGTTGCAAGGGCATCCCTTATCTTCGTTCTGTCCAGTCCATGCCTTTCAACTGCCTGCAAGATTGATTGGAGAGCAGAGTAGAAGGTTGCTGCAGCGGGGAACGGTTCCCAACCCAACCTTCTCTTGTGCTCATCAACCCATGCTTGTAGTTCGGGGGTATTGTAGCTCGTTGCAGGCCATCCGTCGTAATTCATGATGCCTTTAACTTGTTCTGCATTAAATCCAAAGGGCCCGAACACCAAGAATGGGACCTCCATTGAACCTGGCCCGGTTATGATGAACTTCGGGTTATAGTCTTGGGCTATACATTGCCACAAGAATGTCGCTCCTTCGTAACCGCAAAGTATTACAACATCTACATTAGCATCTCTAAGAGCTTTTATTAGCGGGGTGAAGTCCGCAATAGTCATCGGATAGCTCTGATAGACGGGCACATCATAACCTCTTATACTTAACTCACTGAACATTGCTGACGCGTATTCTACGCCGTGCTGGTCGTTGTGATGTATTATTCCAACTTTCTTGATTTCGTTTTTGCCGTACTTTGAGTTTATGTAGTCGAAAAAGTCGGCTACTTCCTTTGCTGCCTCGCTTGGAAAACCTAATACGCTAAATGCATACTTGAACTCTCCAGTCCTCATTTTTTGGGCAGCTATCTCGGAACCGAATGTTAAGCCTATGAGCGGATACTTATACTTCTCAGCCATAGCGAACACGGCGTAAACAAATGCCGTGCTCGTGGGTTCGAAGATTAAGTCAACTTTATCTTCAGTTATCAGCTTTTCGTACAAGGTTAAGCATTTATCTATACTGCTTTCATCGTCGTATTCTATGTATCTTATCGGTAACTTTTTACCGTATTCAGGGACGTAGATCCCGCCCTTATTGTTGTACTCCTCAATGACCCAGTAGAAGTATGGATGAAGTGTGGCAGTTTGAGGGGCTAAATAACCTGACTTGCCGTGAGCCCATCCTATCACTACATTATCTTTAGCCGGAAGGGGTCCGGGCCCAGGCGCTGTAGGTTGCATGGCCAAGTATGCTCCAACAGCCGCAACAACTACTATTACGACCACGATAACGGCTATTTGGAGCTTTGTAACTCCCCTTCTTTTAGACACTCTGCTAACCTCCATATAAAAAAGAATGTTGATTTTTGATATTTAAGTTTTAAACTTTCTTTGAGCTCCTTAGCTTAGCTGCAAAGTATATTGTTAGCACGAGGAATATTATGGTCGTTACGACGAATATTAACGTTAAGTACATCGGTGTCATGGATGCTAATTGAGCTTCTAACTTGACTTTCTCAGCATTTAATTGCTCATTTTCATCTTTAAGCTTGGAGAGCTCTCCTCGAAGAGCGTAGTACTCCCCTTGAAGTTTCGTATAATCGTTCTGTAGGGATGATACTACGGCAGATAAGTCCGTGTAGAGCTTTTGTAAGCCCATGTATTCTTGCCCTAGGCCTTCATAAACCACTGGAAGGCTTAAGTCGTGAGTCCATTCCTGAGCGCTACCATCATATATGGCAACATTGTTGTAGCCTAGGACCTCCTTCAACACGAAGTACATAGTGCTCGCATACCCTCCAATACCGCAGTAGATTATTACCTCTTGGTCTTTATCCTCTCCAATGATATTAGTAGCTAAGGTCCTCATGAAGTCCAAGTCCATAAAGGTCGTGTAGACGACAATTCCGCCCTCGCCCATCTTAAGGTTGTATAGCCATGGGGTCGGGAAGCTCCTAGCAGTCGGTATGTGTCCAACTCTCGCAGTCCATGGTTCCTGGAAGAAGCCCAAATAGACTATCAGGTCTCTAGCATCTACAATTACTGCTTTGCCTATTTTGTTTGCAACGTACTCTTTCGAAACTATCATCTCCTTCCTCATCGTCCCAGAATAAGTTACTGGAGTCGGTGTAGTGGGTACAGTGGTTGTTAGCCTTCCTTCGGCGACCCACTTGTCATAGCCACCGTCTAGGATGGCTACATTTGTTACTCCAGCATACAATAGGGTGATGGCTATTCTACATGCAGTGGCTGTGTTGTAGAGCGCTATGGGTAATGGAACGAGCGGACCGCTCGTAGACCCTACTATTACAACCAGCGAATCGCTCGTTATTCCGTTGTCTGCAAGAAGCTTAAGCAATTGGTTATCCGGTGGGAGCTCCATCCACGGAGCCTTCTCGCCGAATGGTGGGTTAATATACCACAAACCCGCTGGGATGTTTATCGATCCAGGGATGTGTCCAGCATTGTATTCGTCTGGGCTTCTAATGTCAACTATCACTAAGCCTGGAAGGTTGAGGTTTTTACTTAACCATTCTGTAGAAACTATTGGGTCTATGCTCCTTACCTGTTGAGCGTTGACGACAGTTATTGTGGGAAGCAGAAGCACGCTAGATATCATCAGTAGTGCTCCCATTAATACCATCAGGGTCCTCTTCATACGGATCGACCTTGATAATTATAATATTTTTCAGACTTCAAATAAGCCTTACGAGATGGCTATCAATGCACGTTCACGGCTTGTACATCAATTCCCTAACACCAGCTGAAGATGTTCAAAGATTCTGTAACCCTTCATAGAAACATATCGGTTAAACCTACATTAATATGGAAACTGAACATTATTTAAGTTACCAGAGCATTATCCTAGTCTTTTCTGGGCCGCAAAGTATGTGAATTGTTCCTCCCCCCTGATCCTTATCGTTCCGCTTTAAAATCAAGGTTAGCGTGGCCCCCCTAGGTATGGCTGTAGTAGAGGGGGCTAATGATAGCTCGTATACAAGGTAATTGGGAGATTTACGTATAGTTGTTGCCGTACTGCCAATTAAGTGAAAAACTTTGTTCTCGTCATAGAAGCCGAGGGTCACATTGAGTTCAACGTTTGCTGAAGAGGATCTAGCGTACAATAAAACCTTCACTGCCGAACCTAAAGGTATGTACGGCGTCACGTCAGTTGAATTACCTTCTCGAAGCCTCCAAGAAGGATTTATCGGGCTAATTTCCTTTTCCTTGTCCGAGGGAATTAACGTAAGGACGAAATCATCTCTCCCCCTACCCGGAGATACGTATAAGGTGCGCCAGCTTTGAAGTGGCTTGCTTGTGTTTAGGTTATCTGAGTAAAACGCGGCAACCTTTACGCCATCACTTGCAGTTACAGTTATACTTATGTTCCATGTCGTTAAGCTATGGTACCTAACTGTGAGGGTGTACACCCCTTGGCCGGAGTACTTAAATCCAGTTATTTTCCCTGAATCAACGATGCTCCCATTGATAGATACCAGAACGTCATTAATCGTTAGGTCGTACAAGGGTTCAACAAAGCCGTTTTTATTACGCTTAACTTCAAATATTACTGTTATGTCTGCATAACCTTCTTGAGTCGAGTTTATTTTAACGTCTAAGATCCTAAGGTCTAAGGATTTCTGAATCGTTAGAGCCAGTCCGCTGAGTCCGTAAGCTCCAATATCCAGGCTGAAAGTTGTATAAACATAGCTTTTACCATCTCGTTCTACCCAATCAACTATCCAGTCAACGCTTCTACAATCATTCTTCCCGCTCAAAACCGCACATATATTTAAACCCTCATAAAGCTCTAAGACCGAGCTAAGCCAATATTGGATGAGTTGTATTCCAGCTTTCTCAGCTAACGATGTATTCCTATGCTCGTAGTAAACTTCTGTTACTTTTGCCAGAGCCCTCGTCAAACACCTTTCAAAGTCGCTCGTTATAGCAAGGACCACTTCATCTATTGGCTCATAAACTACTTCTTGTCTAGTTACACTTATCTGAACTATCGTATGCGTTAAAGAGAGCATTAGAGCCATCATTACGATTACTGCTAGAATTATTATTTGCCCTCTTCTATTGCTCATAATCTTGCCGGATTTGTTCGATCCTTTCATACTACAATCTCCATCGACTCTACGATCTCATAACCCACCAATTCTCGTGAGGCTAAGGCATAAGAAGTACATTCTTCCCCACCTCGACGTGTAGGGTGCACTTGCTGAAGCAACTTCGTTAGTTACTTCAAAGGCTTCCTTAGGAGCATTGGAAATGATAAGCACCCTATTCCACAAACCTACATGACCTACCTCATAAATCGTTAAGTTGAAGAGTACGTTTTGAGGCAGTAGACCCTGAAGGACGGCGATAAGCATTGTTCCGTTACCTTGAGCATCGATAAGGATCCCTTCAATTACATCAGACTCCACTAAACGGTGGAGTACATTATACGCCAGCCTGCCTAGGTCAACAGCCTCGTATTTGAAAGACTTTTCCGAGGAGAAGAGCATGTAGAAGACCGCCGTAAAAGCTATGTATATTAGGATCGAAGCCACTACAGCTTCGAGTATCCTCATCTGTCCAAGTCTTGAGCCATCCTTCACCACGACACCCTCCATACCGTCAACTTAAGCGTGTAAGCAGTAAACCCAATCTTAACGTTCCTCTCAAGTGTATAGGCTAAAGGAGAAAGAACGCTTCCACTCGAGGTTCCATACGTTTCGGGAACGCCCTTCCACGCGGCCATTAATCTGCCGTCTTCATCCGTCGCTACAACCACCACGGTGTTTGGCTCCGTGTAAGCCATGCGATACAACTTGTAGTTGCTAACACAATAGCCGTCGAATAAAGCTAGATGACTCTTTATGGATCTTAAGCTTAACGATCCATTCATAGGCTCTATGGAGACCTGGTAAGCTTCACCGCTGAGGGAGGCATTGGTAATCAAAAAGCTTCCTATGAAGAAGCCAGTATGGAGGTCTCCCACTTCAATAACTTTAATTGCTCGGATCCCATAGTAGTCTACGGCTACAATCAAGAGGGCTGGAGTAGGACAGGTAAGATTTATCGTGCAGTTTCCACGGGGGCCTGTTAAGCCGGTCGCTATACTTTCTACTATCTCTCCGTTGCTGACGTAAAATGCTCCGGCAACCACATTTGCTTGAATAAGCGGTAGGCCTTGCTCTGAAGTGACATTGACCAATAACTCTCTGAAGGATCTTAAGGAAGCTTCTATCCTTATTACAGGGATGAATTCTATTTTAAAGCCGTACTCTAGGTCGATGTTCAATAGTTCTAGCACCCTTCTGGGCGGTAAGTACAATTGGCCCGGCAATCTTTGATTTAACCTCTGAACCTTATCTTGGTCTAAAGTAAATGCATCGCATGTAAAATACGCATTCGTTGCTAGACCGAAAGACGATATGCGAGAAGCTTCTATAGTGATGTTTCCGCCCCAGTCCTTCGGCTCTCCAGGGCTCATCAATAGGCGAACCATCAATTTTTGGGCAACCATTTTCATTTGCTCTACGTCGGACATGCTTATGTAAAGTTGTGGGGTTATGCTTGCTAGAGATGTTGTAGCGATCAGCATCGCGACCACTATTATCGATGCAAAAATGTATTCGTATGTTTGCACGAGCTCATCGCCTCCTCGTAGATAGCCCCAAGCCTACGTACATTACGTCGCCAAACTTTAAGCACCAGACAACCACATTCTGGCTACCGCCATAAACCCAATACTTAGGTTCAACTTGAGATGCTTCTAACACGTTCAATAGTTCTTCTTCTCCCGAGAATACCTTAAACTTCTGTGCTAGCTTTACACTAATTGGAGATTCTGCATAGAGGTTGCTTCCAACCATTTTTACCTGAACGTAATACCCTTCATCCTTCTCAATTATTGTTAAGTTGTAGGGTTTCCCGTTTATACTCGCTGGAAGCCCTAGCCGTTTCGAGACGGCTTCTGTCGTAGAAAGCATTCCAAAAGTGAAGTCGGTTAAGCTAACGATGTTAGCTATGCTCATTGATGTGTACTCAGCGATTTGGCTTAGCTGAGTTCCAACGGTGTCTTCTACGATAAAGCCAATAAACATCTGAAATGCCAAGACTATAGATGAGATGAGACCTAGTAAAGCGACGGTTCCGATGATGTGCTGAACCGATGCGTGAACCATAACTTTAACCTCACGTAATAGATACTACTATGACTACCTCTACAATCCTAATCGTTGATACCTTTGAGTAATCTTGATACTCCATGAGGTCCCCGACCGTCACGAGGACCCTTAGGTTGTCGATTGTGCAACCAAGTAAGATTGGTTCTACCTTTACGTCCTTGTTTTGAACTCTAATCATAATACTTCCGGAACTGCCGAATGACCCTGGTTCTAGGCGGATTAAGTAAATGTCCATGACTTTAAGGTTCTCATTTACAGCAATCCGTACTCTGTTATAGTCTAATGTTATCCAAGCACCCTCTTCGACTTTTACTTGGATTCGCCCTAGAGATTTGAACCGATCTTTGATTATTAACCCGCCAGGATCTCTCAGATTTGTTTCAGCGACCGAAGCCATCCTTCCTCCACGATACTTAATGACGTAGGAACTAATGGACTTATTTAGGAGTACGCTTGAGCCCGACAAAATTGTTATATTCATTGTTTCGCCTTTATACACACCTACTCCACTACTTCTTTGGTTGAATGGGATGGAGCTCGCTGCCCCAAGTCTCAAGGATACATCAGTTATTACCCTGTCGAGAAGCAGCATTGCAGTCTTAGCCTGCTCGAACTCCGAATTTTGAACTTGGACTTCCAGCAAGTTCGTTGCAAAAAATGAGGACGATACTACAACAATTAACAATGTCGCAGATGTTATCACCAAAGATACAACAAGCGAAGTACCTTTTTCTTCTAGAAGTTCCTTAACGTTCCGTCTTTCCAACAGATTCAAAAACCCTCACCACCTTTGCTAGAATTGAAGTGTTCCACCAAGCGCGTGCATGAGTACTGTTGAAAGAATGGCAATGCATGTAAGCGTTATTGCATGCCAGAAGCCAGCCGAAATGCTCCCGGAACCTATCTTCCCCGTCACGATCCCCATCAAATACGATTGAAAGACCAAAGCTGGAACTATAATCGTCAACATCTGCGCAAATGGTATCGACATGCGTGCTACTGACATGACTGCAGAGTTCATGAAGTTGACGGTTACTAACGTAGAGAAGATCATTAGAATTGCCCCTATGTAAGGCATCACTACTAGTGGACGAATTGCGTATCTCTTCTCCTTTTCGAGGGATGCTTGGATTTCACCGAACTTAGCCACAGTCTCGAGAGTCTCTGGGCTTCCTCCACCAATCTCTATCGCATCGACTAAGAGGTAGAGGTTCATTAAAGCATACCAAGATCTTATTCGCCTCTTCAGAGACTCATATATGACCCTTATGGGCTGGCCCCATCGGATCTGTCTTGCAACGATTTTTAAGTACTTATTTAGTACGCCATATGGTCTAGATGACAATTGAATTATACATGACTCTGGCGATATCCCCGTCTTTCTTATCTCGGTTACATCTCTAATGAAGTTCGTTACTTCGCTAATTATTCTCTTACCCCTACTGCGGTCGTAGTAACTGTGAGCTATTGCCGCTGGAAGAGTTCCAGCGATCAACGCTATTCCAAGCCCTAGGGCGGGCTCCAACCCCCTTTCCAGCCCTAATAGCGTTCTGAGGGAGTTCAAGAAGCCCTTGAACTGACTTACTAGAGGTATGGACTCCAGCTCAAGAACTATATAAGGGAGGAACATCGTGAATGCGAGGAACACCGTTACGGGTAATGATGCCATCAGAATTTTGTATGGCGTGGTTTCATATGTGGGTTCCTGGAAGCTAGATAAGTCGGATAGATACATGAATAGCGCCGAGATGGCTGGCACAATCACGTAAGAATATAGTAAGAAGTTTTCTGCCGTGAAGCCAGATTGCCAGTAGCCCCGAAATGCTATGGAGGTGAGGTATACTATGCTTATGCCGAGAGTTCCGAGAATAGTTAAAGCAACGTATGACTCCAAGAGCATCGCTGCCCTTTCTCCAAATATCTTTATTTTGGCTGCCAGATCCCTAAACATTATTTCAGTACGCGTTAAGAGGTAGTGTACAACGTCTCCACCTGCTCTTAACGTCTGAACGTAACCTAAGAGGAATTCCTTATACTCTTTCGACTGAGATTTTTCAGCATATTTCTCTATTGCTGCTATAGGATCCATTCCTTTTAAATGTACATCTACTTCAATCTGCTTCGCCGTACTAGAGGTGTTGGGGAGAAGTTTACAGTCCTTTAGTCTCTTTAAGCTTAAGAATGGTGAAAGCCCGCCAGTAGCCATGACGCTCACGTATGCGGCCATGAATGGTGCCTCCATATCCAATTTTGCCGCTCTATCCTTAGCCTTGATCTTTGGTACCATATAACCGATTAAAAGAACAGATATTGGTACAAATAATACCGGAAAGAAGCCCGTAAGGAGTGTTAGGGTCGCTGAGATTATCGTAGACACTGACAACAAAAAGCCAATTATAGAGAGGTAGGCTTCTGGAAACATCTTTATTCCGGCAACTTCCAGCAGCCCCTTCAATCTCGAAGGTTCTCCACGGTAGAGTAGTTTCATTAAGATGCTCGATAGCCAGGAGAAACCTTGATACGCTAGGCCTACGAACGATGGCATTCTTTAGCTGACCCCCGCTGTGCAAATAGTGCTGGAAACGGGTTCAACAAGCGATACTTAGTCACTTCAGCTCTAACGTCTTCGTTGCTCTTTATGCCCCGGACCTTTAACTCGTGAAGAAGCATAGCTCTTTTACTAAGCTCTTCTAAGACGTCCTCTAAGCCTATGCCATGCTTTGCAGCTATCCTTCTAAGCATCTCGCTCCTCTTAAAGTTGTGAATGAATGAATCGGCTAGAGGATTCCACGAAGATATTAACTCATATTTGCCGTAGTCGACAACCTCGTAGACTTCGCGAATCCTCCTACCAAAGGTTAACCCCATTCGCGGTCTAAATAACTGAACTCTCCCCTGCACTATAGCGACGTTAACTAAAGGTATGTAGCTCTCAGATATATTCATTGGCGGGCTCGTCAACCTCTTTATGGCATGCTCTAAGTTCTCGGCATGAATCGTTGTTAAGCCTCCGTGACCTGTCGCTATCGCTTGGAACAGTACGAATGCTTCTTCGCCCCTAACCTCACCTACAATAATATAGTCTGGCCTGTAACGTAAGGACAACTTAACTAAGTCGAAGAGCCCAATTTCACCTATCCTCGACGCACCGAGCCCGTAGCTCGTTCTACTGACCAATTGGACCCAATTGTTGTGTGGAAGCATGAGTTCGGGTATTTCTTCGACCGTCACTATCTTCATTGACGGCTTAACTAAACTTACAAGGACGTTAAGTGTAGTGGTCTTTCCAGCCCCAGTTCCACCTATCACCATTGCTGTCATCCTGTTTTCCACCATAAGCCAAAAGTACGCTGCGAGCATTTCATCCATAGTTCCTAGCTCTATTAGATCTATTATCGAGAAGGGCTCCTCCCTAAACCTTCTTATACAGAAGGTACTTCCTCTAGGCGAGACTTCACGCCTAAAGGTCGCCGCAAGCCTATCCTTTGTTGGAAGCATAGCGTCAAGAACTGGAAAGGCTGTGGAAATGTGCTTCTGTGCTATATGCGCTAGCTTTAATAGGAGCTCATCAAGTGTCTTCTCGTCGATTATCCTGACGTTGGTCGCCATTCCCTCGTACTTTCTATGCCAAACGTAAATTGGTACGTCCACACCGTTAACGGATATATCTTCGATCATTTTATCGCACATTATGACGTGAAGCGGGCCGAATCCTATTAGATCCCTCTTAAGGTAATATAGAATCTTCAACCAAGAATCTTCGTCAAGCCTCTTAATGCGCTTGGTTAACCCATACTTTTTAGCTAACCTAGTTGCTTCTCGTTCTATGTGTACGTATGGGTCTTCGTTTTCGTTTGGCGGCTCAACTTCAACGCTCATAATCTCGATCAATCTACTAAATATGAGATGCTCTTCTCTAGATAGCTCGGCTTCCTCTACGAAGTATGCTCTCTCGCCGCCAAGTTCGGGCAGAGACGCTATAATGACCTTAGCAAAAGGGGGATAAATAAAGTAGGATTCTACAACCTCTGCTTCCGTAGGAAGCCTAGAAAAAATTGCGACTACATGTGGAGGGGCGGTCTCCTTTACAAAAAACCTCTTAAATTTTAGGGGCAAGGATCTTTTACCCCACCTTCTTAAGCAATCATTAATTATTGTGAAAGTTTAGAATGCAAAAGTCATAAAAAAATGACCTTATGCTAAGTTGTCTAGCGCAGTCTTAAGGTAAGACGATGCTCTTTGAATACTGATAACCGTTCGCAGTCTGAATTGTCACCTCTAAAGTGAGGCCTGAAGTGGTTGTTCCAGCACCAATCTTTGCTCCATCGCTTATTGATATTTTAAGATGTTCGGACTCGCCGGGGTTTATTGTAATCTCATTATTGCCCACTTTGAATTCTTCGAATTTTGTGCCATTGTAGTAGTATATTTTGAATTTTTCATGATCATTTTCCGCAAGTATAATGTCGTCTGGGACACCATTTAGAAGGAACTTGGTTATCGTCGCTGGCGAAGTCCCCGTGTTCTTTACAGTGATGCTTATGTTAAAGCACTTCCCATCTTTAATTGGATATGCACTTACAAACTCTAGCTTTTCATATCTAGTAAAGCCAGCTGTAAGACCCATTACCCAGTATGCTGCTGCTATGCTCATAACTATGGCCACTGCGACGATAATTATGGTCGCGATGACCGGGCTCACAGCTTTCCTGATGTTTCTTGGCTTCTTACTCATAGATCACCTCCACCTCCATAAAAAATTTGTTTTCTTTTTCAAATTAGTCAGGTACTATATATAAATTTTTGCATTTTAATGCAAGAATTTATATAGAGCATTAATGAATTATACACATAAAGGTCTAAGCGTTGCGAAGTTAAATTTTAAAGGTTATCAGAACCTTATTCTTAACATTAATTTTGGCGTTGGCGCTATGCGATATTCAGAAAGAAGGCATTTAAGAAACCGCTCCTAGCCTACAAAAATGCGAGGATTACGGTATTACTCTGGTATTACCTGGCATATTTATACAACTATTTAATGTACTTTTTGCATAAAAATGCAAAAATATTTAAGTAAATTGACAATTAGATAAATGTTGAGGTGGGGTTGTGAACGGTAAGGGTAGGACCTTAGGAGTTGCATTGTTCAGCATTACACTTGTCGTGCTTTTATTGAGCGTTGCTCCAATGGTTTTGGCAAGTAAGACGTTTGTTAAGGTCAACGTTCATGCTAAGGCTAATGGCGATGATATTGTTGTAAGCGGTAAAGTATTCCTACAAGGAGTAGAGGGAAACCCTGAGGTCTACGTTACGATTGTCCTTTCACGTGATGGTGAGAAGGTAGCACAAGGGCAGCTTGTACTTCAGTGCCCAAGTGTTAATGGAGTGACAAAGATACCCTACTCGTACGTGTTTGAGGACTGTATAACCGTTAAAGGTCTCTACGTCATTGAGGTTACTGCGACGTGTGGCGATCTAACGGCAAAAGCGACGTTTAAATTTGATCCCCCTGGTGGTGGCACACCGGGTGTCCCAAATCTCTTATAAATCATTAATTCATTTAACTTTTATTTACAATATCCGTAAGCGTACGTTGTCCACAACTTTAAGGGCGAGGTTTTATGGAACACGTCGACGCTCTCTCCTTGAGAATCCTATCCATATTGGGTAAGAAGCCGAAAGCTTCCTTAAGAAACCTAAGTAAGGAGGTGGGTCTCTCTCCCATTTCTTTGAGGAAGAAAATTGAAGAAATGTTTAACAACGGGCTCCTATATGGTGTTTCGGCAAGAATAAATCCTCATTCTCTCGGTCTTAGCTTGACGCCAGTTTTTGTTGACGTTCCAGCAGACAAAGTAGTAGCATTTGAGAGGGTATGCGACATTCATCCGTACACTCATTATCGGGTGAGATGTTTCGGATCGATTAACGGTATTTTTGCGATCTTCCAAATACCTTCCGATACTACTTACCTACTTGTAGAATTGTTGGAGGAACTCTCAAAAGAGGGGATTGTAAGAAAGTGGCTTCTTGAGAGCCCCCTATGCTTTCCGGTCGGGTCTGAAGCGGATTATTCCTTTTACGAGCCTAATGTCGGATGGAAGTTCGATTGGGATGCGTGGGCTAAGAGTATAAACTCCGAGAGTTCCTTTGAGCCCAAGGGAGAGAGGAACGTTTTAAGTCTACTTGATAGCGTCGACATGAAGATCCTTAGAGAGCTCTCTACGAATATTCTAAGGAAGAGGAGTGAGATAGCTAGGGCCGTGGGAATTAAATTGTACCATTTAAATAAAAGATGGAAGAGGCTTGAAAGGCTGAGGGTCATAGAAGGCTATAGAGTTCTCGCCGGACTACATGTCCTACAGATATCTTCTTACATAATATTGAGGTGTAAATGTTCGATAAAGACTGCTATGAAAGTCGCCTCAGCGATAGTAAAGCTTCCGTTTCAAAGTACGTTTTACCCAACTCAGTACGGCTTCGTCCTCTTCATCATGACGACTTCGTCTGATTATCCTCACTTAATAGCACACTTACGCGACTACTGTGAGGAAATGAGTGTTTTCTGGTGCGATTATCAATCCAGCATAAGGTATCGTTTTTATGATGAAGCTTTTTCTGAAGGATCTTGGAGGAGCGATAGAGACTTTATGGTGAACAAAGTCCTCAACGGCTTAAAGGCTTCTAATTGAAAACTATAACGTTTACTTCGGTTTTTATAGGGTACGCCATTGTATGTTAAGTCGAGTTTATTACTTAGCTTCTTCCGCATATTTGTACACTATCGCTAATCCCACGAGAGATATTGCCAAGCTCAGTAACACAACGCTCATGGAGGATGTTAAAGGTTCAATGCTTTGAAGTACCGCAGTCCAAGAGAATAGTATTAGGTTGTAGACTGACGTTGCTGTGGCTGCAAAGTCCTGTCCAAAAGGCTCTCTAACCATAGGTGGACACACTGCATGAAGTCCCATAGAGATCCCAATCAATAGTAGGCCTACGATGAATAGGTCGAGGGACTTTATGAAGGACGCTACGCCCACAGACGTCCATGCAATGATGGATAGAATCAAAGCCGCTATTAACACGGGCTTTCTCCTTCCCAAGACCCTGTCGCTAAGCGCCGCTGCCGGAAAAGTCGTTGCAACGAAAGCTAGGCCTAAAATCATTAAGTACATGCTTGCAGCCTCCTTACTCATTTCGAAGAGACCCATCATTAAGTCTTGACCCCATGCGGCTTGGAAGGCTAAACCCGTACCGTATGTTGCGACGGCCCCCATAGCTACTGCTATTGCATGTTTTGATTTAAGTATGAGAAGCATCTCTTTCCAAGTGCTTTTTAATCCTATTCCTTGATTTGACGTGCCAACATCTCTTGAAAAGATGAAGGTTAAGAGTGCTATAGCTACGCTTAATAGAGCTAGCATCAGGAAGAGGGACGCCACACCATAGGCTGAAAGAAAGAGCCTTAGAGGGTAAGTTGCAAATAATGCACTTACGTTGCCTACCATTAAGAAGAGCGATGTTATCATTGTCTGTGACTTAGAGGAAAAACCCAGCGATGCAACTCTTTGAGAAGCTACGAAAACCACTGCTGCAGTTAAACCAACTAAGAACCTTCCAGCTACTAGGATCTCTGCAGACGGTAAAACCATTAACGCTGTAGATGCACCCATTAAAGCTATCATTAGTGTTCCAGTCCTCTTAACCCCATAGCTGTCCACCAAGCTACCTACAAACAGTTGAGCTAAGGCGTAGGCATAGAAGTAGGCTGAAGGAAAAAGCGAGAGAAGGTATTTAGGGTCTACCGAGTAGTACTCGGCGAAAGTAACCATTTCATACATCATTACTCCAGCCATGACTCTATGAAAATACACCAATCCATATGCAACTAGCATCACGGTCAAAAGCCATAACTTGTTTTCCTTTGATCTAAACATCACATCAATACCTCGACTATCAGTGCTAACATTTGAAACTGAGCTTAGCCCGTATCAGCACACTGTTTTATAAGTTTCTAGTGTAACAGAGGAGGCTCCTTACGACGACTCAACCTTTTAAAGATAGCCTAGATAATACGGCTTTCGAATTAAGCTTGAAGAAGGCATTTAAGTTGGAATGAAGTAATAAAGTCGTTTTGTTAAAATTGAAGTTTTTAAGTAATTAGCTTTACTTAGGCTCGGCCTCTGAAAGTTTCTCGGCAGTCGTGTTCTTCGATTCCTCAAGTTTTTTGATCTCTTCCTCTATTTCCTTTTCGATTTCTTCTATTGGTTTTGGCGGCGGAGTTGTTGCAAGCGTGTAGCCTATCCAGCCTACTATAGCGAAAACTACTACTATAGCTACAGCTCCTGTCAGCTTTAGGACGAATAGGTCCACCCCACTGAAGGGTGGGAAAAACACTAGCCACAGGTAGACTATTACCACTATAATCGATAGAGCTAGGAGACCACCGCCGACCATCTTGTCCTTAGCCATAGGCTTCCTCCTCTAGATCTACTTCAAGAACTTCGGGATATAACAGTTACGTTCAACACAGGCTATACGATTTGCACTTTTACAATATATAAGATACGTGTCTTAAATTAACTTAGAGCTATTGCACATAAAAATCTAGCTTTAGAACGATGCTTCTAAGGAGGAGTCAAGTCGAGTTGATGCCCACCAATAGACGATGGATAGATTGAAGACTAAAAGCGTAGAAGCTAAGAGGGATGAGAAAGAGGGATCGAAGTTATTTCGAGCTGGACTCACCACTAAAGCGTATCTAGAGCAAACCGAATGGTGGGTAAGACGATACAATCACCATTGAGCCATAAAGTAGTCGTAAACGCGTCAACTTAATTAAGAGTTTTGAAGTGCAACGATGAGATATAGCAAGGTATACGTCTCACTTAAGTGCTAACATCTTCATTTTACCTTTTCAACTACTATAGCTGGGCAGACCCTCGTAACACCGTTCATCGAGTTTATCTTTTCAATAAAATTCATAAGCTCACTACTATCTTTAAACCAGCACTCAGCTATCAGCATGTGATCACCACTTGTAGAATATAGGTTTACGATCTCCTCTAATCCCTTAAGACCTTTAATTACGCTTATTAAACTCTCAGGTTTTGCGTCGATGCCTATGAACGCGTGAACTTCATAACCGAGCTTCCTAAAATCCAACTCGACTGTGTAGCGTATTATAACTCCTTCTTCTTCAAGCCTTCTAACCCTCTTCCTAATAGCCGTCTCGGTAACGCCAAGCCGTCTAGCTATCCTTAAGAATGGCGTTCTAGCGTTCTCCCTCAATATTTTCAGTATTTCTAGGTTCGAAAAACGAACCATAAATATATATGTATTGCACCTACCTATAAATAGTACTCAGACAGGTGGTACTTATGGAAGCGGCTATTGGTAGGATACCTCTCATAGGAGAGAAGGCTCCAAGCTTTGTAGCTAAGTCAACTAAAGGGGTAATAAGGTTCCCTGATGACTATAAGGGCAAGTGGGTAGTCCTGTTCTCTCACCCGGCCGACTTTACGCCAGTTTGTACGACGGAATTTGTAGCTTTCCAGAAGAGATATGAAGAATTTAAGAAGCTTAATTGCGAGCTCTTAGGCTTAAGCATAGATCAAGTGTTTAGCCACATAAAGTGGGTTGAATGGATTAAGGAGAAGCTTGGAATCGAAATCCAGTTCCCAATAATAGCTGACGATGTAGGCAGGATAGCCCAAGCGTTCGGTATGATCCATCCTGGGAAGGGTACTAACACCGTTAGGGCCGTCTTTGTGATAGATCCCGAAGGGATCATCAGATTAATACTCTACTACCCGCAAGAGCTCGGTAGAAACATGGATGAAATACTCAGAGCGGTAAGGGCCCTTCAAATAGTCGATAAAGAGAAGGTAGCTATGCCGGCCAATTGGCCTAACAACGAGCTTATAGGCGATAAAGTCATCATACCGCCTCCGACGGACATACAAACTGCCTCTGAGAGGTCAAAGAAGTACGAGTGCTTCGACTGGTGGTTCTGCTACAAAAGCTTGCAGGCGTGATCTTCCTTGGCGATCTTTAGAGCTATTTATAAGTGTAACATATGCGGGAACATAGTTGAAGTGCTACACGAAGGTAGGGGACAACTCTTCTGCTGCGGTCAACCAATGCAACTCCTCGAAGAGAAAGCCTTAGAGTCAGGTAAGGAGAAGCACGTTCCAGTCATCGAGGTAGCCGACGCTACTATCAAAGTTAGGGTAGGCTCGATTCCTCACCCCATGGAGGAAAAGCACTTCATAGAGTGGATAGAACTTTCAACAGACCAAGAAACGTACAGGAGGTATCTTAAGCCTAACGAAAAGCCTGAAGCAACCTTCAACGTTAAAGCTGGAAAGCTAATCGCAAGAGCTTACTGCAATATCCACGGCTTGTGGAAGGGCACTTAAAGTATCCATAAGTTAGGCTTTCTCTAACTTCACCATTTTTTACATTGGGGCCCGGATCTTGGATAACCTAGCAAAGGTTGTGAAGGAATACAACAAATATAGAGCGCCCGAAGTAGAGGCTCAAGTACTTCACGTTAAAGAAGGGAAAATCGTAGTCAAATTTGGGGGCTCCTTCTGCTATACGTGCGGCTTCTACGATTACATCGACGACCTCCTCATAGAATTAAGAGATGCTGGAATAAATGCTGAAGTCAAGGAAGTCATCGAATGTATCCCAGACGGAGTCATAGTAGTATTTGAAGTTAAGAGTGAAAACGTAGGTGCAACTTTACTTAAATGAACTTCAGCGGGTCAGCCAGGAACTCTGCCTACGAATGGTGAAAAGTGAGAGCAAGGTTAGCGGATAGGTTAATAGACTCAATAACATACAGGACGTAATGAATGTTCCAAGAGTCATCTCGTATGGTCTAAGAGCACGACTTGCAAGTGCGATACTTATGAAAGCTAGCAGTAAAGCTATGGCGATAGTTATGAGCACGACTTTTTCGAGCGAAGCGAACAATATTGCCGTAGTAAAGGTGCCCGCTAGGAAGGCTATAGGGCCTAGATAGTAGCTTGCTTCTAAGAAGCTGTAGGTGAAGGGGGCCCTAACAATAAAGCCGTTATTTATCTCATTAATGAAGGCCTTGAGCCCGCCTCTAATCCATCTCAACTGTTGCTTCAGAAAAGCTCTCATTGTTGGAGGGCTTATCGTTTCAGCATGCACACTGAATTGGCTTAGACGCCACGCAAGCCAGCTCTTGCCTCGACGAACATGAATTCTACCCTGAACTGAGACGACTAGTTTGTCGTTAAATGGTTTGACTATTTCCTTTAAAGCATTCTTCCGTAAGATTACGTCGCTGTCGACGTGCACAACTATGTCTCCCTTAGCCATTCTCCACCCTATGAACATGGAGTTCCTCTTCCCTATTCTACGATGTAAGGCTACAACCTTAGCACCATACCTCTCAGCTATCTCAACTATCTCGCGTCTACCGTCGTCGAGGACCACTATGACCTCAAGTGGCTCGTTTTCAACAATGCTCTTCAAACATTCTTCGAAGACCTTACAGCTTTCGTTGTGTTCTGGAACTATTACGCTTATATTGTGGTAAGCGTTGGAAGGCTCAATATTTAAGCGGTAACGGCGGGCGTGAGCTGTCCTTAGAATTAATGGTAAGAGGACGAATATCGTTATGTGTATTGGCAGGTAAAATGCCCCTCCGTTTAAGATGGAGACCAGAATTGTCTGAAGTACGTCCATAATCATCTTCAGCTCCAACGCTTCGGCCTAGGATCCTTGAATCAAGGTCTATAGGATCGTGTTAATTAACATTATCATGTGCTGTACTTCAGCAAAGCGAAAACTTTAAATACTGGCGCGCTATGCGCCATTCCTTACTTTATTTATTCAGTTATCTTAACTTCCCTCTCACAAGTGAGGCTCCTACCCCTACAACACATAGCGCTGAGAAAACTCGAAAAGCTGTTTTAATGCACTCCATAAATTCGGTAAGGTTCGCCGAAGACACTACAACCCCCTTGCCCAGATACGTGGCAAGCAGTAGAGCTATTATAGATAAACTCAGTGATTGGCCTAAGTTCCTCATCGTTGCAGTCATCGCGGATGCTATACCGTAAAATTTGCTTTCGACAGAGCTCATTATAGCGTACGTATTGGGCGAAATGAAGAAGGCAAGACCGATGCCTAGAAAAGCTAACGTTAAGGTTACTAGGAGTATGCTTGTTGCCGGCGTTATGTAGGAGAAGCACCAGAGACATATGGCCGCTATCCCCATACCCGCTGAAGCGATAACTCTAGGTTCAAACCTATCTGACAAGGACCCGGCTATAGGAGAAAGTATTGCTTGAAAGGCTGCTTGAACTGTAAGCACTAGGCCTGCCTGATACGGCGTTAACCCCTTTACATACTGTAGGTAAAGGCTGAGAATTAAGGAGACCGCGTAAGTTGCAGCGTAATTTAACAATGCTACAACATTTGAGAGCGCAAACATTAGGTTCTTAAAAAGCTTCAACTCCAATATTGGATAGTGAGCTCTGAGCTCCCAGAAGATAAATGATAGCAGCAGGAAGACGCCTAGAGAAGATAATATGATGGAAGACTCCGAAAGACCTAGCATTATTGAGATTATAGTGGCCACATAAAGTAAAGCCCCTACAAAATCGAATTTTTCTCCCAAAGCCTCATCCTGTTCACCCTTCAACATAGGAATGGATAGGGCGATTACCGTGGCCCCCAAGGGTGCATTGAAAAAGAAGACCGATCTCCACCCGAGTGCCTCTGTTAACAGGCCGCCGATCAATGGGCCTATGGCCAAGCCCGTGTAAACCGATGCCGACTGAAGACCGATAGCTCTACCCCTTTCATGCCTATCAAATGTCGACGAGAGGATCGCAACTCCTGTAGCAAATATCATTGCCCCGCCCAACCCTTGGACAAATCTGGAGAAGATTAGTGCTCTGCTTGATGCTAAAGAACCGCTGAGCATTGAAGCTAAGACGAAGAGGGCGTTGCCCAGTAAAAAAGTCGCCCTCCTCCCTCTAATGTCTGCAATTCTTCCGAGGGGAACGAGAAAAGCTGCTGACGCAAGTGTGAATGAAGTAACTACCCAGCTTGAGGTGACAGCATCCATAGATAAATCGTCAGCTATTGATGGTACAGCAACGTTAACTGACGACAGCGATGAGGCTACGAGGAACGAGGAGGTGCAAACGGTCAATAGTGCTAGAAATTTCATAAGCTTCGAGACGTAGTATTAACAGTACTTCCCCTTTAGCTTTTAGTAAGTACTCGAAGAACTCAAGATTCAAACTATCAACGACCAACCATGCCCCTGGGCTTAAGCATAAAGGAAAGAGTAAATAGTATCTTGCTGTCTTACTGAGACCCAATAGGCTAGAGGTGCTTCTATTGGAACTATTGATCGGAAAGGCTAGGCAACCGCTCTTCATAGCTTTAGGCGGTGGTGGAGACGTTGCTTCAGCATCGATGTTAGCCTTAGCTGCCCGGCGACTGGGTCTAAAAGCCTACGTGGCAAGCGTCGTATGGGAGAGGTTCTCTATAGATCCCGTGCCCGGACCAGTAAGAATGAGCGAGATCGTGAATGCCAAAAAGATCGGGGACCACGCAATGTTCGTCACCGAGGAATCAAAAGCCCTAAGGGGAGATAGGGTAGTAGCATTTCAAGCAGCGAATGCATCTAGAGCTCTAGGAGAGCCTATAGGGGTAGTAGACATAGCCTCCGGTTACATAGGCGTTAGGAGGGGTATAGAGGAGTTAACATCATACTTGGGATGCGACGTCGTCGTAGGGGTAGACGTCGGTGGAGACGTACTAGCAACAGGATTTGAAGAAGAGCTCTGGAGCCCGCTAGCAGACTTCATAGGACTAGCGGCAATTAAGGACCTTAAAGGGGTGCTAGCAGTTCACGCGCCTGGGAGTGATGGAGAGCTCACTCCTAGATACATCTTAAAGAGGATAGCTCTCGTGGCTGCACATGGAGGGTACCTGGGCGCTAGAGGCATCACTCCGGAAGACGTTGAAAATCTAGATAAATTACTAAGGCATGTAGAAAGCGAAGCTAGTAGAGTTACGTTAATGGCAGCCAGAGGGGCGTATGGACAAGTAAAAATAAGAAGAGGATCAAGAAAAGTTCAGATAACCCCACTAAGTACGATAACCTTCTTTCTCAAGCCTGAAACCGTAGCATGTCTAAACCCATTAATATCAGAAGTCTATAACACTACATACGTAGAAGAAGCTAGAGAAAAATTGAACCGAAAAGGTGTATACACCGAGCTAGACCTCGAAGAAGACGTGTATCAAGCGATAAAAGAAGGAAGAGAGATATCCGGAGAAACACTAATAGAAATTAAGAAAAACAAGATAATAAAAGTACTTCGTCGAGAGTAATTTAAACACTGATTAGCTAGCATTAATTAATTAGATATTAAACTAAGTCATCAAATAAGACGTAGTGTTCTTTAAACCCAACCTGGAAAACGATTAGCAGTACCCGACGAGTAAGTAGCAGGTTCTATTTAAAACCTATAACTCTATGGAGACTTCCTTAAGATTTTTCATTTTTCTAGACCTATTATCTATGGTTTTTACAATGACGTGGTTGAGTTTAATATTATTACTATTATTGATATTATTTAATATGGTTGGGTTGCATTCATTGATCGAGGTCAACAGTGTAGAGGCACTATAGAGGAGGTCGATGGCTTATGTGGACATATGGTTGCACTGCTAGGGGCTCTACGCAAACAACTTGTAAGCCGTACTTATTATTATTAAATAATAATAGCCGACCTTGCTAGCAATACTATATAATGGCGTTCCTCCATGGCTCATACAATGGTTTCACAAAGTTAACGCAAATCAAACGTTGTATGCTTACTGATAGTTAGTCTTCAATGAAAGGCCTAGCAATACAGTGATATTAAATAAATGAAATTAAAGAGTTATTGCATGCGACTTTCAATAGGGCTTTATTTAAAATGGCATTTATGGAAGTCTTTCGCGTTCAAACGCTATAGTAAGCTCGTATTACTCTACGTAGTGCTAGAAGCTGGTTTACATAGGGTCTCCATAAACTTTTCTGGTTTCTGGGGTGGGGGGGGGGGCTCTGCTCCGAAGGGGCCGCGAGATACTTACTTGTAGCTGGGGTCAGCTGTAAACCTCTATCTAGGCTTACATATTATCTCTTTGATCTTCCTCCTCTTCTCCTTACCGCCAACAAGTGGTTCAAGCTTTAGAAGGTCACTGCTCTTCAAAGCCTCCATTACGATGGCTGTGTCTAATCCGCCTCCTTTCTCGTATCCTAGCTTCCCTGTCCCCGCTATAGCAATAACCTCCTCCCCCGGCTTCACATAACCAGCTTCGGTAGCTACGAGCACTATTTCTACGCAAACTTTGAAGCCTTCACAAAGCCTCCTAAATGCGTCTTGCACCTCCATAGGGTACTGATACTTGATGTCTGACGCATAACATACGTTATGGCCCATCTTTTTCAATCTTTCTTCAAGCTCCACCGGAAGCCCTTTAAAACCTGCAAAACCCTTCAGGCTGACTATAGTTAACTTTATCCCCGTGTCCTTGAACACTTCTAGAGCCTTTTCAGCGGAAAAACCGCTAATGGATGCAACTACGACGTTCTTTACACCTCTCTCTATAGCTCTCTCTTTAGCAAGCCTAAGCGTGGCCTCGGTATTTTGTATACCGCCGCTCTCAAAGTAAGTTATCTTAGCCTCCATACATCGCCACCCATATGTAGATGGGAGATCTGCTACGTACTTCAATAATAAAATTAACGTTATTGGGACGGCGCAGTGAACATAAAGACGTTAAGAAGTTGGTGAAGCGAGCTTACCTTTATTGTCCTGTCGAGCGCTTGAAGTACTCTATGAGGCGTCGCTACTAGACACCCGGCTTGTAATCCAATTATTGCATCGGCCGTGCTGAACCCAACGTAAAGAGTCTCGCTGGCCCGATAGCCTAGGTTACCACATGCTCTAGCTATTTGTAGCGCCTTCTCAGATTCTTCATCTCTAGTTACGACGACATCAAATACCCCTTCCAAGCCGATCCTTTCAAGAATCCTCTCTGTACTCATCCTACCTCTCATCGTAACGAGGGCCAGCTTAACCCCTATGGCCTTCAAGACGCATAAGGCTTCTAGATCCTCCTGATCTATCTCTGCTTCTTCAGCCGTCTTCGCTTCAAACGCGTCTAGGATCTCGCATACTGCATTTAGCTTGGCTTTATCCGGACTCTTCAATGCCTCCATAATAAGTCTTTTCAGGCCTCCGTCAACACCGAGTACTTGTTTAAGCCTTCTCTCCACCTCACTAACGTCAACCTTTAAGAGAGCACTATCTAAGTTTACAACAACAGCCTTAACAAGCATACTAAACAAGGAAGAGAATAAGCTTAGCGCTTATTAGGTTTTCACATTCTAAACCTCTCAACAGATGGATATAAATTCTCTAAAGCGCTAAGGCTCTCAGGACTTTACGTAACTTAGCCAAAAATGTTAATATTTAACAATCGTTAAAAAGTATATCAACATTTTCTGGTGAGAATTTTGACAACCATAGACGAAGAAAGCCCAGTCACAGAGATTGGAAGGTTTGTCGTTGTCCCAAACAGAAAAATTTACGGCTTCATTATCGAGACATACGTGAAACACGGCGTCTTAGAGAAAATTGCCAATGTGCTTTCTAGACACAAGGCTTTGGCATTATCAGTTCACTATAACATAACTCCCGAAACAAGGAAAATAAGGGGTCTAGCTTTCGTAGACTTGACAGATGCCGATGTCTCGATCGAGGAAATTGCTAAAGAAATTAGCAAGGTCGACGGGGTCAAGTATGTTTAAACAATTAATCCATCAACTGAAGGTTTCGTCGCAGACACAGTTTCCACGTACCTCATGCTGGGCGGGGAGAGAGCAATTATAGTTCGTAAGCCAGGCTATAAGGGGTTCATAGACGACGTAAGGAAGCAATTTAAGAGCGCCGGCGAAGCCTTCCTCTACTATGAAGGATACAACGCTGGTATTGAATACGGAAAAGCGCATCGAAAGCTTGCAGAAAAGCTAGGAATAAGGGATCCAATACAGATAATATACAAAGTCCTAGCACCACTATTCACAAGTACAGGTTTTGGCAGACTGGAGGTAGTAAGAGTCAACTTAAATCCGCCCGAAGTCACCATAAGAATCTACAACAACTTCGAGTGCGAAGAAGGCATAGGAGCCGGGAAACCTTATAGCCAATGGGTACGTGGATCAATAGCGGGCATTTTTACTAGCATACTCAACATAGAAGTTAAAGCAATAGAAACAAAATGTATAGCAAAGGGAGATCCATATTGCGAATTTGAAATAATCAAGTAAAATAAATATAACTTATAACACTATAAGACAAAAATTAAATCGAATAAAAACGTTCCACAATACAATAAAAATTAAATAAGTGAATTAATGTAAAACAAAAAATATTAGCTTTTTAATTACAGTATTATGTTCTTATAACCATTTTACTACTATTATTAGCTTACAATAAATTCACTATAATGCACGACCTGTAAAACTATCGGATCTCTTAGATCCTTGTTTGAATAGAATAGGTTCAAACAAGTTAGTTTATGACTTATGTTTGTGTGGACCTCCCCTCAAACATTGGGTACATATATTCCATGGTTAGATTCTATTAACAGCAATATAAAAACGAAGTTTTATAAACGATAATTAAAAGTTTCATATTAAAATTTATTTATAACGAAAATTAAATATTTCTTATATATTTAATAAACATAAATTGTTTATTGTTATTTCTTATGAAATAGCTGATGATTTTTATTAAAAATCGTATCATAATTTTATTTGTAAAATTTAAATAAATTTATTTGATCACAATTTAGCATTAAATTCGTTTATATCATGTAAATTGTATATTTTTATGTTTTAGTTATTTAATTATTAAAATCATATTTATGATATATTTTATAGTTGCCTTTTTATTTTTGTTTAAAATGATTTAAATTTAATAGCACAATTAATGTTTATTTTTAAGAAGGCCTTATTATATGGTTACCTAAGATTTAGTCAAAGGTGTCGTATAGAGTTTTAAAGTATAATGAATATTTGTTTGGATCTGTTGAAGAGGAAGGCCGATCAAATCCCTTTTTAGTATTATTATTTAATTGCAACAATTATTATAATAATAAAAAACTGGTGAATTAGAGGGTTAAGCCTAGCTATCCCCATTCGGTTCACTTTAGCCTGCTTAGGAACTCAGCTATGTTGACCACGACTCTTTCGTGGATTCCTTGTCCTATTTTCCTGTTGCCCCACCAAGCTTCAACCCAGAATGTTAACCTTTTACCATCAATACTTAATAGAATGGCTTTTACCTCTATTTCAGCGCCTATGGGGGCTGCAGCTATATGTGTGACGTTGACTGTCGTTCCAACGCTTGTAAATCCTTCTGGCAGCTTATCTTCAACAGCTGTTAGACAGACGTTCTCCATGAAGGCTATCATTGCCGGCGTCGCTAGGACGTCGACGTTTCCCGAGCCCATGTATTTCGCTGAATTTATGCTTGATGTATTATACTTCTTTGAGAATTTTAAGCCTACGTTTAAGTTTAACGCTCCCGAGCTCATGTGCATTCGGCGTAAGTACTGACGTTTTTGCTATTAATAGTTAACTAAGTCTTGAAAAAGTGTTTAGTCGAAGTTCTAGTAAAGTTCTGTGGAATTTTGCCGCTCTAGCTTTCATGTAGCGTAAATTCGCTTAAATTAAAGGTAAGAGTATTCTTGGTTTGATAAAGGTATAAAAAGTGTTTAGATTAAGGAAGTTCCTCCTCAGTCCTTCTCTTTTTAACTGCTCTATCGAATACTATCCAGTTTCGATACCACTCTTCGTTTTCTTTTCTGAGAAGTTCAAGAACAATCTTTGTGAGGTCCTTGGCACTAACTTCACTTTTATCTGCAGCTATGAGCTTAGCCGTGACAAGAGAGGCAATTTTACGAGCTGACTCTAGTGTAGCACCGGCCTTTAAGCATGATACGACTATTTTCTCGTATATATACGGTTCTCTGCTACCATCTCTCTTAACGACAAATATTTGTGGCATCCACATAACCATTGCCTAGCACCCAATATAAATAAGGGATTTAAGGACGATTTAAACATTAAACGTAATAAACCACATCGTTGAAGGCTCGATAAGGTCTGCAAATCTTTCTGTGACCTTGGAATGACTGGCGAGGTCCCGTGCAACATTGATACATTGATGCTGATATAATAATCTTAATAACATTAATAATAATGTTATCAATTCAGGCATGTAGCAATGAGCAGCCTATCGAATTCGGTAGGGTGTTGAGAGTTCTAGGCTTCTCAGATCATTAAAGCCTTTAGCTTTCTTTATCGTGTAATCTCTATTGTGGTGGAATTTTGCTGTCTAAGGATGATATCAGAATGGCGATTTGGAGAAGGCTGATTGATGAAGGGGTTGCACTTCCTCCATTCCCAATTTATGGTAGAATTCCGAACTTTAAAGGTGCACACGAGGCTGCTCTTAAGCTTAGATCGGTTGACGAATATTTGAAGGCCGACGTTGTGTTGTGTAACCCAGACTCTCCGCAGAGACCTCTCAGAGAGATGGTTCTAAGGGATGGAAAGATCCTAATAGTCGCCTCTCCGAGGATCTCGAAGGGCTTTTTAGCGCTGGATCATCCTAAGGACCCAGTTTATGCGTCGACTATAAGGGGGTTCATGGAGGCTGGGAGGCCCGTTAAACCTGGAGACTATGAAGTTGGCGTCTTTGTTGCCGGCTCCGTTGCGGTTGACGTTGAGGGTTATAGACTTGGAAAGGGAACCGGGTACTCGGACCTCGAATTCAAGTTGTGGAGCGATGCTGGGTCTATAGGAGAGAAGACCTTGAGGGTTACGACCGTTCACGACCTTCAAGTGGTTGAACGCATACCAAGAGACTCCTGGGACATCCCGGTTGACCTAATATTAACGCCTAGAAGGGTTATTTGGACTTCTCAGGCCAAGAGACTCGGTAGATCGTGTCCATGCGTTCGCTAAACTCCGTATTGCGTTGTTCTTCGCTGCCTAGTGAAAGTCCATTCTATAGACTTACACTTAAAACTATGCCCACGAATAGCGTGCTAAACGATTTACATATGTTAATTCTTAGCTATACCTTTACTGGCCGGTCTAATGAAGCGTTCAACTTATTAACACGCTGTACTGTTGTTAGGTAACCCTCCTGATATCAGAAATTTTCGAGGGGCTTTGCAATGGACCGGAATATGCTCGTCGAAGAGGTTATGCGTAGGAGCTTTGTAGTGACGGATACGGATAAACCGATAACGTATGTTTTAAGATTGATGGAAAGGATCGAAGCTGATGGCTTTGTAGTCGTCGAAGGCGGTAAGCTCGTGGGGTTAGCGACTTACTGGGATTTGATGACTAGGCTTGGGAATGTAAGGGTCAGGAGTGCAGACATCTCAAGTATATATGCTTCAAGCGTGATGGAGCCCGTCAGGAAGACTCTGACTTTAAGATCTAGCATTGTAGAAGCTGCAAGGATTGTGGCTGAGGATCCTTTTCACATAATCCCTGTTTTAGAGGACGGGAAGGTTGTAGGCATTATTGAACCTAGGGACTTGGCTAAAGCCCTGCTCGACGAAGAGGTTCCTGCTTCAAACATATCACTAAAGAGTGTGCCGACCATAGCATTCTCTGATAGAGTGGTTCACGCCAGGAGATTAATGATTGAATCGGGGCTTAGAAGCTTAGCGTCTACCAATGAGGGGATCGTCATAGGCGTGGTGAACGACGACCAGATAGTCGATGCTTACGTGAACCTAGTGCTCGTAGAGTCCATGGAGAGGCAGAAGGCTAGGATAAAGAGCTTAGTTGTAGCCGATGTAGGCTCGAGGCACGTGAAGGCAAGTTATGATTCATCTCTCGGCGAAGTCGCTAAACTTATTATTGACAATCCGGTCAAAGGCGCACCCCTCATAGACTCCGAGAAAGCTTTAGCCGGCTTCGTAACGGTTAGAGAGTTAGCTAAGTTTATTAGTGCTCAAGCTTGAGAAGCGAGAACCGTAGCCTCGCAACCTATGACCTCTCCAGGTAAGTCTCTCCTGAATCTTACTATGCCGACGCCTCTATTTCCATGGGGCTTCACTACTTTACCTATGTACTGGTTGCCATGTAAATCCTTTATCAGTACCTTTTTCCCCACGAGCCTTGCTACGTCAGCTTTGCTTTCTCCAAGCTTTACGAGAAGTTCCTTCGGATACCTCCTATTCATCCCCAACCTAAAGTTTAGGACTTTACCGACAATCATGGATCTACCACCTCCGAGGACAGAAGAAGTTTAGGAGGCGCCTTAAAAACATGCGCTCATCATTCAAAATACCTGTTAACTATAGAGTTCGAGAAGTTGAAGTTGACGTACTCGTGGTATGTGAGAAGGACTCGGTAGCGAAGGCTGTAGCCTTGACGTTAAGTGAAGGGGGCTATAGAACCTTTAACGTTAATGGAGTGACCTGCTATGGCTTCCATAAGAATGGAAGGTCATGGGTGGTCATAGGCCTTAAAGGTCACATAATGGACTTCGACTTCGACTCTAAGCTCAATAATTGGATGGCCATCAATCCGAAGGAGCTTTTCAAAGCTTGCCCCATCAGAGTTATTCGTAAGGAGAGCTTGAAGTACGTGGAGGCCTTAAAAGAGCTCGGCAAAAGGAGTGAAGAAGTTATATTGGCTCTAGACGCCGATGTGGAGGGCGAGGGGATAGCTTTTGAGGTTATCGATATCATTAAGGAAGTAAATCCATTTGTAGAATTTAAAAGAGCCTGGTTTTCGAGCTTAGATAAAGAAGAGCTGATAAATGCTTTCAATTATCTGAAGGCTCCAAACAAGAACTTAGCAGATAAATGCTTTGCTAGATCGATAATAGACTTAACGGTGGGTGCCTCGTTTACGAGGCTATTGACTTTAAAAGTTAGGGAGGTAAAGCCTTCAGCGTTGCCTAGGGGTCACGTAATAAGTTATGGTCCTTGCCAAAGTCCGACGCTGTACTTCGTCGTCAAGAGGGCTCTCGAGAGGGAGAGCTTTCAGAGTCAAAAGTTTTACAAGGTCTTAGCTAAGCTAAGGGTCGATGGAAACGTCATAGAGGTAGAGCACGTTAAAGGTAGATTCGATAGTAGGTTGGAGGCAGAACAAGTGAGAGCTAGGGCTGAGAGGACTCTATTAGCTAAAGTTGAAGAAATCAAGGTGTCGAGGACAAAGAGGGAGCCCCCCAAGCCTCTTGATACTATCGAGCTTGAAAGCTTGGCGAGCAAGCACCTCAATATTAGAGCTAAGAGGACCTTGGAAATAGCTGAAGAGCTCTATCGAAGAGGCTTTATAAGCTACCCGAGGACTGAAACACAAATATACCCTCAATCGGCATACGAGAAGTTGAAGGCATTTGTAACTCACCCGGATTTTGGAAGTTATGTTAGGAGAATAGTGGCTTTAGGCGTTAAGCCGACTTCGGGCTTAAAAGACGATAAGGCACATCCACCTATACATCCCATTAAAGCTGCTACTCAAGACGAAGTAGAAAGGGAGCTTGGAAGAGATGGGTGGAGATTATACGAATTAATAGTAAGACACTTCATAGCTACCTTTAGTCAGCATGCTCAACTTGAAGGTAAAAGGTACGTGTTCGATGTTGGAGGAGAGAAGTTTACGTACGCAACCCTCGAGATAGTCGATAAAGGTTTTCTTGAAATATATAGTTATGATAAGCCCAGGGAAGTACCGCATATACCAATCAAAGTAGGTGATAACTTACAGGTGCTAGGAGTCGAAGTGAGGGAGGGACAAACAGAGCCGCCACCTTATCTCTCTGAGAGTGAACTGCTGAAACTCATGGAGAAGTGGGGAATTGGAACCGATGCGACAATGCAGGATCACATTCAAACGAACATCGATCGAGGCTACATGTACATAGAGTCCAGGAGATGCATACCTACTGAGCTTGGCAAAAGACTCATAATGCAATTAGAAAAACATGTGCCTGAGCTTGTTAAGCCGGAGGTTAGGGGTATGATGGAGAAGCAACTAGTGAAGGTAGCGCAAGGCGAAGAGAGCATGGAGTCCGTGATATCGAAGGCTAAGGATTACTTTTTCAATCAATACATAAAGCTTGAAGAAAAAGTTGACGAGGTTGCACGGAGCGTCGCCGAGGTCTCACTTAAAAGCATCTTAGAGGCTGGAAGACGCTCTAAACGTAAGAGGAGAAGCCCTAGGAAAGGTCAAAAGTCTAGAAGAAGTGTATGAAAAAGTTACTTAAAGGCTAGGCTAAGTAGACCCCTCAAATCCTCCAGCGAAAAGACCCCTCTATACGCAATTGATATGGCAGTTGTACACTGGGACAAGCAACCTTTGCACTGTCCAGTACTCTTTATCGCATTAAGTCTCTGCTGAGAAGACCACAAGTCTCTAATGCCCTGGCTAGGTATTTTGCCCATCACGCTACTCTTGACTTGGTTACAAGCATAGGCTACGCCGTCTGGATCGAGCATGAAGTACAGCGATCCAGCATCGCAAATGCGCGGCATTCTATAGCTAAAGTAATCTCTCAACATCTTAATGTACCAATTTGGAGGAGCCACATAAGATGGGGCCTGCCTTTTAAGTTCAAGCAAGCCTTTAACTAAATAATCTACTTCATTGATGTTTGGTCTCAAATCCTCGCATGGAGGGTAGGGCATAACTGGCTGGAAGGAGACGAAATCTATTTTTCCCATTAACCACTTGAACAGTTCCAATATCTCGCCAACATTGCCTCTATATATAGTAAGGTCTATTCCAACCTTAGCGCCAAAGCTCCTTAACGTCTCAAGGGACTTTAAAGTTCGTTTAAAGGTCCCACTTACTCCTCTAGTAGAATCATGAGTTCCTTCAAAGCCATCTATAGAGACATTGATTATATCAAAGGCTTTTGATAACCTCTTAGCCCTCTCCTCGTCTATTAAAGTGCCGTTAGTACTCAAAATAGTGTAGGCGCCGTACTCCTTAGCTCGGAGAGCTAGCACTTCAACGTCTTTTCTAAGTAAAGGTTCTCCACCAGAAAAATCTATGACCGAAACCCCAAAGCTGCATATATCATCTATTAATTTTAATGCCGTTTTAGTGTCGAGCTCTGGTACCTTCCTCTTCCACCATTCGCAGAAAACGCACTTTAAATTGCACCTAGCAGTACAGCAATAGACCACGTAGCTCGGCCTAGGTCTTCTAAGCTTATAAAATAAATATGATTTAGAAAGCTTCAGTAAGTACCTCATCTATGGGTCGCCGCCTTAGAGACCGAACGCCCTTAAAGTAATGTTTGCTAAAGCTCCAATAAGTGTTGCTACAACTATCGTCGTAACGGATATCAATAAGGCTCTCTTCCATCCAAACTCTCTCACCAGCGTTGCTAAGGTTGCAATGCATGGGATGTAAATTGCAACTACCAGGGCGAATACGTAAAGTTGGCTGAAGCTCATAACTAGCGGGAAGTCATATGTTTTCAGGACCTCTGCGAGCATGACTACGGACAATTCTTTCCGCATGAAGCCGAAGATTAAAGGGATTGCAGCCTCTGCAGGTAGACCTAGTAACCCCGTTGTTAGTGGTCTCATAACCGAAATTATGAGGTCTGTTAGTTTCATAAAATTCAATGACTCTAAGACGAAGCTCCCAGCTATTATTATTGGAAGCGCTACGATTATGAAGCTCTTAGTCTTGCTCCAAGTTTTAGTCAATACTATCCTTATGCTGGGTCTCCTGTACGAAGGTATTTCCATGATTAGGTCCATGGGTTCACCCGGCATTACCTTGTAGGCTAGTCTCGTCACTAAAAACATGGCTACAATCGCGATCAGGTATATTGAAAAAGCCGGGATTATTCCTAGATATCTCCCAACGATTCCTAATATAACTATGGTCCTAGCAGTACAGGGAACAAATGATACTGCTAGCCCGCACAAGCATCTTTCTCTATCTGTTTCAAGGATCCTGCACCCTAAGCAGGCTGGGACGTTACATCCGAACCCTAGCAATATCGGTAGGAGGGCCTTGCCGTGAAGGCCCATTTTATGCATAAAGTTATCGGTCAAATAAGCCGCTCGGGGAAGGTACCCAGAATCCTCTAAAATTGACAGTACTATGTGGAATGGTACAACGTAGGGCAGGACTATTACGAGCCCTGCCACTAAGCCTGAAACTAAACCTTTTGTTACAATATCTACAAGCTCAGCTGGTAAAACATTCGATAGGAAGGTCTCGGTCATTTCTTTCAATTGCTCGCCTATGTAACTCTCTATAACCCCTGATAGTAGATTACCAGAGTAAAAGACTAAGCTCAACATCCCTGCTACCGTGAGACCTAGCATTACATAGCCTAGCACCGGGTGCGTAGTAATGTAGTCAAGCGTTCTTTCCCACTTAACTCTTGAAGGGGCAACTATCCTCTGAACCTTGGATACTATCTCGGTTACCTTAGCATACCTCTCGGAGGCTATAACGATCGGCGAAGGTTCTCCATGTATTTCCTCTAGCTCATTTGCCAAGCTATCAGCTAACTTGATTACTTCAGCCCCTCCTTCACTCTTAGATACGAGCTCCACAACAAGTGGATCTCTTTCGAGGAGTTTTATGCTGAGCCATCGAGGAGGATACTTTTCGCAGAGATTCAGCTTTCTAACTTCATTTTCTAGTTGCTCAATTCTCTTTTCAACCTCTTTACCGTAGGTTAATGGTGGTGCTACTTCTTGATGACCTTTTTCAGCGACGTCGATGGCTGCTTCAAGAAGATTATTTAGACCCTCCCCTGTTATGGCTACTGTAGGCACGACTTTGACTCCGAGGATTCTAGAAAGTTTTTCATGGTCTACGACTATGCCCCTCTTCTCGGCCATATCGATTTGATTTAGGGCTAGCACCAATGGTATTCGTAGCTCCATGAGTTGGAGCGTTAAGTAAAGGTTCCGTTCGAGAGCTGTAGCATCCAATACATTTATTACTACATTGGCTTCGCGGGATAGTAAGTAGTCCCTCACTATAACCTCTTCTATAGAGTAGGCTGAAAGAGAGTAGGTTCCCGGTAGATCTATTACTTTAATTTTTAGGCCCTTAAAGTAGAGGGTCCCTTCAGCCTTCTCTACAGTCTTGCCGGGCCAGTTGCCTATCGTCTGGCTTAGTCCAGTCAACCTATTGAATATGCAGCTCTTTCCAACGTTCGCGTTACCGGCCAAAGCTATTGTAAAGCTCCGCTTCATAAGGTCTCACTAATGCTTTTAACGGCTATTTTTGAAGCCAACCCATAACCTAAAGCTATCCTCGTACCTCTAACCTCGACTTCTATAGGTCCCCTTAAGGGGGCTCTCCTCGTTACAAGGACCCTTGTTCCAGGAGTAAGGCCCATTTCAGCAAGTCTCTTCGCAGCACCAAGACCGCACGCTATCGACACTACTACACCCTCCTCTCCAGGTTTCATAGCGCTCAGAGGCTTTAACTCTTCAACCCTTCCTTCAAGATCCGCTAGCGTTCTATAGAAGTCATCTAGAAGGCCCCTCGTCAAGCCGTGCTTCCACCTCCAGTGCTTACTCCAATTTACCACGGCGCTACTCCACCTGTCATCCTTGTGAACGAAGTGATCGTGGACGAATAGCTCCCTATGTCTTATGACTCTCTTTAATCCTTCATCAGTCAATTCGTAATATCCATCCCTTTTAATTATTAAGCCTTGTCTTATTGCTTCTTCCATCAATCGCCTGGCTTCAGGTAAAGGTAAGCCGAGTTCCCTAGCTACCAGGGTATCATCGGGATAGAGCTCCTTTTTCCTAAGTGTCATAATTACTTCCAAGGCACAGGGCAGTACGCCGTTACTTTCGCTCAATAGTTTCTACCTCCCAATAAGCCGTAGACCCTTCAATAGGGAAAGCTATTCAGGGCTTAAAGTCTATAAATTTTTCGGGTAACCTAATTAGGTAAACCTAACATCTCTATATTAATTGGTTCTGCGCGTACGCATCTCTAAAGTTCTCATGAGTGTTAGGTCGTGTAAAGTTTCGTCTACTACCCTTCTCATAACGTCTATCTTATGTCTGAGACCTGGTACAAGAGATCTGGGATATTCCAAAGGCCACAGCATTTCATAAAGTTCCCTCATTATCTCATAAACTCTCTCGGCCTCCGATGTATTTTCCTTCCTCATCTCTTCAAGAATCCTCCTCCTAAGCTCACCTATTAGATCTGCTAAACCCAAGATGTAAGCTTCGTCAGTCACTTGCAACTCATCCACTGATGGCAGCGGCCTTCCCTCTACTATGCTTATAAGGGTCTCTGCTTCAACGTACTCTTGGAGCAACGTATTAAAGGCTTCAAGTTCGAGGTCTTGGTGCTTAAGCCTAAGTTCATTAATTACTTCTCTAGCCTGCCTGAGCTTCATTTTAGCTTCGTCAATTTGGCCCCTATGAGAAAGAGATATGGCCTCGCCGCAGAGCCTAATGGCTCCCCTAGCCTTAAGGGAGGCCTCTTCTTTGGCTTCTACTTTTTTCAAGAGCCTTATCGCTAGCTCTCGAATCGAGTCTTTAGCCTTGCTCAAAATGTTCGACATTACTATTACTTTTGCAGGCTAGTCAAATATATTCTTTTAGCTCTCTTGAATATCTTGCTTAAGTGCTGTTCGAGCATCTTACCTTTCCTCGTAAGCTCGGCCTTAGATACCGTGTAGGCCATGAGGCAGTTAACGTCGACCGTGGGGCCTTTCCCGAGGACGTATATTACAGGGTAGAGTTTACAGCTCATAGGTCTATAAGGGTAGATTTCGCACGTCTTCTCGTATGGGTCGAAGAAATAACAATATCCATCAATCTTCCTCAGCTTAAGGTAGGGGCCTGACCTTATTGCAAACTCCTTCTTGTCATAACCTAAGGCTTCTATCTTTGCTACATCCTCGCTTGATAGAAATATCTCAGCTCTTGAGCAACACTTGCCGCACCTGATGCATTTCAAGACTCTAGCACCATCACTAATTTGAAGCTAAGAATCTTTAAAGTTTTCCCTAGCCTTCGTCCACTCGAAGTTTCAGGACCTCTTAGTAAATTCTTAGGTGGGATACTGCAGGAAAGGGGGGCATTGCCCTCTTATGCCTTGAGTTTTCGACTCTCTTCATTACGGCGGTAACTACATTTAAGCTTACACCGACTCTAGAAGCAACCTCTTCAGGATTGTAGCCTTTCTCGTACATTAAAAAAAGTATGGGATCTATGACGTCGTAGCTCATACCGAGTTCTCCTTCAGCCGTCTGACCTGGCCAAAGTCTTGGGCTACTGGGTTTAAGAGCTATTTTATCCGGTATCCCTAGGTATTGTGCCATTCGTCTAACATCTGTTTTGTATAGGTCCCCGATCGGTAGGAAATCTACTCCCCCATCGCCGTACTTAGTGAAGTAACCTATCATGATCTCGGACTTATCTCCGGTTCCGCAGACCATCATATTCATGGCGTTTGCAGTATAATACAGAAGTATCATCCTAACCCTAGCCCTAACATTGCCTTCGGCAATAAGGTTGCCCTTAACCTTGTAGGGGTGCCTTTCAACTATGATGTTGCACATAGGCCCTATGTCCACTTCTCTTGCTTCTATGCCTAGTTCCTCTGCTATAGTCCATGCATCCTCTACGTCGCTCTTGGGGGTAACCCTGTAATCAGGCATTATTAGAGCCTTCACCTTATCCGCTCCTAGAGCCTTCACCGCCAAGTACGCTACAACTGAAGAATCGAGCCCTCCACTAAGCCCAATGACTAGTCCCCTAGCACCGGTTTTCTCAACGACCCCTCTTATAAATAAACAAATTTCTTGCTCAACTTTTGGAAAGTCAAGGTAGGGGAGATTAAAGACCATGAGCTTTCATCCTCATATGGCTGGATAAGGTGCAGTTTCGTCCTTTTTCTTCTGTAAATAGTGGTACTTCAAAGCTTTAGCGTATATCCTTCCAAAGTCTGTTAACTTTATAGTCTTAGCCCTTGCCCCTGTTTCGCTTATTAAAAGACCCTTTGATACTAGTTTGTTTACAAGCCTGCTGAACTTATTTTTCACTCTAGGATCTTTAGGGTCTTCGCCGTACCACTTGATTAAGGTCTTTATAGAGTCGGCTTCGCCACCTTTACTTTCTAGTATCATTAACGCCTTCTCCTCTTCGTAGGATAACTTCTCAAGTCTAAAACCCGGCAAGAATATCTCTTGAGGCTGGAGCCCACGTACGCTTCTGACCTTGCTAAACCACGATTGAAACTCGGGTGAGTCAACGTCGGGGACATACCATCCTCTCTCGGCTGGAGGGACTACGTATAGCCTTACTCCTTGGAACATTAGGGCAACCGTTACCACTGCTCCATAGGCCTCCTTAGTAGTGGATGTCGCATCAATGTAGACCCTTCTACCTAAGTTCTCGACTTCTCTACGAACCACAGAATACATTGCAGAGAATACCTCCTCGTAGCTCTGAGGATTAACAGATATTACTTGAGGCTCCTTACCTGCAAAGGTTAACACTTTTTGAAGGTCCCTAACGTTAAGCCTAGAAGCGTTACCGTACTTGTCCCTCTTCTTGTCTTGAACCAGTATTATTTCGTCTATGACCTCTTTAGTCTTCCAAAAGTTTATTCCATCAACTATCCTCATGAAGTCGTGGCCGACGAAGCATATAAAGGTCGCCATCATTAGACACCGAGGTCTTACCTAGCGATAGATGTTCTCTTCAGAAGTCTTTAAAACATTGCGCCATAGCTCCTTGATCAGCTTAGGATGCGTCATTCCATGAAGTAAAATAGTACTAATTGCGATACTGCAAGAGTTGCGATGAACATAACTAAAGCGGTTATTAGAAAAGCTATTTCACTCCTACACTTAGCAACGTGGCTTAGAGCTGAAGATATCAACGATATCGATATTAACCACAATATTACTTGAATGGCTACTTTAACTATTACCACAGACCTTAAGAAAGGTTCTATCGCAACGAATGTCGCTAGGGGGAACATCGCTAGACCAACTTCGATTAAATATCTTGGAAGAAGTCTCAGCTTTCTCTTCACGTTCGAAGGTGCTATTGCAAAGGTGGCTACCGATATCGCGATCCAGCTCAAAATGAAGCTTAAGGAGTTTAGAAAAAACATTGAAGAGTAACCGACCCACGTAACACTCAGCATTATTCCGTTGTATCCACATACGATGGCTCCGGTAAGTAAAATTATGATTGCTATTAAAGTCGTAAGCCCTTTCTTGTTCTCCAAGAACGCGAAGAACCATCGTGGAAGAAGTAACCCCCTAAGCTTGCTCGTAAAATCAGCGAGACCACTTAGTGGCTCCCCACTCTTTAATCTTTCAATGTCACTTTTCAAGATGTTATAAGCCAAGAAGCCCTTCTCTGTTAAGGCATATCTTTTATCGTTCTTCTGGTAGATTAAGTCCTCAAGTTGATCTAAGTTGTAATAGAGAGATCCTACACTGAGGTTCACCATTTTTCTTAGTTCCGAGAACGTTAGCCCATCAGGATTCTCGCCTAAAAGAGCTATTATGTTTCTTCTATGAGCGTTTCCAAGAGCTTGATATATCTTAAATAAATCGGATTCGCTGACCAAAATCCTTCGACCTCTACCTTCTACTTGTTCTTCGTCAACTTCACCCTATTATTAGTTTATGAGATGAAATAAGGTTTCTGAGCCTTGAATTTAAGTGCTTGGGTAAACTCTCTTGCCCTTAAAGTTTAAATACTCTGTACCGCGACTTCTCTGAACGGTGAGGTGGAAATTGAGTAAAGGTGTCTACCTTTTCGAGAAAGCGCTCCAGTGAAGAGACCTTAATTAGCTCGCCCAAACCCGAGGAATGGAAACCCGAGAATCCTCTTCTCCTCGAGCTCGAGTTTGCCTTGACGAGACTTGCCTTAATGAAGTTAACCAAGCTCCAGAAGATATTACTATTAAGGCTGTACTCTGAGGACTGCAATGACTACACCCTTTCAAGCCTTGTGAGGAAGTTATCGACAGAGCTTGAAGTTCCGGAATCCACGTTAAAGTGGAGCCTTAGGGGTCTTAGGGACATGGGTCTCATAACGTCCGGCGGGAAGGACGCTAAAGGCATTCCGGTTTCACTGACTTACGCGGGCTTGATAGTAGCTAAGAACATAGCGGAGGGGATAAGCCCTTGCAGGACTTAATGGTCCCCTGGCTGTGCCTGTTGAGCGTAGTAATAATTAGTGCCATAATTGCTATAGTCGCCACCATTAAGATGCCAACAGAAGATTAGATGGGGGTCAAAGAGGCGTGCTTCCATCTCCGAGTTTACTCGATATAGTATCATCAGCTACATGGCTCTCGGCTCTCTTAGTACTGTGTACTATAGTTGGCTTCATAGCTAGGAAAAAGAGTAGTACTTTCTCCTCCTGGCTCTCCGGAAGTAGGAGCTTTGGTCCAGTAATTACTGGGCTAGCTCTTAGCGCTACGTGGATGAGTGGGTGGGCTTGCCTCGGACTAATGGGTATAACATATACATTTGGTTGGTCAGGAATATGGCTTGCAGGTGTATGGACCCTCGTAGGCATAATTCCTTGTGCCACAGTCTTCGGGCCTAAGTTGAGAAAAATGTTTCAAGAACTAAAGGTCTCAACAGTCCCTCAGCTCGTAGGTTTGCTGTACAACAGCAAGTTAGTAGCAGCAGTTGCCAGCGCAGTCTACATAGTCTTACTACTCGTGTACTCTGTAGGACAGTATAAAGCCGCTGCAACGGTTTGGCACGTCGTAACTGGCACTCCTTGGGAAGCCTCCATAATAATAGGGGCATTAGTCATGATAGCATACATGGTTCTAGGGGGTTACACCGGTACTCAATGGGCTCTAGCAATTCAGGGCATCATAATGACGTTTGCATGCTACATCCTAGCGTACACTTCGCTAAGTCTCGTCGGCGGGCCGATGGCCCTAAACCAAGCCTTAGCATCCCAAGACCCTGTCCTCGTAGCACCTCTCAGAGCCGATTTAGCCTCGAAGCCTAATCTTCAGTTCGCAGCGGACTTAGTGGGATTGACAGCAACACTGGGCCTATTCGTCACTATGGCTGTCGGTTTTCCGCACAACGTAGCTAGATTCCTAGCGATGAAAAGGCTCACAAGAAAAGAGATGGCAATAATGGTTCTCGTAATATTCATAAGTTCAGCCATACCGTGGGCAAACATATTGACTGGGTTATCCGCAAGAGCTACGTTTGGAAATGCTCTCTTCACAGCTTCTCCAGCAAAGGCAGATGCAGCGGCGCCTTTCATGGCTCTTATGTCTGGACCCGCAGTATCCGGAATGTATGTAGCTGCAGTCTTTGCAGCCTCCATGTCAACGCTGGCAGGGATGGTATTGGTAATGGCTGGAAGCCTAACTAAAGACATAATTCTACTATTAAAGCCCAACCTCAGCGACAGGACCTCGCTAATATTGGCTCGAAGCTTAGTAGCAGTATTTGCGTTGATACCGTTGACTTGGGTAGTTACAAAGCCTCCGGACCTGCTGGCATACTTAATGTCCGGCGCCGCTGTCGGAATGGGCTGTATATTCTTCTTCGTCTTGGCAATAACGTTGTACTGGCGCAAGGCGCACAAGTACGGCGCCCTAGCATGTATGTTCTATGGCTTCATAATGACTGTACTCGGAGGTTACTATGTATATACGGTAGGTCATTGGGGCTGGGGCAATTGGTGGTGGGCAACGTTCATAGGTTGTGCATTGACATACGTAGGGTTTAGCTTGTTGGGAAGAAGGCTTGAAAACAAGAGGCACAATTGATATAAGAGGTCGCGACAAGAGTCGTCATAGCAACTCTTCTTTAAATCTTAAATTATAACTATATTTTAGTCCCTCATAAGGATCAAGGGTCTTATTTATTAAGTTGTGTATAATCATAACTTAGATGGGGGCTCGATTTGCACATAGATAGCTACGATTTTGGAGAAATAACTATAGACGGAAAAAAGTATAGCAAGGACGTTATTATAAGTTTAAGCGAGGTCAAAAGTTGGTGGAGAATAAAGGGACATGAGGTCTGCGTCGAAGACCTTAAGCTCTTAGAATCCGAGGATTTTGAACTCTTGGTAATAGGGACTGGATATTATGGAGCCGTAAAGGTGCTGAGCGAAGTGGAAGAATGGGTTAAGAGGAGGGGTGCAGAGCTCATAGTCCTACCTACTAAGGAAGCCTGCGACCTATACAACAAAGAGAGCAAAGAGAAGAAAGTCGTAGCAACGTTACACTTAACGTGTTAGACCGCCGAGCCCATTTCATAAACGGCGTAGAACTTTTAGAGCATTAAGAGCACAACGTAAGATGCAACAAGTAAGGCTATAGCAGTGGGTACCAAGTATCGGTAGCTATCCTTCAGTGATGCGTTGAAGTATCTGATAGTATATACGAGGCATAAGTGAAGCGGCGATATTAAGTACGATATGAAGGCTGAGAAATAGACCATGCATGCTGTACTTAAGGAGAAACCACCTACCTGTAAAGCTATCGGCATAGCAACTATTACACCAATAGCTGGATGGCCTCCCAAAGCTGCAAGCAACATCGGTAAGCCTATTAGGATTAGCTCTTTTATAGATGCTAGGTATGGCACAACTTGCGACATATCCATTGACAATATCATTTCTCCGAACACTGCTAATTCCAATATCAGAACTGTTATTTCCCATACCCTCCTGTCTCTTAAGCACTTTAAAATAGTCTTGATATCAACACCATTTAAGTTCTTGAAGACTATAAAGGCTATAAAGATCGCAATCACGATCGAAACTCTACTGACTCCTAAGAGTTGGTCCAACGAAAGCGTAGATAGCGCTATAACGGCTGCAAGCAGTATTGGTAAAAGCGCCTTCGATAAGCCCAAGTAATCGGCCTTCTCTTGGATTTTTGACCGCCTAACTCCTATGAGTGGTAGACCGATGAGATACATGATTACGATCATCGGAAACAGCTTAGCTATGATGCTTGGAATTGAGAAGCCGGAGATGGCAGAAGCCACCATTATCATCGGGTCCAGCGGGTATATTGGTACTATTATGTGCTCGTACCATACATTTGCGAAGGATTTCTTCGATCTCGATAGTCCAAGCCTATCGCCGATGGCATCGACTATTGGAGCAGACATGAGTGCCCCTCCAGGTATGGGTAAGAGACCCATGATGCCTGGAGCTAAACTTAAAGCTAAAGTTTCATTTCTCACGCACTTGGAAAATTCGTTGCCCATCCTGGCTGCAATACCAGTTGTACCATATAGCATCGCTAAGGAGGCTACAGCGAATATGCTTAAGGTTAGAGTCCAAGTATCTGGATCCAACAAGGCTCTAGTTGCAGACGATATTAAGAACGAAGGGCCTCCATAGATTAGGGAGGCTAGAAATATGGCGATTGCTAGTACTATGTATACGGGTCTTTTAAGGACGAGCAAGACTATTATGATCACTATAGTAGCTATTAAAACAAACAGCGTGTCCAAGGCTCTATCTTCTCCTCAACCTGATGTCCATCAATAATGAACTTTAAAGGTCAATTTTCCTTATACCTTCTCTTGGAAAGCTCTCTCATTATATCCTCTATGGATAAGCCCCTCAAAGCCAGTACGAGTAACAAGTGATATAGTAGGTCAGCTCCTTCAGATACAACTCTCTCGTCCTCCTCTTTAAGACATGCGTAGGTTAGCTCAAATAGTTCTTCGTGGATCTTTTTTAGCACTGCCTGGATGCCTTTAGATGCTAGTCTCCAAGTGTACGAGCCCTCGGGCTTTTCCTTTAACCGTTGATTCACAACTTCTTGAAGTTGAGAAAGTATCGATCCCCCACCACCTAGTTCTTCCTCCTTCATGTAGTCTTCAGTTTTGTTGTGGAAACAGGAGAATTTGCCCTTATGACAAGCAACCCCCACCTGCTCAACCAAGAAAAGAAGGGAGTCGCCATCACAGTCAAGATATACAGCCTTGACCTTCTGGTAATGTCCGGACTCTTCGCCTTTAAGCCATAGTTTGTTTTTACTTCTACTCCAGTAATGCATCAACCCTGTTTCGGCAGTTCGAATTAGAGCTTCCTTATTCATAAAGGCCTGCATTAACACTCTACCCGTAGAGACGTCAACGGTAACGACCGGGATTAAGCCATTAAGTTTGTCGAAATTGAGAGCCTCAAGTAAGGCTTTAGCATTAAAACTATAAGTGCACATTCATGTCACCAAGTTAAATATTTAAAAATATAAGCTAACCATTAGGCTTCAAGGAGCGTCTCTGTGCTCCTAACGCCATCCATTGAATTTATTTTCAACGTTAGTAACTTTACTTTATCGATGTCAGGAGCGTCTAAAAATGCAACGATGTCGAACCTACCATAACATGGATACACTTTTCTGACGTGCTCCGTGACTTTTAGCTTGCCAATCAACTCGTCCTGTTTAGTTGAGACCGACTTTATTAATACAACTGCGTTAACCATACATGTTCCCCCTAAGTTTGAAGTTCGACTAACGTCTCAGTAAAAACGACGCCTGAAAGCCTGCTTATCTTCTGAACTAGCTGTCCTAACGACCTATAGTCTTCTACCTCTAAATCTATAACGGCGTCGTATCGTCCGAAAGTCGAAAACGCTAGCTTAACTCCTTCGATCTGCTTTACCTTAGCTACAACGTCATCGCCCCTCCCTCTCTCAGTCCTCACGAGAACGCAGGCATTCACCATAAATCGCACCTCAGAAATAGCCTTCACGTACAAACCTATTAACACTTACTCCACGAAGTTCAAAAACCCTTAATCGCGCGTAAGTTAGGGGTTCTTCTCTTACCATCGCTTAACATTAAGTGTCTATATGATACGTTAAAGCCTTTCTTCAAACAATCTATAGGTAGGAGGTCTAAAGTTCTTTAACCAAAAAGTTTTTATATAGTTCTGCGCGTAAGCCTCCCTACGCTGGGAGGAGAATTATGCACCAATATGCATTCAGGCAATAAGAGAGTTCTGTGATAGAATAGCAGGGCTACAACCGAATACCTTCGTCTCCCTTGTTGTACCAATTGCAGTACAAGTGCTGATACTCATTATCTGGGGCCTCACATGGAGAGAGGGCTCAGAGGATTTGGCCAGCAAGGGGTGATAATCAATGCAACTAGACTTTATTGCCTTAATGGTTTTCATTGTCTACATTATAATCATAGCCCTAATAGGCTACTTTGGATCTAAGAGGGTTAAAACCCTAGCTGATTTCGTGGCTGCTTCAGGAAGACTTGGTTTCTGGACTTACGTGCTATTGATGATAGGATCGGTCTTCAGTGGCATGACTCTCGTGGGTGTGGCGGGCCTAGGCTTTCGAAGTGGCTGGGCTAACCTATGGGAGAGGGTCATCGGACCGCCGTTTGCCATAGCATTCTGCACAATACTCATAGGCTCCAAGATGTACGTTTTGAGAGCTAAACATCAGATATGGACTATACAGGATTACTTCGCGCTCCGCTACGAAGATCCAAAGATTATTAGAGCGATTGCTGGAGCGATATCTGCAGTAACATGCTTCGTCTACTTAATAGGTCAATACACTGCAATAGGCATAGTAAGCGAAGTCGTGTTAGGGATACCGTACGTCTGGGGATCCCTGATAGCACTGGTACTCGTTGTCGGCTACGTCCTAGCTGGAGGCATGTTCTCGACTGCTTGGACTACGTTCCTCCAAACAATACTAATGATAGTTGGTGTCTTCGTGACCGTTCCAATAGCGATAAGTTGGATCGGTGGGTGGGAGAAGTTAAATGAGCTTCTATCTCAAGTACCATTAATTCAAGAAACCGTCAGAGGTGTTAACAGAACATACCAGTTCGGGGTATTCTTAGATCAACCGTTTGCTCCAGTGAATGTGCCTCTCGCGGGCATAGCTTACAACATAACGCTGTTCGGACTATGTGTCCCACTAGGCTTAATGGTGGCTCCGCACATAGTCAACAACGTTCTATGTTACAGAGACCTTAAGTACACTAAGTGGGGGCCGCTGATAATGTACGTGTTAGGCGTACCCCTAATATTACTAACCTCCATAGCGGGGATGGCTGCTAGAGTTGCTTGGGCTCAAGGAATAATAGAGATACCGGATAAACTGCCCATTAGCGGGTTTAAGTGGCAAGATATAGTCTTCGATATGGCTTACCCCACAGTGGCTAAGGAGGCCTTACCATACGGTCTATTCATAATTCTGCTACCAACGGTACTCGCCGCAGTCATGTCGACAACAGATAGACTTATGGTTACGGCGGCTAGCAACGTAGCCTACGACATTGTGAAAAACGTCATCAAACCAACAATATCTGAAAGAGCCGTAGCATGGATCGGTAGAGCCGTAGTCGTGATTGCCGGAGTGGGTTCTTGGCTCTTAGCCCTAGGACCCCAAGAAATGCTAGCATGGTTCATATGGGCGGCCCTATCGATAATGGTCAATTGCTTCTTCTGGCCGATAATTGGAGGATTGTATTGGAAGCGAATGAACAAGCATGCAGCTAGGTGGAGCATGATTGTTGGCTTTATAGTCACATTGGCTTCATTCGCCACGTGGGGCAAAACTGTTAAGGTACTGGAGATACCGTTGTACACCGTGTTCCCAGGATTCATAGCTAGCACGGCGGTAACGCTTGTACTCGCTTTCGCTACAAAGCCTCATAGCGAAGAACTACTTCGAGAAACGCTTACGGGAGCTTTCCTTAGAGCCCGAAGGTAAATTTTCAAATATTTTTTCTCTTTTTTCGCTTAGACGTTCAATAAGGTTGAGACTGTACTCATAATGTTTTAACCGTCAACATAAAGTGACCCCCAAGTTCCTGTGAAACTTCTACTCTGTTCTTTATAGTCTTCCAGCAACCTTCAATTCTAAGGTAACTCCCAAAACTTTAAGTATTCTAAAATTGGTATCTAATGCATGACTTTAACCCCACCACATAGAAGGGGGTTCGCATTAGCCCTCGTCCTCTCAGCTATCTTTACTGTTGCTATCTTCTACCTAACTTTCGAGATCCCAAGGATTTTTGACGATATATCTAGACAATACCTCCCTGAAGTATTCTTCGATATCGAAGCTATCGAGAGGACGCTTAGCGTACTGAGACCCATTGGATACTTGGCATTAGCGGCAACAGTTGCTCTAATAGCTTTGGGGTTTGCAACTAGGAGGGGCATTTTAACTTTTCTAGGTTCCCTAGCTCTGTACATTCCAACGTTCGGCTACTTTGCGTTCGCAATGTTCTTTCTCACGGGATTAGGGGCTTTAAGGGCTCTCTGGCTACCGATACTTGAGTTCTCACCCTCTATCTTAAAGTTAGGATGCGTAGCCTACTTGCCGTTCTCAATTATTCCCGACGCGTCCCTTGCAGGTATAGCAATTACGTTTGTTGGTCTCCTCATTTTCTCGCTAGGAGTAACTACGTGGCTTTATGGAAGATTTAGAGGCTATGAACTAGTAGACTTCTGGATATACAAGTATAGCAGGCACCCTCAGTACCTCGGATTCATACTTTGGAGCTACGGCCTTCTAATATTTGTAAGCTATAAGACCTACATAAAAGGGGCCTTCGCAACTCCTCCAGCGCTTATCTGGCTCTTATCGACGATGATAATTATAGGAATTGCCCTCTCCGAGGAGCTCGAAATGACTAAGAAGTATGGAGAAAAATATGAGGAGTACCGTAGAAGAGCACCGTTCATGGTGCCCTTGCCAAGATCGTTAGCTAGGATCATAACGCTACCTATGTGGATAGTAGGTGGATACCCGAAAAACATGAAGGGAGTGATTGCTGTAGTAGCCCTCTATACAGCCATACTCATCGCGCTATCCTACATCTTAATGCTGGTACTGGAGTTTTGACGTTAGGTTACATGGAAGAAGGGCTTGCAACCTTATCCTGTGCTTTTTGTCTCTCAGGTCAAAGAGTTTGCTCTCTAGCATACGATCCGTACTACGAGCACGACAACGATCGCTACGAGTAGGTGAAGAGCTCGAGGGGGATGAAAGTGAATCGAGATTATTTTGAGTATTATTTTACGTATCTCTAATGAGCTTATCAAAGAAGGATATAACGATTTTTGCTAAAATGATTCAATTTATTAGAAGCTTAAAAGCTAAGAAGTAAGAAGAAAACTCGTAGCTAAAATTAACGTGGAAATCAACGGGCTAATATTAGGTGGGCTACATGCCCTTAGCTTAAAGTGTGCACTTAATGGTGCTACACCAGCTACACTTTTGTTGTTATGCATGCTCGACTTCATCCAAGAAACTTAGTTGTCCACGTCGATTATCCAGAGTTCCCTCGTTCCTCCTGCTCTGACGTGGTATAGTTTGCCGCTATAATACTCTAATCTATCTCCCGGTCCTTGAGGCATATATGGAGGTTGCTGTGGATAGGGGGTCCACGTGCTTTTCTCGAAGTCGTAATAGTGGAGACCGCCTCCCTCACCGATCAACCATAGCTTTCCACCTCCATAAGCGAGACCGACGGGTCTAGTGGTTGGGGCATCTTCAAGCCAAGTGAGGCCTTGCGAAGGGTCATCAAGCCACCTAGAAACATCAACTTTTAAGGTTTTTGCAGATCCGTTTATTACGTAGATGTTATAGCCATTACAGGAAGTTACCGTGTAATTGTCTATCACAATGCCTATGGCAACGTTTCTTTCGGGGATACCAGTGCTCGGATCGATTATCCAAACAGTGTTGTCCCCGCCCCCCTCGAATAGGACTAACTTATCTATCGTTCGTACGTACTCTATCGCGCAACCATCACCTACGCTACTCGACAAGGCTAAGCCAGTCCAGGTCCCGTTGATAGGGTCATAGTAATATATTGCTGAGCCACTAACGACAAAGAGGCGAGACCTGGTATGGTCGAACGTCATAGCGATAGAGGTTCCATGAAGTATTGTGCGCCCGCCATAGCTGGCGTTTATATACGAAAAGCTATGGTCATCGATATCGTATACGTAAATGTAATTTAGTCCTCGAATGGCTATGTATAGAGTAGCACCCCGAGCATAGTAGGCTTTAACCCTTACGTAGTCTATGGATAGCTTGAAGGCACTATTGTAGGCTGCACGGATAAGTAACTTCAACGTACCATCTCCCACATATCTACCGTTTACTATGGTGAAGCTGAAGGACTTTACGTAGTTAGCTCGATTAATACTGTCTGAATAGACCTCGACCCAGTTAGATACTTCTTGAACTGCAACCGTGACGTTTAGGTTAGACACGTTAGACATTAAACTTAAATCAATACTAAGCTTTAAAACATTCATAGGCATGTTGTTAAAAGATAGAAGAACTTCGCATCCATGTAGGAGACCTACAGGTTCCTCATGCTCTACGACGACTGTAGGCTCTATAGAAGCCTTCTTCCTAGGCCAGAACATTACGGAATTAGCATTGCTAGGATATCCGCTAAGCTTACTATCGTTATACGATGATACTGTATGGTGAGCTCCATCACCTAAACTAATCCCAATTACTTGAGTAGTGTCACGACTTCGATGAAGAGCTCTTATTTCTCCATAATCGAAGCGTATCAATCCATTTCTGTACACAACAATCCCAAAATTCTGAGTATTCCAACCGAGCCCCGTATACCACCTGATGTAAACTCCACTTCCGTAATCGTCGACGAACGAAGAATTTACGTATATGTCTCGATCACCACGTATTATTAAGTCGGCCCAGAAAGGCGCTATGAGTCGGTGGAGCATAAAGCTTTGATTGTTGCTTGCGTACGTTGGGGCTCCATCACTTCCAAAATATGTAGCATTACCATATGGACCGCTAGAAAACGGGTTCTCTAAGCTCAAATATATGAAGCCGTTCGTGTGGAGCCAAATGATTCCATAAGTATTATTATAGTAAAGGAAGTCGAAAGGCAAAGTAAATCTACGTGCAACATCATCGCCTCCAACGCCTAGAGGGGACCCCGTTGTCGTAAAGAGGTTCCGAGGCATTATCCACTCTTCATAGTATATTGTGTATCCTAACCCATCGCTTGCAGGCAACTTCTCCATTACTTTTGCTAAGTTGCTTTGGCTCGGAACTGGTGTTATACTTCCATAATACATGAAGATTGTCGTAGTGCCCGCAGTTAAATTCACCTTAACCCATACCGTTGCTTCTTGTTTAGTAGCATTCCACTTCTCTATCCAGTATGGTATTTGACTCACTCCATCGCTCGACGTAAATCTAATGTCCGAGCCGTCTGGCTTGGCTTTAGAGAAGTTGAAGTTGTATTGATTCAATACTATCTTGACTTGGTAGTTAGAAAGAGCGTACTGACTTGATATGTATATTGGTCTTCTGTACTGCCATCCTTCTAACCATTGATAGATTCGTGCTGATGTTACATTGTAGTACTTGCCATCCCCTTTCCTTCTCACGTCGTCCACTACACCGTCTACGTGGATCCCTTTCAGAACCTCTACGCTACTTAATTGACCTTCTTGATCGCTTAACTTGCTACCAATGGTTGTAACGGTCACGTCACGTGCTATTGAAGGTATTAGCTTGAGGTTGTAGGTAGGGACGGGAGTAACGTTAACGGGGGGAGTTACGTTGAGCGGTTGCACGTATTTTTGCATGGCTAAGCCCGCTAGAGCTATTACCGATGAAACTGAGTAAGCTATGGACTTTGGCTCCTGGTATGCAACGATCGTTAACTGTAGGGTTTCGCCCGGTGCTAGCCATATCGGTAGGCTATCAACTTGTCTCGGTAGGCTCCCAATGATCCTTGCCTCTACGTCCGAGCTAAGTTCCCCGTTAATAAGCTTAAAGGCTCCGCCTTCATAGTATACGACAAGCCCCGTCACCCTTACTGGCTCTATGTAGCCGTTAGTTATGTTAACAACTATCTTCTTCTCATCCGTATTGTACAGCCATACCCCGCTAACCGACTTAGCCACCTCGATCTGCTTGAGCTCCTCTTGGAGACTTGCCTCTCTCGTTTGCCATACTTTTTCTTGCTGTTGCATTCCAAAGGATAAAGCCATGAAGATTACTATCAGGGCTCCTAGTATGAAGACCATTGCTACTACGCTGCCCAACCCTTTAGTGTACCTCGCCATAAGCTTCTTCTACCCCTCCTCCATGGACTATCCTAACGAGGATCTTAGACCCCTTTGTAAGCAGTATAGGACTCTCTACTTCTATTACGTCTAGGGTCAAGGCTGGAACATAGTAGTCTCGATAAGAGACCGCTAAAGCGTTGTCCACATAGATGCTAAAAAGTTGAACAGGATATGAGCCGGTTGCTACGATAATTCTTACTTTATTATTAATGGAGTCGCCTACCACTAACATTATCCTAAGTTGCTGTTTTACGGCGATATCTGCTCTTACTGTCTCCTGGATTAACCGCGTTTGATGCTGCGTCGCTGCTAGATATATTTGGACGTAGAGTATTGAGCCTACGGCTACAGTTATGGTTAATAGTAGGATTGCCGATACTACTTCGCTTACTCCTCTCTTACTCTTATTCATTGAGGCCAGCTCACGCCATTAATTATTGGGGCAACCCATGGTATTAAAGATTTAGCTCTACTTCAAGGGCTTTAGGACTTTTATACGTACTGGCTATTGAAATACGAAGCCCATTATTCTTTATCAAGATTTTACTCCTTCTCTCCTAAATTCACCAACCGCAACTTAAGGCTTGCCTACAGTGGGCTCATAGGTACTCCACGCTCATCACTCTTCAGCAAGGCGCTTTAACTCATCGCCCAAGTAACAAATTTCTTTACGGTGAGTTATCTTTTTCTCTTCCAAATTCCGCTCTATGGGACTAAATGTTTAATTAAAAACAAAAGTCACACGATATGCCAAGTCTCTTACATAAGTCGACAATTTTACTTCTAATACTTCCAAGCCAGCCCCAATCCGATAAGGCTTTAAAGAGCTTGTCTAAGCAATGGCTTTTTAGAGCGCTCGCTATTGCTTGTACAACATCGCCCTTCGTATTAAGCCTGTCAACTATAACGTAGCGTACACCAGACGTACATGCTAGTTCAAGTATCTCTCGAATCTCTTCATCGACTATTCCAGGTAGGAGAGGGCCTAGAAACAAAAAAGTCTTAAATCCTTGCTCCGAGGCCTTACTCAATGCCTTTAACCTTTCTAGTGGATGATGTGCTTTAGGCTCCAATTCTTCATAAAATCGTAGCGTTGTGACTGTGACCCCTATCTCGAAGTTCTCTTTATCCATTAATTCTAGATCCCTTGTGAACGTGGAAGATTTCGTTAAAACTACTATTTCGAGCCCCCTCTTAGCTAGCAATTCAATACACTTTCTTGTCAATCCGTATAGCCGCTCAACTGGTTGGTACGGATCCGTTATGCTACTAAGAAGGACTCTGCCTCTCGCTACTCTCTTCAACTCTCGAGACAAAATCTTTGGGATATTAACCTTGACTTCTATGAAGCTACCCCAAGCTCTACCCTTAAGTCTATTTGACATGATCCTAGGAACATAGCAGTAGACGCATGAATGTTCGCAACCAAAGTATGGATTCAAAGAGAAGTCAACACCGTATATCCTACTCTTAGATAAAGCAGTCCTACAGGGGACTTCCGTTACCACTAAGTTTCGCGTATTTATAATAGCCCACCTTAAAGTTAGGTTCGCTTCACCAGTAATCTCGTTGTCTACAAAGCATTATAACATGTGCGCCCTTATGAAGTTTCAATTAACTAAATTCACTTCTTGTAACCGCACGCTCTACATTTATACGTCGCCTCTATGTCGTCCCAGCTTAGCTTGTGCCCGCATCGCGGACAACTGTATTTCCCAGGTTCGAGGACTCCTTCACTTATTAATAGCTTTCGAACAGCGTATACGCTGAGGTTTACGGTCTTAGCTATCTTCCTTAAGCTCCACCCTTGACCGTAAAGTTGCTTTACAAGTTGCTTAGTCTCTTCGTAGACCTTATCTACCTTCCTTATCTTGTTTAACTTCTCTTGAACCTCGCTCCTCTTCATCGCCAATCTAACTCTTTCGCGTGTTAATTTAACTTCGTACTCCGAAGCCCACGCTAAGACTGCCAGCACTAGCCTCCTAATGTTTGGATCAAGTGTCCGAAGAAAGTTGTCTCTAACGCTTACAACAGTTATTCCCCTCTTATCGAGCTCGCTTAGCGTCTTGAATATATCCATGAAGCTCCTTCCAAGCCTATCTATGGCGTAGACTATAATGGTGGATATCCTATTCTGCTCTATGAACTCAAGCAACCTCTTAAAGCCCTCCCGTTCAAGAGCCGGTATAGCTCCTGAAACGTCTGGGTCGCTGAACCACTCTACAATCTCCATCCCACTCTTAGAGGCGTAATCTCTAATTGCGTTAATTTGTTGCTCTGTTGTCTGCATATCGGTTGAAGTCCTTGAGTAGGCAACAGCCCTTATTGTGCTATCCATACACTTTTCAATACTAAAAAGTTAAGCAGGCTCATAAACGATTTTAGGGGGTTTCTTTATAAGTTCATGTTCGATCACGTAACACTCTTTAAACCTCCCTTTTAACTTTCTTTAGCAGTTAGAATCTCTGTAAGCTTAGGCTTTGTAACGTCCCGTTAAACGGCTCATTATTTTTACCGCTCGGCTATTAGGTCATGGAACTTTAAACGCAACCTACTAGGAAGGCTACTAACGCTGAACCCATGAAAGCTAACATGATCTTCTTACTACTCGCAGCCCTTTCAGGCGTTGGCATTAAGAGGACCGACACCGTAGAGATTAGCAATCCTACGTCAGATATCAGTATTATAGGTACGTACAGCCAGTTAACGTAGCCTAGAGCTATGGGCATGAAACTTAGGGCTACGGCCAACGTCATGAAGGTGAAGGCTACCTTAGCTGAAAACTTGAATCCTCGCGATGCAGCTAAGGTCTTTACGCCCCTAAGCCTGTCGCCCTCGACGTCGATTATACCTTTAACCACCTCACGGCTCATATTGGCTAGGAAAGCCATCGCTGAGAACAATGATATTAGGCTTGAAGAGAAGCCTATTACAGCTGCACCGTATATAAACGTCAAGGCTACACACAAACTAACAGCAACATTCCCCACAAGACCCTTCTTCTTTAGATAGGCGCTATAAGTGGTAAAAGTTGCGCAAGCTATAAGTGCTATAACGAAGGCTTCTGTGCTGACTAGAGCCGAGATGATGATACCGAGGAGGAGCAACGTAAACGAGAAAGCAAGGGCCTTCCTCGGCTTAACCCTACCACTCGGTATAGGCCTTTGAGGTTGGTTTACAGCATCGATTTCTCTGTCAAAGTAATCATTAATCGCCATGGATGACGATGAAAGCACGAAAGCTGATGTAAAGAGGAGGAGAAGTTTAACAACGTCAAAGAGACCTTGCGAGAGATCTGACGCTATGAGGAAGCCTATTACAGCAGCTACCCCTGCCATTAAGCTATTCGCAGGTCTCATGAGTTCGAGGTACGGATTCAAAAGTCGCACCTCGGCTAGGGCCTCCAAGTCGACTCCTTATCGTCCCTCTTCAATGTCACTGGTTGACCCTTTCCAATATGTTCACTTACGTCCTTCAAGACCCAGAACCCCTTAGAACCTCTTGCTCTCCAAAGGACGGCTATTACGTACTCCACTTTCCAGTCCTCCTTAATTAAGGGCTTGTACCACTCTTCATACCTGCTCTTCATTCTTTTAATGTTATCTTGAGGTACCGTAATACTACCCTTCAAGGTCGACTTAACCTCTATTAACGCCAACCTCTTCTCACTTGGCTTAATGGCTTCTACGTCTACTTGAGCGAGTCCCCCGCTCATAGGCGTTCTACATGCTTTCCACCCTAAGCTTGAAAGCTTTGCTACCAACCTCTCTTCAGCATACCTCCCTCTAACGTAGCCCCTTGACATTGGTGTACCACGAACTGAAATTCCTACTGGGTCTTAAATATCATTTATGGATCGCTGAAGTCAGCCCTTTAGATTGGGTTAAGGAGGTTCAGCATCGGCAAAGCTTTACGATTAGTAATGGTATTAGCGAAGGAATGGGAAGTCTTGCCTTGTGGAGGTGTGTGATGTAGGTTCGTTCAAAGCGCTACTCTGCCTTAGCCCAAGACCTCTACTACGAAGTCTCTACCGTCAATAGTGGAACCGTCAACCAAGAAGTCAACGTGTATCCTGTACTTAATCTGTGCTATGCCTGAAGGTATGTTGAACGTTAGCTCGACGACGTACTTAACCTCCGAGAACGGCGGCATTATTCCGAAGCTCCACTGCCAAACTCCATCACCTATCTTCTCTACATTGAACCCCCTTATCGTTACATACCTTTCAACATCTCCTTTTATCGATATCAAGACTTTGAAGTCGGTGTAAGAGCTTTGAACATTAGAGACTCTTACTACCAGGAACGTTGGCTCGCTGGCTTTAATGCTAGCAGAAGTTATCTTGGCTTCGAGGATCTCAACTCCTTGACCGCGTTCTTGAGCCACTAGAGCTGGTACTGCAAAGTAACCTACCAAGAAGGCAACTACGGCGGCGAGCGCACCCAAAAACACGACTCTTTGATTAGAATCATAGTTCATAAGTTAGCACCTTTAACGCATAGACCTACGTGGAAGGATAAAATCTTTAGTATTACCTGTCAAGCTCTATCCGTAGCGAAAGCTTAATTATCTGCGAGAGTTAGGCTAGCTAAGTGGTCGTCATGGCCAAATTGCTTTCAAAGTATAAGATCGAACTTGAAAAGATGGGCTTAACTCAACTCGACGTTTATAGGCATTCAGACCACGATGAAGTGAGAATCAAGACTGCCGACGGCGATATAGTCCTAGTTAAGTTGCCAAGCCATAGAGAAGCTATGAGTATCGAGGAGTTCAAGGATTACGTAGTGAAGGAAATCAAGAGGATCAAGGAATCGAAAAAGAAGAAGTAAGCTCTATAGCCTTTAAGACGTGCTAGCAGACGTGAGGATGAGCCCTTGAAGTTCCTAGTAGTCGGCTATGGAAGGGTTGGTAGGGCTGTCGCACTGAATTTAAAGGCCCATGGACATCAAGTTGAGGTGGTCGACATTAAAGTGCAACGCGAAAGCTTCCTTGACGGCTTTCACGTAATTGATGTATCGAAAGACCTTGGTAGAGTATCTAAGTTGGCGACAGAGTTTGATTGCACGTGTAGTTGCCTTCCAGGAAGGCTAGGATATAGATTTATGGATGCATGTGCTGAGCATGGTATAAAGTTAGTCGACGTGTCCTTTACATGTGAAGATCCCCTATCCATTGACAGCAAGGCTCGGAAGGCCCGTTCGACAATCATACCGGATTGCGGAATAGCTCCCGGTTTAACCAACATGATTGTAGGCTTAATTTCAAGGGTTCTAGATCAAATCTATGAAGTCGAGATTAAAGTTGGAGGTTTACCGTTAACTCCAAACCCGCCGCTATACCATTCTTCTTCATGGTCTATCGAAGATCTACTGGAAGAATATGCAAGGCCCGCTAGATACGTCGAAGACGGTATCTTGAGAAGTTGCGATCCTTTAAGTTTTAGAACTTCAATTAAAATCGGAGACTGGGACTTCGAAGCATTTCCGAGCGATGGTCTTAGAACTCTTCTTCGCATGAAGAAGAGGCCCAGTAGATTAGTAGAGCTGACGCTAAGGTGGAGGGGTCACTTAGACGTCATTAAATTCTTGAAGGATTTAGGTTTCTTAGGTGAAGAGAAGATTGAGATTGGAGGCATTAACGTAACCATTAGGGAACTTACAGCAAAAATTCTTGAAAAGACTATGAAGTACGAGCCAGACGTAGTGGTGATCGACGTCGACGTACGAGGAATTATGGGTAAAGAGCCGGTTAAAGGATGCTTGATGGTTTACGGTTCAGCTTTTGATGAAAATTTAAGCAGCATGGCTAAGGCGACCGGCGTTGTGTGTAGCGAAGTAGCGCTACTATTGTCCGAAGGTCAGATAGATTGTGAAGGCGTGATCCCTCCAGAAGACCTAGACAATCTCGAGTTGGTGGTTAAACGAATATTGAAGAAGCTTAAGATTCTTGGATTTCGTGTAGAGAATAAGGGGCTGGATTCTTTAGGTTTGACGCTAGGTTCTTAGGACTAAGAGCCTTACTACTATAGCTAGTAGCCCTGCTAACGCTGGTATAATCAAGTAATCCCCAAATTGAGATCCTACACTAAGCTCGATTCTCTTGGCCAACTGATTGTTGATGTGCAGTTCAAATATTCTAACATTACTTGGTAATTGCCAAGTATGGCTTTATGAGTTATAACTTGCGCCGCAGGACCGGTCCACATCATTACGTCAATGCATGCTCTTGCAACGTCCCCATAAATCTCGACAGATCCCCAGCGAGCAGTGAATCCGCTATGTGGAAATGTAATCGTCACAGTAATGTTAATACTAACGTTGTCGCTGAAAAAGTAGTTCACCGCTATATCGTCGCTCTTTGGATTATAAGAGACCCATTCCTCGGCTTCTAAGGGGACAGAGATTAAGATTATGGCCGCTAGTACTACAATTAACGTTATACACGACTTGTGCATAATCGTCCCTCTATAGATGTAGGATCCTTACCGATTAAAAAGTTGAAAGGCCGAGAATTTAACTCAATGTTTCTAGGGTTCTTATTGTCTTGCCTAATGATTTCTTGTTAAGAGCCTCAGCGTTATTTCGTTCTTCTTTGAATGGATTATGTAGTCTAGCGAGGTTCCCGAAGCCCTTGGGATCTCCATCCACTCTACAAGGTTCTTGAATACTCCGCCTGCTAATCCATCAGCCACCATAGCATAGCCCTGAGCCGCTTCTTTGACACTCTTAGCCCCTTCGAGCCACCCTATTTGTTTAACATTGCCGTAGTCGCTTAACCTCTTGACTACCATTTCCCTTATCTCCTTGATCCTCGTAAGCCTGCCCGATAGTAAGATTTCTTTGGGTTTCCTTACAGAAACTTTCATTGCTGCAACCATCTTCTCAACGCCTTCAATCATTGCCTCCAACGCAGCTCTACAGTTCTCGTCTGTAAGCGCTTTTTCGACCAATTCTTCTGGCGATTGAACTCCGGCTAAGCTTGAAGCTCCACCAGTAAATATGTCGCCCTTCTCCCACCTACCTACCAGTTGAACTAGCTCGGCGTCGAGCCCTCCAGCAGTTAGAAAACCTAGGTGGCCCATGGTCCCGCCTATTCCGTCGACTATTTTTCCTCCATTGACACCTATCACGGCATTGTATCCGAAGCCCATCTCCACAAGTATGAACGATACTTGATCGTAACTTACTTTTAGTCTCCTCGATTGATCGTATACTCCTAGGACAGCTATGCACATCTTGTCTGCTGTACCCATGTCTATTCTATTGATTTTTCTGTACCAAGGAACTGTAGGCAAGTATATCACTGCAGGAATGAAGCAGACGGGCATGTCCTTCTTCTTCATTTCGACGGTTGCCTTAACCATTGCTTGGTAAACCATTATTCCTATGTCCCCTCTTTTAAGAGCGGACTCAACGTCTTCCCTCTTTACAAGTAAAAGGTCATTTAATGCGAAAGCTTCGGGGTCTTTGACGTCTTTTAAGTACGTGACCTTAACACCGTAACCCGAAGGTCCAACTATTAAGTCCACGTCGCCCGCTTCTTCGAGCCCTTTAACGAGCTTATTTGGATCCTTAGCTATCTCGATTGTCGGTATGACTTTCTCGTAAAAGACCTTACCGCCCTCGAGACCACATATATCGAAGCTAAAGGTTCCGGGATCTACGCCTAGAACCTTAACCTTCTCGTTCATGTCTAAGTGTTAGCATTCTTAACCCCTTTTATTATTTACGGTCTCCTTGGAAGTTATTCACAGTAGATTTTTTTCTTCTCTTGAACTATCTTTAGTAAGAACTTCGTCAAGGTGATGATGGTGAGAGTGTGGGTCAGCACGCCTTCAAGGCTTCACTTTGGCATGGTAAATCCAGTGGGCTTTCAAGGTAGGCTCTATGTGTCCCTCGGCATTGGTATCGAAGAGCCGAGGACTGTAGTTGAGGCAGACGAGACTGGCGAACTCATTGTTGAGGGTTTTCAAAGAAGGTTGGCTCAAAAATATGCGGAGCGAACCGCTAAGGTTTTCGGAGCCAATAAAGGGAGGGTTAAGGTTCATTCTATAGCCCCACGACATGTTGGGCTCGGCTCTACAACTCAATTAGCTTTGTCAGTCGCCTACGCCTTGCTGGCCCTAAATAGAATAGAAGTTCGCGTTCCCGACGTGTCTAAGGCTTTGGGGCTAGGAAAACAATCCGGCATAGGTACTTACGTATTTGAGAGAGGAGGCTTTGTACTCGATGGAGGAGTTAAAAATTCTAAAAATTCCTTTCCACCGCTCCTAGTGAGGCTTGACGTGCCCGAGTGGTGGAGGTTTATCGTAATAATACCAGTAGGCAGAGGGATCAGCGGGAGGGCTGAAAAGAGGGCCTTTGCATCTTTAAAACCTTCAAGTGAAAGTGAAAGACTGGTTGAGAGGGCTGCATACATAGCCTTGTGTAAACTTTTACCAGCGATTGTAGACGAAGATCTAGAAGCCTTCGGAAGATCTTTAAGGGAACTTCAAGAGACCGTAGGGGCAATGTTCTCTCAAGTTCAAGGCGGCATCTATAGTAGCCAGTCTTTCAAGGTCGTAGAGGTTCTCAAAGAACTTAAGGTTGAGGGTTATGGTCAGAGCTCGTGGGGCCCTGCAGTTTACGCTGTAACAAGCGATGACAAAGCCGAGGTCATTGCGGATAAAATTAAAAGAAGGCTTAAGATGAAGTGTAGGACCATTGTTGTAAAAGCCGACAATCAAGGAGCTAAGATAACTATAACTCAGTAAAGCTTTCACCGGTAACACTAATATTGATAAGTTTCTCACTTCCTCTCCAAGACCGGAGGGGTATGAGAGAGATCGTTGTTAGGGTCGAAGAAGATGAGTACAGGATGCTTATCAACTTTAAGAAGGTATATGATACTGTGATAGAGGCTGAGAGCGATTTTAACGACTATGTACGGGACGTGATGAGAGAGGGACTTGATAAGATGCTTAGCGACCTACCACCGAAGAACGTAAACGTCTTATTAAGGACTTTGCAAGCAATGTTTAGAGAAAACCCAGAATTCGTGTGCAATTTTATAGTTCAAGTACTCAAGAAGGGTTCAAACATAAGCAAAGAGGAAGAAGATAGAATTAGAGAGATAAGGGGGCACTACATAGCTTAGAGGGCCTCCGATACCCTAGGACACGTCATCGTTTTCAGTGGGCATGACTTTCATCATAGGCCCAAGTGTAGAACTCCTACTACTATCTATTAAAGCTAATCATGTTAAACGCGTTTTTAAGCAGAAAGCTTTAAGCTCAAGCAAGGCATCCTCAATTAGATGATGAACGCTGGAACTTGAGACCTAAAAGGGATGACCGGTACATCCGGCTCTGAAAAATAATGTAAAATGTAATGTTATGCTATAAAAGAGATGTTATTTACTTCATCGATTTTGACGACTCTTAGAGAGATCCTGAAACGATGATCCCCAGTGTTCTTGCTTTCTCTATTAGAGCTTTTAATTTAGCTCGCGATCTAGACTTTAACAGCACTTTTTCACCTGATAATTCCACTTCGATTCCATCTAGATCGTAGACCGTCAGCTTAGGCGCTAGATTTTTCCAAACAACAGAGATCGTTAGTGCAACAAAGTTTCCTTGAGGGTCACGATGCTTATCTACCAATATCTGCCCATCAACTTTCAGTCGAATCACCTGATATATAATTTAGTTCTACAAACAATTTACTTTTTACGTTCCAAAAATGCGAGACTTTCAATATTTCGAGATTTGCATGAGAACTAATAGAGCGGCTTTATAGTTAACGTTAACTAATGTTAAGGTATACAATATTTTTTAGAGCTAACCTTTTTTACTCGGAGGGTTTTCTTTTACAGACCACTTCAAGATGCGGGGAGGTCCGGTGATTGGAGCTTGAAAAAGACATGTAGCTCGGAAGCAGGCCAAGAAGTGCTATTAAACCCCAGGTCTGTAGCGATTGTAGGAGCATCAAGAATTGAAGGAAAGGTAGGCTATGCAGTTCTGAAAAACATTATAGACGGCGGTTATAAGGGTAAAGTTTACCCAGTTAATCCGCAAGCTGATAGCATTCTTGGATTAAAGTGTTACCCAAAGGTGTCTAGTATAAATAATGAAGTTGATATGGCGGTTATAGTGGTACCAGCTGAGAGAGTCCTGGAAGTTGCTGAAGACTGTGGGCAAGCCGGAGTTAAAATCCTAGTAGTTATATCGGCGGGGTTCAAGGAGATAGGACTCGAGGGATCTAAGAGGGAAGCCGAGCTAGTATCAATAGCTAAGAAATATGGAATGAGAGTTCTGGGACCAAATTGCTTAGGATACATTAATACGTCAATAGGATTAAATGCATCCTTCGCTAGCGCGATGCCGCCTAGAGGGCATATAGCGCTTATATCGCAAAGCGGAGCACTTCTCGCGTCATTAATAGATAGAGCCTCCATTGAGGGCTTAGCCTTCAGTAAGGTAGTGAGCCTCGGTAATAAGGCAGACCTTAATGAAATAGATTTCATAAAGCTTCTAGCTGAAGATCCTGAAACGAGAGTAATAGCTCTCTATCTTGAAGGAATAGATAGAGGAGAGGAGTTTGTTAAGTACGCTCGAGAGGTTTCAGTAAGGAAACCTATAGTGATCTTGAAATCTGGAGTTACGGAGGTAGGTGCTAGGGCGGCTTCGTCGCATACGGGCGCTATGGCTGGGAGCGAAGTTGCATACTCAACGGCATTCAAGCAGTTTGGAGTTATTAGGGCGGAGTGCCTCTCGGATCTCCTCGATGCGGCTAGATGTCTTGCGACTCAGCCGATACCGAGGTACGGCAATGTAGTCATAGTGACCAATGCCGGTGGTCCAGGCATTTTAGCTACTGACGCCTGTGGAAAGTTAGGCTTAAGATTAGCTGATCTCGGCACCGATATGATAAATAAGTTGAGGAGCGTCCTACCTCCTGCGTCCTCGACTAATAACCCCATAGATGTCTTAGGAGATGCTAAAGCAGATAGGTACGAGTCCGTTCTCAAGATATTATTGACCCAAGAAGACCTAGATTCTTTCGTTATGGTATTGTCGCCTCAGGCTATGACCGAACCGGACGAAGTCGCTAAGCTTCTCGTGGAGTTTAAAGCCAAGAACCCGGATAGAGCTATAGTGACTAGTTTTCTCGGAGGGTCTAGGGTTGCAAATGCTATATCAATCCTAAGATGCGGTGGGATTCCAAATTACGATACCCCTGAAAGAGCGGTTAAAGCGCTTGGATTACTCTTAAGCTACAAAGAAATACGAGAAAAACAGAAGAGACTGTTGGAAGAAAAGTGTCCGAGGTATCCCATTGATAGAGAGGTTGTAAGAGAAGTACTTTCGAAAGCTAAGGAGGAAGGTAGAAAGATCTTAATGCCCGATGAAGTATTTGAGGTACTTAATGCTTGCGGTATAAGAACTGCTCCATGCATTATAGCAAAAAGTGCCGAAGAAGCCGTTCAGGCAGCTGAATGTATTGGTTACCCTGTTGTACTCAAGATAGCATCACCCCACATAACCCACAAATCTGATGTAGGTGGTGTGAAGGTTAACCTGAGGACCCCAAGTGATGTAAGGCTAGCGTATCATGAAATAATGTCTAATGTCTCTAGATTCGTGCCCGGAGCAGCGGTTTACGGTGTAGTCGTTACGCCAATGGTCCCCCAAGGCAAAGAGTTGATAATAGGCATGCATAGGGATCCTCAGTTTGGTCCTCTGATAATGTTTGGCCTAGGAGGAATATACGTAGAGCTTATAAGAGAAGTTTCATTCAGGCTAGCTCCCCTCACGAGGAGTGAGGCTATGGACATGATAATGGAGACCAAGGCTTACAGATTGCTTAGAGGTTTTAGAGGTGAACCTCCTGGAGACATAGACTCCGTAGTCGATGTGTTGTTAAAGGTCTCTGCACTATGCACGGAGTTCAAGGAGATACAGGAAATCGATATTAACCCGCTGTTCGTATACGAGAAATTCAAAGGTTGTATAGTTGTGGATGCAAAGATATGGTGGTGAATTATGACTAAAAGCCTGTTCATAACTTCACCTGAAGTGTATTCAGGCAAAACCATCGTAGTGTTAGGGCTAGCCTTCAAAGCAATCGAAGGAGGGATGAAGGTATGCTACATGAAACCCATAGGGTGGGCTGGAACTACCGTCGAAGGTAAGCCGATGGACGAAGATGTAGTGCTTCTGAAAAAAATTCTGGATCTACCCTACCCGTACGAGGTCCTGTGTCCTATAATTGTTGACGAGCACTTTGTTGATAAGCTCTTGAGGTTGGGCGCTCGTGGAATGGAAGAGATAGTTAGGGCCTACAGCCAGGTACAGAAGGAATGTGACTACGTTCTACTCGGAGGATTTAGAGATACGAAAGTTGGTCTAACCGCTGGACTATCAGCACCTCAGATAGCTACAAAAATCGGCGCTAAAGTGTTGCTTGTAGCCAAAACTTCAAACGAGGAATTCGTCGATGTACTAATGGCTGAGAAGAAGTTCATTGAAGCTATGGGAGCAAAGCTTCAAGGTGTTGTCCTGAACTTCGTTCCTCATCATATGCGCTACCACATCAAGGAAGACATGGTTCCTCTGCTAGAAAAATTCGACATAAAGGTTTACGGTCTAGTGCCAGAAGTACCGAATCTCCTAAACCCAACGCTAAGGGAAATAGCTATAAGCTTAAGTGGCGAGGTCTTAACTGCTCAAGACAAGATCGACGGTACATACGATACGATACTTATTGGTGCTATGGGATGTGACTCGGCGCTCATCTACGCTAAAAGGGTAACCAACAAGCTTATGATCGTTGGTGGTGATCGAACGGACGTCATACTATCTGTTCTCGAGACGCCTACAGCTGCCATAGTTCTGACCGGAGGAATATACCCTGGAGCACGGGTCGTAGCAAAAGCTGAAGAGAAAGGCATCCCCCTCATACTTGTTAACTACGACACTTACACAACGGTACAAATGATACATAGATTAAGCGGCAGGATAAAGCCCGACGACGTTAAGAGGATAGAGAAGGTTAAGGAAATAGTATTGAAAAACGTAGATTGTAAAGCCGTACTTGAGGACTTAACTACTTCCTAAATTGATAATTCCTATTTATTCCAAATATCATCACTCTATCACCGCATGCCTAAACTTCATTTCTATTTCTGATTTTCCTAGCCTGTACATTAGCTCTGCGACAACACTGTCAAGAAAAACCGCTGTTCCGATTTCAAATAACGTGCCCAAAGGAGCTAGGGGTTCATGTATCCCGAGTATCTGCCTTGAGAAATAGTCTTGCTCAACGGCTGTTTTAGTTCTTCCAGGAAGAACGACCACGTGGTCTGCTAACTTAGCTAATGGACTATCTCTAAATGAAGTTATCGCTATTACTTTGGCTCCAACTTTTTTAGCTGCTTCAGCAGCTGTTACAACTATTCCAGTCGAGCCCGAACCGGATATTGCAACTAATACGTCGTTGGGACCTATGGCTGGAGTTATTGTTTCGCCAACGACGTAAGTCCTAAAGCCTAAGTGCATGAGTCTCATCGCGAAGGCTCTACCAACTAAACCACTTCGGCCAGCCCCAACTATTAAAATTATTTTACCCCATCCCCACGCCTCGACGAGCATGCCAACCATTTTATCAACTTCAGATTTATTCAGCTTGTCTCTGAAGTCCTTCAGGAATGAGAGTATCTCGTCTATAGCGGTGTAAAAGGCCTTGAGGTTTTCCCTGTCGGTGCTCATAACTCTCACGCTATATCTCAGCAGGCTTAACTTTAAATCTCTTCGCTTTCAGTGCCGCTAAAAGGCTTTAGTTTTTAATAAATTTTGAAAGTTTTGAAAGTTAAGTTATCTAAGAGGGCGAGGGTTATTAAATAAGGGGTTACTTGGTTGAGGCTTTCTCGATGGGAAAACATAGTATACGAAGAAGAGTTGCTAGGTAAGTTCCATGTCTTTAAGGATAGGTTTGAAGCTGGAAGGTTACTTGGAGAAGCGAGCCGAACCATTGTTAAAAGCGCCGACTACGTCCTAGCTATACCGATGGGCGGCATCCCTATCGGGCTAGAGGTTTCAAAGAGTTTAAACTCGAAGTTTGACGTAATAATATGTCGAAAACTCTTGATACCATGGAATAGGGAGGCCGGCTTCGGAGCAGTAGATCCCGACGGAGAATACTTCATAGATGAAGACTTTTCTAGAAGCATGGGCTTAAGCAGTAGTGACATAAATGAAGCCGTGAGAGAGCAAGTTGAAGAAGTAAGGAAAAGAAACTACCTCTTAAGGAAAGGCAAGGAGTATCCTTCGTACGATGGGCTTAAGATAGTCTTAGTCGATGACGGCATAGCCGCGGGCTATACCATGACGGCGGCAATCAAATTCGTTAAGTCGAGGGGGGCGAAGGAGGTAATCAAAGCGGTACCTACAGGTTGCCTAGAGTCTTTGGTTAAGCTTTCGAGGTGTGTAGATCTCATAGTATGTTTAAATGTTAGAACCGGCCCTTGGTTCGCTGTTGCAGATGCCTTTGTAGATTGGAGAGACTTAAACTATGAAGACGTTATAAAAATGTTGAATAGCTATGAAGGCAAGTTTGAAAGCTTATAAAAATATACTAAAGCTTGTAGTGGGGGATAGACCTTGTCCGAGAAGACAGTTGAACCCACAGTTTCCGTGAAAGTTAAGACCCTAAACGACTTAGCTAGGTTCGCAGCATCAATGTCGACTTTGGGTCAGACTATTTACGTGGTGCACTTCGAATACGAAAGAAAGCATGTGTATGGGTTGTTTGCTGTATATCACGATTACTACAACATGTATGGTCTCCCAATATTTTATTACTACATGAGTGATGAAGAGTTAAATGGTAAGTACCTTTTAATAAAAACCGAAGAAAACAAGGAGTACATTCTCGTCTCTGAAGGTTCTAAGCCTGGATGGATAGCTATACCGATTATAAGCTTAGACGAACCGCCTCCATTCACAGCTTTAGCACGTCGAAGTGAAGGTTCCGAGAAACTTAATTAATTAACTGGATAGTTACCGGAGAACCCATTGGCGTTCTTTCTATTAGATTTAACCCTTTCGTCACCTTGCCTACTAAACTTACAGGCTGAGAAAGCTTCGTATTTTTTGTGAAAAACGTTATTGCAGATGCTTGAGACCAGAACGCTATATCGCCCCTTGAGACTTGCTCTCGAGGTTTTTCAACGTCCATCGCTAAGCTTACTTTTAGGTAAACCCTGTCCGGTAACTTGTAAATCCTAGACCTAATGGGCAATGCCCTAACTATGTTTGATATCGTTATGGGGGCGTATGTTCTGACTAGCTCGCCTTCAGCTACACCAACTTCGTTGATGATTATGGCTATTAAGTACTTCTCGACTACGGTCATGATAAACTACCTAAGGCTAGCTTTAGTGTGAAGTCAGCTAACATCTTCTTACTTTCTAGGTCCTTCATTATTGTATTTGTAATGCCAACCTTAATGCCCAATTGCTCTATACGGTCTACGTAGTGCGCATCTACTTGATCTATAACCATGTACTTTATTAAACCTTTATATATCTCAGCAACACCACGAGGCGAGACTTCAAATCCCAAGGCCGCCATAAGTTTGTCGGCCGGTCCTTTAATTGTTCTACCCCCAACTATTGGGCTTATTGCCACAACCTTCTCTGCTCTTTCTACTGCCTCTTTAATCCCTTGTATCGACAGTATCGGCTTTATGCTGACTATGGGATTGCTTGGCGGAATCACTATTACACCTGCCTCTTTTAATGCCTCTAAAACGCCAGGAGCTGGCTTAGCCTTTTCAGCTTCCGCAAAACACAATCCTTCAATGATCCCCTGACAGGCCATTTTAACCATGTAATCTTGAAAGTGAACCCATTTACCGTTCACCTTGATCATCGTTGTGACCTTATCATCGGTCATTGGCAATACCTTTGCAGTTACGCCAAGAGCCTTGCACTCGGCATAAGTCACTTCGCTTAACTTAAAGCCCCTTTTCAGCATGTATGTCCTGAATATGTGGGTTGCTAAGTCCATGTCTCCTAGCTTAAACCACGTTTCAAGACCGAACCTCTCCATAGATTTAAGGCAGTTAAAATTATCTCCCCTTATACCCCATCCTCTTTCTTCGTCAACTATGCCAGCTAGATGGTATATTACAATGTCTATGTCGGGAGAGATAATTAAACCGTTTATCTCAACATCGTCCCCCGTGTTCACTATTGCTGTAACGTTTGAAGGATTAACAACCTGAACTAGACCTTGAAGGAATCTTGCGGCTCCAACCCCACCGCATAGACAAGTTACCTTCATTTTTACCAAGCCTTTATGTTAGTACTGAATTGTCATAACAAATATTATACACCCCGATTTTAATTTTAATGAAAAATATGTTTTTATAGGAGGATTTCGGCGACGTCTCCAACGTTTCTCAACTATGTGAGGCACAGCATCATGAGTAACACTATAAGGAGGCATTGCTCTTAAACCCTAACCCTTTAATATCCTTCTCTACAAGCTTCGTAATGGTGTGCGTGATTGAACTTACGTCAATCCTACGAATGCCACATTATTAGAATTCCAAATGTAATGGTAGGGTTAAATTCTGTTAAGAAACTTAACGAGGGTCTAAGAAACTTCGGTAAGAGGGCCTTGGTAATCGCGGGGAGGAATGCTGTCGAGTCCGGTAGGTTGAAGGTCGTGGAGGCCGAGCTCGTAGAAGCTGAGGTAGACTACATAGTCTATAGCGACTACGGGCCTGAGCCAACCATTGGTCAAGCAGAGAAGGTCTTTGATTACGTAGCTGAGTTAGTGAAAAGCGACATGAAAATTGACTTCATAATAGGGTTTGGGGGAGGTAGTAGTCTAGACATGGCCAAAACGGCTTCACTTGCCTCAGCAAACCCTAAACCATTAAAACAATACATTGGTGTTGAAAGGGTCCCCAAAAAAGGATTACCACTAATACTTATACCAACAACAGCTGGTAGCGGTAGCGAAGTATCGAAGTCTATAGTATTGATTGACGAGAGGGAGGAGATAAAGGATAGTATAGTGAGTGAGAACGTTACCGCCGACTTAGCCGTAGTCGATCCTCTTTTAACCATTACTATGAATCCTAGGCTTACGGCTATAACAGGTATAGATGCTCTCTCTCACGCCATTGAGGCGTATATGTCGCTTAAGGCTAACGCATTTACGGACTCCTTAGCCCTCAAAGCTATAAGCCTAATATCTACGAACCTGCGAAGAGCCTATAGTAATGGGGAAAACATTGAAGCTAGGAGAGCGATGAGCGAAGCCGCGCTCTTGGCAGGGCTGGCTTTCAGTAACTCCAGCAACTGCATAGGCCATGCTATCGCCTACTCGTTCGCAGCAAAGTACAGGATACCGCATGGAATGGCATGTGGCATCTCTCTTCCCTACGTAATGAAGTTCAACATGCTTGCAATACCTGAAAGGCTAGCAGAAATAGCCATAGCTATGGGTCTTGAGGAGGGGGGATTAAGCAGTAGGGAGCTTGCTCAATTAGCCATAGCTGAGGTCTTTGACCTAATAACTGATTTAGATCTGCCCACAACACTCGAGGAGATGGGGGTACCGGAAGAAGACGTAATTAAGCTCGCTGAAAAAGCGTTAAGGATAACTAGATTGGTTGAGGCTAATCCAAGGAAGCTTAGCCTCGAAGATGCCCGAAAGATCTTCGAAACCATGTGGCGTGGAGACCTAGAGACAAAAATATAGAAGAAAATTAGTAAGTCTCTTCTTCTTCCGGCAATACTTTTTCTTCCCTGATCTCACTTTCAATTATTGCTTCAATGCCTTTAATAGCCCTCTCGGCTTCTGAAGTTTCGACGTTTCTAGCTTGCCTAATAAGATTAGTTAAATTGGCCGTAACGGCTTCGTCGACATCCTTCCCCTCTAGGGGTACCTTACCCTTCTCAATAACTATCGGCGTTGGCTCCAAGACCGCCCCACGTACTATGGCGAGTTCGTTATCTACGACGGTTACAGTAAGCGCCCCAACAACTTTGTCATGTATCTTAACTCTATAGAGATGGTCGCCATAAGATGTTACAGCGACCTTCTCTACATTATAGGCTATGGCTCTCTCAAGTAGTTTATCTATTTCCGCTACAGTCTCTTTAACAATTCCCTGAACCACTTCATCTGGTACCCTCTTGAAAACTTCGAGGAAGAGAGAGTCGTACTTCCACCTAATCCTTCCTCCCTCGACCTCATAGTCTATTCTAGCCCTTACGACATCGCCTTTACCTGATTTTAGCTTCTCAACCAATACATGGTATAGAACTCTATTTAGCTCGGCTACAGCTCTAGCAACTTCCTGTGAGGAAACTTCCCCCCTCTTTATCTGCTCTCGAAGCTGAGCGAAAAGCGTCTTCCTAACCTTATCTGCATAAGCGCCGGCTATTATAAAGCCAGTACTTAGTAAGACCATATTGCTCTCACAATTAAATACTTATATCCACTTATAGTGAAAAAGCTACCGAATAATGCCTAGCTTGCCTGAGCATGGCGTATTAAAAGATCAAAACACTTAAGTCGCCTTATCACGACGTAATTTTATAAAACATCTTGCAAATCTTTAAAAGATCTATAACATTTACCTTGAATGTTCAGCTTGATAATCGAATTTTATAAAACATCAGTAGAACGAAGAGTTACTTAATTAAAGAGAGAAGAGACCAATAGTATTACGCCGAAAAAATCTTAATTACTTCCATGCTACATAAATGCAAGGACGGTCTCCCACGAGGGATAGGTATTGTATAAAGCGTCGGCCTTTACCAAGAAGGAAGTTGTAGAACTCATCGTTTCTTGGATTGTCATAAGTCTATGTTTCTCGATCTATTGGGTCTGGTACGAGATTATGCTCTTCGCCATACTGTTCTCCGCTTCCCTCATAGCTGTAGGCTTGGGCTTCTTGTTTCACGAGTTAATGCATAGATCTGTTGCCAGAAAATTTGGATGTTTCGCTGAATATAGGATGTGGCTGTGGGCGCTAGCCTTAGCTTTGATATTGTCCTTCGCTTCAAGAGGAGAATTTGTATTTGCTGCTCCAGGGGCCGTCTACATAACCCCGATGACTCTTTCACCCTACGTTTCAGCTAAACAAATGCAGAAGATCTACGGGTTAATATCGCTTTCAGGGCCTATTGCGAATATGATCTTAGCTTTCGTTTTCTACTTGATGTCAAATATACAAGTTAACTGGTTTTTAACTGTGGTATCGAAAATGGGCTTTACGGTCAACCTGTGGCTTGCAGCTTTTAACTTAATTCCGTTACCGCCATTTGATGGGTCAAAAGTCATTAAGTGGAATCCAGTTATATGGAGTGTAATAGCGATACCCACATGGGTGGTACTAGTGTTAACGAGGATCATGTGACGAAGACTATGCGACTTTAGGGCCTCTCATTAATGGTTTAAAGTATCAAAGCAACCTTTTTTGTATCCTTCTAAATCTAGAGTTACAAACCTAAAGCCAAGTTTTCTAAGCTCGGTGACTACAAGGTCTAACGCAGTCTCATTGAAGAAGAACCTCCTCTCAGTAGGATCAACCTCTATCCTGGCCAAGTCTCCATGATCCCTTACACGTACGATTCGTAAGTTTAATATCTCCTTTATAACCTTCTCAGCAAGACCTATACGCATCAGCCTTTCGATAGTTATTTCTTGTCCATACGGGATTCTCGTTGCTAAGCAAGTATTTGATGGCTTATTGTGGAGCGGAAGTTTAAGGTATATTGCAATCCTGAGTACATCGTTCTTAGTTAAGCCGGCTTCAAGAAGAGGACTATATATCCCTTCTTCCAATGCCGCCTTTAGTCCAGGCCTATACTCTAAAGCATCGCTTTTATTCGTCCCATCAACTAAGACGTTGATCCCTTCTTGAAGGGCCATCTCCTTAAGCTTCTTAAAGCGGAACTTCTTGCACAGATAGCATCTCTCCCTAGGGTTTCTAGAGAAACCGGGTAACTCAAGTTCGTTAAGCTTGATAACCTTGTGTCTTATGCCTATTAATCTCGCAGTTTTGAGGGCATCCTCGAGTTCTCCTGGTGGAAGAAGAGGGGAATCTATCGTAACTGCTATAGCTTTACTGCCGAGGGCTCGATGAGCTAAGCAAGCAACGACCGAGCTATCAAGACCTCCTGAAAAAGCCACCAGCACGCTACCCTTCTCTTTAAGTTTCTTGCATAATTCATCGACTAAGGTTCTTACGTCTTTCAGCACAATTCACCTTATAAGTTTAGGCGTTGCAATGTATTTTAAGGTCTCTTCAAAGGAAAAAATTCCCTTTACTACAAAATAGTGACCATATGGCTCGCTACAGCAATTGGAGGGAATTGAGTTCTTAGAATTCCATAAAAAATATAGGAGAGGTGAAATGCGAATGTTATGTAAGTAGCTTCTGAGCTATCTTAGCTACCCTAAGGCCAAGTTCGTAGCACTCCCTTTTAGCCTGTTCATCTGGCTTTCCATTAGCCGCAGCACCATAATGTCCTCCAGTCACTATTGGATCTCCACATACTATCATGCCATGTATCAACATCGCTTGAAGTATCGCCAGCATCGTAGTTTCTCTGCCACCAGCTCTATGGTACGACGAAGAGAAGGCAGCTCCAACTTTACCCTCAAGCTTCCCCCTAACTTTCACCGAGTCGTCTATGAACTTCTTTATTGGAGCTGCGGGGAGACCAAAGTAGGATGGGCTGCCAACTATTATTCCATGAGCCCATAATAAGTCATCTAAGCTTGCTTCGTCAACTGATTTAAGCTTAACGTCGGCTCCAGCATCTCTAGCACCTCGTGCAACTTCCTCGGCCATAGCTTTAGTGTTCCCCGTCCTTGAGTAATAAACAATCAATATGTTGACCATAGATCTCACCAGAGACACTCTAGAGATGCGAGATATTAAGGATTATGTTGATGCCAATAGTGGCGAAGCCTTAATTATAGCCCTAGAGCTTGGTAGTTAAAAGTCGAGGTTTTAACGCCCTCAAGAATGCAGTTAAAAATTACTAGACTCGACGTACATTGTACTGCGGTAACTTCTCACTCCGCAGGCTTACTTAGTCAAACGTTAGTAGATCGCCGTTACTTGGAGCCACAACATCGATACCCCTACTTTTAAGCTCTTCCACCAACGCTAAGACCGCTTGTTCTTCTCCATGAACTAATACTACTTTTGTCTTCCCCCCAGAAGCGTCAGCTACTTTCATTATGAAGTTTAGGAGCTCGTCTCTACCCGCATGAGATGAGAAGTCGAACCACTCTACATTACACTTAACCTTTTCTGATTCAGGATCTAACTTACCGTACTTAAGTAGGTAATCGCCTGGCGTATCCAGGATTTGATAGCTTACTAAGAAAATTGCGCTATCACTTCTTTCAGACAAGTGCTTTGCATAGAAGCGTGAAGGGCCTCCTTTTAGCATACCTGAGGGGCTTATGACAACACCGCCAGTTTTAAGGAGTTTCTTCCTATCTCTGGGTCCTCTAATGAGCCTTGCCCTGCTAAGAGCTTTTTTGTAGAGCTGGGCATCTCTCAAAAACTCCTTGAAGTTCAGCAATTCTATAGACACATGTTTTGCCATTCCGTCTAAGTATACCGTTAAGTCATCCAGATACTTGTATAGGACGCACAATATTTCTTGTGCTCTACCGTAAGCGAAGGCAGGTATCAATACTACTCCTCCGCCCTCAATATACTCAACGACTAATTCAACAAAGTTTTTCTCTGTGATCTTTCGATCTTCATGAGACCTATTACCGTAAGTGGATTCTACTATCAATAGGTCGATTGGCGACTCAAACGATAAGTTATCGGTATCCGCTGGATTCACTAGCTTGGTCTCAATAGTATTGAAGTCGCCGGTGTATAGAGCCCTGAATTTACTTGTTTTTGACTCTAAGGAGAACATGCAACTCCCAGGGACATGTCCTGCATTAAGAGCCTTTATGGCAACTCCACCAACTTCAAAATCCTCTCCGTAGCGCACCGCTGTAAAGTCATTCATAGCTTTATATAGTTCTTCAGCCTCGTAAGGTAGAAAGCTTCCTGATAGCTTCATCATGTCTAAGACTAAGTATTCTAAAACTTCAACATTAAGCTGAGTGGTGTAAGCTGGGGGGCTTATCCTCGACGAGAAAAGCAGAGGCAGTAGGCCCGAGTGATCTAGGTGAGGATGCGTTAATAATACGGCATCGATTGAGCTAGGGCTCACGTGCATGGGAAAGAGAGGCGTATCATCCAGCAAGACTCCGTAGTCAAAGAGTAAGTTCATGCCCCCTACACTAAGAAGATATGCTGACCTACCTACTTCTTTGCATCCTCCTAGACAGAGTAACTTCGCGCGTTTCATGACGAAACAACTTCCTGAGCACAGTTGCAGTATTTGCCTTTAAGTCTTTCCCTACAATCGTACTGAATTTTTATAGCAAGATTATTAAACATGTAACGCCTACCGAGGCTTCAGGTAATAACTATGTTGCATGAATACATTAAAGTGGCTCGCGGGGAGAAGGCCCGAGTCACGTGTCTTCGATGCGGGAGGTGTTGTCACGGGCCAAACGTTAGTTTAACAGCATTCGACATTTGTAGAATAGCTAAGTTCATGGGGATACATTGGAGGGACTTAAGAGGTAAGTATATAAAGGCAATCATTGCAGATATGGTTGCCATACCTGTACTTCAAAGTATAGGTGGCCTGTGCGCGTTCCTAGAAGTCTCTGAGCTACCCAAGTGTACAATATATCCTGCTAGGCCTATGAAGTGTAGACTCTACCCCTACGTTCCGCAGAGCCCTAGTAGGATGGACTCCATAAATCTCGATGGATGTTGTAAAGGCGTCGGTGTTGGAGAACCCACAGAGCCTCCATGGAGCACTATTGAAAGCTACTATTGGGAGCTGAAGTTTCATTATAGCCGACTACATCAGCTCGTCTTTGAAGAAAAATATGAACCCCTCCAAGCATTAGAGAAGCTCATAGACGAAGTATATCAAGTCCTTTTAGACGAATAGCGTTAGCCTTACTCGCTTAGGCTCTCTATAGGCCAAGCATTTTCTTCGTCCTCGCGACGTAATCCTCTGCTGCCGCCTTTATCAGTTCTTTATCCTTGTCCGTAACGGTTCTAATTACTTTAGCTGGTACGCCTAGAGCTATGCTGCCGCTTGGTATTGTCGCTCCTTCAGTAACTACTGCTCCTGCACCTATTATGCACCACTCCCCGATTTTAGCGCCGTTTAGCACAACAGCTCCAATGCCTATTAAAGTATTAGAACCTATCACAGCTCCATGTACGACAGCTCTATGCCCTACGGTGACCCTGTCGCCTATGATAGTTGGATACCCTGGGTCGGCATGTACTACCACTCCGTCTTGAATATTGCTTTCTCGCCCTACAACTATTCTTTCATAATCGCCTCTTAACACAGCATAAGGCCAGACGCTTGAAAATTCCCCTAGCTCCACGCTCCCTCCTACAAAGGCTAATTCATGCACAAAGCAACTCTTTGATAAGGCGGGAGTTTTACCAAAGATTTCCGCAACTACCATGAAATAGGGGATATCCGTAATGAATATTTAAAATTTGCCAAAATACCTCGAAGAGTCCCAATTATTAGCAATATACCCTGCTCTGCCTCATAGTAAAGCCCTATAAATAACGTCGATTAGTGCTCCTACGCAAGACTCTACTTTATCTAAAGTTGCTGCATACTCCTGAGGCAGTATGTTAAAGAGAGTTTCCTCTACAGCTGGTCTAAGCTCGAGTGGTATCATGTTAAGGTTCTGCTCAAATAATTCTTTAAATCCGCTATCTAATGTGGAGCGATAAACTGGCAAGGCGTTTGCAAGTATTTTAAACTAATTTAGTGTTAAGAGGGCTTGTGCTTGAAGGCTGCCTTCGGCCGTAATCCACAAAAGCTTCTCTTCAGGCGTTATCTTCAAATGAAAACTGTACACTCCCTCCATCTCTTTAAGATAACCTTTCTCTACTACTAGGCTCGTAGCTTCATATCCCTTAACTCCTGAAGCTATAAGGTGTAACGTAGTTGTTGCAAGGCTTTAGGTGCTCCATACTCTAAAAGTTTTTGAATTTTCTTTGGGAAGCGTACAATGTAATATTCTTCAGAGCTATGGAGTTTGGCGTGAGCTAAAGCTATTAGAAGCTCACCTTTGACTACAGATTCATCCTTATCGTAGAGCTCCGACGCTACTATGAAGATTGTAGGCTTTCCGCACACATAAATATGCGAGACCGAGCCAAAAAGCTGAACTGGAGGACTATCTCTTCCAAGTAACTCGACTAAGAAGTTGTCTAGGTGCTCTCTTGACTCCACGATTACTAGCCTAAGATTTCGAGGGTCAAGACTGAAGGAGTCTATAATGTTGTAGATGTAGTCCTTTATGTAGATTAAAGCTACATTACTGACAGACCCCAACTTTACGATTTCTATCATTTCGTCCAACTCATCAATTAAATGCTTTTAGAAGGCAACTTATAAGCGATGCTAAAACCTCATAGACAAAGCAAACCGTACTTTTTGGTGTTCGTACTTTTACCTTTGTCAGATCCATGGAACCGTTCCACGAAGGTATATGTTATAGGGATGGTAGGCGCCTAAATTTGTGGTGAGCAAGATGGCATTAACTCTCAAGAATAAATTAGTGGCGTTGCTCCTACCATTTATAATTATTGGAGTGAGCGCATCAGCGGTTGGCGCCCAAGGTCCTTCAGAGACTGTGAACGCCGAACCTGAAGCAGATTATAGTAAAGCTAAAGCTCTAATCGAAATGTCGACCAGCCTTTACAATAGAATAACCAGTATAATAGAAGGATTTAATATAGCCCTGCCTATAGGCTTGAATAATAGCTTATCTAAAGCGCTCCAAGAGGTTAACGAAGCCCAGAAACTTATAGAAGATGGTGATTACGCTACCGCTGTACTGAAGGCTTTGGATGCGATGAATTGCCTAAACCCAGTACTGCGCTTCGTACTTAGCCAAATAAGGCTAGATCAAAACTACATCAATGAAGCTAGGGCTAGAGCTAACGCTACACTATGTTTAAAGATCTTAGAGAGGATTGAGAACATCATTAATGCGACAGAAGACCTCAATGTAACGGTTCCGCTAAAGCTAAAGATTAGGATTAGGGAATGCGTATCACTTTTACGTGAACAACATTTGAATGCAAGTAAAGTGAGGGAACTTACAATACAGGTAGAGGCGACAGTCAGAGAATTTGTAACTAACGTGAGCAGAAATATGGGTGAGGTTTCTTCTTCCAAGGTCACTGATGTAATAATTCCACAAAAACTTAAGCTTATGCTCACTTGGCTTAACCAAGTGAGAAACGAAACCAGATACGGCGTTGACATTGCAATAAGCAGGATAAATGCCAGTGTCGAAAGGTTAAAGGAGATAAGGGATTACTTAATCAGCTATACCAACGCTTCCTCAAAAGCCGTTGAGGCTATTGATAAAGCCATTGAAATGCATATAACCGTGATCCTCAGATTGAAGACGCTTAAAGAACCGTCAAGAGAAGATTTAGATGAATTGATAATGGAACAGACCAACAGAACTCTAGACGTGATGTCGACCATAATTAAAGGGCGCGTGTCTGCAAAACTAGGTGAGGAACTCAAGAATTTAGACAAGCAAGTAGAGCAGATAAGAGAACAAGTAAGAGAGAAGCTGAAAGAGCAAGTAGCAGAGCATAGTAGGACTTCTCAAGGCGGCAGGGTAAACCCTTAATTCATTGCCTGAAGTTTCGCTTTAATACCTAGTTACTGAGATCGTTACAAATAGTTCGTGCGACTAACCTGCCCCATCTCATAGCTTCTATGACCGTCCCAGCACCCGTAACCACATCGCCTCCCGCGTATACTCTGGGCAACATGGTCCTCCCGCAAGCATCAACGATTATTTTGCCGTACTGGTCGGTCTTAATTTCTGGAGTAGTTGCCGTTATTGAAGCGTTGGGATAGAAGCCCACGGCCTCCACAACCATGTCTACGCTTAAGTTCATAATCTCACATGCAGGCGCGAACTTAACCCTATTGTTTTCCTCGACGGCGACCTTCACTAGTTTTATTTTTTCAACTTTTGAGCTTCCTACGAACTCTATTGGCTGTACGAGAAACATAAAGTCGACTCCTTCCTCTTCGGCATTAACAACTTCGTCAGCTCGAGCAGGCATTTCCACCCTCGTCCTCCTGTAGAGAACGAGGGTCCTCTCAGCTCCAAGCCTTATTGCCGTCCTAGCCACATCCATTGCCGTATTTCCTCCACCTATCACTGCTACCACTCTACCCCTGCAAATGGGCGTATGATGTTCTGGGAAAAGGTAGGCCTTCATCAGGTTTACCCTCGTTAAATATTCGTTAGCCGTGTAAACATAGCTGAGACATTCACCCGGTATACCAAGCATTTTTGGAACTCCCGCACCCGTTCCTATGAATATCGCATCGAACTCTTCTAGTAAATCGTAAATGGTAGTCGTCTTACCTACGAAGACGCATGTTTCTATATCAACCCCTAAAGCCTTGAGATTCTCAATCTCTTCTTCAACTATCTTCTTCGGTAACCTATACTCCGGGATACCGTAGACTAAAACCCCACCAGGCTTATGTAGCGCCTCGAAGACTACTACTTGATGGCCCATTTTAGAAAGATCGAATGCCGCGACAATTCCAGCAGGTCCGGAACCTATAATTGCCACTCTTCTATGACCGCAACTTTTAGGGGGCTTATCTACTTCTAAGGATTCTTCTCTAGCCCAGTCTGCTACGAACCTCTCAAGCGCACCAATGGCTATTGGCTGACCGAACTTAGCAAGCGTACAAGTCTTTTCACATTGTTTTTCTTGAGGGCAAACCCTTCCAGTTATTGCTGGTATTGGACATTTTTCCTTAATAACCCTGTAAGCTTCTTCATACATCCTCTCCCTTATGAACCTTATAAATCTGGGAATATCTATACCTACAGGACAACCGCTCGCGCATGGCTTCTCTAGACACTGTAGGCATCTAGAAGCTTCTTCTAAAGCCTCCTTCTCTGAGTAGCCTAATACTACTTCATTGAAGTCTTTGACTCTTTCATGAGGAGGCCTTTTAGGTACAGGGACACGGGGCTTCACCTTAACCACTTCAAGTCCCTCTCTGCCATGTAGAGTCTCTGCTCTTTAGTTAAGATGGAGCTTAAAGCTAACTTCTCTTCTTCACGATACATAGAAAGCCTCTGTATTAACTCGTCCCAGTCGACTTTCGTGGCGTCAAATTCAGGACCTTCAACGCATGTAAATCTTATGGTACCGTCAACTTTCACTCTACATGCTCCACACATACCTATGCCGCAGACCATTATGGGGTTTAGGCTAGCGATAGCCTTTAAGTTCCATTTCTTAGCCACATCACTGCAGGCCTTCATCATGTGAGCTGGACCTACGGTCCATATAAGATCGGGTCTAAGACCCTTCATTATGGTGGCCTCCAATAGCTGAGTTACGAAACCACTGAAACCTAAGCTACCATCATCTGTAGATATATGAATTTCATCGCTCACCGTGGCAAGCTTATCCACATATATAAGTAGATTAGAGCTCCTTGCACCTAAGAATGCAAGTACCTTATTTCCTTCAGCTTTGAATGCTCTAGCAACTGGATACGCAGCCGAAACAGCTACGCCGCCAGCAACTACAGCTATTGCCCCAAACCTGCCTACGCGAGTTGGGTTCCCAAGAGGTCCTAATACGCAATAGAGCTTGTCTCCAACATTTTTCTGGCCGAGGATGTGGGTTGAAGCTCCAACTTCTGAGAACACCATCCTGATCCATCCTTCATTACCATCCCAGTCAACGAGCGTTAGCGGTATCCTTTCGCCCTCCCCGCATGCCATCACTATCACGAACTGCCCAGGCTTAGCATAGCGAGCTATCTTTGGTGCATAAACGTCCATTTCCTTTATGTTTGGCGCAAGCTGGCGGAGAGCTAAAACCTCGTACATGAGCATTACCACACATCGTTGTAACCCTGCATAGATTCGCTAACGCATAGGATTGATAAATCAACAACCTTATAAGTTTTATATTGAAAATCTAAAGTCCAACGAATATTATTTTCGTACTATCTTCGTGTTCTCGATTAGGTTGAGTATGTAAAAAGATAAAGGAGTGCTGCTATCTTACCTTTATCAACGTTCTAGTTTTCAGCATCTTGTTTTGTAGCCCATATCACTTAAACAAATATGCTCTAATATCCGTTAAGAAAGTGTTGGTAAGCACTTTTTAATGCTTCAATAGACTCTCGTGGTTTCACCTACATCACCGTAGAGAGTATTAATCATCAGCGACGACAGACCGTTAAACGTATTAGGAAGTGCGCCAATTAATATGGGGTTTTGAGTCTTGCACTTCTGTGAGAAGTGTGGAAGTTTATTAAGACCTTGTAGGAAGGATGGAGAAAATTATCTAGTTTGCAAGCGATGCGGTTTTTCTAAACCTTTAAGTGGTGAAGCTGCTGCTTATTCCTCTAAGAGAGTCATCGAAGAGACTAAGCATAGCAAGATAGGCGTGATTGAAGATAGGGCTGAACTAAGGAGGAAGCTAAGAGAAGAAGAAAAGGAACTTAACGAAGAGAGAAGAAGAGAGTTAATGGATTTGTTAAATAGGGGGCAGGAAGAAGATGTTGATATTCAAGAAGAATAGAGAGACTAAGGAGCTCCAGAGACTTTCTTGTAGGTTATCAACCAATAAGTCTTCTAGACAGACGAGAGGATCAAGTATTTCTTAAAGCCCTACAAGCCTTATCCTTAAGGGTATTAAGTGTGTTCCATCGCACGTAGTGCTTGTATTCAGGTTTTTAAATCCCTCCCTGCATGTCGAGAAGGAGATTCCATGTTCATCGACTATCTCCTTAATCGTCTTCATTAAGTTGAATCTCATATCGTCTTTTAGGTATCTTGAAGCCCCCACCTTAAATCCTTCCTCATAGTATAGAGAGTACCAATACTTCGCTCTCTCGGGAAAGGCTCTAGTCATCCTAGCCAAATTGTCAGGCTTAGCCTTATAGGTCGACGAAGAAATATGCTTGACGCCCGACTTAACGAGTTCTTCAACTAACTTCCTTAGGTTAGTATAATCGTCGTTCAACCCTGGTATTATGGGATCTATCCTAGCTATGCATGGTACGCCTTCTTGGCTCAATCGCTTAATGGCCTTAATTCTATCACTAGGTCTAGGTGCGCCGGGTTCTATTATTGATGCTAATTTGTCGTCGAGAGTCGTTACAGTAAAGCTTACTGCGCAGTTACCCTTCGATATCAGATCAATGTCCCTAACGATTATGTTCGACTTAGTTATTATCATGACCTTCAGCCCCCGCGGCAACAGCATCTCCAGACATCTCCTTGTAATGTGCAGCTTTGACTCTATTGGGGGATAAGGATCCGAGCTGTTAGCTATTGATATTGGTAGTTCTCTGATGATCCTAACAAGATCTCTAATCAACTTTCGCTCGAGATCGGCTTTAGGCCTAGAATTTGTTACCTTAATGTACGAAGTAGCATAGCAATACAGACAGCCATGACTGCACCCAGTATATGGTGAGAAGCTATACTTTGGAGGGCACGTACAGAGCTTCCCTTTCCAAGGATCGAAAGGTATTACGACACTCATTTCTGAACTAAATCATAGATGGCGAGAATATTTAAGGCGTACTTAAGGCTCGGCTACCACGTAAATAATCTATCTGGATTTTACGCATTGAATTTCGAGACAGACCTAATAAGCCATAGCCTTTTCAAGGCTAGGCGTTGCCGGCTTGCTCGGCCCTAAGCTTATTAATAGAACTTTCCTACAAAATTAGCTACAGGGTCTCTATTTATCGGAATTCCTATGATTCCAAGAGCATTAATGTAAGTACGTAGACGTCTAAACTGTTGGCGAAGTTTTTACTCTTTTTTGGGTAGAAACTCTTAAATAAGTATTAGAAAAGAGATTTACCCCTTGGTGAGTGATATTGATGGCGGCTAAGCCCACTGCCCTTATCGACCTAAAGGTTATTGCACAAGTAGCTGGCTTATTAGCACTAGCCATAGTGCTTAGGTTTTTTGAGATACCATACCCGCCGGCACCTTTTTTAAAATATGATGTCTCTGGAGTACCGCTTGTGTTAATATCACTCATGTCACTTAGATATGCATTTAGTTCCCTACCCCTATACTATGTAGTCCCGGTAGCGATGGGCTCTGATCCTATAGGTATGGCTATGAAGTGTTTGGCAGAAGCTTCTACTTTCACGCCATTAGCATTGATGTGCAGAAGGTCGAAGTGTTCGCTTACAAGGAAGACTAGCGTAGCGGCCGCATTGATAGCTTCTTTAGCTAGAATCGGCGTCATGTCTGCATCGAACTACATAGTCACACCGTACTGGTTATTATGGGCTGGCTGGATTAAGGCCCTCGAAGAGGCACGCATGATAACGCTGGGGTACCTACCGCACGTAGCTATATTTAACTTAACGTTGGCGCTTATAGTGGCATCGATTTCGATGACTGCGTATACTGTCTTAAAACGGTCAGGGTACCTTAGATGAAAAGACGGGTACTTGAAGTCAGAGACTTATGGTTTAGGTATGATCATAAGGATTGGGTGCTGAAGGGTATAAATATATGCCTTAATGAGGGCGAAAGAGTACTAATTATAGGTGAAACTGGCTCAGGCAAGACAACGCTTGCTAGAGTTCTCACAGGCTCTGCTAAGCTTGTTTATGAGGGAGATGTACACGGAAGTATAGTAATAGAGGGACGAGAGTTAGGAAAAGATTACGTCGAAGTTCCTTCCAATCGAATAATGTTAATAGGTCAAAATCCTTATCTCTATTTTACAGAGCCTCTAGTCTTCGATGACCTTTACGGCTATGCCTTAAGAATGTACAAGAGCGTAGAGAAAGCTACTAAAGTACTTGATAAGGTTGTAGAAACTACTAAGGTAAAGGATTTGATGAATAAGTACTTCTTTGAACTTTCAGGTGGACAAGCGAAAAGAGTCTTGGTAGCAAAAGCATTGATATCTGATCCCTTAATCTTCATATTCGACGAGCCCCTGATGTGGCTTGATGACGTAGGCGTAGATGACTTCATTAAGCTCCTCAAAATCTTAGAGGGTCTTGAAAAGTCCGTAATCATATTTGAACATAGATTCATGCCTCTCATAAAATGTGTTAACAAAATTTACACACTTAAAGGTGGTCTACTAACTGACGTGACCAGTAAGGCTCTCTCGATAGTTTATGGAGAGAGGCGACAACTGTACGGCAACTTAAGACCTTGTACGCGCGTTAATGGCGATGTCCTGCTCGAAGCTACAGAGGTATCTTTTAGGTACGGTAGAGGCGACTACGTGTTAAAAGATATAAATCTAAAGGTACGTAGAGACGAGATGACATTAATCTACGGGCTTAACGGTCAAGGTAAGACTACTCTCCTAAAGATCCTGTCCGGCTACCTAAAGCCTTCGAAAGGCAAGGTGACGCGAAAAGCAGATGTACTATACGTACCTCAGAACATAAATCTCTTCTATACGGAAAGCACGGTCGAAAATGAAGTAACGGAAATATGTAAGGCCAGAAAAATGGAGCAAACTTACATCAATACATGTTTAGATTACATAAAGAGCCTAAACATAGACCTTAAACAGTCCCCATTTAACTTAAGCCACGGTCAAATGGTAAAGTTGGCTTTAGAACTCGCCCGTATATCTAATGCCAAAATCCTGCTCTTAGATGAGCCTTTCTCGGGACTGACGTATAAAGATAGACTTAAAGTGTTGGAGCATCTCGCTAAAAATGACGTTACAACAATAGTAGCGACTAGCAACCTCGACATTGTCGAGTCTCGTTATTGGAATAAGGTGTACGGGATCAGTGCTGGCAAGTTAATCGAACTAAACCTAGCTCAGAGGACCTCCCTTCTATATGCCTCTAAATTATATGAGGAAATTATTGGTGAAAAGGATGATTAGAGACCTATCCTACATGCTCCTTTACTCCAATAAAATGGAAGATTATAGCACATTGTCAAGGGCTCTATTAGCTTTCTCTACGGTAATATTGCTACTCATTACGCGGTGGCTTTCACAAGATGTGATATATGAAGGTGCTAGGTTATCTCTAATAATCTTGTTTGAACTTTACTTGGCATCCAAGGTAAGAGGGATGCGTGGAATTTTAGCTGGGTTGAAGCTCGTACTCTTATTTACTGTCATCGGTGTAGTAGTACTACTCATAAGCCACTTAGCTGGATGGTTAGCCCCTGATCTACAAACATTGTTACCGGGGGCGCTTAGACTAGTTGCCTTCTTCCTAGGCTTTTCACTAATATTTCAGCTTATATCACTACGAGAATGGAGGAGTATTATGAATGCGCTAGGAATGAAGAGACAAGCTGTGGCTCTCTCGATGGTTTTATTTCAGATACCTACAATAATCCATTACCTTTCAGAGGCAGCTACAGCCTTAAAGTTGAAGTACAAGGGGAAGAAACCCTATAAAATAGTAGTACCCTTAACGCTCCTTTCTTTCCTAACTTCACGAAGTCTCCTAGAAACATACGTACTTTACGGTGTACCAGCCGACGCCAAGTTTACTCTATACAAAAGTAAAGATGTACATCTATACTTACCCTTCATACTCTTAATTCTTGGCATCATTCTTCTGCCATTTCTACACTAATTAACAGCCATTCGTGGTAGCACTATGTATAGATAACATCACCTTTTGGGGATTTCGCAGAAAATCAAGGCATTACACCCGCTTCTCTTAATGCCTCTCTTAGGGTTTCTTCGCTTGGACAAACACCTATTATGCGGATGTCTCCGTCTATCACTACTGCTGGGCTACTATTTATACCGTACTCATCGAGCTTTGGGTTTAAACCGCGGTAAATCTCGATATCAATTTTATCCTTATATTCCTCTTTTATTTTATCTATTAATCTCAAGAGTAATCTTCCACCAGAGCATGGAGGTTCTGAAACGAAGACCTCAATTTTAACCTTCAATTTCTCACACTCCTAATTCCCTTAAGGCCGCTTCCATAGTTTTTAAGCTTGGACAAACACCCATTATCTTTATTTTCCCTTCATTAAAGACGACCGCCGGAACGACCGTTAAACCGTACTTATTAAATTCTTCGCAGGGACCTACATGCTTTATAACTTCGACTTTGTCACCATACCTCTCTTTGATTATATCGGCATGTTCGAGTAACTTTACACAGCCAGCACATGGAGGTTCAGCCGTGAAGAATTCTACTTTAACCTTCATCTTTGCCACCTTATATTGCTATATTACGATTTTTCAATCTAACTATTTAAGGTTTTTATATTAACATTAGCTTAAAAAGATTGCCTAAGCTATATAGACCTCCTAGCTGGTAATCCACAACGTATTGCCGATAACGTATGACGTTAAAGTGGCAATAACGATTGTTAGTAAGATGCATACCACAGCTTTCTTTAACGTGAAAACCCTACTAATTGCCAACATGTTAGGTAGACTCATGCCAGGCCCAGTTAAGAGAAGTGCGAGCGCTGGACTCTTGCCCATACCTAAGTTCATCAATGTAGCTACGAAAGGTGCCTCTGTCAGCGTAGCGAAATAGCTTAAAGCCCCTATAAAGCAAGCAATAAAGGTCTGTAGCAACCCATTCCCTCCAAGCCATTCCCTAATCCACCACTCTGGTAACAGCTTACTTACAACACCTATTATGAAGGCCCCTATTAAGAGTAACGGGAAAATCATCCTTACAAACCATAAAGTTTCATGTAACCATGCCCCCACTCTTTCTCTCTCAATAAACTTAAGTGCATAGCTCATTGTTACTACGAACGATACCGCAAAAATCAGGAGCTTATAGCCATATACTAGGAGCTTGTCCCCGTTTAACAGTGTGCCCAGGTAATTTGGTAACAGTAATGTAGATATTAGCAAGACGATTAGTACGACATCCCTTTTATCCTTGACAATTGCGACAGTCTTCTCGGCGACGTTTTGACCCCCTGTTTTACTTAATCTTAAGAGTTCTTCTTTTCTAAATATGACCGACATAGCAAGGCCGATAGCAAGGCCGACTATGAAGGCTGCAGTAACCCTCATTAACGCTATATCTACTCCAAGTATTGCCCCGGTGTAAGTTAAGGCTAGGATGTTGGCAGCAGGCGCCAACCATAGAAATATGAAGGCAGGTCCTATGCTACTTCCACGCCTATAGAGCCCGGCAGCTATCGGGATCACAGTACACGAACACACTGCTAGTCCGAAGCTTGAAATTGCCGCTAGCGGAAACGATATGATCTTTCGACTCTCTAATCCTAGGTACTTGATGATGGCATCACGTGATATGAATGTGTTCACAGCCCCTGCTAGTAGGAACGCAGGAATAAGGCAAGTAATCACGTGGTAGGCTATGTAGTCAACTAAAGCATAGAAGCCAGCCTCTAATAGCTTAGATAGCTGACTTAAATCCATTATTCTTCAGCCGTAAGTAGGGCATTCTCCAAGATATAAATATATCGCTATATGTCGATAATACGTTATATAGATCAAGTTAGTACCGTTGCTGAATAGATAATTCGTCGACTATTCAATCGTAGAAGTCGCTACTTCTTGGGCTCCTTTAAGGATCCTAGGGCCTGAATAAGTGTTGTAACATCCTCGACTACCATGGATTCCACGTCCTTAATAATGTCAAACACTTTATAATTCTTAACACGATAAAGTGTCTTCCTTCCATCAGTCCTTCTATCAAGTATGCCAGCTTCATATAGTATATCTAGGTGCTTAGATATAGTTGATTGAGCCTTTCCTATAGCTGGAATGATTTCGCATACACATCTTTCTCCGTCTTTGAGAAAGCTCAGAATTTGTAACCTTGTAGGGTCGGCTAAAGCCTTGAGTATCTTGATCTTACGTTCGAACAATAGCTCTTCGCTCATATACATACACATAGATTTAATAGTCAATACTTAAATATGTCTATTTTCTCTTCGATAAAATCTAAAAGAGAAACTTTATATTAATTTACTGATCGACATATCGTGATGCTAAGCTATGAGATGATAAATTATGGTTGTAGTAGTTAAGATCTTTGGTACTGAACCCCCATGTGCTAAGTGTAGGATAGCCGAGAAGATTGCTAAAGAAGTCGCCGAAGAATTTAGCGGTAAAGTTAAAGTCGTCAAACTACCAGTTCTTTCAGAGGAAGCCGACAAGTACGGAGTATTCATTACACCGTCTATCGTTATAAATGAAAAACTAGTGTTCTCAGGTAGGGTTCCGAGTAAAGATGAGCTTAAGAGAGCAATAGATAAAGAATTGGCTTCATTGTCTTGACCTCAACATTTAAGCTTAAATCTTAAGCACTTTGAATTATATAAAAAGATTGCATCGTTGATGTCTTACGTTTTCAAGGAGGCTTTATGTGCTTAAATTTCTTGCTAGCTTGCTCTCCGCCTATACCCCAATTTTCTTTGGGGGTTTCATGAATTAAAATTTCAACAGCTTCTCTTGGAATACCCATCTCCGAGAAAACATCCGTTATTCCCACTATAACTCTCTTCTTAGCATCTTCAGAAAAGCTGGACCATACATATACGTGTACTACGGGCATTAGCCACTAACCTCCGTATAGAGTCATGCATCTTCGAGCATATTATATTTAGCGCTATTCATCGCTAAGTATATGAAGAAGAAGGTCTTAGGCTGGATTTCATGTACGCGCCGAGGAAGTGAAAAGGGGACCTTTAGGGATGTCAATGGATGGTTCTCCGTTATTATTTAAAAGCTTGTCGACCTTCTTTTTACATACTTATTTAAGCCGTGCACTTTATGTTCAGCCTTTATAACTTTAGAGAGTTAGAGAGAAGGATAAGTCCATAGATTTGGGGGCCAATATTAAATTGCGAGGGCTGATTGATGGATATTGCAGATAGCTACCTGATACTAACGCTACTTCTTACGCTAGCTGCTATTCTTGCTTGGACGTCTAAGCGCTTAGGGTTCTCTTACGTGGTAGGGTATATTGCAGCCGGCGTCGCTTTAAGTTACATAATGCCTACGATCGTTGAGGAAGAAGTTCCGCTACTTACGATATTCTCCGACGTAGCAATAGCTCTTCTAGCATTTGAAGTAGGTAGAGAAGTAGGCTTTGAAAACATCAAGAAAATTGGCGTAGTTCCGGCATTAATAGGTTTAGGAGAGGTCGTAGTTTCGTTTACGGTCGCTACCGTACTCGGCTTAGTTTTAAGGTTTAGCTGGAACGATATAGCAATACTAGCCCTCATATCATTATCTACTAGTACAGCCGTTACCTATAGATTAATGGAGGAACGCGGATTTAGAGGTGATATGGGAAAGCTCATATTAACCGTTTCTACGGTGGAAGATATAATTCAAATAATAGCATTGGCTCTTTTGCCACAGGTTGCTCACGGCCACGTAGACTTTTTCAAAGCAATCGAGTCGATAATCTTTTCAACAATTATTGCCGCATTGCTCATACTGGCAGGAGTCACCATAGTAAAACGCATTTTCGCGAAGATAATAGGACCAGATGAGTTTGGCTTAACTCTATCCGTATGTCTTAGCTTCGCATATGCACTTATATCCAGGAGAGCTGGATTGTCGCCGGCTCTAGGCGCGTTCGCGGCTGGATTAGCGTTATCGGCTCACCCTCAAGCTAACGAAATATCGGAACGCATAAGACCTCTTAAAGAACTGTTTCTCGTGATCTTCTTTGTAGCCATGGGACTCAATGCTAACATAGCGTCGATACCGACGCCGCAGCTCTCAATAGCACTCGCTTTAAGCCTTCCAGTTGTAATAACTAAGTTCGTAGCCTTCTCGGTTTCGACGTGGCTTGTCAGCGGTTATGGCTTTGAAGACGTGGCCAGAATGACGTTTTTCGCCATAACCATAAGCGAGTTTGGTTTAATAGTAGCTTATGAGGCAACTAGGCTCGGTTTAACATCGCAACCAATGATAATGATCTCAGCAGTTTCGACAATACTTGCAATGATCATATCATCAACCCTTACTAGGAACCCTGATAGAGGTGTGACGATCCTTTCCCGTTTAATGCCCATCCCGGTTAGACTTCCTATTGATAACGCGTCTAAATATCTGAACAAAATATTTGAAAAGAGAGTGAGTAGAGTTCTTCATGAAACTTTCATGAAAGTCATGAAGGAAGGAGCTTTAATGGTCCTTATAGCGTTCATCGCTTCATCGATGCTTTACGTTATCGATAGCTTCTTAGAGCCTCCTTATAGCTTTGCGTCATCGATGATGGTCATGGCCATAGCTGTAGCCTCCATCGTAGTCATAGCATATAGGGTATACATACACGCCGACGAACTTTGTTACAAGTTTTTATGCGAACAAAGAAACTTGAACCCGATAGTTAGGAGGTTCATGAGGAGCTTACTGTTCATAGGCTTACTATCATTAGTTGTCTTAGTTGCAACTGTAACTTCAAGCCAGTACGTGTTCTTCCTGATAAGTAGGATTGTGGGGCCCGATCAAAGCTATGCAGTCACAGCCCTTATAATTGTAGGAATACTTGCCACAATATTCTCAATAATACTAATAAAGCTTAGAAACTTTGTTTCTAGCTTTCGAGGCGATAGGACATAGCGGATCGGGCATCTTTAAATCTCCATAGAGCGCCTTCGCCCTTGCGTGACATCCTCCAAGGCAATCTTCTACGTATTTACATGTTTTACAAGGTACTTTGAGGCTCGGCGAGCTCAAGCTCTTCACTAGTTCGCTATTCAAATACTCCTCCCAAGCTCTCGGAATGCCTACATCGATTGACGTAACCTTCACATCTAAGGTATCGCAAAGAAGTATACTACCGTCAGGAGCGATGTCGAGACCTAAAGCTATCATGCAGGGACTAACCTCAACCAGCTTGGAAGCCAGGAAAGAACGCGCAAACGGTGAACACCAAAGCTCTATGCTAAAGCCCAACTCTTCAGCTACTTGAGCAGCCATTATGAGGGACTCCATGACCATTTCGCTATCAGGCATCAACTCCCTATCCGCCCTCCCAACGGGTATGAGAGGAATTAGGGCTGCTCCTGAAGTTTCCATATTTGCACATAACTTTACGTAATCTCCTGTCTCGCGGTAATTTATCGCGTTTATGGTCATTATTGGCTTTAGGCTGGTTCCAAGAGCTTTGAGTTTTTGAATTTTGATTAGTAACGTGTCGAAGAATGGCCCCCTTATCTTTGTAAACGACTCCTTCGTAACACCGTCAATGCTAACTTGGACTTCCACGTTTCTCTTGGCCAGGAACTCCATAGACTCCTCTTTTAATAGAAGGGAATTTGTGACCACGCTTACTTCAAGACCCCTATCTTGGGCCTCCATAATTATTTTGGGTAAATCGTCCCGGAGCGTCGGTTCGCCGCCTGTGATCGATAGGTGCTTAGCCTTAATTTCAGCTAAGCCTTTAACCATTCTTAAGGCTTCATCAGTTGATAGTTCTTTAAAGTTAACAAAACGTGAAGCATAGCAATGCCTACAGCTTAGATTGCATCTTCCAGTAGCAATCCAAACAACTAACTCGCAAGAACGCATGATTTCGCCACCTCGAAATTAAGTGGAGCCAAAAGTGCCATAATAACTTCGAGCTGTGAGACTGCGAGCAGGAGTGTAATATAATGTTTACTCTTAAAGACTGTTGAGCGTTATAAGTCTCTTCCTTCACCGCTCTGAGGTGTTACTCGGTGTTTGCATACTACACAACCACAGTATTAATTTTGAGGCCATCTCTACAGCTTCTTGGACCTTTCTCTCTTCTACACCGTTAACTCCGCAAGCCAATATCAATATGTTCTTGGTGTCTTCTCTAACCATGGTATGCGCAGAATCTCGGTGAGGGAAAACGTGGATTACTACGTTATTTGAATCGACTAGTACTATTTCTTTACGGCTTAGACTTACCGGTTTGCCTCCTATAGGGTAGAAAATCTCGCCCTCGCAAGCCCTCCTGAGCGTAAGGGGTAACGAAACCTTGTCCAGGTCGTAAATGCCTATAGGTATCATTGTCTTCATTGACGCTACGTTGCCCAAATCCACAATGTTGTTTATAAGAGGTATGGAGCCATATCTTAGAGCCCTCCTTATTAGGGCTTCAGCGGAGGGCCTAACCTTTGTTGGGTCTATGCCTAAGCGCCAGTAAAAGTCTCTAAACGCTCTAATTATAGGATGGTCCTTTAAGTTCTCAAAAGTTAAGGCGCATCTGACCTCTTCTAGGGTCCTCTTTACTACATTTACGACAAACTCCCGAGAACTTGAATCGTAAACTTTAACGCCTTGAAGTATACACCACTTTAAGAATACGCCTAGGGATGCTATACATTCTTCGACCTTTATCATTATTATCGGGATCTTTCAGAATAAGACAAAGTTTAAATTCTTACCTCTCGCCAGCATTTAGCGGCGGAGGTAGCCGCCGATGTGGGAGCCGGACGCCGCATAAACACCAAAGAAAGCTCGCAGGAGTCGATAGTTCGATTGCCAAGCGAACTCCTAAGTGAAAAGATCTTGTTCTTCACTCCTGGACCGACGTACGTGCACCCCAGAATATTGAGGGCTCTTAGTAGACCTGTTGAGCCTCACTCCTATAGGGGTTTCATGGAGAAGTACAAGGCTGTTGTGGAGAAGCTCAAGGTACTATTCAAGACTAAGGGAGAAGCTTTCTTACTAGCTGGCACCGGAACGTTAGCTCAAGAGATAATGGTATCAAACGTCGTAAGGCCTAAAGATAGAGTACTTTGCCTTGTAACGGGGTTCTTCAGCTCAAGGTTCAGGGATATGGTACTTAGGGTTGGAGGGATTCCGAAAACTGTTGAGATGTTGAACGGTAGGGGCTTTACCGGTAAGGATGTAGAGAAACTTGTAAAAAGGAAAAGCTTCAAGGCAATAACGGTGGCCCACGTTGAAACTTCTACGGGGGTAATATCCTACATAGATGAGATAGGAGATGTCGCTTTAAAACACGGTATTAAGTTGCTAGTCGACGCAGTAGCCTCTCTTGGGGCTATGGACGTGAGGTGCGACGATTGGGGAATAACTATTTGCGGAAGTTGCAGTCAAAAAGGTATAGGTGCTCCACCTGGTTGCGCTTTAATAGCCGTAGGAAAGAACTTCTTAGAGGAGCTCGAATCACGAGATTACGATGTGCCGACGTTCTACGGCGACTTAAAGGGGTGGCTTAAGGTTGTAAGGAATCCTGAGAACTATTATTCGACGCAACCGGTAAGTATGGTGTACGCAATCAACGAAGCCCTAGATGCGATATTTGAAGAGGGCTTAGAAGAGAGGTTTAGGAGGCACAGAGTTATAGCAGAAGCTGTAAGGGCCGCTATAAGGGTCTCGGGCTTGAAAGTCTTTGCAAAAAGAGGCTTTGAATCAGACACAGTAACCGTTGTGTATAAGCCAGAAGGGCTCGATGATGCTAAATTAAGAGTTGAGATGGAGAGTTTAGGAGTAACGGTGGCAAGAGGTTCAGGCCAGTTTAGACAGACGACGTTTAGAATAGGTCACATGGGCTGGATAACTCCAAGCGACATACTAGCCTTAGTTTCATCACTTCAATTAACGCTCCAGAGGATGGGCTACAAGCCCAAGAAGGACATGACCAAAGCTGCTTTAGAAGTGTTGTCGTCGTATACACGATGACGACAAATTGAAAGTAAGGTGCTACCCCCTCTCCACCCTTACCCTCTCCCCATCCTTCACATTTTTTAATATCTTCGGATCTCCAACAACCTTGCCTATGACTCCCACCGGGCTATAAGGCTTTATCACTTCTGCGCTCGGACTTGAGGGTGTCGGCCCAAAGAACAGGCATAGTGATGGTTCTTCAGGCCAATAGGCAACACTGCCCACATCGACCACTTCCTGGAGCTTCTCTGGTTGAGCAGAAAAGGGTACTGAGAAGTAAACCTCGTCCCCCCAACGTTTAGTTTCAGATTCAAATGGTAATGACAATAATAGGGCCTCAGCAATCTTAGGATTCTCATGGGTGGTTATTCTGCATTTTATACAGAGGCCTGACTCAAAGGTTATTTTTATGAGTACCGATCCCTTCAATCGTTACTTCACCTCAAAGCATGCTTGAGGTGTTGTAAAAAGCTTCCCCCCAGCGTGCAATAGTACGTTAGCCCTTTCGTTCCATATGCCATTGTTTAATAGCTCTTCATCGGCATAGGCCGCTACCACTTCAGCTATATAGATGTTACACTCACCGGCCTTTACGTAATCGAGGAGCTTACACTCCAAGTGCCCTATACATTGTTCTACTATTGGGACGCTTACCTTTTTAGCTGGTTGGGTTGTGAGTCCAGTTATAGCGAACTTATTAGTCCTCCTACCGCTCCTAGAGCCTGCTATCCACACGGCTCTGGCCATGTCGGCCGAGGGTATGTTAACTGTAAACTCTTTTTTGACCTCTATGAGTTGATGAGTATAGCCCCTCCTCCAAAGCGAGAGAGCTATTATTGGGGGTTCTTCGCTTACCGGAGTAATCCATGAGCAAGCCATGACGTTCGGCCTACCCTCATCGTCAACGGAGCAAATTAAAACGACCGGTCTAGGATGAAGCAGGTAGTGGAAGGTTTCTACATCCTTCTTCAAAATTAAACACCCCCTTAAAATCTATCTCGCGACCCTCTTAAACGTTAACTTAACGGATAAATGTATGTATATGGTCTCTACAAAAGTATTAAGTTCAAATATAGGCATATATCGTTAAGTCTTTAATATAACTCAAGACGCTTCAAATATTCGTGGCTTACCGTAACGACGCTAAATAGATAAGATACATGAAGTTTTAACTGTCAGCAGGAACAGACCCCTAACTTCCACTGAAAATCTTATCCAAAGAAGACCCCTCATAATATTAATGAATCTTCAAGTCCATCAGATACGGGATAATTTTGACTTGATGTAAAAATACTTAAATTCTAATTTTGGCTCTCTTCATAAGGAATTGGTGCATCTCATTGAGGATAGGACTAGGATTCTTCTGTTCGACAAGTGATAATAAGCTCTCTACAAATCATAAAGTAAAGCTTCATAATCTAAATGAAGAAACGTTGCTAAGAACCTTCGAAAAGAACTTGAAGGACTTTATAGCTCTTTTAGAGCTCTCAAGGAGGATGAATTTGGCGATATTTAGGCTTGGTTCTAGTTTTATTCCGTTCGCCTCTCATCCGAATTTTAAGTTAGAGTGGCTTGAAAAGCTTGGAGAGGTCCTAATGAAGGTATCCAGCGTTATAAGAGATTATGGCATCAGAATAACCATGCACCCGGGCCAATACGTAGTACTTAGTAGTCCTAATGAAGCGGTCTTGAATAGATCTCTTGCGGAGCTAAAATACCATTTCTGGGTGCTCGACACGTTAGGTCTCGGAAGTGAGAGCGTTGTCGTCATACATGTCGGGGGTGTCTACAAAGACAAGAGGAGAGTGGTTAAGAGGCTTGAGGAGGCATTGAAGAGAAATCAGTGGCTTATAAAGAGGCTTGCGTTAGAGAATGACGAGAGGCATTACACCATTTCCGAAGTGATAGAAATGGCTGAAGTACTTGGTGTCCCAGCGGTTTTCGACTATTATCATCACATGCTGAACCCGTCAAAGTTTAGCGTAGATAGGCTAATTGCTACTTGTGGTGACAAAATTCCTGAGGTTCATTTATCGTCAGCTCCAAAAAAGACCGCATCGCTTCGGCGAGCATGGAGACTACGTTGATGTAAAGGACTTTAAAGACTTGATTTCGCTGTTAGATGGAGTAAAAGCCGTGGACATAATCATAGAGGTTAAAAAGAAGGAGAGAGCTATCGCCAGGCTAATTGAGGAACTTAGGAGTGAAGGAATAAGCGTTGGATCAATACTTGCTGGGGACAATCAATGAAGGTTCTCTATTGGTTTAGACGCGATTTGAGGATAAGGGATAATAGAGCGCTTGCAGAAGCGGTATCGAAAGCCAGTAAGATAACAACGATCTTCGTAATTGATCCAGACATCTTGAGAGATCGAAGGATTGGCTCTGAAGATCTGCGTTTTAATTTTCTCTTAGATGCTTTGAAAAGTCTAGGAGCAAGGATAAGGCTCCACGTACTCTATGGTAAAACATGCGAAGTTTTTGAAGACCTACTTGGAAAGTACAGGTTCGACGCCATTTACACAGCCTCGTCCCTCTCTTGGAATGAGGACTTGATGATACAAAAAGTCAAGAACCTCTGCCAGAGAATCGGTATCAAGTTTGTCGAGGTAGTTGACAACGTCCTAGCTAGTCCTTCATTATTGAGTTCGTTCACAAACTTCTATAGGCAGTGGAGAAGACTTGTTGATTCTCAAATTACTGAAGAAGTCTCGATTCGTAGTTTCATGGAGATGGACGAGCCGGATATAGAGGAGCTGTGCAAAAGACAAGGATGGAGAGTCTTCGAGGACAATGTATGGAAGGCCGACTGGGGGACTTATAGATTACAATCCTTTAACTTCGAAAAGTACAATATGGTCAAAGACTACCCGCACTTAGACGCTACTTCGAGGCTGTCTCCGTACATAAGTCTCGGCATAGTCTCAGTTAGAGAGATATTTAATCGAGCCATAAAGTTCTCTGAAGAGTTTGTAAGACAACTAGCTTGGAGAGAGTTTTACTATCATCTAAAACGCAAGTACCCTCATATGAGGTCCATGGAGCTTAAACCTAACATGAGAGGCATAACGTGGGAAAATGATGAGTACATAATTAATGCTTTTAAAAAAGGAGAGACTGGCTATCCGATAGTTGATGCGGGCATAAGACAATTGAAGGCAGAAAAGTGGATACATAATAGAGTGAGATTGATAGTAGCCAACTTCTTAGTTAAGGACCTCCTTGTAGATTGGAGGATTGGAGAGGAATTCTTCAAAGAACACCTTATAGACTATGACGAAGTACTAAACATAGGCAACTGGCAATGGTCAGCCTCGGTCGGCGTAGACCCTCTACCTATTAGAGTGTTCAACCCAATAAGACAAGCGGAGAAGTATGATCCTTTCTGCATATACATAAAAAGGTACATCCCAGAGTTGAGAGACTATGAGTGTAGAGAGATACAGGATCCAATAAGGTATAGGATAAAGGGCTACCCTGAGCCCATAGTTAATCATTATGAACGAATAGAAAAGTTCAAGAAGACAGTGGGAAAAATAGAACATAACTTTTAATCTTGCCAAGAATGTAAGCGATACAACTATTATCCGTAAACTCAATAACACGATGCTCAGGTTATCGGTGCCAATCAAAGAATTGAAGGTCATGATTTTAAAGAAGGTTCCGTAGTGAAAGTTGAAAAGTAAATCCTTAAAATTTCTTTATAGGTTTAGAACGTTTTGCGTCCAAGGATAAGAAGGTGAATGATTCTAAGAGAGGGTTTCGGAATTATACATCTAACGATACCTTCCTAATATGTGCCGAAAATTGAGGGTATATGCGAATACCATTATAAAGAGTGGAAGAAGGCCTAAGTCCTTAACCTGCAACTTCTAACTTAAGACCATGTTTATGCTAGGGGTTATCAAAGCACCAAACTATGTTGAAAGGCTCGGTTTAGCACAACATTAATTTGAGGACTACCATATTTACCATACCATGAGAAGCGGTGATGTGAAGATATCAATAGTGTATTATTCTAGAACTGGGTGTACAGAGCGCGTCGTCAATGAACTAAAGCTGAGCCTCGCTAACGAGGGCTTTATGGTCGACGTTTATAGGGTTGTCCCATTGAGGGAATATTTCAAGCCGCTTCACGTTAACCTCAGGCTCATGTACGATACATTCGTTAGAAGAGGGACCAGTAGTAGGCTTGAGCCAAGCGATCTAAATCCCGGCAACTACGATGCCTTAATCGTCGCATCGCCTATATGGATTGACACGTTGTCATCGCCAGTTCAAGAAATCCTCAAGAGGTACATCGCTATTAAGCCTATAATCATTACCACGAGTGTTCGAAGCGTAGGTGTTACACGACTTGAGAGGGTAGTTGAAAAACTTAATGGAGTTAAGCCTTTGTTATGCATAAACGTTAGGGATGTAATAATTAGAGACTACAACGAGCTTAGGAAGGTCATCCAAGAAATTATTAAGAGGCTCAAAGCCATTTTAAGTGCATCAGCATGTGATCGTAGTCGAGTAATAGGTGATCCTTGTAATCTCCTTACGAACTTCGTCTAAGAGCCTACTTGACTTGGCTTTATGAAACTTAAGAGGTCACTTACCCCCAATAGCCCTCTCGATCCTTACCTTCCACGCTAGCTCCTCCAAGTAACCCTCAGTTACTTTGTTGTCTCGTATGAACTAATAGTCGAGCATATTTATTAAGGTCTCAAAGCAGGTTACTCTTAGTAGATAATAATTTTGCATCGCATGCGATGAGGTCAAATTGGATATGCACCGCATGTTCTACAGTACGTTGCCTTCTCGCTAACGCTGGACTTGCAATAGGGGCAAGACTTTCCGCTTACGTTGGTTTGATGCGGTCTACCCACTATTGATCGATAAACCTCATAGTAGAAAAGCTGCTCCTTGCTCCTGATCGACACCCCATCCAATTCAAGGTACTCACGCTTCTTCGCTTCAAACTCATCGTCTGATATCCTTTCGTCGAATAGCTCTGGTAGGATGGCCGTTCCAGAACCAAATTCTATGGGGGCTTTATCTCTCCAGACTATCTCGTTTGGTAATATTCCTTCAAAGGCCTTGCGAAGAATCCATTTTCCATAAACCTTACCTCCTTTACGCCGAACTTTGTATCTCGGGCTTATACTCATTGCGAAGGACTTAAACTCCGGGTCTAAGAATGGAAGCTTTGCCTCCAGGCCCAATTCTTTCGCTAATGGTATTGATGAGAAGTGCATGTTTTCCCAGAGCTTCTTTAACTTCAACTTTAGCTCCTCATAACTTAAACCAAATAGAAAGCTATACCCTGCGAAGAGTTCGTCGCTACCATCACCGGTCATAACCGTCTTCACCCCATGTTCTTTGGCCAATCTCAAGCTAACGTAGAGGACCGCGCTATTGCGAACTTCCATCGGGTCAAAGGTCTTTAAGATCCTAATCACCTCCTTAATGGCTTCCCACAACTCTTCGTAGCTAAATCGATGTACTACATGTTTAAGCTGAAGCTTTGAAGAAATAATCTTTGCATATTCGATGTCCGGTGTTGGAGCACCATCGAACCCGACAGTAAAGGCTTTAGGGGATGCGAACCTTGAGGCCACAGCAGCTAATATGCTTGTATCTAGGCCTCCAGATAGAAGTAATCCTTCAGATAAGTTTCTCCTCACAGCCTCCTCTAACAAAGCTCGAATCCTAGAGCAGAGCCTGTCAAGTTTCTCCACAAATCTTCACCTTCGTTCTCCTGTAGTAATTGCACGAGCTGAGGGTTTACATGAAGTATCCTACGCTTTAGAAGTTCGTTGACCGTAATTACTATGGATGGATTACCCGTCCAGAACATTTATATTTTCCTCGGAATTTTAATGCCAACGAGTGGTTAGAGAACATGAAGGCCATAGTCATAATTGGTGATGGAATGGCAGATGAGCCGCTAGAGATGCTCAACTTCAATGCCTAAAGCGCGACCAAAGGCCACGAATCACGACAATTTGTCGATGTCAATATTGCTCTTCCTCACAAGTTTATAGTTATAAATTGACGCCTGCGATTAAACTTAAAGAGTAGTTGGTTGGATAAACCATCCATAACCTTTAAAACGTGCTTGAACTTATTAGCTTGATACATTTACAAGTCAAGGAGCAAGGTATTTAATAACGTTTTATCGTTTAATATAAAAATCTTACATTTGGATTTAAGCTTTCGATGCCCTGTGATGTAGAATGAACCTCTCAATCATTGGCGATGCTGGCCTAGTCGATTATATCATCAACAGGATTAGAAAGGGCAAGGTCATGGCCCTCTATTTCATAGGTTCAACAAGGACGTCAACGATACCTGGAGTGAGCATTGCAGGTGCTACTCCCGATCTAACTTTGTATACTCCTGCTTGCGATGTGGAGTATTTAGTCTACGGAAAACCTAAGAGTTTCAACGTCATACCGGTAACCCCTGAAGGGATACCAACTCCAGCAATAATAACTAGGTCTTGCTTAAAACTTTGCAACATGTCATACATGATTGTCGATACTGGCTCAGCCATAGAGCCCAAGATACCACATATAGCCTTGCCGAGTCGAAAGATGGGCGAGGCAATAAATACTGGATCAGCACTACCCTATGAGGTAGCTCAAGCTCTCTATAGTGAAGCCCGAGTTCTAGCTCACATGCTTCGTGGAACCGACGTATACCTACTTGGTGAGAGCATACCTGGAGGAACCACCACCGCGCTAGGAATTCTAGTAGCGCTAGGCTACGATGCTTGGGGTAAGGTTAGCAGCGCAACCCCACTAAATCCTCATGAACTTAAGGAGGGAGTTGTGAGGGAGGGTCTCGAGAAATCGGGGTTGAATATCGATGAGACGAGACGAGATCCGATGAAAGCTGTTTCAGCATTAGGAGATCCGGTACACGTCTCCATGGCTGGCTTTCTAAGGGGGCCTTAGAGGAGGGAGCATGTGTAGTGTTGGTAGGTGGAACTCAGATGGCGTCGGTCATAGCTCTAGCGAAACATACTAATGTGAAGCTTCAAAGAACTATTATTGCCACGACAAGGTGGATAGCCTCTGACCCTTCATCAAACATAGTAGCTCTACTCAAAGCTATAGATCCTTTAATACCGATAGTATCAATAAACCTAAACTTCTCTAACGCCCCCTATGAAGGATTACGCTATTACGAGAAGGGATACGTCAAGGAGGGAGTTGGTGCTGGAGGCACAGCCTTCCTAGCTCATGTGTTAATGGACAAGAACTTCGACGAGTTAGAGAAGGCAGTATATGAAGAGTATGGTGAACTAATCAACAATTAACATCAGAAACCGATTAGACATAAAATCTTATGTTTTTTATGTTTAAATTTATCTAGACTACTTAAATTTTAGTCAAGAAGTTTAATGTCTTGAACATAAATCGATGTAGGTCTCGTGATGCTTCGTTTGTTAGAGACTTCAAGTTTTAAGTTCGAGAACGAAGTAATCTACTAGATGTGGTTGAGGGTCCCACAGCTAGAGCCTATGCCATTAAGATCTGTAACAAATTTGGAGGTGAATACATCAGAGAGGTTTTTGTAAGGTCTAAGAAGATCTTCATCTCTATTGAGGAGCTTATTGGAAGAAAGTTCGTTAAAGCGGATTCGTTCGGCAAGAACATTATACTCATGTTTGATGGTGACATGGTCGCGAGACTTCATTTAATGATGTTTGGCTCAATATACGTCTATGAATTGGGCGAGTCGCTCCTTAAGCCCATGGATAGAGTCAGGTTGATGCTTACTGGACATCATAGGAAACTTGTAGTCTACAACGCACCAATCGTTGAGCTAGGGAGAGGAAATCACATATTAGAACGATTAAAGCTGGAATTGGGTCCTGATCCGCTGAGCAATGATTGGAGTGAAGAGCAAGTGTACGAGAACATCAGAAAGTATCGAAACGAGAAGATAGGAGTCGTATTACTCAACCAATCGGTTATGGCTGGGATAGGAAACATCTTGAGGAACGAGATCCTTTTCAGGGCGAATATTAACCCTGAGAGGATGGTGAGCAATCTTTCGCAAGACGAAATTTACAGAATAATTCGCATCGCAAAAGAATTGAGCGAAAAATTCTTGGAACTTAAACTGCAGGGGAGGGGGTTGAGAGAAATCCTCTACGTCTACAATAGGTCTAGAGGGCTTTGTTTAGTTTGCGGGCACCCCATTAAATTCTACGTGCAAAAGCCTATAAATAGAAGGACTTTCGTGTGTGAGATCTGCCAGAGATGACGGCTCGCGAATATTCTAAAAACGTAAATTGATTGTAGAAAGTAAGCGTCGATAATGAATTGCAATACTATTCATATTTTAAATGATCCAGACAGGCTTGTCAAACTTGTTAAACCCAAGCTGATGTCAATGCCCTCAACTTCATGAGCGGTTACAGCATTAAGTACCTTGGGGACCGATTTTTTGGTGGAGGATAGGCTACGCAGAGCTCTCTAACATAATTGCGATTATCTTTAATGGTTTCTGTTATAGCTTACAACGAAGCTTTGCGTTTGTAGCCCTACTATATGGAAGAAAAGGGCTTAGGACAGCATCAATTATGCTTGTCCGACGAACTAATACCATAAAATGAAGTTAGTCTGTATCGACTCTATATATAGCTTTCTTCTTGTTAAATTCTTCTATCTTCTTTAAGAGTTCCTCTCTGTTTATGAGACCCTTTTCTTCAAGCAACTTAGCTAAACTCCATATTATGATTTCCTGACGTTCTATCGTTGAGATAAGCGAATCTATGACCCCCATTATGGCGTCAAACCCCTGACTTGAAGCTATTGTTTGAATCAGTTCTTCTAGGTCATCGGGCTCGTCTGGACCAAAGGCTCTTTGTTGCGACAATTCTTCGGGTACTAATGGTGTCCTTCTCGGAATGGGTAGGTAAGGCAAATGTATCACATCCGATAGGTTCTCCTGCATTAAATTTAGAGACGAGTTATTTAAACTAGCCCTAGCTTCTGGATCCTTAGTCTCCAACTAACGATTGTTTACCCCCTTTCTTCGGTGCCTTTTGACTTTAAACACTTTAATACCCACAACATTGGATCCTTCCACAACGTAGACTTTTATCTTCTTAAGGCCAAGTTTTTTAGCTATTATCTTGATGGCCTTTTTTACATCGCCGACGGTCGCTCCAGCAGCATGTTTATGGCCTCCGCCACCCATCTTCAACGCGATCTTTGAACAATCAACGTCAGAGTCCTCCCTAGAACCTAAGTGTATCTTATATTTGTCCTCTCTAGGAGTGATGACACATGTAACCTTTGCCCCCATCTTTTCAAGCGTTATCATAAGGTTCCTCGGCGAAATGTCCTCTTCGCCCTTCAACTCTATGAAGACCTTGTCCTCAATAGGTATTTTTTCGGCTAGTTGCTTTGTCCTCTCCCTTCTCTCTCTATTTTTGGCAATCCAAATTTGAACTTCAGGAAGTTTGAGGGCCTCTAAACCGAACCTACTTAGAAGTATCGTTAGCTTAACTCTCCTATTCCTCGGACTTCCCTTGACAGCATCATTGAGGTCCCAAGCTTCGTTGCTCACTATGTTAGCTGTGTCGCATTCATTAGCTAACTCGACAAGCCTTAAAGCTACTGGGTCGCTCTCCAGCTTAAAAGCCTTAATGGCTAAAGCTGCCGCTGAAGGCGACGTCGGATCATGAAAGACCTCTTTAACCGTGGGGCTAGGCTTATTCGTTTTATGGTGATCTATAAAGATTGTAGCCTTTGGGGGGCAGGGCAAATCTAACACGTAATCCCACTTAAAGAAGTTGAGCCAGCTGCCACCTTGTATTTCGTACGGCTCTGCTAGGACCACAAGACCGTCACTTTGGATTCGTCTAAGGAATAAAGCTGCACAGACAATCCCGTCAGCATCGCTTGAGTGGCTTAGACAGACTTTTTTGCCTCTTAGCTTAGCCCATATTATTGCCAGTAAGTCTAGCATTGAAGGCATGTTACTTATAGTCCCTCTTTTGTGCTGCGTTTCTCCTTTACCTTCTTGAATATAAGAGCCTTGTTTATGGCATCAACCAAGGCTGTAACGGACGCTATAACTATGTCTTTATCAACAGCCTTAGCCTTGAAGGTAGACCCCTCGGGGTCCCTTATAGCTATTTCTACACTTGCTAGACTATCAGTACCGCCGCTTATCGCTTCCAACTTGAATTCGCTTAAGGTGTATTGGCCCAAAGAGCCAAGCGCCCTCTCAATAGCCTTAGCTGAAGCATCTACCGGGCCTACACCTATAGCTGCAGCCCTTAACTCTTTGTCGAAGACCTTTAGCATGACTGACGAAGTCGGTGTTATAGTGTTTCCGGTCACTACAACGAGCTCTTTGAGTACAACTGGCTTCTCCAGCTCAGGTATACCCCCCACGACCGCCTCAGCTATCGCAACTACGTCTTCCTCCATAACGGCCTTTTTCTTTTCACCCAGCTCCCTAACCTTCTCAGCTATCTTAGCTAGCTGCTCTTCAGCTGCCTGAATACCGTATTGCTCTAAGAGGGCCTTGATGCCGTGCTTGCCACTATGCTTCCCAAAGACGATCCTTCTAGTTTGTCCAACGTACTCCGGCGGAAATGGCTCATACGTTATGGGCTCTTCTATCACGCCGTGAACATGAATACCAGATCTATGCGCAAAAGCGTTCTTACCAACTATGGGGTAATTAGGTGGATTGTACACTAAGCTGTACTTCTCAACGAGTCTACATGTCTCCGTTAAGTACTCCTTCTTTATCTTTGTCTTAACGCCGTAGAGAGCCTCAAGCGCGACGACGACGACTTCTAGAGAAGCGTGACCAGCCCTCTCGCCTAAGCCGTTGACAGTAACGTGGACTTGGGTCGCCCCAGCTACGATTGCTGCAAGAGCATTAGCATTGGCCATGCCAAGGTCGTTATGACAGTGAACCGATATTGGGACCTTTATATTTTCCTTTAACGTCTCTATTAAGTATTTCATTGCTTCAGGCGACATCACGCCGACGGTGTCTGGAACGTTTATTCTATCTACACCAGCGTCCACTACCGCTTTGTACATCTTTATTAAGAAGTTCAAGTCTGTTCTCGTAGCGTCTTCACATGAGAATTCACATATAACACCGTGATCTTTTATGTAGTCGACGGCTTCAACAGCCATCTTTATGACTTGTTCTGGACTGGTCTTGAGCTTGTACTTTATGTGCCACTCGGAGGTCCCTATGAAAGTATGTATTGCGTCAACGTCAGCCTTTAAGGCTTGGTCCACATCGGACTTCAGAGTTCTAGCTAGAGCGCATATCTCGGCTTTAAGGCCGAGGTCGGCTATGCTTTTAACAGCCTTAAATTCTTCATCCGAACTCGCAGGAAAGCCAGCCTCGATAGTGTCTACACCCAGCTTGTCTAGTTGCTTAGCTATCTCGAGCTTCTCATCAATTCTAAAGACTACGCCTGGAGTCTGCTCGCCCTCCCTAAGAGTAGTGTCGAAAATTCTAACTTCACCTATCTTAAGCGTACAAGCTACTTTTTTTACATAGTCACTTACGAACGGTATCTTATCTATTGGCAAGTACCATTCACCGTTTACCTATTCCCTTCTAACACGTGTAGCCCGCCTTAATTATTTGCTATCCTCATCGCTGCAGGGGCCTTAAAGACTTGAGTACTAAGTGTGTGTACGTGCTACTAACACCCTTTATTCCTCTTATCTTCTCAAGACAGTCGTTCAGCTCGGAAATAGAGGACGTCGAGATCCTAATTTGAATGTCGTACTCACCGCTTATTTCATATACTTCAACTACTTCTCTCATCGATGCTATTCTCCTAGCTATTGAGGTCGTGTAGACGTTGGGTTCGCATTTAACAAGTATTATAGCCTCCACCATAGAGGGAACGTCCGGAGTCAACTTAATTCCAGTAACTTTCTCAGCCAACTCTATAAGGTCAGCATCTCTATAAGTTCTAACGTCGTTCCTGCTCTTTATCAATTGAATCATCTTTTCGACATGCTCATCGCTAAGCTGAATACCTAGAGCCTCAAGCCTAGCTTTAACAGCATGCTTCCCTGCGTACTTACTTACAACTATCTCCCTCTTCCTACCAACAAGTTCAGGCGGGAAGGCTTCATACGTCGAAGGATCGTACAATACTGCCGCTATGTGGACTCCTCCCTTATGAGAAAAGGCATTTTCACCAACTACCGGTGCGTTTGGTGGAACGACTACACCACTAAGTCTTTCAACTAGGGCTGAAATCCACGAGAGCCTGTCCAATTTTACGACCTCCATGCCATAGAGAACCTTTAAGGCGACTGCTATTGTCTCAAGACTAGTAATGCCAGCCCTCTCGCCTATCCCATTAACAGTAACGTGGACTCCTGTGGCTCCCCCTTCAAGGGCAGATAGCGCATTTGCAACTGCCATGCCGAGATCGTTATGGCAGTGGCAGTCGAACTCTACATTCCTAACGTCTCTGCTTATTCTCTCAAAAAATTCCTTAGTCTTCCCAGGAGTCATTACTCCGACAGTATCTGGTAGGCTTATCCTATCAGCGCCTGCTTGGACAGCTTCGATACATATCCTAACTAAGAAGTCGTATCGAGCCCTCATGCCATCCTCAGCCGTGAACCTAACCTTAACCCCGTGGCTCTTAGCGTACTCTATCGCGTTTACGACCTTCTCGACAGCTTCGTCTTCAGATAACTTCATAGACTTAAGCTTAGTATCTGTAACTCCTAGAAATATTGCGACCCTATCGACGTCACATGAAATAGCTTTCTCTACGTCCTTTATGCTAGCCCTACAATGGGCTATGATGTCGGCGGAGAGTCCCTCTTGAGCTATCAGTTTGACGGCTCGATATACGTCTTCAGAGACGTTGGGATCGCCGGCTTCAATCATGTGAACACCAATACTATCTAAAGCTCTAGCTATCTCGAGCTTCTCGTCGACCGTGAAGTTTACGCCTGGAGTCTGCTCGCCCTCCCTAAGAGTAGTGTCGACCAGTAAGACTTTCGTTATGGACATGCCGAATCGCTAAATGAGCTGAGAACAAAAATTTAAATTTTTCGGAAAAGAAAGTACGAAAAATATAGACAAATTTACACATTTCGTACCATGACTTCGAGAGGGTCATAAGCATAATCTGAGCTTTTAGCACATAGTTTAGGCTAAGCATGTTGAATCCTTAGGTCTCGATAGTATGGAGACCTGTCTTTTGCAAAGCTTTTATTGAGGCCCTTATAGTAAGGTTTAATAGCTCCAAGCCCGCTAGCTTGTCGGAGGGTTTAGCTAATGGTTAGGGGGGCTCCAGTTCACTCAGACACCAAGAGGTACTAGAGACTTAATCCCTCCACTCAGTGAAGCTTTTAGGTATGTCGAGTCTAAGCTCCTCGAAATCTTCACCTTGTGGGGTTATAGAGAAGTTAGGACTCCAATTTTTGAGTACCTAGACGTTCTATCCAAGAAAGTTGGTAAGGACTTAGTACATTCGATGTTTAAGGCTCAAGATGACGACGGCAAGCTTGTAGCATTTAGGGCTGAGATGACCGCACCAGTAGCTAGACTCGTCTGCTCTAAGATGATTGGAGAGCTCATGCCTCTAAGGTTATGCTACATAAGTAACGTCGTAAGGTTTAAGGAGGGATTTCGGAGTTATCCCCGAGAGTTCTGGCAAGCTGGAGTTGAGCTAATAGGTTACAGAGGAGTTGATGCCGACGCTGAAGTCATATCACTTATGATATCGTCCCTCAACGAGCTGGGCTTGAAGGAGGTTAAGATAGATATAGGCCACGCGGGGATATTTAAGAGGCTATTATCCCTTGCCGATCTTAATGTTGAAGAAAGCGAGATGGTCAAGAACCTCGTATCGATGAAGGATTCGACCGGTCTAAAAGGATTGCTTAGGAGGGTGGGCTGTCGAGCTGAGGTTATGAAGGTCTTTGAAGCTATATGCGATCGTAGGGGTCTAGGGGTGCTTGACGAGGTTTTGTGTATATTAAGTGACGATCAACTTGTTAGGCAAGCCAACGAGATCTTATTACTGTTTGAACTATTGAAATACAACGGAGTTCAAGATAAAGTTACCTTAGATTTAAGTCTCATTAGGGGATTTGACTACTATACTGGTATAATCTTCGAACCTTATACTCCCACGTTCGGGAGAGCTTTAGGTGGAGGAGGTAGATACGACGATCTGATAGCTACGTTTACAGGTAAGGAGGTCCCGGCAACAGGCTTTGCACTAGTAGTCGACTATTTAGTTGAAGCAATAGGCGTAGACTCGATAATTCAAAGGATTAGTAAAAGGAAGAGCGTTATAATAGTCCCGGCAAACCTTAAGAGTTACGGCAAAGCGATGGCAAGAGCACGAAGTCTTAGAGGCCAGGGAGTTATAGTCGAACTCCATCCAGTAGGCGATATCAAGGGGGCCCAAGCTAGGGCTGAAAGGATTGGAGCGAACTTAGAAGTGGTGGAGTAAAGTGAGGTTACTTAGAATAGCGATCCCCAACAAGGGGAGACTCCACAAACCATCTCTTGAACTATTAAGAAGGATTGGCTTTAAGGTTGAAGAGGGTTCTAGGTCCTATAGCGTGAGAGTCAACGACCTCCAAGTCATTTTTGCAAGAGCGGCCGACATACCTGTCTACGTCCACTTTGGGGCAGTAGATCTAGGCATTACAGGTCACGACTTAGTCTTAGAAAAAGAGGTCGACGTCTACGAACTCATGGATTTGGGTTTTGGATGGTGCAAGATGGTGGTTGCAGTACCTGAAGACTCGAACATAAACAACGTGTACGAGGTACCTCAAGGCTCCAGGATAGCTACTAGTTTTCCACGCATAACGAATAGATACTTTGAGGGCTTAGGACTAAGCGTAAAGGTTGTTGAAGTAGAAGGAGCTGTCGAGATAGCCCCGAAACTCGGCTTAGCAGATGCCATAGTTGACCTATCTACGACCGGCACAACGTTGAAGGAGAACGGTCTCAAGGAAATAGCTACGATTCTTGAGTCTACAGCAAGGCTCATATGCAATAAAGTTTCGTTTAGGGCAAGAGAAAACGAAATAACTAGGTTATTAAATGTGATGAGGGGATCAAGTTGAGGATATTCAACTTGCATGAAAGCATGGAGGAGGCCTTGAAAGAGGTCTCTAGGAGAGGAGCTGAAAAGTTTGAAGAGGCGGTAGAAGCCGTCAAGCCGATATTAAGGGCCGTCCGAGAAGAAGGGGATAAGGCGGTCAAGGGATTTGACAAAAAGTTCTCTAATATATCTTGCGACTATGAAATTAAGGTTTCAAGGAGTGAAGTCGAGGAAGCCTACTCCTACGTTAGTGAGGAGTTCGTAGAAGCTTTGAAGGTTGCCATCGACGTAGTCAAGAGGTTTCACGAAGAAGAGAGACCAAGCCCTTGGACTAAGGAAGTAAAGAAAGGAATAAAAGTCGGTGTATTACCAAGGCCAGTCGACGTAGCTGGCCTATACATCCCCGGTGGACGGGCCCCTTATCCGTCGTCAGCAGTCATGACTGGCGTCCCTGCAAAGGTCGCTGGAGTAAAGAAAGTCGTAGCTTGCTCCCCTCCAAAAGCCAATGGAAGGCTTAACCCTTACATATTGGTAGCACTTAACGAAGTTGGAGTTGACGAAATCTACAAGGCCGGTGGAGCTCAAGCCATAGCTGCCATGGCGTATGGAACGGAGAGTATTAAGAAGGTTGATGTCATAGCTGGACCAGGCAACATTTACGTAACGGCCGCTAAGTACCTTGTAAGTAACGTTGTTGGGATAGATGTGCTGGCAGGTCCTAGTGAACTACTGGTAATAGCAGATGAGAGTGTTGATCCAAAGTTAGTAGCTTTGGACTTAGCGTCTCAGGCCGAGCACGATCCACTAGCTCAAATAGCGCTTGCAACAACAAGTTTAAGGATCATAGAGAAAGTGGTAGAGGAGCTTAAACTTATAGCGTCAGAGAGCCCCGTAGTAAATGAAGTACTCGAAAAGCACTTCATCGCAGTTTACGGGGACCCTATGAGCTTAATAGAGTTTGCTAACGCGTATGCTCCTGAGCACCTCCAATTAATGGTTCTAAATCCGGAAGAGTTCGTTCATGAAATAAGGTCTACTGGAGTCCTGCTCGTCGGACCTCAGGCCCCAACGGCTTTAAGCGATTACTGCGCTGGCCCAAGCCACGTTTTACCTACAGGTGGATGCTCTAGGTTTAGGAGCGGGATCTCGACGCTGACCTTCATGAAGCTTATGCATTATGTTGAAGTATATGAGGTTAACAAGGAAGTATACTGGGCTGCAATAAGGTTGGCCGAAATCGAGGGCTTTAAGTTTCACGCCGAAGCGTTAAGGAGGAGAATAGTTGATTGAAGATCGAGTCTTACGTTAACCCTTACGTGAAGAAGCTACTTAAATACGAAGTCAGGGAGAGAGCTCTTCGAAAAACTAAAGCGTATAAGCTCGATGCTAACGAGAACTTGATATTAGATGAAGATTGGATTAGGAGCTTAGTCAAGGAGGCCCTCGAAAGAGTTGATGTTAGGCTCTACCCACCGGCGTACGCATCTAAGGCTGTTGAGGCAATAGCTAAGTTTCTAGGAGTTTCAAAGAGGAACGTTATAGTAGACAATGGCAGTGATGCCATCATAGACCTTGTAGCCAAGTGTTTTGTAGGCCAAGGGAGGGCGTTGATAGTGGAGCCGACGTTCGAGATGTATAGGTTCTACGTAGAGGCTTTAGGAGGTGTAGTCGATAGCTTCTACGTGAATAGCGACTTCTCAATAAGCGCCGATAAATTGCTCGAAGTTTCTAGGGGGGCGAAAGCTATCTTCCTAGCTTCACCGAATAACCCTACTGGCAAGCAGTATCCAAGAGAGCTGTTAGAGACTTTAGCTGAGGAGTTCGATGGTATCCTAGTAATCGATGAGGCCTACGCTGACTTTGGAGACTTTAGTCTGTGGGATCTGCCGCTGAAGTACGAGAACGTAGTAGTATTAAGGTCTTTCTCCAAGGTCGCTGGACTCGCTGGCCTTAGGATAGGATACGCAGTTGTCAGCGAGGAAGTACATAGCTTCATTAACAGACTTCAGTCGCCATATTCGGTAAATTCGTTGGCACAAGAGGTTGTGGAAATCGTCTTAGATAAGTGGCATGTCGTGAAAAAGACCATTGAGGAAGTAAAGAGGGAAAGAGAGTTCCTCCTCAGAGAGCTTGCTTCTATTAAGGGGATAAGACCCTACGATTCAAAGGCAAACTTCGTGCTATTCAGAGTAAATATTGGAGGTTCAAGGGAGCTTATTGAGAGGCTGGAGTCCATGGGCTTCTACGTCAGAGAAAGAGACCTTAAACCATTATTGGAGAATTGTATAAGAGTTACAGTTGGTCCTCGAGACGTCAATAAGCTCTTCGTTCAAGCTTTAAGAGAAGTTCTGACACTTTAAATGCATGACCTAGTAGAAGAACTTTTATGGATTCCTTAAAATAAGATATCGTTAATTGGGGGAAGGCCCCTTGAGAAGGGCGAGGGTTGAGAGAAAAACTTCGGAAACGCAAGTAGAGGTTGAGCTAGAGCTAGATGGATCCGGTTCATGCGAAGCCGAGACAGGCTTTCTATTTCTAGATCACATGCTTAAGACGTTGTCTTATCATGGTTCACTGGATCTCAAAGTCAGAGTACTTGAAGGCGATTTAGAACACCACATAGCTGAAGATGTGGGCTTAGCTATTGGTGAAGCACTTGCAAAGGCTCTTGGAGGAAGAGAGGGGGTGAACAGGTTTGGCTGGGCTATAGTACCCATGGATGATGCACTAGCTCTAGTAGCTGTGGACCTTTCGGGAAGGCCTTCGTTTAACGCGAGCCTGGACGTGAAGTCAGATTACGTCGAAGACGTGAAGGTTGAAGACATAATGCACTTCTTTAAGTCTATGTGCGACTCAGCTAAGATAGCAATACACGTAAGGACCCTATGTGGGAGCAATGACCATCACAAGGTGGAAGCAGCATTTAAAGCTCTTGCGTTAGCGTTAAAACAGGCTGTCGCTATAAATCGTGGAGGTATTCCAAGCATAAAGGGCATACTGTAGAAGTGTGTAGGGCATGGTGGTCGTAGCAATAATAGACTACGGTATAGGGAACTTAAGAAGCATTAAGAGAGGGCTTGAGAGGGCTGGTGCAACCGCAGTCGTAACTGCTAGAGAAGAAGACGTTATGAGTTCTGACGCGGTAGTCCTGCCGGGGGTAGGATCTTTTAAAAGTGCTATGCAAAACCTTGGCGACATGCTACATTCATTGCAAGAGACTATAAGAGGTGGAAGACCAGTCCTCGGCATATGTCTCGGGCTCCAATTATGTTTCGAATGGAGCGAAGAGGGTGGAGGTGTAAGGGGATTAGGGATCATCGAAGGTTTCGTCGATAAACTTCCCAATATAGTTAAGATACCCCATATCGGTTGGAACACCATTAAAATAAGGTCTTGGAGCCCAATAATTGAAGGAATTCGTGACGAAGCCTACATGTATTTCGTCCATTCTTATAAAGTGAGCCCAAAAAGATGGGAAAACGTAATTGCGACTACAACGTATGGGTGCGAGTTTCCCTCAATTATTGAGACTAAACCTCTGATCTTTGGAACCCAATTTCACCCTGAAAAGAGCGGTAAGGATGGCTTGACGATTCTTAAGAACTTTGTTAAGCTTGCTAAACGGTGAACGTGTTTGAAGATAATACCAGCAATAGACATAGTTAGTCGAAAGGTCGCGAGACTCTACATGGGTGACATGAATAAGTTGACGATCTACCAACTGAAGCCTCTCGAGGCTTTAAGGAAGTGGGAGCAAGAAGGCGCTGAAGTAGTCCACGTAGTGGATCTAGATGCGGCCCACGGCAGGGGTAGCAACATGGAGACTATACTGCAATTGATATCTGAAGCAAACATTGAGGTGCAGGTGGCTGGAGGAATTAGGAGCATAGAGAAGGCGCTTACACTACTTGAGGCCGGAGCAGCGAGAGTCGTTATAGGCACGATATTCATAGAAAAGATGGAGTTAGCAGAAGAGTTCGTAAAGCAAATAGGCGGGGACAAAATCGTAGTAGCTTTAGACCATTTCGACGGTAAGGTAGCAATTAAGGGTTGGAAAGAGGTCACTGAAAGGCTTCTCGTCGACGAAGCTAGGAGAGCTAAGGAGATGGGCTTTAAGTGGATACTCGTGTCGTCGGCTGCGAGGGACGGCACACTTAGTGGTATAGATGAAAAAAGCATTGAGAGCGTAGCAAAGATAGGTGAGATCAAGGTACTAGCTGCCGGAGGGGTCTCAAGTTTACAGGACGTAGAAAAGGCAAAGAAAGCTGGAGCCTATGGCTTAATAGTTGGTAAAGCACTCTATGAGGGATTAATAAGCCTTAGAGAGGCCATAAGGGTATGTAAGGATTGTTAGGTGACTATCATGCTTACTAAAAGGATTATACCGTGTCTAGACGTTAAGTGGGGTCGAGTTGTAAAGGGGGTTAGGTTCGTAAATCTACGCGATGCGGGTGATCCAGCTGAGTTAGCTGCGTACTACGAAAGTCAAGGGGCTGACGAAGTGGTATTCCTAGACATAACCGCTTCCTACGAAGGAAGAAGGACTTTAGTAGAAGCCGTCGAGAGGACGGCAGATACGTTAAGCATACCTTTCACGGTTGGAGGCGGTATTAAAGACATAGACGATATAAGGGAGTTGCTAGTCGCTGGAGCTGATAAAGTCTCGATAAATACTGCCGCAGTCAAGAGGCCGCAGCTTGTCAAAGAGGCGTCAGATATCTTCGGCTCTCAGTGCATAGTAGTGGCTATAGATGCAAAAAGAGTCTTAAGGCAAGAGAGACCGAGCCCTCAAGGATTTTACGTCGAGACTAGCGAAGGAGAGGTATGGTGGGAGGTTTACATTTATGGTGGTAGGCAACCGACAGGTATAGACGCCGTTTGGTGGGCTAAGAAGGTTGCTGAGCTAGGAGCTGGTGAGATACTTTTAACGAGTATGGACAAAGACGGTACTACAGGCGGCTACGATATAGAGTTGACGAGAGCTGTCGCTGAAGCGGTAAGCGTACCAGTTATTGCCAGTGGTGGGGCTGGAAATCCACATCACATGTATGAGGCACTAACTATAGGTAAGGCAGATGCGGCGTTGGCGGCATCAATATTTCACTTCGGCGTTTATAGCATATCAGACGTGAAGAAGTACCTGGCTGAAAGAGGCGTACCGATAAGATCTTAATTTCAACGTTAAGTACTATCCTACTCTACACCACGAGTTGAGCGTAATTTTCTCCTTTATCCCATCTCTCCCATTACACCCATAGTTACACACGCTTCGTTAAGTTCCCTAAAGCGCTTAGCTATTATGCACCAATCATCCATCACATCGTCGAACGCAACCTTTAAAATAGCACGATTTTTATCATGCAACGCTTGAACCATTAAAGACAATGCTCTAGATCCAACAATTACCATTTCGATCCTATGCAACATTTCTTCTAGTGAAGATACGACTCTTTCTGCGCTTAAAACGTCTCTATTCAAGATCTCTTCAGCGATAGAAGTAAACCCTCTAAGGACCTACAACTATCTCCCCCAGTTGATGCTCGAGTGACTCTAACTTCTCGTCGGGGTTTATTCCGAGAAGCTTCAATACGCTGTTTAAGCTATTAGCGATGTTATTCAGTCTGTTAGTTATTAAGGTTACGAAGACTGAAATGTCTCTTTTAGCCTTTGGCTCCACGTTTTTCAGACGAGATATCACATCAAGTATCATAAACCTAAGAGCTCTAAGCCAATTTACTACGAGTTCTAAGGGTGACTCAGACATGAATTCTCTTCCACCGACCAGGCCTTAGAATTAGGATATGAAAAATTTTACATTAATAAGCTTATATCTTTTTCTAGTTTCCTACCACGTTCGGCAAGAAGTAATATGAAGAACTCCATATCTTCACTGATGTACGCTGTATTCTAAGGAAATTAAGCCTTGGCGACCCCACCAAATCTGACGTTAACTTATAACTAGTAGCGTTATAGAGGAGGGTTTTAATGGACAATATGCATTAATGGCCTAGGACTTCATACCTCAAACGCTTCTAAGTAGTCTATTATTCTATATGCTTTAGAGCCGTTGAAGCAATACTTAACCTCTTGATAAGAGGCCATAAAGTTTGCCACATCATTTCTGACGTCGGCTGGGTTACGATTCATCAATAGAACTTCCTCTATCTTCTCAGCTATGAAGTTCATTTCGTCCCTCTTCATTCCTAACCTTGTGACTTCTTGAACTCCAAGCCTTAATCCGCTTGGGTCTTTAGCTTTTTTAACGTCATCCCATGGGAGTAAGTTCATGTTAGTTATTATGTTTGCCTCCTCGAGCCTCTTCGAGACCCACCTTCCACCGCCCAACTCAGCTACGTCAATTACTATTTGATGAGATGAGGTAAAGCCCTTATGCGGACAAAGGACCTTAAATCCTCTATCGTAAAGCGATCTCGCAAGCTCTTTTGCGTTATCCACAACGTCCCTGGCGTACTCTCTTCCGAATTCTATCATTTCGGCCAGAGATATTACTAGCGCGGCAACCCTATGTAGATGGTGGTTGCTAACCAACCCCGGAAATAGTGCTTCTTCTACTTTCTCCATGACTGTCTCTTCGTTTGACAGAACTATACCACCTTGAGGGCCCGGAAAAGTCTTGTGGGTGCTGCCCATAAGTGCGAGAGCTCCTTCAGATAGCGGATCTTGAAATTGACCGCCGGCTATAAGGCCTAGAACATGGGATCCATCGTAAACTACAAGTCCATCGAATTCTTCCGCTGTCTTACTGAGCTCCCTCACCGGATGAGGGAATAGAAAGAGGCTAGCCCCTAGGACTATTAGCTTAGGTCTAACTTTAGCTATTGTGTCGATGGCCTTTTCGATATCTACGTTCATATCTCTATAATCGAAAGGCAAATTAACCACGCGCAGCCCTCTAATACCTGCGGCGCCAACTTCGGCAAAACTTATGTGTCCACCACATGGTATGCTGAGACCCATAATGGTGTCCCCTGGTTTCGCTAGAGCTGAGAAGACAGCTAAATTGGCAATGGTCCCTGAAATAGGTTTTACAGAAGAAAACTTGCATTTAAATAGTTTCTTTGCTAGCTCTATAGCCACCGCTTCTATTTCATCTATGAATCGAGTTCCACAGTAGTACCTCTTAAACGGCTTTCCTTCAGCATACCTATGACCGAGATCTGACGTTAACATCAATCTGACAAATTTGCTAGTCACATTTTCGCTCGGAATGAGATTTAGGCAAGAGGACCTCCAATGGTCGTGCTCCTTAACTAACCTTAATACATTAGCTACAATATCCGAGCCACGCATTGGAACTCAACCGATTAACACTTCAACAGACAAGTTATGAGGTTTACGGTTTCTTAGCTAGATGTCCTATTTAATTGTAGGATTTAACTGATTAGGACTTAGAAATTGATTCTTCTAATTTTTCTTCTAAAAGGCTTATTTTATGCTCATAGTCTTACTGGTTTCTGAGAAGCCGAAGTGGGGGACGTGAATTATTGAAGAACCTCGTTCTCTTTCTGGCTAAGCAAATATTTTACCCATACGGTCTGCTATGGACTCTTAGTGCACCAAAGGCAAGTAATGTGAACGAAATCCTCGAACTTTTCTACTTCAAGTTCTTGAGGATTCGTATGAGAGATATCGAGGTAGTTAAGCTTACCAACACTGAATTAATAACGCGCTGCAGAAACCCATGCCCAATACTTAAATTCACGTTGCTTCTAGGCTTAGATACAAGGTTTACGTGCAAGTACGTCTCGGAGCCTGTGTGCAATTACGTATTGAAAAAGCTTAACGATAGGATCGTTTTCGAAAGAAATTACAATCATATAAGGCCGTATAAAGATTCATGCGAAGAACGTATATTCGTAAGATAATTAAGATTTTCCTAACCAATTCCATGACTTTTGTTGAAAAATTTTACTGTGTTTACCTGCCAATGAAGATTTAATAACTAAATAGGTACGAAATTAGATTAGGTATTGTTAGACTTCTAAAGCTTTAAATTGTCATACATTATTAGAACTTTATATTGATGCCTTCATGAGACTTAGCCTCCTTACTCACCTACTTGGGATTATAGCCATGTTTATTGGCTGGGTAACAATACTTATATCAATAATTCTTAATCCATGGTTCTCATTATATAGAAATGCTTTAAGCGATCTAGGCGCAATAGGAGTATCATTCAGTTACGTTTTTAATGGAGGGCTTATTGTAGCCTCATTTCTTGCATTAGCATATGGTTGCACCTTGATATTAAAATTGAGGGGTCGGTTAGGACGTATAGGAGGAGTCTTCTTTTCAATATCGTCCATATTCTTAACGTTAGTTTCCACATACCCTGAAGGTACCAGGCCTCACTACTTCGTTTCGGTTATGTTCTTTTCGTTCTTAATACTTTCAATGATCGTTGTAAGCATATGGACCATGAAGATAAAAAGGGCCTTAGGCATTGTCTTGCTAACGCTAAGTGTAATAGCATTAATCTTCGCTTTAATTCCATGGACCTCGGTCGGCATGCTTGAAGTATCGGTCTTAATCGTCGCAACACTCTGGCTCTTAATGTTCGCAATAAACACATCGAAAACTTCTTGGTTTAGTAGAATTTGACGTAATTCGTAAAGCGGTATTAAAACAAAATATCATTATTCGAGATCCATAAAATCTTAAAGATTTGCTTTGAGGTTATAGGAAGCTAGCCTTAACTTCCTTAAGCGAAATTTATCTGATAGCATAATTAAAGATGTGGTCTAACCATCCATAACTTCAAGAACTCTTTAAACATTAAATTTAAAATTAACATTCCTTTACAAAAACGGGTTTAAGGAGAAAAGTATTAATAAAAAAGAAAGAGGTTTTATTTTGTCAGCAACTTACCGGGTTCTTTGCTATCCTTGGATGCTAAGGCCAGTACCACGTATACTATTATGGCTATTATGATTAGCGGATAGGTGTTGCCTAGAGGAGGCTTTAGCCACTCAAAGGGTACATTGACTCCGAATATAGTCCATAGCACGTGCACGATCCACGTGATCGCTACCGTTCCAAGCATTGCCTTAGTGCTTCTGCGCCATAACCATGCAAACACTAAACCAACGAAGAAGGGCACAGTCCATCCGAATACCCATAAGAAGGCAGCTATCAGGTATGGCATGAACATTGCTCCAACGAGACATAGTATACATGCGACGATAATGAATACACGTAGCAGTATCAGTCTTACTCTCTCGTCGAACTTCTTGTACATTGATATAAGGTCTTCGACTATTGCAGTTGAAGAACCTAGTACGAAAGCACCACCCGTGGATAACGTGGCAGCTAACAACGACATCAAGATTAGCGCACCTGCACCAGGAAGTAGTTCCGTTATGGTAAGTATTATGGCTGGCACGCCTGCACCTTGGGCTCTAAGCGCTTCTATGGTAGGAGCTAGTGGACCGTAAAGCGTCGACGGCAGAGTAAACGACGCCAAACCTATGACCACGAATGCCGTCGTAGCACTTGCGTTCAACACTAGCACTAGGGGCCACCCCTTCGTTATCTGCTTCTCATCCTTTGCAGCTAGCACTGGTTGCATGAACCCTTGGACTAGTGGCGTATAACATGCATGAAGTATTGCTATTGGGAGCACTAAGCCGAGGAATGGTCCGAGCTCAGGAGCAAATAATGTAACTCCCTTTGTACCCACTTTCTGAACTATTAATTGTTCAGCGACCTTCCAACCACCTATTTGTCCGACAATTGAAGTTAGAACTACGAGCGCTAGTACCACGCCAACGTAGTACACTATTATGTTTATTAAGTTGACGACGGCTAGCTGCATTACTCCCGAGAACAACACGTATATTATGAAGAACACGAAGGAGAATATGAGGCAGAACCCTATGTCTAGTCCGGTAAAGCCCGAGATAGCTGCAGCGCTTGCATAAAACTCTAGACTACCTATAGCTAGAGATGCCAAGAGAGTTGTAGCTGACGCAAGCGCTCTTACTCCTGGGCTGAAAACCTTCTCGTAGGCTTCAGCTATTGTTGAAGCTCCAAGCCTCCTGTACCACCTACCGATAGTGAATATCGCTATAGTTAGTGATAGGGTACCACCTACTATTGACCACCAGTTCGGCGTAGCGCCCCATCTCCATGATGCTTCGGCCGGGCTCAATGTATGTCCGGCACCGAAAGGCCCCAATACTATGCCCATAGCTACTAGCCACCACGGCAATGACATCGCTGCAACCGTAAAGTCTCTCGCCGCCCTACCGTATTTCCTTATGAAGTAGGTCCCAACACCAATGGTGACTACCAAGTAGTATATCACTACTGGAAGTAATATCTCCATCCTAAGCGCCATGTCATATCACCCACTTTTAGTGGCTGACTCCGAAGTTTTCTTGCTTTTCCTTACGCCGCCGTAGAACAGTATTAAAAATATTATGAAAATGTAGAACCAGAAGCCCTCCCATGTAGTTAGCCAATCTACATTGAGCTCCATGGCCATCACTCCTTCTTTCTACTCTGAGCGATCTTGTAGCCTATGTAGAACCATATGTTCGTGATTATCATTGCTATCCACGCTTCAACAAATAGTCTTACTGGCAGGGCTTCTATGGGGATTTGTTCTATGGGGATTAACATGTCAATTACCCCTTCACTTTTCTTGTAAAATTAATTATCTTTCTAGCTCAATGTAACCCATATATAAGCTCTTCGAGAGAACTATGTCGAGGGCCTTGGTCTTGTAGCCTGGATACTCTATGGTCAACGTGTATTGCCCTAACTCAAGGCCGTCGAACTCGAATAATCCAAACTCGTTTGTCTCTGTGACCAGCTTCTCGCCTGTCTTCTTATTTACTAGCATTACCTTCGCGCCTTTAGCAACCTCGTCACTACCTTTAAGTGCGACACTTCCAGCCAGCAACTCCTTTGCGTATCGGTGGAGACCCACGTAGAATACTCCTGACCTCAGTCCCGCTTCGGGCTTAAATGGTATCGCACGCCCGGACTTTACCATTCCGTAAACTTCACTCTTCGGATCATCTAGATCACCAAACTTTAAAGCTCCTGTTGGGCATGCTTGTACACAGCGAGGTTCTTTCCATCCCTGTTCTAGTAAGTGTATGCACATGGTACATTTTTGAGGTACGTTTTTCTCTTCGTTCCAGAAAATGTTTCCATAGGGACAAGCTTCGACAAGTTGTCTCTGTCCCTTGGCCTTTACTGGGTCTATTATTACTATTCCGTCTGGTCTCTTGTATACGGCGCCTTCTTTAGCCGCCTTTATGCAGTTTGGATTTTCGCAGTGGAAACACAGCATTGGAACATACGTGATCCTGACATGTGGATAGTTTCCTCTCTCCTTATACAGTAGCCTAATCCATTGATGTCCATGTCTAGGCTGTCCAACGGAGTACGGTAGCCAATCGTTATCCCAAAACTCGTCTTTACAAGCTAAGAAACAGTTGTAGCAACCATTGCATTTAGTTATGTCTACGACTATTGCGTACCTAACCATATCCTACACCCCCTTCCACTTCTCAACTTCGACTAGGCATGAGTTTGGAGCCATACCGCAGGCGTTCTTTGATAGGAACTTCTCTGGAGTAATGAGGTTCAAGCAACCTCCTCTATCTACGCTCTTGGGATCGCCAGGTTCACCTATTGGATCATAAACATTGCAGGATTCCCAAGCCCTTACAACCCCCGGTCTCACTCTCTCTGTGACGAAGGCTACACATAGCACTGAGCCTCTATCGTTAAAGACTCTGACTATATCGCCGTGTTTTATGCCTCTAGCCTCTGCATCCTTTGGATTGATATATAGCACCCAGTAGTACCTTCCATCCTCCTTCTTTATTCTATGCTCTGGAATCTCGTTTATCCACGTACCCTTACCATCGTGGTGCGTGTGGTAAGAGTACCTCGGGTGAGGTGTTACGAGTTGTAGCGGGTACTTCTTGGCCATCTCACTCGTATGACCCTCCCACGAAGGTATGTACATGGGTATGATCGGTCTCTCTTCTTCCGGATCATCCTGCTTGAACTTCTCTATAGTCTTGGAGTAGAACTCTATTTTACCGGTTGGCGTGGCAAGGCCCTTCTTCGGGTATGGCGGAGCCCAGTCGGGTGTGTCCCTTTCTCTATCCTCGTAGAACCACCTTAGGGCAGGCGTAGGCTTGTAGGGCTTTGGCGGTGGTACTACGAAGTAGCCCTTCTTCTTGAACTCTTCCCAAGTTATGTACTTTGGTAAGTCGCTTACCTCAAACATCCTCTTGACCCAATCTAGGTCTGTCATACCTCCTTCCGTGAACTCGTACCAGAAGCCGAGCTTCTTTGCTAGCTGCTCAAATATCCAATAGTCGCTTCTAGACTGTCCTAGAGGTTCTATACACTTCATGTGTAGTACTATGGTTCTATGGTTGACGCCAGTGAATGAATGCGGTATGTAACCAGAGCAGCTTGCCCACTCACTTATATCCCAACGTTCAAAGTTCGTACAGACTGGTAACAAAACGTCCGCAAACTTGCACTCAGGTTCATTAGCAAATATTGTTTGTACGACGAAGAACTCTAACTTCGGGCTCCTATAGGCCCTTACCCACCTGTTTGTGTGGGTCATCGTACCTATGTAGCCAGCACCTATCCTGTAAAGCATCTTCATGGGGTTATAGCCAGGGGCTGGATATCTATACGGCCTAAACTGATGCTGTAGAGACTCTCCACAGAAGCCTCTCCCCCTCCAAGTAACGTACTTCTCTGGTGGATACGTTATGCATTCGGGTAGTAGTAACCTAGCTATGTGGTTGTTGTCGTGTATCGTACAATAAGTGGGTATCTTAGTCATTCCGCGAGCTAATAGGTTCTTGAAGGCAGCGCTCTTCACGGGGTCTCCCGAGATACCACCTTCAGCGTATCCTGGGAAGAAGAACGTGCAGTCAACGGGGGCGCCTTGCGTAGTACCCCAAATGTTGACTCCCGGCTTTCCGATGCCTTGCATTGCGGCAAGAGCAACCATGAACCTGGCCCACTCATGACCATATGCACTCCTACACGCTCCGCCCCAACCACCTAGACCTCCAGCGGCTAGCATCGTCCTCTTCGAAGCCCACTCTCTAGCAAGCGCCACTATTTCTCGAGCCGGTATTCCGGTCAGTTCTTCAGCCCACTTGGGGGTCTTAGGTGTATGATCGGCTTCTCCGAGGATGTACTTCTTGAATTCGTCAAATCCATAACATTTAGTCTCAACGAACTTCTTGTCGTATCTATCCTCCGTTATCCATACATAGGCTATTGCTGCCGCCAGCGCAGTATCGGTACCGGGTCTAGGGGCAAACCACTTGTCGGCCCACATAATGTGGGCTGTCCAATTGTAGAACGGATCTACAGCCACGACCTTGACTCCGAGCTCCTTAAGCCAAAGCCTCCAGGGGGCTGACTCATATCCTTGATAGCCTATAGCTCTATTCGTATCCGGGTCTGCACTCCAGAACACGATCATGTCGCAGTGGTTTAATGCGTCCCACAATAGATCGTACTGTTCGGGGATACCCAACCTCCAGCTGAAGCCCCACATGTGCATTGCTCCCCAATGCCATCCCTCCCAGCTATCAGGGTTATGATCTACGTAAGTGAAACCAAGTAAGTTGAAGAACCTAAAGCGAGTGCTATGCCTATAGTGTATGTTGCCCCACTCGTAGTGAGAATCTGCTGTAGCGGCAATCGCTTCAGGTCCGTACTGCCTCCTAACCCTCTCTATCTCGTTGGCAACTATCTCTAGAGCTTCTTCCCAAGTTATAGGTTCGTAACCCGACTTCCCCCTGTTTTCTTGCTTTCTCTTGTCAGGTGGAGCGTCAGGATCAAAGTCAATCCTCTTCATGGGCGTCAGTAGCCTTTCGGGCGAGTAAATTCTGCTCCTAACAGACAAGACGTATGGCGCTACAAGTGCCTTTCGAGGAGGTCTAAAGACTCTCCCTCTAGCCTCTATTTCCCAGCTTTCAGCATCGTCTGGCCCGAATTCGATTGGCGTCACCCTAGTTATCTTTCCGTCTTTGACGTAGGCGAACACTGGTCCGCCGACAGTACAGCCAGTGCATCGCCTAGTACCGTCAGGCAATAATATACCAAAACCGGTCTCAGGTTCAGGCAAGGTTCCCACAATAAATAGGTAAGGGACATGAAGTGAGTATTTAAGGTTTGCACCTCTCAATAAGTAGTGAAAAAAAGAAGTAGCATGATTAAATTTCATGGATAAAATTTAAAAAAAAGAGAAGAAAATTTTCTTCTCTCTAAGACTTTACACAAAAAAATAGTATGAAGTTTCTGAAGATTTATGTTCTGCCGAGAAGTTCGGGTATAAGCCTTACTGGTGCTGTTTCTGGTATGTTGCCGTACTTCCAGTTGTAGATTACTTCGAGCTCGAACGGCCACTTCGTCCCTCTAACCCACTGTCCGCCGATGACTGGAGTTATGGAGTAGTGGTCTTGGTATTGTACCAACTTCGGATATTCTTGGTAGATTGCATACTCTTCGGGGCTAAGTATCTCCTTTAACGGCTTCTTGTAGTTTATGTGACCAACAATGGTATCCAAGTCAGTATTCGCAATAGCCACCCTAACCTTCTCCTTATCCAAGCTACCAGCCCTCTTAAGAACGTCGACCACTAGCTCGAAAGCCGCGTGCGAGAATATTAACGGCGTACTCCACTGTTTGCCCGAAGCTTTTTCGTATGCTTCAGCTAGGTCTCTTGGAGTCTGGCCAGTCAGCGATGAATGGAATGGAGAAACCACGTGCACCCATACTTCAGTTGTCAGGCCGACCCCTAAGTCGCCTCCTAGGGCCTCTACTTGAGCTGGGAAGAGAACTGACCTTCCTATTGTAGCGACTTTAGGTACAAAGCTGCGCTCACGGCATTGCCTCCAGAGAGTAGCAAAGTCTGGTGGAATAAAGTTCCCAGTAAGTATTTCTGCTCCAGCTCTCTTCCACTCTTCAATGTATGTGCTGAAATCGGAGGTGCCGTAGGGCACTAAGCCGGAGTCTATAACTCTATATCCCCGTGTCCTTGCCAGCTTAACTGTTAGTTCTCGGAACGTCCTGCCGTCAGGATCATCGCTCCATAGACCTGCAACAACTTTGTTAGTCTTGTCTCCCAAGGAGTCCCATATCCCCACAAAAACGTGGGCTACGTCGACTTCAGTCCAGAACGCTAAGTACGACCACCTGTAAGGAGCACCTTCAAGCCATGAGAGCACGGGACAATCGAGAGCTATGCATGGTACCCCGTACCTCTCACATTGCCCCGTTACCGGGTTAACTGTTCCGGGCGTGTGTAGGACTACCATTAAGTCTACGTTCTCTCTAGTTATTAGCTCAGCAGCAACTGAAGCAGCAGTATTAGGATCGCTCTTAGTATCCCTCATAATGATCTTTATCGGGACCTTCTTACCGTACTCAGCTAAGTAAACGCCGCCCATAACGTTGTTAACGTAATCCTCGATTTGTCTAGCAATCCAAGGATCTGGCTCTCCGAAGGCTGCTATGCCCCCAGTTAATGGGACTGGCCAGCCGATCTTTATGTACTCGGGGGCAGCTGGACCTGGTGGAGGTAGGGTTAAGAAGTAGGCGGCAACGCCCGCAACAATAACGACGACAACGACCACTATAGCAATGATTGCAGCATACGTCTTCTTCATAAGAATCAATAGAATATAGTAATGAAAAAGAATAAAAGTTTTATTACCGGGTAATCATCGAGCTCCTTCAATTATGAACCATTAGAGGGGTTCTTTTAGTTTTATCTTGTATCTCAACTTCTTTGCTATGGAGCCCCAAATTCCTCCTGGAACTACCAGTAATATAACGAGTACGACCAATCCCTCTAGTAGCAGGCTTAGCCCAATGTACATAGAGAACAAGTATGTTAAAGCCGTAAAGATAGCGCTTCCGATAACTGGCCCAATTATCGTTCCAAGTCCTCCCAGGACCGCTACGAATAGGAAGCTTACCGTCCAAAGTATGTTGAATGCTGAAGTTGGATGTAGATAGGTATGGTGGATTGCATTTATTGCTCCCACTAAGCTTGTAATGAAGCCGGAAAAGACGAAGAGGAGAGCTTTACATCTAAATGTGTCAACGCCAAGGCTAGCGGCAGCATCTTCATCAGCTCCTATGCTTCTAAGGCCGAAGCCTAGCTTTGAATGGTACAAGTAATATATTAAGAACATAGAGGACAGACCGATAACCATGGCAGGGTAGTAGATTACTGTCGTGGGTATACCGTAGGCTCCGACAAATATTAGCCCCTTACCGGCGCCAACGTACTCCCAGCTATTGAAGATTAACTTAATAATTTCAGCTGTAAGGAAGGAGCCTATCGAGAAGTAAATGCCGCGCAACCTTAACAACGGAAAGGAGAGGGCTGCTGCCAATCCACTCCCTATTAAGGCGGCGACTATAACACTAGCCCACAACGGCAGGCCCTCATACATACATAGGACCGCAGTCATATAGCCTCCAATTCCTATGAAAATTTGTTGACCTAGAGAAACCATGCCGGCGTGCTTAGCCATAAAGCCCCAGACCTCAGCAGCAGCAAGGTATAAGAAGAAGAGTATCAATGCATCTCTCAAAAAGCCGCCTACCCACATAGGTAGGGATGCAAGTATTGCTATTACGACTACTATGTAAACATAGTTTCGTTTAAGCTCAAATTTTAGTATGGACATCTTAGAACCTCTCCCCGAAGATTCCTTGAGGTCTTGCTATTAGGATTGCTAATATTACTAGGTAGCAAAACATTAACTGGTAGTGTGAACCCAAGTATCCTCCCAGGACCAGTGCTTCGCCCATTATTATGCCTCCTATGAGAGTTCCCTTTAGGCTTCCAACGCCCCCGACCACTACGGCTCCGAAAGACAATAATAGGAACATCGGGCCCGTATCGGGGTAAAATGTGAAAACCATACCTAACAGCACGCCTGCAACAGCTACCGCAATCATAGCGAAGCCTGCCGCAAAATTATAGATCGAGAAGGGCCTTATTCCAAGCATTTTCGCAGCTTCGATATCAAATGGCACCGCTCGCATAGCCTTGCCGGTATAAGTCTTCTTAAGGAAGAAGTATATAGCCACGAACATTATAAGGGCAGTAAGGAAGCTCACCCCGTAGCGTCGTGAAATGCTTATTCCAAAGAATTCTAGGGGCTCTAGTAAGTAGGGAACTATCAGGCTTCGGGCGTCCGCTGTGAAAGTCAAGAGTAATAGATTTTGTATTACGATGCTTAGTGCAAAAGTCGCTATGACAGGTTGGTTAGCTCCCATGGGGAGTAGCCTATTTATTATGAACCTTTGAAAGGCGTAGCCCACCACGAACATTATCGGTACAACGGCTATTAAGCTTATGAAAGGATCAACTCTTAGGAATAACATTATTGATAGCGCAAAGTATGCTGATAAAATTGCAAAGTCTCCGTGAGCTATGTTTATAACCCTCATGACTCCCACGAATACCGATAATCCAAACGCTATTAATGCGAATAGACCGCCAAGGAGCAAGCCGTTGACTACTATGTTTCCTATGCTTAATAAGTCTGTAAGTCCAGGAACAGACATGCTACTCCTCTCCTAAGTAAGCTTTCCTAACACGTTCGTCTTTAAGAAGGTTTTCTGACGCCCCCCAACCAACGATCCTCCCATTTTCAAGTATGAAAGCTTTATCGGAGTTCTTCAAAGCTTGACTAGCATACTGCTCGACTAGAAGTATGGTTACCCCTTCATCGCGCAACTTCCTTATAATTTCATAAACTGTGAGCACAACTTTCGGTGCTAAACCGAGCGACGGCTCATCGAGTATTAGGAACCTAGGTTTCGACATCAAAGCTCTCGCTATAGCCAACATCTGTTGCTGGCCACCGCTCAAACTTCCTGCAAGCTGATTCTGCCTTTCCTTTAATATGGGGAATATGTTGAAGACCCATTCAAGCTGTTCACCTATGTTCTTTCTGACCTCGGAAACGTATGCTCCAAGTTCGAGGTTTTCCCTTACTGTCATGTTTCCAAAGAGCCTTCGACCCTCTGGTACTATGGATATTCCGAGCCTTATTATGTCTGGCGTTGATAAGTTGTCTATCCGCTTGCCCATGAATGTGATGGTGCCGTTCTTTGGGCGGAGCAAGCCTATGACCGACTTGCATAGTGTTGATTTGCCTGCTCCATTAGGACCTATCAATGCAACTATCTCGCCCTTCTCAACCTTTAACGAAACACCCCATAGGACTTGCAGCTCTCCGTAAAATACGTCTACGTTTTGTACTTCAAGCATTCATATCACCTAGATCATCCACCTCTCTCCTAAGTAAGCTTCTACGACCTTAGGGTCTCGCGTGACCTCTTCGAGGGGGCCCTCGGCTATCTTCTCTCCATAATTCAATACGATGACTCTTTCAACGACTCCTCTTAGGGCCTTCATTATGTGTTCTACCCAAAACACTGTAATTCCGAAGTCGTCCCTAATTTTTCTGATTAGTTCTCTTGCTTGAAGTATCTCCGTAGGGTTTAGACCGCTTAATGGTTCATCAAGTAAAAGCACCTTAGGTTTCGTAGCTAAGGCCCTCGCGATTTCAAGGAATTTTCGCTCGCAAAGGTTAAGCTGGCTTGCTAAGACGTCTTTTTTCTTGTCTAACCCGACGAATTTGAGGAGTTCCATGGCTTCTTCTCGACTAGTAATCATACCCTTACCGGCGCCATATAGGCTACCAACCATTACGTTCTCAAGCACCGTCATGGTCAAGAAGGGCCTAATAAGTTGAAACGTCCTTGCAATACCCATTCTACATATCTTAAAAGGGGGAAGACCTGTTATGTCTTTCCCCATGAAGAAGACTTTACCTGTTTCCGGTTTGTAGAATCCTGATATTACGTTAAATAAAGTCGTTTTTCCGGAACCATTTGGACCTATGAGGCCCACTATTTCCCTTTCGCATATCTTGAAGTTAACATCTTTAACTGCTGCTAGTTTACCGAAATATTTTGATAACCCTTTTCCTTCAAGCATGCGTTGCACCCAATAGTTTATCATCGCCTTACTTAGAGGGGAAAGCTTCTTCTCTTTATCGACTTCAGAACCTTATTTAAACTTTGCTAAGAAACCATTATCACATAAGACGTAAAGCTTTCATTTAACCGTTACTTAGGAGTTTTCACGTAAGTTTTCTTCTTAACCCATGAAATTTAGAGTTTAGTGTCGTGACAAGTCTTATAAATCACTTTACCAAACCTTTTTGTGGGGGAAGAATTTTGAGTATTCCGTTGCCATTAAGTCTCTTCGTAGAGACCCTAATATTGCTTTGGGTAGTAAACATATGGTTCTGGGTTGGATATAAAGCCTTGAGTAAGGAGGCTAAGAGGCCAAAGGCTCCTGCTTAAAAGTGCTTCCCATATATCTCATTAACTATTTTTGTTCACATAAATAAAAGTCCATCTATTGCTTACTATTACTTACCATTAACAAAAAGAGGGAAAAAGGTTATGGTTTTACTATGGCTTGTTCGACGGCGGTACCTTTAATTTCTTTAAGTAGGCCCGGTTTAGTTCCTTTCATTACTAGTACTAGAACTACGTATACTATTATTGAGGCTATCGTGACTGGGTAGACGTTACCCATAGCTGGGTGTAAGTATATTGGCATCGTCTGCTCTATTACCGGCTTGAAGAGTATCCATAGTATATTTATGGCCCAGCTTATCATGGTGGTCGCTATTGTTGCTTTTTCGTTTCTCTTCCAAGCGAGCCCTAGTATGAACGATACGAATAGAGGTATGTAGAACGTAAATATCCAGATGAAGCCAGCCATCAAGAATGGTTTCAGGAAGGCGCTTATTAGCGCTATGACTCCAGTTAACACTATTAGGAGCCTCATCAGTGTTACTGCACTTCTCTCGCTCATATCCGGTTTTAAGAAGCGCCTAACTATGTCCTCAGTTAGTGACGTAGCAGCACCTAAACAGAAGGCCCCGGCTGTAGACAGCGTTGCAGCTAATAGTGCCATTAATAGTGCCGCGGCGGCGGCAGGCCATAGCTGTGTTATTGTGACTATAGTCGCTGGCACGGCTAACCCTTGAGCCCTCATATTTTCTATGAGTGTTGCGGCCCCGCCATAAAGGGAAGCTGGCGCTGAGAAGGCTAAGAGACCTGCGATGACCCATATTATGGGGGCAAGGCCGTTAAATATTATGAGTAGGGGCCATCCCTTAATTATCTCCTTTGGATCTTTTGCTGATAGAACGGGTTGAGCGGCTCCTTGGCATACCGTGACGGCAGCTATGTGGGATATAGCTATAGGTATGCCGAGGATTGCTATCATCTCAGCTGCTCTACTAGAGAACAGTGTTACCCCCGCATCGCCCATACGCTGAACTATCGCTTGGGCGGCAGCATCCCAACCGCCGATAGGTGCAAGCCAGAAGGTTAAGGCTACGAACGCTAATATGAAGCCTACGTAGTAGACTGCAAGGTTAATAGCATTGAGTACCGAGGCTTGCATTACGCCCGCGAAGAATGTGTATATTATGATTAAGACGAAAGCTATGACTATGCAGAATGCGTATTCGAACCCTGTAAACCCGTAGATTGCCGAGGCTGTGCCATAAAGTTCTAGACCAGCTATAATCATCATGTGGAGGCATGTCGTGACCGCCAGTAGAATCCTTGCCGTAGGGCCGAAAGTCATTTCCATAGCCTCACCGACGGTTCTAGCACCTATTCCCCTCATGATTCTACCAGTAACGAAGAAGAGCAACAAGAGCGAGGGAACGGCGCCCAAGATGGGCCATAACAGTGGGCCAACACCGAAAGCCCATGTAGCCTCGGCTGGCGATACGGTATGCCCCCCTCCGAAAGGTATGAGGACAGCGCCTGTGAAAACTAGCCACCACGGTAGAGTTCTGCTCGCCAAAGCGAAGTCGTATGCAGCTTTACCATATCTCTTGCGATAGTAGAGACCAAAACCTATGGTGGCTATGAAGTAGTATACCATTGTTGGTATCAATATATCATACCTAATTTCCATATTTTCATCCTCCTCGCTTCTTGCCTTTTCTTAAGGCCAATGCCCCTATGATGCACAATATTATCAGTACGTAGAAGGCTAGGCCTTCCCATCCAAGCAACCATTCCCAATATATCATGTACACCAACCCCATCATGTCCTAATCTTTAGGCTAGTCCCTCCGCTATTACGATCCTCTCTCTCGGTTTAGGTACTATAGGTAGCAGCAATGCTGACTCTCCGTAGTATATCGTGTGAGTGACTTTCTCCATTCTTGGGAGTATGTAGTCCCTTATCAAGCCGTCTATGCTCAGCAGGTCGTCTTGGTTTCTAACTATAACCTGTATTCTATGGCCAACTTGGAATACGTGGGCAATAGGCATTAATGCTATCCTATACCTTATTTTCTCGTTGCGAGGTGTTGGTTTAGCATGCGTCCTCTTATATCGAGGCCATCCAGGCCTAGACTTTGCTTCATCAATTTCCCTGAAGTACGTGCAAAGCCATCCTTGACCTAGAACCTGCGCTTCTCCTAATGGAGATATATCAACTAAGTCGATGATCCAGTTCGTGAAGTCACCGTCTATGCTAGCCTCAAGTATCAACTCTACGGGACCTATGGCTTCTATTTCCTCTTTTAGAGGCTCTGACGTATAGAACATCGCGTAAACTGTTGGGTCCTCGTAGAGAGGATGCTGTACGAAGTAGTCTGGGGGCGAGTTTGCTGGAGGCTTCTCGAACGATAAGCAACCTCCTGGATGCAAGTAAATCTTCGTATAACTTGCTCTAGCTGGAGGCCATTCTCTTTCGAACTTCCACATGTTTATTCCTGTAACGAACAGCTTGACGGGCGGTTCATCAACGATTCCCGTGTCTATGCCTTTGAGCCAGTAGTCGTGCCATCTAAGAATCTCTTCGGGATAGTCAACCCAAGGTCTTCTCATCTCTCTTGGTATAGAGACGAACAACTTCTTAGCTTTAGAGCCCACCTTCTCGTAAGCATAGAATGTGTCCCATATGTATACTACGACGTTCCACGGTGTGTTGAGATATACTGGTATCTTTATCTTATCGTAAGGGAAGTTGTCGTTTATCGGGAACTCTTTTCCAGGAGGAGGTGGATGTAACCAGAACATTAGCCCATCAACCATGAAGCCTGCAGGATCCATGTCGGGATACTGTAGGACTCCATAATACCTTGCGTTGTACTTGATGTCGGGATGTTCAAGTAGTTCCTTTAATCTGTTTTCTACCTCGTCTTTGCTTAAATGCTTAAAGGCCCAAGGTCTCAGCTTACATCTCGGCCAAGCATTTGAGTCGTTTACGTGCCTATTAGTCAAGATGCTGTAGAGCATCGTATGTACTACACCAGTAAAATTGACGTCGCTTACCAGCACGCCTACGAATTCCCAAGGAGCTATAGCCTTAAGGGCTGGATGAGGGGCTAGTGCTGCAGCGAATATTTGAGCTGCACCATATATGCATTCTCCCATCATTCCTACTACGCCATTAGACCAGGGTTGCTTTATTATCCAGTCGATTATGTCGTATATATCCCGAGGCCAATCATTGAACATAGTTTCAACAAATACGTCTATCTCTCCACCTGATAGCTTCCATCCTCTAGGATCAGGGACTACTACTACGTAACCACGCTCAACGAGATAAGGTATAGGACCGGCTTCAAGGTTCCCGGCCCAGAAAGGTGTGTCTGGCTGATACTGCTGAGGAGGCAACCACATGACCATTTCACATATATCTTTGCCCCAGCTACCGAACGACAAGATCGTTGGAAACTTGCCCTCTGCATCCGGTCTATAGACGTCAGCTGCTATCTTTACCCCATCCCTCACAGGTATCATAACGTCCTTCTCTACCTTAACCTTATATTGTGGTCGACTTTCAGGTTCCTTCGATATTTCAGGGTATCCAAGGAAGTACACGCATTCTATCTTGTCCTTAATTTTTCCCCAAGTCTCCAAGCTTATCTTCTGGGGTCTTATAGCCTCATCGTAATCGTGGAGCCTTTGATGATACTCGTTACCCCTGTAAACGTGTACTCCTCTCTTTACGAACATTTATACCACGAAGAATTGTTGGTGTCGAAATTTTTATAAGCTTTTTCTAAAAAAAGAATAATTTCTGTCTTCAACTTCTTCAATCCTTGTCTGAAGGAAAGAACCACGATCTTATGGTCTTAGGGGGTAAGAAAAGATGGACGACTTAAAAGGTTAAAGTCTAGGTTAACCGGCTATATCGCCCTTTGGAGGATAAAAATGTGAAGGTTAAAGAATTGATTACCTCTTATATCTACCATACTTTAGTGCTGCGTTGACCAGTGCCCTTAAATTGGCATCCGGTACTTCGGCTGGTATTTCGCCTATACCTGGCCCAAGTATGAAGCCTCCACCTGGAGCTAGGTCTGCAAGCAATTCTTTGACGTAACTATCTATTTTGTCCGGAGTGGCTTGCAGGAGCAACGATATGGGGATGCCTCCGGCAACGCAAGTATGTCCCTTTAAGGTTTCTCTAATCTTCTTTATATCGCCTTTTTCAAAGACCCCGAGACCCCATCCTTTAGGTAACTCAAGTATCGTCTCTAAGTGGGGCATGTGGTTCCCTTCAAAAAGAATGTATGACCTTATACCGTTTTGGTAAAGTCTCACTATTACTTCCTTTAAGTAGGGCCAGTAGAACTCGTTGTAAAGCTTTGGAGGAAGCATCTCATTTAAATGTAGCGGAATGAAAGCAAATTTCGCTCCTGCTGGCTTAAGTGCCATCGCTATCTTGATTATTGGCTCAACCAGCACCTCGGTAGCACTCTTAACTTTATCAGGGTACCTACGTAAGTCGAGCATCATATTAGTTGGATACCTCATAAAGTCACTTATGACGTCTAGCGGGGCATAAGCAGACGTAAGCGGAATTGGTGGTATGCCGACCTTAGTTAGCTCGATGCTTGTCCCTATCATACCGTTAAATAGGAAGTCTCGACCAGCTATGCCGAGTCTAGCATACGTCGCGTACCTAGATATACCTGGTTTAGCTAGGTTTGTGCAAACTCTAGGCACCACTACCTCATTTATGAAACCTATTGGGTCTTCAATAAGCTTGTCGTACTCTTCGACCTCCATGAACTTTCCACCTATAAACTGAAAAGTAGTGTTCTCGCTAAGCTCCCTTCCAGGCCATCGAGTGTATTTATCACCCAAAATGTCGTGTATAGGTCCCGCTATGAAGCGGACTACGGGTGAGAGATCGGGGTAATCTGCGAAGGCTACTGAAAATATGAAGCCATCGGCGGCAGGTACCGGTGCAAATAAGTCTGCTGGGAAGTTTTCGATGACTTTTAGTGAAGCCTTCTTTAATGTATCGTAGTTGAAGAATATCTCGCTTAATTTGTAATACTTACCGAGCAGGTGACCACATGAAAGTAGTAGCAATGGAACTCTTTCGGGCTCTTTAAGATCTACCGCTGCTTCAAATATTGTGGCCCTCTCTTTCAGGACCTCTTCGGGCTCTTTCTTCTGTCTCTCTCTCATTTCGTCTATGGGTTCCTTAATCATTTCCTTTTCCTCTCCTCCATCCATTTCACCATCGTTCTTACTCCCGACGCAGCATCGTTTGTCCAAGCATCTGCGCCGGTGTATTCCTTGGCATGCTCGTCCACCCTTCCACCTCCGATTATTATTTTCACCTTGTCTCTAAGACCTGCAGCCTTTATTGCGTCGACTGTCCTCTTCATTGAGTCTATTACTAGCGTAAGTAAACCGGACATTCCAACTATGTCGGGGTTGAACTCCTTTATCGCTTCAACAAACTTCTGTGGGGGCACATCTTCCCCTATATCGAGGACTTCGAACCCAGCGGCTTCAGCCATCGTTATAACGATCTTCTTACCTATGTCATGTATGTCTCCCTCAACAGTTCCTATTAATAGTCTACCTATTACTTCTCTGGACTTCCCAAACTCTTTGAGCTTAGGTCTCACTATTTCACTTATTCCTTTCAATATCTCTCCTGCCATCACTAAGTCGGCCACGAAGTACTCTCCGCTTTCAAATCTCTTCCCTATCTCTTCAGATGCTTCTCGAACGCAATCCAGTATCCTTACTGGGTCTACACCGGACTCTACGAGCCTCTTCGTTATTTCGATAGCCCTGCCCTCTTCGAGATCCACTATTGCTTTCAATAATTCTTTTAGTTCATTTTCGATAGTAGGACACATTTTACTGAACCTCCTGGGGGTTTACTTTTTACGCTCATTTTACATTTAAATATGTTTTTACGCTTTTAACGATCAATGTAGGATGCCGATTGCAAGCATTAGTTAAGCGACTCAACGATCAATTTAACGTAAGTCTAGGCATCTATAAAAAGTCAAACGGATAACTGTAAGCTTTGGACGATAAACTTCTTTGTTAACATAAAATTCGAAGCCTTTCCAAAAGAACTGCCCAATCCTAGGTGGTTAATTTTTTGCCCAAATACCTCGCTACGGTCGGGTACCTGTTTATATCTCGATGTGGAATGAAAAGGGCCTCGACGAATTCTCTATGAAAGTCCGGATGTATCGTTAGCTCGACGTAGCGGATGGTGTTTGAAAGGTATTCAGCGCTTTTCCTCATATTCTTTGAAAGTAGACAAAGCTTTGCTCCAGTTATTGCTGCGTTGCCGACGAATCTTATCTTGCTTAAGTCGACATCGGGGAATAAGCCTACGAATAACGCGCTTTCAGGGTTTAAGTAGTTTCCAAAGGCTCCGGCAACGTATATGCGATCTAAGTCCTTTTCCTTCAAATTCTTCTCCTTCATTAGTATCGATATACCAGTACGTATTGCCGCCTTCGCTAATATGATTTCTTGTATATCCCTCTCGCTAATGGTTATATCGTGGCCAGTTCCGGTCTCCTCCCTCCAAGCTATCACAAATTTTAGCCTACCATTCTCGCTACGTAAGCGCTTTGATTGGACGTCTCGTTTGAAGCGTCCGCGGCTATCTATTATCCCGCACTTAAACATCTCGGCAATGGCATCTATTATCGCTGAGCCACAAATCCCTATAGGCTTAGCACTATTGATAGTTTCATAGTCCACCTCATAGTCTTTAGGGTCTATCCTAACCTTCTCGATAGCTCCCGTCACCGCCTTCATACCGTGCTCTATGTGCATCCCTTCGAATGCTGGGCCGGCAGCGCATGAGCATGAAATTATATCCTCCCTATTACCTACGAAGACTTCACTGTTAGTCCCAATGTCTATTAGCAAGCTTATTTCATCGAGTTCATAAATTCTCGTAGCCAAAACATCTGCAACTGCGTCAGCGCCCACGAAACCAGCTATAATTGGAAGCACGTGGACGTTGGCCAGCGGGTTTACCTTGAGGTTCAGGCACTCGGCCTTCACATTTATCGGCCGCTTAACAACTGGGACGTATGGCGCGATAGCGAGCTGTTTCGGTGAGTACCCCAAGAAGATGTGGTGCATTGCCGTGTTTCCTACGACCGTTATCTCATATATGTTATCTTTCTTTACGCCGGCTTCTCGGCACGCTTCTTCTATGAGCGAATTTATGGCTTCAACTACGATTTCTTGCAACCTTCTCAACCCTCCCTCATTGAAGGAGGCATAGCTTATCCTCGAGATGACGTCCTCTCCGTAGGCTATTTGCGGATTCTCCATAGATTTTACGGAGGTAGTTTCACCAGAAGCAAGATTCACTAAGTGTAAGACAATCTTTGACGTGCCTATATCTACAGAGATGCCGTATATTTCGCTGGTCTTATTTCCCTCCTCTATAGCTATTATTTCTTTATCCATCCATAGGGTAATTGTAACCTTCCAGTCGGCTTGCCTCAAGATCAATGGCAACGCCTGTATTAGTTTATGATCTATATCAACACCAACTATTCCCATTTCACTCAATAGATAACAAAGTCTTTCTAGGTCGGGAGTAACGTCCTGTAGGCTAGGCTTTGGCAACGATAGGTAAATTTTCTTGACTGACGGATCCAGCATGAAGGTCTCTTCAGCCCCCTCACTTAATATTCTCCTTGTTTCCATTCTACTTTCTGGTGGGATGAATATCATTACATCGCCTTTGACAATGCTTTGACATGCAAGCCTGTATCCTAGCTTAAGTTTGTCTCTAGGTACTTGTTGCAGTTCAATAATTGATATCGGGTTCAAGTTTGATTGATCTTCAACTACAACTAAACACTTCCCACATAGTCCTCGGCCACCACACTCACTCCTAATTCCAACACCAGCTTTCTGCGCAACTTCTAAAATTGTTAACCCCTGCTCTACTGATACCTTCCTTCCTTGAGGTTCAAAGCGGACCATTACTTTTTTAGAGGTTTTGTGTTCTAACGTCATATATGGTCAACTGGAGTTATGTAAAGATGCTGAGCCCTTAATATGCTTAACATCGAGTTCATCCTCCCTACGCTTATAGAAAGGCTTTTTAAGCGAGCCGAAGCAACTCTCTCCGTTATATACATTGGGGGTTAAGTGCTGTGTTTAAGTTTGAGAAGGACCAATTGACCTTTGACATTGCAGGTGTCAAAGTTGGTGGACAGCCTGGAGAGTACCCCACAGTGGTCATAGGCAGTATATTCTTTAAAGACGATAAAACTTCGGACGAGAGCGGCAATATAGATAAGGAAGCCGCGCAAGACTTAATTGCAAAATACCAAGAGGTATGTGATAAGGTTGGACTTCCATGCATGCTTGACGTAGTTTGTACTAACGCTGAAAACGCAAAGAGACGCATAGAGTTCGCCGCCGATGCAACTAAGATACCAATACTGATAGACTACGTAACCGATGAAGCTGCTATCAGTGGTCTACAAACCGCTAAAGAACTTGGAATACTAGATAGAACGCTTCTAAACTCCTTTAACCCCGAGACTAAAGAGCACGTATATCAAAAAGCCAAAGAAGTTGGGCTTAAAGCGGCGGTCGCACTTACCTACAGTTCTAAGGCTATAATATCTTACAAAGAGAGGATAAGGCTACTCGACGTTTTAATCCCTAAAATGAAGAGCTTTGGGATAGAGAAGATAATGATAGACACGGTAGTGATGGACCTTGCAACGCTCGGGCTAGCTTGTAAAGCGATTTACGAAATTAAGAGCCGCTACGGTTATCCTTGTGGCTGTGGAGCTCACAACGCTATTGCACTGTGGAGGTCTCTCAAACAGAAAAAGAACATAGCTCTAACAGCTGCCTGCTCCGCAATCGTAAGTGGGTTGCCAATAGCCATTGGAGGGGACTTCGTGTTCTTCGGTCCTATACACGAAGCAGAATTCATTGTTCCCGCGATAGCTATTATAAGCGCAGCCTATGGTCAAGTACTGATGGAAGATGGAAAACGTCCGCCATCAACTCACCCGAGATTTAAAATATCGCGCTTCTAAATGATTTTTTACGTTGCCAACTTATACCATCCTTAAACTTTTTGGGCTATCGAGCTTACCTACATCCTTGCTTCCCAAACTCCTAAAAGCAGTATTGAATCGATGCCGGTGAATGATTATGATTAGAGTCTTCGTGGCTGGACCTATACAGGGCATGGAAGATAGGCAAGAGTATAGAGCCAAGATAAGAAGGATCCTCGAAGCCAGAGGTTACGAAGTTATAGATCCGTGGGAAAGGGAAAGAGTAATTTATAGAGCTATTGAAGGAGAATGGTGGAAGAAGGCTCAACCTAGAGACTTCATAGATAGAGATTTAAGGGATGTTGAGAGGTGTGATGTCTTGATAGCCTATCTGCCTAAGATTTCGGCTGGAGCCTGTATGGAATTGTTCTATGCTAAACTGAAGGGCAAGAAAGTAATTTCAATAATAGAGTTCGATAATCCAAGTCCCTGGATAACACTACACTCAGACGTTGTGTTAAGGAGCTTAACTGAGCTTAAGGACTATGTGGAGAGAGGAGGACTTGAGAAGTTATTAGAGGGTCAAAGTCATTAAGACTTTGAGGGTCACAAATTCTAATTCGTCAAATCTATTATTGAATTTGCGTTGCTTAGTCAACAATCATAGAGCTCTTAAAGGGAATATTCCTTCTTCCTGCGCCTTAAGAGGTATATGAAGAAGGGACCTCCAGCCAAGGCTGTTATTATGCCTACAGGTATTTGAGTTGAAGTAATTAAAGCAAATGCCCTTGCCATGTCATCGCATACAATTAAGAAGAGGGCCCCAAAGAGCGTCGAGCAAGGAAGCAGGACTCTATGATCCGGACCTACTATGAGTCTTACTATGTGGGGAACCATGAGACCTACGAAAGCTATCATCCCAGTGAAGGAGACGGCTATTGAAGTCATGAGGGAACTAATTGTTATTAGTACAAGTTTAGTGTTTTCGACGTCTATACCGAGGCTTATGGCGGTATCTTCGCCCATAGACATTAAATTTAGGTCTCTAGCGTAAAGCATTGCAACTACGCTACATGATATCAACACCGGCGCCGAAACTACTACGTGGTTCCACTCAGACTTAGACAAGTTGCCAAGCAACCAAAAGTAAACGTTAGCTAGCTTCTCGCCTACAAACAGCGAGAGGAAGGATGTTATTGCCGAAAAAAGTATGCCGACAGCTATACCGGATAAGAGTAAGGTCATTACTGGGACCTTACCGCCTACGCGGCTCAAGCTATAAACTATGATCAATGATGTCATGGCGAATATGAAGGCCATAGATGATATGGCAGCTGAACCAAAGATTGTGAAGCCGAAGCCTAGCACTATAGCTATAGATGCACCTAAAGCAGCACCCGACGAGACCCCTATAACATAGGGGTCGGCCATAGGATTCCTAAATATACCTTGAAGTAGTGCGCCTGCGAGCGATAAAGCTGCTCCAACCATGCAGCCCATCAGTACCCTCGGTAACCTGATGGTCCAAATTATCTGTTCGTATAGCGGGTCTACATTCATAGACGGCAAGAGCCATTTAAAAAACACCTTTAACGTTTCCTCAAATGGTATAAGCGATGAACCTATGCATATGGAAAAAAATGTAGTTAGTAGTAGTACTCCTAATGACGTCATGTATAGCTTCCATCTACGTCTCCTAGCCTCTATGTGTTCTAGCGTCAACCACCAAACGCCTCTGGATGTATTAACCTCGCCAAAACCTCTAGACCTTCAACTAATCGAGGTCCAGGTCTCACTACTATGTCTTCATCTATGAAGTATATCCTGTCGTTCTTGACGGCATTTATCGCAGACCACCCAGGTCTTGAGATCACTTGTTCCTTTGAGATGCTGAACTCCTTCATGTAAGTATCGGGAAGCACAATTACGTCCGGGTTCCTGTTTACTACGTCCTCATAACTAACTACAACCCCCATGGTCTTAGCGTCGCCAAACACGTTTATACCTCCGGCTAACGATATGAGCTCGTCTATGAAAGTGCCAGGGCCTGTAGTCCATATCGGGTCAAACCATATTTCGTAGTATACCTTGATCTTAGGTAAGTTCTTGATCTTTTCGATGGTGCTATTGACCCTAGCTTCAAGCTGTTGAACTAGCTTCTGTGCTTCCACGAGTTTCCCAGTAGCTTTCCCTATTAAGATTATGTTGTTGAAGACTTCGTGCAAATTATGCGGGTACAAGAGCATAACGGTTATGTTTAAAGCTGTTAGCCTCTCAGCGAGGTCGACGTGTGGTGAGACTGATGCGTAACCTATCACGAGATCTGGTCGTAGTCCTATTATCTTCTCGGCATCAGGATCCCAGTAGCCGCCTATAACTGTTAATCTTCCTTTCTCCTTCATTTCGTTAACTATTGGAGGATAGTCGCAGAACATTGTTACCCCGAGGACCCTATCGCTCAAGTTTAAAGTGAAGAGAATTTCGGTTATAGAAGGAGCTAAAGATACTATTCTGAGAGGTTCTGAACTTATTGTTATGACTCTATTCGCATCGTCAATCAACGTCAGGGGGTATATAGCAGTCGTGAACTGCCTGTACTCGCCTACGAGGGCTTGGTATTCGCTTTGAAGCTTCCGATATTCGCTTTGAAGCTGTGAAAGTGTTTCACTAAGCTGGTTATTGTTAAGGGCCATGTAACCGATTGCTAAAGCCTCAACCACTATAACAGCTACTAATATTATAGCCACATACCTTAAATTCATAGGAATCACTTGGTCGGATTATCCAACCGAAATTTCTTTTAAACCTTTCTCTTAAGGTTTTTTAAGCTTTAAGCAACAATATCGTCTTGCACATAGCAATTGGACATGTCCACTCACTTTCATCTATTATGAACGATATCGAAAGTAGGGCAGGACGTTGAAGACTCGTTGACATCAAAGGAGTCGTCAGGTAAAATTTTAAGTCATGTTGCTTACTTAAAGTACCTTCCGTATTAAGAGGGCGAGGAGCAATTATAATTCGAATATTTATGGAAAAAGCTTGTTGCTAATCTTATCATTATCTTGCATAGCTAAGCATTGCGCTTGAAGTTTTGAACGCACGTGAACTTATAATTGTCTAGGTATTTATAGGAATTGTGGGAAGAAAGGCGGCTGTTTGTTTTAGGTTTTTCACAGTCACTTGGCTCTACTTCACGTTTTCTTCAGGTAGGGAACTTTTGAGGTCCCTTATTTCCTCTAATACCTTTAGAACTCTTTGACGATATTCGTATTCCTTTTGCCAATACTTCTTCTTCCTGGGCTTTGAAAGCAGCTTCTCGCGATACACATTCCATAGGTATTCGTTAACGTCCGTTCTCTCTATGACCTCTTCGCTTAGCTCAAGGGGGTCTATTGGGTTAACCATCTTTCTCAGCCCCTAAATGCCCTCCCATGCTCCTGGAGACATTATTTCATCCGGATCGAGTAGGTTCTTCAACCTCCTTGCAAGGTCCATGTACGTTGGTATTACACCTACTTCACAAGGCCGTGCAAGTCCGTATTTAGCGTCCAGCCTTAATCCAAGCTTGACGAGGGCTCTTAAATACCTTGGAGCGAACCGTGGAGCTACCTCTCTGATTAATCGTGGATCCGTTGGATGGCCAGCTATCATTAACTCAAACATCGCGTAATGGCCGTTCTGCTCCGGATAAATTATTGCACCTCTCTTCCACATCACGTCAAGTTCGTCTGGATCCCCGAGAATAGGATCGTAAAGGTATAGCAACGTCATCAACTTGAAGTACTTCGGGAAGTCGTAGAGCGCCGAGACCACCATGCCGGCTGGAGCCCCAACAGTCCCTGGGTATGACCAATACTTTATTGGAAACTCGGAGAAGAGCGAGCACGACTGATTTATTTGAGCATCAGCAAACATTTGATAGAATGGCAACTTATCGGTTACTATTAGCCCGCCGTGTTTCTTAGTAATTTCTCTAACCCTTTTCTCAGCGTACTCTATCCACCTCTTGGTCCCCTGCAACGACAGCATGAGCATCCACTCTGGGTTGACCCTGTCAAGCCTATCAGCGCTCTCAGGCGTATCGGCGAAGTACTGAGTGAACTTAAAGCCTGTGTACATTGAGCTTCCAGTGGTGAGCTCTGACTTCACTATTTCGTCGAGAGCTGCCGTCGCCCTATCGACGTCATTGAAAGCAGGCTGAATAATTTTCGTTTCTTCATCTAACGGATGTCCTCTTACCGCGACCTTAGTTACTATGCCTAGAGTTCCTTGAGCCATCCTAGGCAAGTGACCAAGGTCTGGACCAGGACCGTGAGGCCATAGCGCTCTAGGGTTAGAGTAATTTGCTAAGCTCCCGGTCCTGATGACTCTACCATCTCCAAGAACCATTTCATAACCAACTATTTGGCGATTTACATATCCTAGCCTAGCGGTTGCCTTGTTAACTATGCCGTGAGTATAGTGAGATCCTATTAAAAATGTGGAGCACGCTCCGGGTTGATGTATAAACATTCTCCTCTTCAACATTTCTGCTTGTAACTTGAAGATTGGACAACCAGCCTCCACGACTGCAACCATGTTGTCTTCGTCTATCCATAGTATCTCGTCCATCCTGGACACATCGACTATTATTCCACCTGCTTTCGGAACCCCCCAAGCAAATTGATTACCAAAAGAGCCTACGGGGACTATCGGTATTTTGTATTCTCTAGCCACCTTCACTATGGCCTTCACTTCGTCAACAGTTCTCGGAAGAACGACGAGATGGGGGGATATGCTTTTCCAGTTAAACTTCATGTATGTCGCGTAGTCGCGTGAATAAGCTATGAGGATGGCGGGGTCGTCCGAGACCCATTCAGCGCCCACTATGTCGCTTAGGACTTTCTTTACTACACCAACTTTATTGTCATCACTCATTACTGACCACCCAAAGCTTCTTGAATTAACGTGAGGATGTGTTTAACCGATAACCCGAATTCTCCGCAGACTGCTCCTAAACTCATTTCGCATGATGGACACGACACGACCACTTCTTTAGCTCCAGTTGTAGCGGCCTCTGCTAGCCTAGCCCTAGCGACGAGCTTAGTCACATTGGGGTAACCGAATGGGACCCCCCCACCCGCACCGCAACAGTACGCGTTTAGCCTATTTCTCGGCATTTCGACGACCTCCATGCCTAGCGCTTTTAATATTTCTCGCGGCTGTTCCGAAATCTTGAACGGCATTACGTGTCTTACCAGTTGACAAGGATCATGGTATGTTACCTTCCTGTTGAGCATCTTAAATTCGTTCTTATTTTCCTCTATTAGAGGATGAAGGAATTCTAGTATGTGTTGTACTTCAAAGTCTGGATGTAGGCCGCTATTTTCAGCATCAACTTTGAATGTTCTATAATCATGTGGGCTTACTACCACCACTCTCTTTGCACCTGCCCTTACTAATGCCTCAAAGTTGTGCTTAACCATCTCCATGCCTTTTTCACGTAACCCGCCTCTAAATAGTAGGTACCCACTATGCCACTCGTCTTCATATAGGAGACCGAAGTCTACCTTTAACCTTCGAAGTATATTGACCGCTGCTAAGGCGATGCTTCTATTCTTGTACGCAGCTTCGTCTCCTATAAATAGCATGAGTTCAGCCTTCTTCGGAGGCAATGGGTTGCTAAGCCATGAAAAGCGCTTTTCGTGCGGTTCACCATATGGGTTACGATTCTTCTCTAAGTTGTCTAATACGCACTTGTAGTGATCTGGAAGGCAGACTTCCTTTATGTATGTCTCCTTCATTATCTCCATTATCGTGAGTGGGTAGACCCGCATCGCTACATTACACCAAAATTCGCAGTGATAACAGTCTGTACATGTATACAGTACGTGTTCTATCGTCTTGCTCCACTTAAGCCTCTTCTCCACGATGCCTCTTGCTACCTCCATAGTTCCGCTAGCGTAATAAGCTAGATGCTTAAACACGTTTCCTCGCGGGCATTGAGTCACAAATCTCGCATCCTTCGCCTCTGGAGCATAAATAAACTTGCAGTACCCACACTTGTTGCACAATATCATTAAGTCATAGAAATCCTCTAGAACCCTCCTTCGCTCGGCTGGAAAAATCCACATTTTCTCAACCTCTCCATCCATTAGTCGTCACCTCCAAATTGTAACCTTCTAGGGTTCATGATATTGTTAGGGTCGATAACCCTCTTTATATCCAGCAGGACTTCATAGTACGTCTGACACCTACTATAAATTAAGCTGGAGAGCAAACCATAGGGTCTACTGTAGAAAGCGCCTAGGTCAAGTAAAGCCTTCGCCGACTCTACGTAAACCTTCTTAACTAAATCGGTATTTTCTTGAGACGTTGGGTCTCTAGCAAAGCTTATGGAGCAGGCGACAACTCCTATCCTATCCGTCGGAATAATCGTTACCCCTACATCGTCTTTGGGGTAACGAAGTTTTTCTGAAATCTTAAGTACCTCTTTGTAAATCGCTGGAACGTCCTTAATCGACGCTATGAATGGTATTATGTTCCTGGCCCCTTTGTAGTTACGCCACTTAGTGAAGCCAGATGGAGTTGCTATCTCACTAAGGGCCATCTCGGATGTGATGCCACAAATCTCGTCTACAAGTTTAAACGATCTCTCCTCGCCTAGCTTCTTCAAGTCGCTCTCCATTACTTCAACGGCCTCAGCTCTCCCCCTAAGTGAGAACATAATAACCCAATTGGGTAGAACCTCTCTTAGTTCCCTGACTTTCTCGGGATAACATTTAGGAGAGGACTCTGCAAACATTAAGGCAAAGTCCTGCTTATTTAGTACTGCCATATCGCGTGGGTACCGTAGCCACATGATTGCCCGCAGTATTCCTTGAAGGTCTTTAGCGTCATCTATTGGAATAAAGTAAACCTTTTCCATCTCTCCTTTAGGTTTGAGTTTAATCCACCCCTGAACCACTATGCCAAGCGTACCTTGTGATTGATACCACATGTAATTCATCAATCCTGCGAGTGGTGAGGCATGCGAGTGCATGTACGGGTGGTGCATTTCTGGAAAAGCTGCTTCACCAGTTTTAACTAAATCTCCGTTGGGCAGTACTACCGTCATGGTTGTTAGGTTCTCCTCTCCATAATACACCCACCCGTACAATGGAACTAAGTCCAAATAGGTCGAGAGCACTGATGAGGATGCCGGGTTTTCTGATGGAGTTAGGACTCGAAGGCCCTCCTTATTAACGATACTTTGAAGTTGAGAGAATGTTACACCTGGTTCTACCGACGCCATCCAAGCCCTGTAGTCGATATCCAATACGCGGTTCATGTTCCTAAGATCTATGACTAAGCCATCGGGTGAAGGTATAGTTCCACCTAGATTATTGGGGCCGCTCGAAGTAGGAGTTATTGGTATTTTGTACTGATTCGCAAATCTGACGACTTCTTGGACCTCTTCAATCGCGACAGGCTTTACTACGCACAACGGCATGATCGGCTTGACAAAGCTATCGTCCTTGGAGTAGGGCTCTAGCTCTTTTATATCGACAACAACGTTACGATCACCAACTATCTTCGATAAAGTCTCTACTACGAACTCCTTAGATACTTGAACCTTTACCTCCAACTTAAAGCCCCTCCTCAATAAAACGCCACATTTCTGGGTCTGATTCAACAAGTTCTTGGAGGATTCCAATGACTTCGAATATAGTTATCCAATCGCTAAAGGCAATGCCGTCCTTAAAGGACACAACGTTATCCGGATGCGCGAGAGCGTATATTACCCTCTCTTTGCCTAAGACCATTTTCTTAAATAGTTCAGGCGTCATCTCCACTGACAGTATAGGATCACGGCCCTCCCTCACCTCGACATCAAAGACACCGTTCTCCGCGAGCCTTACTGTAAACGTTACCACCCCCTTAATCTTGAAAGTTACGAGCTCTTTACCCAGCAAGATTGTCTTTGGGTAGCCGCGGGCTTTACTCCAACCACTTGGATCCAATGCTATATTTGGTGGAGGATAAGGGCCAGGCCCAGGGTATGGAAGAGGGCCCCCACAAAAGGTGCTATAGGGAGTTAAGCGCCTCTTAAGTTCGGGGTCATCGTTGAGCAATGCTTTATATCTCTCCATGAATCGATCGAATTTACCCGCTTTCAGCATCTTTAATTCACTCTCTGAGCCAAAGTAGCTTGCTATTTTAATATTTATCTCTTTTTCTGCGACGTCTCGACCAAGTACGTCCTTCATATAGCTCTTAAGTCGCCTAAGACCCCTATAACGCCAAGAGGATTTATAAGCTACCACGAGCTAGGGGTATGAATCTCTCATCACGTATAAGGCGTAAGCTTCTCCTTTTCTTATAGCATGCCGGCCATCAACAATCGTTGAGAGAAGTTTAGCGCCACTTGGCAACCTTAAGCTTACGTCCAAAGTGCTTAGAACCATGTCTCTGTCAGCTACGAGTTTCTCAACGATTGCCCTACCCCTCAGCTTAATCGGCTTTAGCGAATTCTTGTCGAAGTATGATTTGACGAGCATTTCGAGTATATTGTCCTCAGATATTTCCCTTAGCGCTAGGTAACTCGTGGTTAGTCTTGGATTGACCTCAATGACGTAAGGTTCATTCTTCTTTAATACTACATCGACGCCAAAGAAGCCCTTTACGTTGCCTAGAGATCTTACTGCCCGCACAGCTACATCAAGGACCTTTTCGTTATGCTCGTAGGGCACTACGCTTCCAAGGTAGCGTGAGCTTCCCGAAGGACCTTCGAGGTGTATGTTCTGCATGTTTATTGATATTGGTATTACGAGGTCTTCGCATGCCAATATGCTTACGCTCAAATTCAACCCATCAGTGAACTCTTGAATTAAAAAGTATGGCAACTTAGAGCTCTGCTTTACTACGTTTAGAGCTTTACGTGCTTCGACCATGTCTGATACAAGGCAAAGCCCTGCGCAACCGTCTCCATCAGCTGGCTTAACCACCACTCTACTGTGAGTTATTAAGGCCTTCTCTATTGCTTCTAATCCGTTTTCGAACCTGGAGACTATAGTCTTAGGGGTTTTTATTCCGCAAAGCTCGAGGTTTCTAGACAATAATGCTTTATCCGTTGCAAGAAAGACCGCGGTCGATGGAGAGTCAACGACTTCTAACCCCTCATCTTCGCAGGCCTTAACTAGGCCGTAGAGTGTTCTACCAATCGAAGGAGCTATTAGTACCACTAAGTCTACAGGTCGCTTAGGTGGTATAGACTCGACTACCTCTACTTCATACCCGGCTCTCCTAAAGTCTTCGATCGCGGCATTCAGCATAGAGTTTCCTTCAATCCAAGAGGGGTCGTTAAGTGCCTTGACGGCTGTGAAGTACTCGTATACTGCTATCTTCACGTTGACGACCCTTAACTCTTTATTAACCCTGCCATCCCTTTAACCAAATCGGTTTTAGTTATTATCCCTACAAGCTCATCGCGATTCACGACCGGTAGACCGCTTATACCATGTTCAAGCATCATAGTAGCAGCCTTTGTAGCATCCTCGTCAACACTTATAACGTAAGGGTCTGGAGTCATGAAGTCTTCTACTATTGGAACCCTGTAGACCCTCACGACCGCTTCTCTATCCTTGTAGTGGTCTTTAACCCTCTGTTTTATGAACTTACCCTTGTCTAGCACTGGTTTAACATGTTTACCGAAGACGACGTCTGTCTCGGTTATGATGCCTATAGGCTTCTTATTATCAACAACTATTATCCTTGAAACATTATACTTAGCTAGTAGCTCTTGAACCTTAAATATGCTATGGGTTCTCTTGACCGTTATCGGGTACTTAGTCATGAGGTCTCCGACCTTGTATAAACCGACGTAACCATCTACGAATGCTTCTAACAAATCGGTTTTAGTTATTATCCCTACGAGATCCCCGGAAGCTGGTAAGATTACTGGAAGGCCGCTTATCAGATTCTTTATCATAACACTAGCTGCCCTCTTAACGGTCATTCGTGGTGTTGCAAGCTTCAGTTCCATGGGTCCCTTGACGTCATTTACGTGTATCGACTCTAGAGGTCTGTCCCTCCAGTCCCTTGATATCATTATCCTAATCATGTCGCCCTTAGTTATGATGCCTATAGGTTTTAACGCGTCGTCGACTATGAGTACCCTACTTATTTCGTGCTTTAGCATTAGGTTCCTAACGTACGCTAAGTTATCAGTTAATTTAGCGGTTACAACGGGTGAACTCATATACTTTGAGACGTACAAAGCAGACACCTAACCTAGCGATTCTTATAAGTAATCCTTGAACTTAATTACCTTACGGTGAATGATTCGATCACGTAAATCTATCAGTCTCTAAGACTAATAGTTGAGCCGTTCTCGGGAACCTCTACCCTCTTCGAATAACTGCCAACAGAATCCATTAATTTCTTAATGTTTTCACTATTACCGTGCAGTAAGACTAGGTTTTCAGGCTTAACTGTAGCTATGAACCTACAGAGCTCTGAGTGCATAGCGTGTCTAGAGATCTCTACGTGGTAAACCTTGCAATTTATTTGTACTCTAACTTCCTCTTTAGCGATGAAGTCCGTAACCTTCACCTCCTTGGCTCCTGAGACCAGTTCGCTAGCTGGTGTTTGAGGATCTACGTAGCCGCATATCACTACTGCATTCTCCGGATTAGGTGCAAGCTTAGCTAAGTACCACTGGCTCCATCCGCCCTTAAGCATTCCAGAGGGAGCTATGAATATGCAGGGATTTTCGCTTTCGACTAGTTCGCGTCTCTTTTTAAGGGACTTAGGTTGGAATAATCTCTCCCAATCGAATGGATCTTCACCGTTGATTATGAAGGCCCTCTTTATCCTATCGTTCATATACATTATGAACTGAGAGTATATCCTCGTCGCTTTGTAGGCCATACCGTCAAGCACCACTGGGGCGTCGGGTATCTTGGTTTCATGCCTTTTAAGTGTCAATAAAATTTCTTGGGCCTTACCGACAGACATTGCGGGTATTAATACCTTCCCTCCGCCTTCAAGCGTCGACTTTACGGCTTCCACAAGCTCCCTTTCAAGGGCCTCCCTACCTTTCCTCTCAATACCCCCATATGTCGATTCACAGAAAAGCACGTGGACCCCTCTGAGGGCTGAGGCGTCCCAGTATTGAAGGTGGTTGGATGATGTACCCAGATCGCCTGTGTAACCTATCTTCAAACCATCAATTTCTAGTTCGACAAACGATGAACCCAAGATGTGACCCGCATCGTGAAGTTTCAAGTTTACGCCATTGGGCAGTCTAACCTCTTCTTCGTATGTTACGTATCGTATGTGGCTTGCAAGCACCTTATTCATCTCCTTCACATCCCAGAGTCTCAACTCCTCGGGCCACTCCCTTTTCATTATACTGACTTGATCCCTCCACATCATCCCTACTAGAGCTGCGGTAGGCAAGGTAGCTACGATGTCTCCTTTAAACCCTAAATTTAAGAGCCTCGGTATGGTTCCACTATGATCTAGATGAGCGTGGGTTAGTACGACATTTGTCACGGACCCCATATCGATTAGATCGAGCTTCGGTGTTCCTTCGAGGCCAGTAATTGTAGGATGAATTCCGCAGTCCAGCATTATTGATCCACTATCTCCCTTAATTACTATGCAGGCTCTGCCCACTTCTTTGCCAGAGCCCAAAATTATTGCTCTAACAGTCATGTCCAAGCCGACATAGGCTCTCTGGCAACCAACTTAAAAGCTTGACTACAAAAGGCTTCTAATGTTGTTTATACAATCCCAAAAATTTACATAGAAGTACATATTTATACGCATCAAAAATATAGAAAAGAGGCGTATCTACGTAAAGCTTTTTAAGGAAAGTGGCCTTCCAACTGAGCGTATGTCTTCAAATCATTGAGAGATGAAATGATGATCCTCGATGAGGGAAAAGGGAGAAGAACCACAGAAGGTACTGAAGAATCTTGCAGAAATAGTTGAATCAGACGTAAGAAGGTTCAGCTATAGGGCCATCGGCTCTATGTGTCCTAAGCCCCTTCTCATATCTAAGATTGCATACCTAATGGGCATGAATGGAAACGTAGGAGATCCCGGAGTTTGGCGAGGTATAGCTAAGTTAGAGGAAGAGGTCATCAAGGATCTTGGAGGACTTCTATCAAATCCGAGGGCGGTTGGAGCCATAGTCTCAAGCGGATCTGAAGCGAACGTAATTGCTTTATGGGCTGCAAGAAACTACACAAAGAAGCGTGAAATTATAGTCCCATCGTCATGCCACATTTCTATTTATAAAGCTGCCGATCTCTTAGGCTTAAGAGTCATAAGGGTTCCATTAAATAGTGATTTTACAGTCGATGTCGACTATGTTAGGCGTAGTATTACGAAAAATACGGCTGCAATAGTCGGTATAGCTGGAACAACTGCTCTAGGCGTTGTGGATCCAATAGTAGAGCTTAGCGAGCTAGCGGTTGAAAGGAATGTATATTTGCATGTCGATGCAGCCTTTGGAGGAATGGTTTTGCCATTTCTAAGAGATCTAGGGTACACGGTTCCGGACTTCGACTTCAGACTAGAAGGTGTGCAATCCATAACCGTTGACCCCCATAAAATGGGTTTTGTCCCTATACCGGCTGGAGGCATACTTTTTAAGGATCCTGAGCTTGTCGACTCGATAACTTTCAGGACTCCCTACTTAGCTGGAGGCAACGCCAAGAGCTTTACGATAGCTGGAAGCAGGCCTGGAGGTTCAGTGACTGCAGTATGGACATTATTGAGAGTTTTAGGTAAGGAAGGTTACAGGAACATGATAAGTAAATGCATGAAGCTAACGGAAAGATTGTCGAAAGAAATTGAAAACGATGGTCACCTAGAGCTCCTAGTAAAGCCTGTAATGAACATTGTAGGTATTAGGGCCAAAAATTTAAGCGTTAAAGATTTCTCACGTATTGTAAGGGGTTTAGGATGGTTTTTATCTGAGTTTCCTACTCACCTGAGGGTCGTGTTAATGCCTCATCATACAGAGAAGCTTATTGACGAACTTATAGCGGATCTACGAAGAGTAGCTATGAGTAAAGGCACGGAGTTAAAGGTACCTTTAAAAGCCTAGAACTGTAACGAGAGTAATATGAGTCTTGAGGATCCAGCAAAAAAATACTTTCATCGTTCGATAACAGATAGAGAGAGGGCCATATTTGAAGCTGGGATAGCTCTTGGAGCTCTCTATCACCAATTCGTTGGGCTCCCCATAGCCAAGAGAGAAGACGTACTTAATGCAGTCAAAGAGGCAATCGAAAAATCCATGTCTTTACAACCTTTTAGAGAAGAGGTGAAGGTCGATTTTAACGTTAGGGTCATTAAAGGGAATGGAAGGTTACCATACGATTATTCTTCACTTAAGGGGGACGCTATAGACGTAAAAGTAGTTGTGAGGTACGGATCCACTAGGGTTAAGGCAAGAATGCGTTTCGTAGATGACTTAAACTTCAACATAATGTACATAGAGGATGTTGAGGACCTTAGGGCTAAGCAAGATTAAATAAGCTCCTAGTTTTTCTGGTTTTTTGAGTAGTGATGATGCGCGCAGTGTTCAAGGGTCTTTGCCCTAACTGTAACGGGGACGTAACCGATGAGAGGCTCTTAGCTGGCCTGCCTTGTGATAACTGTCTACCCGATGGCGAGGAAGTACAGAAGCTAATAGATCTAGCTAAATCGTCGCCCATCGACTTTAGGTTAAAGCTCGGAGAGCTCTTAGAGAAGGCCAATAAGCTGAAGGGGCTCAAAGATTATGTCATATTAGCTCACAAGTTGAAAGACTTTGAAGACTTCTTCAGCGAAGTTACAGGAAAAAAGATGTGGAGTGCTCAAAGGACGTGGGCTAAGAGAGCTTTGTCAGGGCTTAGCTTTGCTGTAATAGCTCCAACAGGTGTTGGAAAAACACTATTCGCAGTTACGTTAACGTTGTATTACGCTAAGCAAGGGAAAAAGTCGCTCTTCATATTGCCTACTATAGTACTCGCAAACCAAGTTTACGATTGGCTTAACAAGTATGCTGAGAAAGCCTTGCTCAATTTAAAGATAATTCCACTGTTCGGCGGACACGTTAAGGATAAAGAAGAAGCATTCGATGCCATAAAGAGGGGAGAAGTAGACGTTGTAGTAACTACCCCGATGTCACTTGCAAAGAACTTCCAGAAAATGGTAGGAGCCAAGTTCAACTTAGTAGCTGTAGATGATGTCGACGCTCTACTTAGAAGGTCGAAAAACATAGACAGAGTTCTGAATTTGATGGGATTCCCGCCTGAGGCTATCACTTTAGCCATGAGATTGGTAAAAGAAAAGACTAAATTAGTCGATTTGCTGAAGGCTGGACGTAAGGAGAAGATTGAAGAAGTTAGGTCTAAGCTTGACATGATGACTGCGGAATTAAAGGACTTGACTTCTAATAACGAGTTCGGTCAACTTATAGTTCTAAGCGCGACCGGCCGAGCTAGAGGTTTGAGGGTGAGGTTGTTTCGGGAGCTGCTTGGGTTTGAAGCGGGTACAATAATGGAGTACATGAGGAACATTCAAGACTGCTACGTAGTGATTGATGGTAGCAAACTTGAAGATCTAATGGAGCCAGCTCTTGAGCTTATAAGGAGGCTAGGCGTTGGAGGTCTCATATATGTTTCGTATGATTTAGGAGCAAAATTCGCTCAGGCTCTTACGGACTATTTGGTTTCAAATGGTATTAAAGCCGCTTTTGCTAAGTCCGGAATGAGGGGTGTAAAGAAGCTTGTAGAAGACTTTGCTAAAGGAGAACTTGATGTGCTAGTCGGGGTTGCAAGTTACTATGGTGTTATAGTTAGAGGTCTCGATCTCCCTGAAAGGGTTAGGTACGCGGTCTTTGTCGCTGTGCCAAAGTTCAGGTTTACATTAGACTCCGAAGAAGGTCACCCAATAAGGCTCCTTCAGGTAATGTCGGTTCTACAAACGATTGTCAAAGGAGAGGAAGCATTCCACTTAGCTAAGATGGTAGCTGAAATGAGGAAACACGCTCTGAGACTTAGATATGACGAAGCGAGACTTATAGCTGATGCACTCCGTAGCGCCACGAAGCTCGAGGGTTACCTCGAAGAAGTAAGGAAAATCTTTGAAGACGCAAAGAACTTAATGAATGAGTTACTAAAGAGAGAGGAAATCAAGAAGCAGCTACTTGAAAGCCAACTAATCGACGTAAGAGAAATAGATGGAAAGTTGTACATGTTCATCCCTGATGTGATGACGTACATACAGGCAAGCGGAAGAACCTCAAGAATGTATACTGGTGGCTTAACAAAGGGACTTAGTGTAGTGATATGCTTACCTAACGATCGTAACGCCCTCAATAACTTAATGAAGCAGACTAGAATTTACATAGACGATGTACAATGGAAACATCTCTCTGAAGTGAGATTGGAAGAAGTGCTCAAGGAGATAGACGAAGATAGGGTCAAGGCTAAGAAAGCTATAACCGGCGAAGTCGAAGAAGTAAAGGATCCCGTTAAAAGCGCCTTAATGGTTGTTGAAAGCCCAACAAAGGCACGTGCTATCGCAAACTTTTTTGGAAGACCATCTAGGAGAACTGTGGGATCTTTAAAGGTTTTCGAGGTTTTTGCCGGGAACTTCCTATTGAGTATAGTCGCGACTAGAGGACATGTTTACGACCTGGTGACAGAGGATGTAGGTAAGTACGGAGTGCTATTGATAGGTGAGGGCTATGCTCCGCTCTATAGCACCATTAAGAGATGTAAGAAGTGTGGGTATCAGTTCGCATCAAGTGATGATAGGTGCCCTAAGTGCGGATCGAACTTAATATTTAGTTCATATGAAGTTGTGAACGTAATTAGAAAAATAGCAAGCGAAGTCGACTTAGCCTTCATAGCGACCGACCCCGACGTCGAAGGAGAAAAGATAGGATGGGACATAGCCTGTACCATAGCCCCTTACTTGAACACGGTACGAAGAAGCGAGTTTCACGAGGTTACTAGAAGGGCTATCTATGAATCATTAAATAAACCTCGTGATATAAGCGTATCAATGGTAGAAGCTCAGATAGTTCGAAGAATAGAAGATAGGTGGATAGGTTTTGGATTGAGTGAAAAGTTGTGGGATATCTTTGGCAAGAAGTGGCTTGCTGCAGGTAGGGTTCAGACGCCCGTCTTAGGGTGGATAATAGAAAGATGCGAGGAGTGGAAGAGGAACATAACCAACTACGTAGTAGTCGACGTCCAAGAAGGCTTTAAACTTCATTTTGAAGTCCCCCTACCATTTAAAGAACTTAAAGATCAATATCACCGGATCAAAGAATCTCAAGTCGTTGTCGAAGACGTGTCTCTTGAAGAAGTCGAGGTTAACCCACCCCCTCCCTTTACTACAGACGACCTTCTGTACGTAGCATCGACGAAGGGCTTTAGCTCGTCTGAAACTATGAGGATAGCGCAAGAATTGTTTGAAATGGGTTTTATAACTTATCATAGAACCGATAGCACGACCGTCTCTGACGTCGGTAAAATTATCGCCAGGGACTACCTGCAGGAAAGGTATAAGGAAGAGTTCAAGAATTGGTTCGTGCCCAGAGATTGGTTCAAGGAAGGCGCGCATGAATGTATAAGGCCTACGCGGCCAATAGATGCGCTTACGCTTCAACGCTTAGTTATGGATGGTTCTATAAAAACCATAGTACCATTATCCATGAGGCACTATAGGTTATACGACCTGATATTTAGGAGGTTCATAGCTAGCCAAATGAAGAAAGCTATAGTCGTTAAAGCGAAGTACAAGTTCAGCCTTGAAATTAATGGCGTTAAGTACCTTACCGACCAAGAAGGGATAGTTGAGATAAAGGATCCTGGCTATCTTGACGTCCTCGGCTACAAGCTTATAAATAGATTGAATGTAGGTGATCTCCTTAAGGTGGAGAACGTTGAGATCAGAAGAACGTCAAAAATACCGTTGTATAAAGAGGGAGACGTCATAAAGTTAATGAAGGAGAGGGGTATAGGTAGGCCATCGACTTATTCAAAAATTATCGAGGGGTTGATAAGGCATAAGTACGTCATCAAAAATAAGTGGGGAGGGTTAATAGCAACTGCCTTGGGCAGAGGAGTATATGACTATTTAATTGAAAGATTTAAAGACCTCGTTTCAGAGGCCACCACTAAAGCTCTTGAAGAAAAAATGTACCTTATAGAGATGGGGAAGATTGATTATCAGACCGTGCTTAGAGACTTAGCCAACCAAGTAGACTTGCTACTTGAAGGTGCGAAGAGAGTTGAGCTACCATCGAAATAGGTTGGCATGGTGCTTGACGGGCGCTGGCCACCATCTCTTTGAAAGCATAGAAGTTATGGAGGAGCTAGTATCAAAGGGTTTCGAAATAACGGTATTCATATCTCAAGCCGGGCTTGAAGTCGTTAGAATTTATGGTCTTGAGGGTAAATTAAGGACCATAGCAGATGGTAACTATTATAGAGAACTTGTAACGCCTAGTGATGGGGCTAGTTGTAGCAAAGCTGGAAGACTGCTGATGAGGACGTACAGTGCTCTAATAGCATCACCGGCATCAGCAAATACCGTTGCAAAGATTGTAAGAGGGATAGCCGATACGCCTCCGACTATAGCTGTAGCTCAAGCTCTGAAGGGTGGGGTCAAGGTTCTTATAGTTCCGACGGACTCCGAAGTCGAATACGAGACTGAGACCCCTCACATAGTCAACAGATTGATCTGTGAGTTACATAAATGCAAGGAATGTAAACCCTTAACTTCATGTCCTACGAAAGCTTTCGAACTTGTAGAAGGGTCAGGGCACATAAACTTATCAAAGTGTATCGGATGCAGTAATTGCCTTCACTCGTGCCCATTTGGAGCCGTTAGGTTTAGGGCCAAAATTAAGGCCAAGAGTACCCCTATAGATCTAGGGAATGTGAGGAAGCTATTAACCATAGAGGGGGTCGTCGTATTAAAGAGACCGAGAGAAATACTACGAGAAATAGAAAAGATTGTTGGTTCTAGAGGGATAGAGGGGGCTTCAAAATAAGACTTCAAAACACATCTTTAAGATGTTCTCGCATCCCTCTTACCTCTAAATGGTCTTTAGATATCGGCGTTCGAAGAAACAGGCTTAATACTGAAGGTCTTATTTCTAAATTATGAGGAGTTTTCTATGAATCAGAACACTGACAGAATCGTTGAAAGGGACGTAGTTAAGACGCTTCGTTCTTTAGGAAAGGGTCTTCTAAAAGTATCAACATTATTGCTGCTTCTCGAAGGCGAAAAACATGGTTATAGAATAATTCAAGAGATTGCGAAGCGGAGCATGGGTCTATGGAAGCCAAGCCCCGGCTCTCTCTATCCAGTCTTAAGGTACCTTGAGACGTTAGGTTACGTCACTGCGAATAAGTATCATTGTGGCGCTAAGGTCCGGAAGATCTATTCAATAACTGATAAAGGCAAGAAGTTCGTAGCCCTATTTATACAAAAGCTCTTGGAGCAAGTGTCAGACAAGGTAGAACTATTCATTGGCATGCCATTCGTTCTCCGTCTAGACGTCCTCTCAAGGCTAGATTCCAAGGTCCTCGACATAATAAAGGCCCTCGTGAAGTATCGAGCTGAAAAGCTACAAGAAGTTCTTAGAATCATGGAGAAAAGCGAGGTGAAAGATCATTAATGGTGGCATGTTTACTCGTAACGCAACGCTACGGCTGGCGGTATCTTGGAGGCCATATATGCAGGCAGTAAACCACCAATTATGCCTACGAGGACTGTTAACCCTAGCGTTAACAAGAATAAGTCAGGAGTTAACGCTGGCTGAGCCTTTATAACAAGTGATGTAGTTTCGCCAGCAATCTCTAGACCTTGTGATGCAAGCGCGTAGGCTCCAATAATACCTAAGATTACTCCAATCAACCCACCTATTAGGCTTATAGCAAGAGACTCTGCTAAAATCATTAGCACTACTTGAATGTTAGTAAAACCTACGGCCTTCATAACTCCTATTTCTCTAGTTCTCTCTATAACTGATGTGACCATCGTTGCAGTAATTCCAGCAATTGCAACTGCTAATGCGGAAAGTGAGGTTGTAAAATTTATGAATGAGATTGCTGCCGTCACGCTAGATGCTATCTTTGCTATAGCTCCAAATGCTATTACTGTAAGTCTATTGCCGTATACGTCTCTAAGGGATTTCGTGAAATCATTAACATAAATGGAGTCCTTAAGCATAATAAATATTCCAGACCAATCATTAATGCTTAGCAGTTTTTTCCCAGCCTCAACATTCAGAAAAATAGTCTGGTCAGGACTAAACAGTAGTGCACCACCATATTCCTTAAGGATTCCAGCAGTTACGACATTTATGTTCCTTGTCTTAACGATCCGCCCACCTTTAACTTCACTTGTCGTCAACGTTATGACGTCGCCTACATTGTATAACTTATTGCCTTCTTCATCGAAGGCCACCTTGTAACCTACAAGAGCTGCAAGAACGTCGCTTTCCGAAGGTTTATTTCCCTCCAATATTTCGAGGCCACCTATGGACTTTAGTACTAGCGAGAGCTTAACGGCGTATACGTATACTTGAATGTTTTCTCCACCCCTCTTCATAACTCCTTGGGTTGCGTAGAAGGGCTCGGCCTCCTCGACGTATGGGAATGACCTTACATAGTTTAGGTCATCTTGTGTTAGCTTGTAATCCGACGAAGGGTATATTATTATGGTGTTTTGTCCTAACGATGCTATCTGATTTACTATATAATTTGAGTAGCCAGCGACTACAGAACCCATCATTATCATGACTAAGGGACCCATCATTATTCCCAACATCGTTAGCGTCGCCCTTAATTTCCTCTCTTTAATCACCTTGAAAGAGAGCCTAAATGCATCAACTATGAACAATAATGTCGAGAGTCTCATTGAGTGGATACCCCACTGCGAAGCCTTCGCATGTGGGACCTATAAAGTCTGTAGACTAGTATCCCGACTAGCGCCAAGAATATTATCACTAAAACTATCATTAATAGGCCGTAAAATGGAATAGGAGCCTCGGCTACAGGCTTCTCCTCTACTTTGGGTTGTATGCGTGTGATCGTGACGTTAAGCTCCCGCTTATCGTACTCATTAAATATATTGTAGTAGCTTATGGTAAGTTTAACGTAATCGCTCACGTTTTCCGGAACTTGCATCCTGATTCTAAACGCCGTTTGAGATCCAGGTTCTAGGTCTCCTATAAACGAGCTGGACGATGAACTTCCGGCACGAGCACCAACTTCAAGCCTATACGCCGTGGCCGAACCATAGTTTATTAGAGTGCCGCTAACTTCGAGTGCTCCTTGGGATGCTTCGGCCTTTAAGTCCCTTACGACTACGTCTATGAAGGGTTCTAAGGCGACAGCTACAGTAACGTCGAAGTTATGAGAGTAGCCGTTAGCGTCCTTGTAAGAGATAGATACCATTAGAGGGGCTACACCGTAATTCACTACGGTTGTTGCACCCATAACGCTTTGATAACCCAAGGGGTTAAAAGCGAAAACCATTGGTATGCTCGTCGTGGCGTTAGCTTCAAGCATATCAAGATATATCGTGGAGGGCGTTGCGATTAAGAGTGGAGCGCTGGTACCTAGAGCGCTTTGAGTAGCCCTTATGGTCAAGTAGACGTTGTATGCAGGTGAGCTGCCTAGGTTTTGAAGTACTAAGGTCATGTTCGTATACCTACTTTTTATGCTCATAGATCCTAGAAGCTTAACGTCTACGTACCTAGCCGAGCCGAGGACGGTTAATGGTACTTCTACTTTACACTCCCTCCTGCAACCCCAAGAATCTATGTAACTTACGGTACCCGTAGCTTTATAGATCCCCGTAGAATTGACGAGTACGTTCAGAGGTACTAAAAACGATATAGTGCTTCCTCGAGGGTATTGCTGTGATTGTTGTGGCGATATGGCCGTAGCCCTAATGATAGATATGAGCGCCTCTATGCTTTGAGGTAAGTTCTGAGCTACCTGCACTATCTCAGGTGACGTCGAAGCTATTTTAATCTTCGAAGAGTTGTCGATGGCACTGAAGAAGCCGCGCGGTAAGTTAATCTCTAAGATTACACCATTCATTGAGTCTATGTAATTGTTACGCAAGTCAACTCTGAGGACGGCTCCGTAAGTTCTAGGCTCGACGGCTGAAGCAAGCCACGTAGCGCTTATTAACTCTATTGCGTCTTTATCATCTATAACCCTCATTTTAACATTAAAATGTTCTACTTTCCTAGTTCCAGGACCGCCAGACTCGGCTATGTAATCTACAGTCAAAGTTGCCTCATACAATCCCGGCTTGACGTTGCCCACCGAGACCCTGAAGGGGAGAGCTGCCGACGAGTAACTTGTTAAGGGTCCGTCAAAGTACGCTGTTGCAATAGACCCCATGTCACCTCTAAATCCTAACGGTAATGTAAGCGAGGCCTTTATGCCTCTTAGCTGAAATGGAAGCCTGTTGGCTATAACTACTTGGTATGTAGCGTTGTCGGTGTTAGGGAAGACGTTGTAATTGTTTAGCCAGCCTGTCGAAACTACGTAAATGCCTTCGCCTTGGGTACCTACGTATTCTTCCACAAATACTTGAATATGCTGTCTCGAAGATACTCGGACTAAAGTACCCCCGCCTATATCAACCCAATACTCCATGTCCAATACTAAGTTAAATTTCTCATATGCGTATGTTGCAACGTCGAAGTAGAAAGTTAAGCTGCAAGAGTCTCCAGGATAAATCCTAGCCGGATACGTATCTTCAGCCTTTATGGGCTTTAGGTACTGAGAGGAGGTTCTAACAATGAGGCCAAGAGCGTCGTACTCGCCTCCATTTATTAGGGTTATTGTAAGGGGGACATACCTCGAACCGGGATATGAAGGACGTGGTTGAGCCTCACCCCATTGAGCAGATAGGGGTTTTATGACGTAAAGTTCGCTGGCTACAGCCTCTACCTTTATTGATATCGATATTGATGCCGATGCATTGTAGGTTACACCATCGGGGGTCTGAGCCGTGCCGTTAATATCTATGATCGCGGTATAGCTACCTTGTCCCACATCAATGTCTATATCGTTAAATTGAATTAAAGCCTGGTCACCAGCAACTATAGGGTTTACTTGAGTGCTCAGCTCTCTCGGTCTAAAGCCCTCTGGAAGTAAAAGCTTGGCTACAGCATTTCTTAGATCTGACGTGCCTACGTTCCTAATAGTTACCCTTAGAGACGCATCTATTGTTCTTGGGTAAGCCCCAGGGTTCCATGAAACATCTACTGCTATGATCCTTAGCTCAGGGTATGGTGCTATAGCTATACTTACTCTGAAGTTCTCGGATTTGGTTTCAGTTCCAATTTTGTAGCTCACAATTAAGGTAAGGTCGTAGGTATCGGGCTCTACTCCTTTATTAACATCAAGATAAAAGTCGAAGTAGAAAATGTCTCCTTGAGATATGCTAATCTTGGTTGTTCCATTAGGGTCCCTAGCTGGTGAAGTTAAGCCGTAACCGAAGCTAGGAGATATTCCAGGCGGTAGATCCTTGAGGTAGCCAGTGACAGAGTAAGCGTCTTCAGTTCCGTGATACTGTACATCTATTCTCAAGTAAGCTCTCCGACTTCCGGGATAAACATCCATACCGGCAGAAGACTTGAAAGACGTTGACAACACTTCGAAGCTACTAGACTGGGCTAAAGATATGACGAGGGTGACAATCATGAACGCTAAGGCTAAAATCGATACGGTGAATGTAACTTTGCGAGTCAATATCTCTTTCCTCCCTTAAATCCTACACGATTATCTTACAAATTTTCTCATAAATATGTCGGTAAACGAGCTACCTAGAAAAGTAAATCGCGTCATACACTAACTAGTATATTGTGGCTTCTGTCCGGCTCCTTAATGTCGACGATAACTCCATTCCTAATAACGTATATCCTATTTGTGCAGTTGGCAACCTCTGGATCGTGCGTCACCACTATTATGGTCTGACCGGCTTTATTTAGTTTGAGGAAGGTGTTCATGACTACCTTTGCTGATGTTCTATCTAAGTTCCCGGTAGGCTCGTCCGCGAGTATTATTGAGGGCGAAGTAACTATGGCCCTCGCAATTGCGACTCTCTGTTGTTGACCACCGGATAACTGCGTAGGCCTTTTAACTAGCCAGCTCTCGTCGCCACCCACCCTGTGCAGGGCCTCGGTGACCATCTTTACCCTGACAGGTCTTGGTAGTCCTCTTGCTATTAGTGGGAGTTCTATGTTCTCGAGGACTGTAAGTCTGCCGACCAAGTTAAATTGTTGGAAAACGAAGCCTATCTTGTAGTTCCTGAAGCTTGCGAGCTCACGATCACCCAACTTGCTCGTGTCCACTCCATCAATGTAGACTTTACCCTTTGTTGGTCTATCGAGTAAACCTATCATGTTTAAAAGTGTAGATTTTCCTGAACCAGAAGGTCCCATAATCGATATCATGTCGCCCCTCTCGACTTTGATAGATACACCTCTTAGAGCCCATGTTGTGACTTCCCCTACCCTATAGGCCTTGTGTACGTCATCCACCACTACGACGTTGTCGGGCATTCTTCTCAGCCCTATGGTTGAGGGGGACCTTAAAATTCTTTTAGCTTGAGATGCTATTCATAACTTATCTTTTCCTAAACCTCTAAGAAGCTGAGAAGTCCATGATATTCTGCGGCAACCGTAGCCTTTTCCTGTAACGCTTTTAACCATTGGCTTTGGAGCCTCGGTTCATCAATAGCATCTAGTTTTAAATTGTTGTAAAAAATTAAAGTAGCAGTTTAAAACTTTAATAAGCGTTCGTGTCGTGATGAGCCTCCACGGTCCTGATGAGTGATGAGAAGTGCACGTGCTGACTAACTTCTCGTTTAAAGCAATTTTTAATTGACGCTTAATGTCTCTTGCTTTTTGAGGGACATGAAGGTCCTACTAGTTACTGGCAAAGCGGCTTCGAAGATCGTCGAAGAGTATGCCTCAAAGTCTGGCGTAGACTTTGAAGTCTACGTTATGCCACATGAAGTTGCGGCTTTAATCCCCCCTCGCGAGATTGCAAGGAGGTTGAAGGAGGAGAAGGTCAAGGGCTTCGACGTTATATTGACTCCAGGGCTTATTGGCGGGGATGTATCGTTGATAGAGAAGGAACTAGGAATACCGACATTTAAGGGTCCTATCCACGCAGCTGATTTACCGTACGTGCTGTCAATGTTGGGTAAGGTTGAGCTATCAAAGCTAGATCCTGCATGCAAAGTCTTAAGATTAAGTAAAAAGTTAGAAGACGAGGTACAACTTAGGAACATAGAGGAGGAAGAAAAAAAGAAAGCTTTATTCGACATAGCCGGGGTCCCTATAGCTAAGGGGTCGTTGAGGGTTGTTGCCGAGATAACCTCGGCTTTAGACAAGACGGTTGACGACGTACTCACTGAGGCTCGTCGATATAAAAGTGCTGGAGCAGACATCATAGACTTAGGCATGACTGCAGGTGAGTGCTTTCCCGATGCTGTTCGTAAGTTAGTCAAAATTGCTAAAAGCGAGATTGAAGGGCCCATAAGTATAGACTCCTTAAACCCAGTTGAGATAACCGCTGCAGTAGATGCAGGAGCAGACCTCGTAATAAGTGTGGATAAGGGGGTCCTCCAAGACCTTGAGGAGCTGCCGCGCGATGTTGCCATAGTAGTGGTGCCAACAGACGTGAAGAAAGGGTACTACCCGTCAACTATATGTGAAAAAGTAAAAAACCTTGAAGAAGCCGTAGACCTTGCATTTAACATGGGATTCAAGAAGGTAATTGCAGATCCGATATTGAGTCCCCCGTTGCAGTCGAGTATTCTTGAGTCTCTAGTAGCATACTACGAGTTTTCCAAGAGGAGACCCGAAATACCGTTAATGATGGGGGTTGGAAACGTCACGGAGCTGATGGACGTAGACAGTGTGGGAGTTAATGGTCTTATGGCGGCCATAGCGGCTGAGCTAGAAATTTCGTTACTTTTGACTACAGAAGCAAGCAATAAGACGTCAGGTTGTGTGAGAGAGCTTTGCTTAGCAGCGAAAATGGCTAAGCTTTCGAAGATAAGAGGTAAGGCCATGAAGGATCTTAGCTTTAACCTCCTAGCCCTAAAAGAGAAAAGGGATACAACCATCCCGCCCCATAAAGAGGGGTGTAACGAGGTTATAAAGGCATGCAGAAGGGGGACTAGAGCTCAAGATTCCGCAGGCTACATTAAAGTGACTATAGATAAAGATAGAGGGATAATAGTTGCATCGCACATTAAGGCAGGTAGAGCCTCATACATCATCGAGGGTTCAAGCGCTAGCGATATCTGCGATGAGTTAATAGAGAGAGGTCTCATATCGACTCTAGACCATGCGGCATACCTAGGCAGAGAACTCTACAAAGCCGAACTTGCCGTTAGACTCCGGAAAAGTTACGTTCAAGACGAGGAACTAGACTTTGGGTTCATGACCCTAAGTTAGGCGCTAGCTACATTTAATAGCCGTGTGCTCGTTCTTAGATTATAAAGCGTGCTTGCACGGATAGCTTATCGAAGAATCTTGAGGGTTTTAGAATATCGAAGGTTTATCATCAGAAGGTGGAGAGTTCTTATGGCCCCTCAATTTTCATGATACGGTTTTAAAAGCGTCTTAAAAACGTTTAGAAACATTTTAAGCATGGTGTTGTCTCGTGTCCTCGGAGGCTAGAGTTTGGAGGTCCTACTACTTATCATACTTGGCGTAATCCAAGGGGTAGCCGAGTGGATTCCAGTTTCTAGCCAAGGAATAATTTCTCTAATACTTTTGCACTTTGGGATTAGTCCAAACGAAGCAGTGAACTTAGCCATATGGTTGCATGCAGGAACCCTTTTGGCTGCTGTGTTATATTTCAGGAAGGATTTGAAGAGACTTGTTAACAACTTATTGCCTACACTTCGCGGTGATATAAACGATGACTCCAAGTTCTTAATGTTTATAGTAATAGCGACAGTAATTACATGCGTTGTTGGTTTCTTTGTATATCAAGTAGTAAGCTGGCTTGCGGGTACGAACTTAACGGTGTTCATGGTTCTAATAGGCGTATGCCTAATACTAATTGGTCTAATTCAGAAGTTGGCAATGAAAGAGAGAACTTTTAGGAGACTTAAGATTCCTGATTCCATACTTATAGGGCTTATTCAAGCTTTCTCTATCATGCCCGGGCTCAGCAGAAGTGGATTGACCATAGCAACCATGTTGTTTCTAGGTTATAGTGCGAAGGATTCCGTAAGAATTAGCTTTATACTAAGCATCCCAGTCATAGCTATGGCTGAAGCGTATTTGTTGTTGACCAATAAAGCATATTTACTAATTCCCTCAGCTGCCATCGGGGTCCTAGTCTCGGCAGTCGTTGGTTATGCAACTATAGGCACTCTAATGAACGTAGCATCAAAGCTAAAGTCCTGGCTTTTCTGTATATTAATTGGCTGTCTAAGCCTTATCCCAATGATCATAACATAGTAACTCTTACATAAGATCTCTATAATCCGGCGCCCGCAGTTTATTAAGGTCTCAACGGGTTCATAGGATGATGAAAAGTTACAGAACTATGAGATGCGTAACCGAGACGGCTATTAGAGCTTTCATCCTTAAACCTAGAAGCTGTCCCGACGATGTCATGAAAAAGCTGGCATCTAAGCACTACTAATAGCTGGACGTATCAAGAGGCTCTGCGAAATTTGCCTTAAAGTTAGAGGCCTTGAACTTTATTTTTAACGAGGAGTAAGTAAAAAAGTAAGCAAACCGACCTCAAAGGTGTCCGCGCTTGGCGATCATCAGGTCCAATCATGAGAGAATGGAAGTCGTAGCTGAGAAGTTAAGTTCCTTGGGACTAGAATGCGCATTGAGGGTTGAAGAGCTCGATCCACAGTTTCAAGCGATTAAGCTAATTACGAGTAAGATGGATTTCGGGACAGCTCTAACGCTTATAGTACTGAATAGCCTAGTGAGCTACAGACTTAGTGGGAGAGGTGAAGATTATTGGAATGAGTTCGCTTTTTACATTTCAAAGCTTAACCAGCCAAAGAGCCTGATAGAAGCTATAAAGATCGTTATCAACTTCCTTTCAAAATCCAAGATAAATGTCGCTTTACGTAGTAGCAAGACGTCAAGACTTCTAAGAGCGTTGACAGCCAACATCTTGGACCCCCAGAAGATAACAGAGTACGCGAAAGACCTACGCGCTTTCGCTAAAGCATTAGCCTCAAACCTAAAGTCGAAGTGGAACTCGAAGACCGTCGTATTTTCATTAAAAATGATTTGTTATGCCTATAGAGCCTATTACGAGAAGCCTCTTACAGCCTCTTTCGATATACCAATACCTATAGACTCTAGAATAGCTAAATTGTCGTGGACATCGGGGATTGTCGACATAATAGACTCAAACTTTAAGAAGTGGCACGACATCGTAAAAGTTATAGTCGAAAAGCCTAGAGAAGCCCAGAGAGCATGGGGGATCGTAGCTGAGAAGTGTAAGATACCGCCACTCCACTTAGACTCCATACTCTGGTTCGTAGGCGGTTTCATTAATAGGAGCAACACTAGAGAAAGGGCTGTAGGGAAAGCAAGCGAGATCTTATCTAGGATGATATCAAAGAATTTTAATGAAGTAGTCGAAGTGGTAGACGAATTGATAATTAGGTACTTGTAGCTATTCTATAAGCACTACATCTAGAGAGGGGCCACTAAGTAATGATATTGCACGTTAATAGCGAAACCTTTAGGAAGGCTTGCTTAGAGATTGCGAAGGCGGTAACTGAAAACCCTCCGGCCGATGCTTCCGAACTAAATAAACTTAAGATAACTATATCGAAAAAGTATGAGGTCCCTCCTCCAAAGAACTCTGATATCTTGAGAGCATTAGGTTACAGGGAGTATCTCGAGTATTTTCTAAGGATTAAGAAGGTACGCTCGCTGAGTGGGATAATACCGGTAGCGGTCATGGTTAAGCCACATCCATGCCCTCACGGACGATGCATTTATTGCCCTGGAGGACCTGAGCTAGGTACACCTTCAGCTTACACAGGGTTAGAGCCCGCTGGTAGGAGAGCTAGAGAGTGGAACTATGATCCATACATGCAGGTTGAAAGTAGAATCGACCAGTTAAAAGAAATAGGCCATAAGGTCGACAAAGTTGAACTCATAATTCTAGGAGGCAACTTCACTTACTTACCTCTTGAATACCAGAGGTGGTTCGTTAAGAGGTGCCTAGATGCAATTAACGGGGTCGAATCTACCGATCTAGAGGAAGCAAAGCTCATAGCCGAAAAGGCTCCCATAAGGAATTCTGGTATAACTGCAGAAACTCGTCCTGACATGTTTAAGGTGGGTCAAGCAAACAACCTATTGGAGATGGGCTTTACTAGAGTAGAGCTTGGCGTTCAGACGGTGTTCAACGACGTATACGAGATCATAAATAGGGGGCACACCGTTAATGACGTTGTCGAAGCATTTAGAGTTGCTAAAGACTGCGGTTTCGAGGTCACAGCTCACTTCATGTTAGGCTTACCAGGTTCAAGCCCAAAGCGGGACCTAGAAATGTTTAGAATAGTGTTTAACGATCCCAACTTTAAGCCAGATAATATCAAGATATATCCAACTTTGGTACTGAAGGGGACAAAGCTTTACGATATGTGGCTTAAAGGTAGTTATAAGCCATATTCTTCGGAAGAAGCTGCCGACATAATAGTCGAAATAAAGAAGATAGTTCCGCGATGGATTAGAATTCAGAGGATACAACGTGATATTCCAGTTCAACTTATAGTTGACGGCGTCAAGAGGGGGGATCTTAGGAATATAGTGCTTAGGAGACTTGAAATTCAAGGTTTAAAGTGCAATTGTATTAGATGTAGGGAGGTTGGGCATGTAAGGCTTAAAAGGGGTATTGAACCTGATCTCGACCACGTGAAACTTAAGATCGAGGAGTACGAAGCTTCTGACGGCATAGAAGTCTTCCTCTCCTACGAAGACGTCGCAAACGACATACTCATAGGGCTGCTTAGACTTAGGATACCATCAGATAAAGCTTTTAGACCTGAAGTTATTAAAAGGTCATCAGCAATAATAAGGGTCCTCCATGTTTATGGTAACGTAGTCCCCGTAGGAGAGGACTCTAAGAGCGATTGGCAACACAGAGGTTATGGATCTATGTTGCTTCAAGAAGCTGAGAGGATTGCAAGGGACAAGTATGATGTAAAGAAGCTGTTGGTGCTATCAGCCCTAGGTGTTAAAGAATATTATGCTAAGCATGGGTATAGGAAGGATGGCGTGTACATGGCAAAGATCATTAAGTGACGCAACCTTCCATATGCGACATTGTAATAAGCACTTCGTTTAAAAGATTACGTTTAATCGACAACTAAGCTTCACTTCTAAACTTCATCACTAGGATTTAGATATTGCGAGGTCTAGAAGAAATGTAATCTCGTAATAAACGTAGACTCCAACGGGTTTAAGAATGTCGATATTTCAGCTCCAATTTTAAAAGATGGTTAATAATGTACCGGATGGTACGAAGACTTTTCTTGAGACTTTAGTTTTCTATCTTACGGCATGTACGTAGACCAAATTTAAAAACTATTAATTAACCCTGTACATTTACGCGTGATTTAATAAAGACTTAAAGAAGAATGTTAGTAGTTTCTCAAGTTGTAAAGCTAAACTGTGAGTATCTATGATGTATGGTTGAACTCTTCCACTAGCCACTTTTTGAATTCTTCGTAAGAAGAAAAGGTTCTATTGATGTTAGGCCGCATCCATACGCCTTCGTATGTTAGTTCCCGCCCCAACCAGTATTTGCTATGCAATTGTTTGGCATCATCGATTGGAATAAACTTCACCATGTTGGCTTCAGCCGTGATGGGCTCCCAATCTATTATTACTACTTTGTCGCCCTCAGTCCTTAGCAGGACACATGCATGATGTGCTAGGCCTTCTATCCCTACTGACAGATAGGCTACAGGTATCTTTCTATTGATTATATCGAAGTAAACGTAGTATAGGGTGACTAATACATGAGCGTAGCTTCCACAAGTACCCCTATGCTGCCTGAATTCTAGGATGGCGGAGACTTCGTTAACTTCTTTCGGGTTGTCCTCGTAGAAAAGAACCTCAGCTAAATACTCGTCGCCCAATGTAGTTTTATAGTAGTTCCACCCCCCTATGTTAATGAATGGAAGGGAGATTGTTGGTGTAGATGCTTTTTCATCGTAAATGAAGGTGCCCCTCCAGGCTGCATATATACTGTATAGGTCTGAGAAGAAATCGACTTCGCTCCCATCCCAACCGCCGGTAGCATTCATCACAAACCTTATCATTTCCTCGTCATAAGCGAAATGGTACTTTTCAGCAAACTCCTCCAGTTCCATCAACGTGAAGTTGTATGGAAGTACGAGCTTGCCCTGTAAATACCTCAAGGCCTCCTCAAGCTTCTTATTCGCCTCAAGGACTTCGTGGTAACTCCTATAAAGGTCTTCAAATTCCTTCTCCAATTTCTTTAGCTGTTCATATGATAGACGAAAAGTCTCCATCTGCATTAATTCAAACTTCAACCTCCTATTTTCAATAGAGAGGGCATAAGACGTATAGGATGTAAAAGCGATTAAGAATGCGAGGACTATTATCAATAACAGGGCTTTTCTAGACGAAAGCATCATTAAGCCTCCACAAACAGAAGATTGTTAGCGTTGTTAAAATAACTTATCCTACTTAAGCGTAGTTAAGTTCACTTGATTTTGTTGTTGGAGTTGCACTTTCTAAATTCCGGCAAGACAAACTCCAAGCTCTATAACACCACCAACATGACTTCTTATGTATGACCGATAACATTTTCAAATTCAGGGAAAGTACGCAACTATAATGGGCTCTAGTCTAGGGTTCAAAGCATTGATGTATTGCATCTAATCTGTCAGTAACGATGCCGTTGACCTCTCCATTCAATTACGACGACTACGTTATTCGTGATGTTAATCCTTAACGATATACTCTGAAGGCTAGCGAAAGTATTAGTAGGGCTCAAGAAAACTATGTCAGCGACTTATAGCACTTACCCTCTCTTGAGTTTCTCAATCAATAGCTCAGCCCACTTCCTAATCTCAACAGTCATGAAGCACGCTAATGGGACTATTGAGGCATAACCCCAACATTCTAAAGTTATAGGTATAGCATGGAACCAATCAGGCACCACGTAAAGAGCTAGTACCTGTAAGGCCAAACCAATACATGTACCCAAGAATATGTAGGGGTTTATCGTTAAACTCTTCCTTATATTCTTGAAGAAAGGTTCTTTCTCTTTCTGAGCTTGAAATCCGTTTAACCATTCAGCTATAACAACTGAAGTGAAGATTATAGAAATAGCTCTTTCAACGCCACATATATTCAATAAGTGGTTAAAGAGGAAGAAGTTTCCCAATCCCATGACGAGGCCAAAGATCAATATCCTAGCTATCTGGGACAAATCGAAGAACTGTTTGTAAGGATTTCTCGGGACACGTCCCATTACATTGCCCTCTTCCTTTGCCAATGGAAACGTCTTATCTTGGACCCCATTGGTAACGAGATTTACCCACAATACTTGAGTTGGATAAAGTGGTAGAGGTAACCCTGCTAGTATTGCCGAAGATATTAATACGAGCTCTCCTATGTTAGTCGACACTAAATAGTATATAACCTTCCTAATGTTGTCGGCTATTATCCTTCCGCCTCTAATTGCATCAACTATAACTTTCAAGTTATTGTCCACTATGATCATTTTTGCCACGCTTTTGGCAGCTTCAGTCCCTGAACCCATAGCTACTCCTAAATCCGCTACTTTCAATGCAGGGACGTCGTTGACGCCATCGCCAGTTACTGATACTATTTCTCCTCTTTCCTGTAGTACCTTAACTACTCGATATTTTTGCTCAGGTAATGTCCTAGCTAGGACTGTTGTTCTCTTCAACGCCTCATAGAGCTCGTCATCATCCATCGAGTCTACGTCCTTTCCAGTAAGTACTAGGTCACCTTCACTCCATATTCCAACATCTTTAGCTACGGCTCTTGCCGTTAAAGGATAGTCGCCTGTTACCATTATGACCCTTATACCGGCCTTTCTGGCTGTTAAGACTGCTTCCTCGACCCCCTCCTTTGGAGGGTCGAGGAAGCCTACAAGCCCGACTATCTCTATCTTCCAGTTCTCAAAGTCATCTCCATTCCACTCGCCGATGCCTAGAGCTAGAACCCTGAGACCTCTATCAGCCATAGACTCTAACGCCTTCTCTAGTTCCTTTAAGCTGTTGGGACTGTTATTAGCTATAGGTGTGAGAGCTTCGTAAGCCCCTTTAATAAAAATCATCAATCGACCATAAACGTTATTTACGGTCGCCATAAACCTACGCTTGACATCGAAAGGATACTCCTTAACTCTAGGATACCGCGTTCTAAGTATCTCGTAGTCATCACCAACCCATCTAGCTAGAGCGACATCTATCGGGTCTCCAATACCGCCCCTAGCATCGTTACATAGAGCAGCTATCAACTTGAGCTTCTCTCGATCTGTTGTATAAAATTCCTTGACCATAAGCCTTCCTTCGGTAATAGTTCCAGTTTTATCTGACACTATTACTGTTGTGCTTCCAAGAGTCTCTACTGCCGGTAGATACCTCACAAGAGTTTTCTTTTTGCTTAAGGACATAGCTCCTATAGTTAGAACTAGGACCGTAACTATAGGTAGGCCTTCAGGAACAGCTGAGACCAGCTGGGCTACGAGGAAGTAAGCTATTTCAACTATATTTCTAGCTTGAAAGTATCCAACAACGCCTACAACTGTTAAGAGAACTATCACTAATGACACGTATCTTCTAACAAAGAGGTTCATTGCTCTCGTAAAGGGGCTTTCAGGTGATTTCTCTTTGGCTTTATCAGCTATTGAAGCCAAATACGTTGACCTTCCGGTCCTAACAACTATACCGGTTCCAGAACCCCTAACAATGGTAGTTCCGGCTAAGACCATGTTCTTAAGTTCGTAAGGCATAGCATCTGGAGGTACCTGAAGTGAGCAGTCCTTCGATACGGGGATAGACTCGCCAGTTATCGTCGATTCATCTACCATCAAACCTGAGTCCTTGAACAACCTTATATCCGCCGTTACTAAGTCTCCTTCGGACAGAATTACAACGTCTCCAGGAACTAGCTCTGAAGATGGTACCTCAATTAACATTCCATCTCTTAGAACCTTTACTTTGCTTTCAGTAAGTTTCTTTAAGGCTCTTATAGACGATTCGGCTTTAAGCTCCTGCCAATACCCTATAATTCCATTAACTAGAATCAAGAAGGTTATTATCACGAAGTCTCTAATCTTGCCAGCAATCATGGCTATTAGTGCTGCCAATAGTAGTACGTAAATCAAGTAACTCTTAAATTGTCTCAAGAACATCTTTAATTTACTAACCTTCTCTTCTTCTAAGACGTTCTTGCCATAAACCTTAAGCCTTCTTGATGCTTCTTCTTGCGTTAATCCTTTGGGAGATGAGTTTAGCAGTCTGAATATCTCTTCGATTTGAAGGGCATGTGGCTTTTCTATCATCACTTGTTCTCCTTCCACTACTTAAACCTTTTAATAAACCTTTTCTCGGGAAAAACTATTAGAAAACAGCTATTAACAGGACTACTCGCTGAATCTTCAACATCATCTTCGCGTTTAATTCTATTACTTTAAACGCTTTTGTGAAGTTAATCTCTAGAAAGAAGCTTAGCAGCAAATTTAAGTTCATAAAATAAGAAGGAGGACGACTGAAATGTCAGGAATAAAACTTGGTAGAGAGGTTAAGGCATCTGTTTGGGTTCCATGTCACATAACCTGCTTCTTCGAAATTAAAGAGCACGAAAATGTTTTAGAGACAGGCTCTAGAGGTGCAGGGCTAAATCTAGATATCGGTGTTAAGACCTGCATACACCTTTCTCTTAGAGAGGAAATAGAGATTATTGGCGGCAACGAAATTTCCAGAGAAGTAGTTAAAAGGATGCTTAGGGGTCTAGGCGTAAAAGCTAGGGTTAAGATACTTCACGAAAGCGAAGTACCCATGGGTGTGGGTTATGGTGTCAGTGGAGCTACAGCTTTAGGTTCAGCGTTGGCTCTTTCGAAAGCACTAGGCGATGTGATGACTGTTCTTCAAGCGGGCACTATAGCGCACGTTGTCGAGGTCGAGCACTTGACGGGCTTAGGCGATGTGATTGCACAAATTCATGGCGGAGTCGAGATCAGAGTTAGAGAAGGAGCGCCAGGTATCGGCATCGTCGATTGGTTACCATACGATCAAAACTTACGCGTAATAGTTGCTACTCTACGAACTATGTCAACAAAGGAGATGATCGAAAGCAGGAGGGACGTCATAAACACTTATGGTCTTAAAGCTCTTTCGAAGCTCCTGAAAAGGCCTAACGTGAAGGAACTTATGTATAACGCTAAAAAATTCGCCGAAGAAGTAGGCTTCATGGATGGAGATATCAAAGAGCTTGCCGAAATGATTGTCGAGGAAGGTGCTGTAGGTGCTTCAGTTAAGAAGGGCGTCTTTTATGTTTTAGCCTACGAAAGCAACGTTAATAAGTTGCGCGACTTGCTAACTGACCAACTAAAAGGTAGACAAATAATCGTTTGCGGCATTTCAGATCACGGCCCTAAAGTTTTAGATTCCGGGACTTAACAAACTTAATTTGCTCTAAGCTTTGCAGACTACATACCATTATAGGCCCTGTTAAGGGGGAGACTTCAAGGCTTATTCTCAAAATTCCTTTTACGCATTGCACTAAGATCGCCGTTTACTGCCTTAATGTACAAGGCCATCTGACCTAATAATGAAATTTTTGGAGCTAGAAGAACTCTAATAACATGCGCGACGGCCCTTTGAATTATCCAAGTAAACTAAGTTTGAATGAACTATGTTCATCTTAAAAGGTAATTTCGATGGGGCTCAATGCCAAGCTCAAGAACTTTCATCTTCAGCTCACTCGCCATACGCTTCAATTTTGGCCAGCCGATTCGTTCTACTATCAAAAGGTGGTGGTTTAACAACTCCTTCAGTTCGCAAACTTTTGGTTCATCCCCTATGGACTTATAGTACTTAACCCTTGTATAGTGTATCAGAGCTTCAAGTAGAGAGGTTTCAGCTCTACATAGAGGTTTCGGTTTCTTCTTTACAGCATTGAAGTCTACTATTGAGCACAACAGCTCATAGTATTCATCTCTCGTAACTATATTTTCAACCCTAAATAGAAGCCATGCACAAGCACTTTTAAGCCTCGGAATAGTCATTGACCAATCGAACGACAATTTATGCGGCTCAAAGATGCACTTAAAAAATACTTCGACGTCGTCGACTACGTTCAAAACTCCTTGGCCTCTCAATCTCAAGTTTAAAAGGGTCTTGGTCTCGCCATATGATCTCATACTGAACGAATTGTAATCTATCATCCGGATTCCCATAGGGGCTGCATGCGGTCTACCATCGGAGCCCAAAGTTGTTACTATAACTTCGTATAGAGCTCCAGGCTTTACGTGGACTTTTTTCGTTAAAGTCAAAAAGACTTCACCACTACTGGTAAGTACTTTTTTACCGAAACTGTAAATGCAAAAAGATAATTATTTTATAAGTAAATCTATATTTTCCTTAACCTTTGGAGTAGTGGTATTAATGGAAGATGTACATGAAAAAAAGCCTACATTTTCAATACCGTTACAATTCGTCGGCGTCAAAGGAGTAAAAATGCCAGTAGCCTTTGTAAAGTTTGGTGGAAAACCTCATTATACTCTTCCAGTCTTCGATGCCTATATAAACCTCCCTTCAACTATGAAGGGGATTCACGCTTCTCGTCATTACCAAGTAATAGCAGAAGTCGTTTCCCACTTTGCGATGAAAGCTGGGAAGCTTGAAGATATATGTGAGAAAATGGCTATAGCTCTTTTAGAGAAGCACGATTATGCTTCTAGGTCTTACGTTAAGGCTAAGGGAGAGATCATCTTCGAAAGCCGAGTTGAGAATTCCGATTTAATAAGTTTTGAACCGTGCCTACTCATAGGGAAAGCTTGGGGCCTCCGATCAAAGGGGCAAATAACAGCAAAAAAGGCTGTAGGAGTATCAGTTAAAGGCATGACTGCCTGTCCATGTGCTTTAGAGTACGTTAAAGAGAAAGTAAGGCAGTTTTTCGAGGATAAACCATCGATCGAAATTCCGCTTGCTACGCATATGCAGAGAGTTACCGGTAAAATATTGATTGAGGTTCCTCAGGGATACGATCTAGATGCCATTAAACTTGTAAAGATAATTCAGAGGTCCGTAAGCTCTCCAACATATGGCTTGCTAAAGAGGAGCGATGAAGGTGAGGTCATATGCAAAGCAGTGTTGAATCCAAAGTTTGCAGAAGACGTTATTAGGTCAATGGTTAAGGCAATAGTAGAGGAATTCAAGGACTTCCCTAAGTCTACATTTTTTGAGTGTTACGTTAGAAGCGAAGAGAGCATCCATAAACATGACCTAGTAGCCAAACAGAAGGGCACAATAGGCGAGTTCTCATAATATCCTAGAGAAAGCGGAGGTCGCTGCTTCTTGGACTGGACATTGTGGGAGCCATGGTACATTTGGATCGCGGGAGCTTTAGGTATAAGCATGAACGTGGACACCGAGGCTACGCTAAAACTTTACGCAATGATTAAAGATAGAGCTTGTGATGTAAGCGTTGTAAGAGAGTTTGTAAAGAATAGGGTCGTCTTCGTTGTTGGTGCAGGACCTTCAATCGAGAGAGGCATAAGTGCAGTGTTTTCGAAAAAAATAGACGGGGTGATAATAGCTGCTAATGGTGCATGCAGTAAACTACTGAAAGTCGGTGTTATACCTCATATCGTGGTCACAGACTTAGATGGCAATGTAGACGACATATATGAAGTATGGCGCAGAGGGGCATATATAATCGTTCACGCCCATGGAGACAACATTCAAGCACTGGAAAGGCATGTGAAAAGGTTTAGTGAGAGGGTTATCGGGACTACGCAAGTTAAACCTTTTGGATGTCTCTACAACTTTGGAGGTTTCACTGATGGTGATAGAGCTGTATTCATGGCTTTAGAACTAGATTGCAAAATAGTCGTGATGATAGGGATGGATCTCTCAAGAACCGTTGGCAAATATTCCAAACCTTGGCTTAGTAGAGATGAGGTTGCTTGGCCACTCAAGTACGCTAAGTTCGTAATCGCGAGGAGACTTCTCTCTTGGGCATCGAAGCTATATTCTAAGCCTATATTGAGGGTTATCGTTAATGGTTACGAATGCGGAGAGCCAATAAATGGTGTGAGAGACGTTAACTTGAGCGAGCTTTATGAAGTAGCAATGGAGGAGGGATTCTTTTAACAAACACTCAACATGAAAAATACGTGGAGAACTCAAACTTATACCTTCATAAACTACAAGATGCCTTAAATCGTACTTTGTAAGTACTTGAGCCTGCTAACAGTTGCATGTTGACCCCTTCATTCTAATAACGTCTTTTATAACGTAAAACTTTATGTACTGCTGTACCGTTAAATTGCGGCATGTGATGGTTTGTGTAGTAATTGGTGGTGCTTGAAGTTGAAAGTCTTGAAAATTAGGTGGCAGAGGCTTGTATACGAAGGACAAACATGTCCTAGATGTGAGGTGACGGGTGAAGAAGTAGAGAAGGCGGCCTCTATCCTCAGGCAGATACTCGAACCACTAGGGGCAAAGGTCATAGTAGAGAAGGAAGAGCTTCCTCTCGATATATTTCGTGATAAACCGTTGGAATCCAACAGAATCTGGATCAATGACGTAGCTCTTGAGGATCGGCTTCAAGGCAGGGTTGGTCAAAGTCCATGCTGTAGTGTGTGATCCTTATGAATGCAGATATGTTGAGGTTAATGGAATAGTGTACGAAGCGATCACAGCCGACTTAATAGTAAAGGCTGGATTGCTTGCTGCACGTAATTTGATGAGTAAAGACGATGTACATAAATGAGTGTTATCCTAACCTCAATAGCTATAACAAGAAAATTACTGGCTTCTATTGGCATTTATCTTAGTTGTGATGCTAATTTCTTTTCGGACTTTTCAATTAATTTCCATACTTCCCATCGATACCCCTTAAACCATAGAGTGTGAGGGCGTTGTTAAGTTCTGAGGGTAAGTTTGGTTACGATTGCTAGGAGCGATTATTATACCTGCTTTGTAATGTTACTATATGCGATGTTTCACCGTCTGGATGGCGTTTCCTATAATCTCCGCCATGACGTAAAGATGGCTCAGAGCTTAGAGATGCGAAGTACCTTATCGAGCTTTTACGGAGACTTTAAGCTCACTTTTCATTTCTAAGTTCTTCAGCTAACCTTTTGAGCCTATGGCTCATGTAGTCCAGCACCTCAGATAGTATAGCTTTATTGTCGTAGGATTCCAGCATGGAAAGTAACTCGCCTCTTGGCAGGTTTTTCAGTCTTGAGACCTCATTGACAAGTTTCGGGATCGCTCTAACTACGTTATCAACTATGGTTATAGATGCGGCCCTCGCAGTTCTCGATAGAGGGTTTAAGTCTATGGCTATAACGGTCTTCCCCATCTTCCTTAGAGCCTCAGTTCTATCGCCATCCTCCAATGGCACTAATACAACATCGCTTATTAGGATCCCTCTAGAATCAACTTTCCTCCTCTCGCTCATAAGTTCAGGCATTGTAGCTTGATACTTCTCGTCAACCCCTAAAACTTCTTTAGCTCCAAGGCTTTTTAGAATGGACTCTATGGTCTTCAACCTCTCATTAGTTCTATAAAATAAGTTTACCTCGATCTTCGCGTTCACAGTCTCTGACAGCTTAATAATCCACTCACTAACAAGTGCTACTGTATTTCCGTTGACGGAGATCACAGGTCTTTTAGCCAAGAGCAGTGCGCATGCCGCCGCCCTTATAGCTTTCATCGCTGGTTCAATAGTCTCCTCTCCTATTATGTAATCGAAGGCTTCCCCTCTTCCATGAGCTATTAGACCGGCTTTAGCTACCGCACCCTTTTCAAAGTGCTCTATAAGCTTCTCCCTGACTATTAGGGAATGATATCTAGGATGATTCTTAGGTATCAAGTCTGACACGGCCCCTCAAAGTTTTATTAATATTAACTTCTCATTCGGTACATCGACGGATTCTATGGTTGCGCTGTCAACTTTCTTAACTTCACCGAACGACGTTATAAGTTTGACAGTTCTACCCTCTACTACCGCCTTAACGACCCCACTAGCTACTTCTCTAAGTTCACTATTGGTTTTCAAGTAAACTCGAAATTCACACATCACTGCATAGGAGGTAAGTAAATTAATAAGGGTAACTGATAAGTTTCTTCCTTGCATTGATGTTGCAAAACAACAATCCTCACGAGTTTGAGAGAAACCGTGTATGCTAATAAGGATTTACAATCTTATATTCTTCTTAGAATGAGAAGTAGGTTGAAGATAAGTAGTCTCCTCGTAATGGAGATGGTTCATGACTCCCTAGCTGAATATCACGAAGTATGTGGCTTCCTCCTCGGCGTAGTGGAAGACGAAGGCTTCAAGGTTGTCAAACTCTACAAGGCCAAGAACATCTCACCTACGAGCCAAATACGTTTTGAAGTGGATCCGAGAAGTGTTTACGAAGCTCACAGGTATGCGGAAGAGGTAGGTCTAGAGGTTATAGGGATTTATCACTCACATCCAGGTCCGCCGATTCCATCAGCAATCGACTTAGAAAGTATGAAGAGCTGGCCTGTAGTATGGCTAATCATAAGCTCTGTGGATGGTTCGATAGCTGCATATGTGGTGGAAAGCGGCTCAGTAAAGAGGCTTGAAATATTATTGGAGTAGGTTGTGAGGTTTATGGCGTTCTATCTCCTTAAGCTTTGAACATACAGGGCAACTTGGTGATGGTTCAACTCTTACTTCATGAAACTTCATTTCATAGCCGTCAAATATCAATAGTTTGTCACTACAAGGTTTCCCCAAGCCTGCTACAAGCTTCACAACCTCCATGACTTCAAGGGTTGCCATGACCCCCGGCGTCGTACTCAATACCGGTACGGGCGTTTGTTGAGGAGGTTCTAAGGGAATTATACACCTTAGGCAAGGCCCTTTACCTGGTAGCACTGTTATTAACTGACCTTCAAGACCGTAAACTGCAGCATGAACGAATGGCTTGTTTTGTCGTATACACGCTTCGTTAAGAAGGAAACGAGTTCTAAAGTTATCCATGCCGTCGACGACCACGTCGACCTTACTGACTAGATCCTCGACGTTTCCTTCGTCGATTTCTAAAGCTAATGGTTCAACTTCAACGTTGGGATTTATTTTAAGTATCTTTTCTGCCACAGACTCAACTTTCAGTTTACCTATATCAGGGGTCCAGTGAAGGATCTGTCTATTTAAGTTGCTTAGCTCAACCTTGTCTTTATCTACGATTACTAGCTTCCCGATACCGGAAGCGGCTAAGTACAGGGAAGCTGGACATCCAAGCCCTCCCAGTCCAGCTACCAATACCTTCGCAGTCTTTAACTTTCTCTGGCCATCTACTCCAAGTCCAGCTATGCGTATCTGTCTATCATACCTCTCAAGTTCTTCAATGCTGAGATCCATAAGCCCACCACAAGCCCTATCCGCAAAATTTACTGTTAAAATTGACCCTAAAAGATGCTTGTCACCATCGCTTAATAACATATGGTTAACCATTTAGCCAGTAGAGCTTAAAAAGGGAGGCGTTCATATAAAGTAAGACGGCCATGAGGGTCTTCGTTTCAGACCTGGATGGAACATTGATTTACGTCCCCGTTAATTGGGATGAAGTTAAAAGGGCTTTGTCAAGGGTCGTAGGACATGAAGTAACTTCGGTCTTTGAGGCTCTAAGAGTCACTAGAGCCAAAGACGAAGCGCTATATAAAGAGCTTAGCCAGTTGATTGAAAACTACGAAGTTAATTCGATAAGGGAGCTTAAAGAGCTTGAAGGATCGAAGAGGCTCTTAAAATTATTAAAATCACTGGAAGTCAAGGTAGCTATAGTGACTCTCCAGAGCGAGAGAGGCTTAAAAGCAGCCCTCAAAATTAGTGGCTTGGATTCATACGTTGACGTTTATGTAACTAGAGATGAAGAGCTCGATAGGGCAAGACAAATAGAAATAGCTCTTAGAAAGCTTGACGCTGAAATTGGCCGAGACCTTGTGGTGTTCATGGGCGATAGAATTACTGATCTCGAAGCTGGCAAGAAATTAGGTATACCAACTATAATTATTGGCTCAACAGTTTCAACTCCGCTAGAGGCCTTAAACGTCATAGCTGAAAATCTCAAATTATCCATAAATTGAAGGGAGCTGAAGGAGCTGACTAGTTGCTAAGTACTGCCCACGAGCTTTCTTAAAAGTTGTCGGTATTGGAAATTGTTGCCTCCAGGCCTTGGTTCGAGAAAGCGCTAGCTACTTGTTTAAAGTAATGTTCTATTTTCTTCTTCAACTTCTCGAAGTCTTCGAGAATATCTCTTGGAAGCGGCTTACCTAAGCCGTACTCGTCTACGTAAACCACTCGGTCCCGAAGCTTACCAAAGTTTGAAGGCTTCAGGTCTAGCGTGTAGCCCTTGGATTGTGCTTGAAATACTATCGCCAATATTTCCCATATATCCCTCAAAGTCGGTACGCTTAATGGCTCAGCATAAGAGTGAACGCTCACGACGGCTACTTTAACCTCGCCGTCGAGCTCTATAGTCCCCACCAAAACCCCTAACAGGTCTGGCACAAAATCAAAGTTCTTTGTCAAATTCTTCAGGTACTCTTTAATGTCCTTAGCGGACTTAACATCAAAACTCCTTATCTTTAACACGAGGTCGTCAACTCTGTAAACGGTTGAGTGTAGACTCTTCAAAGTATGTCCTGATGATATTAGTTCATAATCTTTGGAAATAAAGCTTAACCTCGATGCCTGAGGTTTATCCATAACCTAAGAGGCCCACCTCAAAATTTGTAGCGTTCACTATTACCTCGATAGATTTTCTAATTAATTAATTTTGACTTAAAGTAAGTAACTGGGAGGGACTGTAGAAAGGTGAAAATTATAGAAGATATCTTTAAGACCACAAAAGCTGTTATAGGAGTAATACATTTACCCCCTCTACCAGGCGCCCCCCTGTACGACGGGGGCGAAGTGGATTCAATAATTGAAAAGACCCTAAGGGATGCTAGGGCACTAAGGGATGGAGGAATCGACGGTATCTTGATCGAGAATTTCTGGGATATGCCCTATCGAAGGGGACATGCAGAGCCATCGACCATAGCCTGTATGGCAGTTATAGCTAGAGAGGTTGCAAGAGAGGTTGATGTCCCTCTTGGCATAAATGTGCTAAGGAATGATGCCATATCAGCCATAGCTATTGCTAAGGCAGTTGGAGGAGCCTTCATAAGGGCCAATGCTTACGTAGAGGTTATCGTTACAGATCAAGGGATCATAGATCCTTGTGCTTACAAGGTCCAAAGGGCGAAGATTTTGTACCAAGCATTAAAGGTTAGGGTATTTGCCGATATCCACGTAAAACACGGAGCACCTTTGGTCCAAAGACCAGTAGAGGTTATAGCTGAAGAAGCCTTGAGTAGGGGGCTTGCCGATGCAATAATCCTAACGGGTCCAAGCACGGGCACCCCTCCATCTTTAACATACGTAGAAAGGGTCAGAGCAAGGTTACCTAGTGCTTCTATCATAATTGGTAGTGGTTGCAACCCAGAAAACATAAGTACGCTATTTAGGCTAGCCGACGCAGCAATAGTTGGCAGTTACTTTAGAGGAGGAAATCTATCAGCACCCGTAGACGTCGATAAAGTCAAGGCCTTCATGTCCATAGTCAAGGAAAAAAGAAGGAAGGTTACGTAATAGTCCTTAATCTCATTTAACTTTTTAGAAGTTGTGTCGTGGTGATTGTAAGATAGGCTTTGCAAAATTAAATGACAACTTTAAGTAGGCGTGTAAGCACTTCAGTTATTAGAGCTTTAATATGTCGAGCTAGGCGATGATGATCGCGCCCTTCGTATTGACTGCATGATAGAGAGCCATCGCTCTGAGTCGAAAGGACTTTAAACCCAAGAAGTCGTTATCGATCCAACTGGAAGTTTAAACACAACATTTTTTATTAAAAGCATAATATTATAATGGTGGTTCTTATGAGGGAATTAATTGACGTGTTGAGGAGGCTTTCAGAAGCTCACGGTCCTCCAGGTCTCGAAGACGAAGTCGCTAACATAATAGTTGATGAACTCAAGGGACACGTTGACGGATTTGTTAGAGACCAGCTGGGCAACCTAATAGCCTACAAGGGTTCAGGCGACAAGTCACTTATGATAGCTGCTCACATGGATGAGATAGCGTTAATAGTTAAGAGCATAGACGAAAAGGGCTTCATAAGGTTCGCTAAACTTGGGGGTATATGGGATCAATTGCTCGTGGGGCAACGAGTAGTAATCCATGGTAGTAAGGGAAGAGTGAAGGGAGTCATAGGAAGCAAAGCTGTCCACGTGATGAAAGACGAGGAGAGACGGCAACTGCTGACTTACGAGAAGATGTTCATTGATGTTGGAGCTCGGAGCTTAGAAGAAGTTAAGGAGATGGGAATTGCTGTAGGAGATTTTATAACAATAGATAGAAACTTCGTGGAATTAGTCAACGGTCTTGTATCTGGAAAAGCTTTTGATGATAGAGCCGGTTGCGCTGCCCTAGTCCAAGCGCTTAAGGACGTTAAACCTAGGAACAAAGTTTACGCTGTTTTCACGATACAAGAAGAAGTTGGGCTTAGAGGAGCTACGGTTGCTGGTTATGCCATTAAGCCTACAGTAGGCATAGCAGTCGACACTACCATAGCTGGAGATCATCCGAATGTAGACGTCCATGAAGCCCCAGTAAAGGTCGGCAAGGGACCGGTAATAGTAGCTGCCGACGGCCGCAGGGACTCGCTATCTGGAGGACTCATACCTAATCCTAAGGTGAAGCAATGGGTCATGGAAATAGCTGAGAAAAGGAAAATTCCATTTCAGCTTGAGGTTCTAGAAGGAGGAACTACTGATGCGACTGCCATACAACTATCGAGAGAGGGGGTCCCAAGCGGAGTCGTAGCTGTTCCGACGAGATACGTCCATACGTTCCAAGAAGTCCTAAGCATTAAGGACTTGGAAGATTTAATAGAACTATTAAGAGGTCTTATCGAGGAAGATATTCCTTTTTAGACCTTCATTCCATAACTCTATGTTCTCTTTTTAGGGGATCGTACCGAGTACCAATGTTTTAGCGTCTCCAATAAGTCAAGGAGATTTTCAGTACTCTGAGGAAGCCATACAGAGTCACGGCATAGGTATATTGGCTTATGTTTATTGAGTAAGCGTTTTATGAAGCCAAGCAAACCTTTTTTCCTTAATGCAATTATAGGCTTAACCCCCGCGTTCCTACAGAAATCGTAATCTGCTTCCGTCAAGTGTGCCAGCGTAAGCTTGAACTTTTCTTCGAAGGTTTCAAGAGGGAAGTTAGCCTCAAAGGCTTCAATCGAATTCAAGGTAAATACAAGTTCTGGCATCTTAACCCCTAGGTATACTTCATTGCTGTGCTCGCAGGTCCCTACAACATCAAAGCCCCTGCGTTTAAGAGCCTCTACAACATTGTTATACATTGTTCTCTCCTAAAGCCTATGCTAGCTGAACTATTAATCCACCGCTAGGGCGTAATTATCGAGCCTCCACGTCGGCTCTCAGTGTCGCATGATGCATTCGTCTTAGGGCTACCGATCCCACTGCTCTGATATGTGTGTCTTGTAAACAACTTTAACTTATGAAGGCTTGAAGCAGGATAAAGTTTATCGAGGTCTCCATGGTATTCATACCAATGTAGGGGTCGTTAAACCGGCGGTCTAAATGCCAACTATAGTCTTGCATGGCGGGGCCGGTAGATGGGAAGCTAACGATTTAAGAAAAGCCTTAGAAGTTTTAAGGATCTCCGGCGAGATAGGCTTTAAGGTTCTGAACGACGGTGGCTCATCTCTCGATGCCGTTGTTGAATCTGTCTCATTTATGGAGGAAAGCGGGGTCTTTAATGCAGGCCGCGGCTCTTGTAAAGACGCCCTTGGAAATGTTAGTCTCGATGCTGGGGTAATGTGGATGAACAGAGCTGGGGCTGTAGCTTACGTTAAGGCCACTTGGAATGCAGTAAGGCTAGCTAGAATAGTCATGGAAGAAACTAACCACGTATTGCTGGTAGGTGATGGAGCTGACGAGCTGGCCAGAAAGAAGGGGCTCCCTCCTCTTGATGGAGGGGCCAAAGACTTAAGTTGTGAGACTGTGGGCGCAATAGCCTTAGATAAAATGGGTAGACTGGCTTCAGCTATTAGCACTGGAGGTATCAAAGGTAAGATGCGTGGAAGGGTTGGCGACACCCCAATTCCGGGAGCTGGCTTTTGGGTTTCTAAGCTAGTTGCCTCCTGCTCTACAGGTTATGGAGAGGCAATAATGATGGCTCAACCCTGTAGAGCCATTTCCACCTTTTACGAAGAGAATGCACTGCCTTTAAGAAGTGCAGTAATTAGAGCTGGGAATCTAGTGAATGGCCCTTGCGGATTAATAGCTTTAAACATTAATGATGAGGTGGCCGCGTTTACAACGGCAGAGTTCATGCCAATAGCAATAGTGCGGAACGCTAAAGCTGAAACGTTCGTAGTAAAGGGTTATGAGGCACTAACCATTTAGGTATCTTTCGTACACGACTCTGCAGATAATGAATAAATCACTGACTTAGTAATAAAGTCGTGCATTCCAATTATGTCGGCTCCCAGTCTACATTTAATTCAACCTAGTCAAGCAGACCGTACTCTTCTAGTAGTTTCTTCAATTTTTTAAGCTCTTCAAATAGAGTCTCTCCTTTAACCGTTAGCCTTATAGTTAGCGATCTATGTCCATCATTCATTTGTTCAAGAGTTAACAGACCCTTCTTACTCAGATCTTCCAAAATGCTCTTTAACCGATCGTAAGAGAGCCTTACTATAAGGGACAGCTCGGTAGCATGTAGTGCACTACGTTCGTTGAGCGCTTCGAGGACCTCCATAACTATTTGCAGCCTGCTCCTTTTCTTGGCTTTACTCACGGCCCACGACCCTACTAACGTGGAAGATTGCGAAGAGCAACGTTGCAAACGCTCTTGCGATCTCGGATGCGATCGGTAGGAGCATTCCTACATCGACGTATATTAAAGCTGATCCAAGCCCACGAAGTACATGAACTATGGATAGGGCCAATAAGTAAGCTTTGAGCTGCTTGCCCTCGCAGATAAAGGATGCAACCGCAGCTAATGCACATGCTATGAGGTCCGGTACAGCCACAATAATTGGGGCAACAACAGTCAATGCCCTCTTCTCTTGTAGTACCGAGACCACTATCAATAAGAAGCTTGTTGCCGCTAACGACGAGGTCAAGATGTAGAGAGTTAAGGAAAGTCTTGAGGACTCTATGAGGACCGAAAAAATAGATGATAACTGGCTGAAGGCTAAAAGTGTGAAAGAACATGAGAGATACAATAAACTTTTATCCTGAAGCTTCATGTATATTTTTAAGAAAACGTAAATGATGTAACCGAAGAGTGACAAACATATAGTGTCCGAAATGAGAACCGACGTTTCGTATAGACTTGGCAAGATGATCTACCTACCCTTAGACGCAATAACATAACGTTCGCTGCCGACTTGAACCTCCAGGACTACTGAAAACAAGCCCCTAGAAGTTTTAAAAACCGCTATTTTAACTATTGAGCCTTCTTGAACTATTAGCCCTGCGACTTGGCTTCCCGACATAACCTTGCCAGATACCGCTTCTCTGTAAGCTGGTGCAAGCAGTAGGAAACACTTCTTAACTTCATTAAATTTGACGACTAAATGATTATTAAACCGTTCGATCGTGGGTTCATGAATATCAATCACTTCTCTTGCAGATCCATAAACTATTGAACCAATTAAGAACTTAGGAGGTCTAAAGGAAGCTACCGGTGTAACACTCCCTTCAAGGAGCGCTTCTTCTTCGTCTTGCACATTTGGGTAAGTTAAGTACACGTAGAGAGGGACTAGGACTATGAGCAACACAACGGAGCTAGCAATTAATATAGATCCTAACTTCAATTTTAGCACACGCCCAAAGGGGGGTCAAGACTAAAAATAGAGGAGTGTTAAATGGTTATTTACGTTTACTATCTTACGGGAATAAACCTCGAGTACAAAGTTGTTTAAGCTCCTTGAAGGCATTGATGTTCACAGTCGCTACATGAGTTACCTCCCTCGTATCTACGTTTATGAGGTATACGGCTGCTGTACTATTGTTGCTAAGGACTACTATGGCTTGAGGGCCCCTAAGTGATACAGTACCGTCTCCTTGTACGTAGGCTTTGACTATTGGTCTTATAAGTACGACTCTATAACCTTGATTAAGTAAGTTACACGTATCATCGTTAGCCCTTAACACTTCATTTATAGTCTCGTTATATTCTGCTGATATCTGAAATGTGCTCCTTAGAGGGCCTAGCTTACATCCAAAACATTTTCTAGCTTTAAAATCGAACTGGACGCTCGTATCCCATGAAATCCTATTATTGCTTTGAGCTCTAGTCAGCGTTAGCATCCCGCCAGCACTTACCAATAGCAATGCAAAAGCTACGACAATTGCTATATACATCGCCTTCCTATTCAAAACTTCGTCCCCCCGAAAGGAGGCTTCTGAACGAAGCTTTTAAGTATGATTCTCAAAAAGAGAGCTCTCAAAATCATTCACGTTATCGATCAGGAACGGCTGTTTAAGGCTGTTATACACAATACTTAATAATTTAGCTGAAAGGAGTCTTGTAGGTGAACTTCGTGACGTTAATCCTTAATTCATTAGAGATTATAATCCTTGTAGAAGATTATGCTGGCTTCACAAGCCTCATGGCTGAGCACGGGTTTAGTGCCCTAGTCTCCATTAAGTACGAAGGGGAAAGAAACTACAACTTACTTTTTGACACCGGACAAACGGGGAGAGCCCTTTTTGAGAATGCTGAAAGGTTAAATATTGACTTGAGCAGCGTTGAGGTTATAGTGCTTTCTCATAGACACTACGATCACACTGGCGGACTGCCCAAGTTGATTGAACCCCTCAAAGAAAAACCATTAATAGCTCATCCTGCTATAACTAGGCCTTGTATTGATGTGTCTAAAGAGTTTGTTAGGTTGAACATTGGGCTCCCCCTAGAGACTAGGGAAGCGCTCGCCAATTTTGAGTTAATAACAGTTAAAGAGGCCTTGAGGCTAGCACCCGATGTATGGTTTTTAGGTGAAGTAGAAAGGGTTTACGATAATAGGTACGCCATTAAGGGTTTTAACACTTTAGTCGATGGAGACATAATCGAGGAACCTATGCCTGATGATACTGGGCTTGCCATTAAGGTAGGGGATAAAGCAGTGGTACTGGCTGGTTGTTCGCATTCAGGGATTTCAAACATTGTTAGACAAGCCAAGAAGGTTGTTGGGGCTCACGGTGTAATAGTTGTTGGTGGTCTTCATTTAGTTAGTGCTGATGGTATCGTTATAAACCGTGTCATCAATGAGCTCCTTGATGAAGGAGTTGAAGAAGTGTATATGGGGCATTGTACGGGACTTAGAGGAGAGGCTAAGCTTTTAGAGGCCTTTAAGGATAAAGCCCACAAGATACATAGCGGCTATAGAATTAAGGTTAGGGCAAAGTAGTTAAATTTAGATTGCGACCTTAAAAGATTAAGCCTTACTTAAGATGTTACCTTGAGGACTGCTTATGATGCCTCTGAGTCTTCATATACGTCGACGTTAAATAATTCCTTCACTCTACTCTTTACTTCTACCTTCAACTTCTCATATAGGCTATTACCATTAGCATCTATAGTTACTATTAGCGGACCAAAGTTCTCGACTTCAAGGACCCATAAAGCTTCTGGCACGCCTAAATCCAGCCATTCAACTTTCAACACGCGCTTTACGCACTTTGCCGCAAGAACTGCAGCTCCTCCAGTATAATGGCAATATACTGCTCCACGCGTCTTTAGTGCTTCTACAACTCTTCGATCCATTCCTCCCTTCCCTACTATCATCCGTATAGGGTAGTATTTTAGCAAGCTAATAACATCCCTAGACATTCTGCTACTGGTAGTAGGGCCTAGGGAGATCACTTCCCATTCCTCATTAAATCTACGCACTATGGGACCCGCGTGGTATATGACCGCACCGTCCATCTGTACCGGAGGCTCTATGTTCTTTTCAGCTAGCTCGAGGAGCTTACGATGAGCCATATCCCTCATCGTGTAAACTATTCCTGATATGTACACTACGTCCTCGACCCTTAGTCCTCTGACGTCTCCCTTTATAGGGGCTAATAGCCTATACTCAGTCACTTCATCATCACTTCCTAATACAACATTTCCCACGATCCGTCTGGATGAATGCGAGCAGAAGCTCTTCTATCGGCCCAGCATTGAGGGTTTATGGCTACTGGTAGGCTTGCTGTATGGCAGTAGGCATATTCTATTTTCACGTCCAAAGCTGTGAAACGGCCTCCTAGGCCCATTGGTCCGAGACCTGTGGAATTAATCATGCCGAGAAGTGCTTCCTCAAGCTCTGCTATCTCTCCTTCAGGGTGCCTTACCCCTAGCGGCCTTATCATTGCTATCTTTGCCAGCTTAAAAGTTAAGTCCACCGTCCCCCCAATACCGATATTTAATACTATTGGAGGGCAAGGTTGACCGCCAGCCTTAACGACAGCTTTTAAAACTGCTCGTTTTATCCCTTCTATGCCTTCCCCTGGAGGAACCATGTATAACGCACTTGTGTTTTCAGAACCTCCACCCTTAAGGACCACCACTATGTCCATGTAGTCAACGTCTTCGTATACGAAGGTTACCCCGGGAATGTGCATACCGGTGTTGTCTCCCGAGTTCCTTCTAGTTAATGGATGTACAACGCTAGGCCTCAGCGGTATACTGACCGTTGCCTTTATTGTAGCATTTCTTAGAGCTTCCTCGGTAGACTTGTAGTCAAAGTTTCTTCCCTTCACGAAGAACGAGATAACCCCAGTATCTTGGCATATGGGCCTGTCCATCTTCTCGCTTACGACTATGTTATCTAAAATAGCCTTAAGCTGGGTCTTTCCCATTCTAGATATCTCACTTTCGTAAGCTTTTTGAAGAGCTACTTTGACGTCTCTAGGAAGAGTTATTGAAGCCCTCTTAAGAAGTTGGAGCCCTACCTCTTCTATTATTCTGCTTTTCACGAGCTTCCCCTCTACTGTCTTTCATAATGATAATATGGTCTTATTCACTTCGCTCTTTAACTATCACTAAAAAGGACCTCGTTCTATTTAAGTTGCCACAGTCTTCGAGATCGTACTTACAATAAAAAATGAGGACTTCAGGGAGTTCTATAGAGTGGATGTGTTGCCTCATCCTTTTTATCGAGCAGTTCGTTTATCCTAGGTTCCCCAGCCATAGCTCTCTTTATGGCTAGTTTAGTGGCCTCGTAATTGTATTTGAAGACCTTGTCCTTGTCTTTAGCTGCAGGATGTACAAATACACCACATATAACCACTACCTCTTCAACTAGTTCTTTAGGTATCACTCCTTCAGCTACACTGTCTACAACGGCTTTCGCCACGGCAAATTGAACAGGCCCAAATATTAACTCAGCTTGAATCATGTTCTTTATGGTTACCTTCGGTACTATTAGTGTAACCGGCTTAGCTAGAAGGTTTGGAGTTAAAACCGCAAAGAGTTTCGTGTGACCATAACTTTGATGTGCTAAACCAAAGGCGAACCCTACACCAGCGGGACCTTCTTTGTCGCCCATTATCAAATCTACGTGGGCTACCTCGACTCCGTCGCCTACAAGCGCTTCTCCAACCCTTAACCCTATTTTACTCAAATACTCCGCCTCCGTATCAGTAATGGCGCAAAACAAAATTAGTTTTCCTCGAAAAATCTAGTAGCAGTAGAGACCTTAGTCGTGTTAAGCTCGTGCAATGGATCCCACCTTCATAACATTTTCACTATCGTGGGCATTATCTCGACACCCTTCATAACTCCTAGAGCCCCTCTCCTGCAAGCAACTTCGTCGAACTCTTTTACTTCGTCAGGTTCTATGTTCCCTCCGGCTACGAGTATGGGAACAGGATCGTCGGAATGAGATCTTAAGGTGCAAGGTGTTGCGTGATCAGATGTTACAACCATTGTTACATCCTCAAGGTCTACATTCTCAACTACTATGCTAAAGAAGGACCTGTCTATGTCTTCGATTGATTTTACCTTGCGTATTGGGTCACCATCATGTCCGGGCTCGTCGGGGCCCTTTAAGTGAACATAAACTCCGTCATATTTGATTAAAGCTTCAAGGGTGCTTTCAGCCCTAAGCCTATAGTCAACTTCTGCGTTACCGATCATAGGCGGAATGGGGACTATATCCATGCTTGCGGCCATAGCTATTCCCCTCTCGACTGGCATCTCGGCTAAACATGCCATCCTTAACCCGTATAGATCAGCAAGCGGCTTCAGCCTCGGTCTCTTATGGCTTGCATCTCTACATAAAATTGCATTGGCCGGCAAGAGACCCTTACGCCTTCTCTCGAGATTTATCGGATGTTTGTCTAATACTTCGACGGCTTTTTTTGTAAACTCATTGACTAACTTAGCCGCAATTATGGCATCAGGACTATCATTGAGGGGTTTACACTCGGAGATCACCATCTCGGTGCCCGCCTTGGCTATACCCAGTTCCCCAACTTTATCGTATGCCGGGTCCGTATTTGTTATATTACTTGAAAGAGGGCCGTCAAGTCGCCTTATTACCAAAACCCCTCGATGTCCAATTGTGCTCCTAAAAGTGAAAACTGCATTGTCGAGCTTAACTTCTTCGTTTATTGCCTTTGCAAGCTCGATAGCCTCCAAGGTTGTTAACGTCCTACCACATCTCCTATCCAGTATCTTGAGATCTTTATCTACAGTGGCAAAGTTACACCTTAGTGCGAGCCAACCATCATCGAATTCTAGGCCAGCCCCCAATGCTTCTAGGGCCCCTCTGCCAACGTGGTATTTGAATGGATCGTACCCTAAAATGCTTAGAACCGCAACGTCTGATTCTGGGGCCACCCCCCTATCGACGGCGTATACTAAGCCCGTTACGCCAACCCTAGCCAGGTAGTCCATGTTCGGTTTGCTAGCATATTGTAGAGGCGTCTTACCTCCAAGTTGTGGATTAGGCCTATCGCCTATGCCGTCGAGAACTACATAAAGCAACTTCTTCAAACTTGGACACCATTACTTCAAGTGTTCAATGCCAATATAACTTTTAAGCCTCTTCACACGAAAAGTATAAGAGTTAAAAACCATTTATCGAGCAGTATCTGAACCTTGAGGGGGTTTAACGTTTGAAAGCATCTTCAAAGGGCATTGGCATAGGTGTTTGGATTGCAATAATCATAATAATAGCAATACTATCAGCCTACGGTGGGTATTACTCTGGTCTTCATCAAGGATTCGAGAACGCCAAGGCTTTGCCTCCAAGCATAGAGATTGGCGTCCTAATATCGAACATAGCAGGCTCGGAAGACGCATTAAGGGGTATTCAGCTAGCAACTAGCATGATAAACAATAGTGGTGGCGTATCCGCAAGGAACATCACCACCATAATTGAAAGGACAAATGGTGATCCAACTTTAGCAAAGAGCGCAGCCACGAACCTTGTGAATAAGGGTATTAAAGTCCTGGTAGGGGTACTCTCTAGTTCTGAAGTCAAGGCAATATTACCATTGCTGCATGAAAATAATGTACTGCTAGTACTTGTCTCCAAAGAGGTATACGACGACGAAGTCTACAAAGACGAGATGGTAGTTAAGTTCTCTGGAAGCCCTGATTCCGAGGCTCTAGCAATGGTTAACGTGGCTTTAAGTATTGGTACTAAAGCTGCGATTGTGGCTGTTAACGATTCGCTTGGAAAGAGAGTTGCGAGTGTAATTAGTGAATATTACCGATCACGTGGGGGGCATGTAGTATACGAGGTACTTTACGATCTAGCCCCTGCGAATTTAACGAACGATTTGATGAAAATAAGGGAAATAGAGCCCACAGTTTCGTTTTTAGTCGGGTACCTTGACGATGCACGAACAATATTAAGTAGTGCGTATAGACTTGGGCTCACGACCAAATGGGTACTATCGAGCACTCTCGCTAGCGAGAAGCTACTTAAAGATGAAGTGGCCCACTACCTAGAGGGCTCCTACGTCTTAGCGAGACGTATGGCTGTTGAAGGATTGCAACTCCAAAGCTTCGTAGACCTCTACAATAAAGTTTATGGTACAATGCCTACTGAAATGGCTGCTTACGGTTTTGACTCGTTAATTCTTACAGCTCTAAGCGTAGCTTACTCTGGTCAGTATAGCGGTAAATCCGTAAGGGCTGCATTTAATGTTACAGGTTGCTTCTTTAATGGAGTTGGCGGACGAGTAATTTTGGATTCCTCCGGAAACGCAATTCAAGAGTATGCGATACTAGAAGTCGCTAAAACCTTGGAGGACACGTACAGACTTAAGATAGTTGGCTACTGGATTCCAAAGGGTGCTTCGAACGCCCTCGTAATTTGGACTACAAATAAATAACGATTACGAGGACAACTTCATTTTTTCATGTCCCTTAAATTATAGTTGAGAGTTGGACGAAAGAATAGCTTTAATAATTATAAAATCAGAGTCTACATACCGATAAGAGCTGATAGTCTTGAGTTGTAGCGAGGACTTTGAAAGGTCCTTCAGCAAGAGATCTAAACGTATGCTATTCGTAGGGCACATGTTTATGGCGGCCCCTCATCCAATGATTGCGTGTATAGGGCTGTTGGTTGTTGGTTTAGGGTGGTTGTCTTCAAGAAGTAAGTTTAGGTACATCGTGGGCCCCACGCTTATAGTCTTTAGCTTGTTGCTTGGTGCGATATTATGGCAACTCTGGTTTATAACCCCTAATAGGCCTTTTTACGATTACTTGAGCAGGGGGCTTGCACCTATTGTATCAATAACCTTCGTAGTCGGCATTGCAACTTACGGTCTACTGATGACCGCGCTTTTTAATTTAGGCAGGAAGTACGACATAGCCCTCTTCAGGTGTGCTGCTACTTCCTTCGCATTCGCAGTAATAGTGACTTTCTTCGCTGCTTCGCTACTCGTACTTTCTGCCAGTAGAAGCCCCGTAATCACTCCATCGGGCTTTTCGATCATATTAACGACCTTTGAACTTTCGCTGATATCGGCTATTGCTTTGAACTTTCTTGGGAACTTGTTGGCCAGTATCGGTTTCATAAGAAGGAGATAAAATATTGTACCCAGAACAAGAAATTAATTTTGGTGGTTATCGTGATCGTTAAGATCAAGTGGCTTGGACATGCAACTTTCATGCTTGCGTTCAAGGGTAAAAGGCTCCTTATAGATCCTTGGATATCTGGTAACCCTGTATCCCCCATAAGGATTGAGGATTTAGAGAGCGTGGACTTCATAGTTGTAACTCACGATCACTACGACCATATGGGTGATGCAGAGCATATAGCTAAAAACTTCAACTCAATAGTAATAGGCATCCCAGAGCTCGTCTTAACAATGGAAGGGAAGGGATTAAGAGTTTTTGCTTTAAATATGGGGTCATTCGTCGACGTAAACGGACTATTTAAAGTTGCCTTTGTCCCAGCCACTCATACATGTGGCATCGGCGAGCCCGTAGGCGTGATATTAAATGTTAATGGTTTAAAGATATACCACATGGGTGACACAGGCTTTACATCAGAATTTCAAGCAATTAAAGAGGTGTTCGACCCCGATGTAGTGTTGATACCTATAGGAGGGCACTACACCATGGGACCTAAAGAAGCAGCCCTAGCACTTTAAGTCTTGAAGCCAAAACTAGCTATACCGATGCACTATGCTACCTTCCCCACATTGGTTAAAAGCGCGGACGAATTCGTGTACACCGCCGGAATCGTAGCTCCGGAGGTTAAGGTTAGGGTTCTTATACCTGGACAGGAACTCGACATCGGATTGTAGTTTCAGTACCTCCCCATCAATTTATTTACGATCTTATTTGTGAAGCTGAATAGGTGGACTATGGGACTGGACTCCGAACCATAAATCCTCGTCCTTCCTTTAATTATGCCTTCTCTAACGTCGTCTTCACATGAACCTTCAATTACAGTCACAGCTCTACCTATTTCAAAAGCCGTATGAGCATCACTCCCTGCAGTTGTAGGTTTACCCAGTCTCATAGCTAAGTACCGGGCCTTAGAGTTCGCATACTTATCGCATCGGGCATTCAAGACCTCAATCGCTTGAACTTTTAGCGCTGACTTTTCAATCATAACGTGTTTCCTAAAGGGATGTGCAAGTATCGTTATGGCATTGACGCTCTTCGCATAGTCAACGACTTCATCGAACTTCCTGGCCTTTACTTCTTCCCTCACGAATAGAAGAATTACATCGCCTACTTCAGTTTTTATTTCTATTCCAGGTATTGCTATAAAGTCATGTAGGCACCTTGCTTCTTTAACTAGCTCAAGACCACCTTTAACGGTGTCGTGATCCGTAACTGCAATACAGTTAACCCCTATTTTCATTGCTGACTTTACGATATCACGAGGTTTCAAGAGGGAGTCCTTAGAGTTATAGCTATGAACATGGAGGTCGGCTCTTATCATGACCCTCGCCATACTACCTCATTCGTACACGTCAATACGATCGAAATCTAACTCTTTGAGATATCTCGTACTTAGACTTCGCTAGCCTAAGGAGCTCCTCTTCTATTTCAGCAGTATCGTACCCATTAATTAGGGCATTTTTCAGCTCATAAACAGCTTTCTTCATTTGAGACCTTATTGATCTAATGCTCCTCTTCTTTTCTTCGTAATTCATGTCTAGCCACAACCTTCTGAGTCGACATTGATATATGATTTAGATATTGGGGGCCCTAACTTAACTGTAGTTGCGTTTATTTTTTTACTAAACTCTTTATTGGTAGAGTTTACCCCTTAAAATTATGGTTTAGAGTGTGAGAAAATGAGAAAAGACCCTAAAGTATACTTCTACGACTTTAAAGACAAGGAATTCCTCAATATTAAAGAGGTCATAGAACTGCTATTAGAGAGGGTTTCGGAGGAGGAACCCCTCAAAGGGATTGTTGGAATCAAGATTCACATGGGCGAAGAGGGAAACATCACTCATTTGAGACCCGAATTTGTTAGGTACGTAGTAGACTTTATAAAGAAAAGAGGTTGTGAACCATTAGTATTCGACACTACGAGCTTATACTCAGGTCCGAGAAATAATGGAGTGAGCTATCTAAACTTAGCCGCTAAGAAGGGCTTTAACTACTCGTCCCTTGGTGCTCCTATCGTCATAGGTGATGGCATTAAGGGCGACAACGGCTTTACTGTCAAGATTGATGGACTCGAACTTAGCGAAGTAGAAGTTGCTGAGGTGTTAAGAGAGCTTGACTCATTAATAGTTTTCTCCCACTTCAAAGGCCACTTACTAACCGGGTTTGGTGGAGCAATTAAAAATTTGGCTATGGGGTGCACGACCAAGAAGGGTAAAGCAGCTCAACATAGAGCTCACATGCCTATAGTGTTAGAAGAGGTTTGTGTTGGTTGCGGCCTATGCGTTAAGGAATGTATGTACAAGGCTATAGATGTGGAGGGAGGGAAAGCGAGAATAAACTACGAGAGTTGCGTAGGATGTTTAGAATGTTACTTTACGTGTCCCAATAAAGCGTTGAGCATCCCAAGCCAAGGGCTCAACAGGTTGCAAATGAGACTCGCGGATGCGGCTTTAGCGGTGCTTAGAGCTCTAAAGTGTAAGCCCTTGTACCTTAACGCCATAATTAACGTAACTGCAAGGTGCGACTGCGTTGGTTGCTTAATGCCACCCCTCGTAAGCGATGTTGGATTACTATCAAGCGTAGACCCAGTAGCTATCGATCAAGCATCCCTAGACCTCGTCCTGAAAGTTGCTGGAGGAAGAAACCCGTTCTTTGAAGCTAATGGTATTAGTGGAGAAAAACAGTTAGAGTATGCAGAAAGTCTCGGTCTAGGCTCGCGGACCTACAAGTTGATCAAGACTGGCTAGCTAGAGCCCCTATGATCCCTTCTCTTATCATTGCTATCGCTATAGCTGCTAATATTAGGGCCATGATTCTAGATATTACTAGAGAACCATTTTTACCGAGAACCTTAAAGAACTTGTCACAGTACGTCAGTACGACCCATGCTATCGCTACATTAGCTAATATAGACGTTATTGTCGGTCCTATACCATAACCAGCTTCCATCATGTATATTACTAGCGAGATGCTTCCAGGACCTGCAAGGAGTGGGGTAGCCAGCGGTACCACGGCTAGTTGCTCCGACTTTATCTTCATGGCTTCAACTCTGCCGAGCAGACCCTCGATGGCAACTATGAGAAGTATTATTCCTCCAGCTATTCTAAAATCATTAAGACTTACATGAAAGAAGTTTAGGAGAAACTTTCCGCCGAGCGAGAAGAACAACAATATGACTCCAGCTATAATGACTGAATTCTGAATGGTCTTTCTTCGTTCTTTAATTTCAAGTCCTTCAGTTAGGGCGTAAAAAATGGGGACATTCCCAACGGCATCGAATACTACAAACAACATGGTAAAAGCCGTAAAGTATTGATGTAGGATCTCGATTGCTACGCTCAACTCGGGTCACGATAAGAGGTTATACGCCTTATTGATTAAAATACTTTAATTTTTGATATGGATTGACGGGGTTCTTTGTTCTTTCTTCGTCAAGAGCTAATATAAACGCTAAAATTTATCAAGTGAGGGTAATTTATGTTACCTTGGTGGCTCAAGTGATAACGAGAAGCGAGATATCAAAGATCGTTGAAGAATACGATTTAAAAAATATACATGTAGGGGTTTTAGGGAGCCACTCCGCTTTAGATGTCATGGATGGAGCCAAAGATGAAGGTTTTAGAACTATAGTCGTTTGTCAGAAGGGTAGAGAAAGAACGTATCTGATGTACAAGAGACTAGTCGACGAAATTATAATCTTAGATAAGTTTTCTCAGATAGTTGATGTTAATGTTCAAGAGAAGCTGAGAGAGTTAAATACGGTATTTATACCCCATCGAGCCTTTACTACTTACGTACCCTACGAAGACATAGAAGAACGTTTCTTCGTACCAATCTTTGGAAACCGAGCGATGCTTAGAACTGAGGAAAGATGGGCCCCCCGAAATCAGTACTACCTACTTGAAAAAGCGAACATAAGACAGCCTAAGAAGTTTAAAGACCCTGAAGAAATCGATAGACTTGTAATAGTTAAAGTCCCTGAGGCCAAGAGGAAAATTGAAAGGGCTTTCTTCACGGCTTCGAACCCCGACGATTTTTGGCGCAAGGCTAAGGAAAGAATAGAAAAAGGAATTATAACCGAGGAGGACTTAAAGTGCGCGGTGATAGAAGAGTTCGTTATTGGAACTTATTTCAACTTTAACTACTTTTACTCGCCAATAGACGATGAGCTTGAGTTCCTTGGCATTGATAGGAGGCTTCAAACAAATTTGTATGACTTCGTTAATATGCCCGCTCGTCAACAACTAGACGTCGACATACCTCTACAGAACATAGAGGTGGGACACATGCCAGCAACCATAAGAGAGTCGCTACTAGAAAAAGTGTTTGAAATAGGATTAAGGTTCGTTGAAGTCACAAAGAAAGAGTACCCTCCAGGCATCATAGGCCCATTCGCTCTTCAGGGCGCGGTCACAGTAGATTTAGACATAGTGATATTTGATGTATCGCCCAGGGTTCCAGGAAGCCCGGTACTCGTAACGACCTCGCCCTACAGCAAGTTTAAGCATGGATTCGTAGTCGGGACTGGCAGAAGAATAGCCATGGAGATCAAGAAGGCTGTAAACCTTAACAGGTTATCCTGTATAGTTACGTAGACTTATTGGGTGACTTCCTTGAAAGAGTCGAATATTACTATAGCAACTCTGGGATCCCATTCGGCCCTGCAAATACTTAAAGGGGCTAGAGACGAAGGCTTCAAAACGGCCTTAATATGTCTTAAAAGCAGGCTAAGCCTATATTCTCGGTTTAAAAGGCTTATAGACGAAATGATAATAGTTGAAAACTTTTCAGAGACAGCTTTACCAAAAGTACAGGATAAGCTCTTAGAGCTCAACGCTATCCTCGTACCTCACGGTTCACTAGTAGAGTATGTAGACCTCGAAACCATAGAGAAGAAGTTCAAAGCCCCCATATTTGGCAACAAGTACATCTTAAGGTGGGAGGCAGACAGAGAGCTAAAAGAGAGGCTTATTCGCGAAGCCGGAGCTAAAACACCTAAGACTTATTCAAATATCGATGATGTTGATAGTACAGTAATAGTTAAGTTGCCGGGAGCTAAGGGTGGTAGAGGCTACTTCCTCGCATCAAAACCGGATGAGATAAGAGAGAAAATCAAGATGTTAGGGTTAAGCGAAAGCCAAGTATTTATTCAAAAGTACATATTAGGCGTCACCGCCTACGTACACTTCTTTTATTCTCCATTAACCGACGAACTTGAACTTATCGGCATGGATAGAAGGTACGAGACTAACACCGACGGGCTTGGAAGACTCCCAGCGGAGCTTCAGTTAGAAACAAAGCCTGAACTTTCATTCTTAGTCGTGGGCAACATACCGATAGTACTTAGAGAGTCGTTGCTTGAAGAGATGTTCATGATAGGCGAAGGGCTAGTTAAAGCATCGAAAAGATTGGTCCCTCCAGGTTTTGTGGGTCCTTTCTGCATTGAAGGTTCATACGACGGTTATGGAAACTTCTACGTCTTCGAGTTTTCGGCTAGGATCGTGGCTGGAACCAATCTATATATACACGGCTCGCCTTACACGTGGCTTACCTATGATGAGCCCATGAGTATGGGAAGGAGGATCGCTAGAGAGATTAAAATGGCTTGCGAAGAAGGAAAGCTCGACTTACTCATAACTTGAAGGGCGATAATTGTTGAACGATAATTTTACATCCTTAGCCGAAATGGTTAAGGCGAAAATCAGAGAGGAGAAGAACAAAGTATCCTTCAGGGAACTTGCAAAGTGGGCAGAGACTACCGAGATAGGCTCACCATTTGTCCTTTACGCCATCGTAAAGGACCTTATAGACCGAGGAGAGCTCATAGTGCTAGAAGGCTATGATGAGCTACCCGAGTTAATGATGTGGCGAGTGCCTAAAATTGTAGCTTTGCCGGAAGCCGTTAAAGAGGAGGAGAAAGAGGTTAAAGAGGTAAAGGTCTCAGAAAAGCCTAAGCTCGACATAGACGTCGAGAGACTTGACGAGGATTTAAGGAAAGCCTTAGCGTACTTAGGCGAATATTGGAGTGTAGGAGAGATAAGGTTTATGTTAGACTTAAAGAGAATGGGGGTGCAGAACCCTAGTAACGTTTTAGCTAAGCTTTTAGACTTAGGCATTGTAGAACTAACTGCTAGCGGCGTTGTAAACTTAAAGGTTGAGCTACCGAGGATTAAGAAGACTTCTCTCGCAGGGCTAATTTAACTAGAAGTGAAGTTAACAGGAGTATACACCGAGACCCTTGAACCCCTGGCTACGCATTTTAGGATGCCTTTATGTTCAAGTTCTCTTAGCACGCTCTTGGCTACGCCTATCTTTAATCCAAACTTCGACGAAAGAGTATATGGAGTTATGCACTTCATGTTGTTTAGCTCGTTCTCAAGTTGTTTGACGACCTCCAGAGGTATGAGGGGGCTTGAAATCTTCTTTTCTTTTTTCTCTTCTTTCTCCTTTCCTTTCTTCTCCTTCGTCTTCTCCTTTATTTCTCGAAGCTTTTGTTGCTTTTCCATAGCAGATATAGACTTCTTGGTCTTTCCGCCCAACGCTTACTCCCCCTTAAGGTTTTCATAAGGGGTCGTTAAAATGTTTCGCGTCATGTCAATTACATCAGTAACGATATTATCAAATAAGATAAAGTAGAGATCACGAGACTCACGAGAAGTATTATTGAGATTATCTGTCCGAAGCTAAGCTTGGACTTTCTTGTTTTCTGCTTGCTCGACATCGAGGTTTCTCCTCAAGCTTGGCTAATTATCACTGCTAAATTTACGCTTTACTATTCAAAGTCTTCTATTCTAAAGCGTAAGATAGCAGCTAACCCGCCTAACGACTTAAGTTGTTGACCAGGCTCCTCAAAAACACTAAAAATCTTTACTCGCGCTCCGCACTTTTCGGCCTTTTCTATAACTTTCTCTACTTCGCTCCTAAGTTCTAAGTCTGATGACCTTATCAATTCGTCTAACACTAGTAGCTTATCTACTGCACAATATTCAGATGCCCTCTTTACATCTTCAAGTCCGTAGACCGCTTTACCATCATTCTTGGATACGCGTGACAGGAACTCGTCTATGAGTTCTGCTTCTTCAATTATACTGAAGTCTTTTAATACTCTTTTTAAAGCTCCTCTCTTGATGGCTTCTTTAATTCCTTGAAGACCACCGGTCGATGCGGGTTCCGTGTATATCTTAATGTTTGTGCTCGATGCAATTTCTTTAGCAAGGTCTTCCTTTATAAAGCCTGGCCCAACTACTACCGCCGCTCTTATACCGAACCTATCGATTAGCTCTTTTGCCTTCTCCGTTAGTTCACGGATCGTGCTTTTAATAACCTCCTCCCTCTTCGAGAGATCGTGCTTCCCTGGCAGGGCTAATTGTATTTCAGCAATCAGTTCGAGTCCATAATCGTGAGGGATTACTAGAGCTGCCTCGTCGGAGTCCACTCCTATAAGTAGGATGTCACAAAGTTTTTTAGATGTAGCTTTAAGTATCCTGTTCAGTTCGTGTTTAGGCCAATACTCCTTTTCTATTAGGATCTCGGATCCCTCGCCAACGGTTATTGTATGGTATGAGCCTACAACGCCGAACTCTTCAGGGCCTTCGATTACTATCCCCCTTATCCTAAGCCTCTCAGTAAAAGGTTGATACTCTACTTTTTCTACCCTGATCTTTAAAGTCATAGGTTTACGGGAGCTCTTATCGCCAACCTTTACTTCTCGTAGCGTTTTCGAGGTAACGATATCCCCGACCTTTAAAACGTTGTAAAGACACCATAAGTCGTCTTGCCCTTCGATCCTTAGAAGCATCCTGCCATGCTTCTCGTCCCAAGCAACGACCTTCAACTATGCCCCCTCGACTTATATGGTCTTTTCGGCAAAAATAGTTTTCACGCAAAACTTTAGAATAAAGAGGGCGATAGCAAATTTTAAAAGTTCATTCCAAATTGCTTGAAAACGAGAGTGATACTTATGGTCGGAAGACCTTTAGCGGCGCTTGTAAGTGCCGGATTATCAAAGTTTGGGAGGAGAGATGGACTCTACGGTAGAGAGCTGTTCATCGAAGCCGCCACTGAGGCCTTCGATAGGTGTCCAAATCTGGACCCGAAAAGGGATATCAAAGCGTTATTCGTAGGGCACATGGGAGAATCCTATGAGCACCAAGGTCATACCGGAGTGACCGTGGCTGACTGGCTTGGGCTGACCCCTGTAGGTGGAATTAGGTTTGAAAGTGCTTGCGCTTCTTCTAGCGCAGCCCTTAGATGTGCTGTAATGGCTATAGCCTCAGGTCTCGTTGATGTCGCCCTTGTTGGAGGGGTCGAAAAAATGACCCATAGAGCAACGCCGGAGGTTACAGAGTTTCTAGCTATGGCTGCTGACTTCCCCTTTGAACAGTGGAATGGCTTAACTTTTCCAGGGCTCTATGCGCTCATAGCTACCGCTCACATGCATAAGTACGGGACAACCGAGGAACAATTAGCTATGGTCGCAGTTAAAAACCACAAAAACGCTTCTATGAATCCTAAAGCTCAATTCCAGAAGGCCATAACCCTCGAAGAAGCGTTAAAATCTAGGGTTATAGCCTGGCCGCTAAAACTCTACGATTGTTCTCCTATAACCGATGGTGCCAGCTGTGCTATACTTGTAAGACCTGAGTTGGCTAGGAAGTTTACCGATACGCCCATTTACATAATAGCGTCAGCTGCCGCTACTGACAAGCTTGGTGTCCACGAGAGAGAGGATGTAACTACCTTGCTATCAGCCAGGGTGGCTAGTCAAGAAGCTTACAGAATGGCTAGTATCGAACCTAAGGACGTCGACGTAGCCGAAATTCACGATTGCTTCACGATAGCTGAAATAGTGTTGTATGAAGACTTAGGTTTTTGCCCTAAAGGTTATGGAGGCAAGTTCATAGAAGAGGGGCAAAGCGAGATAGGAGGTAAAATACCCATAAACACGAGCGGAGGTCTCAAAGCTAAAGGCCACCCAGTAGGTGCTACTGGCGTAGCGCAAGTCTATGAAATATACCTACAGCTGACTAATCAGGCAGGACCTAGACAAGTTAAGGGTGCTGAAATAGCTCTAACACACAACATGGGTGGATCGGGAGCGTCCTCGTTTGTCCACATATATAGGAGGGGTGATTGAATTGTCTCAGCAAATAGTTCCTCCTCCAACAATAGAGTCGTTCTATAAGTTCATTGCTGAAGGAAGACTCATGGGAGTCAAATGTAAGAAATGCGGCAACGTAATGGTTCCTCCAAGACCTCTATGTGATAAGTGCTTGTCGAGGGATGTCGAATGGGTTCAGATGAAGGGAGAGGGCGAGCTCGTCACTTTTACTATAATACACATCCCGCCGCCACAGTTTGCTTCCCTTGCTCCATATACAGTGGCTATTGTAAAACTAGATGAGGGGCCCAAGATATCTGGAATCGTCAAAGGAGTAACGCAACCTAATCAGCTCAAAATAGGTATGAGAATGAAAGTCGCCTTCGAGCAGACACCGCTACCCCAAACCTGGCCTCAATGGCCACGCTACTACTTTGCGCCTCTATAATTTTTTTACACTTTCTTTCATGATAACATTTAAGCTATGTTACTTATAACCATATCTTGAAGGTTTGTGAAGGAGCAAGAGAGGCAAAACATGAAGGTTGAGTTGGATCTGGAGAAAGACGTGCTTTACATTAAGGTCAAGGATGAGACCGTTAAAGGCCTAATAAAGATGACTGATGACTTATACTTAGAGATAGGTGAAAGTGGAAGCATCGTTGGCATTCAACTTCGAAACGCTAGAAGACATGTCGTAGAGGGCATAGCCCATAGAGTCAAGAAGCTTATAGAGGAGAGTGCTCTGTTTGAAGGGGCTGAAGAAAAGAGAGACGAGATCCCCACCACTTAAAGCTTACACTTCAGGTGAGCTTACTGTAATTAAAGAGTTACAGCTTAGAGGCATTAAATTCTTTACCCAAATAGAGATTTCATTCCAAGGTAGGAAGTTCATACTAGATATTTTCGTTCCACCAAATTTAGTTATTGAAGTAGATGGACCCCACCACTTAAGAGGCATTAGGTCAGCTAGAGATGAAATTAAGGATGAGGTCTTGAGAAACATGGGCCTTAAGGTTTTAAGGTTTCAGGACTCGACGGCCAGATCCCAACCGTCTAAAGTCGTTGACGAGATATTGAAAGCGTTGGAGAAATAGATAGTTTAAACGTTTGTCTTCACTTCCTTCCAAGCCTTAATTTTTTATCCACCTTTTTAGATTGCCACTTAACGTAAGCAAGAAATAGCTTAATTAACCATCTTAACGGGGCGTTGGCCATCCCCTTCAAGTAAAACTTACTCGTTATGTCACTTGCCCAGTAGAGAGCATGATCTAAGCATCTCTTCATGACCTCTATGTGCTCATCCTTAATCTTGACCCTGGTAAACCAATCATGGGTCTTGAAGTAGCCCATGGGTACAAAGAACATTGGAACTATTAAGCTCCTATAGGGTCTCAACCTATCAAGGAGCTCAGCAGTTTTCATAACGTCATCCTCCGTCTCTTCTGGAAGGCCTAGGATGAGCGTTGCTGCGGGAATTATGTGGTTGTCATGCATTATGGCGAACGCTTCTTCAACTACATCAGGCCACATTTCAGCAGGATATGGTGCAGACTTTGCCGGCATTATCTTTTTAGCGAGCTTTACTGAGCCCGTTTCGATACCTACCTCAACGCCCCAGTAATCTTGGTTCTCGTCGCATATTATCTCTCTAATTTTTGAAACTAGCTTGTAGTTCTCCTCAGCCCTCTTGATAGCTGAGAGACTTGCATGACTCCACGCAATCTTTTTGTAATACGACTTGACGAGCTTATGAAGTTTAATGACCGCATCGGGTTCAGGTTCTATCCCTTTAGACCCGTAGAGGAGAACATCCTCAGAGTGTATTATACCGTTGGTTACTCCTTCTGACACGTTAACTTTAAGTTCTTGCTCTATCATGTCAAAGGAGTAGTGTCTAAGAGGCCTTAAAGTTACGGAGCAGAACTTACAGTTTCTTGGACACCCTCTTGTCACCTCGATTAGGCCGTTTATGCTTGCATGTTTGATGGTTGGTATTTCGTCTAGCTTTGGTACTTCATCTATTCCAACGTAAACGTATCGTGGAAGTATGTCGTCGTTTAACGCTTTCGATACAAGGTCGACAATTATCTTCTCGGCTTCTCCATCAACTATGGTGTCAATTCCCCATTCAACCCATTTGTCCAGTCTCCAAAGCCACTGCCACGCAGCTGGCCCACCGGCAATTATCTTCAGCCCTCTACGCTTAGCTTCTCTTAGAGAGGGCTTTTCCATGAGTTTCCTGAAGCTCTTCGCGTTAACGGGCTCCTTTTTCGTTATAGACCACCACTCTGAGCTTGGAGGGCATAGGGCGAAATAGTCGTGATGGCTTATCAATAACACCTTCGAATGCTTTAAGTGTCTGTCCAGATGATCAGGATCTATGGTAGCTACGTTAAAGCCAGCGTTCATCAATACGGACTCTATCTTCCTCATTCCGTATGGTGCTTGCCAGACCCTGCCCAGACTATCTGTCTTCATTTTTGGTGCGCAAATCCATAACCAAATGGATTCTGGCAGACCAAGTGCTGGGCCGGTGGCCATGAAGCCTAAAAATTCTTTGCCATGATGGTTAGTCATCATGGTCCTATCGGTTGTCAGTATTACGTCGAACAATGGAACGACCTCCGCTTTACTGGCTACAATTATTTTGGTTAGTTAACAAGCAGGTAACGCGAGAAAGCGCCTGTTCCTCGCTCGATATTACAATTACCTCCTTGCAACTCTTAGCCAAACGGTGAATCTCATCATTTAACTCATTCAATTTATGCTCATAAATCCTGATAGAAACCACTATATTTTCAAGAAGTACATCTCTAACGTCCTCAAGATATCTTACAGGGACCTTTTCCGTGAAGAACCTTAAGTTAATCATTCTAACCCCCCTAGAAATTAGGTTTTTTACGTTATCAAGGAGTAGCTTCTTAATACTATCAGTCACATCACCAATGACTATCAGTTCGACGTCGTCCATCATTCCTTCCCAACCTTCTAAAGAATTGACTCAAGACCAATCTCTACTTGCCAAAAATACTGATTTAAGCGTTAAGCCATCCCTCAATTAATTTTTGCGAGCATGTCTTTAATTTTTGCCGTCACTTCGCGTATCGCTTTTCTAACCTGAGGTGTGAGCTCAGAGCTAGGCTCTATGCGTCCCGGTTGAACACCAATTATATAGGTCTCTGATGGTTTTCCAAAGATCTTCTTCATGAGCTTTAAAATTTCAGTAGCCGGCAAAGAATGAGATACTCGAAATTTTGCTTCTTCTAAGTCTTCTAACTTTGCCACTATAACTGATCCAGGCTGTGCTCCCCAGTCAACAGCATCGACTATTATCAAGGTATCTAAATCGTCAAGCTTCGCTAATACTGACGACAAGTCCGAGCCGCATGTGACTACCTCAAGCCCTTCACTAATTAACTCTTTAGCAACCAGTAGCCCAACCCCATCGTCGCCCATCAGTGGGTTGCCTAAGCATGCTATAAGGTACTTCAACGTTCATCACTTAAACCAGGTTTAGCAGTTAATATAGTAGCTTAAGCTTTAGTGTATCCTCTCGACCTTAATTAAATGCGTGGCACAAGATATGCAGGGATCGTATGCTCTAGCTATGAGCTCCAAGAATCTCTCAAGCTCTCTATAAGCCCTAGGTAGTAGTCTTTCAACGGAAATCTTAATGTATTTCTCGATGTTGGCAGCGTTTTGGGCCGTTGGAGTCACTATATCTGCTTTCACTACCCTACCATCATCGTCAAGCTCGTAGCAGTGATAAAGCGTGCCTCTAGGAGCTTCGACGCAACTTGCACCTAGACCTTTCACTGGCTTTAATCTCACTTCGGTGTCTTGCTTTAAGCCTTCATCTAGTAGCTCATCTATTATATCTATGGCCCTCCCGATTGCATACACCAATTCTATTGCCTGGGCTAAGTTGTTTGTCAATGGATTCATTAAGTCGAGCTTTGACTCCACATCTTTCAACATTTCAGCTGCTTGGCCTCTTAGCTTGCTTCCGTTTAAGGCTATCCTAGCTAGGGCCCCGACCATAAAAGATTTGCCCCTATACGTAGAGCGCTTAGCCGTTGAATATGGAAGCGCAACCTCATTGGTGAGGAGCTTATATTCTTCAACGGGATACTTTTCACCTGTAGATATTAGAATGTGATCTCCTGAGAAGCCGTAGGCGCTACCTGGATCTACTGCCATAAATACATTCTCGTCCCTTGCGAAGTCTGGGTAATCGAATGAACTGAAGAGCTTGACCGTCATAAGAGCCCCTTCAATCGATTGCTTCAATAGCTTAGAGAGCCACTCGAGTTCTTCTACCGATGGTATTCTAGTATAACCTCCAGGCTTTACCGTACAGCCATGTATTGACCTTCCTGAAACAGTTTCTTTTATGGCGTTACCAGTCTTCTTCAATTGTAAGCCTACCCTAATCTCTTGTCCATACTTGCTAGTCATGCTAAAGACGTCAGGGTAGCCTAGATAGTCCGGTAAGGCAAGAAAGTATAGGTGAAGAGCGTGACTCGATATAACGTCAGCCAACAATTGAAGCTCTCTTAATAACTTAATTTGTCGACCAACAGAAGCTCTAAAAGCCTTCTCTATTGCCTCAACGGTAGCTATCTGATGCGGCTCTGGACATATGGAGCATATCCTTGCAACTATATCGGGCGCCTCGTAGTACATTTTTCCCACGAGGATCTTCTCAATAAAGCGAGGGCCCTCGAAGAGTTCAAGTTTAACGTCCTTCACTTTGCTTCCATCTATTAAAACCCTTATGGCCCCATGTCCCTCGACTCTAGTTAAGTGCTCGATTACTATTTCTTCGACCACTCAAGTTCACCCCTCAAAGAGCTTAGGAATGTCTTTGTACCTAGCTGCAAAGAGTTTCAGCCTATTAATGATGTCCCGTTTCTCCCAGCCCTTCTCTAGCAATATTGAAAGTTCTCCCGATATGTTAGCTTCATCCTTTATCGGACCTCTACAACCAATACATGGAGCGTTGTAGTGAGGGCAACGGGCTCTGCAACCGCCAACTGTTATAGGCCCTAGACAGATTTCTCCTCTTTCAATTATTAGGCATGGTATCTCCCTTATCTTACACTCTACACATACAGGGTAATCCTTGAACTCTGGCGTCACGCCTCTAAGTAGGTCTATTAACAGTTCAATGAACTCATTCTTTTCGATTGGACAGCCCGGAAGCTCATAATCTACATCGACAACCTCGGAAGCTGCCTTATGCTCTCCCAAGAAACCATAGTTGCTTCCTTCAACTCCGTAAACCGCTCTTAGTATATCGTTAGCGTCTAAACCCGTGAGCGACGCTTGAATGCCTCCCCATACCGCACAATCGCCTAGAGCAACGAGCACATTTGAGTTACGCCTTATCCTCTTTATGGCTTCAAGGTCTTTTTGAGTTGATACAGACCCTTCAATAAACGCTACATCAACGTTTTCATGCGATGTCCTATTGCTCGCCAATGCAAACTCTACGAGTTCTAGTTTTTCGAATATTTGAAGTAACTCGTCTTCCATGCCAATTATGTTCAAGAAGTCGCCAGCACAACTTGTTAAGGCGTAGAAGCCAACCTTTAGCTTGGCTTTAGCCATTACACAAGCCCCCTAACCGACAATACGTCAAAGTATGTGAAGACAGGACCATCTTTACATATATATCTAATAGATGTTGCTCCACCAACTATGCAGTGCCCGCACTTACCCACCCCGCACTTCATTCTCCTCTCGAGCGTTAAGTAAATTCTGTCTGGCGGTATGTTCCTTTTGGTCAGCTCTCTCAAAACGAACTTATACATAATTGGTGGGCCACAAACGACCACACATACTCTATCCGGCTTTATGTATGGGTCAGCGCATTCAAACAGCGTAGTTACAACGCCTTTTCTAATCCTCTCCGAGCATCTCTCTCTTAACTGTATGAAAGCGGGATCTTCTTTCTCGCAGGAAAGGAAAAGTTTGAACTCTGCCTTTTCGGGGCGCTCTATTAGTTCTAGAAACGACTCCCTAAAGAGCGCTTCTTGGTAACTCTTTGTACCATAAAGTAAAATGATCTCTCCATATTCGTCGCGCTTATCTAATACGTATTGTAGAACCGACCTAAGAGGGGCCATCCCGAGACCTCCGGCGATCAGTAATATATCGTAACCCCTCATCTTTTCCATAGGGAAGCCATTGCCTAGGGGGCCCCTAATACCGACAAGGTCACCGGGCTTCAACTTATGGAGAGCATTAGTAACTCTTCCAACCCTTCTAACTAAGAGTTCTATAGGTCCTGGTCTCGTCGGTGACTTACATATCGATATAGGTACTTCGCCTACGCCGAGAACGCTTAGCTGGACGAACTGGCCAGGCTTAAAAATGAAAGACTTGGAGTCTTCTTCGTTGACGAATTCGAATTTAAACAGCTTTTCAATAGCCGTCATATCATAAGTATCGACTATCTTAGCCAGCATAGGAATGTTTAGGTTGTTACTCATCGCCTAACCCCCAAAGAGCTTTAAGAACATCGGCGTGATCTATCCCAGCTGGACAAAAAACACTACACCTACCACAGCCAACGCAGAAAAAGAGACCAGTCTTAGGTTCTATAGAGCTTTTACAATTAAACCTGTTCTTGAACCTATCAAGCCTTGCAGGTCTAAAGTTCAATCCTCCAGCTACGAGGGCGTGACTCTTAACGAAACAAGAATCCCATCGCCTAACCCTAGCACCTTTTTCCAAGTTTAACTCTACCCTCTCGAAAACGTCGTAGCAACGACAAGTTGGACAAACTAAGTTGCATGAACCACAACCCACGCACTTATCAACAAATTTGGTCCAAGTATCGCTTTCATAGGACGAGTCTACTATGTCTGGCAGTAAGGATGTGTTGATAGCCTTCTTAAACATCTTGGACCTTTCAACTTCAAATTCTCGAAGTTTAATGAAGTCTTCTTGTTTTGGTTCGCTAACAACGTCCTTTATCGAGCTGATCAATGCTTCTCCTCGAATGCTTCCGACTCTAACTACGTATCCTTCATCTATTTGGTGGAGGAAGAGGTCGAAGCCACTCCATGCGTAGTCGCTACCCATCGACTTACAAAAGCAGTATTCGTCTGGTTTACAGGACAATCCTACTATTACGGTACTAGATCTTCGAGTAAAGTAATGGGGATCGTACGGCTCGTCGAGATATACGCTGTCCAGAACTTTTAAGGCGTTTATATCGCAAGCATGTAATCCCAGTAACACGATGGTTTTCGGCTCTTCAATCTTCAAGTAGTAGCCTTTACCTATCTCAACCTTAAATATTTCCTCGAAAGGTTTTATAAAGAATTTCTTTGGAGGAAGAATGGTCCTATTATAGTTTAGGGATACATCATCAAGCGAATCTACGGCGGTAAAAGAGTACGAGTTACTTTTCTTAACGGGGGCATATACCTCACCAAATCTTTTAAGAGAGTCGAAGAGTTTTGAGAGATTATCTCTTCGAATCTTTAAGTACCTCAAAAGCTTCACCTTTCAACAGTCAAGCACTTCTCCTTTAGAAGGATTAGAGATTAGTTTTAAATTTTAGATTAACCCAACTCATGTAAGCTAGTCATTAATTTATCGATTCACTTTTTCCAAGAAGTTTAATAAATCGATTATCGATGAGACTTTTACAGCCTTCTGAGCTATCTGGCTTAAAATCTTCGTAGCTTCCCCACCAGTATAGTCTCTGTCGTTAACCCCCGATACGCCTTCTCTGGATTCTATTAGGTAAACGTCCTTTCCCTTCTCTATTGCCCTCTGTACAGCATCTAAGTTCTTCAGGTTCCCCCACCCAATAGGGACGTCGGTCAAAACTACCACGTCGCTCTTTTCTATTAACTCAAGGTTTCTCCTATGCGAATCCTCCGATATCGGAGAAAAAGGAGCCTCTGAAACTACTTCTTCGCATAGTTCTATAGCGACTTCGTAGTCTGAATCTATTACGTTCAGAACACCGGACGTGAGCTTAAAGCCCCTTTCGGCGAGGGCCCTTATTACAGCCGCGCCAGTTCCACCGCCACACACTATGTGAACTCTCTTTTTCCGATTGGAAGCAAGAGTCTTAGGTTTAAGTATCGGCGTAATGGATATCGTCCCCGTTATCGGGTGTCTAGAGACCGATACCTTTATTCCAAAGACCTCCTCGACGTTCTCTGAGGTTAAGACCTCATGAGGTCGACCCACTGAGTATATCCTGCCGTTCTTCATGAGTACAATCTTGTCACAGTAGTAAGCTGCTAAGTTAAAGTCGTGGATCACAGCAATTACCAAAATATGCTCTTCCCTACATAGCTTCCTTAGAAGTTCGAGGATCTCTATCTGGTTGTTGATGTCTAGATGTGATGTAGGCTCATCTAGCAACATGACCCTTGGCTCTTGGGCTAGCGCCCTAGCTATTATTACCCGTTGTTTCTCTCCTCCGCTAAGTTCGCTAAACAGCCTATCTGCTAAGTGTAGGGTGTTTGTGAGTCTCATAGCTTTAATAGTTACTTCGTAGTCCCTCTTGGACTCGCCTTTAAGTCTACGTAAGTGAGGGTTCCTTCCCATTAAGACAACGTCGAAGGCTGTAAAGCCTAGAGAAGTTTCGTATTCTTGGCTCACAGTACCGAATATCTTAGCAAGCTCCTTAACATCAAGCTTAGATACTTCAACTTTATTCACCATGACCGTACCGCTCTTTGGCTTCAAGATATTGTTTATCACCTTTAAAAGGGTGGTCTTACCAGAACCATTAGGTCCCATTAAGCCTACGAACTCTCCCTCTTCCAGCGTCAAAGTCACTCCTTTGAGGACCTCCCTAGCTCCATAATTGAAATTGACGTCGAGGATCCTCAGTGTTGTATAAGCATTATTCAATTGGCTGGACACCACATTCAACAGTTTTTTATTAATAACTATTTGAACCTTTACTAGTTGCAACATTGGAGAGCTTAATCGGTTACCTATAGTGCTTTAAGAAAATATAGTTTGGTTAGCTTGTATAGTTTTATCATAACGACATAATAAACGAAGATAGAAGTGAAGACGAAAGTTTGCAGTACTCAATGGACTTATGGGCGGCTCGCCGGCATAAAAAAGGATGTCAGTACCATACTTCGGTAATTGTTTATAAAACGCCATCTACTTTAAACATCTTGCTTAAAACGTTTAAACTTCTGCGTAATGTATAGTCATTAATAAATCGGTGTTTACAGTGCATAGTAATCCTCTTTAGACGTGAACTTTATGAAGCCGTCAATTAGTCCGTGGACGAGATAGCCTGTCTAAGCAACTTGTTTAACATATTTCACCGTGCCAATCCTCGCAGCCATTAGAACCGTGTAAGTCCAAAGAGGGTGAACTTAACCTCTTGGAAAATCCTTATATGCTATGGTCTCCCATCTCTCTAACGGCATTAAGCATCCATGAGGTGATGCCATGGGCTCATATAGGATAGCCGTTATAAGAGGTGACGGAATAGGTCCAGAGGTAATCGATGCTACGATAGAAGTCTTGCAGACCCTTCAAGACACGGTTAAGGGGCTAAGCCTTTCTTTCGACTTCGTCGAGGCTGGCGACGAGTGCTTAAAGTTGAGGGGTACTGCTTTGCCCCAAGAAACGATAGATGCTATATTGAAAGCGCACGCGACGCTAAAAGGACCTGTTGGAGAAAGTGCGGCAGATGTAATAGTTAAGTTGAGGATGATGCTAGACCTTTACGCTAATATAAGGCCGTTCAAGTCCTACCCAGGAATTCCATGCCTTCGAGATGATATAGATTTCGTTATAGTCAGGGAGAATACTGAAGATCTCTATAAGAGGTACGAGTTCACTGTTGATGAAGGTAATGCTGCAGTGGCTCTTAGAGTTATAACGAAAAGAGGATGCGAGAGAATAGCTAGAAGAGCTTTCGAAATTGCGCTAAGGAGGGCTAAAAAACTCGTTACCATAGTTCATAAGTCTAATGTCATGAGTCTGACGTGTGGTCTTTTCGCTAAGGCATGCAAAGAAGTAGCGAAGGAATATCCTGAGGTCTCATATGAAGAGATGTATGTAGACGCTTGTGCTTACAACCTAGTTGTAAGACCTGAAAGGTTCAGTGTGATAGTTACGACAAACATGTTCGGAGACATATTGTCCGATGAGGCCGCTGCTGTTACAGGGAGTCTTGGAATAGCTCCGGGGGCAAACATAGGTGATAGATACGCTATATTTGAACCTATTCATGGATCCGCGCCCGACATAGCTGGAAAAGGGGTTGCAAACCCCTGCGCAACTATGCTTTCAGCAAAGATAATGCTAGAATGGTTAGGCGAGACTGTAGCAGCCAATATCTTAGATAATGCCATAACGAAGGCCCTAAGCGACAGAAGAAACGTTACGCCAGATTTAGGCGGTAAAGCGACTACGAAAGATTTCTCTAGAGCAGTTAAAGAGGCACTGATGAAGTTCTGTTAAAATAAAAATTATTTTTCCTTCGCTCCTTTTACCATGTTGACTATCTCGATGAACTCTTCATCAGTTAAAGGAGACCTCCTTTCTTCGCTGACCAACTTTACCAGCTCAATTATCTTAGATACTTCTTCGTCCGTGGCATTAATGCCTAGCTCTAAAAGCTTAGCCCTTACAGCGTGTCTTCCCGAAAGCTTTCCTATCACTATCCTCCTCATTTGGCCTACCATTTCCGGTGGATAAGGCTCATAGCATATCGGATTTTCGAGCACCGCATGTTGGTGTATGCCGCTTGCGTGGGCAAACGCGTTGACACCTACAACCGGCTTATGAGGTGGTATGGTTATCTTAGTTATCCTCTCTACTTCTCTACAAAGCTTATACAACTTTTCCGTTCTGAAGTTCCCTAGGCCATATAAGTTCTTGAGGGCTATTATTACCTCTTCCGTTGGAGCTAGGCCGCATCTCTCGCCTATACCCAAAACAGACGTTGAGATAACTTCAGCCCCAGCTTCAACTGCAGCTAGGGTATTGGCTACGGCGAGACCATGATCGTTGTGGCAATGCACTTCTATTGGAACCTTTTTCTTCAATAATTCCTTTACCTTCTTTACTAGGAATTTCATCGCCGTTGGATGTATACAACCTAAAGTATCGACTATTCTCACCCTATCACATCCAGCTTCAACTATTCCATTGAAAACCTTCACTAGGAAGTTTAAGTCCGCCCTTGTAGAGTCCTCAGCGCTAAAAGTTATGTAGAGACCACGACTCTTAGCGTACTCTACTAGCTCTATAGCTTTGTTGTAGTACTCTTCCCGGCTTATCCTGAGCTTATACTTTAAGTGTATGTCTGATGGTGGGAACGACATGACTAAGCCGTAGGCGCCTACATCGGCTACGGCATCTACATCAGATTTAACAGCACGAGCAAAACCAAATATCTTAGCATTGAGACCCTCGTTAACTATTAGCTTTAAGGCTTCCCTTTCACCCTTTGATGCGGCCGGGAAACCAGCCTCGATTTGCTGTATACCTACTTCATCTAACAACTTAGCTATGTAGAGCTTATCTTCAGGTCTATATATCACGCCTGCTGCTTGTTCTCCTTCTCTAAGAGTTGTGTCATGTATAATTACGAGACTTGGAAGCTCCATAAGTTCCCTTACTTCGGGGAGGAAGTTATAGTAGCTTACAGCCATTTCCTTGTACTCCATCCTACCACCATCATCTTCTAAGTAATACTTCCAGTCAGAGGAAAACTCCTTTAAAAAGGTTTCTCGGCGACCTCCATATCAATTTACTAAGATTGAAAATTAGAAGCTTGAATTGTTAAAGAAAATTAAATTCCAATATTCATAGACCTGAGGATCTTTTATGTCAATCCGCATAGTAACAATGAAGCGGCCAGGGCTAAGCCATAGCTGATTATGCTTAGGTTTTTGAACCTTTCAACGGCTTGATCCATTAGGGTTTCTATACTTCTATAGCCATTATCTCCTAGGACGTGAGCCTTAACTTTAATTTCTTGGTATGCTACCTTCGCCTCAAAAAGTCCTTCTTCGGCTTCCTTGATAGCCCTTTTTACATGATCTAAAATATCTTCAACATTGACCTTCTCTCCTAGAACGTAATATCCTCTCTTCGACCTTACCCCCTTCAAGTGAACTATCGTATGGTTATCTGTCGTGAAAATCTCACAGTCGCTAAAACTGAGTGACTTTAAAGCTGTCCTAAGAGAGCTCCTAAACTCTCTACTAGCATTGTTTGCGTCTATAACGACATAACAAAACTTCGATCCTTTAAACTCCGTTACTAAGACTCGGATACCGGAAGATCCTATACCGTGATTCTCGTTAAAGTACAGTTGCTCAGCTTTACCTAGCCCAACCTTTATGGCATCGTAAGAAGAAGTCTTAAAAGCTAGTTCTACGGCTTTCAATATTCCTTCCTTCAATTTTTCAGGGTCTAAGTGTACTTCCTCTTCGTACAAGTTATGTGCATTTATTAAAATCGGCTTTACTCCATAAATTTTCTCGATGTCTCGTTCAACAGCAGCCCTGACGGACTCGGGGATATCTTCTATTCCTTTCTCCTCACCTGAAACAAAGATTAGTGGAGTCCCTCTAATAAGCTGGCAACCTACCGACCGGCCTCCCACGTCAATCCTTATCAAGTAACTTGACGGGCCGTTAACCGTCGAAGTTGGTGGTTTGGCAATAGCCTTCTTCACATGTTCTAAAAACTCTCTGTAGTCTTCAGATGAAGTTATATCGGATGCGTGTGTTGCAAACCCGTGGAAAACTATGGACTTAATATTTCGGTTTGATTCTATTATCGATACTAGGTCTGATGGTAATGAACTGCTACCGATATTTCTAAGAGGTCCTGGGTGTACTTGTGGTACAGATATTATCCCTCTAAGTGTGCCTTCCTGGTCAAGAGCAAATACAAGGCTACATGAAACCTCAGAGTCCGTGCCAATATGGTTAAAAACTGCTTCGAGATCTCTCTTAACGCCTGTCAACCAGTTAGTTATATAAGCTCTAAAAACTCTCTTGGAGCACATACCTACCAACTTCTCGCTGACTCTATCGATTCCTTCAGATAGAGCGATAGCTGGTAAAGCCATTAGAGCTAAAACTAGCAGTAACTTTGAGCCCCCTACATCAATAACGTTGACACCCAGTATAATTGAGATCGTCACCAATGATATTATCGGCCATATCGTTGAGACTGAAATAGTTATCGCCAAACTCTTTCCAGTCATGTACCTATATACTAGCGCATTAAGCGATGCGGCCAGAGATGTTCCGATGATTATGAGTTCCTCCGTTGATATCGTAACGACGAACAATCGAATCACAGTTCCAATTATTGAGGTTAATAAAATGAAAGTCATGAGGGCAGATATATTGCTGAGCCCCCTTTTCAAATTCATTACTCCACCACCAATTATGATGGACTGAAATATGGAGAATACGATGGCGGGGAGCCATATACCGACGATTCCTAATAGAAATATGTACAAAGCATCTACAGGGTCCCTTAAAGCCGCAAGCATCAGTGCTGATAGTATTGACGATGCAAAGCCAACTAGGCAAATTATCGCCGTTCTCGGCCATCCAGACGTTAGCACTCCTGCCCTTGAGCCCTTCGTGTTCCTCACCCGGCTTAAGTGAAACGTCTCTTAGAGGTATCTAATCAAGTTTGCTCAGTAAGTATTTATTGATGGGAGTTCGTCAACATATTTCTCGAGATCAAGCAAGAATGAATTAAACTTGAATATCGGTAAAATCAAGACCCCACTCACTGGGGTCTTTAGATCGAGATCTATCAACGTAACTATTACCGGAAATACGTGCGCCTTGTCAGATCCAATACCTAAGCTTCTAAGTATATCTGGTAGTCCACGTAAATTGATGCACTTATTTAAGTGGCTGAGAGCAGCCGACTTGATTTTGTGCCATTGACCTTTCTTCACCTTCCAATGCTTGCAGTCAATGCACAAAACAATACTAGCCCTGTGAGCTAGCACGTCCACTTCGTATCTTTTATCATTTGCTTTGAACCTGAAAGGGGCCTTTACCTTGAAGTTGTGGTTCATTAAAGCCTCCGCGCAAAACCTCTCAAATTCTTTCCAGCTTAACCATCGTGATGCTGCTTCTATACTTGCGCCTAGCTTAATGGTTTCAATAGCCAAGCTTATTGGGTCAACTACTTGGATGCCTTCCCGATCTAAATGTACAATATTTTGGTCGTGAAGATAGAGCAGGTATTTCTCTATCTCGGCAGGATAAAGCTCGTCAATCTTTATGTTTTTATGTTCTAGGAGCTTGAGCAGTACCTTGTATCCTTCAGTACTCGTCAAGGCCATTAATCGCTCACTTTACCTTTAGCTAGTCTCTTCAATTCTTCAATATCTTCATTCCTTCCCTTAACTACAAGGATGTCGTTTGCACAGAGCTTGACATCACAGCTTGGGTGTAACATCCACCTTCCTTCTCTTCTCATAGCTATAACAGATACGAGCAGGCTTTCAGCTCTAAGCTCCGATAGGCTCTTGCCGACAAGCGGCGAATATTCTTCGACCTTAATTCTACCAATAGCTTCTTCGGCCTCGCCCATTACAACTATGAATATCTCGTGAGGTTCCTCCCCTCTAAGTATAGGCTCAACCATGTCTCTTGCCGCATCAGCTAAAGCTTCGGCAACAAGCCCTACTCTAAGGGCCCCAAGGAATTCAGAGGACTTCTCGCTCTGTTTTGCTAACTCTAAAACCGCCATTTCATAACGGGTATGTAGTTCGTCCACGTACTCTTCAAGTCTCTCAACTTCTTCGGCCAATTCCCTGCTATTCGTTAGCAACGCTGTATAAGCTAGATCTACCATGAACTCAGCTATATTCTTAAGTTCTATGAGCATGTCTCTGATTTCAGTTAAGGAGTTTTTGCTCAAGCCCTAGCACTCTCCTTCTCCAACTTCTCAGCTGCTTCTCTACTAGTTCTAACAATTATCGTATCGCCAGGCTCTATAACAAAGTCTTCTGGAGGATTTACCAGACGACTCTGACCTCTGCAAATTATTAGTGGGGTAATAGGTGCACCTAGTTCTTCGCTTAAGTCAGCTATCTTTTTACCGACAAGCTTTGATCCCTCCCCAACTTTAAAAGATGCGACCCTTTCCTTGACTTCCTTAAGCGATTCGTAAACGACTGGATGAAGTTTAAATCCTTTAAGAAATATTATTGCCAGATCCCCAGCGGCATCAGCTATGCTCTCCATAGCTGATGCTATGACTAGGAGTGGTGCAAGTTTCTCTGCGTCACGAGTAGTTTCAGCTGCCATTAGCACCCTTACGTATAGTAAGTATAGTAGATCATCTATGCGTTCTTCGAGTCTCAACACCTCGTGGGCTACATCTTCCAAGTTAAACATGAAGGAAGAAAAAGCTAAGTCGACTATCTTCTCTGTTACATCCTTTATCTCGATCAGGAGTTCACGGACAGACTTAGGTTCTTCCAACCTAGATCAAATCCTCCAATGATTCAGCTACGAGCGTAGGATATATATGTAATACCTCAGGGCTTAAGATAAGATTTAAACTTTATCGTGACGAAGGTGGCCGCATTGTTCAGAGAGACTATACGACAAGGAGTATTGACTCAAATAGCAGTTTTAACGATCGACATAGTAACAGGCGTAGGTCTTGCGTTAATGAGAAGGTCCCTTGAAGAGCTTCCAGGAATGCTTATAATGGTTCCGGCTTTCCTCCAAATGAGAGGGGCGATAGGCGGTACCCTGGCTTCAAGGTTAAGCACAGCTTTACATGTAGGTGTTATAGAGCCAAGGTTCAAATTTTCAAAGGACCTCATTCAAAATCTCGTAGGCACATTCTTGCTGAACATTTTATTATCAAGTCTAATAGGTTGCTTAGCCCATTTTATGTGTCTTCTTTTCGGCTTCAAGTCTGCCGGGCTACTTACTCTATTCCTGCTGTCGCTAATAGCGGGCACAATTTCAAACTTCATAATAATGTTTGTAACTACTGTCATGACCATAAGGGTTTATCAAAGAGGGCTAGACCCCGATGTAATCATGGGCCCCTTCGTGACGACGCTTGGCGATATAATAAGCATACCGTGCCTATTTCTGGCAGCGCTAATACTCATGAGTGTGGGGTTATAATATGACGTTCTACAAGGCTAAGGACATAGTAAAGCAAGGAACGGTTTCGATCCTAGCTTCAGTCACCATAAGCAGTTTTGCAGGGGCTATATTGAATGCTAGACTAGAGACTCTATTAACAATTCCGATACTATTAGTTCTAGTACCATGCATATCCGATATGACTGGTAACATTGGATGTATGATAGGATCTAAGATAGCAACGTATTTACATTTAGGTCTTGTAAGACCTAAAATCGAGAGAAACGTTTACCTTGAGAGGTACGCAATTGCCATAATAGTTGTAACGGTAATATCATCGATCTATTTGGTATTCTTAGCTATGGCCGCGTCATACCTGCTGGAGCTTAGCGCTATAGAACCACTTAAGATATTAATAATCGTGGTATCTACCGGACTCTCCATCTCCGCTGCCGCAATTTTAGTAGGAATCGTAGTCGCTTTTGTAACCTTCAAATATGGTTGGGATCCTGACAACACAGCAATACCAATAGTGACAGCGATAGGTGATATAGTTGGAGCACTAATGCTACTTTCGATAGCTTCTGCCGTAGGGTTAATCTAATTTTTGATAAACGAGTCTATCCACCTTCAACTCAATTTCTACTTGCGGCCTATCTATGACGAAACCTATTTGTTGGGCCTCATATCCGTGAACTTTAAAGGTCTTAATAACTTCTTCGACCACATCTCTAGGAACCACAACGCAAAAGCCGACGCCCATATTGAAAGTCCTATACATCTCCCAACTAGATATCTTACCGAGTCTCTGTATTAAGTTAAATACTGCTTGAGGTTGAGGCATGTTATCGAGCCTAAATCCAAGTCCCTTTGGAGCTATTCTTAGGAGTTTAGTAAAGGAGCCCCCGGTTATATGCGCTATTCCGTGGATCTCTACACCTTTTTGTAACATTTCGAGTACCGGCTTTACGTAAATGAGCGTAGGCTTTAGAAGTTCTTCGCCTATGGTGCAATGCAGTTCATCTACATAGCTGTGAACCGTAAAGCCGGCGTATTCAAGTAAGACCTTCCTAGCCAGAGTCAAGCCGTTACTGTGTATCCCTGAACTTCTAACCCCTACTACTACGTCCCCAAGCTGGACCTTATCCCCCATAATTATTTTGTCCACGTCAACGACTCCTACGCTTAAACCAGCCAAGTCGAAGCCCTTCCCTTCGACGACACCTTTTATGACACCTGGCATTACCGCAGTTTCGCCGCCCACAATTGCTATACCAGCCATCTCCGCTCCTCTCACTAACCCCCTCATTATTTCAGCCACCATGTCTTCATCGCTTCTCTCCATTGCAATATAATCTACCATGGCTACTGGCTCCGCCCCAACGCATACTAAGTCGTTTACATTCATAGCTACGCAGTCTATACCAATAGTGTCGTACCTGTTCATTAACTGAGCTATCAATACTTTAGTACCAACACCGTCAGCATGAAGAGCTAGTACCTTGCCTCCACCTATGTCTATCAATGCTGCATAGTGGCCTGCTCCACTTATAACCCTTCCAAAAAGCCCCCGTCTAAAATTGTACGTTACTTCTATAATCTCTTTTATTGACTTATGTGCCCTCTTTACTCTATCCAAGTCGACGCCAGCCTTACTATAACTCCATGACATAGTTCTACCCCTTCTACGTAGCTCAGGTTTTAGCAAAGCTTTATGGTTTTTGTGAAGCCTTAATGGAGTCCCTAATACGCAAGCGTATCTACTTTCATTAAGCATGGTAGACGTTCTTCACTGTAAAGTCGATGTCAAGTTCTCTTACCGTTCGACTGACAAGCTTTATCCTAAACGTTGAGAGCAGTACGCGTAGGTTCTCCTTATTGGGGCTCAATCCAGCCGAACTTTTCTTTTTTCCACTTCTTCAATCGTTGAGACAGCTCCTCGTCGCTTAATGCTAATATTTCAGCTGCAAGCACAGCCGCATTAGACCCCATGTCTATGCCAACGGTGGCTACAGGGAAGCCTCTAGGCATTTGAACCATTGATAGAAGCGAGTCTAAGCCTAAGAGCTTACCGCTTACTGGAACTCCTACCACGGGCTTGTTAGTTATTGAGGCTACGACACCGGGGAGGTGAGCTGCCATTCCAGCTATTGCTATAAAGACCTTTGCCTCGCTCTTCTTGACATATTCTTCAAGTTGAGGATGATTCCTGTGTGCTGAGAGATATTGAACCTCGTATTCGACGCCAAGCTCATTCAAGGTGGAGACAACCTCTTCAACTATCTTTTCGTCAGATCTGCTTCCTGCAATTACTGCTACAAGCGGCCTAACCATACATGATAGCCCCTTCAACTATGTGTGCTGCCCTCATAGCTTTAGACCTTGCTTCATTTATAGAGTTTGCTATGGCGAGAGCTATACCCATTCTCCTATCAACGTAAGTTACCGGCTTACCAAAGAGCCTTAATTGAACTCCAGGTACCTTCAAGGCTTCACTTACTCCTCCATATCTCGGGGCCCATGAGTTTCCAACCTTGGCTAGTATGACGTGGCTTGCACCGAAGGTCAATACCTTGACCTCCGGTATCGGGAGACCGAGGATTGCCCTTACGTGCAAGGCCATCTCGGATTGATCTTGCGTAACAAGCGTTACCATACCGGTATCGTGTGGTCTAGGCGAGACCTCGTTAAAGAACACCTGAGGCTTCTCCCCATCATCACCGAGCTTAACGAAAATTTCACAGCCGAAGACTCCAAACCCCTTCAACCCCTCCTTACTTTCTAGAAGTTTAGTTACCACTTTCTTGGCGGTGTCAAATAACATCTCGTTGATTACTCTAGCTCTCTCTCCTTCTACCTTTTTGCCGTTCCACTTAGACCTCCACCTAAGTCCGTTTACCGGCGGATCCTCCATTAAGTGCATTGGTCCTCCGTAACCCTCAAAAGGTGATTTAGAGAGGTTAGTATCAGGGTCTATGTCGAAGAGGGGTTGCCAGCTTACGTGATAGTGACCAGTAGACCGAACGTGCCCTATTGGTTCTAGAGGTGTTACTATAACGTTGCCGTCAAGCCCCATGTGGGCTAACGTTAAGACTGTAACCTCGACATCGAAGTTTACAAGTTCCTCCACTATTACTTGCTTACTAAAACCTCTGGCCTCTCTCGTAGCTCTTTCGTAGGCTAGTTTAACCATACTCCTGTCCACGACAACCGTTGAGCCTAAACCTCCACTACTCATCTGAGCTTTCACTAGACAAGGATAGCCTATCTTCTCGCAACATTCTCTTACTTCCTCTAAGCTTTCAGCGAACATATATCTAGATGTTGGAACGCCGGCTTCTTCGGCGGCCAGCCTTCTTAACAGAATTCTATCCATAGTTATTTTGACTGCCCGAGCGTTTGGAACTATGAAGAAGCCTTCTTCCTCTAGCTCTAGGAGAGCATCAGTGTTAATCGCTTCTATCTCGGGCACAACTGCATCAGGTCTCTCTCTCCTTACCACTGCCTTCAGCGCCTTGCCGTCAAGCATATTGATCGTGTAGTGCCTATGAGCTACGTGGCTAGCCGGAGGCATGTCGTATCTATCTACGGTCACAACTTCTACCCCAAGTCTCTGGGCCTCTATAGCTATCTCCTTACCTAGCTCTCCAGCACCTAGGAGCAGTATCTTAGTTGCCCCTTCAAGTAGAGGTGTTCCTATTTCTTCTCTAAATCGCAGAAGCTTCACCACCATAGATTTCTAGCATTGGTACAAGTTTAAGAATATTAATTAAAAAAGAACGACCATTAGAACTCGTATTCTATCTTGCCTTTTCCCGGTATCCAGTCTATAGCTCTACCTATGAGACCCTTGCCTAATCTATAGTGGTATATCTCCCTTATGAGTTGGGCCTGCTCGATCCTCTTCTTTAGAAGCACTTCAGAGCCTATGTCACTCCTGTGAAACACCCCCCAACCATCTAAAAGCTTTACATACTGCACGCAACTTTCAGCTATTTCACCTGCTTCGGGTATTGTTGGCGCAGCAGCAACTATCTCCGCTATTCTCGATCCTGCAGTTACAATAGTTCCATCAGGTCTCTCATCTAGAGATCCGTAGTAGACTTTGCACCCCTTCCTTCTAATAGCCTCTTCATCTATAAAGACCGGGTGTCCCTTTGCTAGGTCTCGATGATCTGGGTAGCCCTTCGGCGCAACAGCTTTTACCACGGTCGCTACATCTGGAAAGCTCATCTTAATCGTGTTTAACCTCTCATCTATAATTGCTTCCGAGATTTCGACTATATCGGTCTCCATGTACGGCAGTACGTTACATGCTTCAGGGTCTCCGAAGCGACTATAAAACTCTATGATTGTTGGTCCCCATAGAGCTGTGAGCATCATCTGACCCGATACCACTCCTTTATATCTTATACCAGTCTCCTTCCATAGAGCGTTGACTACTGCTTGTACTATTTCGACAGACTGTTTATACTCCTCTTCGGTGAGGAAAGGTAATAGCCGCCCAGGCCCAGCTATAGAGCCCATGCCTCCTGTCTCGGGTCCTATATCCATTTCGTAGGCATTTTTGTTGTCTTGAACTGCTGGTAAGGGTAGCACCGTCCTCCCATCAGTAAACGTTTGAAGTGTGTACTCAGGACCTTCGACCCTCTCTTCTATGAGGACCTTATCATCTATGTCGTCGTATACCGACATGTGTTTCTCATAAACTGTCTTGACGTGCTCGGCCTTGACTTCTCGCTTCTCCTTGCTCAAGTAGACTTGAAGATCTGCTATGACCTTTACCCCCTTACCCCCAGCCTGTCTAGCAGGCTTTATTGCTACACTTTCAGCGTACTCGTTCACGTAGGCTACTGCGTCTTCAAGCGACTTGAAGGCCTTAAACCTTAACCTTCCTGGAATTTTGTACTTCCACATGAGCCTCCTCATGAAGGCCTTAGACATCTCCACTAATGCCATGCACTTTTTAGCTCCAACACACGGTATTCCAGCCTCCTCTAATGCATCAGATACTCCGTGAAACAGCGGTTCTTCAGGACCTACGAATGTGAAATCTACATGGAAGTTCTTGGCTACCCCCACCACGAATTCAGGGTCGTCGATGTTTCCGATAGCTATATCTCCCCCACTTTGCTTACAAAGCCTGGCTATACCCGGATTTCTTCTAGACATTATGGCGTAGATTTTTGGCTCATTGTTGCTCCTAGCGAACGCATCTGCTATCGCGTGTTCCCGTGAAGCGTCACCTATGAGTAGAACCTTAACCATTCCGTCTCACCTAAGTTAGACGTACGAGCAAGGAGGATACTTACCCGTAAAGCAACCCAAACATAATACGCCTTTAGGAAGTCCTATAGCTTTGACCAAACCATCTAATGAAAGCCAATGGAAGGAGTCAGCCCCTACGACGGCTGCAACCTCCTCGTCAGTTAAGTGGCGAGCTATTAACTCGTCCTCTGGCGGAACCTCAACGCCGAATGGACAGTGGGACAGTATCTTTGGGCTTCCAATCCTTACATGAACCTCCTTTACTCCAAGTTTATTCCTCATAAGAGAGACGGTGTTCTTAGTTGTGTTACCCCTTACAACACTATCATCAATTAGTACTACTCTCTTACCCTTCATGGCTGTCCTTATAGGGTTCAGCTTGAGCTGTACTCCGACGAGCCTCTCAAATTGTGTTGGCTTTATAGCGCTTCTGATGTGGGGTCCAGTCCTCACGAAGCCCATGGCTATTGGTATTTTAGTCTTATTCGAGTAAGCCATCGCAAAAGGTATTGCCGTCTCCGGAACTCCTATGACCACATCACCATCAACTGGATGCTCTTCAGCCAGAACTTCTCCTATCTTCATTCTAGTCTCATAGACGCTTACATCATTTATGTATGAATCTGGTCTAGCTAAGTATACGTACTCAAATGAGCAATATGAGACCTCGCCCTTCTTAGCCCTAGCCTTCTCAATACTGTAAGGCGTGAAAAGGTAGACCTCTCCTGGAAACACGTCAGCCTTATAGTCCGCACCTATCACATCTATTGCACAACTTTCTGATGCAACTACCCCATAATCAAAGCCGAAGCTACCTATAACCAAGGGTTTTAGCCCGCTCGGACTCCTAGCAGCTATCATCTCGCCCTTATCGGTTAATGCTATGAAACAATATCCTCCTTTAAGCATCTCTAAAAGCCTAATAACTCCATCGAGAAGACCGTACCTGTCCACATACTTCGATAAGAGCATCGCTACCGCATCTACATCGCTTTCCGTACTTAATCCCTCTCTGGCTACGAGCTCATACCAATTAAGCGCTTTACCATCCATGCAAAAAGCCATCTTTACAGGTTTATCGACTATGACAGGCTGTATAGATCCTACCTTTCTAGTTTCTGCGTCTACGCAACCTATCGAAATCCAACCTTTCATGGCTGTAAGTTTCTCTTCCGAGAAAACCCTGTCTACGGTGCTCCTCCCTCTATACTCTAAGAGGCCCTCTTCGTGGCATGTTACAATTCCAGCGGTCTCTTGACCCCTATGTTGGAGAGAGAGAAGACTGTAGTACGCAAACCTAGACATCTTCCAGAGCCTATCGAAGGCATATATCCCAACTATCCCAGCCAAAAAATCTACCTCCCCAAGTGCTCTTCGAGGACTTCAAACTTGTAATCCTTAGTTAACGGGTACTTTCCAGTTAAACATGCAAGGCAAAGCTCGTCTTCAGAGAAGCCTATACCTGAAATAAGGCCGTCTATAGTATTATAACGAAGAGAATCCGCCTCAATAAATCTCGTCAACTCTTCAAGGTTCATCATTCTAGCAATTAACTCCCTTCTAGTCGGAAAGTCTATACCCATGTAGCATGCACTCACTATCGGTGGACAACTAATCCTGACGTGCACCTCTTTGGCTCCTCCCCTTCTCAATAATTTGACGATTCTCTTCATAGTCGTGCCTCTGACTATCGAATCATCAACTAGGATTATTCTTTTACCATCAACGATATCCTTAACAACGTTTAACTTGAGGGAGACCATTTCGTCCCTATGATTCTGAGTCGGCATTATGAAGGTCCTACCTACATACCTGTTTTTCATGAGACCTTCAGCGAAAGGTATCCCCAACTCCATAGAATATCCTAAAGCAGCCGTTCTTCCAGAGTCTGGGACTGGAACAACTACATCGCCTTCAGCTGGAAACCTCTTAGCCAGCTCTCTACCGATTCTTTCTCTAGCCTTATAGATCGATATGCCATCAAAAACTGAGTCAGGCCTAGAAAAGTAAACGTATTCAAACATGCATCTAGCTCTTCTATACGAGGAGGTTATTTGAATCCTCTCTATGCTGCCTTCGCATATCCTTATAAGCTCTCCCGGTTTAACGGGTTCATACTCACAACCATTAAATCCAGCTAACACATCGAGCACACAGGTTTCTGATGCCACAACCACCAGATCATTAACCCTACCTATGCAAAGGGGCTTGAACCCGAGCGGGTCCCTATAGGCGTAAAGTTCTCCTTTCTCGTTCATTAAGACTAATGCACAGGCTCCGTCAATCTCGGGTACCATAAGTTTAAAGGCTTCTACGTAATCCATTCGAGAGTCTATTAAGCTCTTAGCTAGAAGCTTGGCAAGGACTTCGGTGTCCGTCTTCGTGACGAAAATTATTCCTTGCCTTGCCAGCATATCCCTAATTTCAAGGTAATTGGTTATCGTACCGTTAAAGGCAAGAGAGAAAGAGAACTTAGGATTCTTAACAGCGAAAGGCTGAGACTCTTCTATTGTTAACCCAGGTGTCGTTGAATATCGGACATGACCTATTCCAATAGACCCCTTTAAGCCCGATAAAACATCCTTAGTAAATACTTCAGTTACCAATCCTAATCCCTTGTGAACCCGTATTTCCTGGTTTTCAAGTAGCGCTATTCCCGCAGCTTCCTGACCTCTATGCTGGAGAGTGTAGAGGGCTTTATATATGACCTCTGAAACTTCGTTACCTACTATAGACATTACGCCTACAACGCCGCACTTCTCCTTCGCCTTTAGGGAGGACAAGATCCAACGATCCTCCTGTAGACCTCCTCGTAAGCTCCCTTGACCTCTTCTAAACTTGCTCCTTTCCTATAGAGGTCCTTATCGAGAATTCTCCCAGTCGAAGAATCTCTGAGCCGCATACAATCGGGATCGAGCTCATCTCCTATGAGTATTTTACCATCTGCCGTTCTACCGAACTCTAACTTGAAGTCTAGCAACACTAACCCCTTGCCCTTCAAGAAGTCCCTCAAGACTTCATTAGCCTTTAACGTTAGCTTCGCCATTTCATCAATTTCGCTCCTTGACGCAAGCTTTAAGGTAATGATGTGCCAGTCGTTAATCATTGGATCTCCTCTCGCGTCATCCTTCAAAAAGAATTCTATTACCGGTGGATCCAAGACCGTACCTTCAACTACCGGAAGCCTCTTGACGAAACTCCCCGTTGCTATGTTTCTGCATACGACTTCGATGGGTATCATGTCAAGCTTCTTAACTATAAGTGATGCTCGATCGTACATCTCAACATAATGGTTATCGACTTTATTTTCACTCAGTAATTGAAAGAGCCTTGCGGAAATGCCAGCATTTATTGCTCCTTTACCGGGTATGAAGTCTCTCTTCTTTCCATCTAGAGCTGTCACATCATCCTTAAACTTTAGAAGGATTAGTGAAGGATTCTCAAGCGAATATACAAGCTTGGTCTTTCCAGACGATATTAGTTCTCCAATCTTATACCTCATAGGGTTGCCCGCACGCCCCTATCACTGAAGGTTTAAACCTTAGTGGGAAGCTATAAGTACAACCTAATATCTGTTACCTTTTATCATACATAGTTAGCCTCATTTGCCAGAATGAGTTTTATGTGGATGCGCATATTCTTTTGTAATGTGAGTAAGGTATGAGCATCTTGCCAATAGACTCTGGCAGGTATGGAAGCGAAGAAATGAGAAAGATATTTACTGAAGAGTACAGGCTCCAGAAATTGCTTGATGTCGAAGCTGCCTTAGCTATGGCTAATGCTAAGCTGGGTCTAATACCCAGAGAGGCCGCTGAAGTCATAGTCCAGAAGGCTAACGTCAACTACGTAAAGCTTGAACGAGTCAAAGAAGTTGAGAGTAAAATAAAACATGATATTATGGCTGTAGTCGAAGTATTAGCAGAAGCCTGTGGCGAATATGGCGGTTACGTTCACGTCGGGGCTACAAGCTATGATATTGTCGATACTGCTACGGCCCTTCAAATTAAAGAGGCCATTGCTATAATAGACAAGAGACTTAGAGATTTATGCACACTACTATGCGATTTAGCGCTTAAATATAAGGATTTGGTGATGGTTGGAAGAACCCATGGACAGCACGCATTACCAATAACCTTAGGCTTTAAGTTTGCTGTGTGGGCATCGGAGTTCGCGAGACACGTAGAGAGATTAAGGGAGGCCAAGAATAGGGTCTTGGTTGGAAAAATGTCAGGAGCTGTTGGAACCATGGCTGGCTTCATGGGTAAGGGGCTTGAAGTACAAGAAGAGGTTATGAGAATACTTGATCTAAAGCCCGCAACCATATCGACTCAGATATTGCAGAGAGATAGGCTTGCGGAGCTAATATGCCTATTTGCTATCATAGCTTCAAGCTTAGACAAAATAGCCACAGAAATAAGGAATCTTCAAAGACCTGAGATTATGGAACTAGCAGAAGGATTCGAAGCTGAACAAGTCGGAAGCTCAACAATGCCTCATAAACAGAACCCTATAGATTGCGAGAATGTGTCAAGCCTAGCCAAGCTGATGAGAAGCCTAGTAATACCAGCTTTAGAAAACATCCCGCTATGGCATGAAAGAGATTTAACTAATTCAGCAAACGAGCGATTCATAATACCCGAATCTTGCATCCTTCTAGATGAAATGTTGAGAAGAACTATAAAGGTCCTTAAGAGCCTCCGAATATATCCTGAGAACATGAAGAAAAACCTTGAAGTTACCAAGGGGAGGATAATGAGCGAAGCGGTCATGATTGCCTTAACCATGAAAGGTATGAGTAGGCAAGACGCCCATAAATTACTGAGAGAGCTATCACTGAAGTCCATGATTCAGGATATACATTTATTGGAGTTGCTGAAAAGAGATGAGAAGGTGAAGAAGCTGTTAAGCGATGAAGAGCTAAGCGAGCTTATGAAGCCTGAAAACTACTTAGGAGAAGCACAGAGACTAATAGATAGAGCAGTCAACGAGGTACTAGCCACAATCTCGCAAGACTAAAGGCGTTAAATCTTTAACTTCACACCGCCAGGGTCTTGTCAAACATCCAGCTCTATCGGTCCGCCGAAAACCTTTAAGAGTGGTTCGAAGCATATCGTTGTGGGGATGAGCGGTCCCGACCACGCCGAATGGTGAGCGATGTACGCTGGACCGAAGGCGACTCAGGTCATCTCTTACATAATGAAGTACTAGAAGCCTACGTCATTAAGGCTCCTTTATCTGCCGACAATGCCCTTTGAGAGTATCTTGCTAAGTAGCCTTTTAAAACCCTATTAGGTAGGGATAACTTCTTCGCCCTTTCTTCTTCAGACACTACGAAGTCAACTTCAATTCTTCTGTTCTGTAAGTCTATTGTTATTACATCGCCATCGACCACCTTAGCTATAGGGCCGCCCTCAGCTGCTTCAGGTGATACGTGACCTACAGCTAGCCCTCTTGTTGCACCCGAGAACCTACCATCAGTAACTAGTGCGACCTCTTCCCATAGGCCCATACCAACTATCAGCGAGGTCGGCATCAACATCTCCCTCATCCCTGGTCCTCCCTTAGGGCCCTCATACCTTATGACTACGACGTCCCCGCCCTTAACTCTCCCGCCCAATATGGCTTCAACGGCTTCTTCCTCAGAATTAAAGACCTTGGCGACCCCTTTGAAAAACCGCATAGATTTTGGTACAGCGGCAACCTTTACTATTGAGCCTCGAGGGGCCAAGGAACCCTTTAAGACCGCCAAACCTCCCTCCCTAATAACCGGGTTTGATATGCTCCTTATGACGTTTCTATCTTTGACCTGCACTTTTTCGATTAACTCGCCTATAGTCTTGCCAGTAACCGTGAGCGCATCTAAATGAAGGAAGCTCTTTATCTCTGACATTAAGGCCATGACCCCGCCTGCTAAGTGAAAGTCGTAAACCGTGTGAGGACCGTTAGGGGATATCGTACAAAGCTGTGGTACTAGCCTGCTCATCTTATCAAATTCTTCTATTTCTAGCTCTACGCCAGCCTCATGGGCTATAGCTGGTAGATGTAGTGCAGTATTCGTGGAGCCTCCTAGCGCTACATCTACTGCTATGGCGTTCAAGAATGCTTTATAAGTCATCACGCCCCTTGGTCTTAGCCCTTTCCTCACCATTTCAACTATAAGCTCTCCAGACTTCTTGGCTATTCTAAGTCTTTCAGCAGTAACTGCTAGCGCAGTGCCGGCCCTTGGCAGTGCCATACCCATAGCCTCGGCTATGCAAGCCATAGTGTTAGCCGTAAACATCCCACTACACGATCCGGGCCCGGGACACACATTATCCTCTATCTCTTTTAAGTCGTCCATAGTTATAGTACCCTTAGCGTATTCACCAACAGCTTCAAAGACTTTCGTCAGCGTTATCTTGCCTCCCCTATAGTCTCCAGGAGTCATTGGCCCTCCCGTTACAATTATTGATGGTATATTTATCCTAGCGGCTGCCATTAACGCTCCTGGCACGACCTTATCGCAAGAGCATATGAGCACCATGCCGTCGAACCTATGAGCCTCGACCACCAGCTCTATAGAGTCTGCTATGAGGTCTCTTGATGGCAATGAATACTTCATTCCTTCATGGCCCATTGCTATGCCATCACATATTGCTATTGTGTTAACTTCAAATGGCTGACCGCCCGCGCTAAGTACACCGCTCTTTACGGCTTCAGCTATACTTCTAAGGTGGACGTGGCCTGGAACGATCTCAGAATAGCTATTAACGATTGCTATAAAGGGCTTGTTCAAATCATCATCAGTTAAACCTAATGCCTTTAAGAGGCTCCTATGGGGTACTCTACCTGGAAAATCTTTTATAACAATACTCCTAAGATTCAAGACTATTCAGCTCTCGATACCAGCAAGCTTTCTCATTTCTCTACCTACTTTCTCAATTAGATGAGACTCGACGGTCTTCATTAGCGCTGTAAGGCGCTTCCTACCAGAAGCACACTCTTCAATCCACTCCTTTGCGAAGGATCCATTTCTTACTCGTTTAGCTGCTTCCCTCATTTTTTCTTTAACTTTTTCATCTATGATCGTCGGACCAACAGTTAAGCCTCCGTATTTAGCCGTATCGCTTACTCCTCTTAGCATATGCATGAGGCCTCCAGAGTATATGAGGTCCATTATAAGCTTGGCTTCGTTGCATACTTCGAAGTATGCCACTTCTGGTTGGTAGCCTTCCTCCACCAGGACTTCAAACCCCTTCTTTATTAATTCCATGAGTCCCCCCACCAACACACATTGTTCACCTATGAGGTCCGTCTCGGTTTCTTCTTTGAAAGTCGTTTCTATGACCCCGGCTCTAGAACATCCTATACCTTTAGCTATTGCCAAGGCCTTCTGAAGCGCCTTGCCAGAGTAATCGTTGTGAACTGCTACTAACGCCGGAACCCCCTTACCCTGAAGATACATCTCTCTGACCTTAGCTCCGGGGCTCTTGGGGGCAACCATAAATACGTCGACTTCTCGAGGAGGCTTTATGACCCCGAAGTGTATATTAAAACCATGAGCAAAGCATAAGCTCTTGCCTTCGCTCAGGAAGGGCTTTATTTGTTCTTGGTAAACTTTAGGTTGCTCCGTATCGGGTATAAGGAAGAGTATGATGTCCCCTCTTTTAACGGCCTGGGAAACCTCGTAGACTTCAAATCCTTCAGAGGACGCCTGTCTCCAAGAACTGCCCTCTCTCCTAAGCCCTACAATTACAGTGAAGCCGCTATCTCTGAGATTTAGCGCTTGAGCCCTTCCTTGACTTCCATAGCCCACCACTGCTATAGTTGACCCTCTCAGAATGCTGTCATCTATCTCCTGATCCTTATATATCTTGGCCAAGAGAACCTACCTCGATAACACGACTGGACCTGTCCTAGCAAGGTCTACTATCTCGGTTATAGCTTTTACTTCGTTTATGAAGTCGCTAACCAAGTCGGGCGACTCAACGACCTCTATAGTCAAGGTGAAGGCCCTCTCTTCTACCACGCGGGCGTTGAACTTCGTTACGAGGGAATAGATGGCTTCTCTCTCGTTAGGCTTAAAGGCATTCACTTTTATAAGTGCCAGCTCTCTTGAGTATACTCCTCTCAATAGGCTTGAACCTACCGATATTACTGTCGGTACCTTTTCTATTTGCTTGATGAGTTGCTCCACAGTCTTATCATCGGTTTTAACAAGGAACGTCATCTTCGATATGCCGGCCTCAACCGTTGGAGCGACAGATATAGCATCTATGTTTATTCCTTTTCTCCTGATGATTGAACTAACCTTGTATAGAACTCCTGGCTTGTCTTCAACTATTGTTATTAAGATCCTAGGTTCAACTTTTTGGTTCACCCATTAACACCTCGTGGAGGGCCTTGCCTGGAAAAACCATGGGGTATACCCTCTCTTCCTGCGATATTTGTACGTCTATCACCGTTGTAACATCGCTCTTAACAGCTTGCCTTAACGCTTCCTTAAGTTCTTCTAGTGAGCCTGGCCTAACTCCTTCAGCTCCAAATGCCTGAGCCAGCTTTACGAAGTCTGGGACCTCGCCGAGATTTGTAGCTATAAACCTCCTTCTATACATCAAGTGTTGCCATTGCCTGACCATTCCCAGAGAGTTATTGTTTAGTATAACTATCGTCACGGGTATGCCTTCAGTGACTGATGTCGCCAAATCCTGCTCAGTCATTAAAAAGCTTCCATCTCCATCGATGTCAACGACCACCTTATCAGGACAAGCAACCTTAGCTCCTAGTGCTGCTGGGAAACCAAATCCCATTGTTCCTAGGCCACCGGATGTGATAAAGGATCTTGGTGTCCTAACAATGTAATGTAAAGCACACCACATCTGGTTTTGGCCGACACCTGTCGTAACAATGGAGTTACCGGGCTCTAATATCTTACTTAATAATTTAACGACGGTTGATGGTTTGAGTTCAGAGTTTTTCGATTCTTCAGCGCCATCCTCGAAGGCAGCTCTTAGCTCTCTTATCCTGTTAAGCCAAGTCTCACGCGGTTTTGCCCTCCTTTGCTTCTTCAGTTCCTTTATTAATAACCTTAAAACCTCCTTAGCGTCACCCACTATTGGCAGATCGACTGAAACATTTTTGTTTATCTCCGCAGGATCTATGTCCACGTGAATCTTGTATGCCCCCTTAGCAAACTCATCAAATCTTCCAGTAGTTCTATCAGAAAATCTTGTTCCGACAGCCAATAGGACGTCGCATTCGACTACTGCATAGTTTGCATACGCTTTACCATGCATTCCTATCATGCCTAAGGACAGGGGATGGTCCTCAGGTATTGCTCCTTTACCCATTAGACTTGTTACGACCGGTGCTGAAAGCATTTCAGCTAACGTTAAAAGCTCCTCGTGAGCCCCCGACCACGTTACACCTCCACCTGCAAGTATAAGTGGTTTTTCGGATTCTGCCAAGATTTCTGCAGCTTTCTTGATATTATCAAGATTTATGCGAGGCGGCTTAGGGATGTAACCTCTCGTATCTAGTTCATCGGTAAACTCGATTTCATCCTGCTCTCTTTGGACGTCTACCGGCATGTCTATGAGTACGGGTCCTGGACGTCTCGTTAAGGCTATGGTGAAAGCAGTTTTGAAAACCCTCGGTATCTCTTTAGCCGATGTAAGTTGAAAGCAGTATTTAGTTATTGGGGTAGCAATTCCTATTATGTCGGCTTCTTGAAAAGCATCCCTGCCTATCATGTGCCTTGCAACTTGTCCTGTTAGTGCTACTACTGGAGAGCTGTCCATATACGCCGTTGCCAAGCCCGTCACTAGATTTGTAGCACCCGGACCGGAGGTAGCTATACAGACGCCAGGTCTACCACTAGCCCTTGCATAGCCGTCAGCCATGTGTGCTACGCATTGTTCATGTCTTCCTAGGATATGTCTTATCTCAGAGTCGTAAAGAGCATCGTATAGCGGTAAGACGGAGCCTCCAGGTATACCAAAGACCACTTTAACTCCCTCTCTTTTTAGAGAGCGCACTATAGCTTCAGCACCGCTAATTGACATCATAATCGCCTCGCGAAGAATAAACTTGTACAGCTAACCGAGATGCTGATGTCGAAAGCGCAATTAGAAGAATTAATGTACTTGGAGGGTCTGATCCCTCTTCAACTCCGGCACCTGCATCGACCAATGTATTGACGTTCAAATAAATGTTTCGCTCTTCTCCTCCTCTAATGTTTCTAACAGCATAAGCAAAGAGACCTAAGGAAATGAGCTATGAGGTCCCCGAGATTGATGGAGACGATTAAAGATCATGAGCGTGAACTGAAGGCTTCCCAGCAACTCTTAAGGAGTTTATTAAAAACTAATTTTAAATGACCTACTCGGTCAAGTAGTTTATGGTGGATGCCTTGACCGAAGTTAGTGTAGTCAACGCTATAGCTAACTTTGTGTTTTGGTCTATACTCTTTGGGGTTTTAGCATTAATAGTCAATAAGAAGCTAGGATGCTTAGGAATAACTTTAGGTATTGGAGGGCTTATGTTTTCGGCTATAGTCTCTTTCATAGGTCTCCTACCATGGGCTGAACCCACGCCCTTCTCGTTTATACCCTTTCCAACCATATTCGATGTATCCCTACTACCCCAACCAGCTGCAACATGCCTAATAGCAGCAGCGGGGTGCTTCATAGCTGGTTACATCATCGAAAGAAGATTTCATAATAAGGCTGTATCCTAAACTGAGCAATGAGAGCCATTCAGTACGGTATTATCTTAGTTAAGAGTATATAAACCCCTCTATGATGACTACATCCCTTAAGAGAAAACTTTATTAAGCCCCGCGTCGTTTGACGCCTTCAAACTAAGGTTTTGAAGCGATTGCACCTCTTCTTTACTCCAACTTCTTAATATGAGACGATTAAAAAACATCATTCGTAATACTTGGAATATTTAATTGAAAATCTGAAGAGGAACCAGCTGAAACGCTACTACAAAATACATGGCCTTGTTAGCATGATGAGATTACTACTTTAAACGAGCTAATGCTTTTACTTTCAGACCTTTCAATCCCTGTTTTAACATATCCTTTTATTGTCCTAGAATCGTTGAGAACATGAGGTGAAAATAATTTGTCGAGGTTAGAAAGGTTCGCTAAGAGATGGGATAGAGAATTAAAGGAACCAGTAAGCTCGAGGGTTAAGTCACTGATAATTCCCGAGACGCCGTTAAAGTACAAGATAGATCTAGCTATGAATAAGCTGAAGGTGCAGTTGAATAAGCTAGACCAAGTAAGTACGAGGCTCATGGAAAGGGACAAGAAGATATTTGAAAAAGTCGTTGAAGCTTTCATGCGACACGAAATGGATAGAGCGACTCTTTACGCTAACGAGCTCGCTGAGTTAAGGAAAATGAGCAAGATAATTCTCTTCAGTAAGCTATCGCTTGAAAAGGTGCTCTTGAGGCTTGGAACGATAAAGGAAGTTGGTGAACTCGTAGTTGCCATGGCACCAGCAGTAGAAGTTGTAAGAGGTATAAAAAGTAGCTTAGCAGGCGTGTTACCAGATGCTGAACACGAGCTGAGCGAGCTGAGCGAGCTACTTAATAGCGTAGTTGCAGAAGCAGGCCAGATAACTGGACAGTCACTAACACTTGAAGCTACGGAGGAGGCTCAGAAGATCTTAGAGGAAGCAATGACAGTAGCTGAACAAAAAATGAAGGAGAAGCTCCCAGAGATTCCAACGAGTGGTGTTGCATTACCTGATAAACAAAATACAGTTAAGTGAGGTGTTAAATAATGGCTGAATTCACGGTTGCTGATTTCGTCCGATACATAAGTAAGCAGGTTAAAGACCCCTATGGTAGACTGGTGGGTAAAATTGCAGCATTCATAAGCGATACGCTGAGCCACGTGAAGGCAGTAGTTCTCGAGCGTGGTGACGGAGAGTACAACAGTTATTCTACAGAATACGTGACCGTTGAAAATGACATAATAAAGGTGTTATCTGAGCTAAAGGTTGAAGCTGGTAAGCTGATAAAAGAGCTAGAATTGGCATGGAAAAAGAGCATGGCGCTCGAAGAACTATTGGAGAAGAAGGAGGTACCTCAAGAGGTCTACGAGCACTTCCAATCACAATTCAACGTTACGCTTAAGGAGTTAAAGAGTAGAGCAACCGAGATTATTGATAAAATAAAAGCGAGAATCTTAGAGCTTGACTCGCAAATAAGAGTACTACAGATGGCTTCAGCCAGCGTTAAAATATCTTATAGGATAGGAGAAATCGATGAAGCGTACTTTAACTCCATAATGAACATGATACAGACAGGTATGAACAGGATAGTAAGCGAAAAGAAGGACTTAGAAGTATCAGTAACCGATCTTGAAAAGCTTCTCGCCACACCACCTACACTTCCAAAGGCCAGCAAGGAAGAGACTTCAAAGACTTTAGTTGTACACATCAAAGAGTGACAGCGTAACTAGAGCGACAGCGAAAGAGGTGATAGCGAGGTGCGCCGCATATGGTCTCAATTAAGAAAGACAACCCTTAAGGAGAGGATATATCAAGCGCTTAAGGTACTCAACGCCCAGCACCGAAGACTTCAACAGTTGCTGGCTAGGTTGCAGGAAAGGGATAAGGAGCTTTTCAACGCCTGCACAGTGGCTAAGGCTTGGAACGACGACCTCCATGCGATCCTTTACGCTAACGAGCTCGCTGAGCTAAGGAAATTAATCAAGACGGTCATGACAAGTAGCTTAGCGATAGAGCAAGTAGTGTTGAGACTAGAGACTATAGAACAGCTTGGAGATGCCATAGTCCAGTTAGGCCCTGTAATAAAGATAATTCAAGGTCTAAGAGGACAACTAACCAACATAATACCGGAGGTTGCCTCGGAACTAGATAACGTTAACAAAATGCTTGGAAGCATACTTATAGACGTTGGAGAGCCTAAGGAAGCTGAAGTAGTGGCTAGCGATGAAGCATTAAAAGTTTTGCGTGAAGCTGAAGTAGTGGCCGAACAAAGATTAAGAGAAAAACTGCCTGAACTACCGACGCAAGCCATGGAGAAGTTGCCTGTTGTTACTTCAGCCGCTACATCAATTGGAGGAGATGCATTTGAAGAAAGACTATTAGATTACATAAGAAAACAGGGTGGGGAACTGGTGATAAGTAAGTGTGCAACGGATCTAAGGGTCTCTCCCGAAGAGATTAGGAGAACCATAGAAAGGCTAGCGTCTCAAGGTAAGATAAAGATTGCTTAAGGTCTTTTAATTAATAAGGAAATTTTTTCTTCCTTACAATCCATACGCTTAGTTTACTTAAGGAATAGATGGAGGAGGATCAGCTATGGCCAGCGAACTTGAAAAACTTGCTCTTAAGTACGCTGAAAGAGCTATGAACTACGAAAGGGAGGGCATGAAGAGCAGGGCAATAGAAGATTACTCGCGAGCTGCTGAGATATTACTTAAGCTTGTTAGCTTATATCCAAACTATCCACTCAATAAAGTCTATGTAGAGAAGGCGATGAGGTATCAGCAAAGGGTTAAACAGCTCCAAAGTGGACTATCTTTCGAATCTATCCCAGCCCTTGGCGAAGACTCAACTGAAGATGCAGATCGCTGTGAAGGGTTACTAAAAGAGGAGCCAAATATATCGTGGAGTGACATCATAGGTTTAGACCACGTGAAAGAAGAGATAAGAAAAGCAGTGGTGCTTCCTACTAAAGTTGAACCCGAAATGTTACCTCTAGGGTGGCCTACCGGGATACTACTCTTCGGACCTCCTGGTTGTGGTAAGACACTAATAGTTGCAGCATTGGCTTCGGAACTTGGTGCTTACCTATTTCACGTCGATCCAGCGCTCATAGTGTCGAAATGGTTAGGAGAAAGTGAAAAGAACGTTGCAAAAACATTCGAAGTCGCCCGTAAAAAAGCTTCAAGACAGAAGCCATCAATAATTTTTATAGACGAAGTCGAAGCCTTAACAGGAATCTTTAGTCATGAAGTTGGTGGAGAGGCTAGAATGAGGAGCCAATTACTGAAAGAAATGGATGGGCTTCACTGCAAAGGAAAGAGACATTACGTATACGTTATAGGAGCAACTAATAAACCGTGGTTACTAGATCAAGCCTTTCTAAGGAGGTTCCAGAAGAGGATATATGTTCCACCGCCTGACCTAAAGGCTAGGATCGAGCTTTTTAGGCACTATACGAAAGGCCTTAAACTAGCCAAGGATGTCGATGTTGGGCTTCTGGCGCAGCAAACTGAAGGCTATACAGCTCATGACATCGAAGAGGTTTGTAGAGAAGTTCAATTTAAGCTTGTAGAAGATTGCGAAGGCGTAGTTCGTGGGGAATTAAGAGAGGCTTGTATGAAGGATTTCCTCGAAGTAATAAGCAAGAGGAAGCCTTCTGTTGGTTGGGATTTAATCAAAAAGTACTTAGAATGGAATGAAAAGTACGGAGCAATGTAGAAAATTCTATTTTTACGATAAATCTTTTTGGTTTTAATTTTTATACGATTAGAGGTTGCTATTCAGGTAGTCATAAAATTGAGGTTAAGTACATGACGCGCGAGAACGAATACGTAGAAGAAGTCCAAGTTGAAGGTCACCTAATAGACTCTATGATCTTAGCTAGGATACTCGATAGAATTATGGAGCTTGAAGGGGACTTCGAGATCGTTGAGTTCAAGGTCGGCAAAAGGAAGCATGAATATAGTAGGGCTAAGCTTATTGTCAAGGGGAAAAGCAAGGAGCACCTAGACGAAATACTTAAGGAGCTTTATAGGCTTGGCGCAGTCCCTGTAGAGGCAAGGGATGTCGAGCTAAAGCCTGCACCTATGGATGGTGTTGCACCGGACAACTTCTATTCGACGACTAATTATCCTACTGAGATATTTTATCAAGGGACGTGGATACCGGTCGAAGACATTATGATGGATAAGGTAATAGTCGTCGACCCTCAATTTAAGAAAGCTCGCTGCATCCCTTTGAGGGAAATCAAGAAGGGAGACCTAATAGTTGTTGGAGAGAGTGGCATTAGGGTAAGACCTCCTGAAAGACCTCGCGAAAGTTTAAAGATATTCGAATTCATGAGTAGTAAGGTCTCCCCCGAAAAGCCCTCGACATCTATTGTAAGACACATAGCCAGAGATATGCATACCATAAAGCGTAAGGGAGGTAAGATAGCAGTTGTTGCAGGTCCAGCGGTAATTCATACTGGCGGTGCTTCCGCCCTAGCTAGAATCATAAGGCTTGGTTACGTAGATGTCCTCTTGGCTGGCAACGCCCTTGCAGTCCATGACGTCGAATACGCCCTTTTCGGCACAAGTCTCGGTATTAAAGTTGATGAGGGAGTAGCTACTCCTAAAGGGCATAGAAACCACCTTGCTGCCATAAACGAGATAATTAAAGCTGGGTCACTTAAAGCTGCGGTTGAAAAGGGGATTTTAAAGAAGGGAATTATGTATGAGTGTATAGTTAAGGGTGTCCCTTACGTTCTTGCAGGTTCTATTAGGGATGACGGTCCTCTACCTGATGTAATAACAGACGTCGTAGAAGCTCAAAGAGCTTATAGAGAGCACCTTAAAGGGGTAGACATGGTTTTAATGTTAGCTTCGACCTTACACTCTATAGCCGTAGGGAACATGCTACCGGCAACAGTTAAAGTCGTATGTGTAGACATAAATCCAGCGACGATAATTAAATTGTTAGATCGCGGTACAGCCCATGCCGTTGGTGTTGTGTCCGACGTAGGCGTCTTCCTAAAGATGCTTGCCGACGAATTGTGGAGCTTAAGCGTAACTTAAAATTAAGAGCCTCTAAAGCAGGCAATTGCTCTAACTACGTCGCTTTTAGTAATTATCCCGCTCAGTCTTCCGTCTTCGTCAACAACTGGTAGCCCGCTTATCTTCTTGTCCAGCATTATTTGAGGAGCCACAATTAAGTCTTCATTCTCTTTTATAGTTATAGGGTCCCTAGTCATAACGTCTTCGGCAGTTATTATTAGGGATGAAGGGATAGCCTCAAACGTTGGATGCTTTACTGGTCTAAGAGTTGACATGTAAAATGTTAAGTCTGTGACCGTGACTACTCCTATTGGTTTATGATCCTCGCTTAAAACTACTATCCTGCTTATGTTGTGCTTGATCATGAGGTTCATAACTCTAAACAGAGAATGCATAGGCTTAACATGTACGACGTCCTTAGTCATAAAATCTTTTACCTTAAAAATCCCTCTACAGTGATCAACGTAGTACTGACAGATATCCGTTTTAGTTACAATTCCCGTAATGCGTTCACCGCTAACAAGAAGCAAAGAGCTTATGTTGTTGTCTAGCATTATGTTCGCTGCAGTCCTGACATCAATGTCGGGTCTCACTAGAACTAGGTTCATGCTCATAACCTCTGATACAGGTATTTCAATTAAGCTCCTGTTCGTATCGTCAACTGCAAGGAATTTAACTATGTCCTTCTTGGTTACGAGACCTATAGGCCGATAGTCTTCAGCTATGACGATTCTACTAATGTTGTGCTTTATCATTAGATCCCTTACTACAGCAAGGCTTTCACTTGGTGAAGCCGTTATTACCTTCTTGCTTGCTATATCATAAACAGAAGTCGAAGACAATTTTGATCCCTCTATATTAAACTCCTTCCTTAGATAAGATTTATGTCTTTGGTAGACATAAATTGCAGAGATGGTCCCTGAAGAACTTAAAGTCTTCATATTAGCCCTGCTGCCAGTGCTCGAAACTAGAGCGTCGATACCCTACGGTGTGCTAGTCGCAAAACTTTCGGCCCCCGAGGTTCTCGCAATATCAATAATTGGCAACATATTACCAGTGCCGCTTTTGCTTTGGGGCTTATCTACCCTGGAAAGATGGGCTTTAGAAAGAGACGGACAATTACGTAGAATTATAGCGTCAACGTATGAAAACTTAATACTTAAAATAAGGAAGAGGGGAGAGAGATACATCAAAAGATACGCCTTAGTAGGCTTAACGTTATTTGTGGCCTTTCCAATACCTGGAAGCGGTGTTTGGACGGGGTCATTGCTTGCTCACGCACTGGGGCTTGAGCCTAAGAGGGCTTTTATAGCTATAGTGGTTGGCGCCCTAGTAGCAATGTTAATGGTTTTCATGGGGACCCTTGGAGTAATTAACTTGACTTAGAGGGTAGCTATATTGACTTTTAACTGTTCTACACCTTTCTTTGACGCTATCTTGAGGGCGAGTTTTTTAATATCCTCCGCAGACCCTTCTATAGCTATGATTTTATGACATATTTTATCGCCAACATGTATATGGAGCGTTGCAGTTATAACATGCCTGAATTCGTGCTCCACATCAGTTAGATAGTCTTCAAGTCCTTTAACCTCGTGATCGTAGAGGAAAGAGAGCGATCCGACAACTTTTTCGCTCCCTCCAGTCGTCCATTTAAGCTCTGCTAAAAACGACTTTACAGCATCAAGTATCGCTTTTGACCTATTTTTATAACCCATTTTACTTATTACTTCATCGAATTCCTTTGCTACGTCAGGTGGTAAGGAGACTCCAAATCTAACAACTCCTCCCGACATAGAGCCGCCCACTCACGTATTTTAAGTATTTTAAAGATAAAATGTTTTGGAATTATTAAAATAAAAGTTTATGCTCCTTCGTACTTGAACTTTAAAGTATAGCTTGGATAAACCATTGGACGAGAAGACTAAACCTTTAGTTTACTAAATCAATTTTATCCTTATAGCTTTGCCTGATCTATCGTAAGCCGATGATGATGCTAAATCGTAAGGATAGGCCAATATTACCATTACTATCCCGTAGAAAGCATGCATATCTTGGATTGATGGTTTTGAAATGCCTGATGGATGGGAATGTACGTTACCAATTATTGATGTATCTAGGGGAAGATTATATGGCTGAAAGCTTGAGAAGCTTAACCCAAACGTTGTACCTAGGGGGAAGACTAGTTCATCGACTTGCGCCCTACAGTCCTCGAGCCTTCCTCTCAAGAGGAGAAAAATCTCATGAGGGTGATTATCTTTTGTCAGCTGAACTAACCCTTCAAATAGATCTCTTGGAAAGGTTACTTCCGTAACCTTCAATACGGGCCACCACGATCCACTAGGTTATACGTTACCATCAATGCCCAGAGCTCTCTATATATAAATGCTCTGCAGCGTTAAGTCTCTTGGGGGCTGTAATATGAGTAGACCTGCTAAACCCATAATAGTTGACTCGCCAGACTTTCAAGCATTCCTAAAATACGCTAAAGGCTACTATTTTGCTATTGCGAAACTAGCATGGGATGTAGCCCAGAAGCTTGTGGATGAATGTGGAATACCGAAAGATAGAGTAACGTATGTTTGGGGAAAGATATTTGAGACGTTCAGCTCTCCCCTCCGATACTTATATAACGAATGGGATCTGCTACCACAAGATTATAAAGATAAGTTCGTAGGTGATGATATTAAAAAGGAGATAGAAGAGACAGCTAGACAGCTAGTTTCTAAACACATTGGTTTTGTCCAAACCAACGATCGAGAGTCACGCCAGGATAGAGCCTTCTAACGGTCTTCCAGGATCTCCTAACGCATATAGGTAGCTCTCCTTGAGACAACACCTCTTTTAACCACTCTAGTGTCTCTGGGTCGGAGGAGTATCCGCTACCTTTAATTCCATGCTTGTTTTTAAGCTTATGAAGTTCGTTGTCTCTAACCACCTTGGCAATTATTGAAGCCGCCATACATTCTGTGTACTTATCGTCAGCATCTTCTTCTACCAGTACCTCGACGTTTGGAGGTAGTAAGCCCCTTATGAGCCTTTGGAGTCTCCTCGCAGGGTTAACGCAGTCCGCAACAACTCTCTTAATTGCGTAACGTTTAGTTATCGGCTTTACTAGGGAGCACATGGCCTTCATGGTTAAGGCGTTAATATTGTAAATGTCTATTTCTCGCGGTTGGATAGTCCTTACGGCAACGTAAGTAGAAGACAATAATATTTCTGGAAAAAGCTCAAGTCTTCTACGGGACGTTAGTTTCTTACTATCCTTAACTCCAAGCTTCGTAAGCTTATCTAAATTTTCTTCATCCACTGCTACTAATGATACCACTAGTGGTCCGACACAACTACCTCGACCTGCCTCGTCGAGTCCTACATACAGAGCGCGATTACGTTTTAACGTCAACTTTAAAGCCACCTGCTTCGAGAAGTTGCATCAAGTAGTCGACACCTTCTTTACCGTATATGGTTGCCTCCCTATTTGCTACGTACACTATGGATGAAAGTCTGAGAAAGTCCATTGCTTCGCGGGGTGGGGCATTTAGATTAGATGTAAATACTACCTTAATTGCATCCGGGCTAAAACTCCTAACGTGGTTTAATGGTAATATTGCCGGCATTAATATCATCGCTACCCGCAAGCCGTTACTATAGCCGTATGTTACCGGAAGTTTCATGGACTCATCATAGGTAGTCCTATAAGTATAACCTAAAGATTCGAAAGCTCTATACAGCAGGTTTAAGATCTCCGAGAACTTATCCTCTAAAATCTGCCTCCAGGCCCTTTCAATGTCATCAACAATTAGTGGACAAACCCTCCCGACCCTCATAATGCCTTCGATGTTGAACTTATGCATTATGGAGTTTAGAGGAAGACCGACCATCAATCGCACTAATTCATCGATAAGCTGGTCCACTCCATATACTGCCACGCATACTTTTAAAGGATCTTCAATTAAAGCTTTTTCAAGTAAAGCCTTAATCTCTACTTTAAGTGGAAGAGAGTATTGGGAGTATTTTTCAATTACTGGTTTAACGTAACCTGGTACGTAAATCCTAGGCTTATATTTCGAGATTGTAGGTATATGAGCTCTATTAACAAGACCGACTTTCCACAAGATTTCAATTGCCTTTACGCCTGGGATACCTAGACAGGCTTCAAGAGCTGTTGATAGTTCATCCTCATCAGTGGTCTTAAAGCCTTGAACCCACATCTTACTAAAAGCTACAACTACTGCAAGCTCCTCATAGTTCAGTAATGAAGTTCTCTTGAAGACTTCACTCGAAAGAAGTTCACCATACCTTTCTTCTATAACTTTTACTATTTGATGCTTTAGCGCTCCAACAAGTATTTGAGGCTCGTACTTCGATGCTTCACGTTCTACATCGCTCCAAGCCTTAAGACCCATTGAGGGCCACCTAGCTTCTAATTCTTCTAGACATTGAATGTTGAACGATCCCTTATTGACATACATGTATAAGGCTTCTATGTGCGGCAGGCTATCTGAAAACTTTTTGAGGAGTTCCACGGCTTTATCCAGACAGTTACTTGATGATGTCCCAACTATTCCCTTACACCCCACCTTTTAAACAAGAACATCTCTTTTCGATAAACGTTTTTATAGCGCTCATGCTTAAGCAAAGTAAAAACGCATATAATTAGCATGCTACTGCGATCATATTTGGAGCGACTAAAGGTTTAATTTACTTCCTAATGGGAAGATAGGTTTTACCGGTGTTGGAAATTGATTTCTCAAGATGCAGAGAAGGTCATTAATAAAGTGATGGATAAGATTAAGGAGAAAAATCTTAAGGTTAAAAGCGTCATAGTATTTGGATCAGCTGTTAGAAAGGGGCATTTTAAGCCCGGAACGAGCGATGTTGATGTCGTGTTAATAGTTGACAGGCTTGAGGATGTAAGTGTAGAGAATTTCAAAGACGTGGACGGTAGCCTTGAACTAGGAGTGCTCACAAGTGGTCAATTCTTAGAGATGTACTTTAATGGCGATCCTCTAGCTCATATGATATGGCTAGAGGGTCAAGCTGTTTATGACGACGGTTTTTTTGAACAAATAAAGTTTAAGAGCAGACCAAAAGTTACAGAACTCACGATAATGAAGCTTAGGTATTGGGGGTTTAAGAATCTCGTAAATGCCTTGAGGGCTAAAGACCCGAAAGATCATTTGAGAAGTCTTCATCATGCCGTTCGAAACTTTGCTCGGTTAAAAGTAGCTAGAGAGAAAGCGCTCTTAGCCATAACAGACGAAGAGTTGCTTGAATTGTTAGATAGATCACTTTCAGTTAAGTATCGACGGTTCCTAGATAAAGTGGCGGGGCATGAGGGATATAGCGAGCAACTTGTTCGTGAAGCCATTGAGCTTATAGAACAATTGGATGGAAAGTCTCATTGCAACTTTTTGGCATAACTGATATAGAGGTTCAATTTTTTAAGGAAAACATTAAAAACCTCGTTTAAAATACGAATTTAAGCATGAGACTTGTATTTCTAGGACCACCCGGCGCTGGAAAAGGAACTCAAGTTAAGGTGCTCTCAAAAGTTCTCTGCCTGCCTTCTATGTCTACTGGTGACGTGCTTAGAATGGAAGTCGCAAGTGGAAGTGAGCTCGGAAGGTTGGCTAAGAGCTACATGGAGAAGGGCGAACTCGTACCTGATAGTGTAGTCATTAAGATCGTTGAAAAGTGGCTGAAAGAGGGCAAGATTGAGAGGGGCTTTATCCTCGATGGGTATCCAAGGAACGTCGTGCAGGCCCGAAAGCTTGACACATTGTTAAAAGAGGCTGGTACCGAGCTAACGGCTGCCATATATCTAGATGTTCCCGAAGACGAAATAGTAAGAAGATTATGTGGAAGACTCACATGCAAACAGTGCGGAGCTGTCTATCACGTTGAATTCAATCCTCCTAAAGAGGATCTTAAATGCAGTTCATGTGGAGGTGATCTTTATCAAAGAGAGGACGACAGAGAAGACGTCGTTCGACAAAGGTTCCGAGTATATATTGAGAGGACTAGTCCGGTAATTGAGTACTATAGGAGAACAGGAAAGTTGCTAGTAATAAATGGCATCGGAAGCATCGAAGAAGTCAGCAAGAAGATACTTAGAGAATTAGAGAGAATTTTAAAAAGAGGGTTTATTGGGTGTAGTTCATGATCAAGTGAACCTATACATAGAATTTATTAAGCATACTATTTCACTTATAGCCTACTTTACTAAAAGCACGGGTTTTTTAGTTGTGTTGATTACTTCAGCAACAACGCTTCCCATGATCCTCCTATAAGCTCCCCCCACACCAGTATTTCCTAGAACTATTAAATCATAATTTTCTCCTTCTGCTACGGAAGTTATGACCTCCGATGGTCTTCCTTTCAATATTATAGTCTCGACTTTAACGTTCTTCGAATACGCCATAATCCTTACCTCGTGCAATACCTTTTTATCTATGTCTTCAGGACTCGCGTTGGAACCAAGACCCAGAGCCATGTAGTCCACTGATAGTAAAGGAACTACGTGTAGAGCCGTCACCTTGGCATTTAAGGATGATGCTAGATCCAATGCCATCTCCACTGCTCTGTACGACGTTGCCGAGCCGTCAACTCCTACCAAGATCTTTTTTATTTTACTCATTAAGGCACCACCGAAAGTATTTCATTCCTTGAAATCTTGTACCACTTGTAAATTTAAGGTTTAAACCAGGAAAAAACGCAATAATCAACTTTCCCTGTCTTTGGATCTATACTTGCTATTATAAAGCGCTTCTTTACGCTGTGAGATAACCTTCCCGCCCTTATTATTTCTACTGGATCCATAGATCTCTCCATGGGCATAACATGTACCAAGAAGGGTGCGTGATCTATACCGGGTCCATACTTGTAGACAGCGTACATGGAACCGAACTTCATCCCCGGTCTCACAACGTACCCCCTTTCCCTTAAGTCTTTATAGACCTTGTACCTGTAGTCGAAGTCTTCGTAACGATTCTTAGCGTAATCATAGAGTTCGCGCGGAGAAAGCTCCTTTCCTTTTTCGTCGAAAACTTTTATCCTGCCCTTTTCGAGCAAGTAGTAAGTCTCAATTAAAGAGAGCTCTAAAGGTTTTTCAGGCACGTGATCCTTTGTTTTTGGGACGCCGACAAATTTCCCGTAAAATCCTTCTTTATACAACTTAACGGCCTGCTTAACATCCCAGACTATAGCTCTTCCATTCAGTAGCTGAGCTTGAGCCTTGACTTCCTCCACATAGATCCCCCCCAGCAAGTTATAAGAGAGCTAAAAATCAAGTTGATTTACGCAAAAATAAACGCTAGCACTAACATCAGGGTTGAAGCGGCTTGAAAAGCTCAATGAGGTTTCTGCTCCTACTCATCGTAGGAATTTGGATATTTGTAGCCTACCTTTTCATTATGGGGCCTGAAAACATCATTGCTGAAATACTCAAGGCTAATCTCTGGCTATTGCTTCTCGCCTTCCCTCTAGACATTGCCTTTATGTTGCTATTCGGCGTCGGTTGGTACGTACTGTTAAAGAACATTGAAAAACGCGTTCCGCTTAAGGGTTGTATAGCAGTAGCAATGGTAAGTCTCTTCGGCGACGTAATGGTACCGACAGGCACTGTTACAGGTGAGGCTATAAGGTTAGCTTTAGCTAAAAAGAAGTTGAACATTGGAGTTAATAAGGCTCTTGCTTCAATTATAGTCCATAGAATAGTCAATCTAATGGCCTTTATATTCTACTTCATGGTAGGTCTTGTACTTTTTTGGAACATTGAGTCTAGCAACATTGGGCTCCTAGCAATACTTGTGCTAGCACTAATAACTATGGGTGGTGGGCTCTTCTGTATAAGGTACATTAGCAAGTCTAAAGGTGCTCAAGAATTTCTACGTAAGGTTTCAGAGAAAATATTGAAAGCGTTTAAGAAAGGTAACTATTCAAACGCCTTAATCAAGTACAACATTAACGAGTTTTGCCAAGCCGTCGATACCATGTTTTCAAGACCCTACGTTGTACTTCTTTCCTTTATAATCTTTATATGCCAGTGGGCGGCTGCAATAACAATACCCTACATAGTCTTCATGTCCCTTGGACATGAAGTCCCCTACTCGCTCGTCGCCGCAGCATACCCCATTTACAGTCTCTCCCTCATGATACCTATTGGGATACCAGCGATGTTAGGAGTCGTCGAGACGTCAATGACCGCGACGTTCGTAGCTCTAGGCATCCCCTCGGCTATAGCTTCTTCAGCGTCTATATTGACGAGGATAATCGTCGTCTGGTTTGAAGTGGCCGTTACAGGGTCTATTACAGCTCTTTACTCAGCAGATGTATTCTCTGAACTCTTTAAGAAGGGTGGGTCAAGGAACTCTATGCATAGCGAGAAGCCTAAGGCTATCACCGGTCTTCAATGCAATGTCAGCTAGGTCTTCAAGCCTCTCGCATATCTCATGTAATAGCATTAAAGCTGGAGTGGAAACGTTTGATTCAAGGAGGATTGAACCTAACTCTCTGTGGTGCTCGTCGACCTCTCTTTCCATTTCTTCTAACTCGTTGCAAATTTGCAGAACTCTTAAAGCATTAACTTGAAGGGTTCCAAGAGAGAGTTTTATTTTATCGATCATCGCGCTGATTAGAGATAAGAGATGTTTAATACCGTCAGCAACTTCGGCCGTTGGGTGCCATTTCTTTGAAGCCGCTATCGAAAGTCTATAAGCTATACTATCGACATAATCAAGTATCGAATCAAGATTTAGGATTAATCTCATCCAGTCTTCTCTATACATTAAGGCCTCTCCAATTCTAGCCAAGTAATCGAAGATTTGGAGCTTTATTTTGTTACCTTCCTTTTCAGTATTCTTAATAGCATCAGCAAGCTCCTTAATCTTCTTATTCGCCTTGCCAGCAAGATACAATGTCGTCATTTCTTCAAGCTGTTTGAAAGACTCACCAAGTTTTTTACTATGATCATTTATCAAGGTTAGTAACCTGTATACTGCCGCTTCAGGGGAGGGTCTCTCTAATGTCAAGGCGTTTAAACCTCGCGAAAAGCTTATCCGATGTAATTTGGTTTCTACAACAATAGTTTAAAAATCTTCTCGTCTAGTCTGCGTGATAACATTGCACGAACTTTCAATGGCATCAAACATCCTCGAAGCTGTGCTAGAAGTTGCTTCGAGATATGGAGCCAAGAAGGTTTTAGAAGTTAATATCGATGTTGGTGAGCTTACGTTGTTAAACCCTGATCAGTTAATGGTTGCTTTCAGCGTATTAAGCAAAGGAACGATAGTTGAAGGCGCAAAATTAAACATAAATACGGTCAAGGCAATGGCTCGGTGTAATAGATGTGGCGAAGAATGGGAGTCAAACGTCTATAGTAAGGCTCTGTACATTGATCATCTAATAGTGGCTACGAACTTAGATCATAATTTAAGAGCATTTTTTAAGGAAACATGTCCCAAATGTGGAGAGTCAGATTTCGAATTTATAGCTGGAAACGAATTTCTCATAAGTCGAATTAAGATAGAGAAGTAACTTCAAAATTATTGTTTTCTATCATTCCTCTTATTTAAGAAAAAGCTTAAATGTCCATGATGTTCCTTTCCACACTAATACTGCGACACTTTATCGATAATGTATGGTGGGGCCTTAAATGCCGGTTGAGATAAGATGGCATGGAAGAGGGGGGCAAGGCGCGGTCACAGCCGCCGAGATTATAGCGTCGGCGGCTATAATTGAAGGCAAGTGGGCCCAAGCCTTTCCTAGCTTCGGCGCTGAGAGACGTGGGGCACCAGTACAGGCTTACACGAGGATAAATGATAAGCCCATATACAATAGGTCTTTCATATACGAACCAGATGTCGTTGTTGTGCTTGACGAAAGCTTATTGAACGTAGGGGGAAGGGATGACGTGATGGCAGGCCTTAAACCTAACGGTATGCTGATAGTTAATATTAATCAAAAACCCTATGAGGTGGCCAAGAGGTTAGGTTTTAATGGAAAAGTCGTGACCGTCGATGCAACTTCAATAGCTATAGAGATCATAGGGGCCCCCATAGTCAATACGTCAATGGTTGGAGCTGTCGTCAAGGCCATCGATACCGTGAGCTTAGACAACGTGGTTAAAGTTTTAGAAAAAAGGTTCCCTCCGGCTTTGGCAGCTAAGAATTTTAAAGCTATGGTTAGAGCTTTTGAAGAGGCTATTATAGGAGGGTTATGAGGGCTTGACGCCGTTAAAAAAGTGGTATGAAATACCGATCGGTGCCACCAATACGGAACCCGGTTCTTCCTTAAAGTACCTAACTTCTAGTTGGAGAACGTTTACTCCAGTCATAGATAGAAGCAGGTGTATAAAGTGCTATTTGTGTTGGATTTTCTGCCCCGAGGGGGCGATAGAACTAGAGGATGATGGGTTCACTAAAATTAATTACTTGTACTGTAAGGGTTGCGGTATCTGTTCTAACGAGTGTCCTTCGAAAGCGATAGTTATGAGGAGGTGAGGCGAAATGTCCCAGAGAATGGCCTTATCGACAAACCATGCCGTAGCCTATGCAGTTAAAAATTGCGACGTAGACGTCATAGCGGCATATCCGATAACACCTCAAACGCCAGTTGTCGAGAAGCTCTCTGAGTTTGTAGCTGAAGGAGAGCTTGAAGCAGAGTTCATACATGTTGAAAGCGAACATTCCGCTCTAAGCGCTGTAGTAGGTGCTTCGGCTGTTGGAGCTAGAGTCTTCACAGCTACTTCATCTCAAGGGCTTGCACTAATGCATGAAGTGCTCTTCATAGCTTCGAGCATGAGATTACCAATAGTGATGGCCGTGGCGAACAGGACCCTTTCGATGCCTCTTAACATTCATAACGATCACCAAGACATGATGTCTTCTCGAGATTGTGGTTGGGTTCAAATATATGTTTCTTCCGCCCAAGAAGCACACGACACAATAATTCAAGCATACAAGCTGGCTGAAAGAAGTGACATCTTAGTACCTGTGTGCGTGTGCTATGATGGTTTCGTTCTGAGCCATACCTACGAGCCTGTAGAGGTAAGGGGAAGAGAAGATGTATTGAGTTTTCTACCCCGAATTGAGAGGCCAAATATCCTTGACCCTGAAAAGCCGATAACCATGGGGATTATGGCCTTACCAGATTACACTTACGAGTTCAAGTACCAGCTTGTTGATGCCTTGGAGAAAACGCCAAGAGCTCTAGAGGAAGTTGATAGAGATTACGAGAAAAAATTTGGTGTTAGCTACGGAATCTACGAAGAGTATGAGTCTCAAGATGCTGACATACTGCTAATAGCCCTAGGCGCTATAGCCAGTACAGCTAGGGTAGCTGTAGAAAAACTACGCGAAATGGGGATAAAGGTTGGGTTATTTAGACCTAGACTTTATAGGCCTATACCGGCAAATATATGGAGAGAGAAGCTTAGAAATGCGAAGATACTCACTATAGTGGACAGATCAATATCTTTTGGTGCTGTTGGCGGGCCCCTCTTTACTGATGTAGCGTCGGTCTTTGCCAACGATGTAGATAGACCCTTCATGATCAATTTCATAGCCGGAATAGGCGGGAGGGACGTAACCGTAGCAGACCTGATAAACATGGTGAAGATTTCAAGAAAAGCCCTTCAAAAGGGCCATATCGAAAAGCCGTGCATTTATTACGGTGTCAGAGGTGTCGACCATGGAGAGCAAGACGTTTAAGAGCATAAGAGATCTGCCTAAAACCGAATATTTCAGTGCTGGGCATAGATTATGTCAAGGGTGCCCCGAAGGCGTAATAGCTAGGCTTGTAACAAAAGTTCTTGGCCCCTATTGCATAATTGTAACTCCAACTGGATGTTTAGAAGTTAGCACGTCAGTTTATCCCGAGACAGCTTGGAAGGTTCCTTGGATTCACGTAGCTTTTGAGAATGCTGCGGCTGTTGCCAGCGGTATCGAGGTTGGGATAAAGGCTTTGAAGAAAAGAGGGCTGAAGTTCGCTGATAGAGAGATTAATGTAGTCGTTCTAGCTGGCGACGGTGGAACGGCTGATATAGGCTTTCAAGCCTTAAGTGGTGCTCTTGAGAGGGGACACGACTTCGTCTACATATGTATGGATAACGAAGCTTACATGAACACGGGAATTCAACGTAGCGGAACAACTCCCTTCAAGGCTTGGACCACCACTACACCCGTTGGAACTAAGTGGAGGGGGAAGTTTCAATTCAAGAAGGATATGGCGTCAATAGTTGCAGCGCATGGAATACCATATGTTGCAGTTGCAAGCATATCTCATCCAATAGATTTCGCAAATAAGGTCAAAAAGGCAGCCGAAATAGAGGGGCCAGCGTACATACATGTTTTGGCTCCATGCCCTACAGGATGGAGATTCGACCCCAGTAAAACGATAGAGGTCGCAAGGCTAGGTGTGCTCACGGGCATGTGGATCCTCTACGAAATTGAAGAGAATAACTTTAGAGTTACGGTCCCAGTCCCTAAGAGGAGACCGGTAAGAGATTACTTGATGATGCAAGGTAGATTTAGACATTTAAACGATGACGAGATAGCTGAAGTACAAAGATACGTTGACGAACAGGTTGAAAGAGTAAATAAGCTAGCTGGGCATACCGTCATAGGGCCCCTCATAGAATGATGGTTATCATCTAAAAAAGTGGGAGAACCTCTTTTTTACGTCTCTAACGATTTTTTCGACGTCGGCCATAATTGACCTCCAAACTCCTTCGCTCATAATAGGTCTCGATTTATCGTAAAGAGATGTGGGGGGATCGTAGCCCATTAAGTTCTTAAATTCAACCATCCACCCTTGGGGTAACGTATCTGGTAAGTCAACCCCCAAAATCTTAGATATCATTATAGTCCATGATCTGGCGACCGTCCCAACGTTGTAGCCTCCACCGCCTACCATTACGTACCTTCCATTAGCTACTTTGTGTGCCACTTCATGCATCAATTTAGATAACTCTGCGTAAGCACTTGTCGTGAGAGCTAAGTGCGCGAGTGGATCTTCAAAATGCGCGTCTACTCCGCATTGATGAATTATTACATCCGGCTTGTACTCCTCAGCTAGCGTTGGAACTATCTCATTAAAGGCATATAGATATGCTTTGTCGTGGGTCTTAGGGGGTAACGGTACATTAACCATAAAGCCGCGACCTTCTCCCTCACCTATCTCATCTACGAAGCCTGTTCCAGGATAGAGGTACATGCCAGACTCGTGAAAATCTACCTTAAGTGCCCTTGGCTCTGAGTATAAGATCCACTGCGTTCCATCTCCGTGATGGGCATCCATGTCCACTAACATAACTCTATTGACTTTCCACTTCTCGAGAAGGTACAATATTGCTATTGCAATATCATTGAAGACGCAAAAACCTGCCCCTCTATTACGGGCTGCGTGATGGAAGCCTCCTCCAGGGTTAAATGCGTGATCGCACCTTCCACTCATTATAGCATCGACAGCGCTCAGAGTCCCTCCTACGAGGTAGCTTGACGCTTCAAACATCCCCCTAAATGCTGGAGTATCTCCGAAATCGAGAAAACCGTGACCTTCTTCACTTAACCTCTTCACCTTATGTATGTAATCTCGATCATGAGCTAGCTCGAGCTCGCTTTCAGATGCCATCCGTGGCTCTATGTGCTCTAGCCTGTCGAGAAGCCCATAATACTTGATTAAGTCGAAAAATAACCTAAAGCGATAGGGATTAAATGGATGGTCCCTGCCAAAGTTATATTTCAAGTACGCATCGCTGTAAACAATTCCAATTTTTTGCGACAAGCAAACCCCCTTGCTTATAATAGCATAGAATCTATAGTAATTTTATAGCTAACGACATGTACCTCCATACATAAGCTGAGCACATCTAGCAGATCTAGTAGCGATATCAACCTCGTTCCTTAGGAAAAAGGCTACTTCGCATTCAGTCGGCGTCTGAATTATATCTCTTTTTAGGAGAGACGCCGCTTAGTTCTTAACTATTAGAAGTTCACTTTAAGGTAATAATAATGTAGAGGTGAAACTTTGTGGCCGTGTTGCCAGGACTGTACATTTTAAAGTCGGGCGCCATCCACAATCTCTTGGACGAAGTGGTTCAAGTTCAGCCGGCCGGGATAGATCTTACAGTAAGTGAGGTTTATAGGTTTAAGGGGTATGGAGTACTGGGTTTCTCAAATTCCTCGAGAAGATTACCTGAAATCGAGAGACTTGAGTTTGACGATCATGGAGTACTTTTCTTAGAAAAAGGTGCCTATAAAGTCAGGTACAACGAGGTAGTAAAGGTCCCAAGCGACTGTGTCGCAGTAGGCCTTCCCCGCTCCAGCCTTATGAGGATGGGTGCTACGATAATCAGTGCTCTATGGGACCCAGGCTACGAAGGTAGAGGAGAAGGTTTACTCCTCGTAGAAAATCCTTACGGTATAATCCTTGAGCGGAATGCTAGGATCATGCAATTAGTATTTATAAGGCTTGAATCAAAGCCGGAGAATTTGTATAAAGGCTCCTACATGTATGAAGGTTTAGCGCCTACTTAAAACCCACCAACCATAGAATCTCTTCCATGTTTCAATGACTTTAGGGAGAATAGGTTCTATAAGTAGTCCTCTATAAGAACCGGGACATCTAGTATCAACATAGACTTCATACTTAAAGCCCAACTCGTCAGCGTACAACGCGTCGTTGCTTCCTGAAGAGCCCACCTTTATATAGAATGGATATATCCTACAAACCCCTGGTCTCTCGAAGTATATTTCGCATTTTGCAACGCCGCTCTCGTAACTTAGGAAGATGCAAGAGCCGTCGGGCTTTTTAGCTAAAGCTATCTTTCCGTTGACTTGGACTATTATGGGGCCAAAGGATTTGTACATTTTCAAGGCTTCGTGGGTGAGTAGCGGCACGAGAAATTCGCGACAACATTGACCACACCTGATACACGTCCACCTGCTTACCTGCTTCCATGGGACATATACGTGCCCTGACAACGAACTATCACCATTTAACTACCTTGACACATTAGTAACTCGTACCGGGTTCTTCTAAGCTTTTCTTAACCCCCGTTTTTGATACTTACGTCTTGGCTTAAGGTTAAGGAAGCAACGCTAAAATCGTGAGCATTGTTTTAAATGGAACAACTATAATGTATTCTTCCTTAAATGTTAGACCTACATGATAAAAATGAAGGTTGATTCGAGTTAAGATTGCTATACCCTTTTATTTTTGAATGTATTTTTGCTTAATAAGCTAGTAGATGTTGCCGGTGCGAGCAAAATGCCGATGAATAGGGCATACAGGCTTCACGTAGATGCATGTAATGATGTTTTAAGCTTAATGCTCGCAGGCTCTATTGTTACCAGAAGCGAGACAGTCGAGAGACTCAGCGAAGCTTATAGAAAACGCGGTATAGGTCCCATAAGAGGATGGACGTCAAAAAACCTATACGATAAGGAATTAGCAATGGTTTATATTGTGGGTAAATATGGCTTAGGTATAGAAATTGACGAGCACCAGACTTTAAGTCAAATTTTTTCGCTTGAGATTAAATGCGAAAAAATTCTTCAAAAATTGCTTAACGGTTCCAAACCATCAGATGCGATTCGAGAAGTTGCTGGTGATGTAAGTAAGAATACTATATTTAGAGTCCTGAGACTATTGTTAACAGCTGTTGTTTTGGGCTTCGAAGATGAAGAGAAGCTCCTAAAAATTCACAAAGCTTTAGCTGAAGAGTTTAAAGAATATGAAAGGGGTTTTCGCTCGTTCATAAAGTTTTACATAGCGTTAAGGATAGCTGAGAAGATAGCGTTGAGAAAGGTTAAGAGTAGGAACGAGAAAGAAGCTTTAAAATTGTCTATGTGCTTAAGAACCAAGGCAGAACGCATGGCTCCATCCGATGAACTTATCTCTTTGATCGCTAAGGAAGTCTTTGGCGTCCCTAAGAGAATTGTGGAGAGGGTCTTGAGGGGTGTCGAGTAAATGATTGTTGCAAGGGCTCCTGCTACTTCAGCAAATTTAGGGCCAGGATTTGACGTTATCGGAGTAGCGCTTGACCTAGCCTACGATGAAGTTGAAGTCGAGGTTAGAAAAGGGAGTGGCATAGAAATAGAGGTTGAGGGAGTGGAGGCTTCTCAAATTCCCGTAGACCCTGAGAGGAATAGCGCCGGTTTAGTCGCAAAAGAACTATTGAGGAGGAAAGGCATAGAAGGACGCCCGATCATCAAAATTAGGAAGGGTATACCTCAAGGAGTTGGATTAGGAAGTAGTGCAGCAACTGCAGCTGCCACGGCGGCCGCATTAGCTAAAGCCTTGGACCTAAGGCTAAGCTCGCTTGATCTTATAGAGGTCGCTGCCCTAGGCGAGGTCGCATCATCGGGTGTAGCTCACGCGGACAATGTAGCACCTTCAATACTTGGAGGATTCGTAGCTATCTTAAGCTATAGTCCTCTAAGGGTCGAAAAGCTTCTACCGCCTCCTCACTTAGAATTCGCCTTAGCAATACCCACAAATGTGAAGAAAACTACCGAAAGGGCGCGTGCAGTACTTCCTAAGAACATAAATCTTCGAGAACACGTAGAATCTATGGCTTCCTTTTCTATGCTTATAATAGGGATATTTAAGGGGGATCTTGAGCTCATAGGTAGGGCAGTCAGTTCCGACACAATAGTTGAGGCGGCAAGAGCAAAAGTGTACCCAGGGTTCTTAAAGGCTAAGGAGGCAGCAATTGAAGCGGGGGCTCTAGGGGCAACTCTTAGCGGTGCTGGTCCGACAGTTATAGCGGTTACTGATGCGAGAAAAAACAATTCGTGGGACGTAGCGAAAGCAATGAAAAGAGCTTATGAGTGTGAGGGGGTTGAATGCTTGATTGCTGTCTGCAAGCCTAGAATTGTAGGCGTAGAGGTGTTTGAGAGATAATGATTATTCAGGAGCGATTTGACGAAGTTATCTATTTCGTCAGCACTTTGAAGTTCTACAGGCTTAACGTTGCTCTTAAAGACTACCTCGGAGTCCTTCAATCCATGTCCTGTAGCAACGCATACCACAACCTCTCCTTTATCTAAGAAACCTTGATTTATTACGCTAATCAGACCGGCTATAGATGCTGCGCTAGCAGGTTCAACAAATATACCTTCCCTTGAAGCCAGAAGCCTTTGAGCATGCAGTATCTCGTCATCGGATACCGTAATTATGGTACCCTTTGACTCCTTGATGGCCCTTAAAGCTTTTTTCCAGTTAACTGGTGCCCCTATCCTTATAGCTGTTGCAACAGTCTCCGGGTTTGGAACCCTTATCAGCTCGTTACTGTTTTCTTTTAAGGTCTTAGCTAATGGTGCCGCTCCTTCTGCTTGAACTCCAATCATTCTCGGGGTGCTGTCGGTTAAGCCTAGTAGCTTAAGCTCTTTAAATCCCTTCCATATGGCGCTTATGTTACCAGCGTTGCCTACAGGGACTATAACTACATCAGGGGGTCTGCATCCAAGTTGCTCATACACTTCGTAGGCAAGCGTTCTCTGTCCTTCGAGCCTGTAAGGGTTTATAGAATTGAGGAGGTAAAGTGGATATATTGAACAGAGCTTTCTAACGACCCTAAGGGCATAATCAAAGTTTTCCTTCACTAGGATTACGTGAGCTCCGTGGACTATAGCTTGAGCAAGTTTTCCTAAAGCGACTTTGCCCGAAGGTACTAAAACTATGCAGTGAAGTCCTGCCTTAGCTGCGTATGCCGCAAGAGATGCAGACGTGTTTCCAGTTGAAGCGCATATGACAACTTTTGACCCCAGCTCCTTTGCCCTTGTAACGCCTACGGTCATCCCTCTATCCTTAAATGAGCCCGTAGGGTTATCGCCTTCGTTCTTAACGTAAATGTTGGGAAGTTTAAGCATCTCCCCAAGCCTATCGCACAATTGAAGCCTTGTACCACCTTCCTTAAGTGTGACAGGATTATTCGATAATACTGGAAGAAGCTCGCGATAGCGCCAAACGCCAAAGGCTCTTTCCGACCAAAGCTCTCTAAGATTCACGCCCGTAAGCTCAGAATAGTCGTAAACTACATCTAATAAGTCGCCGCACTTTAGACAAGAATAGACGATTTGTGACGGAGAATATTCAGCCCCACACTCTATGCATTGAAGGTGGAATTTCATGGGATCCTTCTCCTAGGCTCAGCTTAACTGATAAGAATTTTAGGGTAATTTAAAAATTCTGAGGAACTGTTTACCACACCTTAATTACTGCTCTATCCATGTACTCGTTAAGCGAGTAGACCGTTGGCTTACCGAGCATACGCCATGTAACTACCTTCAAGAGCGCGTATGCCATTTCTAACGTTGTCACAACTGGTATACCTAGCTCAACTGATTTTCTCCTTATGATGTATTCGTCCCTTAACATCTCGGCGTACTTATCAAGAGTTATCGATGATGGTATATTTATGACTAAGTCTATTTCCCTCTTAAGTATGGCGTCCATTATATTCGGTTTTCTGCTAACTTCTCTAACCTTGTACAATACCTTCACGTCATTGAAGCCCTCCTCTCTTAAGAAGTCAGCCGTGTGTTCAGTGGCGAGGATGTTAAAGCCAAGAGCTCTAAAATACTTGACTAATGGGAGTATTTTCTTCTTAAGTTCTACGCCACCGACGGTTATTAGGATGTTCCCTCCGCTAACGGGTATCTTAAAACCAGCAGCGAGAAGAGCTTTGTAGAAAGCTTCTGTAAACGTTTCGCCTAAGCATGCAACTTCACCAGTTGATTGCATTTCAACCCCTAATACCGGGTCCGCCCCTTCAAGTTGCATGAAAGAGAATTGTGGTACCTTTACTCCTACCGCTAAAGGTGGAGGTTCCTCGTCCCCCTTCCAAGGTATCTTCTCACCAACCAGAGCGTAAGAGGCGAGTTTCATTAAGTTAACAGCTTTAACCTTTGAGGTGAAGGGCATAGACCTTGAAGCTCTCAAGTTACACTCTATGACGTAGACGTTTCCTTCCTTAACGAGGAACTGTATGTTGAAGGGTCCCTTAATCTTAAGGGCCTTCGCTATTCGTTTCGTATAGTCCTTTATTGTCTTTATTATATTAGAACTTAACCTTTGAGGTGGTATCACCATCGTCGCATCTCCAGAATGAACTCCTGCACGCTCGACGTGCTCTATAACTGCCCCTATGACCGTCGTCTCACCATCCGATACGGCGTCAACCTCCACCTCTATGGCGTCTTCTATGAACTTGCTTATCACAACTGGATGTTCTTGGCTTACGCTCGTCGCTTTCCTTAGAAATTCCCTAAGCTGCTCAGGGGTCCATGCAACTCTCATAGCTGCGCCACTTAGAACATAAGAGGGTCTAACGAGTACGGGATAACCAACCCGCCGCGCAAAATCTTCGGCCTCTTCTATTGAGGCGAACTTAGCCCATGGAGGTTGTGATATTCCAAGCTCGTCTAAGAGTTTACTAAATTTAGCTCTATCCTCAGCTCTATCTACATCCTCTCCAGCTGTGCCGAGTATTCTAATGCCGAGTTTCTCGAGTTTTGGAGCTAAGTTGTTCGGTATTTGTCCTCCAACGCACGTGATTACTCCCCACGGGTTCTCCTTATAGCATATGTCGAGCACTCTTTCGAGGGTCAGTTCTTCAAAGTATAGCTTATCACTCATGTCGTAATCGGTGGACACCGTTTCAGGATTGCAATTTATTACTATAACCTCGTCTAATCCCCTTTCCTTAAGGGCCCACACCATGTTCATGGTACACCAATCGAATTCGACAGAACTACCAATCCGATATGTGCCCGCGCCTAACACTATGACTTTTTTCACGTCTTTCTTAAATTCTACGTCGTCTTCTTCTCCTCCATAAGTCACGTACAGATAGTTTGTTTGAGCAGGCCACTCGGCTGCAAGCGTATCTATCTGCTTGACTGCGGGGATCAAACCCTTCTTGTACCTGAAGTTCCTGACATCGTCTTCCGTTAAACCAAGGCACATGGCTATCTGTTTGTCCGAGAAGCCTAGTCTCTTAGCCTCTCTTATGATGTCGATGAGTTCATCAAGCTGCTTACCTCTGAGCGATCTTAACTTCTCCTCCATATCGACTATGTTCTTTATCTTCTCTATGAACCATGGATCTATAGAAGATAATTCATGTATTTCCTCTACCGTCATGCCTGCTTTAAGGGCTGCGGCCACGTCAAATAATATTTCGTCCGTCATTTCGATAAGTTTTTGTCTTAGAAGGTTTCGATCACTTATGCTACTTGCAACCAGGCCTGGCTTCCCTATATCAAGCATCCTAATAGCCTTTTGAAGAGCTTCTTCAAAACAACGTCCTATCGCCATTACTTCTCCAACAGACTTCATCTGTGTTCCAAGTCTTCTATCGACCCCTTCGAACTTCTGGAAGTCCCATCTCGGGAACTTCAGAACTACGTAATCTAAAGCTGGCTCGAAGCAAGCCGTAGTTTTTCCAGTCACTTTGTTTATAAGTTCATGAAGCCTATAGCCTAGGGCAAGTTTCGCTGCCATGTAGGCAAGAGGATAACCAGTAGCTTTAGATGCCAACGCCGAACTCCTAGATAGTCGGGGGTTCATCTCTATAATGTAGAATTTTTCCGATGTGGGGTCTAAGGCCAATTGAACATTACATTCCCCTATTATCTGGAGTGTTTCAGCGGCCTTTATAGAGGCGATCCTCAAAATGTGATACTCCCTATTAGTTATCGTCTGAGACGGCGCTACCACTATATTGTCTCCTGTGTGAACCTTCATGCCAAGTATGTTTTCCATGTTACATACGGTCACGCTGTCTCCGTACTTGTCTCTCATAACTTCGTACTCTATCTGCTTCCACGTAGCTATGCACTCTTCAATCAACACTTGCCCTATTAAGCTGTGAGCGATACCTCTTCTAACTATCTCCACAAGCTCTTTCTCATTTCTCGCAATTCCGGAAGCTTTGCCACCTAAAGTATAAGCAACCCTTACCATCACCGGGTAGCCTATGTCCTTTGCGACCTCTACGGCCTCCTCAATGCTATAAGCCGCCTTGCTACAAGGCATCGGCAATCCGGCTGACTCGATGGTCTCTTTGAATAAGAGTCTATCAGAACACTTCTTTATGCTTTCAACAGACGTCCCCAAAACTTTAACTCCATATTTCTGCAATACACCCATATTGTACAGCTGAACTCCACAGTTTAGAGCTGTTTGGCCTCCAAAGCCCAACATTATGCCGTCAGGCCTCTCCTTTTCTATTACTTCAGCCACAAAATCCGGCAAGACGGGGATTAAGTACACCTTCCCAGCCAACTTAGGGTCTGTTTGTATCGTGGCTATGTTTGGATTCACGAGGACGGTTTCAATGCCCTCCTCTCTAACGGCTTTGAGAGCTTGAGAGCCGCTATAATCGAATTCCCCTGCTTCACCTATCTTTATTGCCCCTGAACCTAGTATTAAGACCTTCTTAACGGTCTCTTTGCTCATCAGCTTTCAACTCCCATGATGTTAACAAACATGTCAAAGACGAACTCGGTATCATAGGGACCGGGCGACGCTTCTGGATGAAATTGAACTGCAATTACTGGTTTTTTCCTATGCTTTAATCCCTCTACGGTCATGTCATCAGCGTTGAGGAACCATAGTGATAAGCCCGATTCTTTTAATGTGTCTTCGCGGACGGCGAATCCATGGTTTTGGCTAGTTACATAACATATTCCAGATTCCATGTCTATGGACGGCTTATTCTGTCCTCTATGGCCAAACTTCATTTTAAATGTCGATGCTCCTAGGGCTAGAGCTATCATCTGGTTTCCAAGGCATATCCCTAGCATGGGGATTCCTACTTCTATGAGGTCTCTTATTGTGTTGATAGTTTTAACATTAATTTCGGGGTTCCCAGGACCATTGCTTACTAGAATTCCTTTAGGCTCGAACTTTAAGACGTCATCGGCACTAGAGTCTCTAGGTGACCTTACGACCGTCAAACCTCTCCTCAACAGGTTCCTTATTATTCCATATTTTACGCCGCAATCTATTACTACAACTGTTGGCCCTCTATTATCATAAACTATAGGCTCTTTTATTGTGACTTCGCCCACTAAGTCTAGCCGTTCATATCTTTGTGCCCTTTCAAGTAGTGAAAAGAGCTTGTCGACGTTTACTTCGCCTTCACTTACTTCGAGGGCCCCCATCATCACTCCCTTAACTCTCAGCTTCTTAGTTAACTTTCTAGTGTCTATACCATACATTCCGGGTATTCCTTCTTCGTACAACCATTGGTGAAGGCTCTTAACGCTTGCCCAATGGCTAGGGCTATTGCATAGTTCATGGATTATTATTCCTAGTACTTGAGGTTTATCAGATTCAAAATGTAATGGTAGTCCCCAAGTATCTCTAATATTGGGGTTTGGAACTCCATAATTCCCAATTAGAGGATAAGTAAAACATAATATCTGGCCTCGATACGATGGATCAGTTATCGATTCTGGATAGCCCACCATACCTGTAGTGAACACAACTTCTCCGATCACTTTCTTTGGGAAGCCAAACCCTCTTCCAAGGAAAATAGAGCCGTCTTCTAGCACTAGAGCCGCGTTAAGCTCATCTACCATATTTAGTAAAAACCCTCAATTCTTTTTACGTTAGAGGTATATAAGACTGTCGGGGGAACCATAAACGTAAGGCGAGAGCGATTTAGGGACAGGCAATGCTCCTTGGTTTAAGCCATAAAGTTGCCTTGATTACATGACTTCGGCAAGATTTAGACGGGAACGTCGCTTAACCTGAATCTGTTAGAAGTGTAACTTCGAATTTAAATATAACATCTCCCAACCTTACAATCTCTTAACTGGAAGGACCCCTATGATAAAGGTGGCTTCTTAGTGTTCTAAATTAATTTTCAATTATTCTAATCATTCTTTACTGTTAAGTCACGTAAAGCTTAAAGAGTTACTTGGATCTTAAAAGTGAAGTTGTCTAGTTGGAGGTGTAATTGCAATATATCTATTCGCTAGAGAGCAGTACGTTTACCAAGTAGGGAAAGTTAAGATAGGAGGACAACCAGGCGAAAACCCTACGGTCTTAGCTGGAACAATATTTTATGGAGGACATAAAATAGTAAGTGACCATAGGAAAGGCCTTTTTGATAAAGACAAAGCCGAGGCGTTAATAAAGAAGCAAGAGGAAATGTCCGATATAACCGGTAACCCTTGCATGGTCCAAATATTCTCCGAAAGCGTCGAGGCAATGAAGAAGTACATAGATTTTGTAGCATCAGTCACCCCATCTCCATTTCTAATAGATTCTACAGAACCTAGAGTTAGGATTGAAGGCGCAAAATATGCCAAAGAGGTTGGGCTTATCGATAAAGCCGTATATAACTCAATAAACGTTTCAATAACTGAAGAAGAGTTTAATGTTCTAAGAGAACTAAAAATGCCTAATAGCGTTATTTTGGCGTTTAATCCGGCCGACCCCTCGATAAGGGGTAAGGTTACAATACTAACGAGCGGAGGAGGCGTTGTTAAAAATGGGTTACTTAATATTGCCAATGAGTGTGGAGTCAAGGCTACATTGATCGATGTCGCAGTAACTACTTTAGGAGCTGGTGCAGGAGCTGCCCTAGCATCAACGTATGTCATTAAGTCAAAGTTCGGTTACCCGACAGGGAGCAGTTTACATAACGTTATATCGGCCTGGCCGTGGCTTAAGAGAATTAAGAAAGAGCATCCCCGAGGTAGAGAGATATTTAGATTCTGCGATATAGCTAGCAACATCCTTCAAGTAATTATCGGTGGCAACTTCGTACTCTATGGACCCATAGAGAATGCAGAATTCGTTTTTCCAGTAGTAGCCATGGCTGACGCTATTGTGACGGATACAACCCACCTTGAGCTTGGACTCCCCATAAGTGAAGATCATCCATATCGAAGACTTGTAGGCTAAAACTATGAGGCTTAAATTTTTAAAGAGAAAGGGTAAAATCGGCAAGTATAACCCTAGAATTGCGCGCGGCATGTTCATTGATCCTGTGAAAGTAACAACTAGAGGGACTGGGCAACTCTTCACTGTCGCATCAATTGAGCTTGGCAACACCACTACTAAGTGCATCATAACTACTACTGATTTAAAAACTGGAAAAATTTACCTAGTAAGGAGGGCAGTCGAACTAACACGAAACATCAGAAGACCCCACCCCAACGAGCGCTTACTAGGCTATACCTTGTGGGGGAAGATGCTAAGCGAAATGGCAGTAATCGAGTTTATCAGGGATTTCCTCGTATCTTGCGTTAGGGAAGCTGGACTAGATAGGGATAAAGATTTACATTTTGTAGTGCAATCAACAGGTATTAGCGCTAGCTTTGGAACACCAGAAGAAGTCGGCTCGGTTATAAGGGCATTAGCCAAGGGTTGTCTGGCAGCTGGTATAAGTCCGTCAAAAATGATAGCACCTTTATCTAAGAACTCTCTTCCAGATGATTTAAAAGAATATTCAAAACTTGATGTAGTCTTTTTTGATGGAGCGATTGCTGGCTGCCTACCTCCCAAGAGTGGAGGTGAGATAATGGCAAATGAGATGGAAGCTGAGCTTTCGACTGCCGGTATAAAGGTTGGAGCTAAGTGGACTGATGTAGATTGTAGAAACCCTATAATATCCATGGATTTTGGGACTACCTTTAAAGGAAGGGTTACAAATGATGAACTTCCTTACGCCAAGACTATAGGCAGTATATGTGGTCTCTCTGGAGCTATTTGTGATGCTTTAATTCAAGGTACCGAAGTCGCGACGTCAGCTTTAGAGTTTTCAGAGTACATTAAGACCAAAGACGTCATAGATGCTGAGAAGTGCGAGGAATTAGCTTATGAAGTGCATAAGTACATAGACGTAAGGAAAGTCCTTCCAAGTGCAGTACGCGTGGGCATGATACCCATTAATGCAAAGTTAGCGTGCGAGCAAGGAGTATTACTGATAGGATGCGATGTAGGGGATAATGGAAGTTACTTACCTAAATTGCGGTCACTAGGTCACGAGTTCTACAGTCAATATGGAGGCAAGACGCTCTTAGCGATACTGGATTATACTTCAGCTCTTATAGCTAAAAGAGTCCTGGAGACCTTAATAGCGCACGGTTTAATAAATGATAATTACACCATAGGTATAACTGGAAGGGCAGGAATAACAGGTCTAAAGCCTTACTTAATACTTAAGTATGTTGACGAGCTTGGCGTATTTAACGACGACGTCAATAGAAGAGTCGTGTTCGTTGAAGACGGCTTAGCCTTGGGGGCTAATGTAATGGCTAGGTGTTTACATTCCTTGGGGACGCCGCAGAATCCTCTAGGAGGTAATAGGGGGATGGGCTGTATATTGAGCTTAAGGGCAAAGTTTCAAAAACTGGAGCGTAAAGTTAAGCGTAGTAATGAAAGTTCGACAAGAAACGAATGCGAGGAATGAATAGTTCATCGCTGGGTCTATAAAACGCTAATTTCAGCTCCTCACAGGATCCTAAGTACAAACTTAAGTACTAACATTATCATAGAGCCTGTTAAGAAACCGTAAAGGAAACCTATATAGCTACCCATTCTTAGACCTTCTTTGTGAGCTACTTCGCTGAGCGTGAAGTTCACTTTTTCGTTTATTGCATTAAGCTTTGAATGTAGTTGAACGATTTCCGGTGGAGCTATAACTGTCGGTACTCTAAATTCTTCCTCATCGAGCGACATATTACTTTGCGCCTCTCACATAACTATCAATATTGATGTTAGTAACACTATCGATACCATCAATCCAATTATGAAGCCTTTAAAGAAGCCCCGATAAAACCCCGTGGTGAACCTACCTTTCTCTCCGATCATTTGTATTCTCGTCGTTATATCGTTAATTCTAGCTTCGATGTAAGCAATTTCAGCTGTATACGCTTCCTTGGTTCTTTTGGAAGACACTTTATGTTCCTCCTAAAATCACTACAAGTGCTAGTAGACCAAAGAGCAAGAAGGCAAGTAATATCCCCGCTACTATACTCCAAGCTCTTGTAACTTCTACAGCAGTTATAATTTTCCTTTCTCTTTCTATTAATTGCACTCTACGCTTTACGTCACTCATTAATGCCGATAGGGTTGACAGTGATGGTGTGATTGATGGAACCAAAATTAACTTAGGTATAGTGGTTTCTCTCGTCTCTTTTTTCTCGATATCTACGATAAATGGAGGCTCAGGGTAAGCTCCTGGATCTTGTGTTACGAGTTCTTCGACTTTAGCTTTAATTATGTTTATGTCTTCAACCCCTATCATGTCTATAAATTGTACCTGTTTTTGAAAACGTTCCACAGCTTCAACGGTCAAGTGTTCTATATAAGGTATTGCTCCAGGTGCTTCCTTGATTCTCTTAGTTGCCGGCTCTATGCCGTTTTCGTAAAGAGCTTTAAAGGAGAGACCTGGTAAGTGGCCTGTAACTTCGATTCCGCATACTATTAAAAACCTAATGTTTGGATTTGATATTACGTTTAATATTATTTTCTCTAAACCTACGTTCTCAGTTTTACAAGGTCCAACTATTGCGACTCCCGGCATTTTTACTAGGAATGAGCATATCCCTTCAGACCCCAACGTACATATCGCAACACAACCTTTAGGATCTCCAACTACGTAGTCTCCAACCGCTACGGGCCAATTTGGTGCCAGCTCAACTTTCATTTTTTGAAGGGTTCTCACGAACATTTACCTCACTCTTTAATATTTTTGCGTTAGCATTCATAGAGTTAATGTAAAGTGCATCGCTATTATTAGGCTGAACAGCGCTAAGCCTACGAGGAAGCCTAGTATCATGTCTGGCAAGTAGTAAACCTTTAACGGCAACCCCCTTTTCCCGGATCTAGGCGTCGTTGAAGTCGATACTTTTGGATCGAAAGACCAGAACAGTACATCTATTATGTCATTGAGCTCGCCAATCTTCTTGTCTATGGGCGTAACGTCTAGTAAAGCTAAGTCGCTTCTAGCTTCACCTATCACCATATTTTCAGGATCGAGTATTATATCGAATTCAGGCGATATTATTATGGTCGACAACATGCATCAACTCGCACTTCTTCTGAACCATCTTCGGTTATTGAGGTTCGAGAAATTCTTGTGGCAACCTTTATGAAACACGTTAGCCCAAAGACCATGCACTAGATCCCCTAAGAGTCACATCACATAAGAGACTTAAGTCGGTTACAGTGGACTTAACACAACTATTTTTAACTTACTAGGCAGAGTCTCTTTAGATACCCTGTATGTATTTGACTGTGAGCGTTCTACATTCGTCTTTCCAGCAATAAAACCTTCAACGCCAACTATCGGTAGATTTAGTCCAGGCGTCTTATAGTGCATCGGTATTGCTATTCTCGGTGATAGTAAGTTCATAATTTCATTAGCTTGCTTTGCGTCTATAGTAAAGGTTCCTCCGACAGGAATCATGAGGACGTCTACTGGTCTTAAGAAACGGGCTTGATCTTCACTTAACACATGCCCCAAGTCGCCTAAATGACAGAACCTAACTTCATCATATTCAAAGAGGTAAACTGTATTTAATCCACGTTTAGCTCCTCGACATTCATCGTGATAGGTGGGTATCCCCACCACTTTCACTCCCTTGACTTCATAATTACCCGGCTTATCTATTACTACGGTGCCATTTTTCTTGACAAACATTAAGCCATTAGCATGATCGAAGTGTTTATGAGATATCAAGACTAAGTCAGCCTTAGCCGACGGGGGTTTTATCCCAATGGATGTACCATCATGAGGGTCTACCACTATCGTTACGTGGTTTTTAATTTCAAAGCAGGCGTGCCCATGCCAAGCTATTGTTATAGACATATTGCTCACAAAGTGATATTTCGAAGAAGTTAGTATTAGCGTTAACGCTTAGCAACTACTGCTACAACGTTCATTAACCTCTTACTCCCGATGGCAACTAGTTTTAAGTCTTTAAATTCGAAGGCCTCGATATTTATTAAGTCCTTCATCTCGCTTATTGTAAATATGTGGAAGAACCTTTTGAATATCTTTCCCTTCGACTTCCAAGAAATGTAAGTGTCCCCAAATTCAAATACTACGCCCACGAGCTTCATGAAGAAGCTTTTTAGAACATCAAAGACAAATTTCTTCTGCCATCTGTACCAAGCCGATATGACTGCTAGCCCGCCACTCCTAAGAACTCTAGCTATTTCTGAAACAGCTAGCTGTCTCAAATTTTTGGTCGGCACGTGATGCATCACCGCTATGCATGCGATGGAATCGAAGCTTTCAGGTCTAAAGGGCATAAAGAGCATGTCGCCTAAGACGAGCATTGCTTTATGCGTAACTCCTAGCCTAGATATTCGAGTCTTAGCTATCTTAATTAGCTTCTTTGACAAGTCTATGCCTACTGCTATGCTTGCTCCTTTAGCGAGTTCTACTAAGTGCCTTCCATTTCCACATCCAATGTCCAAAAGTGTTTTATTCGATATTTCGCCAAGTAGATGGACTATCTCAATCCAAGGATAACGACGAGTGTTAGAGAAGCCCTCCGCTATCGCATCATAGGTCTCGATGATGTCCCTCATTTTGGCCCGCGCTTTTTCTTCGATCTTCTTCATGAATTTCTAATTTTTCGTAGAGGAGAAGAGCTAAAAACGTGTTGCGTAGATGGTTTTAATGACGGCAATGACTGGAATTGAGTTAACAACAAGTCAGCGGGAGCTAGCTGTAAGGATAGCAGGCGAAATAATATTCTCAGACGACGTAGGGCAGGCTCTTAGGAGCTGGCGCCAGAGGTTTATGGTCTCCACAACCGAGTTAGCCCACTTTTTGAAGGTTTCGCCTTCTGTTATATCAGACTACGAAAGTGGGAGAAGGAAGTCCCCTGGTATAGGGTTTGTAAGGAAAGTAGTTTCAGCCCTCATTAAGATAGATGATGAAAGAGGAGGAAGGATAACAGAGCCATTAAGAAGATTATACACGGGATCTGAGGCATTACGAGAAGCTATCATTGATATAAGGGACTTCGTAGAACCCATAAGCTTAGGAGAATTCTGTAAACATATAAAAGCCGAACTCATAGTAGGTGAAGATACAGAGTTCAAACCGTTACTCGGCTACACAGTAGTAGATAGCATTAAGTTGGTCTTAGAGGTCCCATCAAGTGACTACCTTAAACTTTATGGTTCAACCTCCCAGAGAGCAGCAATATTCGTTAGAGTTAGTACTGGAAGGTCGCCTCTAGTAGCACTTAAAGCTATGCAAGCCGGTTTAGGTAGTTTGAAGCCGGGTCTGATAGTACTCCACGGAGCTAAGACTGTAGACAAATTAGCTGTTATAATAGCGAAGAATGAAGGTGTACCATTAGCAATATCTAAGGCCATTAGTCAGCAAGAGCTTCTCAACTTGCTTAAATCCATAAGACCAGGAGAAGCTTTACTACCACCCCTTTAATACATAGCTGTCGTACTGAAATAATGCAACACGTTACCATAATTAATTTATGAACGAAAGCTAGTAATTATAGGGCCATTTACGTGATGAAGCATGTCTATGGCGCTATTCATAGGTAGATTTCAGCCATACCATTTGGGTCATTTAGCTGCTACTAAGTGGATACTGCAACAGGAAAGGAAGCTAATCATTGGAATAGGATCTGCGCAATATAGCCATACTCTCGATAATCCGTTCACGGTAGGTGAGAGGGTAGAGATGATCTTAGCAACCTTAGAGGAAGAGGGGCTCTCTGATAGGTGCATAATTATTCCAATACCAGACATAGGACAGCACGCCTTGTGGGTCCAAGTAGTTAAACAATACTGTCCCCCTTTCTCAAGAGTTTATACAAACTCTCCTTTAACGAAGAGGCTCTTCGTAGAGGCGGGAGTTGAAGTTAAAGAAATCCCATTCTTTGAACGAGATAAATATGATGCTACACACATACGGAGACTAATGATAGAGAATGGTGGTTGGGAAATGTATGTTCCAAAGGCTGTAGCCGAAGTTATAAAGAGGATAGGAGGGGTAGAGAGAATAAAAGAAATAGTTAAGAACGACAAGTACATTCACAAGTAATCGTACCCTAATTCTCATGGTACGCCTACAGCTGTTATGATCATTCAACGCTTATGTTCTCTGGCGGAAAGCCCATGCTTATGAGCGTCTCTCTGGCCTTCTGCCTATGATCACCTTGTAGCTCTATTTTCCCGTTCTTCGCTGTTCCACCACAAGCACAAAGGGTTTTGAGCTTACCAGCTATGCTCTTAAGGTCACAACTCCTCTCATCTATGCCTTCTATAATTGTGACTTCCCTACCCCACTTGCGTTTCTCAAGGTATATCCTTATGATCTGTTGCTCGCGATCGATAGCTTCACAAACGCAAAGGTCTTTCGGTAGCCCACATACAGGGCATGTTTCGCTCATTAACTTCTATCAGCTCCTTCTGTGATTGAAGATTAGGTGAGTTTATAAAGGTTATCCTATACATAGAGGATAGATTACAAAACGTCGACTCATGGTGTCAATAATGGTACAGTATAAATGTATACGCTGTGGTAATGTCTTCTCCTTAGAAGAGATGATAAAAAGCCTTGGCGTTAGGTGTCCCTACTGCGATGCTAGGATCATGTTTAAAATACCACCTTTAATAGTTAGGAAAATTAAAGCTCGTTAACGACATCATAGATAGATCCATCAATATCTTGCAAGCTGAGGTACAGGTAGAGCCGTTGTCATATGGAGGACAAACCTCTACAACGTCAAAGCCTATGATCTCCCTACCTTTCACGCTCCAAAGTCCATCGAGTAACTCTCGAAGAGTTAAGCCAAGAGGTTCTGGAGTCGAAACACCTGGTGCATATGCTGGATCTAATACGTCGACGTCGACGCTAACATATAAGGGATCTGAAGTAGTGCTTAGAACGTCCTCAAAGGTCTTTAACCCCTCTTTTTGTATCTGCCTAAAGGTCAAAAACTTTAAATCCGATCCCCTTAAACTCTTCAACTCCTCTTTTGATACTGCCCTTACTCCTACGACTATGACGTTATACTTTGGCTCTCTTTCTACAAGTCTTTTAAGCCAGGTAGCGTGGCTCAATCTCTGTCCGTAGGGGTATTCGTCTCTAAAATCTAAGTGAGCGTCAAAAATCAAAAGCGATTTAGGATTGCAACTAAGTGCTGAGCCTAGGGTTAATGTATGCTCGCCCCCCACAACACCTACCTTCTTTCCCATGGAATTTAAGGTCTTGACAACTTCACTAAGCCGCTTTAAGCTTGTGAGAGTGTCTCCGTGGACTACCATAATGTCTCCAACATCGGCAATTTTTGTTTCGGATACTTCAACCCCTAACTCCCAGACGTAGCCTTCAATGGCCGATGAATATATCCTTAAATATTGAGGGGCAAAGCGAGAGCCGACTCTAAAGCTCGAAGTTGAATCATAAGGGAAGCCAAGTAGCACTAGCTTAGCTTCATCAATATCATTTTGAAGTTCAAAGAACCTATATGGTACCCTCACAACATAGAAGTCCATAACGTTCAACTTTACGACCCCCAAACTAATTTTAAATCTTCGAGTTAAAGTTGTCTCTAAGAAGCTCGACTTCAGGTGTTGTGTGAATGTTTGTGGGGGGGAAAGCGACTAAAAGGAGTAGGTTCGGTCTCAGCATCAACGAACAGATAACAAAGACCTTAGAGACTACAAAGCTAATTTCTCAAGCTGGTTTAAAAATTCACGTGATAGATTCCGAGTGGAGGATAAATGATGTTTCTCCAAGTGAGTTAGAAGAGTTACTTGGACTTTTTCCTAACGTTAAGACCTTTATAACCATAGCTACGAGGCGCAAGGATGTAGATCAGTTATTGAGGCTTTACATTCCGGTAATTGAAGAAGCTGGAAACGCTGGATTGTGCGTGGTAGCTGGAAACAGCATTTACCTTGAAGGCGACGAAGCTCTTCAAAAATCTTATAAGTCCATAAGGAGGGTCTTAGATCAGTCGTACGGAAGAGTTTCAAAGATTTTTCTAGGGATTGAAGGGATAGAGAAGCGCTTAAGCGATATAGTAAGCTCTTACCCTGAAGTAACTCTTTTCTTTTTATACGATAGAGAGAAGCTGGACTTTATCGAGAATTATTCTAAACGAGGATTCGAGTGCGCTATTTATGTACCCTACGCTATAGATAAACCGGTAAGGGATGTAGTGACAGCGATGGCAGACTATGTTTTAAGGAGGAGTTGGTTGAAGAAGAAGCTGGTTGAACTTGGTTATGCCCTGCCTTCTAATCTTAAGGTAACAGATCTGCCACCAAAACTCATGGAAGTTCTGCAAGAGGCTGTTTCAAGACTTAGCATCTATGGCACTAAAGAAGACGTCATAAATAAAATTAGGGAGGTAGTAAACCATGGCGTATCAATCATTGTTGGTCTTCCTATCTTTGAAGTCTCAGACCAAGTTTTTGCCTTTAGCGAATGTATAAAAAATCTCTAGAACATGTACGGAAGCCTTCGCCCTTCCTCCTTTCTTTCAGGTTTTTCGAAAAGTACTTTTGGCAACTTTCCTTCATCCATAAGTTTCGATAGTAGCTCGACAAACTCGCTTGTGTGCTTTATATCGAACTCCATTAACATGAACATTATCTCATAGAGTTTCTCTTGAACTTCTTTGACCATTTCTGGCGGCATAAGTCCTATAACCATGGGGTTTTGAAGCCAGCTGTCGAACCCTCTAATGGTCCTAGCTATATGGTAACAAGCATTCCTAGAAGCCAATATCAACATTAGCCTATCAGCCCCTTCTAGCTCTTTTAGTGACTCCTTGGCACCTTCAAGGGCTTTCTTCTGGCTTTCGACCCACTCTACCAGACTCTTAAGGAGCGTACGGTCAGGTTGGTACATCAATTTCTCAACCCTCAAGAAGGATTAACAGTGGTCACTTTTAACTTTGTCCCCTTCTTCTCTATTGACTTGGAAGAACATCGCAGCACCTTTGAGATCCATTAAAGCGTCCATTTAAAAAACGGAACAAAATAAATTTAGGCACGATCCCCTCCCCTAAGAAGGGGGTTAGAGTGGTCGACGTCCCCTTTGTATCTACTCCAGAGCACGTTGTTCGAAGGATGCTTGAGCTAGCTAATGTTGGCCCTAACGATGTGGTGTACGATTTAGGTGCAGGTGATGGTAGGATAATAGTTATGGCGGCAAGGGAGTTCGGGGCTAAGGCCGTTGGTGTTGAAATAAGAAAGGATCTTTATGAGCAGATATTGAAAAAGGTTAAAATGGATGGTCTCGAGGGGAGGGTTAAAGTGATTAATGGTGACTTTTTCCAAGTAGACATAAGCGAGGCTAGCGTTGTGACATTATACCTACTGACGAGCGTCAATGAGAAGTTAAAGCCTAAACTTGAAAAAGAATTAAGGATTGGTGCTAGGGTAGTATCTCACGACTTTGAGGTACCTGGCTGGAAACCAATTCATGTCGAGAGCGTAAAGGATTATTGGTGTGACCACAAAATATATGTCTATGAAATCGGTGTGAGTACACCTAAAAAAAGCAATTAGAGATCGTCAATTTTGTCGACCAAGTCTCTCAAGCTGTCAACGACTAAGTTTGGTTTAAGTGACTTTGGCATACTTTCTAAACTTTCTTTCTTAATTACACCGGTCAAAACTAAAGCCGTCAAACAATTGAACTTTTTACCCATCTTTATATCCGTTTCCGGTCTGTCTCCTACAATCAAAACCTCCTCCGGCCTAAGTTTTAAAAGCCTAAGGGCTTCTTTAATAGCTATTTTCGATGGTTTCCCAACAATTAACGGTTTTACTCCGGACGCAACCTCTATGGCCTTAACTATTGGGCCTGCACCGGGCATAACGTCTTCTTCCATCGGTATGGTGGCATCAGCATTAGTAGCTATGAACCTAGCGCCTCTTCTTATCTCTTTCGAGGCCCTTGAAAGCTTTTGATAGTTGAAGTTAAAGTCGAGTCCAGCTATCACGACCTCGGAACCCGCGTCAACAACTTCGTGGCCGTAGAACTTTAATACTTCTTCTAAAGCTCTTGTGCCCACCACATATACCCTTGAAGGACCGTAAACACGTTTTACGTATGATGCTGCTATAACGCTTGAGGTTAAGATTTCCTGAAGGGATGCTTTAATGTTCATGCTCTCAAGCTTACTGAGGTACTCTTGAGGCGTCTTAGTTGAATTATTTGTTAAGAAGAGTACCTTTATGCCTTTAGATCTAAGTTTTTGCAATGCTTCTTGTACCCCGTATATGGGCTTATCTCCTATGTAGACGCAACCATCCAAGTCTATTATTAGACCCCTAATCGGCAACTACCTACACCCTAAACTTTCGTCAATCCATTTTAAGTAATCATCATAACCGGCAATTATTGGTAGAGCGATTATTTCAGGGACGCTATACGAATGGATAGATCGCACTACTTCTATAAGCTTTGGCAAGACGTCAAGCTTGGTCTTAATTACTGCCAAAGATTCATTGCATTCCTCGAATTTGCCTTCGAATATGAAGAAGGAATGAACATTCTCTACAACATTTACGCAAGCAGCTAGGCCCTCTTCAACGAGCCTCTTCGATGCTTTGAAAGCCTCTTCTTTTGAGGGGAAAGTTATTAGAACGACGAGGTGGCATCCCTTCATATAGGATCGCCATTTAAAGTTGTTGGGGTAGCTTAGTCTTAAGTATTTTCAGTCAGACCTTTGAGGATTCCTAAATTTTATTAATTTAAAATATAAGGATAGTTTAAAAGAAAGAAACGTTTATATAAGACATCTTTTAAGCTACTCTCTATCTCTGATTGAGTGTAGAGAGTTATGAAGGTAGTATTGGCGTATTCAGGAGGGTTAGATACATCAGTCGCAATTAAATGGTTGCAGGAAAAGTACGATGCTGACGTAATAACTGTGACACTAGATGTTGGACAGATGGAGGACCTTAAGGCGATAGAGAAAAAAGCTAAGGACCTAGGAGTATACAAGCACTACTCGATAAATGCTATAGACGATTTCGTCAACAGGTTTGTTGCACGAGCAATAAAAGCGAACGCACTTTATGAAGGTAAGTATCCGCTTCATAGCGCTCTCTCTAGACCACTTATTGCCGAAAAACTTGTTGAAGTGGCTTTGAAGGAGAAGGCGGATGCGGTAGCTCATGGATGTACTGGCAAAGGGAATGATCAAGTTAGGATAGAAGTTACCGTTAAAGCATTAGCCCCTCACTTGAAGATCATAGCCCCAGTACGAGAATGGGAATTAAGTAGGGATAAGGAGGTTGAGTATGCCAGAGAAAGGGGTATCCCTATATCAATAAAAAGTAAACCTTACAGCATAGACCAAAACTTGTGGGGGAGATCCATAGAGTGTGGCCCCCTTGACGATCCCTATGCGGAACCTCCTGAAGACGCATTTGAATGGACGATAGACCCAGTTAAAGCTCCTAACGAGCCCGCTTACGTGACCTTAACGTTTGAAAGGGGGGTGCCCACTGCGCTTAATGGCGTCAAGATGGATTTAAAGGACTTAATAATCTCCCTGAATAGGTTCGCTGGGCTACATGGTGTTGGTAGAATAGACCATATAGAAGACCGTGTCGTTGGCATAAAGAGTAGAGAAGTCTACGAGGCACCTGCTGCAATTTGTATAATTGAGGCCCATAAGGATCTTGAAAAAATGACCTTAACTAAGCATGAATTGGAGTTCAAATCGATGGTTGATGATAAGTGGAGCAGACTTGTATACGAGGGCTTATGGTGCGATCCTCTTCGTGAAGGTCTTGAAGCCTTTATAGATAAGACCCAAGAGAGAGTCGAAGGGGACGTTAAGTTAAAGCTTTACAAGGGCATGGTTATTGTAGTCGGTAGAAGGTCTATCAAGTCCCTCTACGAGCTTGATCTCGCAACTTATGAGGAATGGAGCAAGTTCGATCAGAAACTTGCTAAGGGTTTCATAGAGCTTTGGGGTTTGCAAACATACCTTGCTAGGTCGAGAGGTGGTCGCAGTGAGCATGATGTGGGGAACAAGGGTCGAAATGCCAAGTAATGAAGCAACTCAATACACATCGTCAATATTCTTTGACGATAGAATAGCCTTAGATGTAGTAAGGGTAAACATAGCACATCTATTAATGCTTGTCAAACAAGGAATCATAAATTTAGCTGATGGTAAAGTGCTTTACCAAGTATTGAAAAAGCTTCTTCAAGGATTTGAGTTAAAGAAGGATCTTGAAGATGTACACATGTGCATTGAAGATGAAGTAATTAGAGAAGTTGGAGTGGAGATAGGCGGAAAACTACATACAGGTAAGAGCAGGAATGATCAAGTAGCAACAGCCTTGAGAATTACAGCTAAGAGGTTTATAATTGAAATGATGTATGAGCTTTTAAAGTTCAAGGAGGCATTACTTATTCAATGCGAGAGGCATGTCAATACTGTGATGCCGGGCTACACGCATCTTCAACATGCGCAGCCGGTCACGCTTGCACATTACCTTTTGGCATATCACGACAAGTTCGATAGAGATATCAATAGGTTGTTTGAGGTTTACGAAAGGCTCGACGAAAGCCCGATGGGGAGTGCTGCGCTTGCCGGCAGTAGCTTTAATATAGATAGAGAATATGTAGCCAAGCTTTTGGGGTTCTCGAGGGTACAAGAAAACACAATTGATGCGGTCTCCGACAGAGACTTTATGATTGATATAGCTTTTGCTTCGGCCATGATAATGGTACACTTAAGCGAGTTAGCCGAAGAGTTGGTGCTGTGGAGTACATGGGAGTTCGGTTTTGTAGAATTACCGGATAAATATTCTTCAACCAGTAGCATAATGCCGCAAAAGAAGAACCCCGTAGTAGCGGAAGTGGCTAGGGCAAGGGCTTCTCAAGTCGTAGGGATGTTTTTCTCGGCTTTGAGTATCCTAAAGAGGTTACCGTTGAGCTATAACTTGGATTTGCAAGAAGTTACACCTTTGATATGGCTATCCGTCGAAGAGACGTTAAGGTCCCTTAGGGTCATGAGGGGGGCTGTTGAGGGGCTACAGTTCAATGAAAAGAGAATGCATGAAGCCGCCGAGCTCGGTTTTTCTACCGCTACGGAGCTTGCAAACGAGCTTGTAAGACAATTTAATGTACCGTTTAGAGTAGCTCATAGGATAGTAGGCAGAGTCGTAAAAGATGCTGTGAATAGAGGTCTGTCCCCCCGCGAAATAACCCCTCAAATGATTGAGCAAGCTTCAATGCTTGAGGGCTTTCCAATAAAAGTAGATGAGAAGCTCATTAAGGATTCTCTGAACGTTGAAAAGTGCGTGGCTAAATACCGAGCTCGTGGAGGACCCTCACACGACTCTGTTAGGGATATGATCAATAACCGTAAGCTCAAGCTGTTAAAGGATGAAGACAAGATACGCAACTTGAAGATTATTGTTGAGGGCATAGACCTCTTGCTCGAGAGCGAAGCTAAGAATCTCGAGGTGTCGTGAGTTGAAGATATCCTTGCTCTATGATAGGTTAAGATGGGAGGAGAAGGCAATACTAGATGCTCTAAGAGGTAGAGGTATAGACGTTGAAATGGTAGACGCAAAGGTCAAGGTAGCAGTTTATGGAAAGGTCAGAGATCTTGGTGACATAGTTTTAAACAGGTGTCTAAGCCACTTTAGAGGGCTTTATTGGGCAGCCATCTTGGAGGCGGAAGGCGTAAGGGTTGTCAATTCGTTTCGAACGTTGCTGATCGGAGGAGATAAACTTCTTACGTCGCTTGAATTGGCTAAGGCCAAGATACCTATACCTAAATTTGTCGTTGCATTTACCACAGAAGGAGCATTGCAGGCCCTAAACGAAATTGGTCTGCCAGCGGTTGTTAAACCAGTGGTAGGCAGCTGGGGTAGATTGTTAGCCTTGCTAAGAGATTACGAGCATGCTAAGGCAATATTTGAACATAGAGAATACTTAGAACCGGTACTTCATAATATATTTTATATTCAAGAATATGTGGATAAGCCCTCAAGAGACATAAGGTCGCTAGTGATAGGTGACGAAGTTATTACATCGATATATCGTTATGCTCCCATAGGAGAGTGGAGGACGAACATAGCTCTCGGAGGGAGAGCTGAAGCATGTCTCCTAAATGAAGAACAGTGCGAGTTAGTTTTGAAGGCAGCAAAGGCGATCAACGGGGAAGTAGTTGGAGTTGATTGTTTAGAGAGTAAGAGAGGGTTGCTTATTAACGAAATAAATACAACAGTTGAATTTAAAGGTGCATATTCAGCGACAGGTGTAGATATAGCTGGTAAAATTGCAGATTACTTGATTAGGGAGGCAAAGAAATGAAGAAAAGGGTTGGTATTGTCGGGGCTTCAGGCTTTGTAGGCGGAGAGCTACTCCGCTTACTTCTTCATCACCCGAACGTTGAAGTAACGGTTGCAACGTCGACAAAGTACGCTGGCGAGTACGTCTTCAGGGTTCACGCTAATTTGAGAAAGATAACTGATCTAGTTTTTACGCCGCCAGACTTTAAGAGGTTAACAGAGAACTGCGATGTAGTATTCTTGGCGGTTCCACACAAACAGTCAGCCAAGTTAACCGCTCAACTCGTAGAAACTGGCATTAAAGTAATAGATCTAAGTGCCGACTTTAGGTTTAGAGATCCCCAGCTCTACGAGAAGTGGTATAATTGGAGGCACCCAGTACCAGAATTGCTAAAGGAGGCAGTTTACGGCTTACCGGAGCTACATCGAGAGGAAATAAGGAGGACAAGAATAGTAGCGTGCCCAGGTTGTATGTCGACGGCGTCAATACTTGCATTGGCCCCTCTGGTTAAAAGTGACGCTGTAGACGTTGAACACATAGTAGTTGACGTCAAAATAGGGTCTTCAGGTGCTGGGACGAGTCCTTCGCAAGCTACAATGCATGCTGAAAGATTTGGAGTTGTCAGACCTTACGCCCCTGTCGGCCATAGGCATACCGGCGAAATAGAGCAAGAGCTTTCATTGTTGGCTAGGAGACCTGTAAGGGCAGCAATGTCAGCCCATGCAGTTAACATAGTTCGAGGCATCTTAGCCACCTGTCACGTATATATCAATAGGGAATTGAAGCTTGTAGATCTATGGAAGATGTATAGAGAGATGTACGCCAAGGAGCCATTCATTAGGATAGTGAAGGATAAGAAGGGGATCTACAGACTCCCAGATCCCAAAGTCGTCATAGGAACCAACTTCTGTGACGTAGGCTTTGAAATAGATCCGCACATTAATCGTATAGTTGCGTTAGGAGCAATAGATAACTTAATGAAGGGAGCAGCTGGACAAGCCGTTCAATGCTTCAACATTCTAATAGGAGTAGACGAGAGAACCGGTTTAGACTTCTGCGGTTTCCATCCAATATAGGTGGTCCCTTTGGTCGTAATAGTAAAGTTTGGAGGGGACCTGGTAGCTAATAAAGAAGTTCTCGACAGACTTGCCAAGGACATAGCTGAAGTTTCAACTAAAGAGAAAGTAGTGGTAGTTCATGGTGGAGGAGATGTAGTAACAGCAATAGCCGAAAAGCTCGGAAAGCCACAGGTTTTCATTATGTCGCCCGAAGGTTTCAGAAGCAGGTATACCGATAAAGAGACCGCTGAAATTTACATGATGGTAATGGCAGGCAAGATAAACAAAGAGGTCGTAGTTTCTCTTCTTAAGGCAGGCGTTAGGGCTGTGGGAATATCAGGTGTAGATGTTGGAATGCTTAGAGCTGAACGCAAGAAGAAGCTTATCATAATAGATGAGAGGGGGAGGAAAAGAGCAATAGAGGGAGGATATACTGGGAGAATCGTAAGCGTTGACGCTGAAATCTTAAGCGTTCTATTGGATAAAGGTCTGACACCTGTAATCGCCCCCGTAGCGATCGGAGACGAATATGAGGTCCTAAACGTTGACGGCGATAGGGCTGCAGCCAACATAGCTAAAGCGCTGAAAGCTGAAGCTTTGATACTATTAACAGATGTCGAAGGAGTCTTATTGAACGATAAGCTGGTGGAAAAAATGGACTTAAGTAAGGCCAAGTCGGCGCTGAAGCTTGTAGGTGCAGGTATGATAACGAAACTTTACGCCGCCATTGAGGCTTTGGAAGGAGGTGTTAAAGAAGTCATCATTGCTTCGGGGCTTAAAGAAAAGCCCATTACGAATGCGCTAATGGGTAGGGGCACGGTGGTTACCATTGACAATTAATTATAAACATCTAGAAGACTCCTACTTAGTCCCCACGTATCAAAAGTTCCCAGTCACAATCGTCAGAGGTCTTGGCGCTAGGGTATGGGATGAAAACGGTAGAGAATATATAGATTGTGTAGCTGGTTATGGCGCTGCGCTCGTAGGTCACTGCAATCCAAGGGTCGTTAAGGCTATAAAGGAACAATGTGAGATACTTATAGCATGTCATGGTTCATATTACAATGATGTCAGGGCTAAATATCTTGAAAAGTTAGTTAGAGTCTTGCCTAAAGGATTGACAAGGGTCTACTTATGCAATAGTGGAGCTGAGGCTGTTGAAGCGGCTATAAAGATGGCTTGGAAGGCTACAGGCAAGAGAACCATAATATCCATGATGAGAGGCTATCATGGAAAAACCCTCGGAGCCTTGACCCTCACGTGGGACCAAAAGTATAGAGAGCCATTTGAGCCTCTCCCTCGTTTTGTTAAGTTTGTTCCCTACGGCAATATTGAAAAGTTGAAAGAGTCTATGACCGATGATGTTGCGGCAGTAATCGTTGAACCAATCCAAGGCGAGAGCGGAGTGATACTCCCTCCAAGTGATTTCTTACCTCAAGTAAGAGAAGAATGCCTTAGAAGAAATATCTTATTAATAGTTGACGAAGTTCAAACAGGCTTTGGTAGAACAGGCAAGCTTTGGGCCTGCGAACATTGGGGAGTAGAGCCGGACATCATGTGTATGGCAAAGGGTATAGCTAGTGGAATCCCGATGGGCGCTACAGCTGCAAGAGAGGAGGTGGCATCTAAGATGAGAGTGGGCGAACATACAACTACTTTCGGAGGTAGCCCACTAGCGTGTGCAGCAGCTACGGCGACTCTTGACGCCATACTTGAGGACGGATTACTTGAAAATTGTAATTTAACTGGTAGGTACATGTTTGATACGCTTAAAGAACTTAAGGAGAAGTTCAAAATCATAAGAGACGTTAGGGGGATGGGGTTCATGCAAGCCGTAGAACTTAGAATTGACGTCAAAGAGTCTCTGCTCTCTCTAATAAATGAAGGAGTCTTGGCTCCTTACTCAGGGAGAACAACCATTAGGTTCTTGCCTCCACTTTGTTTAACAAAGGATGAAGTCAACATAGTGGTTCACTCCCTTGAAAGAGTGTTAAGCAATGTCAAGCTTTGAAGTGGATTTTTTACTAGATATTTTAAGGGTTTACAGTCCAACCGGCCAAGAAGCTGAGCTAGCTAGATTGCTCTACTCGAAGATGAAGGATTTAGGCTTTAAAGCATACATAGACGCTGCGGGGAACGTTATTGGGGAGGTAGAAGGTAGGGGTCCTAGAATACTGCTGTGTGGGCACATGGACACAGTCCCTGGCTTCATACCAATTAAGGTTGAAGATGGAGAAATATGGGGGAGAGGTGCTGTAGATGCGAAGGGCCCCTTGGCCACGCTCGTATTGGCTGCCAAGAAGTATGTTAGCCTTGGAGCCAATAACCTCAACGTAATAGTAGCAGGCGTGGTTGAAGAAGAAGGATCGAGTAAAGGTATGTACCACTTAATGGATACGATCGAAGAGCCGGACATAGCAATATTTGGAGAGCCTAGTGGAGTCTCGTGCTTAGTGTTGGGGTATAAAGGAAGCATAACTTTCAACGTCTCTGTTGAGACCGATGGAGGGCATTCTGCTAGCCCGTGGCTATTTAAAAACTCTATTGAAGAAGCGTGGCTTCTATGGGAGGAACTGAAAAGAGCTTTTAATGTTTACCATAAGGAAGATAGCAAGTTCTATTCATTAACGTACTGCCTGACATCAGTAAGTGGTGGCGGAACATCTACGCTCGTCCCATCGAAGTGCAACTTTAGGTTCAATGTTAGAATACCGCCGACGATCAAATGTAAGGACGTAATTAAAATTGTGATGGAAGCTACGAGTAATTTTGCGAACACCAGGAGCATTAAAGTGAAAGTCGATTGGGGGGAGTGTGTCGAAGCCTATGTTTCAAGTAGGACTACTACTGTTGCAAGAGCATTTAGTAGAGCAGTTTCTGAAGAACTTGGAACTAAGCCGGGCTTTGTGTACAAGACTGGGACAAGTGATATTAATGTAGCGGCGTCCAAATGGAATCGAACAGAGATGGCTGCCTACGGCCCTGGGGATTCAAGTCTAGATCATACACCTTGGGAAAGAGTAAGTATTGAGGAATACCTGAAGTCAATAAACGTCCTGTCGAGAACTCTGCTATGGATAGAGCACATTAAAAGTAAAACTTTTTAACGTAAGCGTCTGCGGATTTTTAGGGGCTCTTAATTACGATAATCGCACTAGAGGGTGCGAATATTGTCTTATCTAGATGACGTAGATAGCGCGATATTGGACATTCTAATTAAGGATTCTAGGACTCCCTATACGGAGATAGCAAAGAAAGTGGGCTTATCGGAGGCTGGTGTAAGGAAGAGGGTTGATAAATTGATTAAAATGGGTATCATAAAGCGCTTCACCATCGAGGTCTATCGACCAGCAGCAGTCAAGGCGATAACCCTCATAACGGCTGATACTTCGACTGATACTTCTGAGGTTTCAAGCAACGTCAAAGAAATTGAGGGGGTAGAAAAAGTGTATGAAGTAACAGGAATATACGACCTCGTAGTGGTACTATCGTCATCTAACATAAGCGATTTAAACAAATGTATTGATTATTTAAGAAAGATAAGAGGGGTTAAGTCAACGAATACCATGATGGTCCTGAAGGAATGGTAATCTGGGAGAAATTTTAATAAGCCTAAAGCTTAAAGTTATGCTTCGCTTATAATGGGGGTTAAGGTCTAAATGAAGCTTAAATGTCCAGATTGTGAAGGTGAAATTAACGTTCCAGACGATGCAATAAGTGGAGAGATAGTGAGTTGCCCTGATTGCGGACAAGAATACGAGGTCTACTTCGAAAATGGGCAGCTTAAGTTAAAGCAAGCGGAGACAGTGAAGGAAGATTGGGGAGAGTAAAAGCTTGGTAAAGATAGTGATAACGTACGATAGGATCAGAGCTGAAGAGAAGGCTCTACAAAGAGCTGGAGAAGATTTAGGAGTAGAAGTTAGCCTAGTAGACATAAAGGACTCCTTCATAGACATAACGAAGGGCGATGTAAACCCCGAAGTTCTTAAAGGAGATGTAGTTATTCAGAGGTGCGTTGGACATTACAGGAGCCTATACCTGACTGCAATTATCGAAAATACTGGGGTACCTGTCATAAATCCGTTCTCTACAACGTTTATATGTGGCGATAAGCTTTTAACATCGTTAGCGTTAACGAAAGCCGGTATTCCGACACCAAAAACCTTTGTTGCCTTCACCCGCGACGGTGCCCTAAAAGCACTAGACGTATTAGGCTATCCAGCAATCCTAAAACCTGTAGTTGGTAGCTGGGGAAGACTTGTATCACTAGTTAAGGACGTAGAGACGGCAAAAGTAGTAATTGAACACCGAGAGCTCTTGTATCCCTTATACCAGGTATTTTACGTTCAAGAATATATTAAGAAGCCTAATAGGGATATTAGGTGCTTCGTCGTAGGCGATGAAGCAATAGCAGCCATATACCGTTATGCTGCTCCTGGCGAATGGAGGTCAAATACAGCTCTTGGAGGTAGAGCCGTTAAACTGGAGATTAGTGATGAGCTTAGAGAGCTCAGCGTAAAAGCTGCTAAAGCTGTGGGGGCACACGTAGTAGGCGTTGACTGTCTGGAGAGCGAGAGAGGTCTATTAGTTCATGAACTAAATAGTGTAACTGAGTTTAGGAATGCTGCCCCAGCCACTGGCGTTGATATAGCTAGAAAGATTGTTGAATATGCTGTCGACCTTGCAAAGAGGTAGCTGATGGGTTAACCTTTTGCGACAGCAATCGGTCTAAGTCTAGCCACTTTCGTTACTATACCTACCCTATGACTTACTTCGGCGACTCTGTCGACATCCTTGTATGCTCTATCCCATTCCTCGGCTAGTACCCTTATACTGGCAGCTCTAACCGCAATACCTTTATGCTCCAGCTCGGACTTGACTTCAGACCCCTTAACAGTCCTCAAGGCTTCTTCTCTTGACATCATTCTGCCAGCTCCGTGAGCCGTTGAACCAAAGGTTATTTGCATAGCCTTAGGGTTGCCGACAAGTATCCACGAGCTAGTGCCCATAGAGCCCGGGATTAATACCGGTTGTCCGACCGACCTGTATTTAGATGGTATTTCTGGATGGTTAGGAGGAAAGGCTCGAGTAGCTCCCTTTCTGTGTACGAAGACCTTCTTTTTAGTGCCGTCGACTAGGTGTTCTTCGATTTTGCAGATGTTGTGGGCTACATCATACACTAAGTTTAACCCTAACTCCTCAGCACCTCGCTTGAATGTTTTCTTAAACGCTTCCCTAACCCAATGAGTTATCATCTGCCTATTGCACCAAGCAAAGTTTGCCGCCGCTGACATGGCTGCAAAGTATTCTTCGGCTTCCTTAGAAGTTGCTGGAGCACATACAAGTTCACGGTCCGGTATTGATATTCTGTACTTCTTGACCGCCATCTCCATAACTCGAAGGTAGTCACTACACACTTGATGTCCCAGACCCCTGCTTCCAGTATGTATCATTACAGTTACTTGGCCCTCTTCGTAGATTCCAAAGGTCTTTGCAACTTCCTCATCAAAGATTTTGTCCACCACTTGTACCTCAAGGAAGTGGTTACCACTTCCTAAAGTCCCTAATTGGTCAAACCCTCTATCTTTAGCTCTAGAGGAAACTTTCGAGGGGTCTGCCGACTTCATACATCCTTCTTCTTCACAGAACTCAGCGTCCACTTCCCAGCCATAGCCGTGTCTTAGAGCCCACCTTACTCCCTCTGCCAGAACTTCGTCGAGCTCGCCTCTCGTCAATTTGACGGCCTTCGTCGTTGAGCCTAGGCCCGAAGGTACTAAGTTAAAGATTGTCGTTATAAGGTCCTCTAGAACAGGTTTTACGTCCTTATACATCAGGTTTGTGGTCAATACCCTAACGCCGCAGTTTATATCGTAGCCTATTCCACCTGGACTTATAACGCCCTCTTCTGCGTCGAGAGCTGCCACCCCTCCTATAGGGAAACCATAACCTTGATGTCCATCCGGTAAAGTTATGGACCACTTATATATTCCTGGTAGGTGAGCCACGTTGACTGCTTGTGCTATTGTTAGATCTTCAAGCATTTTATTCAGTAATACCTTGTCAGCGTATATTCTAGCTGGGACTCTCATGCCAGGCTTGTAATCCTTAGGGACCTCCCAAGTGTACTCGTCTATTTGCCTAAGTGGAATCCCCTTCGACGACAATTTCCTCCACCCCAAGCATTATGCGGCCTTAAAGCCAGTAAATTTCGGGAAATTATTAAACAGCTTGCTAGATTTAAGTTGCCGTACAACCTCTTAAACTCTACTTTGATATTTAAGACCGATGCCTATCTTGATGTCTGAGAGAAGTGTTTTTGCTTAGTCCAAGTAAGTCTGCGCCGGCCTTACCTTAAACTTATTCGTCTCAGGTTAGCTTAGATGCATGGACGATTAGACTTCGGAACGGTTATTTTCTAGTTATGCTACTATGTTTTTAAACCGACTTGGGCTCCAGTTTTCAGTAGGGATAGCTTGTTTCGCGTTTCTATCATTTCACAGCATTCTTTTAATGTTGGATGGCATAGGTAACATTTTGGTTTACGACTTAGGCATATCGACGACCCGAAAAGGTAAGCGAGTGTCTGAATCCATCCCCCGAAATCCGGAAATAGACTCTTAATGGTCTCCCTTAAGCATGGCCCGTACTTGTCTACACATTCATCGCAGTAGTAGCTTAAGCATAGGGTTTTAGTCGGTAGCCTATCTTCTTGACTTGCCCATCCTAGCCTTCTGGAAACCCTCCACAGATGAGTATCGCATGGAACTATCCAAGAAGATTTCGTTGTAAAAAGGAGAACTGCATCAGCGATTTTAGGTCCTACCCCCCAACATAGCATCAACGCTCTTCTAACATCCTCTATCTTATCTCTCCTATAGCTCATATTCACGTAATCCCTTAGTGTCTTAATTAGGTTCAATAATTGATAGCTTGTGCCAACATTCTTAATGTCGCTAGGCGAGAGGTTGGCTATCAATTTTAGGTCGCAACGCCACAAGTCCCAAATATTTTTGACCCATTTACGTACGAAGACTTCGTAGTTCGTCCTTCGTGAAAGGATAGAAGCTACAAGTATACAATCAAAATCGTGAGGGGCTATTGAGAGCCTAACTCCAGGAAAGACTTCTGTAAGAGCTTTGATATGCTCCTTCAACGGAGCATTTAGCTTAGAGATTCTCGACGCTGGGCTTTCGTCCCATAGCCCTGACTCGTGAAGGATTACTTCACGAATTCTGTCGTCAACTTCGTATTTTATGTAGGCCTCCAACGAATCATTTCTCTGCCTAAGAGATAATAAGTTAGCATATAGACCTACTCGTTTAACCCAATAAAACAAATCTTCCTTATCGTAGAGCGATGAAACGAACGATGGTTTAAGTGTAAGGTCAAGATTATAACTCTTTACGTCGCCACTTTTAAATCGTAACTTCACAAGCTTCATAACTACCCCTCTTATATTACTAAGCTTGGTAGTAATGCCTTTTGACGCATTAAGGATGTCGGAGGCTATCGAAAAGATCGTTATTAAAGGTATAAGCAGGAAATATTATAGAATCGCAAGAGGCGGTAAGTGGTATGATGGGATAGCGACTGCAGACTGTTGTGGATGTAATTTAAGGTGTATTTTTTGTTGGAGTGGAGCTCCCCGAGACTTTCCAGAACAAATAGGAAAGTTCTATACTCCCGAAGAGGTCTACAACGCACTTAAGGACTGCGCTTTAAAGCATGGCTATCGCCAAATAAGGATAAGTGGTAATGAGCCAACGATAGGCAAAGAGCACCTATTAAAAGTAATAGAACTCGTCGAAGCTGACGGACACTTAAACTTCATACTTGAGACCAATGGTATACTCATAGGAAGCGATAAAAGCTATGCGCACGCGCTCTCAAAGTTCAATAAGGTGCGCGTGAGGGTATCCATTAAGGGTACCAGTGAAGAAGAGTTTTCGCTGTTAACCGGAGCATTACCAGAGCAGTTCAATTTGCAACTTCGAGCTTTAAAGAACCTTTTAGATTACGGGGTGTCCTGCCACCCAGCCGTAATGCTCTCATTTAGCGATAGAGAAGGCTACAACAAGATAAGGGAAAAACTCTTAGAGATAGACGTCAGGATAGCTAACGAAATTGAAGAAGAATACGTCTTCATGTATCCTCATGTAATTAAAAGACTTACGAAGAGCGGTGTAAAGCCCAAAATATCTTATGATCCAAATAGGATTCCGGAGGAATTAATATGAAGAGGAAAAAAGGATATCCTCATACTTCCGACGTAATTAGGACGATAATGAAGGTTCTAGCAGATGAGAGCTACGTTAAACCAGAGAGCTTTTACGATAAGGTTAAAGCTAAACTCGAAGCCGAAGGTTTCAAAACATCATATCTCACAATTAAGCGGGTTTGGAGAACCTATGAAGAGATGGTGACGAAGGGAATAATATACGATGTCCTTAATGTCGTTAAGTGCAAGGACTATGACGCAAACGAAGAAGAACTATGAGTTTCAATCAAAAACTCTTGGCAAAGGCTGTAATAACCTTTCGTACAAAGCCTCGAGACAGAGGTCTTTATCCCCCGTAAGCTAACGTTGTAAAGAGAACTCTATCCATGTTTTTAAGCTTGTGTTCAAGCCCACCCACCGAAATTCCATTCACAAATACGAAAAGTTGCTTTTCGAAAAATTTGTGAACCATAGATTCATAAACATCTTTTCCAAAGAGATCCGATATTTTATAAAAAAGTGTATGTAAAGAAGCTTCTTCAGGCAACTCTATCCAAGCAATAGACCTACCGGTTAATCTTCGCACCTCTCCCAAGAATTCTACCAACACTCGCATGACATTATTCACTCTGCCCCTATGGTATCAGCAACCTCCGAGAGTCCAAGCTCCTCCAGCTTCTTCTTAGACGGCTTACCTGTCTTAGTACTCCATCCGCGGGCTCTATAGTAATCTTCTAGTAACCTATCCAACTCGAAAATTTGGCCCATAGCTGGTGGTCTGGGGACTTTTTCGTAAACTATCCTTTCAGGCATCGTATCGTGTTCTCTTTCAAATCCTTCTCTAACGTTGAAGGCTCTTTCGAGGTTATATACCCTTTCTCCAACAAGGAGCAGATACTTGGCGTCTTTGAATTCTTCGATTCCAGTAGCAGCGTACAATAACTTAGCCAGTAATTCTAAAGGCGGCAGACCATTTGAAGCAGGGAACTGACATAAACCTACGGAGTCCAGTAAAGCAGCTTCGTCTTGTACGTACTTACATAATTCACCCTTACCCTCAACAGCGAACGGATCTACTTTCTTCGGTACTCCAAAGATCTCAAAGTAGTTCCATCCAATCATGTGGCTAGCACCTATATTCGATGTGGAGAGGTTTAATCCGTGTGCCTTTGCCGCCCGAGGGTCGTACCCTGGCATTTCCAGGCCTTTAATGTGAAAGGCGAATCTCTCGGCCCCCCTACCAATAATTTCTGCTGCTCTCTTAACGCCTTCGGCAAGTAAGTTTCCAACGCCTTCCCTCAACGCAATTTTCCTAACGAGCTCAAGCGCTGGCTCTATGTCTCCCCACTTCGGTTCCAACCCGTCAAGTTCGCTCTTACTTAGAATGCCCTTTTCGTAAAGTTCGTAAACGAAACCTATTACAGAGCCCGCCGACATGGTATCAATGCCATACTTATCACATAACATGTTAGCTACTATTATTCCCTCTAAGTTCGTTATACCTAGGTTGCCTCCAAATGACCACAAAGTTTCATATTCAGGCTTATCCCACGCTACTCCAGCAAAGGGTCCCCTGTCTACTTTCATGTATTGCCAACAAGCTATCATGCATCCATAGCAACCTTTGCGCTTTATGACGTACTTCTCGAGAACCTCAGGCTTAAACCTCTCTACATTTGGTAATTCGAGCTGCTTAAAATTATAAGTTGGGAAGTGTCCCAAAGTATAGAACAAATACGTTACTCCAGCAGTCCCTAAGCCGTGAAAAGCTCGCACAAACGGATGGGATTTAAAGATCTCTAGCTCCTCTTTGAGGAGGGAGCGGAACTTTTCCTCATCATAGATCTCCGGCCTCTTGCTTCCCTTGACAACTATTGCCTTTAAGTTCTTGGCACCCCAGACGGCGCCTCCGCCACCCCTCCCGAAGCTTCTTTGATCGTGAGTTTGAATGCATGCAAACCTTACCAATCTTTCTCCAGCAGGACCTATAACAAAGATGCCCGCACTCTTGTCCGTTTCATCTCTTAAGTACTCGACAGCTAAATCCGTCGTCAATCCCCATACGTGGGAAGCATCGCGGAACTCCACTCTATCATTATTAATGTAGACGTAAGTTGGTTTTTCTGCTCTGCCATCGACTACGACTACATCATAGCCAGCCAATTTTATCTCAGCACCTGCGGAACCACCAGCAGTACATCTAAAATACGTGTTAGTTAATGGAGACTTGAAGGCCGCAAAGGACCTACTAGCAGCCTGTACGCCGGTACAAGCTAATGGTCCCAACGTAATTATAAACTTATTTTCAGGAGCAAAAGGGTCTATGCCTGGTTTTAAGTGATCCCATAAAATCTTAATGCCGAACCCTCTAGCCCCTATGTAGTTCCTCGCCAGATTCTCGTCGAGGTCAAGTTTCTTAAATTCTCGTTTTGATAGATTTATCCATAAAATTTTCCCAGTGTAACCGTAAAATTTGGGCGGCATGGAAATTCTCCCCTATAGTTTGGGGGGTACCTTTTTTAAGCTTTATCACAAGTCTATGATAGGCTTCGCAGAAAAAGACTGTATGAATCGAAAGTCATTATACCTCTACTAAAGGGTTTATTTTAAACGCTCTATAAACTTAAGTTGCCTAAGAAATGCTCCTGCCAACTTTAGTTCAATACTGGAGAATGTATGATAACATAAATTGTTAACTCGTTTAATTACGTTTATTAGTAAGAAGTTTTATTGATGACCACTTTAGCCTAGTTTAAAAGGCTCTTTATTAACTCCACTTTTAGCTCTTTCTTTTGCTGTTAATTCAAAAAGTTTTTTTATAAGCTCTATATCGGCCTTTGTTTGCGAGAAGCCCCTCCTCTCGTACATCCTTTTCTGAGTTTCTATTGCAGATTCAAGCCTTAGCTCGACGGGTTCAAAGCCTAGGCTCTTAGCCCATATTGTAAAGGGAGGTACATCATCGTATATGAAGCCATGTACGTGCGAGAAGGGGCCTATCTTTTTACCCGAATACATCTGCGTTCCTATGCTTGTCTTTACGTAATCGCCCATAAAACATCCAAGCTTTATAAGGCCTGTATCGATTTTTGAATCGCCTATGTAGACTCTTACGGTACCGTAGGTATTCTTTAAGTCAGAGACGTTTGTCCCGGCTCCTATGTTCACCCACTCACCTATATACGAGTGAGCTATGAAGCCTAAATGCTGCTTGTTTGTAAAGCCTGAAATTATCGTCTCTTCCAACTCGCTTCCAACACCTATTCTACACATATCACCTATGTAGCACCCCGACCCAATGTAAGCACTCTTAATTACACAATTGTTACCTATGTACGTTGGTCCCTTAATAACGGTATAGCCTTCTATTTGACAGCCACTTCCTATGTAAATTGGCCCCTTCCTAACATTCGCCACCACTAGACCCTCAATATTAAGCTCACCGGCAACCCTTAGCATCTTAGGGTCTCCGATAATTTTGATATCGTCTCCTCCATAACCCTCTCCCAATGTCGACACTTCGTCAAGGAGTTTCGGCGTAAGCTCTACTAGATCCCAGGGGTGCCTAACGAACCTTAAGTTTACTTCCCTTACCTCTGCAAACGATTTAACGAGTTTAGGTTCAAAAATCTTGTTTACTATCACTCCTCGTGCTACCCCTTCTCGAAGCTTCATAGCTGCGAGAGAGCCCTTACATGACAAAGCCTCTCCGACCTTAATGGAACGAATAATTGAGGTAGCTTCAGGGTCTAAGAGGAGTCTTCCATTTAGGAAAAGAACCTCACCTTCTACATCTGGTTCGTTAACTATGAAGGTAGTTCTTTCAGCCAATTTGTCTCTAAGATATTCTCTAGCTATCAATAGGACTTTTTGAGGATTTAAAGTCTCAATAGCCCTTTTAAGTAGGGTCTTTGACCCGCATGTAAGCTCGTAAACGGCTTTAGTGTACGTGATTGGAAGAAGGGCTTCCCAACCCTCATCTTCGAACACGCATAGAGTCGTTATGCCCACCGCAAGCACCTTGAGAGTATATAGTAGAAGAAGGTTATTTATTTGAATAAGACTAGCTGAGTAACGAGGGGGTTAAGATTGAAGCTAAGACTTATGGACTTGCTCGCGTGTCCTATGTGTAAGAAATTCCCATTAAAGCTAATAACGTTTGTAATTGAAGAAAGGGAAAAGCCGAAGGAACTACCATCAAAGTGTCCTCTCTACTGTGCTCTAAAGAATGGTCGAGTTGAAGATGTAAAGCCGACAGACGATCTCTGTCTCGACTGCTTCTCAAAGGAAGTAGTAGAAGGGCTCATCATATGTGAAGGCTGTCAACGGTGGTATCCAATAATAGATGAGATTCCACACATGTTACCCGACGACCAACGAATTATGGATCCAAACGAAGAGCTTGAATTTATGAAAAAGTGGCTTGAAAAGTTTCCCCGGGAGATTCTTGAATCAGGTAAACCGTTTAATAAGGAGAGCTTAAAAGAAGTAAGCATGAGAAGGGCTAGGCGACGTAGCCAATGAGCTGGTTTGAAAGAGTCTTAAGGTACCTAGGAGTTTACAAATTATACGAAAAGTGGCTTGAAAGAGCTGTAAAGGCCAACTATAGGTCTTTACCTCAGCACATAGGAGTTATACTTGATGGTAACAGGCGTTGGTCACAGAAAAGGAGGGTACCATTAGAGGAGGGTTATAGAATTGGAGCTAAAAACGTCGAGAAACTATTAGATTGGTGTTTAAGGCTTGGAATTAAGACCTTAACCATATATGTATTTTCGACTGAAAACTTCAAACGAAAATCCGATGAAATTGAAGCAGTAATGAAAGTTGTTGAGGAAACATTGTTAAGGGCTTTGAACGATGAGCGTATACAGAGAAATGGTGTTAGGATCAAGGCCTTAGGAAGAATTTGGCTATTACCGTCCCACATTCAAAAACTTCTTTACAAACTTGAAGAAATTACCGCGAAATACTCGAACTATTACTTGAATATAGCGGTAGCCTACGGTGGAAGGGCGGAAATAATAGATGCTATAAAGCAATTAACAAGTTTAGTACTTGAGGGAAAGGTTAAGCCTGAAGAAATAAATGAAGAACTTTTCGAGAGGTTCTTGTATACTTCTCATCTTCCGAATCCTCACCCAGATTTGATAATAAGGACATCGGGTGAAGAAAGGTTGAGTGGGTTTCTGCTTTGGCAATCGGCTTACAGTGAGCTCTGCTTTCTCGACGCGTATTGGCCTGAATTCAGGTATATAGACTTGCTTAGGGCCATTAGAACTTATCAGAAGCGACAGAGGAGATTTGGCTCGTAGCTTTTCAACTTTCCTTACTCGCACACTCAACACAAAGCATTTTTCTCCGGAGAAAACCCTTAGATTCACCTACACAGTCCTTGCATATGAGCTTACCACAAGAAGTACATCGATAAGTGTGATTCTTACAGGCTACTTTGCCGCATAACTCGCAGAAGTTTGAATGCGATGAGCACATATCCTCGCCGCATACACTACACGTTTTCTTTTCCTCATTTATACAAAATGTCCTACCGCAGCTTTTGCATCTCCAGCTGTGTCGTCTGCAAATTGTCTTACCGCACTCGGCACATATATTTGAACAAGTTTTACACAGAGGCTCATTGCATATGGAGCATCTGTCGGACAGCGCTTCGCATATAGTCTTGGAGCAAATGCTACATTTCGTAACATGAGTTTTAAAGTGTTCATCGCACAGCGTTACACCACATACGGGGCAATTCTTTAGATGTTTTGAACAATAGGCTATCTCACCTCCGCAGGCTACACATTTCTTAGCACATTCCCTGCACAACAATGCTTCGCAAGATTTGCATCTAGATGGAGGTTCTTTTAAGCACAAAGTCCTTGAACATGATTCGCAAGTCCAAGAGTCCTTAGCACATATGCGTGCCCTACAGGCATAGCATTCAAGTATATGCGCCGTACACATGGGATTAAAACATACTTCACATATGGCCATGTTTGATAGGTCCCTTATTTCTGCATCGCATATAACACACGAACCGTAGAATCCCTTACCATTTAAGGCGTTCCACCATACTCCGATTTCTTTGGACGTATTTTCACCCGCTATGACCACTTTAGCTTTATATATGGGAACCCACGTGAGTTGAAAGCTATTTACCGAGAGCTCCTCAAGCTCGGGTTGGATCACTAGCGACTTCACGTCAAACTTTTTAAGCGAATCTATTTTTATTCTCAATTCCCTAACTTTTTCCTTGTGCTCCGTCTCTATTGCTCGTTTTTTATCGTTTAATGTTCTTATCTGAGTGTTTATCTTCAATATTTCATCCCTAATGGCTTCTATCTTATTTTTTCTAAGCTCTAGCTGTTTTGAAAGCTTTAGTATGGATTTCTTCTGCTTCTTAGCTTCCTTTAATTGTTCGCGCAGTTGCTCGTATTCGTAGTTTAAAATATTGTATTGTTCGCTGAGCCTTCGAAGCCTTTCGTTGTACCTTTCTATTGCTTTGTCTATTTCAGCAATAGATTTAAGGTAACTTTCTTCAAGACTTCTCTCCTCGTTTTGTTCTATCTCAGCTATCTCCTTAAGGCACTCTGACAAGAAGGCTTGCCTATCGCTCGTCAGCGAAAACCTACCTAATTTCTTGCTATAGTAGAGCGTTTTTACAAGCTTTGTAGCGGTGTAGGCCAACAATTCTTCTTTAACTTTCTTGACGGCCTTTGAGTCTGCAATATTAAAGCATGTTTTTTGATAAAGGCCCGGTTGTGGGGGTGATGGGAGGAGTTCGATAGACTCTAAATCCTTTAATTCTACGCCATATGCTTGGGAGCTATCCCAATTTATCTCTCCAACCTCTACTCCGATTGGTATTAGCCTCTGAATGGAATCTGAGAACTTCACGTAAGGGTTTTGCCTTTCAACCCTCGCCTCAACTTCACAGTATAGAGCAGGCATGTAGTTTATCTCTAACGATACCATGTCGACATTTAAATTGGGTAACTTGCCTTTGATCTTTGTTAAGATTTCCGACTCGTCAACGACTATTGGTAAAAAAGTTTGGGGAAGGCCTACAGCTGAAATGGGTTGTTTTTGAAGTTTATCTAAGTCGCGCACTACGGTCTTAGAGAGCTTTTCAAGAATCTTCGTAACCGAAGTGTCGCTAGGCTTAGCTGCGTAGTCCAATGGATTAAAGCCTTCACCTCCATGCTTTGTTTCTCGGGGTCTAATCCTAACTATTATCGGTATCTTCTCAACGGCTTCGCCCGTTATGACGGCTTCGCCGCTTTCGAGCCAAGCAATAACGTTTTCCCACTCACTTTCAAGCCCTCCACTTTCCAACGTTATCCTCATGTCATTAGGGTCTGAGAGTCTATGAATTACCCATGTACCCACGAGTCCTCTAACGGTCGTATCAAGTAGTTGGGGTCTTTGAGTTATAACGACTAGTCCTGCACCAAATTTCCTACCCTCCTGTGCAAACCTTCTAATAACATCAGTTGCCTTAGTCCTCTCTCTTCCAGCAAATCTATGGGCCTCGTCAAGAACACAATAAAAGGGCCTCAACCTACCTTCCATGACTGCTTGAAAGACTTTCTCGAGGAGAAAAGATACTAGAGATATCTGCTCCTCTTTGAGTAGGCCCCTAAGATTTATTATTGTACATTGGCCTGGAACTATCAAGTCTTCAGGCCTAGCTGCTTCTAAGATGTCAAGCGAGAGGTCAGCACCAGGATTAACTTTGAGATTTCCGAACTCTACAACGTTTTCCGCATAAGATTTAGGATATACATCAAACTCTTCGGAAGTTACGTCACCCATCACCTTCAAACTTGAGTACTCGCCGTGAACGTCTATTACTAGTAGCGGTATCCCTTTCTTCAGTAATTCCTCTATGAAGACCCCTGCAGTGTAAGACTTACCTGAACCGGGTTTTCCGACTATGAATATTCTCCCGAGCTTCTTTATTGGAAGCCAAATTCTACATTCTAATCCTTTCAGCTTGCCGACGTATATCCCGGTTGAGGGGTCATCACTTAGCCTTAATGCTTTTCTTACATGTTCCTCTCTAGCTATGTAAACTGGGCTTCCAGGAGTAAAGGGTAGCTTGGGTCCTTGACCGATGACGAAGCATTCTGCATAGACGCCGTCCTCAGTTCGGTAGAGCTCTTTAATTCCACAGACATAATATGAGCCTTCATGAGCTACTTCAAGAAAGGAATTTTTCCCTACATCGCTGGACAAGACCTTAATCCTAAAGCTATTGGTAGTAGTTTTACCTTCAATTATGCCTACAGCCTTAGCGTAGGATGTTTCCGACCTATCCTTCTCCAACTTATCTCCCAGCTCTATGACGTTTAGGGCATCTATTGTAGTTAACCATACAAATACTCCTAAATTTTATGTTCTCAGCTTTTATGTTCTCAGTCACGTTACTTCATGGAGTTCAAAGCTTCGCTGTACTTTTTACTTCGTTTATTTAAAAGGGGCGAGATCTAAAGGTATACTGGGACCTTGCAGCCCTTTGATAAATTTGGTCATGCAAATTAAGCGTCTGACCAGTACATCCTAGTCCTAATATAAGTCTTCTCGGCTTCTAGTATGTCCTTAAATAGCGTACCATCGCCCCTAGCATCTTTAGCGAGTATTCTTGATGCTGTGTGGGGACCGACACCTCTAGCAGCTAGAACCATAACTGCTTTCTTGCCGTAGGTCAAGACTAATCCTGCCGACATCTTATATCTCCTAACATCGTCCATCTCCTGCTTATTGAGCTTACCCGAAAACATCTTTTTAAGTAGCTTCTCGATTTTGTTATCTCCTGGCCATGTGACAGCTATATACCTGGCTCCACATTTAGGGCATCTTACGTCGTCAGGCACATACCTGACTTTTCTTACGGTCGTCCAACCACCACAGTACATACACACTAGCTTCACGGTCCTCTCCATGAGTCTTTCATAGACCATTTCATCCAAAGTCTTATCAGAGACCTTAAGGAGATGTGCTTCTATTGGAATATACTTGTTGAGTATCGGCATAGCCATGGGCGATGCTTGCCCTTCACTTTCAAACCAAACGACTTCTACTTTTCCTTTCGCAATTAGCTCTAATGTTCGCTTAAGCCCCTCAACGTCAAGTTTATCTATTAAAACCTCCATTCTAGCAGCCCTATCGACTATCGTTCCGAGTAAGAACTTATAGGCTTTGGAAAAGGCTTTGACTTCAGCGTTCTTATCTACAACTCCCATACGCTTTGCTACGTGAAATAGTCTCCAAAGGTATATGTCAGAAGACGGAATAAGGTTTATGGCCAGTACCTCGACGTCCTCTGGTCTAAGCTCGCTCAACATTTTAGCTACAAAGCTAGCTCTTATACTTCGAGGCGAAATTATCAGGACCCTATACTGATCCGCTCTATAGCGGACTGTTAGAGCTAGAGAGCTAGAGAGCATCGAAGATAATATGAGGCCAAGTAATTCATTGGCTTTAGATCCTAAGCATGCATGAATTACGATGTAATTCCCAAGACCTTCAACAACTATCCTTCTATCGTGGGGTAACGGTAATCCTCGCCCTAGATGTTCTATAACATCCTCTAATGCTGCCTCAAGGGCTCTATCATTTAAAGGATACCCCCTGAGGGCTTCTCTCACATCGCATCCTTTGTTATACAGTTCTTCGATCCTCCTTCTTATCGAAGCGACTTCGAGAGCTACTTCGATTTGAACTGGTATGAGTTCCCCAACCCAGGCCGGTATGGCTCCAAAGATGTCGTCGGAGGGCTCTACATAAACCGTCAACTCTTCGACACCAACGATCCTCCAAACCCTACCTCCTAAGATTATACTTGGCGAGCCTTCAGCCTTAGTAGCTACGAACTCTTCGTCGAGGGATCCAACTCTATGCTTATCGGGTAGGGCTCTTACGTCGTACTTCCTCACATCAGGTATCATTGATAAATTTTGTAGGTAAAACTCTATGGTTTGTCTGCCGGCTCGTTTAAGTCTTGAACCCGCGAGTTTTATGATCCCCCTATCGCAGAGGAACTTTATAGTCTCGAAGAAAGCTTCGCGAGTTAGATCCTTATAGGGATACGCACCTCTAACTATTCTAAGAGCTTCATCGACGTCTACTGAGCCTTCATCAATTACGAGACCTACTATTTGATGGGCCAAAACATCAAATGCACATTCATGAACTTTTATCTCTTCAAGTTCTCCACTCATTGCTCTCCTAGCCAAGACTGCAGATTCTATGATGTCGTCAGATGAATAGGACACTACGAGACCTCTTGCCACACCACCCACTCTATGACCAGAGCGTCCTACTCTTTGCACTAGTGGCGTCGATTGTCTGGGCGATGTAAACTGGACTATGAAGTCGACAGAGCCTATGTCTATTCCAAGTTCAAGAGAGGATGTGCATACGAGGGCTTTAACCAAACCGCTTTTAAAGTCGTTCTCTGCTTGAATTCTCTCCTCTCTTGAGAGCGAGCCGTGATGTACTTTGACTTTAATGTCGCCAGCTATTAGCGTTAGGCGTGAAGCAAGCAGTTCGGCGCTCTCTCTTGTGTTTGTAAATACAAGAACGCTCTCGTGCCGACTTATCTCATCTGCTACTTTAGCTATTGCTGATGCTATAGGAGGAGGTACTTGAAGTTTTGAGGCGAGCTCTCCATTTTCGCAAGAAATGGAATCTACAGTTATTTGCATCTCCCTAGATGTAGGGATGTAAACTACGTCGACGTCACCATCACTACCGACAAGAAACTTCCCAACTAAGTCTACCGAGCCAACAGTAGCTGAAAGCCCTATCCTTTGCAATTGTCTGCTGGATATCTTCTTCAACCTTTCAAGGGCTAGGGACAATTGAACCCCTCTCTTGTCGACCACGAGCTCATGTATTTCATCTATTATGACCCATCTGACGTTCGACAAACTTCTCTTCATCACTTTGCCTATGAGTATCGCTTGCAGAGACTCGGGAGTAGTTATCAACATATCTGGTGGCCGCTGAGCCTGTTTCCTCCTAGTGTGTTGCGGCGTGTCTCCATGTCTAACCTCAATCACTAGTCCTATTCTCTCGGCTAGCTTCGATAATCTACCCCATAAGTCCCTATTGAGAGCTCTGAGAGGTGTTACATAGATGCATAGTATCCCCTGAGCTTCATGTCTCTCCTTCAACACTTTCATCAAATCGAATATCGGTAAAACTGCTGCCTCCGTCTTGCCAGTTCCTGTCGGAGACACTATGAGGACGTTCTTTCCACTTAAAATTAGGGGGATGGCCCTCTGTTGGGGCTCCGTCGGCTTCGTAAGGCCTAAGCTAATAAGCTCTCTCCTTATCTCCTCGCTTAATAGGTCAAAGGCATTTTCAACCATGATCTTAATCGAGCCTCAATGACAACCTCGAAAAGCTTTAATTAAAAATTTTCAGTATTAAAGTTAACCATGAGACCCTTTGAAGACTTCATCGAAAGATATGGGCATCAAATAGAGGAAGAGTTGGCAAACTTCTTGAAGACTAAAATTGAATCTCTTAGCGACGAAAGGAGACGGCGAGTTGTCGAAGAGATAGCTAGGTTTACGTTAAGTGGAGGCAAGAGAATTAGACCTTCGCTAATGATATTGGGCTATGCAGGTTCTAAGGGGGTTGTTGATAGCAGAATAGTAAGAGCATCTATAGCTATCGAGTTGGCTCACTCCTATTTGTTAATTCACGACGACGTGATGGATCGAGACGAAATTAGAAGGGGCAGACCCACGGTTTGGAAGACATTTACGGATATTCATTTAAAGCTTTATGGATATGAAGATTCTACGCATTATGGTTATAGCATGGCTATAATAGCTGGAGATCTTGCTGCTACGTATGCAGTACAAGCAATTTTACAGTCAAATTTTGAATACGACGTTGTTTTAAAGGCGATAGAATTAATGCAAGACGTCGTAGAGAAGACTGGTTATGGGCAGATACTTGATATTACTTTGAAGAAAGAGCCCATAAACGCCATCAAAGAGGAAGATGTCTTGGAAGTCCATAAGCTTAAAACAGCAATATACACCATTGACGGACCATTGCGCATAGGTGGGGTCTTAGCGAGAGCGGATGAAGAATTATTGAATGTTTATTCTAACTATGCCATTCCAGTAGGTATAGCATTTCAATTGCAAGATGATATCTTAGGGGTCTTTGGAGACGAGGCTGTCGTAGGCAAGCCCGTAGGCTCAGACATAAGAGAGGGTAAGAGGACACTCTTGGTCATTAAGGCATGGGAGTGGGCTTCTCCTGGACAGAGGAAGATATTGGAGAGAACCCTTGGTAATGATCTTGCATCCAGAGAGGATATAGAGGAAGTAAAAGATGTAATAAGGATGACGGGAGCTCTCGACTACACTCGGGAATTGGCACTAAACCTTGCAAGAAAAGGTTCATCAGTTCTTGACGAAGCCGATATAAGCTCCGACGTAAGAGACATATTAAGGGATCTGGCAAGACTCGTCGTCGAAAGGATGAAGTAACCGTAGCCTATGTATCGCAATATCGGAGATTGGCTAACAGCTTTAATTAATCACGGTACCATCAGTGTTATGAAGGTAGCACTCGGCATAAACGCTTAGCAATCCCTAAAGGGCTTATAGTAGTAGGCAGCTACGTCTGGGCTATGATGTAGGTTAAAAGCGATGAAGGATGATTAGAGCTACCATGCTGAGCCCCTGGATCGGAAATAAATCCGACAACCAATAATCTGTTGTGATGAACTTTACTTACTAAGGACATGAAGTAAATATTGCTCCTTAGATACTTTAGGTTTAACAGCATAATAACATAATTATTGGTTTACACAAATACGCCCGATGACAGCTTCTCTTAAAGCCCGCTACTAGGTTCTTAGCCTTTTTGAGAAGCTTGTTTTAGTCTTTCAATTCGCTTCGAGACCACTTGAAAAGTTATCTTAGGGTCAGCAAGCATATTTGTTTCTCTTAACACCTCACCTACAAGTCTATGTATAACCTTGGGATCTCTTAATGCTTCTTTTACGTCTCCTTCACAACGTTTGAAGACCTTGTCTACGTACTTCTCTATCTCCTCGACGCTTGCTATCCTCTTCATACCCTCAACTTCGACTATTTTTCTGGGATGTTCACCAGTATCGACCATCTTCCTCAACACGTACTTCGCGGTCTTCCAGCTTATCGTTCCATCATCAACCATCTTCAATAGTTCTGCGACTTCCAGTGGTGTGAATTTGAGGTCCCTGACCTCTATGTTTTTCTCGTTTAACAACCTCAATAGCTCATTTATTACAAGGTTGCAATCCACCTTAGGATTTCCATGGAGCGATACCAATTTTTCAAAGAAGTCCGCTAACTGTTTATCAGAAGTTAAGACTCGTGCTTCATAATCTCTTAGATTATATTGCTTAATTAACCTGAGGCGCCTATTTGCTGGTAGTTCTGGTAAACATGCCTTAATTTTTTCTATAGTTTCGTCAGTTATTTCTATTGGTACTAAATCCGGTTCTGGGAAGTATCTGTAATCCATCTCTTCTTCTTTCGCTCTAAGAGCGACGGTTATCTTCCTAACCTCGTCCCAGTGCCTTGTCTCTCTTCTTACTTGCATCCCCCTTCTTAGCAAGTTTCGCTGCCTTATTATCTCATAGGATAGAGCTTTCTCCACCTCCTTAAATGAGGATATGTTCTTTATCTCTACCCTACTGCCACCATCAAGAGATATGTTGGCATCGCATCTCATAGATCCCTCTAGACTTCCATCAGAGACTTCTAAATGTTCCAATATGGATCTTAGTTCTTGAAGGAATATTTTAGCTTCGGTCGGCGTCTCTATGTCTGGCTCGGTTACGATTTCGAGGAGAGCAACTCCCATCCTATTGTAGTCGACTAAGGTGTAGGGTGAAGATTCTATACCCCCCTTATATACAAGTCTCCCAGGATCCTCTTCTATGTGCACGCGCCTTATCCTGATGTTCTTCTCAACACCATTAACACTTATCGCTATCCGTCCATCTACCGCAAGTGGATAATCGTATTGAGAGATCTGAAAGTTCTTACTTAGATCAGGGTAGAAGTAGTTCTTCCTGTAAAAAATCATTTTTCTGTTTATCTTACAGTTTAATGCTAACGCTACCTTAATCGCCTCTTCGACCGCCCTCTTATTTAGATAGGGAAGAGAGCCTGGAAGTCCTAGACATGTGGGGCAGACGTTATTGTTTGGCGACTTTCCCCTATAGTCGGCTTGACACCTACAAAAGAGCTTAGTCTTCAAGCTAGTCATTTGGCAATGGCATTCTAGTCCTATCTTCACCTTGAACTCTTTCATATGATCGCTTCCTCCGGGATCTTAAGGTGAAATCTTGTTTCATCTTGGATGCATCTAGCTAAATCCAGTAAGAGGTTTTCACAACAGTAATTAGCCATAAATTGTACTCCGACCGGAAGTCCATCGACGAAGCCCGCTGGAACGGATATTGCAGGAACGCCTGCCAAATTGGCTATGACTGTATCAACGTCAGCCATATAAAGACTTAGAGGATCTTCTATCCTCTCGCCTATTTTAAATGGCGGAAAAGGCGTTGTTGGCGTTGCTATTACGTCGAAGTCCTTTAGTATTAGGAGTATTTGATCCCTTATCATGGCTCTAAGCTTTAAAGCCTTCAGGTAATACCTACCATAGTAGCCTGCCGATAGAGCGAAGCAACCCAGTATTATCCTTCGCTTGACTTCGGTTCCAAAACACTCACCTCTAACCTTTGAGAATGAGTCGAACCAAGGCATTGTGAGATCACAAGGCACACCATATCTCACACCATCGTATCGAGCCAAGTTTGAACTTGCCTCGGACATTGCTATTATGTAATAACATGCAAGTGCATAGCGGGCTAGTGGAATGGAAACTTCGTCATATGTTGCTCCGTGAGATTCCAATAGCTTTATTATGTTCCAAACTCTATCTGCAACCCTTTCATCTGTTCCATGGGCAAAGAATTCTTTGGGTACTGCTATCTTTAGACCCCTTACTTCTTGCGGCACCCACCGAAACTTGTAGTCTATCAAAGTTGAGTCAAAGAAGTCTCTACCGGAAATAACTTCCATCAATAGTGCGCAATCCTCTACGTTCATAGTCATGGGACCTATCTGCTCTAGGCTACAAGCATACGATATTAAGCCGTACCTACTGATAGTGCCGTATGTGGGCTTTAAACCGACTATGTTACAGAAAGCAGCTGGACATCTTATTGAGCCTCCAGTATCTGACCCTAATGCGGTGGGCACCATTCTTGCTGCTACTGATGCCCCACTTCCACCAGACGATCCTCCAGCGACTCTATCTAAGTTCCATGGATTCCTCGTGGGCCCGTATGCGCTCAACTCAGTTGAAGAACCCATAGCGAACTCGTCCATATTCGTCTTTCCAATTATTATCGCCCCTTCAGCCTTGAGCTTCCTTATAACCGTAGCATCGTAGGGAGGGACGTAGCCTTTCAAAATCTTCGAGGCACATGTGGTCTCTAGACTTTTTGTCGATATGACGTCTTTTACTGCTATAGGAACCCCGGTTAGCTTGCCTTTAAAGCCCTTTTTCAATGACCTTTCAAGTTCCTCTGCACTTTTCTTCGCATAGTCTTCGGCTATGGTTATGAAAGCATTTATTTTGGGGTTAAGTTTCTTCGCTCTATCCAAATATGTCTGTACAATGTCGATGGGGCTCACTGAACCATTAGAAACTAGTTCAGCTATCTGTTTCGCCGTCAAATGAAGAACATTAACCATAGTTCACACCATCCTAGGGGCTTTGATATAACCTTCTTCTTTATGGCTAGCGTTCGCTAGTGCCTCGTCTTGCGTCAAAGCGTCTCCACCAACCTCGTCTTCTCTCATGACGTTCGATAGGCCAAGCACATGAAAGGCAGGTTCTACATCCGCTACTTCAACTTCATCTATGATGCTGAAATATTCTAGTATCCTATTTAGATCTCTCAAGAAGGTTTCCTTCTCTTTATCAGTTAACTTAAGCTTTGCTAGTTCTGAAAGGTAATCAAGAAGTTCCGGCGTTATCGTTATTCTCTCGTTCTTCATAGAGTTTCACTTTGATAGTGATGAGCTGACTCTTAACAATATCGCTGAGACCTAGGGAAAAGTCTTTAAGCTGGCTTAATGAACTTTCTTATCTCCTAGCAAGAGGCTCTTGAATATGAGAATCGAGGTACTCGAAGAAAAATGTGCCGCATGCGGTGTATGCGAACTTACTTGCGCTTTAAGGCATTTCAAGGCTAACAATCCAAAGAAGTCCATGATACGGGTAGGGTTCCTAGTTTCTTCCAGCGATGCCAGATCTCAAGTTAGAGTTTGTAGGGTTTGCGAGGAGAAAGCCTGCGTTAGAGTATGTCCCTCGGGCGCTCTAAGGTTCAACGGTCGTTGGATTGAAGTTGACGAGTCTCTTTGCACGTTATGTAAAGCCTGTGCTTTTGCATGTACTTATGAAGCAATATTCTTTCACGAAGATGTTAAAAGACCCCTTATTTGCGATCTTTGTGGCGGAGAACCTCAATGCGTTAAAATGTGTCCTATGAAGGCACTTAAGGTTGTTTGAAGCAGTAGAGGGGTGGAGTACATGACTTTAAAAGGAGGTTACATGAATAGGATAGCCAGGATCGACCTTACAAGAAGGAAGATATGCGTTCAAGAGCTGAGCCGTGAGCTTATAATGAATTATATCGGTGGAAGAGGTTGGGGGGCCAAGATCATATGGGACGAAGTCCCAAGGGGTGTAGATCCATTCTCCCCAGAAAACAAAGTCGTAATAGCGACGGGACCTTTAACTGGAGTGTACTTTACTGGAACGGGCAAGACTACGTTATGCTCTAAGAGTCCATTGACAGGAGCTTATGGAGATAGTAATGTAGGTGGAAGGTTTGGTGTAGAGCTTAAGCAAGCAGGTTTCGACGCTATTATCATAGAAGGAGCTAGTCCGGATCCGGTCTACATAAAGATCTTTGATGGTGAAGTAAGTATTGAGAAGGCAAAGCATTTATGGGGTTTGGGTTCAATAGAAGCTGAAGAGGTAATCAAACGAGACATTAAAGCAGGCTCCTTATCATGTTTAACTATAGGTCCTGCCGGAGAAAATAAAGTATACTTTGCCTGCATAACTTCGGATTTTGGAAGGCAAGCCGGTAGAACAGGTATTGGTGCTGTATTAGGGTCCAAAAAAGTTAAGGCTATTGTCGCCTCAGGCTCCATGGATATACCTATCTATGATTGCGATGCAATGATAGAGGTCGCACAAGAAGCGTACGAGTATTGCTTTAGGAGCGAGGCTCAAAAAGCTTGGATTCGACAGGGAACCATGCAATTAATACTATGGAGCAACGAGAATTCAGCGTTACCAACAAGAAACATGAGTGAGGCAGTCTACGAAAGGGCCGATATGATAAGTGGAGATGTTATGGAAGGCAAAGTTAAGATAGGAAATCATGGTTGCTTTGGTTGTGCGATGCCTTGTGGACAAATATCTAAAGTTAAGGAAGGAAAGTTTGCGGGAACATTAGTAGAGGGGCCCGAGTATGAAACAGCAGCTATGATTGGCAGCAACTGTGCTCTCAATAATATAGAAGAAGTAGTCAAGCTAAATAGGGTCTGTGATGAGCTTGGCTTAGATAGCATATCGACGGGTAGCGTAGTTGCATTTGCTATCGAGTGCAAGAGAAGAGGATTACTGAAGGAGGTCGATGCTGACTATGGTGATGTTGAAGGAATACTTAGACTCGTAGAGGACATTGCTTATAGGAGAAAAATTGGAGATTTGCTAGCTCAAGGAACTAAAAGAGTAGCTGAAAAGCTTGGCAAAGAAGCTATTAAGATAGCCATGCATGTCAAAGGTCTTGAAATATCAGCTTATGAAAGTAGGGCTGCTCCAGCCATGGCCCTAGCCTACGGTACGTGTGATATAGGGGCTCATCATAATAGGGCTTGGGCTATAACTTACGACATTAAAGTTGGTAGAACGTTGTATACGTCTGACAAGGCCGAATGGGTCATATACCTACAGCACGTTAGGTCGCTCTTCGATATGTTAACTTGCTGTAGACTACCTTGGGTTGAGCTTTCGTTACCTTTAGATTACTATGAAAGACTTTATGTAGCTGTTACTGGCATAAATTATCGATTCACGGATCTACTGTTAGTAGCTGAGAGGGTCTACAACTTAACGAGGTGCATTTGGCTAAGAGAATATCCATTCATGGACCGTTCATGGGACTATCCTCCACCTAGGTGGTTCGAGGAGGGACTACCTTCAGGCCCATTTAAGGGAGTAAAGCTCGACAGAGAAGGCTACTCTAGATTGTTAGATAACTATTATAGGTTCAGAGGATGGGACTCTAATGGTAGACCGACTAAATCCAAGTTAGAGAGCTTAGGCCTACACTTTGTTATTAGCGAGCTAGAAAGGCTGGGCATCAGGCTTTCATGAGGTTGAAGAGTATTCTATGAGCTCCCACACTTGGAACGTATCTCTTCCGTACGGTACTTCGACCTTTACTGGAACTTTAAAGCCAGTTGTGGTTATGTAAACGATAGTCTTCGAACCTCTAGCTTCAAGAGAAATTTCATAACAGTCAAAGGCTCCTACAGCAGTACTGATGTTTGAGAGACCTCTCACTGAAACCTTGATAACTGACGTTAATCCGCTCATTACGTCTATCTGGTTAAAGGTACACCAGTAACCTTCGCTTAATGGCAAGCTTCTAATGTAGTAAACTGTGCTGAGGGGATCTTGGAGGTATGGCTTTATGTCGGCTTCAGCCCTTTGCGGTGAGGGGTCTTTATTTGTCAAAACAAATATTTCACACTTTCTCTTTTCATAGTCGTAAGTTATTGTGGCAGAGCCGACAGGAGACTCCATGAGGGTTTTCAGAAGGGTGAGATTATCCTTTGTGACGAAACTGTAAATGACGAAATCGTAGCCTAAGTACTCCCCCCTTAGAACAAAACATGCTCTACCATTTATCGTAGAGATTTCAGTAACACTCAAGTTCAATTTGTACAGTACATAAGCACCTGAGGAGTTGACGAGTCTTACCTCGTACGTCATGCGTTCACCGACATAAAATGGAGGCGTCACGTTCGTCTCAGGTCTCTCGGGTTGAGTTATAAATGACGACATTATGAAGGCTACTAAGACAAAGATCATCGGAAGAGTCATCAAAAATATTATTTTTTTAGAGATGTTCATTAAGATCACTTTTAGCAGTGGAGTTTATAAATAGAAAGGTTTCTTTAAAGTTATCTTTTTAAAGACGAAAGAAAAATTATAAAAACAGAAGGATTGTTCCATATTACTCCATTTTAAGTGATTCAAGAGGTCTTTTCGACGTTTAATGTAAAAATTTTAGACACATAACGAAAAGTATATATCTTTAGTCCGTAAATAAATGCTTTCAAACCCCTTCTTTTAAGGGGGCTAAGCATTGAGACCTAACGATGATGTAGGAATAATAGGTTATGGTGTTTACATCCCGTTGTATAGGATTAAGGCTTCTGAGATAGCCCGTGTTTGGGGTAAATTCTACGACCATCTGCCAGTAGAGGAGAAGGCCGTCGCAGGGCCTGATGAAGATGCCGTTACCATAGCAATTGAAGCAGCTAGGTACGCTATTAGAAGAGCTAACATTAAACCAGAGGATATAGGGGCTGTTTACGTAGGGACTGAGTCTAAGCCTTACGCCGTTAAGCCTTGTAGTACTATAGTTGCAGAAGTCATTGGGGCAACACCTAACGTCTTGGCTGCAGACTACGAATTCGCCTGCAAAGCAGGGACGGAGGCCTTTCAAGCTTCGATAGGTTTGGTTGCTTCAGGTATGGTCGCCTACGCCATGTCCATAGGCGTTGACACGGCCCAAAGCCGGCCAGCCGATGCCCTAGAGTATACGGCCGGCTCAGGTGGTGGGGCATTTATATTTGCTAAAAGAAGTCACGAGACCATAGCGTATGTCGAGGGTAGCTACTCTTTCGTAACCGACACGCCAGACTTTTGGAGAAGGGATGGAGAGCTATATCCCCACCACATGAGCCGGTTTACCGCCGAACCAGCTTACTTTAGACATACAACTATGGCTGCTAAAGGTTTAATGGCTGATCTCGGGTTAAGACCTAATGATTTTAGCTACGCAGTCTTCCATCAGCCTAATCCTAAGTTTCCATTAAAGGTTGCACAGCACCTCGGCATACCTGAGGAGAAAGTGAAGCCGAGCATAGTGTGCTCAATGATAGGAAACACGTACTCTGGATCTTCAATGATAGGGCTAGCAGCGATCCTTGACATAGCCAAACCTGGTGACAGGATATTGTTAGTTTCTTATGGTTCTGGAGCTGGAAGCGATGCCTTCAGCTTTGTGGTTCAGGACGCTATAGAGGAGAAAAGAGAGAGAGCGCCCAGGGTATCAGCATTTTTATCTAGAAAGAAAGAGGTAGACTACTCTCTTTACGCTAAGTTCAGGAACAAAATACTAGTTTGAAGTGCTGAGCCATGAAAGAAGTCGCAGTAATATCTGTGGGTTACACAAAAGTGTCAGAACATTGGGAAAAGTCCCTTAAAGGTTTGTTCGTAGAAGTCGCGCTTAAAGCGCTCGAAAATGTGGGCCTCAGCGTAGGGTCTCTCGACGGAGTATACGTGGCAAATGTATTTGCTGGTTATCTCCAAGAGCAAACGAATATTGCTAACGTAATGGCTGACAGTTTAGGTTTATACGATAAATTCACAATCTCCATAGATGCTGGAGGAGCGTCAGGGGCACTAGCTATCCACGAAGCGTTTAAAGATATAGCCCACGGTATAAGGGATTTAGTGCTTGTTTGCGGCGTTGAAAAAATGAGCGACGCCTCCCCTCAAGAAGTCGTCTCCGCAATGACGTCTGTTGAAGATCTAGAACACCTAAAATATACTGGTATAACAATTCATAGCCTTGCAGCGTTAATATACAAGACGTACTTGAGGCGATTCAACGTAAAGCAGGAAGACGTAGCCTTGATGTCTGTTATAGATCATGAACATGCCTCTACCTGTGGCCACGCCCAGTATCCATTTAGGTTACCTCTCGAAGCAGTAATGAAATCTCCAACACTAGCGGAGCCTATAAAGGTCCTTGAAGCGATATCTCCTTGTGATGGTGCCGCTGCAATACTTATGTGCTCGCATGAAAAAGCTAAGGAATTAGGCTTACCTCACGTGAGGATTATTGCGTCTGAGATAGCTCGAGACAACCTTAATCTGATGGAGAGAGAAGATCTGCTGACGATGAAAGCCCTGACAGAAGCCTCGCAAAGAGCATACACTAATGCCGGTATAAGACCATCAGATCTAAGCTTCGTGGAGCTTTATGATGACTATTCCGTGATGGGAGTTATCGCTCTTGAGAAACTAGGGTTGTGCGGCCCAGGTGAGGGAGCAAAGATTTTGAGGGAAGGTGAAGTAGGGCTAAAAGGCTCTATCCCCGTAAACACCTTCGGCGGGCTTAAGGCTCGAGGAGCCCCTCTCGGCGCTGTCGGTGTATATCAAGCCGTTGAGACTTTTCTACAACTAACAGGTAATGCTGGTACAAATCAGGTGAAAGGTGCAAGAGTAGGTCTAACGCATTCTAGTTGCGCCTTCAATTCTATAGCTGTTATAAACATTTTCGAGGCGTGTTGCTGATGTCGACCTCGGCGTATTGGAGGACTAGGCTTCAAAGGTATAGGCTCATAGGTAATAAGTGTCCAATATGCAAAAAAGTATTCTTCCCACCACGCTTTGTATGTCCTTATTGCAACTCCGTAAAAATGGAGGAATACAAGTTACCTGACAAGGGTAAGCTGATAGAGTATACAGTCGTGTATTCTGCGCCTAAAGGTTATGAAGCCTCCATCCCCTACGTTGTGGGTATCGTAGAGTTAGAAGACGGGACAAGGATTGTGGCTCAGATAACTGACGTCGATGTAAATGACGTCAAAGAGGGCATGGAAGTTGAACTGACTATAAGAAGGTTACCGGAACAGCTTGAGGGGGGCATGATTTGTTATACCTACAAGTTTAGACCTGTAATAAAGTAAGAGACTACAATCTTTTAAAGTGAGGGTATAACTAGAGGGATAGCTCGGTGCGTTAATTGCTTAGCGCGCTGGTGACTAGGAATAAGGCTATAGTGATAGGTGACCACGTAGTCTGCGATGCACATGAAGACGGGAAAGACGTCAGAATTGTAACTCATGCCCACTACGACCACACCTTCGGCCTAAAAAACAGCTTAAAAAAATGTAAGGTTGTTTACGCTACTCCAACAACTAGAGATATGTTAAGCGTGTTGTATGGGAGTGAAGCTAGTAAAATCATGCCGCTAAGGTTCGGAGAACCGGTTATAGTCGGTGGCAACGTAATGATGTTATACCCGGCGCATCACATACCTGGCTCAGCCCAAGTCTTAGTCGAAGACGAGCAAGGATACAGAGTCTTGTACACAGGTGACTTTAGGCTTCCAGGGGCACCAGTGATCGAAGCTGACATATTAATAATAGAGGCAACCTACGGACACCCAAGGTGTATCAGACCGCCAATAGATGAAGTCTACGATGCTTTGATGAAACTAGTTAGTAACGAAGTTGAAAAGCAACCAATTCACGTATATGGATTTTATGGAAAAATCCAAGAAGTAATGGAAGTATTACAGAAGAACGGAATTCGTGCACCATTTCTAGCCGAAGGAAAGATGTACGAACTAACTATGGCATGTATTAAACATGATCTTAAGGTTCGAGATTTGGTGAACGCATCCTCAATGGAGGGTGTTGAAATCTCTAAGAGAGAAAGCGGGTATATATTCTTTAAGCATGCCTCAAGGCTTGAGGAGAAAGTCAAGGGGTTAAAAATACATCTAACTGGATGGGAATTTAAGGTTACTCACAGAAAAGTTGCCCGTAATATGTATAGAGTCTCGCTTAGTAGCCATAGCGACTTTTACCACCTACTAGCCTATGTCGAAGATAGTAGGCCAGAAGTAGTGATAGTAGATAACAGTAGAGATGGTTATGGCATCGAGTTCGCTCACGAGATTAAGAAGAGACTGAGAATAAATGCTATTGCCATTCCGTAAGGATTGAGAGAGTTTTTATATTATCGTTACAGCTAAAAGCTTTACGTTTTAGGACTCTCGGAGAGAGTGTTGCTAAATGAGTGTTGCCGACAAGGTAATGGAACTGGCTAGAAGGAGAGGATTCTTCTGGACCTCGGCAGAGATATATGGAGGCGTAAGCGGCTTTTTGGACTTTGGCCCCCTAGGTAAACTACTTAAAAGAAAAATCGAAGAGAAGTGGCGCTACTGGTTCGTCTTAAAGAATCAAGAGATCGTCGTTGAAATAGAGACACCGATAATAACACCGTATAAGGTCTTTGAGGCTTCAGGTCACGTAAATCACTTCACAGACTACATGGTTGAATGCCTAGAGTGTGGAAGAAAGTTTAGGGCAGATCATGTAATAGAGGAAGAAACAGGACTTTCAGGACTTGAAGGGTTAAGCGAAGAACAACTAACATCCATAATAGCCGAAAGGAATGTCAAATGCCCTGAGTGTGGAGGTCGCCTTGGTACGGTTAAGAAATTCAACTTGCTATTTCAGACTACTATAGGTCCATATAGTGAAAACGTAGGTTTTGCAAGGCCTGAGGCTGCTCAAGGAATGTTTACAACTTTTAGCAGAGTCTATGAGTCTATGAGAAATAGATTGCCGTTAGGGATAGCTCAGATAGGCAAGGTAATGAGAAACGAAATATCCCCTAGACAGGGGCCTATAAGGCTAAGAGAATTTACAATAATGGAGCTCGAGTTCTTCTACGACCCCCAAGATCCCTATTGTCCGTTGCTTAATAGAAGCGAGCTCTTAAGGCTCGTCCCTGAGGAGAGAGTTTCGAAGAAAGATATAACCCCAATAGAAGTAACAGTCGAGGAGGCTCTTAAGCAAGGATTCATAGCGAACGAGTGGCTTGCTTACTTCATGGTTCTAGCTCAAAACTTCATTCAAGAATTAGGAATCGCAAAGGATAAGCAAATGTTCATAGCTAAGCTACCTCATGAAAGGGCTCACTACGCTTCTCAAGTTTACGATCAAGTCGTAAAGCTTGAGAAGTGGGGCTGGGTCGAAGTTTCAGGTCACGCATTTAGGACGGATTACGACCTGAGAGGTCATATGGCCTTGAGCGGAGAAGATTTAAGGGTATATAAACAAATGTCCTCCGAGGTTGAAGTTGAAGAGGTTGAATTAAGGCCTATATTAGATACGATAAGGGAGGATTACGGTCAAGAGACGAACACGGTAATAAATGCATTGAGAATGATGCCCGGAGAAAGGGTTCTAGAAGAAATAAAAACCAAAGGGTTCTTTGAGATGGGTAAATTTAGGATTTACCCGAAGCACATTGAGTTTAAAAAAGAAAAGAAGAGGGTTAAGGGTAGAAAGTTTATCCCGTTCGTTGCTGAGCCCTCCTTTGGAGCTGAGAGACTCGTTTATGCAGCAATGGAGTACGCATATAGGGAGAAAGATGGCAGAGTAGTGTTATCGTTCCCTCCAGACATAGCTCCAATAGAGGTTATAGTCTTACCATTGGTGAATCGGGACGGTCTTCCGGAAAAGGCTAGAGAGGTCTACAATATATTAAAGCTCCGAGGTCTCATAGTTGATTACGATGATTCAGGGTCGATAGGGAGGAGATATGCGAGAGCAGATGAAGTAGGTATTCCAATTGCAGTCACCATAGATTACCAGACACTAAAGGACGACACCGTAACCATACGAGACAGGGATACGTGGAAACAAGTAAGGTGCCAGATAAGAGAGCTACCAGACATAGTTGAAGCGTATGTTAGAAGAAGGGAAGCAAAGGGTCCCATAAAAGAGCTAGTTGAATATATCGAAAAGACTTAATTTTACGTATAGTAAACTATGTTGTAGGCGATGTCCATGAGCAAAGTGACTGAGAAGAGATTAAAGCTTAGGAAGAAGGATGAAGTTGAAGAAGGGAGTGCTAGAATAAATTCCAAGACCGCCGAATTTCTGGGTATAACCGATAAGCTCGAGGTAGTCTTGGCTGGAAAGAAAAGATACGAATTTAACGCGGTCATCAGTGACGGCGTGCCAGTCAACGAAGTCTGGCTCAACTCGGAACAGATGAAGAAGTTGGGCATCGCCGATAATACGACGGCAACGGTCAGGAAGCCTTTGATCCAAGCCCGTTAAGTCTTTAAACATTTCAAGACTTGATCGTAGTATCCTTCTTTCCTAGTTAGTACGATTTGTTGAAACGTAGAGTTCCTTGTATGGACTTGTTCAAGCCAGCCAGCAACAAATCCGATTTCGTCCTTAAAGAGTTGCATTCTAAATTCCTCGACGTAAGATACTATCCTAGCTGGTTCAACCTTTATTGGTAGCGATGATTTAACCTCGATGACTTCTATGTAGTACTTTGATGGTATGAATGGAGAATGGCGGTCATCCAAAACTCTCACGACGGCTTCTACAAAGCCTAGAACTTCAACGTCGACTATGTTTTCGTATTCATTTACTACTTCGTCCCACTTTAACACGGGTTCGAATTCGAACTTTATTTTTCGTCTTAAGCTCTTGGAGTCTAAAATCCCATAAACGACCTTTCTACGTTGGTGCCAAACGTATTCTCTTGTACTATACTTCCTGAAACGCCATCTCGCGAAACGAGATTCATCCACTGCGTCAAACTCATTTGTTAAGGTGCCAGCTTTATAAAGCTCAGTCAAAGCATCTCTCAGCTCTGTAAGTTCCTTACTACCGTAAATTGTGAAGTCAAGGTCACTCATTTCAATCCTGTAAAAGTTATGAAGAAGAGAACCGAAGACTCCGAAGTCGTTAACCTTTAATTTTGAGGTCTCCAATATTGACTCCAAAATTTCACGAGAGGCACGTGACATCAAATCCCCTTTATCTAGTAACATAGCTAAGCCATCTTGGGGTTTGCGCACCTCTAGTAATTGTTTTTCGCTGACAGCTACAACGCTACTCTTAAGGTATGGAACGTAGAATGAATATTGAGGATACTTTGATAATACGAACTTCAATCCTTCATCTTCATAGAACTTGTAATACCTGCTACCGCCTCCATCCCTCAAGGCTTTAGGTATATCGCTTTTATATATCGTTTCAGGGGCATACTCAACATCACATATATATCTGTCAGAGGGATGATCATAGCCGTAGACCCTCATTATTATGCCTTCCTTCGTCACAGGAGCGTCTCGGTCTCTGAGCATATCCCTCGACCATACATAAAGTGTACGAAGTGTTTTTCTACCGTTTTCCTTTCATGAAGTTTTCTATATCTTTGATTATAGCTTTTAAACTTAAATGGTGTTTCATCCTCTTAACCCAGTCGCGCGGCAGGTAGCGCTTAAAAGATCTAGCAGCCCTAGAATCCATTAAAATCAATAACCCTCTATCTTCAGGTCCCCTTATAAGCCTTCCAGCTGATTGAGCTATGGCTATCGAACAAGGCATTATGGTTGCATACTTGAAAGCTTGATCTCCAAACTTCTCCTCAAAGTACTTGGTCAATGCTTGGTGAAGCTCTGTGTTCTTGGGATATGGTAGGCCTGCAAGGATGACTACGTCAAGCATAGACTTGCCCTCGGACACTATCTCTACTCCTTCGCTAATCTTTCCCCTAGCTACTCCTAATAGAACGCACTTTCTGTTCTTTACGACAAATTCTTTAACTTCAGAAATCTTCGTATTTCTAGTCTCGCAAAGTATAGGTAAATCTATCTTATCCTTTAGTCTATTGGCAATGACGTTCATAATCTCGTAAGAGGGAAAGAAGATAGCTACTCTGCCGCTTATCGCCTTTATAATGTCTACAAGCCTTGATGCCATTTTATCCCACTCAACGTTACTCCTCATTTCGTACTTAGTCGTTACAGCCGTGTCAACTATAACCATCATGTTCTCTTCGGGAAATGGTGATGGTAGCTCTAGAAACTTAACCCTCTTCGAATCCAGCCCTAGCACATCAACGTAGTAATCGGGTTCCCATAAGGTTCCAGACATTAATATGCATGACCTGAAACTATTGATAATCTTGCAGGCTACAGAAGGGTCTAAACACCTTACTCCCAGTTTAAACCTTTTATTGGGACCGTAACTTTCAATCATTGCATACTTTGCGAACTTCTTTTCTTCAGTCTCAACCCAGAGTTTTAGGAAGGAGGCGACCCTACCAATATATGAGACAGGGGGTTTCCCTTCTCGAGATCTTTGGAGTCTTATACTCTCACTTTCTTCTTCTAAATTAGTCAGCAGAGACTTGAGCGCCGAGGGAGACTTGAGCTTTGCAACCTCAACCAGGACCAAAACAAGATTGCTGTGTTCGATCAATTTCTCCTCGTTTATTGCACTTTCGTTTATTAGAAGTGTTTCCATGTTCTTCATAAAGTCTTCAAGTGCTTGCAGAATACCTATATCATCAACATTAAATTCGTCAGCTTCTCCAAGAGCTCTTTGGACAGTAGTCAATGATAATTCATCAGATAATAGCTCGCTTGCATACAATGGGAGGGTATGAGCCTCATCAAAGACGCAGTTTAAATCTTCAACCTCAAGCCCTATTTTACCTAATAGGCTTTCTCTAATGGGATCTACGATGGCGTAATTGTAATTCCCAATGATTACATGAGCTTTGTAAGATAGCAGTTTGGTGATCTCGTAGGGACATACTCCTTCACTGTCCGCCATTTCGTATACGGTGTCAGCGCTTGAAACACCGAGCTCAGCTAGTTTGTCCACCACTTTCCTAGCCTTCTTCGTAGGATACCAATTTAAAAACGTGTTGTAGTAATTCTCGCAAACTTCCCCTCCTAACCCTCTTCGTAGGGTTCTACAGAGCACCAAAAAATCACGGTACGAGATGTTCAACCGCTTCTTCCTAAGTATGGGGCACATGTCTTGCTTGTTAACGAATATCGAAGTTACCATCCGTATTCCACACTTATCTCTCAACACTCGAAGCTCCCTACAGTATACATCGCTCTGGTTCTTGGTCCTTGTTAGTATTAAGAGTCTTCCTATCGATGGACCGCCAGCAGCTAGGTAACCAGTCAATACGGAAATAGATTTGCCAGTACCGCATGGTGAAGAGAGGAGACCTATTAACCCATTTTTAAAGACCTCACGAGAGAAGAGAATGGCCTTATCTTGATGAGGTCTAAGGCTAGGGTAGGGGAAGTAGTCGAGAAAGTCTTGTTGTTCCGACATAAGGTAGCTAACCTATCAAGGCTTAAGTAAATATAGACCTTTATAGCTTACGTATGAAAGGAGATGAGAAAAATTGCCTCTCATGGCTTCACATTCCGGGATACGTGGGATATATGGAGAAAGTATCACTCCGGATCTTGTAATTAAATTAACAAAAGCCTTTGTAAGTTTATGGAAGGTCAATAGTGTAGTAGTTGGAAGAGACACTAGGCCTAGCGGCGAAGCCATGGAACATGCAGTACTTTCTGCTTTAGCCGACCTGGGCTGCAAGACATACGTGGTTGGAATCCAACCAACACCTGTAATTTTATGGACCTGCAAAAGTATTAGAGCTGATGGGGCAATAATCATCAGCGCCTCCCATAACCCTCCTGAGTGGAATGCATTAAAGTTCGCTCTTAAAGGCATGTTACTTGATGTAGATGAAGTCTCGAAACTAATGACTTACGCTGGAGAAGGTCGTTACCTAGCTGTAGGCGGTAGAAGGGCAATTACGCTTTCGTTCGACCCTCTTGAAGAATACATGCGTGAAGCAATTAAGTTCCTAGACGTAGAGGCAATAAAGAGGAGAGAGCCTATAGTTGTGATAGACCCCGGCGGAGGAGCTGGTTCTATAGCTACACCACTACTTTTGAGGAAGTTGGGATGTAAAGTTATAACGATAAATTCTGCTCCAGGATTGTTCAGTAGAGAAGTAGAGCCTAGTCCAAGCGCATTATCGTCACTAAGTAAGGCAGTCAAGGCTCATGAGGCCGATGTTGGTTTTGCCCATGATGCTGATGCTGACAGACTCGTTTGCGTCGCTGACGGCGGCGAAGTATTGGCTGAAGACTATGGACTAGCTATAGCGTCAATTCATGTCCTGAGTAATCGTAAGGGCCCCCTAGTAGTTAGCGTAGCTTCTTCGATGGTCTTTAAATGGATTGCCGAAAAAATGGGCGTCAACATTTATTGGAGCCCTGTAGGGGAAGCCAGGGTAGTAAGAACTATATTGGAGCATCAGGCCCCAATAGGTGGCGAAGGTAGCAGTGGAGGAATAATCCCAGCATTCTTTAATCTAGCTAGAGATGGAGTCTTTGGCGCAGCATTGATAGTTGAAGCCTTAACTTTAAGTGAAAGCCGGCTATCAGAGTACATAAAAAGATTGCCAAAGTACTATCAAGCTAAAGAGGCTGTTAATTGCCATCCTTCGAAGTACGAAGTAGTTATGAAGAACTTGATTAGCGAGTTTTATGGTGAAGAGTTAGACTTAACTGATGGCATTAAACTGTGGCTTAGAGATGGCTGGATCCTAATAAGACCATCGCAGACTGAGCCAAAAATTAGAATTCTATGCGAAGCTACAAGCAAAGACTCAGTTCAAGTACTGCTAAGAAAATACTTGAACATAGTTAAAGGGGTCGTGGAGAGGGTCGAACGATATTAGGCGTAGAGAGGGTCGTTAGTCCTTCCATAATGCACTACATAACTACATATTCTTCAATGATTTTACGTCTTTTCGTACATTAAAGACTTACGTTTTACTAACTAAGGCCTCTGCAGAGGGCTATGAAGAAGGCCGAGCATCTATGAATGTGAGGCATGGTCCTTCTCGCCTTCCCACTACACATGAATCCTTGATAGCACTCTACAGTAGATGGAACCCTAAGTTCTTCGACATCTACACAACAAGTATCCACGACGAGCTCGCCTTCATCTGGCAGTAGGCTACACGATGCATATACTATGTCCTCTGCAACCTTAGATAGGGAGCTTAAGAGCTTTACCTGGATTTTATGGTACATCCTAATTTTATTAGGTTTTGAAAGCCTGATCTTTATGCTTGGATCGTCACCTATCGTACCTGTACCGCTACACGGTACATCAAGTAGCGCTTTTACAAAGCGTCGAGATATAGGAGGTTTTCGTGAGTCCGCTAGAACTAACAATACCCTATCTTTTACTCCAAACTTATTAAGTAACTTAACCGCTTCCTTTATCCTAGTCTTAGACTTATCTACTGCAATAATCAATGAAGATCCTCTAAGAGCGAGGAGTGAAGACTTAATACCGGGAGCAGCGCATGCATCAAGCACTTCGTAACCATTAGCTCTTAATGCTTCAACAACTAAAGAAGAGCCCTTGTCTACCGGTATAGCTAAATTCTTTTTAACAGGTTCTAACCTTGAAGGCGGCTTATCTGACTTCACGACTTCAACCATATAGCTTAAGTCGTTGTCAACTCTCGCCTCAACTCCCTCTTTTGTTAGCATATCGACTATCTTCTCGGGCTCCACGAGAGTTAGCAACCACACCCTACGTTGATTTAGTGCTTTAAGCATTGACTCAAGAGATTCGAGATTAAGATGCTTCGATAGTCTTAGTACGAGCCAGTAAGGGAACGATGCTTCTATCGATAGACGTCGTAGAGGGCTTTCGGGCATGTCAACCTTAAGGTGCTCGCCAGACTCATATACTTCTACAATCTCTTTCGGCCTACCTGGCCTACCAGTCTTTTTCATGAAGGCATACTGAACCCTATGATAATTCATCACTAAGTCGTAAAGGAATTCGTACGACCTCCTGCTAGGTTTAAGTCCTAAATCTTGAAGAGCCTTAAAGTAAGCCTTCTGTAAGCTAGTATCGTACCGCTCAATTATTTTAAGGGCTTCAATGGCCACACTCTTAACTTCATCGATAGGCCGTAGCAAGTCAACCCCCACTCAAGTTATTGATAGGCAAAAGCATAAACTTGATTGAACCAAGTAAAAAAGAATATGTAACACGAATTCTTAATAAGCTCCGAAGATTATGAGGTATACATGTCATAAGGCCTTATCGCTTAAAACATAGGCCTTCAACTTTAAGTAAAAGATCTCTTCGTTTGAGTTCCACAATTTAACATGCAATACAAACGCATCGCTTAAAGATAGCCTTTTAGATAGCTTTAAGATCATATATCTCAGGTACGCCATGCAGTTTAACGGGATAACAGTAGCCCTTGATCTGGATAGGTTCAAGGATGTAACTAACAACATGCACTGGACCGAATACAAACCCAATATCGTAACAGGAAGTTTAACTCGATTAGTTGAAGAGGTGATATCGAAGCTAGGGGGTATCGTGATTTATGGTCTCGACGAGGAACGGGGTACCGAAGAAGTTGTAATGAAGTTTGTTGATACCAACATAGATGAAGTCCTAAGGGAAATGGAGAAAATCCGGCTAGAAATAGAGAGGATTGGAAGAGAGAGTGGTTCTAATGCGACCATTAGTATAGGCATATACATAGGCCCAATAACTTCCCTTAAGCCTCAACCTCCAAGTAAGGCTAAGAAAACTATTGAAGTCTTAATGGTCTTAAGAGCCTTAAAAAAAGCTAAGAAAGAAGGAGGTAAGAAGATAGTCATCTTATGAGCTTAATTAAGGAGTTCACTCGACTACCTCGCCTATTGCGTAACTTCTCCCTACCCTTGTTATCTTAACCTTCACTTTGTCACCTTTCTGCGTGCCCGGTACGAATATCACAAAACCTTGAATCCTAGCTAACCCATCGCCTCGTCTACTTACCTCGGAGATCTCTACATCGTACTCTTGTCCTAGAGTCACCGGTTTAGGTAATCTACTCTTTCTCCCTTCACCCTTAAACCTCATTTTCGTTTTCACCTCGCCTTAGAGTTCTCTCCAGGAGTGCAAACCAAAAAGGAGGCTTACACCCCTAGAGGTAGTTGTTCCCTCAAAGGGGGGAAGAGGTATTTAAACATGTCTCCTCGCTCTTGCGTGATGTGGGTATTAAACTCTATATGCAAAGATGAGCTGGTAAGCACTACTACTTTAAACGTCGAATTGCCTAGTTAATACCCTGCTAAATTTACCTTAATACTCGATGTAAAAAATGAGTATGATTAGATAGACAAAATGGCCAGCATTACTATAAGTCCTGCAAAAATTATCGAAATCATGTTTATTGCTTTTATCATTGGGTTGATGGCCGGACCTGCTGTATCTTTGCATGGATCTCCAACGGTGTCTCCGACCACGGCAGCTGCATGAGCTGGTGAACGTTTCCCTCCAAAAGCTCCAGTCTCAATGTACTTCTTCGCATTATCCCATGCAGCCCCTCCGTTGGCCATCATCAAGGCAAGCGCTAGGCCCGCGATGATGCTTCCTATCAAAAGACCGGCAAGAGCGTAAGGGCCGAATACGAAGCCTATAATTATTGGGCTAAGAACTACTAAAGCTCCCGGTAACGCCATACTCCTTAACGCTGTGCGTGTAGCTATGTCCACACATTTAGCGTAATCGGGCTTAGCTTTTCCATCTAAGATGCCTGGTATTTCCTTGAACTGCCTCCTAACCTCAGATACCATACTGAAAGCCCCCTTGCCCACCGCCTTCATGCAGAACGCTGCAAACAGGAATACTAGGCCTCCTCCCAGCAGTAAGCCCAAAACTACGCCTGGTCGAGTAAGCGATAATTCCGCAGAGAGCGTGCTTAGATCGATATTTGTATAGCCCATAACCTCCTCGATGTAAGCTAATAGAAGTGAAAGTGCCGCCAAGCCCGCACTGCCTATGGCAAAAGTCTTGGTCAAGGCCTTAGTAGTATTACCTACAGCATCGAGAACGTCGGTAACTTCTCTGACCTTAGGATCTAAACCTGCCATTTCGGCAATGCCACCGGCATTATCGACTATAGGTCCATAGGCATCCACAGAAACTATTATTCCAGCCACAGAGAGCATTGACATGGCTGCTACGGCTACTCCATACATTCCCATAGCGACATTACCAACGCCTCCAGCAAGCCAATAGGCCCCTATCACACCTAACGCTATGACCAGTATTGGGAGAAAAGAGCTCTCAAGACCGTTAGCCAGCCCCCTTATTATGTTTATAGCTGGCCCTGCTTGAGATGCCTCGGCTATCGCCTTAGTAGGCGAGTACTTGTATGAAGTATAATATATGGTAAATACGGCGAGTAGAATTACTATGACTACTCCTATCATAGCTGCGTAGAATAACTCGAGAGAACCAAATAGTTGCCAAGTTGCATAGAAGAACCCTATTATGGCTAAAATCACTGTAGTGGTTATACCTTTAAATATAGCCGAGGTTGGATCCCCCTCCCCCTTAACCCTTACAAATAGTGATCCAATAATTGTTGCGAAGATGGCTATGGCACCTAAAATCAGCGGGTACTCTAGGAAGGCAATGTTCTTAGTCTGAGAATATAGAGGCCATCCTAACAACATTGCCCCTATTAACGTAACAGCATAAGTCTCAAATACGTCCGCAGCCATCCCGGCCACGTCGCCGACGTTGTCTCCGACAGCATCAGCTATTACAGCAGGATTTCTAGGATCGTCTTCAGGTATTCCTGCTTCTATCTTGCCCACTAAATCTGCTCCTACATCAGCCGACTTAGTGTATATACCTCCACCAATTCTTGCAAAGAGAGCGACGAGGCTTCCGCCAAACCCAAAGCCGGCAAAGAGAGATGGGTTCATACCATATGCTTGATAGAATAGCGTAACCCCTAGAAGGGCAAACCCTACCATGCAGAGGCCCATGACCAGCCCTCCTCTAAAGGAGGTACTTAGAGCCGCTCTTAAACCGCTAGTAGCTGCGTAAGCAGTCCTAACATTGCACTCCACTGCGACCCTCATTCCCACGTAACCAGCCATGGCTGAGAGCAGAGAACCAATTAAGAACGATAATCCAATGTATGGAAAGTATGACGGATAGCGCCCAGCCATGAAAAAACTGTAGTCTACGGCTATGGCGAATGCTAGGGACAGTAGAACTATGAAGACAAAGAGGGTCTTGTACTGCCTGCTTAGATAAGCTTTGGCTCCTTGTTTAATGGCTTCGTAAATTTCAACCATACGTTCACTGCCTTTAGGCTTAGATAGTGTCGTGATTACTATAACTGCTGCAACAATTAGGGCTACACAAGAAGCTAGGAGAGCGAGCCAGTACATTCGTTCCACCTCGCATCTGACTACTTCGCAAGCTTAAGCTAACCTAGCTAATAAGGCTTACCAAAAGGGAATTAAACATATGTGATGTTAATTGAGCCATAGGGCTTTGCTGGATATCGCGTATCCTTGAGGTTTATTGATTGGCAAGAGTGAGGTTTGCCTAGCCAAGAGGGATAGTTCGCCCTTTACTTGTAAGGACTATTGCCAAAACTTCTGATGCCCTGCAGCAATAAGGAATCTTTTGGCTACCTTATCTTTCCCTATTGCAGCTATGAAGTTCACGAGTCTAGGGCCGGATCTTCTTCCCATTAACGCCAAGTATGCGGCTTCAAAGAATTGAGGAGGAGGTAAGCCTATGGATTTTGAGATTTCGAAGAATTCGTTATTGAGCTCGTTCAAATCCCATTCTTTTTGGAGCAGTATATTAGCAGCTTTAGTTAGGGCTTCCCTCTGCTTATCTGACAGTAAGCTACTTACAATTGACGGATCGTCTAGTAACTTTACCTTAGCGTTTTCGCTGGCATACTTCTTAACCCAAGTCGATGCATGTCTTAGCCTTGTTAACAGCCTTTCGATATCCTCCCCTGAAGGCTCTCTCCACAGATGGCCTGTCAGCTTTAAGATTTCAAGCAGCCTCTCGATCTTGATATCAGGATACAGTTGTACCAAGACTACTGCAAAGTCATAGGGCAACTGTATGGGCATTATTGGGCTAGGTCTACCTATTTGAGAGAGCTCATAGTTCCTCTTAGCTAGGGCCATTAGTTTTGGATCCTTGATTTTTTCGAAGTCATAATATATCCTTTCAGCTTTTTCGTATTCGGCTACGAGGTTTGGTAAATCTTCAACTCTGAAGTCCTTATGCCTCATGGGATGGACTCTGAAGAAGAAGAACTTTAGAGTTTGAGGAGGAGCTACTTCAAACCATTGAGACGGCGTAAATACGTTGCCCTTTGACTTAGACATTTTCTTACCACCGATCATCACGTGCTCGTACGTTAACGGTATTGGAGGGTCCTTGCCAAATACTTCTTTGACTATCAGCTTGCTAGTATCGTAGGAGCCGCCCGCCGCTGCATGTTCTTTACCGAAAGGCTCTATGGTAACGCTAAGAGCCGCCCATCTAGCGGCCCACTCAACTCTCCACTGTAGCTTACCTCTGCCTTCTTTAACGTCGCACTCGCCTTGGTAGCCACACCCCTTAGCATAGCCCACATCAACGTTGCACACGTAAAGAACTTTGTCCCCCTGAAAGTCGTAAGCATATGTAGTTCCTACCTTACCGCACTTTTCGCATACAGGCATGTACGGAAGCCAGTCGCTTGGCTTCGAAGTTCCACTGACCTTCAGCAGTATGCTCCTTATGAGTGCCGCTTTTTCAATCGATATCCTTATCCAAGGTAAATATGTACCATTACGGTACATTACTGCTCCTGAAAGGTACTTTACATCAAGCCCTAACTTCTCAATGACGTCCAAGAATTCTTGAGTGAAGTGTTCGGCCCAACTTCGACAACATCTATAAGGGTCTGGGATGTCTACGTACGGCATGCCCAAGTACATTTTAAAACTATCCGATATTGATGGGGGTACGCTATCGAGAGGATCCATGTCATCGGCAATCCACAAAGACATGGCTTTTCCCCCTCTTCGTTTTATCTCTTCTGCAATTGCGTGCGCATACAGTGGGTCAGCTACATTACCGATGTGCGCTGAGCCTGAGATAGATGTCCCACTAGCCACTATGTGCTCCTTAGAGTACTCTAAGACTTTCGATACGAACTCGTCGAGCCAATGCTCCTTCAACTCGAATACCCCTCATCTGCTAAGGTTCAGTATCCTACAGGAAGACTGAATTAAATATTCTTAGTTAAGCAGGTTCCAGAATTTAGTAAGTCTAATAGAATGTAAAGATTTACAGAACTTTATAGTAGAATTACATCGTATCTTCAATGTTAGTTGCATGTAAAAAGGTGATTCTCATGTTTCCTCGTCGTATTTCACGTTGACCTCGATCGTTATTCCTATAGACTTCGCCACATTAATTAGTCTCGCTATCTCTTCTCTAAGCTTGGCTATTTCACCTAGACCTTCTACGAGGCCTAGCATGAAGTCCCTTTCGTCGCTTTCGTCAGCAAAGCACGTTAATGCCTTCTTTAAAATTTCGTGCACCTTCTGGAGCTTAGTAAGGTCGATACCTTTAGCTATGAACTTGGCGATTTCGTATCCATCTTCAAAATTAAGCCTAACCAAAGCTCAAACCCCACTTATCACAGCATATTCTTACTAGCTTTATATATCGCCCTACTATGCTTCGTAATCCTATAATCTTTTACGACTTCCTACTTTAAGGTTAAATGGGCAAAGTAATTTAAAGTTTGTGATGACGTTCATTGAGTCGCCTTAGAGACCTATACGATGTAATGTCCACTTTTAATTTTCTCAGGGAGGTACCTCTCCTCCAAGAAGCCTAAGCTCTTTGAGCTGAGAGCCTCTATCTCGGCTTTTTCCTTCTTTTCAAGAAAGATGTCAAGTTCCTTTTGCCATGCTGGTGATCCAAACCATGGATAACCCTTCAATTCTTTGGCTCTCTTTATATCTGCCTCTTTTGCCTTAATTATAACGTTCTTGGGTAGGTTGTATTCGTAAATGTCGCTTACAGTTACTCCTATAAATCTAGCTTTCGGGCACGCCAACCTAACGCTTTCATGAGAAAGCGTTATTGACCCTATTCGGTAAACGCTATATATGTAGAACCCGTAAGGATCTGCATCTGTTAAGACATAAACGGGCAAGCCAAGCTCTTCATTTAATCTCTTTACCAGTCTCCTTGCAGGTCTATCTGGCTGGCCACCGGCCGTTACTAGTACGCATTTGTTCTTCTCCCAGTACCTCTCCATGTTTAAGGTATTGAAAACAGCGTCCTTCTCGACCACCAAGACATACTCAGCATTAACCTCAAGGAATTCAAGCCTATCAACGTTTGAAGGAGGGGTGTAAGCACCTCCTTCGCCTTGTCTTGAGCAATCTATTATATCCCGCCCACTCCTAACCCTCATAAGGCCTACGACCTTACACTTTACATCCGTTTGAAGACCCATCTCTTCCCTGCTAGCTCCAAGCATGACCTCCAAGTCCTCTATTATATTGTCTGACTCTGCTTGGACGTCGACAGTATCAATGTCCGTTCCAGGTATCGTATGTTTTGCGTCGTAGAAGACGTCCCTAATCGTAGGATACTTATTATGTTTGATTGCTTCGTATATTATCGCAGCAATTAGCACAGTCCTCATGAACGTCTTGGCTTCTTCTATGTCGTTAAGTCTCCTTTTCACCTTCTTGTTTCCGAGCCTTATTACTTGCAACTCTTGGTCTATGTATACGTTGTCCCTGGTCCTAGCCAGCATCTCGAAGTACGGTACCTTCTCGACTTTAAGCGGTTTTAGAACTGACTTCTCGAGGAGCTTTACTATTCTTTCTGTTATCCAGTCCCTTCCCCCACTATCTTGACTTGTCACGTTTCAGCACCACCTTCCACATAGATTCCATAAGCTTATGCTTGTCCTCTTTCACTACCCTAACAAGGTCTTCAGCTATCTCGGTTATGTATGCTTTAAAGAGCGCGAGCCTCTCTTGTTCCCTCTCAGCCTTAAGCTTTCTGTATATATACTTTCGAACTTCGCGGGCGCACTCCATCAGCGCCAATTTTATCTCTTCCTCTATTTCTTCGACGTCAGCTATCATCTCTTTTCCAGCCGTTTTGTAAGGTACCCTTGTTGAGCATACGTGCACGAAAATTGCTATTGGCGTCGTATCGTCAATCCTATACTGTCTCCAGTTCATGCTGTCCACAACTTTTCTACAGACGTCTCCCCTCTCGTCGAATAGCAAGGGTATCTTATTCGCAAACCTAAAGATTAGCCTGAAGTTACCCTCTTCATTACACACTTTTTCTATTATCGGACCTCCATAGGCAATTCCGGTCTCTACCTGAAATGGATACCCGGAGTACGATTTCGGCGGTCTCGTAACGGTCTTGACAAACTCAGGGCTGAAAAGCTTCACTATTGCAGTTTTCAATTCTTCGGCTCCTATAGGGCTCAATACATTGGGCGATGGCGGAAGGAATTTATCATATGCCTTAAGGGCATTGGCGAGCTTAACAACCTCTTCATTAGATAGCTCCTTTATATCCTTACTAGGGTCAAAACCAGCCCACCTTAGGAACTCCAATGCTTTTTTGGGTCCCACTCTATCGAAGTTTTTATAGAGGAATGTTTGAAGGTTAGTGTCCCTACTGCTCTCTATCAATCTTTTAAGCATTTCAGCATCAATACCATGAGGATGTGGTGCAGTCTCTTTCGGTAATGGTGGTAATTTTTCGACAGACCTCTCAAACTTGTGAACGTTACCGTAAGGGTCTGAGAAGACTATAGTTGCATGAGGATTAGCGACCGTCGTGAGCTTTAAATACTCGACTATCAGCTCACCTGTCGTTCTCGAACCTAAGCTACGATCGTAATCCCCAACAAGGTATAGAGTAACTGTGGTCCCCGTCTTAGCTCTTCGAAGTTTTCGAGACTTAGTCGAGAGAACAATAGGCTTATTGTTTTTAAGGTCCATTTGCAACATGAACTCATATTCCATCTGACCATCATGACACGTAGTCACTTCGATGGGCTTGTAAGTAGTAATTTGAGAATATAAGACCGCCATCTTAGCTCCAAGACCGAAAAGTCCTCGATGTTGCTTTAGCTCAAACTTATTGCCGAAGAGCACCGTACAGAAAGCTTGTGGAACGTATTGTGGAGGTATTCCAGTTCCATTATCTGAAACCGTTAACTTATAGACCTTGGGGGTTTTACGCTCACTCATCAACTTAAGATCGACGGTTATGTAGGGTAAGTTGCCTGCAGCTTCGCAAGCATCTAGGCTATTTTCAACAAGTTCCCTAACTGCTTGATATAACGATCGAGCTGGATTACTAAACCCGGCTATATACCTATTCCTATAGAACCAATCCGACACTGAGAGTTGCGTGAAGCCCACCATAGCGTCGACCTCTATCATCATTCCTCTCATTTAATCAACTTCGAGCAACGGACTCGTAGCTTAATAGAAGGTTAGTAGATTTCTAATCGCAAGATCTTTATAAACTTAAGTCTCGTTAAGGGATAAGTCTCCGCCTATCTCTTGGATAAAGTATTGCTTCTCTTATATCATTTAATCCAAGTAACGACATTACCAAACGTGCTAGTCCAAGACCCCAGCCGGCGTGAGGAGGCATGCCCCAATCATAACACTTCAAGTGATGCTTAAAAGATTCAGGCTCAAGTCCTGAGTTCTTTAAGCGCGATATTAAGAGGTCCTTATCGTGAATTCGTTGTCCTCCCGAAGCTATCTCCATCCTTCCTATCATTAAGTCAAACGAGAGACTAACATCAGGGTTCTCTGGTCTCGGCATTATGTAGAATGGTTTGGTTCTTGTGGGCCACTCAGTTATGAAGTAAGGCCCCTTAAAGTGCTCGCCAAGCTTTCTTTCGGCTTCGGTTGATAGGTCCTCTCCCCACTCCATCTTAACGCCCTTTTTAGCTAGAATTGATATGACTTCATTATACGTTATTCTTGGAAATGGTTTTTCGGGTACGAGACAACTGAACCCACATCTCTTCAGCTCGTCTTCGAGTTCATTAATCGTTTTTGAAACGCTATACGTAAGCATTTCTTCAAGTAGCTCCATAACCTCTTCACATGTCGCGAACGCCACCTCCACGTCCACCCCTATGTATTCAGAGACGTGCCTATCCGTCTGCGACTCTTCAGCCCTAAAAAGTGGACCTATCTCGTAGACCTTCTCAAAGACTGAAGACAACTGCTCCTTGTAGAGTTGTGGGCTTTGAGCTAAGAAAGCCTCCATATCAAAGTACGCAATTGGAAATAGGGCCGCTCCACCTTCAGTTGCGGTAGCTATGAGTTTTGGAGTGAAGACTTCTATGAAGCCCTTCTCATTAAGAAACTCTCTTATGTATCTTAAGAGGGCGGATTGAAACTTGAATATAAGCATGTTTCGTGGTTTCCTTAAGTCCACGACCCTATTGTCAAGCCTTTCGTCGAGACTGAGTTTGCCCCTGCTACTGGGCTCTAAGTGTGAAGGTACTGATGCTCTGTTGAGCACGATTACTGATTTTGCCTTTATTTCAACGCCTTCAGGGGCCTTAGGCGACTTTTTGACAACCCCTTCAATTGATAGGACGGTCTCTGGCTTAACCTCTTTGAGTTTATTGAAGGTTTCGTCGTCGAGCTCGGACTTGGAAGCTAATACCTGAATTAGACCATCTGAATCCCTCACTAGTAAGAAAATTATACCGCCTAGATCTCTGATGACATGAACCCAACCCGCAATTTTTACGGTCAAGCCTTCAGATAACCGAAGTACATCTCTAGTACTGTGAGTCTTCCACTCTGGATTGTGAAGTCTCATTTAACTCCTCTCTCCACCCTTCCTTTGACGCTTAAACTCTCTTTACAAAGAGATAAAGCTTAAGCTAAGTTAGCTATCAGAACAGTTTAAATATTGAGGAGTTAGAAAAGACCTTCGAAAAGGAGTTGTCTGCTCGATGGAGACAGTGCGGAGGTTCAGTTGGTGACTAAGAGGGGCAAAAGAAGTTCTTTAAAAAACCCACCCGTAAAAGAGAACGAAGTTTACCATGTAAGTATTGAAAGTGTTAATCAAAGAGGAGAAGGTGTAGCTAGAATAAAAGGCTTTGTTGTACTGGTTCCTGGCGCTAAGGTCGGAGAAAGACTTAGAGTTAAGATCGTCAGCGTTAGACCTAGGTTTGCTATAGGCGAAGCCCTAAGGTAGCCTAGGCCCTAAGCTCTACGATATCTCCATCAGCTAAAGCGTGGTCGCGACCAACTTTCTCGCCCGGATGCTTAACTGAAGAGCCCCAAACCCTCGCATACTTTAAGTTCTCCGCCATCTTACTATGTATTTGTTCAGCGACGTCCTTAATTGTAGAGCCCTTCTTTAGAACTAAAGGTCTTACTGCTGGCTTTTCCTCCCAAGGCTCTTTAGTGTAAATCCTTATTAGCTCAAGTTGCTCAAATAACGCTCTACCTATCTTGTCAAGACCCTCGCCAGTAGCACAAGAAATCTCAACTACTGGAAGAGGGCTACACTCCTTCTTAAGCTCTTCAAGTGAAGATCTATCTGATAATAAGTCCATTTTATTAACCACTACAATTGATGGTTTGTATACCTTCCCTCCCAATATCGCTTCTTCAATTTCATCGAGAGAAGCTTCGCCATCTATTAGAATCTTACAGTTAAACATCTTATAGCTCATGAAGAGCTTCTTGACCTCGTCAACAGTGCAGTCGATTAGCCTGCCGTTTACTATTACCTGAATTCCTCCAACAGAGCCTCTCGTTATGTCAATCTTCGCCCGAGGTTTCTTCAGAGTTATTCCAGATTTTTCCAACTCTTCAACTATGAGCCTATATTGATCGAGGAGATCCTTCGATGCGTCAAGAAGTATTATTACTCCATCCGCATTACGAATTAAAGTCATAATTATTGCACCCCACGCTTCACCCTCGGCCGACCCTCTAACAAGCGGAGGAGCTTCGATTAGCTGGTACATGACTCCATCGCTTATATACATACCAGGAACTGGCTTTGTAGTCGTAAATGGGCGAGAAGCTATCTCGGGTCTCGCGTTAGTCAACTCCCAGAGTAAGCTACTTCTACCAGCCCCGGTAACGCTTACTAATACGACTTGGGCATCACCCTCTTTCTCTGGGAATATTCTTAGACCCCCACCCGCTCTCTTGGATTTCCTTTCTTCTATTTCTCTTCGAAGGGCCGCTATCTTGGCTCTTACTTGAGCTCGAAGCTTCTCAGTGCCCTTATGTTGTGGAACTGATGAAAGAAACTCTTGTAATGCCTTCAGTTTTTCATGAGGTTCTTTGGCTTCGAGAACCTTAAGCCACTTGGCTTTTGCTTCAGCCGGTAAGTTAGCTGGCAACCCGTACCCCCAAAAACTATGATAAGTAGCCTTACTTAAGGCGTATTACGAGTGTCTCGGCACTATTTCGTGGACCCAGGCCCTTTATTATTGGTACTTTAATTGCTAGCTAGCATTTGGCCACCAATATTTAAAAGCGTAGACGATTCATCAATGTAGATGTATGTTATCGACTCGTGTTGAGGTCCTAACAATCTTAAAGCGAAGCAAAATATGTAGACTATCTTATTAATAAAACAACAAATCGATTGGGAGGTTTTGATGTTCCTCATTTCAACGGCTTTAGTATCTTTACTTCACCATGTTCTTGGAGTATGTCTGCTATGGTTTTTATGGTTTCGTCCTCTAGGCTATTGAAGCCTACAACGCTTACCGACCTCGAGTCAGCTCTAACGTAGTGGTCTAAGTCAAATCTTAACACAAAATCTCCTTGACCTAAGGTCACCTTGAAGCTTTTACCCGCTTCAATAAGCCTTAAAGCCAACTTAATTATTAAGTCCTTTAATTTCGACGGCGGAGACTTAGCCCTGCTTTTTCTGATGCCCTTTATATCCTTTAAGTCTATTGGTGCTTTAGAGATGCCCTTGGCTTCAGATACCTTGATTTTCCCATCTTCGTAGTATACCTCGAAGCCTTTACCTTGGTTTAAGATGTTTAAGATCTCATCCTTCCAACTCGACAAGAAGGACCCTCCTACTGTTAACGTGTATCTTCTCATTAAAGCTTTATTTTGCTAGCATAAAAGAAATTTCCTGCGAGATGAAGCAAAAATGAAGGTCTTAATAAGCGTCACGAGCCCCAGTGAGGCTATTGAGGCATTAATGGGTGGTGCCGACATAGTCGACGTTAAGGACCCAACAAAGGGCTCTCTCGGCCCCCCTGATACCACCATTATCGGTTCGATAATAAACTTGATACGTGGTGATTCGCGCACTAACATAGTTACGAGCGTTGCCTTAGGTGATGATCCGACAAAGCATCAAGTAAAAGAGATAGCATTAATAGCTGAAGAGCTGGCCATAGATTATGCAAAGACAGGAAGTTTGGGTCTTAGAAGTATTAGTGATGCCGTTAAAGCTTATAGGGACTTGGAAGTAAGCGCTGAGAACATTAAGCTTGTTGCAGTGGCTTACGCTGATTATAGGGTTGCAAATTGTCTAAGCCCGATAGACGTACTGAGGGCCGCATACCTATCCGACTTTGAAGTATTCATGATTGACACATTCATCAAGAACGGAATGTCCACATTCGACTATTTGAATGTGGGCGAGATAGTTAAGATTAAAGAGTTAGCTCATGAAATGGGATTGCTATTCGCGCTAGCGGGATCACTGAAGTTAAGTCACGTAGAAGTGGTGCAGAAGGTTAAGCCGGACATAGTAGGTTTCAGATCAGCTGCTTGCGGAGGTGATAGGATAAGGCAAAAGGTTACAAGAGAGAACGTAAGACTGTTGGTTGAAGCCTACAAACGCACTTAAGACATCAATCAGCTACAATCTTAGTACATACAGTCTCTGACCCCTCGATTGCTGCCTTTACTCTACTCGGTTTAAGACCATTAACTACTATACATTCTATGGTAGAGCCTCTGAGCAGTCTCGGAAGTAGTGGGTCGAGACACGTCTTAACGTTTTCGAGCTGACTTGAGGGAACTTCGGTTAGCATCTTTGATTGGTCTTGCGGGTCGTAAATCCCATCAACATCTTTAACTAATATCAGTCTCTTTGAAGAACATGTTTTAGCTACTATAGCTGCGATACAATCTGAACCTGCGTTCCACGTGTGTTCAAGTATATCTAAGCTAATGATTAAGTAACTGGGTAACAATATCGGGATTGCATGGTTCGCTATTTTCTTCGCATCAACTAAGGTTCTTACCGGAATAGATCCTCTTATCAACTCGCTTAACATTAGTCCATACTGATCTACAGCTAATAGAGCCATTTCGTGTGCTACATCGTCCGATATGGTATGAACGCGCTGCATGTGCCTTATAATGTCGGCAAAAGGTCCTCCCCCTGGCGTTACAATGCATTCTTTACCCTTCAGCCACTTAGACAACCTACTACAAAGTCTATGAAGTGCGTTGGGGTGCTTACAGAGTGATCCACCTATTTTAATAATGAAATCCATTTTTTAACATCGACCCCCATATTGTAAGCTAAGTATATAGCGAGTGAGGACGAAGTTAAGGCAATGCTATTGTCCCGGCCTATAATCTCTCTAAATAAAACTCCTCGAAGACCTGCTCTCTTTATAGCGTCAAGCGCTATAAAGTCTCCTAGACCTGCTGCGAAGCCTAAATCGATAAAGTGATCTTCTGAAGCCAGTTTACTAAGAACTTGTAAAAGACCTTCGAAAACCTTTTCGACAACCTTATTATATATGAAACTGGCCATTATTTTTGTTTGTAACATTTTTAACATCTTCCCATCACCGCACACAACTCTTGATAATCTGTAGTGGCAATCTTCTAGGCTCTTTCCTCTCCCATCTGGAGTGCCTACATCGTACTCCTCTTCTTTGAGGAGACCCAACAAAATGTTTACATCGCCTATATTAGCAAAGTATTCCGACGAAACTCTGCACAATATCCCGTTTACCGGGACTGCTGAAACCACGGAAGATACAGGTGTCCTTAGAGAGCCCACATAAACTATTTCTCCTAAGCTCATCTTCTCTAGATCGTTGAAGCCACTAGCTGCGCTCCGTCCTTTAACAACCGGAGTTATGGTTGTAGTAGTGCTTCCAACATCCACAACGACACAACTCTCATTTAACTGAGCTGCAAACCAACCTACACACCACCAGTTCGCAGCGGCTACATCCATGAAGCGTTTAACCGCATCGTCGGGATCTAGTAGAGAGCCATCAGTCGCTATAACCTTGAAGTCTTTAAAAACTTGCTTTAAATTGAATATTATCTTCTCGACGCCTTCCCTCTTATCCTTAAAGATGTCTGAGAGCTCTGCAGTCATAGTTAGAGCCACGTAATTTGCATTGCTACAACCTAGTAGAGACATAACATGCTCGATAGCTCTGGGTAACTCATTGACACCTCTAATCCAGATGGGGTAGTGTAGCTTAACCGACTTTAACTCAAAGTAATTATCAACCTTGAAAAGTGAGGCTTTAATGTTAGCCCCTCCAATGTCTATACCCAAGAACAACACACTTTCACCAGGAAAACTAGTAAAGCTTTACATTAAAAGATTTCAAGGATTACGAAGATCTTATATACGAATTGTCGATAAGCACGTAGACGTTTTTGCGTATTATTGTGTCGGTGTACTAATGTTAAATTGCGGGTACAGCTTAAAAAACTCGATGCATTGATCAAGAAGAGAGGTTTGATATTACATGATAGTAGTGCCAGTTATAGACATAAAGGATGGGTTAGTTGTTCGCGCAATACGAGGTCTTAGAGATCTATATAAGCCGATATCAGACAGCGTTTATGGGACTTGCGACCCGCTTAAGCTGGCCTACAAGTTCATGTTAGAAGGCTTTAAGGTCATTTACATAGCTGACCTAGACTCCATACTAAATGGTAGAATCAATGAGGCTATCTTTAACTCGTTGAGGAGGGAGGCGAGGATCAAGATAATGGCCGACATAGGGGTAGATTGTGAAGAAAAGCTCGAGAAAGCTGTCCAGATAGCGGATTACCCCGTTATTGCAACTGAGAGCGCTCCCAGCTTAAACTTCCTATCAAGGGCTCTCAAAGCTTGTAACAGTAATGTTTTTCTTAGTATTGATCTGAAGAATGATGCCATTGTAAGTAGAGCACCTGAAATTGCTGGCAAAAACTTAGAGGAAGCATGTGAAATACTTAGTAAGCTGAATGTTCGGAAGATTATCTTAATGGACTTCAACAGAATAGGGTCGTGCTCTGGACCTAACATAGATGGCGCAAAGTATCTTGTCCGAAGAGGGTTCGAAGTCTACGTCGGCGGAGGCGTTAGAGGACTCGTTGACATAATTGAACTATGCAGAGAAGGTGTATCCGGCGTACTCGTAGGTTCAGCTCTACACTCAGGTAAAGTTAGGGTTCAAGACTTAAAATCCCTTGGCTTCATTTAGATAGTTGAAGAATCAAAACCTTGTAAACTTGATAAAAAGTTATCTGCCGACCGACGAGCAATTATTTGCGTGGTGATCGGTAGGCTATGTTAAGCGTTAACCGTTTAGCTATGAATATAGTCAAAGAGCTTATAGATAGGCAGGAAGAGTACAAAGTTAAGGTAGAGAAGCTAGCTTGCGGGGCTACGGTAATAGACACCGGTTTAGAAGCTTTAGGTGGATACTTGGCTGGAATAAAGCTAACAGAGATATGCCTAGGAGGCTTAGCAAACTGCTGGCTTACTTATGAGACCTACGGCGAACTTGAACTCCCAACTATAGTTGTCGCAACAGACCACCCAGCCCTATCGTTGCTTGGGTGTCAGCTAGCTGGATGGATGGTGAAAGTTGGAGATTTCTTTGCCCCATCGTCGGGACCCGCGAGAGCCTTAGCGTTAAAGCCTAAGAAAGTATTCGAGAAAATAGGTTACAGAGACGATCATAGTGAAGCTGTCATAGTTATGGAGACCACTAAGAGGCCCACAGATGAGGTCGCCCAGAAGGTAGCCGCTGAGTGTAAAGTTTCACCGCAAAATCTATACATAATCTTGACTACGACTGCCTCCATGGCTGGCTCAGTCCAAGTATCCGGAAGGGTTGTTGAGACAGGACTATATAGGCTCGAATACTTAGGGTTAGACCCGAACAAGGTTGCGTTCGCAAGTGGGTCTGCTCCTATAATGCCTCCACACCCCGACGTAGGTATCTCAACAGCTAAAGAGGAGGATGCCTTGCTCTATGGTGGCGTTGGATGTTACGTAATAGACGAAGACGACGGTAAGTTGATGGAATACATAGCTAAAGCCCCTGCCACCGCCTGGCCAGACTATGGGAAGACTTCATACGAAGCGTTAAAAGCGGTCAACTTCGACTGGTCAAAGCTCGACCCCTCATTCTTCACGATAGGCAAACTTCTATTGACAAGCAAGAAGAGTGGAAAGACGTACGTAGGCGGAAGAGTAAACCCAGAAGTCCTGAGAAGATCAGTAGAACTATAGGCTGTCTCTTTATTTTTAATTATTTTGATGGTTTAGGTTTGTTTAAACCCTTTGAATGACCATTGAGAAAGGAAAGCTTTAAGCGACAATACATAAGCAAAAATAAGGTAGCAAAATCTCTAAAGCAGTTTAGGGTGTGTTCGAAATGCCCCTAAAATTTGGTATAGAATTCGTCCCTGCAACTACTATCGATGGGCTAGTAAGTTCTATAGTTCAAGCAGAGAATGCCGGTTTCGATTACGTTTGGGTGACAGACCACTACTCTAACCGGTGCGTCTACGTAGCACTAGCAGTAGCTGCATTAAATACGAAAAATGTGAAACTTGGCACTGGCGTCACAAACCCGTTTCACGTACACCCGGCTTGGACGGCATCAGCGATAGCAACATTAAGCGAAGTGAGTAACGGTAGAGCCGTCTTGGGGCTAGGCCCTGGTGATCGATCGACGCTAGGTCAAATAGGGATAAGCTTCGAGAAGCCGCTGTCAGCAGTTAGAGAGGCCGTCGAAATAATAAGGAGACTTTGGGCAGGTGAAACCGTTAACTTCACAGGAGACGTCTTTAACCTATCTAATGCTAAGCTCAGTTTTAAGCCTTCAACGCAAATACCGGTTTACATAGGTGCTCAAGGGCCTAAGATGCTTGAGCTTGCAGGAGCTATAGGCGACGGAGTATTAATCAATGCATCTCACCCTAAAGACTTTGAACAAGCCGTGAAGTACATAAGAGAGGGCGCAGCTAAGGCTGGCAGGAGGGTAGAGGATATAGACGTAGTAGCTTACGCAGCTTTATCAGTTGATGAAAATGCGGCTAAAGCCAAGGAGGCCGCGAAAACTGTTGTAGCTTTTATAGTAGCTGGTGCACCGGATAACGTACTTAATAGGCACGGTATTAAGAGAGAAGAGGTGGAAACCATAAGAGGGGCCTTAGCTAGAGGTGATATTCCAGGAGCGAGTAAAGCCGTTTCTGATGCATCTCTAGACGCATTCTCAGTTTCTGGAACTCCTGAAGATTGTATATCAAGGATTGAACAACTCCTGAAGATGGGAGTAACACAGTTTGTCGCAGGGTCACCACTAGGTCCGAAGAAGAAGGCCGCTATAGACGTTATAGGTAGGAAAATCATAACCGCATTCAAATAAGCCTAAACTTCCCCCTTTTCTTAAAAGTTAATGAAAAAAGTTTAGGATTATTCTATCTTCTCCACCAGAAGTTCTTCGTACCTTTTCAGGTGGGGGTTGTTCCTTAAATTTATCATCAACCTTCCACCGCACTTCTCACTTACTATAGCGTCGCCAACGAATACCAGCAATGGTCCATCAATCTTTTCGCCCGCTATCTTTATTGAAGGCCTTATTTCATCGGCATAGAAACTCGGCAATATCGTCGAGATCCTCCCGACTATTACGATCCTCCCTCCGGTCATCCTCGCACCCGCCTTGCCAGCACAGCTCCCCTTTACAAGTATAGTCCCACCACTCATATCCAAACCTGGCATGATATCGCACGAGCCATCGACTACTATGGTTCCGCCCCTCATGCCAAGCCCTACTTCAGCTCCCGCATCGCCATGGATAATTATCGTTCCGCCCTTCATACCTTTCGCCGGGAGCTCTCCTCTGTATGCTCCACCTACGCGGTCTCCAGCCGACCCAAAAACCTCTATGATGCCATCATACATCTTCGCTCCTAGGCATGCTCCAGTCGAACCTTTTATCACTAGCTTCCCCCCTTTCATCTTCCGCCCGGCGTACGGTCCTACACCTCCAAGTACTTCGATCTCGCCGCAACTCATCTTTTCGCCAACTCGCCTTAGTCTATTTGTAAAGCCTTTAAAGACTATCTTCACTTCATCAGGCTTTGAGCCCACCTCGCCCTCTAGTTGGAAAACCTCACCTACTCTTAGCTGTCTATTTCCAACCCACAATGTTATCTTAGCCACTTCGTTCAACGTTAAGCCAGCTACTTTATCTGGAGTCACCGTCTCAACTTCTACAGGGACTATTGGATCCTTACTTAATGTTAAATTCAAGATGGGCATTCTTATCTCACCTCCAGTTTGACAGGGTTCCTAAGTTCTCTATCATCTATGATGTAATTATGGAACGACATACTGTAGTTTTGTGGAAACACTTCTTTAAGATAGTTAACAGTTCTATTGTAGACGTCCGAGTCTACTAGCTTTGTTGCGTCGACGTAGTATGTGGCTCCATAAAAGTTTGGCTCGACGATACTGCCCTCCTTTACAACTATTACACCGGACTTTATTGTATACCAAGCCCTCTTGAAGGCTTTCACAAAGGCCTTGTAATCTCGCGAAATGTTGACCTCTGCTGGGTTTAGATCATAAATGGCTATGTCTGCATCAGCCCCTACTCCCAGGTGACCCTTATATTTTTCGACGCCTAGTATTTTCGCGGGGCCAGCTCTCGTAACTATCGCTACATCATACAAGGTGTACTCTCTCTCTATTGATGGAAGAGTAGTGTGTTTGAGGGCTCTTCGGTTAACCTTTTTCATGACTTCTTCTCTCGCTTTTTTGCTTACGAACCATGAGAGAGCCAGGGGATATTTAGTGAACCTGCCCGCATTTGGATTGTCCGTTGCGAAGACTATCTTCCAAGGATCTTTGGTTAGGAGCGCTATCTCAAGTCCAATACACCACTGCACGGTATTTACATAATTGTTCTTCTTGTAAGCATAAGGGACAACGCCAGCTGTTGCTTCCGCCTCCGTCATCACGCTATGCCACTTACCTTTCATTATGTGGAAGAGGACGTACTCGAATGGTGCGTCAGCAGTCATAGTTAAAGCATCGCCAAAGACCACTTGACCTAGATCTAGCGTTACGTGATCGTGGGCGTTCAGGTACTTAGCTATATCTTCGCCTCCAGAAGCTAAGTTAGCCCACGACGTGCCAGCATAGCCCGTGAATTGTACGTGAGTTATGTGGATTATTGGTTTGCTACCTCCGTACAAATCGGATACGCAATCCATGGTCTTCAAAGTCGACATATAGTTCCCAGGGAAGCCAAGCCTGTTGCAATGTACATGTATTTGATGAGGGAGCTTAAGTTCTATAGAAGTTCTACAAAGTGCCCTTACAATGTCGCGAGGGGTTATACCGAATTCAGGTAATTCGTCGTCTAGGTCTAGACCTATGTACTTATTCCACCAGGTGGGTTCAGCAACACCTGGGTTCACTATCTTTATAGCGTATCCCTTAATGGATTTCAGTACCCACGCTACATAGGCCTTGAGACCTTCGATGTCATCCTTACTGACGAGGTCCATGACTATCCTGCTATTACCGAAAAGTGGGAAGCATGCCTTGTCGACTATCGGTATGTCGTCTAACTCTTCATGGGTGTGTCTGGTCTTAAATGGCGGAGTCGCCGGCTCTACTATGGTGGTCCATCCCATCTGAGCGTACCTGTAGCCAATGAAGGTCGTTGATGGAACTGTCAGCCCTACTCCAGACCTGCTAGTTAATGTTGCTCTAATCCACGCCCTCTTGTGATCCTGAGGGCTCATGATCCTGCCAGCATTGAATTTAGGTCCTGCAACGTGAGTGTGGAGATCGATCCCTCCAGGCATTACTAATTTGCCTTTTGCATCTATGACCTTAGCTTTCCCCTCTATAGTTGATGGATCGACTATTTTTCCACCAGCCACGCCTATATCCACGACTTCACAGTTCACTTTATTTAATGGGTCGATTACGTAGCCTCCCTTAATTATTAGGGATTCATGCCGCATGAGACTTAACCTCCTTAACTTTTTCAATCAACTTCTCGAGTAACGTGACGTCATCCATCAAGCCGTCGGTTTCAAGTACCTTTCTAGCTCTTAGGACCACGTTGTCCATTCTATAGCAAGACCCTTCAGCGTCTACTCCAACCATCTTTGTTGGTATGTAAAGGTCGGCTAGGCTAGCTATTAATGACCACTTAGGGTCTACAACTATTAGAGGTATCTTAGCTAAATGCATAAGAGCTTGAGCAGGGAAGTGAGCTCCAGGATCGCTTGCTATTATCATGGCCGCATCTACTTCTCCTCTGACCAACAAGTCTATAGTCGTCGTTACGCCTGGATTGTATCTCGGATAGCCCTGGCTCAAGTCTATTGCGTAGGGGTAGCCCGTCAGCCAGCTAAAAGCTTGATTATTTCCAGCCACGTTCCAATGACCTCTCATCAAGTTTAAGCTAAAGGTTGTCCAATCGTTTAGTGCTTGTACCAGCCTTATAGCGGCTTCGATGTTCCTATTTCTTGCAGACGTAGCCGTTAGCCCTAGACCATAAAAGAGCACACCAAACTTGGCCGACATCATGGCATCGGCCAGCTTAAGTATTGTTTCTCTTGGTACTCCTGCAACCTCGTCGTCTTCTACATCGAGCCCCTTCACCGCCATTAATAAAGCTGTCAAAAGCTCATAATCCATTCCAGGTTTCACTTTAACGAAAATGTCCGCTGTCTTGGAAGCTTCCGTCTCTCTTACATCGACTACTATTATCTTTCTATCAGCACGACCCTTAATCTTAGACCCTTTAGCCAAGGCTGAGTACCTAATGAAGTGCCTCGGATGCGCAGCTGGAGGGTTGCAACCCCAGAAGACCATTAAGTCCGCGTTGTCCCTTATGTTTCCCAAAGTCGATGTCACTATTCCAAATTGTTGGATACCCATAACTGATGGACCATGACAGAACGTAGCTAGACAGTCAATTACGCCTCCTACAAGTTCGGCCAATCTCACTCCAAGTCTCGCAGCTTCATTTGAAGTTTCACTCCAACCAAATAACAGAGGGTACTTAGCTTCAACAAGTATCTTAGCTGCCCTCGCTATCGCTTCTTCGTAACTAATGGGTTTGAGCTCATCGCCTATCCTTAGGAGCGGGGTTTTAACTCTCTCAGCAGCGTAAGATTTGAACTTTGCAATCGATCTCGCGCAAGCATTCTTTACATTCGCTATTATACCTCCTTTAACTTCAAGCACTAAGTCGTCGCAAAGGCATGCACATATAGTACAAACATGATTTTCGAAAATACCTTCACCTTTAAAGTCCGCTGGACTCATTAAGTATTCCACGGGCACCTTTAGAGGTTTTTTGCTAGAATTCCTAAAGACTATTTCCTCTACTGATGGTACTGGCTCGTCAGTAGGTTCCACGATCGCTTTGACGTCCTTAAAGAAGGGCATGCCGGTGCTCCTTGTCTTTGAAGGAATGATAGTGTTTGCCCAAGGCCCTAACGGGATAAATATTAGTCCCTTGGGGTTTCCTCTATAAGCTGATGCTCTAACAACCACGGAACCAGCTTCTGTAGTTACTTTAACGTTGGACCCTTCCTTTATCCCTAACTCCGCCATATCTTCAGGGTTCATGAAACACACAGCGGCTGCATCCGCATAGTCTTTGGTAAGGCGGGCAGTTTCTATCTGAGCACCTTGCCTCAGCGTTCTACCCGTTATCAGTATGGCTTCTAATCGTGGCATTAATTATCACTCACGCTTTTGGAGGCAACTTCTCTATCAATCTCCTTTTAACTGCTAATTCGCCACTTGCCCTATGAGGCATTCTCATTAGTTGGTCTAATCCCTTCTCGATTTCTCTAGCTTCATCCGATAACTTAGCAGCATACCTCATCAATTCGTGACCAGCCGCTACGAGTGGTATGTATTTTTCCCACTCTTGAACCTTAAAGCAACCTTCTGTAGTTAAATCTGCGACCTTTTTTGCTGCTTCAAAGGCCGCCATGGCCTTGGCATAGGCGTAGGGATTCGAGAAGCCAGCGTTTTCAAGTGCTAGTTCTTTGCTTACTATAAGCTTCGGTAACTTTACTTCTCCTCCTTTTTTAATTGAAGCTATAATGTCGTCCAATGTCTTGACTATTAAGTTAAAGACCCCCGTTATAGCTAAAACCCTTATTATATCGGCATTGAAAAGCGCCATTTCTGTGGGATCAAGAAACTCTCTTCGCGCTCCAATCATAGAGTCTGCTTCGACTATTATGTAGCCGAACCCGCCTTCTTCGAATTTGCTTACCGCCTTCTTAGCCGGCGCATCGGATATTATTACTATGGGTGCATTAAAGGACTTGGCTAAGTCTCTAGCTCTCGTCGGCCCCGGCAAGGCTGCATTCGGACTAACAATTAAGATTAATTGAGGTTTAAATGGTTCCAGCATCTTAACGACTTCTTCTGCTTCTTCAGCAGTCATTTTTGCCCCACTTGACACAATCCTGACGGTTATATCGTTTCTGTCAGCTCTTTCATCGAGTAAATATTCTAGGAGGGGGGCGCAGCCTACGCAACCCAACTTTATGATGCCCACCCTGACAGGAGCTTGTTGACTCAAGCCCAGCTCACCCGCTTCAATTTTTCATGATAAAAGCTAAAAAACTCTTTTCCTAACCATGAGAAGGAAAAGAGTTTTTTAGCTTAGTACTATCAAAAGTTAGAGCTTGGTGGTGTGGGGCTTGTCTTTCAAGATTGGAGATGTTGAGGTTGAAGATACCTTCGCTGAAGCCTTCCCCATGTATGCTACGAGATTGCTAATAACTGCTTTAAACGATAAATGGGCCTTGACTGCGGCTAGAGTTGCGACAGGATTTGCAACTTCAATAATAATGTCCCCTGCCGAGGCTGGTCTTGAAGGTTTAGTTCCAGCGGAAAAAACCCCCGACAAGAGAGTTGGGGCTCTAATACACATATACCACAGGTCGGTGCCTGAGCTGAAGCTCCAGACATTGGTTAGGGTTGGTCAGTGCATACTGACATGTCCTACAACAGCGCTATTCGATGGAATACCGAAGTCTAAGAGGAAGATGCATATAGGTGAAGCTCTTGCAAAATTTGGGGATGGGTTTGAAGTTAAAGACACCATGTACGGTAAGACCGTCTGGAGAATACCAGTTATGGAAGGAGAGTTCATAGTTGAGGACACTGTTGGAGTAGTTAAAGCGGTTGCCGGAGGGAATTTCTTCATTCTAGCTTCTAGTCGTGAAGCTGCCCTAGAAGCTGCTGAGAAAGCTGTTGAAGAAATATCGAAGACCTGTAGAAACGTAGTTTTGCCATTCCCTGGAGGAATTGTGAGATCAGGGTCGAAGGTCGGTTCCATCAAGTATCCAAAGTTGGTCGCTACGACGAACCACCTGTATTGTCCATCGATAAGAGATAAGGTCCCTGATACCAAGATACCTGAGGGCGTCCGAAGTGTCATGGAGATAGTCATTAATGGACTTGACGTGGATTCCGTTGCAAAAGCCGTTGGCGTTGGAGTAAAAGCTGCTTGCAGTGTCAGGGGTGTAGTTAAGATAACTGCGGGCAATTACGGAGGCAAGTTAGGACCATACAAAATAAACCTCAAAGATGCCGTGAAGCTCGCCGAGTCCCCCTAACCTTTTTGACTACTACTACCGGGTAGTGAGGAAATAGGTCTAAAATATCCCATGTTATTTCAGTAGCCTTAATCTTTAGTTTTTTCTCGATATCATAAATCGTTCTACCAATACCGAAACCTCGAGCTCTATCAGCAAGTTCAGCTACTATAAGGAGCTCAGTTACATCTAAGTTAAGAGGTGAAAAACCTATTGGGGTAGCATAGGGACTAAAGAAATTATTAAAAAGACGAGCTACAAGGAAGGATATAAAGCCTAAGTTCACAGACGATCTGATACCTGTGTTTCTACAAGACAATATTAACTTTGGAAGGGGCTTGAACTGATAACACTTGTCACTATCGCTTATCACCACTCGAACATTTATCCCTAGTTCTTGTTCCAGATACGTTCTGATGTCGTTCGCAATATAAAAGGGGTTTTTAAGTGGTAGTGATACAAGATACCCAGGAACGTTCGTAGCATCTATCCCGCATTCAGAAGTTGGTTTAAGGGCTTGAAGTAGCCCACCAACCCTTAAAGCCAACTTTTTGTGGCGCGCCCCCTCAGTAAGGGGGTACTTCCTTAAAAAGAGAGATGTTTCAAGTGAAAGTTTACACACCCGGCTTAAAGCTAAACCCCATAAAAGGTTAGTGGTCAAATACGTCATAACCTTGCTATAAGGATCGATTTTTATAGACGATTCGTCGTAAAGAAGTCCTAGGGCCGATGAAAGAGCTTTCTCAGAGACGACGATGTAATCTCCGTCTAAAGCCACTTCCTTAACTAGCTCAGCTATACTCTTCTTAAAGTCTGTTTTCGGCCTCCAAATCTTCGACTCTAAAGCTATAGCCACAAAGTTTCTCCATCTTACAACTCTACTCATCACTTCTTCGCCTTGGATATCAAGTATTTCACTATTCTCGCGGCTATGTTTACTCTGGTAACTGCTTGTAAACCCATCCAGCCTGGCTGGCTGTTTACCTCAGTTAAGAGGTAACCTGAGGGGGACTCTATAACGTCGACACCAGCTATATCACAACCCAAGACCTCACATGCTTTTAATGCTAGGTTTGAGAGTTCTTCGCTTGGAGTAAACGGGACTGGTTTTGCACCTAAAGCTATATTAGTCTTCCACCCAGGTGCGACCCTCTGCATTGAGGCTACTATTTCGCCGCCCACGACGAATATCCTTATATCCCTGCCGCCGTGAGGAATGAACTCCTGCAAATAAAGGACATGTCTCAAGAAGTGTAGATCTGAAAGTACTCTTCTAGCCACGTCTTCGTCTCTTAACCTTGAAATACCAAACCCCCTCGAACCGTAAAGAGGTTTAATAACGATGTCGCCGCCAAGCTCGTGGTAAGCTTTTAGAGCTTCAAGAGGGTTCTCGGTCACTACTGTTTTTGGTACTGGCAATCCATGTTCCTCTAATAGAGCTAACGTCGTGAACTTACTCATGCATTTCTCTATAGTTGACGGTCTATTTACTATTGGTAAGCCCGATCTCTCTAGTTTGTGTAGAAGGTCTATCCTAAAGAAGCATTCGTCGACTGAGCACCTACCTATAGGCCTAACTATTACTATGGATAAGTCATTAATTAAGTCGATACCGTTACATATTATGGAAGGCTTTGACCCTATATTGATCCTTACCCTGTTAAATTTCATCGAGTAAGGTTCGTGGCCAGCTTTTATGATCTCGTCTCTAAGCTTTCGGGAACACCAAGAATGTTCATTTCTTGTAAAAATCCCTATTTTCATGAATAGGGCCCTCCAAGAGAGCTGACAAAGCCTTCTTCAGTCTGTCATATGTCGACTCTAGAAGTTCAGGTATAACTTTAACGTTGGACAGTATTGGCATAAAGTTGGTATCTCCAATCCATCGAGGCACTACATGTACGTGTACGTGATCCTCGATACCCGCTCCGGCAGCCCTACCCATGTTAATTCCAATATTAAACCCCTCGGGTCTTAAAGCTTCATTCAAAACCCTTATCGACATATTTACACTCTTCATAATATCCAAGAGTTCATCCTCTCTTAGGCTTATTAAGTCTTTAACGTGTCTATAAGGCGCTACCATTAAATGACCAGTATTGTAGGGGTACTTATTCATCAATATGAATGAGTGTGCCCCTCTATAAATCACTAGGTTCTCACGATCCCTATCTTCTGATGAGCTTACGCAGAAGATGCAGCTTTCAACTCTCGGCGATTCTATGTATTTTATCCTCCAAGGGGCCCACAATATTGCAAGCTTCTTAGCTTCATTCATGGCGACCGCCCATGTATATCCTAAAATATATTGTAAACCATAAATAAAGCTGTGGTACAATACCCGTTTACTAAGTCTTGACGAGCTGACCTCTCTTAGTATATTTCTTTAAGCCACTTCTTTGCTCTGTTATAGTAAACATTAGCAAACAACTTCGATCATCTTTTCTATCATTCCCACAGTAATGGTTGAGTAGCGGCGTGGTTTACCTCTACCCCTTAAGAGGAAACGAATATGGTGTAGTGACAGTATCCACAACTCCAGCGTTTTTTGTGGTTAGCCATGACCCTGCCGCAACGGGGGCACAATCTGTTCTTTAACTTTATAATTCCTTTATAATAATCTATCTCATATATCTGAGACCTGAAGTTGTGTTCCTTTTCTGGCAAGGTTCGGTCCTCCCTCAATGGGCTTATTTCGAAGACTCTTTAAGGTTGCGGTCTTAGGTTTATGATGCCCCGTATGCTTGTTCTCAAGAACTATAGTTCACAACCTCCGTTTCAGCTATTGCGCTTTGCTCTATCGCTGCTATAACAAGTACGTCGACTGCAGAGTCGCGAAAAAGGTTATAGCTACCCCAACCCTCTTTACATTAGAGGTCAACATTTCATTAGGGGCGTTAGACGCTGTGCCCAAAGGATGCGAAGTAGATTGCGAGTTCTTTAGGTGCGCCAAAAAGATGATCGTAAGAATTGCAGGAAATCCCCGCGCAAAATCGATTACACGAATGTCCTTAATGTGTAGAGAGACCGGCGAAGAGTGTTTAGGCAGTAAATGTCAATACGCTACATGTATTAGAAACGCTATGTTACCTAGCGGTACTTGCGGGCTTGAATATAGAACGGAGAAGAAGGTTGTGAGGAGCCTAGAACAGGAAGTTAAGAGGTACGAGGAAAAGTACGGCAGCATGCTTGAGAAGTTTAAGGGTAAAAAGTTAACCGAAGACATGTTTTAATATTAGGGGTCTTGCTTGAGCAAAATTAAGGCTGTTATTCTAGCTGGCGGTCTAGGCACGAGACTCCGACCACTGACGTACTTAGTTCCAAAGCCTATGTTGCCTCTAGGCGATAAGCCTATTCTTGAAAGAATAATAATTGACCTACGAGATCAAGGGATAAGGGACATTGTAATATCTTGTAGCTACTTGGCAAGAATTATAGAGGCCTACTTTGGCAATGGTTCTTGGCTCGGCGTCGATATAAGTTACGTTAAGGCCCCAAAACCCTTGGGTACGGCTGGTCAGCTGAAGCAAGCTAAAGACGTTATAAATGAGACGTTTATAGCTATTTACGGTGATGTATATGCTAAGGTTGACTATAGAGACCTCTTAACTTATCACAAGTCATTAAAAGCCACTGCCACCATGGTTCTTAGAAGGATGAAGCATAACGTAAGGTTTGGAGTTATAGAAATTGATAATCAGAGTAGAGTACTCGAATGGCGTGAAAAACCGCAGTTGGAGTTTAGAGTTAACGCTGGAATTTACGTCTTTGAACCTAGAGTCTTCGATTACATATTGGATGGAGTCGATAGCATGGATAGGGTATTTAAAGTAATGATAGAAAGAGGGGAGAGAGTTTACGGTTATGAGTTTACGGGTGAGGTTTACGACATTGGAGATATGGCTAGCTACGAAGAAGCCGTTAAAAAGTTCACGGAAGAACTTGGTAAGATATGACTGTTATGATGCTAGAAGACCTTATATTTATTTGACCTTATATTTCCATAACTTAAAGGATTCATCTAACATGAGGGTAGAAGGATGAAGTTATTGCTAATTCATGCAGATACCATGAGTTACGAAGTTAAGGAAAAAGCTGTAGAGGAAGCCGAAGAAATAATTAATGATCGACAAAGTGGTACATTTGAAAATGCCTTAGTAGTGTTCACCGCCGTCGAGGAAGAGGATGTAAGAGCACCGGAGATTGTAGTCAACACCGCTTCTGAAGAAATAATGAATATCTTTAACGATGTCAAAGCTGAGGTTCTTGTGCTATACCCTTATGCTCATCTATCGTCCAACTTGGCCAGGCCAAGAGAGGCGCTTGACATCCTCGTAAAGCTAGAGGAAAAACTGAAGAGTCACGGTATCAAGGTTTCGCGGGCCCCCTTCGGTTGGTACAAAGCCTTTAAGATAGCATGTAAAGGTCATCCGTTATCAGAGTTATCGAAAACAATTAAACCGGAAGTTAAGGTAACCGAAGCTATTAAACGTGAAGTCGAAGAGGGATATTATGTCTTGATAGAGCCTACTGGCGAGATTGTAGAACTAGATCGCGAAACTCCTTACAACGATAAGGCAGTCAGTAAGTATCCTCTCATAAAGAGACTCATAATGAATGAGAGGGGGTTAAAATCAAAGAAAGGCACCCCGCCCCACATCAAGCTAATGCAGAAGCTTGAGCTTGTTGATTATGAACCTGCATCCGACGTTGGGCACTTTAAGTTCCTCCCTAAAGGAGCGTTAATCAAACATTTACTTGAAGAGCTCGCGATGGACATAGCAGTTAACGATGTAGGTGCTACAGTTGTTGAAACGCCTATGATATACAGACTAAGCGTTCCTGATATAGCCGAGCAAGCATCAAGGTTCCTTGAAAGAGATTATAGATTTAAGATGGATAACGAAGAATTTACACTTAGATTTGCAGGAGACTTCGGTCTCTTCAGCATGATGAAAAAGGTGACCATGAGTCATAGGCAACTTCCATTGAGGATCTATGAATTGTCACATTCCTTTAGGCTTGAAAAAAGAGGCGAGTGCGTTGGTCTAAGAAGGCTTAGAAGCTTTACCATGCCAGATATACATTGTTTCTGTGCCGATCTAGAGCAGGGAAAAGAAGAGTTCATCAATCTCTTGAGAAAGTACATGAAGCTTGTAAAAGCTATGAACTTAAGCTACATTATAGTACTCAGAGCGGTTGAGTCTTTCTTCGTAGAGAATAAAGGATGGTTTGCGTCTTTGGCTAAGGATGTCGGAGAGCCTATATTATTGGAAGTACTACCTGCCATGAAGCACTACTGGGTCGTTAAAGAAGAACATCAGTTCATAGACTCTTCGGGAGGAAATGCGCAGTTATGTACCGTTCAGTTAGACGTTGAAGACTCAGAGCGTTACGGCATAAAATTTGTTGATAAAGACGGATCAAAGAAGGGATGCATAATAGTTCATAGTTCTATGGGCTCTATAGAGAGGTGGATGTATGCATTACTAGAACAAGCAGAAAAAGACAGAATTGTAGGGAAACCACCTATGTTGCCTGTATGGCTATCGCCGACGCAAGTTAGGGTCATCCCTGTTTCGTCGGAGTATCACAAAGAAGCTTTGAAGATAGTTGACGACCTCGAAAGGGTTGGTATAAGGGTAGACATGGACGATAGAGATGAGACTGTAGCTAAGAAAATAAGAGATGCAGAAGTCGAGTGGATACCGTTTATCGTTGTGGTAGGAAAAAGGGAAGTTGAAGAAAGTATCCTTTCTGTCAGGATTAGAGAGAGGAGAGAGACTGTCTCGATGAAGTTAAACGAATTGATCGAAACAATAAACAAAGCATGTGAGGGCAAGCCCAGAGCAAAGTTATGGCTTCCAAGGCTATTGTCTTTAAGACCCAAGTTTATTTAGCTGTACCCCTCTAATACCACACTCATTCGCAACTTTATTCCCTTTACCATCATGTTATGAGGGGGTCTTGTATGAACACCACAAGAGGCCTTAATTTTAAATGGTTCGAGTACGAAGTTGAGGTTATAAACATTGAACGTAAGGAGTTAAAAGATATAGCATTTTGTAGCTATATTACAAAGTGCGCCCCACTATGGCATAGTGGAATCCTCTTGTGTAGATGCTATGACTTCCTTGACTTAAGGACGGTAGCTAAAAAGTTCATAACGGAAAAAAAGATAATAATGGAGCAAGTTTGTTATACCAATATGAACGAGTATAAGAAGGGGTTGTTGATTAACGAAGAGAGCATATTGATAACGACTCCAATAGTTAAAGCCTATGGCGTATACAAAGCGCTTGCTGAGCTACTGGCTATGAGGTGAACTGACGTGGACTTTGCCGGGCTTCGAGGAGAGTTTGAGGAATTGACGGCCGAAGAGATGATGATAATAGATGAAAATTCAGAATACTTCGGCGTTTCAAGACTTCTCTTAATGGAGAACGCCGGTAGAAGTGTTGTAGAAGCTATAGAGCAACGAGTAGGTATCAAAGGAAAGAAGGTAGCCATAGTTGTCGGTAAGGGGAATAAAGGTGGAGATGGTTTCGTTGCTGCACGTCATATAGCGTGTAGAGGGGGAAGGCCTACAATAATCATTATTGGTAAGAGTACAGACATTGAAGGAAAGGAGGCTAAATACAATTGGGAGGTAGTAAGGAGGATGGATTCGTCCGTAAGGCTCATAGAGCTTGGAGATGCCGTGAACCTTGATGTTCTCAAAAACGAGCTAGAAGGGGCTGACGTCGTAGTTGACGCTTTAATAGGGACTGGCTTGCTGGGTCCTTTAAGAGAACCATTGCTCTCAGTAGTTAAGACTATAAACTCCTGTAAAGCATTCAAGGTGTCAATAGACGTACCGACGGGCCTGGATCCTTCAACGGGTGAAGTTCGTGGAGAAGCGATAAGAGCCGATGTGACCGTGACGATGCATAAACCGAAGAAAGGACTTAAGGGCAACGAAAGTTACACAGGCGAGGTCGTAATTGCCAACATAGGTGTACCGCCTGAAGCGGAGTTAATTGTTGGACCTGGTGATGTCAGGTACGTCGTGAGGCGAAGACCTCCAAGTTCTAAGAAGGGCGATTGGGGTAGGGTACTTATAGTTGGCGGTGGATGGCAGTACTCGGGTGCTCCAGCTCTTGCCGGCCTGGCCGCTCTTAGAGGAGGCTGCGATTTAGTAGTCGTCATGGCCCCTAGTTCCGTCTCGAATGTCATCAGAGGTTTTTCACCGAACCTGATAGTCCAGGAAGTTGACGGTTCTAAGTTCACGTTAAAACATGTGGATATAGTCGCTAAAGTGGCTGATAAGTTCGATTGTATAGTTGTGGGCCCTGGGATGGGGGTTGACGATGATGTATTCGAATTTTCTAGACTTATAATTGAAAGGTTTAAGGTCCTAGGCAAGCCCATGGTGATCGATGCAGATGCTTTAAAAGCTCTTGCAGGACACCTCGATGTTGTTAAGGGTGCTCAAGCCGTATTGACTCCGCACGTCGGTGAGTTTAAACTCCTTTTCAATAAAGACTTAGAGGATTCATGGGTTAAGAAGGCTTTTGATGTAATGAAGGTTGCAAGAGAACACGAAGTAACGTTGCTAGTTAAAGCACATCCAGAGGACATAATTTCAGATGGCTTAAGAGTGAAGGTCAATATGACCGGCAACCCGGCTATGACCGTTGGGGGTACTGGAGACGTTTTAACTGGCATAGTAGCTTCGATACTAAGTAGAAAGTACCCTTGCCTAAGGGCGGCAGCCGCTGGCTCATTTATATGTGGAGCAGCTGGCTCGCTGGCCGCCGAAGAAAAAGGTTACCACATACTTGCAACTGACGTAATAGATAAAATTCCTGAAGTCATGCGACGTTTTGAACCTTGGACTGATGGGTTATCAATGGTTATAGAGAGAAGAAGAGTTTAAAGGCTACATGTAACCGCTTGGAGGTTGTGTGGAGACCGTTTGAGGCGTAGGAATCTTACCGAACTTCTTCTCATAATCCTCAACGTGCTTCATCAATAGAAGCGCAAGGGCTTTAGCTTGATTTGGTGACATAACTACTTCGATTATGAATTCTCTAACAATTTTTGGAGGTCTCTTCCCTGTTAGGGCTTCCTCGTCGGGTTCAAAGCTATCTCTGAAAAACTGCACATGAAAGTCGAAGGGGGTATGGCCAATCGATACACCTGAAATGTAGACTTGTTTGAAGTCGCTCGACTTAGAAACTACGATTTTAGGTTCAGACATAGCTATCTATATGGAGGGAGGCTTCAAAACCTTATATCTTGATCGGCTTAATATCCCCACTTAAGACCTTAAACGATACCCTTCCATAAGCCGTCCATTCGTAGAAGTCAAATACGAACTTGTAAGTGCCCTTCTTGAGATCGAAGGTCGCTTCATACGACGTATAAGGCTGTACCCTCCAGCTATCAACTTTTGAGTATATTAAGTTTCCTTGCCGATCGTATACGAATAGCCTTGCACCGTCATCACAACCGTACTCTATAATTACGTTAGTGTTTCTCTTCGCTTGTACAAAGCACTCACTCGTAAATCCTATTTTATCGCTTATGCCGAAAGCTACTTTGCCTAGCCACCACACATCATCGAACTGAAATGGAGCGTATGTGTCACCTAAGTATTGATCGAAGTCCCCTTGAATTGATGATATCGTATACCAATGCCTGATCCAATGTCCTTTGCTTGCTAACGATATAATCTTTAGTAGTTTCAATCGGCTCTCTGGTCTCATAATTATTCAAGATGTATTGAATGCGAGACTATTAAGTATTATCATGAGCTGGAAGCTCAATAGTTATGGTAATTTCTTCAATTTTAACTTGTACGTTTAAAGGTTTGTAAAGATGCACTCATGATCTTATTAAAGGACTATATTGTTGATGCTTAGGACCACGTACATACTTTCTCGTGATTTTCGATCAGCGAGATTACATCCATATAAGTTATAGGCCTAGCTATACGTGCTTCCAACCCTCGAGCTTCCAAGTCCTCCTTTAATGCATATATTTCTACATTCCTCTCTTTGAGGGCTTGGAGTTTCGGTACCATGGTTCTACTATATAGCATAACGACAGAGTCCGATAGTAAAAGAATATCGACTTTAAAACCTAATTCCGCGAGCCTTTCAATAACCTCTAAGGACTTCCTTGATGTTTCGCATATCAGCGGCGACTTATATAATATAAAGAGGTAGCTCACAACTATCACCCTACAGTGTAAACGTAACATCAGCTTCAGCTACAAGCTTCGCCAACTCGCCAGTTTCTAGCAGCTCAAGCTTGACGTCGCTCATCAAGTTGTCTTCAGTGAGCCCTCTCTCCTCGAGAGATTGTAAATGTACAGCTAACCTCACATTTGCCATAGCCTTTACTAACCCTTGAACTGAGGCCATCCTAATCACATCAGGCCTTTGATTTTTAGTTAACGAGAGGATAGCATCATCCATGAACACTATAGTAGTCTTAACACCATGAGAAGATGTGGCTAACGCAGACATTAAACCACCAACGGTCGCTACGCTACCATACGGCGACTTCGTCAACACAATAACGATAGACTTAACCACTAAGGACACCTCAATACGAGAATGCTACGACTCTATCGCACTCTGCCACAAGTCTCCCGATGTAACTTATGTCCTCGTACTTCATGCCTTTTGTAATGATCTCCTCGCCTCCTATACCACGAACCGTTGCACATGGAAGACTTACCTTAATATCAACGCCTAAACCTACCAGCTCCTTCAATAGGCTACTTATATCTCTCTCCTCCGGCAAAGGTGGCGTTAGAGATCTTAGCGAGTTGTATACTCCATCTATGAAGAGGAAGACCTTAACTTCGTGGCCTTTCTTTATGGCTTCCTTAGCCATGTTTATCACAATATCTGTGTACTCGAAAGAGTAAGGCGTGGTATTGAGTACCAACCCTATTTTCATGTAGCCCCCTCCCTGATAATAGGATAACCCTTTATAAAGTAAAAAAGATAGTCCTACTACTCGCCCTTTGGGTTAAAACTATCCCTTTAAGCACGTCCTTCGATCGGTATCAGCTGGGACATTGAAATCGCAGGAAGGAAAGAGGTTGCTAATACTAGATCCTCTTAAAACCTATAGATTGAGCCACCTTGCTATAGCCTCATCAAGCTTTGGATACTTCCTTCTCTTACTCCTCTTCGGGCGATATCCTCCAACGACGTTCATCGCCTTTTCAACTAAATTATCGGCTTCTCCTTCTTCGTGAAGCCACCATTCTTTATCGTGAACGTAACTTTTCGGTTCAACCCAAGATGGGTTGAAGTAGCTTGACTGATTAGGCTTCATACATATACATACTCTATCGTGATCTCTGTGAAGGCTTAGAGGACAGGTAAACATTCGTTGTCTATCCACTCTGTTCTCAATTACCACACGGCATCCATCATATCGCGTTATTTCATATATTCTCGGCTCAACCTTCATTATTATGTATTCTACTATTGCATAAGCAACATCTAGCGGAGATCTACCCTTTAAGCTCTTAGAGCTAATGGCCTTCTCGTGGAGATGGACGTGAGCTCCATTACCGCTCCACTTTATGTAAATAGACTTCTGAATGCCCTCCTCTCTTAATGCTTCTACTATCTCCATACATGCTTTAATGGTTGATTTCCAGTTCTCAAAGTTGCTATCGACATCCCACGTAGGCGTATAAAACATTATATTGTCTAGAGAAAGAAGGCCCTCGACGGAGGAAAGCCTACCGTACACCGCTGCGGTAGCATAAATCGTTCTCAATCCCTTCTCCTTCAACTTTTGACAAAGTAGAGAGACGTCGCCCGGCGAGCTTATAGTTATGGGTTTTTTATTGATGTATCTAATCATCAATTTGTTACCTTTATCGTCAACCTTGACACAGTGCACTCCTACCCATCTATTTCTAGCAAATTTAGATATCTCCTCTCTGACTTCTGGCTTAGAGTAATGTTCCTCCTCTAAGCCCTCCATAAACTTCTCTCTCAAAGGCACCCATTTTTTCTGCTATTTTCTTAAGTCTCGCTATCCTCTTCTCTGTCGGTGGATGAGTCGAAAATAGCTCTGCTAGGGAGTCTCCTCGTATCGGGTTCACTATCCAAAGGGGGGCGGTTGATGGCGATACGTCTACAACAGGCTTCCTCCGAACTATAAGCTCAATCTTCGAAAGTGCTCGAGCTAAAGCTAATGGTTTCCTAGTTATCTGAGCCGAGCCTTCGTCCGCCCTATACTCGCCGGCTCTCGATATGGCCAATTGAACGAAGGTTGCCGCTAAAGGAGCGAGAATTAAGGCTAACAGGAGAAGTAAGGAAGCTCCTGAATCTCGATCTCTACGCCCGCTACCGAAGATTAGAGCCCACCTACTGATGAAAGCTAGGTACCCTATAGCTCCAGCTATCGTAGCTGCCATTGTCATTATTAACGTATCACGGTGCTTTATGTGTGCTATCTCATGGCCTATGACCGCTTCGATCTCTTCTTCAGAGAAGTTGTTTAGCAACCCCTCGGTTACCGCTACCAGTGCTCGTTGTGGACTCCTTCCGGTAGCAAAGGCATTGGGCACATCCTTCTTAACTATTGCTACCTTAGGTTTAGGTATCCCAGCACTCATAGCTACTCTTTCAACTATAGCGTGGAGCCTGGGGGCCTCACTAGGACCTACTAATTTAGCTCCTGTTGCCGCCAGAACGAACTTGTCTGAATAGAAGAAAGCAACCATATTGAATAAGGCTGCCACTATTACAGCCATCATTGTGTAGAATAGCGGGTCACCTAAAAACCAACCGATAACAAAGCCTATTGCAGCCAATAAGGCTGTTAGAGTGCCCATTAAAGTTACTATGCGTAAGAGCAACCATTATCACCAATTTCTTGGTAGAGATTTCTTGGTAGAGTCTTGCTATTAACCTAAATAAACTTATCTTATGTGCAAACGTTAATTACTTCGTACCTATCACTTTATCGTAAGGCGTATGTGTGCTAATCCAACAAAAATCGAGAGGGTCTCTACTGGAGTGTTGAAGATAGATGATATGCTTGCTGGCGGGATACCTCGAGGATTTGCGGTGGCCGTCACAGGCGAACCTGGTACTGGAAAGACTGTCTTCTGCATTCATTTCATAGCTGAAGGACTAAAGAAGGGAGAAAAGTGCATATTCGTAACAACTGAAGAAAGTAGGCATTCGATAATAGTTCAAGCGGCTCAGTTCGGCTTCGACTTCAGGAAAGGAGAAGATGAAAATAAGCTTGTGATAATCGATGCTCTTATGCGCGGAGAGAAGGCTCCTTGGACTCTGAACTCTCTCAATCCCGAAGAGCTTGTTCAAAAAGTCATAGAAGCAAAGAAGCACTTAGGCTACGGTCCTACTAGGCTCGTGATAGATTCTATGTCGGCTTTCTGGTTAGACGCACCAGCTATGGCTAGAAGACATAGCTACTTCATAAAAAGAGTTTTGAGCCAATGGGACATGACCATGTTGATGACTAGCCAGTACGCTATAACTACATCAGAGGCGTTTGGATTCGGAGTTGAACATGTGGCTGATGGCATCATCAGGTTTAGGAAGAGCGTATTAGGTGGAGTCCTAAGGCGCTTCATAATGATAGAAAAGATGAGGTGGACCCCCCACGATAAGAGAATGTACGAAATTGATATAGTTGACGGAAAAGGGCTCGTGGTAATAGGTCCTACAGCAATGCGTAGAGAGGATATGGCATTGCCTCAGAAAGTTACCGAAAAGATAACTAAGGCTAAAGAGAAAAATGAAAAGGAAATAGGCCTGTAGTTAAAATAGTTAAATCGGTTTGAGGAAGAGCTCTTCTCTAAAGCTTGTAGGCAACTCGCCCACCACACTAAGTTTAAAGTTCATCTTCTTTAACTGCTTTGAGTACTTCTTCAACTCTTTGTAGTTGCACTCAAGTCTCCTTCTTTTGCTATTTACATAGAAGTAAAGATTCGGAGCGATAGATCTAAGAGATTCTAGGACTTCCTCAAGACTTACCCCTTCGGGCGGCTCAATAACCCCTTTAACGAGTAAAGGATCTCGGGTTATCGTTTCATGAGGCATAGCTATGTTTTTAGCTTTTCTCCTCAGCCTATTTCTAAGCTGAACAGAATCTTTGATGTACGCTGGACAGAAATGTCCGTTAAGGCCCATTTCTTCAACTCCCTCAAGCAGAAGCATTGCTACTTCCCAACTTCCCTCAACGGCTGAGGCCGAGCCATCCTTCAATTTTAAACCTCTTATTTGAAGCATTGCCGCATTTGATTCGGTCATTTCAAGCTCGTTTATTACTACAAACGATGCTCCCAACTTCCTAGCTTTATCAATAATCTTCAATATCTTGTCCTCAAACCCTGGTATTGCTGGGATCTCTATTCCAACTTTAAAGCCCATATCACTTGCCAGCTTAAGTGGAAGTAATTGATCGTCTACTTCAAGGTTTGGATGAAATCGTAATTCGTCGATCTCAGCATTAAGAAGCTTATCCAGAGAATGTTCATTAACGTACGGCTGAGTCGTTGTATACATGTGGACGTGTAAATCTTTGGAGAACATTTCCTTTAAAGTCCTTAATGTTTCGACTACCCTATCAACTCTTAGGATAGGATCCCCACCAGTTATACCAACCCCCCTAGCTTCGATGAGCTTCGCTTCGTTAATGACGTCCTCTAAGCTATTTACGAGCACTTCATCAGCATAGGTAACGTCCTTCCTCTTCCTTTCTTGAGAGAGAGGGCAGTAAAAGCAGGACCTACCACAGAGACCCGTTGCAAAGTAAACGAGCTTCATGCCATTCATGCATAGCTTACATCCTTCTGGTAGCTTCCCCACATAGTATGAAAAGTACTTGGAGCATTTCAATACACGACACCTATGGCTTCAAGCAGCTCGCAGGCTCTACATACTTCCCTAGAGGTTGGCTCACCGCAATACTTACAGGTCTTAACTTGTACCTTTAAGTTTGTGCCTATCAACGACAACTTGTCCACCGCTTTAACGATCGCATACTTAGTACCGGGGTGTCTCCCCTCTATTTCATTTAATATGAAGCGGATTTCGTCCCTCATGGATGACCTGACGTAGGGGCACTCAGTCTCGTATAAGGGATAGCCCTTAAGGTATGCGTAGAGTGTTACCTCTTTTTCAGGTATATAGCGGAGAGGTTTTACTCTCGGCACGAAGCCTGGAAACTCTTCTATAGGTTTAGGTCCTAAGCGGAGTAGCCTTAAGGTGTCACCTCTAAGTAAGTTCATCAGCGCTGTCTGAGCCTCGTCATCGAGGTTGTGCCCAGTAGCTACTTTAGTAGCTCCGAGCTCTTTAGCCTTGATGTTTATAGCCCTCCTTCTAAGTATTCCACAGAAGGTACAGGTCTTAAGATGTATGTTCTTTCTTTCAGCTATTGACGCCATCTCTGGTAAGGAGATGCCAAATAGTTCTTTAAAAGATGCCACAGTTAGCGGTATACCTAGACCTTCACATAATTCTTTACTTCTTTTTAAACCGAAGTCTCTATAACTTGGAACTCCTTCATCAACTATTAGCGCCATTAATGTTACTTCTGGAAACTTCCTTTCTATCTTTGCTAATATAGTGGCTAGGACTTGACTGTCCTTTCCACCAGATATTGCGATGAGAATTTTGTCTTCGGGTTCGAAGAGTTTGTACCTGTTTATGGTCGCTTGGACTCTATGCTCAATACTCTTCATAAAACACTTAGCACAAAAGTTATGACCGGAGTGAATTGAGTGGTAGACAGCTTTTGCCCTACACCTGATGCAGTACATGTTATCGCCCTTAGGGTGTTGATACTGGAAGTATTATGTTTGCAAGGAAAAGGAAGAGCGTTAGAGTACCTAGTACATTTGCAATTATGTCGCATGCTCTCTTTTTACCTCTAAATAGGTTCTCCAAAAGAGCTCTTACAAAACCTGAGCCATCAAGTAAAGGTATTGGGAGCATGTTTATCATGGCTACGCTGAAGGATATGAGCCTAAGCCAGTATAGCGTCGATGTCCAATGCAAGTAGGCTTCCCCTCTCAACCAAGGTACTGTTGATGGATAATAGTCTATTACGTTCACTCCGAGAATAGCCCTAGAGTTATTATCTGGGCTGGGCGCTGTTACGAGCGATAGTTTGATGGGTGAGCCGTCCCTTAAGACCGAGACCTCTATCTCGGTACCGGGCGATATATTCCTCAACACTCTCTGAAAATCATTAACGCTGTAGATCGTGTTATCGTTTATTGCCACTATTACATCCCAGCTCTTAATTACTCCATGAGCTGGATAGCCTTCACGAGTCTCAAGAACTAAGGCTCCTTGTTGAACTGGAGCGATCGTGGCCACGGTAAGGGCTAGAGCCAGCAAAAAGACCACAAAGTTTGAGAAAGAGCCTGAAGCATAGATTCTCATCTTTGAGATAGGTTTTACGTTCTTAAAAGCAATTTCATCAGCCTCAACGAGACCTCCAGGAAGTATTGCTGCAATGAAGATGCCAAAACTCTTGACCGGCACATTTTCGTTGCCAAACGTTATTGCGTGGAAAGCTTCATGAACTATTATAGTTATGGCAGCGGCCACAATGAAGTAGGGTACGACGTGCCATCCTATCGTGATACCAGGTATAACGACGTAGAGACCGGTTTGAGGTTGCCCTACGGTGAACCTAGTCACTAAGTTAGTGATTAAGAAGTAGAATGCGAAAAACATGAGACCTCCAGAGACAAATAAACCTACGTTTGAAACAAGCTTCCAGCTTCTAGAGTTAGAATAACCTAAATATTCGAACTTCTTCGCCAAACTCCTTGACTTTACGATCAACAGGAAGGGCTTAAGAGAGAAGCCGTACTTCTTAAGCCCTAAGCTCTTGTACAAGAGGGCTATGATGCCCCAAAGTCCTAAGAAGGCTGAGAGCCCTAGCAACACTTCTTCCAATAAATCACGCTCCAGTGTTGAGAAGAAAGTAGTAGTCTCTTAAATTTAGTTGCGTTTACTTAAGGGCACGGCGGCCCCCCGACAATGGGCTTAGGTCGGTCCGAGCTCGCATCTGGCTCTTTTCCTCAGCCCCGTTAACCCATGAACGACGCTGCCCGACCTTAAGGCCGCTCCCTCCCGGGCCTAACCTGGTTCGGTCGGCAAGGAGATTCGTATCCCCCCTACGGGGGAGCTATCCCCTACAGCGTCTCCATGGGGCGGGACCTCATAGTTTAGAGCCAGGGGGCTCGGACTTCCTAAAGCCGCTTGTCGGGGTTGCTGCCCCCGCCATATCGGCCGTTTGCGGTTACAGGGGAGGCCGAGCCCCCCGGGCCTACCCGCCGTGCCCGTTAATATGTTGTATGATCGAGTTATTAAGCTTAATTAATGAAGTAAGCATCAAGCGAGTAGAACCTCGACAGATATCCTATCTCCATCCTTCAACTTCAACACTTGACGTAGATTAACTGGAGCTACTATCTCCAATGTGTCAATCCCGTAGTGAGTCCTCTCTATAAGTAGCACGGCGGCGTCCACATTCCCGATCTTTGCTTTAAAGGCTTTAACTGATCCGTAAGTCCTCTTACCGTCGCTAAAGCCCTTTATTAATATCCCAGACCTATGATCCAGCATCTCCCTGAAGTATATGTCTGAAGAATCCGTTAACTTAATGTTCAAGGTGCCGGGATATGGATCGAAGCCTAGCTTCTCTATTATTTGCGACCTGTATCCTGTAAGACTTATGTAATAGGCACCTTCACCAAATCCCGTAAATACTTCTCCGGATATAATTATGCTCTTTAGCGCATCGCTTAGGGCTGTATGAAGAATTGCGTAGACTTGGCTGAGACTTTGAGCACCCTTCTCGGTTACGACGATCGTCTGCCCTCTTCTACTAACGTTCCTTTTGATGTAACCTTGAGCTTCTAGTTCTAGTATTCTTCGCGATGCTGTTTGTTGCGAAGTTCCCATCTCCTTAGCAAGTTCGGACGTACTTATGAAGATACTTTTCCTCAAAGCTCCTCGTTTAGCTAAGCAAAGTAATGTAAACCATAGATCTGGATCTACCCAAGGCACCCCCGCGATTTTACTGTCGCTTAACGTTCTGCCCCAATGAGCCAATCCTTATTGCCTCCTTCCTCGCCTCTACGTGAGCTGAATGAAGTGGTATCGGAAGCTTAACACCTTCTTTTATGCATGATATTGTTAATCTTAAAGCAGTTTCAAGACTAACTCTATGTCCAGGACTTATACAAATAGGGTTAAAGCGTTTATTCCTCCTATAAAGATAGCCTATGATCTCTTCGCGACCACTAGCGTCGTCGATAAGTTCTACGTAGCCTACTTCATTTAAGGGGTTCTTAGGTTTTCCATATAGCACTCTTTGCGCTACACCTATCGTTGGGATCTTAGCTACAACACCAAGATGAGAAGCTAGCCCAAACCTTCTAGGATGAGCTATCCCTTGCCCATTCACGAAAAGTATCGTAGGCTTAATCGATAGCTTCGACAACGCGGCCATTAGCGGCCTGATTTCTCTAAACGACAAGAAGGTCGAGATGTAGGGGAAGGATGATTCGACCCTAGCAGTACATTTCTCTAAGAGCTGTAGGGAGGGGTACGAGTGCACTGTTATGCAGCCAACAGCTAGGTCCCCTCTCCAGGCAACGTCTGCCCCTCCAACAAACTTTATGGGTTTTTCAAAGTCGTCATACACCTTTACTCTAGGGGCCAGCAATCTCTGGGCCCTCTCAGCCTTTTCAAGCGAGAAGTTGCTGGGCATCTTGTAAAACATTGGCAGTCACTTTCCTTATAATAGCCTAGCCCTGACGGCTAGGAAAACAGGTCCTCTTACGTCTATGATCTTCCTGTTTTCGCTTATGAATTTCCTCGCAACCTCCCCTATCTCTATATTAATGTCGCTGGGCAACTTCACCATTTTAACCTTAACGTCTACTTCAGGAACACCGACTAGGCAGGCGGCTTCTATCTTTAAGGCTGCTAAAGCTGCGAAAGCATCTACGTATCTTATCCCTGTCCTATACCCTTTTGACCTAGCTTCCTCAATTAATGGACTACTTATCGAATACGATTTTAAAGGCGGTATTCCGAGGATATTCCCGTCGTAAACTATTATTTCGTTGAAGGCCGCCGGACCCGCTAACTTAACCCCTACGTCCTTCTCGTAAACGTAGACTTCGATATTTTTGCCGAGAAACTCACCTTCGTAAACCTTGAACTCACAGGGGCTTGAAGCTTCAGCGTACTGTTCTATTGTCTTAACTATCAGTTCTGCTAAATGCCATCCAGCATTAGTCGTTGGCTTTAGGTGTATGGAGACGTACTTGGCCATTTCTTGGTCGCTAATAAACAGCTTACCGTAGAATTGGGGATATACGAGCTCTCTAACGTCCTTATAGCCGTATAGCATCATGGCTATTCTTTCGACACCTATTCCTACATTTAACACGGGGTATTCTATTTCGTAATTTGCTAAAGCTACTGGGCTATAGAGACCGTAGTTAGCCACTTCAATCCAGTCGTCGTGGGACCTCACGTAGACCTCATGCTCTGTCCCGGGTGCATAGTATTTTGCCGTGAAAAGCTTCTTGACGATCTTGAATTCCTTAAAGCCAAGGCCCTCCAAGACTGCTTGGGCTAAATCTTTTCCATCATCGGCTACTACATCTTCATCGACCACGATACATGAAGCCGCCCTATGTGTTCTAAGGTGGGTCTCGTCCTCTTGTTGTTCTCTTCGAACCCTTATATCTACTGAGAAGAGCTTTATGGGCTTAGGTCTCCTATGCTGTAGAGCGGCTACCGTTAGGAACCAGGCCGTCGTCATGTGAGACCTCAAAGTGAGCTTCGTAGGCTCAGGTTTAAGTTCTCTAAATTCCGGGAAAACTTCCCACAATATCTTGGTAGCTATCGCGTCCTCAACGTTTAGTGCCTTACCGATCTCTTCTATCAAGTCGTCGCCCGCGATATGGCCCTTCTTGTAGCCGTGGAGCACTTGCTGAAGCCTTTGAAGCTTATCTGAAGTTAAATCAGTGACGTAGTTCCTTAGCTTGTCAACCTTTTCTTTACTTAGACCGACATCCGGTCTTGGAAGTACGGCCAAGTAGTAGCACCTATCAAGTATTGCTGTAGCCTCGGGTCCATACTGCTTCTTTACTTCCTCGTCTTCGACTATTAGGGGGTTTACGACCTCTTCGAAGCCTAGACTTAAAAAAATCTCTCTCAATCTCTGACTAACTTCATATACCGGGTGGGGTTTACCGATCCCGCAACTCAAGATATCTTTGGGTCTAAGCCTCTTGCTTGGAATGAACTTACCGTAAGCTATCCAAGCTTCTTCAAAATTCTCCTTGGACTTCAGCGCTATTTCTTTTACAGGTAATTTGACCATATCTCTCCACTTCGACTTGAATCTTTAACGTAACAACTTAAAGGTATCAAATCAACCGCTTCATTAGAGGAAGTGCGCGATAATAAAGATTACCTTGAAGAACTATAGAAGCCTATTTTCAAAGAAGCGGGCCCGGCGGGATTTGAACCCGCGACCACCCGGTTAAGAGCCGGGCGCTCTACCGTGCTGAGCTACGGGCCCTTGCTTAGGCTTTCCGTTCCTCTTTTAAAAGGTTTATTCTTGACGTGCGTTAAATAGCATATCTAAAGATCAAAGTTGAGCATGTAATCTTTAGCAATAAGAAGAGTTCCTGATTATTCGATGTTCGTTCAACCGGTATTCGACATGTTGCAATGTTTACAACTACGTCTTTATGTTGTGGGACTAGAGTGTATGTGAAAACATTAAAGTGTGAAAACAATAGAGCTTTAACTAACTTACCGTAAGCTCATAATCAAACGATTCGTTGCTGCGATCCCTTGGTAAGTTAAGAGTCAATAGTATCCTTTCTGCAAGGATTTACGCTGTCTAACGAGGTTAATCGAGAGGTTCTAACGTTGGCTAGACAGTAATTGTATCATCTACTTTAAAGAAGGTCCTTCCAGAGTAATGTAGGATCGGTTTGAAGTTCCTCTTCTCTACGTGTTCTTCAACAACTTTTCCAACTACAAGGTAATGATCTCCGAACTCCTTCATGAACTCTACCTTACACTCCAATTGTACCGGACATCCTTTTATTCTTGGGGGCTTAACTTTCTTGCTCTCGACAATCTGCAATTTAGCTAAATCAATCTTATTTATATCCCGCCCAGACCGCGATCCGCACAGCCAGACTTTTTGTAACATGTCCTCCGTCGGAACGTTGACTACAAACTCTCCTACATCTTTTATGTTATCGAACGTCCGTCTACGAGGCGATATAGAGAAGGCTAAGTACTTGGGTTCAAAAGATACTGGCATAATAAAGGAGAAGGTTGCAACGTTATGCGATCCATCCTTACTGCAAGTAGTTATAAGTACTGTTAGGCGAGGATAAAGTTCTTCGCTTATTTTAAGTTGAGACATAGTAAAAATTTGTTAAGCCTAGGCTATCAATGTTACCAAGGCATAAAATAAGTAGCGCCCCGGCCGGGATTTGAACCCGGGTCGCAGGCTCGACAGGCCTACATGCTAGACCGGGCTACACCACCGGGGCCTCTTGCGTTCTTTCCTATTAAGATAGGAGTTTTATTTAAGCGTGTTGTCGTCGGAACCTCATTAAAATTAATACAAGGGGTTCCTCTGCCTACTTATTGGATGATGAGGACTAGATTGGCGAACGCAGTGAAGACGGTTTCTGATGTTGAGTATTTTTCTACGTCAATAACGGATCGTTATGACGTATAGTTATATGCTTGATTTGATAAAGCATTTCTAGGTTACTGCGTTAACAATTGTAATTATGAAAGTATCGGATTACTTGGCAGTATGGATCCTAACATGTCATAAGTGACGTTCGGGATAAACCTTAAATCTTTTCTTGTACGTTTTCGTTGTGTTGGGGCCCGTAGCTCAGCCCGGCAGAGCGCTCGGCTCATAACCGAGTGGTCGTGGGTTCAAATCCCACCGGGCCCATTAAGTTCCATGGGCTGCCCCGGTAGCTCAGAGGGAGAGCGTCCGGCTGAAGACCGGATTGTCGTGGGTTCGAGTCCCACCCGGGGCACCAATAAAAGTTAATGGGCCCTGCTAGGGGTAACTTGTAAATACGTTTTTGTTGTAACTTTTTTTAGGTTGAAAATAATGGTTAAAATAATCTTCGATGAAAGGTTTTGTAAGGTTTATAGCGATGATCCTGCAGCCGCACCAGGTAGAATTGAGAGTATTGTAAAGGAAGTTAAAGATCGCTTTGAGTTTATCGGGTGCTCGCCTGCCTCTGAAAGCGATGTCTTGCTAGTTCACTCTTCAAGTTATTTAGAGAAAGTAAAGAGGCTTGAACATGTTTATCCAATTGCACTCTTAGCCGCTGGAGGCGCTATAAAGGCAGCTCAAATCGCGTTAAGCGGTGAACCTGCATTTGCACTAATTAGACCTCCTGGACATCATGCCAGTAGGGATTATGCTTGGGGCTTCTGCTACTTCAACAATATCGCCATAGCTGTTGCGAAGATGTTTGAAACGAAGAGCGTGAATAAAGTCTTAATAATAGATTTCGATCTCCACTTCGGTGATGGTACTGCAGACATATTCTCCCGAAGCTTAAACGTCGAGTACTTTTACTTGCCATGCGTGCCCAGGACAAAGCAGATAGTTGAGCTCAAATCCTTCCTTGAAAGACAGGGGGAATATGATTTGCTAGCTGTCTCCGCTGGATTTGATAGACATGAAGAAGATTGGGGAAAGACTTTGAAGACAGAAGACTACTACGAGATAGGCAAGATCTTAAGGAAGTTTTCCCTGAGTAACTGTAAAGGAGCGATGTTTGCAGTTTTAGAAGGAGGATACAATCAATTGGTTTTAGGAAAAAACGTTAAATCATTTTTAGAAGGTCTAAAAGTTGCCACTTAGAAAACACCTCAACCAAGCAGGGCGAAGGCAAAAACAGGGAATCATTTATGGAGGAAGAAGTCGAGGTACTATGTAGGTTTATTGAAGACGATAGAGACTTAACGCGTGAAGAAGCCCTGCTCTTGGCCAATATGGACGCTAATAAGCTTCCAATGCTCCTAGCTACGGCCTTAATAGTCCGACTCAGATACTTTGGAAGGTTAACGACTTATTCGAGAAAAGTCTTCGTGCCATTGACGAGGATGTGTAGGAACCAATGTGCTTATTGCGGTTTTAGAGTACAAGTACGTAAACCATACATGGATATAAAAGAGGCTATGAGCATAGTCAAGGAAGGCGAGAGACTTAAGGTCAAAGAGGTTCTCGTGAGTACGGGCGAGAAGCCAGAAGAAGTCTACGAAGAAGCTAGAAGGGCCCTTAAGTCTATGGGTTACAGTTCGACCGTAGAATACGTTAGGGACTTCGAAGAGAGAGTCTTAATGGAGACCGAGAAGGTAATGCCCCATACCAATATAGGTGTTCTTTCAAAAGCTGAAATGGCTGAGCTTAGACCATTCAATGCTAGCATGGGGTTAATGCTAGAATCGTTAAGCGAGAGGCTCATGAGTAAGGGTATGCCTCACGAAAAGTCGCCGTCAAAAGACCCAAAAGTTAGGCTGAAGGTTATAAGAGAAGCTGGCGAATTAAGAATACCGTTCACCACTGGCATACTCGTAGGTATTGGTGAGACTTGGGAAGAACGAATAGACTCCCTCATAGCTATAAAGAGGGAACACGAGAGGTACGGTCATATACAAGAAGTTATAATTCAAAACTTCATGCCAGAGCCCGGGACACCCATGGAGAGTTATAATCCTCCTAGCCTCTTGGATATTTTGAAGACTATAGCTATTGCCAGGCTTATTTTTAAAGTAGATGTTGCAGTACAAGCTCCTCCAAACTTAAATCCAAAGGCATACTCAACATACTTATTAGCAGGGATAAACGATTGGGGAGGTATATCACCTTTAACCCCGGATTTCGTAAACATGGCATACCCTTGGCCCAAGATTAGCGATGTGGAAGATGTAACTAGGAAGTTAGGTTTCGAGCTTAGAGAAAGATTGCCCATATACCCAGCCTTCATTGCTAAAGGGTGGATGCCGATCACTTTGAAGGAAAGGATTGAGAGTTTAGTAGATGAAATGGGACTAGTAAAGAAGGGGGAAGATGCGTATTAGCCTAAGAATACTGGAAGGCGCTTTAAAGAGTCTCGATCCAGAGTTTTCAAGCATAATCGAGAAGGCCCTATCCGAGAAAGCTATAGACGAAAGCGAGGCCTTAAGGTTATTAAATTCAAGCTACGAGGAAGCGCTTGTACTAGCTCTCGCTGCAGATTATGTTAGAAAGGCTTACGTAGGAGACCTCGTAACCTTCGTCGTGAACAGGAACATTAACTTCGCGAATGAATGCGTGATGCTTTGTCCATTCTGTGCATATTCAAGACCCTTAGGGGCTCCCGATGGATACTTGCTTAGCGTAGACGAAGTAGTAAGTAGAGCCTACGAAGCTTGGAAGAAAGGGGCTACTGAAGTCTGCATACAAGGAGCAATAAACCCTAGAATTCCTGTAAATTATTACTTTGATATCTTGAAGGGCATAAAGGAAAAGGTTCCAATACATATACATGCCTTCTCCCCCCAAGAAGTTCATCACATAGCCTCAAGGCTTGGAGTATCTTATAGAGATGCTTTAAAGATGCTTCGTGAAGCGGGGCTTGACAGCATGCCCGGAACAGCTGCTGAGATACTTGATGATGATGTTAGGAAGGTTATTGCGCCACGAAAAATCTTAACCAACCAGTGGATCGAGATAATAAAGGAGGCTCATAAGCTTGGCATACCTACAACGGCTACGATGATGTACGGACACATTGATAACAACGAGCATAGGGTAAAGCACATGAAAGTAATTAGAGAGATACAGAAGGAAACTGGGGGTTTCACAGAGTTCGTTCTACTACCGTTTGTCCACTACAAGACTAGACTCTATAGGGAAGGAGTAAGCAGGCCGGGAACGACGTGGCTAGAAGACTTGAAGGTCCACGCCGTTTCAAGGCTCTTCTTCTTAGGGTATATTCGTAACATTCAAGTCTCATGGGTCAAGCTGGGCCCCAAGATGGCTCAGATGATGTTACAGGCGGGAGCTAATGATGTTGGTGGGACATTGATGGAAGAAAACATATCGAGGGAGGCCGGTTCACCTTATGGTACAAGCATGGACATCCTAGAAATTGTGAAACTAATTAAAGAGATTGGGAGAATACCCGCACAGCGAAGCACTACTTACGAAATAATTAAGGTCTACACTTGTTAGGGGTATGCTTGAAGGATCTAAATACTACTGCTTGTGCGCAACCTCTCTTAACTATTGATGCATACATATTTCTTGAGAGACCTAGACCTAGCTCTTCGCCACTTAATACTATGAAGTTTGCCGGAGATCCTTCCTCCAACACGTTGCTTGGAACCCTAAGGTTCCTCACCTTGCTTATGTTTACGGTAGCAATTTTTAGCAATTCTCTTGGATCTAAGTATAGGCCTTGAAGTCTTGAAATGTTGAAAAGTGTCTCTAACTCCCTCCAAACGTCTGGGTTTATCCAACCAGCGTTATCCGTTCCAAGGAGTGTGTTAACATTATTTTTTAAGAGGTAGCTTAAGGGTGGAAGACCTGAGGAAAACCACATATTGGATCTTGGGCATAAGGCTAAACTCGTGCCCCTTGACGATAACGTTCGTACCTCGTCCTCCTCTAGGTAGACGCCGTGCACTATCATATCTGGATCGAAGAAGTCAAGTGCTAACTTGAAATCCCCTCTTTCGTGGGTCTCTGAGGTTTCTGATACGTGAACCGCCTTGAAAAGCTTCCTATCAGCGCACTTGAGTTTCATATTCATGAGTTCCTTAACATCGTATCTTAGAGGAGAATCAAGACCTAGGCCATCAGTCCCTTCTAGCGCTTCATCAACCTGCAACGTCGAGTCTATTCTTTTAGGTCTCGTTAAGATGACTGCATTTAGATTTGCCCGTCGAGAGGCACGCCTTAAACAATCAATGATGTCAAACCTTTCACAAAAGACTATAGTTGTGTAGACCCCCTGCTTAGCAAGCTTATTGAAGAGCTTGAAGGCAACATAGGATACTGTTTCGGGGGTTAATTTTGCTATGAGTCTATGCTTGAGGCCGTGAGGTTCGCTTACTAGCTCTGAGAGCTTCAAATTTAAGCCTATTTCTTGAAAAGCGTAATCTAGTACATGGATGTGTGCATTTACTAATGCTGGAATAGCTATCCCGTTCCTAAAGGTCAGGCCTCTGCTTCTAAAGCCATCAACTATTGACTTTATAATGCCATCCTCGAACTCTATGCTAACTCTCTTCCGAAGTTCAAGATCTTTACCTAGAAGGGCGAGACCTACGTTAATTATCATAGTTGCTTCCCCCATACTCAACATCATATATTAAGTGTACCTCGTTACCGCATTGACAGCGTTCAATCGTCCTCAAAATGAAGATTGGTGACTCAGATGTTGTAGAGAAGCCTTCGCCCATAACGAGACTTACTGATTCTCTGCCGCCGAAGATGTAGGGGGCTATCGTTATTCTAAGCTCGTTGACGACGCGATCCTTGAAGAGGTGCCATATAAGTTCTCCTCCCCCCTCAACCATTATCTTCCTATAGCCGAGAGAGCTTAGAGTCTCCATGGCCTTCTTCATGTCTATCGGGGGTTCGTTAGCTAGATACAAAACCTCAACCCCCATCTCTCTAAGCATCTCAACTTTATCTAACGGTGCCATCTTAGTCGTTAATACCAAAGTTTTAGCAGCCTTTAGGGTATACACTCTAGCGTTTATCGGAGTTCGAAGCATGCCGTCAACAACTATCCTATCAGGGTTTCTGCCATTAACATACTTCAAGCGGAGAGATGGATCGTCTATGATTACCGTGTTAGCTCCTACCATTACTGCATCACACTGCGCCCTAAGCTCGTGGAGCCTCTTCAGGTCGTGAGGGCAACTTAACTGACTAAACCTGGTCTTGCTGGCAAGCCTTCCATCGATAGTAACTGTCGAGAAGATTATGGTTTTTGGAAGAGACATTTTCAACCACGCCAACAAATATTGGAATATAATAAAGAGGAAACCTTTAAAAGAAAACTTTGTGGAGAAGCGCAGAACACCATGTATCTTTTAACTTCATTTAATCGGGCGTAACGCGCAAGCATCATGGAATCTAAAGGAAAGTTAAACGAAACACAAAAGGAGAGAAGACAGCAAAGTTATGTGCGAATTGAAGGAAAACGCTTCAAGGAAAAGAAAATTATTACAGCAATTCTTCGAAATATCTTACAATATGAAGGTTACATGTAAGTACAATTATGATTTTCCTTACATCTACGACCGACTTATATAATTAATGAAGAGCAAAAGTGAAAGTCCATGTAAGTTTTACTAGCAAATAGTGCGGGGGGTGGGATTTGAACCCACGAAGGCCTACGCCACGGGATTTCTTACCACTTCCGGCCTCAAACAGCGGAGATCTTAAGTCCCGCCCCTTTGTCCTGACTCGGGCACCCCCGCCTTTATTGTTGTCTGGTTGATAGGGCTTTAAAAATCTTGAGGGCTAGAGACGGATTGACTTTTAAAATTGTTATGCTTAACAGTTGATCGGGTGGTTCCTCGTGACCTTCTTTGAAGCTAGAAGTGTTGAGTGGCGCGACGGTGTTGTTAGGCTTTTAGATCAAAACGCTTTACCATGGGAAAAGAGATACGTAGAGTGTAGGAACATCGAAGAGATTGTTAGAGCGATAAAGGACATGACCGTTAGGGGGGCACCAGCAATAGGCGTTGCCGCCGCTATGGGGATTGCGCTGGCAGCTATGCACTCTAGCGCAGAAAGTTTAGAAGGGCTTTTAAGTGATCTAAGAGTTGCAGCAGAGACCCTTTCTAGGGCTAGGCCTACCGCTAGAAACCTATTTTGGGCTATTGAACGAATGATAGGAGTGGTAGAGAAAGCCAAGGACATCGAGGAAGCTAAGAAACTTGCTTTAAGAGAGGCACTCAAGATGGCTGAAGAGGACTTTCAAGTCAATAAAAGGATCGGTGATATTGGTGCGGAGCTCGTAGAAGATGGCGACGTATTATTAACCCACTGCAAACAGCTGAGCTAAAGGCTCAGCTGGTAGATTGCGGGGGCTTTGGCCACAGTCGGTTATGGTACTGCTCTAGGAGTCATTAGGAGCGCCGTAGCTCAAGGCAAGAAGGTTAGGGTAATAGCGACGGAGACTAGACCGAGACTTCAAGGGGCAAAGCTAACGGTCTATGAACTTAAGTGCGACGGCATCGACGTAACATTGATAACCGATAACATGGTTGGTTACGTCATGAGCCAAGGCATGATAAACAAAGTCATAGTCGGAGCCGATAGAGTGCTGAAAGACGGGCATGTAATAAATAAGATAGGGACTCTAACTATAGCGATAGTAGCCAATAAGTACTCGGTGCCTTTTTATGTAGCAGCACCTTCTTCGACTTTCGACTTGAAGTCTAGGGTTGAAGATATAATCATAGAGCATAGAGATCCAAAAGAGATCTTAGAAGTGAATGGGAAACCGATTACGATAGACGTTAAGGTTTTAAACCCAGCGTTTGACGTAACCCCTCCAGACCTTATAACTGCAATAATAACCGAGAAGGGAATCATAAGGTCGCCCTACGGGGAGAACATACCTAAAATCTTAGGAACCGACTAGCAAATGTTTATTGGGCGCTACAAAAATTAGAAGATGGGCGATGAAATGTCAGAGTTAAAATGAGCGCGCGCAATGATTAGGAGGCATTAGGTTGAGCCCGAAAATAAAAATATACTCGAGTACCCAATAAAACGAGAAGCGGCCGTCGTCTAGCCTGGACTAGGACACCAGCCTTCCAAGAGACATCCTCGAAGAGTGCTGGGGACCCGGGTTCAAATCCCGGCGGCCGCACCAATTCTTTACTCTTAAATAATTAAATCGCGTATTTACGAAGGCGAGTCTTTTAGGTTCCTCGCGCAATCGACTACTAAAGTTCTATCAAGGGAGGATTTGGCGACTTAATCTATTTTGTAAATTTGTAGCGTAAAGCTCAACAGTTTTAGTGGTAGTGAGAATTTAGAGCTTAACGGGTTGTGAATTTAGATGCCTATAACCCCCTACAACATCTTAAATCATGAACTGATAGGCTTAAGGGTCAAGATCGTTAAGAGCACCAACAAGAGTTACGAGGGAGTGGAGGGCTTAGTCGTCGATGAAACTATGAAGACTATTAAAATAATGGATGACAAAGGATCCATCAAGACAATACCGAAAAAGTGCTGCATCTTTAGGTTCAAACTCCCCGACAATGTTATTGTTGAAGTGGAAGGTCCATACCTCCTTGGTAGGCCTGAAGATAGAATTAAGCGCTTGTTCAAGAAGCGCTGGTGAAGACATTCGAAGCCTTAGTTCTCAAGCAAAAGTTTTTAAATAACCTCTTAATCCTCTTTCGCTTAGCGGTGATCCAACTTCATGAGTAAGACGGTAAAAACGAGAAACGTAGGTATAGCGGGAATTAAGCCTCCAGAAAAGATTTGTAGTGATCCGCGCTGTCCTTATCATGGTTCTTTATCCGTTAGAGGTAAGATACTAGAGGGTAGCGTAGTGAGCGTGAAGATGAAGTCTACCGTTACTGTACTGCATGAATACGAGGTCTACATTAAAAAGTATGAGAGGTATGAGAGAAGGAGGAGTAAGATCCACGCACATCTTCCACCCTGCCTCGACATTAAAGTAGGCGACAAAGTAGTTATAGGAGAATGCAGGCCGTTAGCTAAGACCGTTAGTTTCGTGGTCTTAGGTAAGACCGTTACCTGATTAATAGCTTCGAGTAAAAGGGTAAATTTTTATACCCGGCAAGGCTTTTTGAGTCCACAACGTCGACTGGAGGTTCTCAATCGATGGCTAAGCGAGGACCAAAGGTGGCAGCTGGGATATCATATAGACCTAGAATAAGCCCAGCTGTCTTTCCGGGTTCAAGAATAAAATGTGTAGATAATAGTGGTGCGCACGAAGTTGCAATGATAGGGATGATCGGAGGTAAAAGTAGGCATAGGAGGATCGTAGGAGCAGGGGTAGGGGACATGATATTAGTCTCAGTTAAGAAAGGGACTCCTGAGCTGAGAAAGCAGATTATGAGGGCAATAGTGGTAAGACAGAAGAAGCCATTTAGGAGGCTTAGCGGTCAATGGGTCCAGTTCGAAGATAACGCTGTAGTCATAGTAACCGAAGACGGTAGTCCCAAAGGTACCGAGGTAAGGGGCCCCATAGCTCGCGAAGCGGCTGAGAGGTGGCCTAGAATAGCAGCTTTAGCTACTTTAATAGTATGAGGTGAACCTCATGCACTTTAAAAGTAAACAACCGAGAAAGCAGAGGCGTTGGCTATATCAAGCTCCAAACCACGTTAGGCATAAGATTGTATCTGCACACCTATCTAAAGAACTTAGAAACCAGTACCCCCTTAGGTCACTACCCCTAAGGACAGGAGATGTCGTTATGGTCATGAGGGGGGACCACAGAGGTCATACTGGTAAAGTGATAAAGCTAGACCATAAGAAGTATAGGGTCTATATAGAGGGGCTGGTAAGGAAGAAGACGGATGGATCTGAAGTACCTATTCCAGTCAACCCATCAAAGGTCCAGATAGTCAAGCTCAATTTAGATGATGGATGGAGGAAGAAGATTATTGAAAGGAAGATGATGAAGACTTCTTCGTGAATTAAAGGTGAGTTGACGTGACTAAAAAGTCAGCGTCTAAAGGTTTAAAACGATATACCATTCCTGCTTGGTGGCCTATTCCAGTAAAAGAGCATGTATGGGCTCCAAGACCGTCACCCGGTCCTCATACACTTGATAAGTCAATGCCTCTTCTCATACTATTAAGAGATGTCCTCAAATTGGCTGAAAGTGCACGGGAGGTAAAGTACATATTGAGGTCTGGGGCTGTTAAGGTTGATGGCGTTGTAAGGAAGGATTATAGGTTCCCGGTAGGCCTTATGGACGTAATAGAGATCGAAAAAGAGAATTTAATCTTCAGATTATTGCCTAGACCAGGTAAGTTCTTGGATGTGGTTCCAATACCTGAACATGAAAAGTACTTTAAGTTATGCAGAATAGAAGACAAGAGGAGCGTTAGGGGAGGACGCATACAGCTGAATCTCCACGACGGAAGCAACATTATAGTTGAGGCCTCAAGTTCCATTAATGCTTACAAGACCTTTGACGTCGTTAAGATATCATTGCCGGATCGCAAGATATTAGAACACTACCGGTTCGAACCCGGAAGCTTAGCGTTAGTTACAAGCGGAAGGAAGGTGGGCAGGATAGGAAAGATAGTCGAAGTCAAGGGAGGGCCCATGAGGGAGTATAAGATCGTTACTCTTGAACATGGAGATGAAAGGTTCGACGTAGGATACTTAACAGTATTCATAATTGGAAAGGACTCGCCCACGATAACTTTAGGGTGAAAATTCATGACTGTCCAAGAACAAAATGTTATGAGGAAGCTAAAGATAGCTAAAGTCGTAGTTAACATGGCAGTCGGCACTTCAGGCGAGAGACTAGCCAAGGCGGCTCAGGTTTTAGAGGCTCTTACAGGACAAAAGCCTAGCTTTAGAAAGGCTAAGAAGACAATTAAAGAGTTCGGGATAAAAAAGGGAGAAAGCATTGCGTGCGTTGTTACTTTAACGAAAGACAGAGCGTTAGAGTTTTTAAAGAGGGCACTTACGGCTGTCGACTTCAAGGTTAAGAGCGAATCATTCGACGAGCGCGGCAACTTCTCCTTTGGAATTAAAGAGCACGTATCCCTGCCGGGTACGAAGTATGATCCTTCTCTAGGAGTTTTTGGGTTTGACGTCTGTGTAACGGTAGAGAGACCGGGTTATCGCGTAGCAAGAAGAAGGAGAAAACGATCGAAAGTAGGCAAAAACCATAGAGTAACTCGGGAAGAGAGTATAAATTTTGTAAAAGAACTTCTTGGTGTAAAAATTGTGTAGCTTAAACTTATGCGAGGTGGAGAAGTTGGGTAAGTACAGGCCGCCAAAAGAAAGAAAATTTGGTAAGGGGAGTAGAAGGTGCAGGATATGTGGAACTCATGAGGCATTAATCCGCAAATATTCGCTCATGATTTGTAGGCGCTGTTTTAGAGAAGTCGCTCCCAAATTAGGCTTTAAGAAGTACATGTAGTTAGGTGAAGGGATATGGTTATGAACGATACTCTTGCGAATGCTCTAGCAACTATAAAGAATTGTGAAGCGAGGGCTAGAAGCGACGCACTAATAATGCCGGCATCGAAGCTGATAGCTAATGTTCTCAGGGTCATGCTTAAGGCGGGTTACATAGGAAACTTTGAGTACATAGACGATGGAAGGTTTGGTAAAATAAGAGTTCAATTACTAGGTAGAATCAACCAGTGCGGAGTTATAAAACCCAGATTTCCCGTTAGGAGAAACGAATTTGAGAGGTGGGAGAAGAGGTATCTCCCATCTCCTGATGTGGGTCTTCTAATAATCTCCACATCTAGAGGTGTCATGTCTCATAGAGAGGCTAAGGAACTTGGCATAGGAGGTGTCCTGCTAGCTTTCGTTTACTAGGTGGTAAATTCTTGAGGTGCTATAGATGAAGATCCTATATCGACCCTACGTTGTCGAGAGAATAAGCGTACCGCCGGGTGTAGATGTAAAGATAGAAGGACCCGCAAAGATTACAGTTAAAGGTCCTAAAGGTTCCCTTACAAAGGACTTCTCTCACGCTAAGGTTTGGATAAGGATGGAGAACTCCAATATCCTCGTAGAATCCTACATTAAGGGTAAAAGGGGTAAAAGTACCTGTGGAACTATATCCTCCCACATTAAAAACATGGTCAAAGGCGTTACTGAGGGCTTTGTCTACAAGCTTAAGATAGTGTACTCGCACTTCCCGATGAACGTAAAGGTAGAGGATGGCAAAGTGATCATAGAAAACTTCATGGGGGAGAAATCTAAGAGGGTAGCAAGAATAGTTGGCAATGTAAAGGTACAGGTTAAGGGAGACGATATAATAGTTGAAGGAGTGGACATCGAAGAGGTATCTCAAACCGCCGCTAACATTGAACAGGCAACTAGGATAAAGGGATACGACCCGAGGATTTTCATGGATGGGATCTACATATATGAACGTAAAGGCAAAAGCGTCGTTTAACCTTTAAAGTTCATGAAAGTTTTTAAGTTAATTATGTAATGAAGGAGTGAGCTCTGGAGGGTTATTTGCATTGCAAGGTGCCATGAAGAGGCTCTTGAAATTGAGATTAAAGATGAGTAGAAGTAGAGTGGAATTTAGGCGGCTCAATACCTTGGGTCTTAAAAGGGTTGACGAAGAGCGTTGGAGGAGACCTAGGGGGATAGACAATAAGATAAAACTTTGTAGGAAAGGATATCCCCCACTCGTTCGAGTAGGATACCGCGGCCCTAAAGCTGTTAGGGGCCTTCACCCTTCAGGCTTGATAGAAGTTCTAGTTTATAGACCCGAGGATTTAGAGGGTCTGGACCCCAAGACCTATTGTATAAGAATTGCGCGTACCGTAGGGAGGAGAAAACGAGTTCAGATAATTGAAAAAGCCAAGAGCATGGGGCTTAGAGTTCTTAATGCGGTTGGTGTTGAGACATGAATCTAAGCGTTGTTAGAAGACTTGCAGCAGAGGTCTTAGGTGTAGGAGAAAGCAGGGTATACATAGATCCTTCAGCTCTCGAGGAAGCAGCATCAGCCATAACGAAGGAAGACGTCAGGAAGCTCATTGAGAGAGGCGTGATATCCGCTAGACCCATCAGGGGGACTAGTAGAGCGAGAACTAGAGCTAGGCTCCTAAAAAAACGTAAGGGACTAATGAAGGGCGAGGGTTCACGTAAAGGTTCCCAAGCTGGTTTAGACAAGAAACTCTGGATCGCGAGGATAAGAGCGCTTCGAAGGCTCCTTAAGCTTCTGAGAGACAAAAGGGCAATAGACAAGAAAACATACAGAAGGCTTTACAGGCTAGTTAAGGGGGGAGCTTTCCACAGCAGGGCACAATTAAAGGAGTACTTAAAGGAGCAGGGTCTCATTAGGAGGGTTTAGACTTGGCTAAAAAGAAGGGGTTAAGAAGGATACCCTTCAATAGAAGGAGGAAGGGTTTAACGAATTATAGGTTAAGGAGAAGAATGATCCTCTCTGGTAGGCCCTTGCTCGTGGTTAGAAGGACGTGTTCCCAAATAATAGTTCAAGTAGTCAAGCCCGAAGTAAGAGGCGATGTGGTCTTAGCTCAAGCAACTGGAAGGGAGTTAAAAACAAAGTTTGGCTGGCCTGCTTCGGGTAAGAATACTCCCGCATCCTATTTAGTGGGGTACCTTGCAGCCTTAAGGGCAATAAAAGCCGGTGTAAAGGAAGCCGTCCTATACATAGGTTTACATAGAGCTGTAAAGGGGTCCAGAGTCTTTGCGGCATTAAAAGGTGCACTAGATGGCGGACTTAAAATTCCTCATAGTCCGGAGATGTTACCATCGGAGGACAGAATTAAGGGTTCCCACATAGCGGAATATGCAAAACAGCTTAAGGAAAGTAATCCAGAGAAATTCGAAAGACAGTTCTCGGCTTACCTCAAGACAGGTTTTGATCCAGAGAGGATTATTGAGGCCTTTGAAGAAACTAAGAGCAAGATAGAGCACTTAATGCAGCTACAAGCAATAAGTGAGCAAAACAGCACGAAGTAATTGAAGGAAAGCTTAAAATAAACCCCCTAATTTGTAGGTTTTCACTACAAAGCCAATTTAGGAGTTGATTAGTATGTCTTCACTTGATGTATGGTCTCCAACAACGTATGTAGGAAGATTAGTAAAAGAGGGCAAGATAACAAGCATAGACGAAATATTTGCCAACAACTTAGTGATAAAAGAGCCAGAAATAGTAGATGCTTTACTGCCAAACCTAAAGCACGAAGTCATTGACGTAAAGATAGTTCAAAGGCAGACGGACACCGCCTAGTAGGCTACTAGGCGGCCGTACGCTGGCGAGTCTTCGAGGTTTAAGGTAGTGATAGCTATAGGTAACGAGGCTGGTTATGTTGGACTAGGTAGTGCTAAAGCAAGGCAAATGAGGGAAGCAATAGACAAAGCTATAGCTGAGGCCAAGTTGAACATAATCCCCGTTAGACTTGGTTGTGGAAGTTGGGAGTGCAGATGTGGCAGACCCCACAGCATACCGGTAAGAGTTTGGGGTAAGGCTGGTAGCGTAGAGGTAACGCTATTACCAGCACCTAGAGGAACTGGTCTTGTAGCGGGCGATACGGCTAAAATAGTGCTAAGGCTTGCAGGAGTAAAGGATGTGTGGACTTTTAGTAAAGGCGAATCTCGAACTAAGGAGAACACGGCAAGGGCAACTCTCGAAGCTCTTCGGGGCACACTGGCTTTTAAGTCGGTTAAGGATTGGGCGAGAGCATGACAAAAAAACTCTATGCGGTCATAAGGCTTAGGGGCTGTGTTGGCGTACCACCGGATATTAAGCTTACATTGCAATCCTTAAGGCTCGCAAGAAAGAATCACTGCATAATAGTTGAGGCTACGCCGTCGGTCGAGGGTATGCTGAAGAAAGTCTCAGGCTACATAACGTACGGGGAGGTAAATGAAGAAATTCTAGCATCATTATTAGAAAAGAGAGGTAGGCTAGTAGGCGATGAGAGCCTGACGCTTGAATACATTAAAAAGTTGGGTTTCGAAAACTTCAGAGAATTGGCTAAAGCTATACTTGAAGGCAAGATAGCTTTGCAAGAAATACCAAACTTAAAACCAGTTTTCAGGTTACATCCACCTTCAGGAGGATTTAAAGGGACAATAAAGAGGACCTTCAAAGAAGGAGGAGAGTTAGGCTATAGAGGTCCAGCAATAAACGACCTTTTGTCTAAAATGATTTAGCAAGAACATTTGCGAGGCTAACCCAGTAATTTCTCTAAGATGTCTTTGCATCTAGACGATGGAACGCCGAGTCTACTTAAACTCTCGTAAACTAAATTCAGTAGCTTGCATTTAGCACTTAGTAGTGCTCTTTCTCTTGCTTTTACCTCCTGTAATTCCCTATCTATTACCTGAATGGTTTCCCTTACCTCGGAAAGCAACTCTTCAAGTCTCTTACCATTTTCAAGGTCCTTCTCTATAGATACCAATGTTTCTCTTAAACGCTGTGGAATTTCATCTAGGAAGTCGTAAACCTCAACTTCGCTATAACCTTTAAACAAGTTGACCGACATGAATATTGGCTTTGCAAGCTCATAATACTTCCTAGATGGACCTAAGGAGCCGGCCTTGACCTCATAAGCTCTTATGAGGCCAGCTTTAACCAAGACGTTTATATGCTTAAGTATTGCTTGTTGGCTAACGTTAAGCTCTCTCGACAATTGTAATAGGTACTTCGGTTCCTTAGCTAACAGTTCCAGTATTTTCCTACGCGTCTCGTTTCCTAGGACTTCAAGCAAACTCAGCGCTCGGCGAGCCACGCTCCCACCTTATATATCTCCTGAGAGATAAGAGTACAGAAAGATTTAAATATTTCTCACCTCTGGTTACTAACCAGAGGTGAGAAACCTATGTGGTGGAGACCTAGAAGGTTCTCAAGTATCTTTGACGAATTCGAGAAGGTATTCGAAGAAGTGGACGAAATGATTGACAGAATGTTTAGGACCTTCACCAAGATGCCGAGAGAGGGTAGAGAAGTAACAATAGAGGGGCCTTACTTCTATGGTTTCAGCATAACCATAGGGCCTGACGGAAAACCAGTAGTACAAGAATTCGGTAACGTTAGGCCATCGAGATGGGGTGTTGAGCGAAGTGAAGTGAGGAGGCCGTACGTCGAGACCCATGTAGATACGAAGGCTGGAGAGCTTAGGCTCATAGCTGAGCTACCCGGCGTCGACAAAGAGTCGATCAAGTTAAATGCCACAGAAGATTCTGTAGCCATAAGAGCTGAGCAAGGAGACAGAAAGTACCATACCGAAGTAAAGCTACCTGCGAAGGTTGACCCAGCGTCAGCCAAAGCTACCTATAGGAACGGTGTACTTGAAGCAGTTTTGAAACTAAAAGAGAGAATAGTCGAAGAGAAGGGCCACGAAATCAAAGTAGAGTAACTTTACACAACCACTTCTATCTTTTTTAGGTTGATGTTTATGACCGATAGATCTTTACCTTCAGTCGTGTTAAGGGTAGCAGAAGCAAAAGCTCGAGATGTTGGTAGAGGAATAGCTAGAGTAGACCCTGAGGCGATGTCCCGGTTGGGCATAAATGCTGGCGACGTCGTAGAAATAGTGGGTAAGAAGAAGACCGTGGCTATATGTTGGCCCGGTTACCCCGAAGATTACGGTAAGGGCATTATAAGGATAGATGGCTACATAAGGAGGAACGCCGGAGTCGGAATAGACGATAAGGTAACGATAAAGCTTGCGACGTCGGTCAAGAAGGCTGAAAAAATAACTCTAGCACCTACAGAGCCACTGAGGATTGTCGGAGGAGAAGAGTACATAAGGCACCTCCTTGAAGGAAGGGCCATTACTAGGGGGGACTACGTACCAGTAGGTATTATGGGAAGGACCGTAGACTTCATAGTGACCTCGATACATCCGCCCGTTGACGCTGTAATAGTTTCGCATGATACACAAGTAGTATTAACTGAAAAGGTCGAGAAGGTTCCTAAAGCAATACCGAGGGTAACGTACGAGGATATAGGTGGTCTTAAAGAGGCCATTCAGAAGATTAGGGAAATGGTCGAGCTACCTCTTAAGCACCCAGAACTCTTCGAGAGGCTTGGTATCGAGCCGCCCAAGGGAGTGCTTCTCTACGGTCCTCCAGGTTGCGGTAAAACTTTACTGGCTAAAGCCGTTGCAAACGAGACCAATGCCCACTTTATAAGTATAAGTGGTCCCGAAATAATGAGTAAGTTCTACGGTGAGAGTGAACAGAGGCTTAGAGAAATATTTAAGGAAGCTGAAGAGAATGCTCCTTCAATAATATTCATCGACGAAATAGATGCAATAGCACCTAAACGCGAGGAAGTAACAGGAGAAGTAGAAAAGAGAGTTGTATCACAACTGTTGACGCTGATGGATGGTCTTGAAAGCCGCGGTAAAGTTGTAGTTATTGCTGCTACAAATAGGCCTAATGCTATTGATCCCGCTTTAAGGAGGCCTGGTAGGTTCGATAGGGAGATCGAGATCGGGGTCCCAGATAAGCAGGGTAGGCTTGAAATTCTTCAAATACA